>NZ_SAVB01000003.1 GCF_004022265.1 Paenirhodobacter ferrireducens
ACGCGAGCCTTGAAGCCCGCGTCGTGATTTCTGCGTTTCGACATGTTCTGATCTCCTCGTTCTTGGAGACCAGCAGACGTCAGATCGTAGCTTCCGTCACTGTCCAATTTTCGGGGAGGTGCTCAGGTATGCGGTGGTGCCGCGCCTTGCCGCAAGCCTTGCCGCCGTCGCGCAGCTCTCAGTGCCGGTGCTGGCCGCCCTTGGCGGAGCGCTGCTCCTCGCCGAGGTGCCGGGGCCGCGCTTCTGGGCAGCGGCGGTGCTGGTTCTGGGAGGCATCGCGCTGTCGCTGCGCAAGGGCTAGGGGCGCTGCCCCTCTGGGCCTGCGGCCCATTCACCCCGAGGTATTTTGAGCAAGATGAAAGCCTCTTCATCTTGCCTGAAATACCTCGGGGTCCGGGGCAGAGCCCCGGCGCTCAGAGCACGCGGTTGACGTGGCCCATCTTGCGACCGGGCTTGGCCTCGGCCTTGCCGTAAAGATGGATCTGTGTGCGCGGCTCCTTCGCCAGCGCCGGCACCTGCGCGACATCGTCGCCGATCAGGTTCAGCATCTCGACATCGGCATAGCGGCTGCCGTCGCCAAGCGGCCATCCGGCAAGCGCGCGGATGTGTTGTTCGAACTGGTCGACGGTGCAGCCTGCCTGCGTCCAGTGGCCCGAGTTGTGGACCCGCGGCGCGATCTCGTTCACCAGCAGGCCCTTCGGCGTGACGAAAAGCTCGACCCCCAGAACGCCGACGTAATCGAGCGCGTTGAGGATCTTCGCGGCGATCAGCACCGCATCCGAACGCAGCGCGGGCGAGACCCGCGCCGGCACCGTGGTGGTGTGCAGGATCCCGTTGCGGTGCACGTTCTCGCCCGGATCGAAGCAGGAGACGGAACCGTCAAGGCCGCGCGCCGCGATCACCGAGATCTCGCAGCTGAACTCGACGAAGCCCTCGAGCACGGCGGGCGCGCCCGCCATTGCGGCAAGCGCTGCCGGAGCGTCTTCGGGCGCTTTGATCCGCGCCTGGCCCTTGCCGTCATAGCCGAGCCGGGTGGTCTTGAGGATCGAGGGCGTGCCGATCGTGGCGAGCGCCGCCTCGAGCGAGGCCATGTCCTCGACCGCGGCCCAGGGGGCGGTGGCAAGGCCGATCCCGTTCAGGAAGGCCTTCTCCTGCAGCCGGTCCTGCGAGATCGCCAGTGCCCGGCGGTTCGGGTGGATCGGGCGCAGCCGCTCGATCAGGTCAAGCGCGGCGGTCGGGATATTCTCGAATTCATAGGTCACAACGTCGACGCTTTCCGCAAAGGCGGTCAGTGCGGCCTCGTCCTCGTAAGGCGCGGTCGTCACCTTCCAGGCAACCTGACCTGCCGACGGCTCGGCGCCGGGTTCGAAGATGTGGCAGCGAAAGCCGAGGCGCGAGGCCGCGACCGAGAGCATGCGGCCAAGCTGGCCGCCGCCGAGAATGCCGATGGTGGCGCCGGGTTTCAGGGTCTCAGTCATCTTGCGGCTCGTCGGGAATGGAAGCGGAAAGGGCGGCGCGCCAGGCGTCGAGACGGACGGCGAGCGCGGGGTCGGAGATCGCAAGGATGCCGGCGGCCATCAGCCCGGCATTCGCCGCACCCGCGGCGCCGATCGCCATGGTGGCGACGGGGAAGCCCTTCGGCATCTGCACGATCGAATAGAGGCTGTCGACGCCCGAGAGTGCCTTCGTCTGCACCGGCACGCCGATCACCGGCACGCGGGTCTTCGAGGCCATCATGCCCGGCAGATGCGCGGCCCCGCCGGCGCCGGCGATGATGACATGGAGCCCGCGCTCGACCGCGGTCTTGCCATAGCTCCAGAGTCGGTCGGGGGTGCGGTGGGCCGAGACGATCTTCTTCTCGTAGGGAACGCCGAGCTCGTCGAGCACCGCCGCCGCCTCGCGCATGGTCGCCCAGTCGGACTGGCTGCCCATGATGATTCCCACTTTCACGCTCATCGCCGCCCTCGCTGTTGTCGCGCGGGCACTATAGGCGGCGGGCCCGGAACGGCAAGGGGGGCGGGCGGGGCAGGGGCCGCCATCAGGCGATGATGTCGGGGGTGAGGCGGTCCTCGATCCGGGCGATCTGGTCCTTGAGCGACAATTTCTGCTTCTTCAGCCGCACGATGCGCAGCTGGTCGGGGTGGCCGGTGTCGACAAGCGCCGCGATCGCCTCGTCGAGGTCGCGATGTTCGCGCCGCAGCACGGCAAGCTTCAGCTGCAGCACTTCTTCGGTGTTCATCTCGACGGGGGCATCGCTGTGGGCGTTCATGTCCGGCTTTCGGGCTTCTGACTGGCTCTGGCTTGCAAGGCGCGCGGGCGACTCGGCCCCCGGCTGAGGACAAATATAGCAATTCCTTGCGGTTGCGGGGAAAAATTCGCGGTGCGCCCCGGCGGCATGACCCCCTTGCAGCTGCGGCATCGCCTGCCCATATCTGTGCGGAACGGGTTGCCGCAGCGCGGGGCCCGCAACCGCAATGTCGCTGATCAAGGGCTTGCCTGATGACGAAACTGAGCTTTGGCGCGCATCCCTACCTGCTGGGCTTCGACCAGCTGGAGCGCCTTGTCGAGCGGACGGCCAAGTCCGGCTCCGACTCCTATCCGCCCTACAACATCGAACAGAACGGCCCCGACGCCTTCCGCATCACCCTCGCGGTGGCGGGCTTCGCCGAGGATGACCTCGCGATCACCATGGAGGACCGGGCGCTGGTGATCCGCGGCCGACAGGCCGACGATCTGGGCGAGCGGATTTTCCTGCACCGCGGCATCGCCGCACGCGCCTTCCAGCGCAGCTTCGTGCTGGCGGACGGTGTCGAGGTGGCGGGGGCGGGGCTCGAGAACGGGTTGCTGCATGTCGATCTGAAGCGGGTGATGCCCGATCCGGTGGTGCAGTCGATCCCGATCCGGCGGCGGTGAACATCAGGCAAGGAGGCTGAAATGGACACGAGATTTGATTTCGGCACGGAGACGGGCGAGCGCATCGTCTATGTCCGGCCGGTGGCGGTGGCAGAGCTGCCAGAAGAGATCCAGGCGCAGGCGGCGGGGCTGACTCAGCTTTACGCGCTGTGTGACGCGAATGGCGAGCGGCTTGCCCTCGTCAAGGATCGCTGGATGGCCTTTGCGCTGGCGCGCGAGAACGAGGTGCAGGCGGTTAACGTGCACTGAGCCGGGGGCGGGGCCTCGTCCCCGAAATCCGGGCGGAAAAGCGAAACGCCCCGGCGCAGGCCGGGGCGTTCGTCATTTCGGGGAGCCTGCGGCTCAGGCCTTGATCAGACCCATCGATTCGAGCTTCAGGATCACCTGATGCGCGCAGTGGTCGACGTCGACGCCGGTGGTGTCGACGCGCAGCTCGGGGGTGGCGGGCGCTTCATAGGGGTCCGAGATCCCGGTGAACTCCTTGATCTTGCCTTCGCGGGCGAGCTTGTAGAGACCCTTGCGGTCGCGCGCTTCACATTCCTCGAGCGAGGTGGCGACGTGGACCTCGACGAAGGCGCCGTAGGCCTCGATCATCTCGCGCACGGCGCGACGGGTCGCGGTGTAGGGCGCGATCGGGGCGCAGATCGCGATGCCGCCGTTCTTGGTGATCTCGGAGGCGACATAGCCGATGCGCTTGATGTTGATGTCGCGGTGCTCTTTCGAGAAGCCGAGCTCCGAGGACAGGTGCTTGCGCACCACGTCGCCGTCGAGCAGGGTCACCGGGCGGCCGCCCATTTCCATCAGCTTGACCATCAGCGCGTTGGCGATCGTCGACTTGCCCGAGCCGGAGAGGCCGGTGAAGAACACGGTGAAGCCCTGCTTCGAGCGCGGCGGCGAGGTGCGGCGCAGTTCGGTCACGACTTCCGGGAAGGAGAACCATTCCGGAATGTCGAGGCCTTCACGCAGGCGGCGGCGCAGTTCGGTGCCCGAGATGTCGAGCACGGTGCAGCCTTCCGGCACCTCGTTCGCGGGGTAGTACTGGGCCTTCTCCTGCACATAGACCATGTGCTTGAAGTCGACCATGGTGACGCCGATTTCCTCTTCGTATTTCTTGAAGAGTTCCTGCGCGTCATAGGGGCCGTAGAAGTCCTTGCCGGCGCTGTTCTTGCCCGGGCCGGCGTGGTCGCGGCCGACGATGAAGTGGGTGACGCCGTGGTTGCGGCGGATCAGCCCGTGCCAGACGGCTTCGCGCGGGCCGGCCATGCGCATGGCAAGGTTCAGAAGCGACATCGTCGTGGTCGACTGCGGGTATTTGTCGAGCACCGCTTCGTAGCAGCGCACGCGGGTGAAGTGGTCGACGTCGCCGGGCTTCGTCATGCCGACGACCGGATGGATCAGCAGGTTCGCCTGCGCCTCACGCGCAGCGCGGAAGGTCAGTTCCTGGTGCGCACGGTGCAGCGGGTTGCGGGTCTGGAAGGCGACGATCTTCTGCCAGCCGAGCTTGCGGAAATAGGCCCGCAGTTCGTTCGGCGTGTCGCGACGGGCTTTGAAGTCGTAATGCACCGGCGGCTGGATGCCGGTGATCGGGCCGCCGAGATAGACCGCGCCTGCGGTGTTGTGCAGGTAGTTCACCGCCGGATGGGCGAGGTCGTCGGCGCCGAAGACCTTGGCGGCCTCGTTGGCCTTGTTCGGCACCCATTTGTCGGTGACCGACAGGATCGCGAGGATCACGCCTTCCTGGTCGCGCAGCGCGATGTCGGTGCCGGGCTCGATGCCGTCGGCGAATTTCTCGTTGACGTCGAGGGTGATCGGCATCGGCCAGAGCGCCCCGTTGGCGAGGTGCATGTCCTCGACGACGCAGTTGTAATCCTCTTCGCTCAGGAAGCCCTTGAGCGGGTAGAAACCGCCGTTCATCAGCAGCTCGAGGTCACAGATCTGCCGCGGCGTCAGGTCCCACGAAACGAGGTTGCCGGCCTCGATCTTCAGCTTCTGCGCGGATTCATGGGAAACATAGAGCTCCGGGATCGGGGCGAGATTGGGGAGGGACATTACTGGACCTGTCTGATTGACGTGAAATGCCGAAAGAACACCGATGGCATCCTGCGCGGGCCTTAGCGTGCAAAGCGCGCTTGTGGCAAGCATCGGGGAAAGGAGCAGCGGAAAAAAGCCGATTTTTGGGCTTTTCGGCACCATTTCGGGCCAAATTTCGCGATTTCAGGCGGGTGGGACCACAAATGTTCCCGCCCGCCCGACAGGTTTATTCCTGTTCGGCCAGCCAGCGCTCGGCGTCGAGTGCGGCCATGCAGCCCATGCCGGCCGAGGTCACCGCCTGGCGATAGGTGTGGTCGGTCAGATCGCCGGCGGCGAAGACCCCCTCGATCGAGGTGCGGGTCGTGCCGGGCTGCACCCAGACATAGCCGCCGCCATGCAGCCTGAGCTGATCCTTCACCAGCTCCGAGGCGGGGGCATGGCCGATCGCCACGAAGAAGCCGTCACAGGGCACCACGGTTTCCGCTTCGGTCTTCACGTTGCGGATCCGCACCCCGGTGACGCCAAGCGGCGTCTCGTCGCCGAGGATTTCTTCGGGAACCGAATCCCAGATCACCTCGATCTTCGGGTTGCGGAACAGTCGGTCCTGCATGATCTTCTCGGCGCGGAAGCTGTCGCGGCGGTGGATCACCGTGACCTTGGTGGCGAAATTGGTCAGGAACAGCGCCTCCTCGACCGCGGTGTTGCCGCCGCCGATCACCACGACCTCCTTGCCGCGATAGAAGAAGCCGTCGCAGGTGGCGCAGGCCGAGACGCCGAAGCCCTTGAACGTCTCTTCCGAGGGCAGGCCGAGCCAGCGCGCCTGCGCCCCGGTGGCCAGGATCACCGCATCGGCGACATAGGTGGTGCCGGAGTCGCCGAGCGCGACGAAGGGCCGGTCGCCGAGGTTGAGGCTGGTGATCGTGTCCGAGATGATCTCGGTGCCCATGGTGCGGGCATGTTCTTCCATCTGCACCATCAGCTCGGGTCCCTCGACCGCGGTGCGGCCGGGCCAGTTCTCGACCTCGGTGGTGATCGTCAGCTGGCCGCCGGGCTGGATGCCCTGAACCAGCACCGGGTTCAGCATCGCGCGCGCGGAATAGACGGCGGCGGTATAGCCGGCGGGCCCCGACCCGATGATCAGAACGCGTGTCTTCTTGGTCTCGCCCATGGCAGCCTCCCGGTTTCTGGCGCCGCAGATATAGGCATAGACGGGCGCCGACGGAACCCCTCGGCCAAAACGCTTTGAAAACCGGTCGAATTGCTCTTGCAGCGGTTCGGGCGAAAGATTATTGCGCCATCTTCTTCTCGCGGATAAGTTCTGCGCAACTGCGGAGGGTAAGATGGCCAGCACCAAGCTTGACGAGATCGACCGGAAGATCCTGGCCGAGTTGCAGGCGGACGGTCGCATGACGAACGTCGAACTGGCCAAGCGCGTGGGGATCTCGGCGCCGCCCTGCCTGCGCCGGGTGCGCACCCTCGAGGAGGCGGGCTATATCCGCGGCTACCATGCCGACGTGAACCCGCGCGAGCTGGGCTTCGAGGTGCAGGTCTTCGCCATGGTGCGGCTGCAAAGCCAGGCCGAGGCCGACCTCAGCGCCTTTGAAAACCGCTGCCGGGCCTGGCCGCTCGTGCGCGAGTGCCACATGCTGAACGGCGAGATCGACTTCGTGCTGAAATGCGTGGCGCCCGACCTCTCGACCTTCCAGTCCTTCCTGATGGGCGAGCTGACGCCGGCCGACAACGTAGCAAGCGTGAAGACCTCGCTCGTCATCCGCTGCGCCAAGGACGAGCCCGGCGTGCCTTTCGACGTGCTCGAGGAGCGCCTCGCGAAACAGGCCTGAGCGCGGCCGTCGCGGGCCGGGGCGATTCGCCGGCCGGCCGCGGATCTGTGGCCCCGCCGTGCCCGGCCCCGGGAGCATCCGGCCGGCTGCTTCCAAATGCCACATGCCGGCGAGGCGCGCGCCCGCCGTCCGCGGGAGCCGGCGCCGCCTTCGGTCATCCGCCCCCTGTCGCAGCCTCCCCGGGACTGGAACGGCATGCGGACATGTGTGGGGGAGGTGCCCGGGGACCGCTCCGGAACGCCGCGGCGCCCGGTGCGGCCGGCCGGGCCCCTCGGGCCGGGATCAGAAGGTCACACCGATGCGCAGTCCCGCGGCCCAGGCGGAGTTGCCGCTGAAGCGGCCGGCCAGGGCCTTGGCATCCCCGATGTCGACATAAGTCACGCCGCCGGAAATCCGGATCGTCTCCGAGGCCTGGTAGCTTGCCGCGAGGGCGATCGACTTGAAGCCGTCGGTCGGGCCGAGGTCGGGGACGAGGTCACCGCTGGTCTTCTCGTAGCCGAGCATCACCGCCCCGGACCAGACGTCGTTGAACTTGCGGCCGAGGCCGAGGTTCAGCGTCGTGGTGTTCGACGCATAGCTGACGAGCGGGCCGAACGGCTGCGAGGTCAGCGGGTTGATCGCCGCGGCATAGGCTGGGGGCGCGATTTCGAACTGCGTCCAGTGCACCCAACGCACCGACCCCAGCAGCAATGTCCGGGGGGAGAGGCCGGTCTGGAACTCGAGATTGACCGATTCCGGCACCGTCATCGAAAACCCGTCCGAAATGGTGGCGGCGCCGAACCGTTCGGTCGCATCGAACCGGTGGGTGATCTTGGAATTGTAGGTCAGCGCGATCCGCGCCCCGATCTCTGGCTTTTCCCAGGCACCGCCGAGGACATAGCCGTAATCGGTCTCGGTCGATGTTTTCATCGTGTAGCCGGCAAGCGGCACTTCGGTGCGCCCCGAGGTCCGCACCGCCCGCAGCCCGCCATAGACCGAAAAGTTGTTCGCCATCTTGTAGCGCAGCAGTGTGGTGACCGCGGCCGAGGTGATCTGCCCGGTCACTCCGCGCAACAGGTAGGTGCTGTCGTCGGGGTAATGCGACTTCGCGCCGATCGGCTCGTCGAGGATGATCGCCAGGTCGACCCGGTCGCCGAGCGGCTGCTTGTAACCGAGGCCGGCAGCCCCGAAGCCCGGCGTCACGTCGCCGGTTCCCGCGATCCCGGTCGTCATGCTGTCCAGCCCCGTCCCCGAAACGTCGGGGGCTACGCCGCCGGCGCTGATCTCGGCATAGCGGCCCTGTTCGAACAGGATGCCGACCGACTGGCTCGATCGCTCCACTCCGCCGGCCTGTGCGGCCCCTGCGGCGAGCATGACGGCGACGGCCGTCAGCATAATGTCCTTCATTTTTCCTCCCTCCGTGCCCGAAGGCACCTCTCCCATGGCATGTGCCGCTCCCGGATGCGGCACCGCAGTGCGATGCCGGCAACCGCACCGGGGTCTCCCAGCGGCCTGTCCATGGGTAAGCCGTTTCGATGATATTTTAAAGAAAATTAATTTTTGTGAATTATTTTGATATTTATGCCCAGCCGGACCGGCGCAGAGATCAGCAGCGGTCCGGCCGGGCAGATGTGCTGGTCGGCATGGCGCGTCTGCGGTGCAGGTCGCTTTTGAACAGCAGGGAAGATGGAGGCGCGCCGCAGAGGGTCAGAGGTTGTGCGTCCGGGCGATCGCCTCGGCCGTCGCAATGGCCGTCTCGGTACGGGTCGCCGCGTCGTCCGGCGGGCTTCCAAGGGCGCGCAGGAGGGCACGCACGAGATCGGGAACCCCGGCCGCATCAAGCGCGCCCCTCCCCAGCATCTGCGCCCCCTGCGCGACCATCGTCACCACGATCTGCGCGGCGAGGCCGGGCGCACCGACGGCAAGGCGCCCCGCATCCCGGGCCTCGGCCAGGTCGTTGTGCAGCCGGGCCTGAACCGCCTGTGCGAAATCTGGCAATGCGGCAACGGCATGCGACACCAGCCGCGCCCGCGCCGGGGCCTGTGCCAGATCGCGCAGGAAAATCATGGTGACGGTCGCGATCCGCGTCAGCGGGTCGGACACGATTTCGAGCACGGCCTGATGGCGCTGCGCCAGCGCGTCGATGATCTCGTCGCCCAGCTCCGCCTCCAGCGTGTTCAGGTCGGGGAAATGCACGTAGAAGGTGCCCTTTGCGACCCCGGCGGCACGGGTCAAGACCTCGACAGTGACCTGGGGCGCGGCCGGATCGGCATAACAGCCGCGTGCTGCCGCGAGGATCAGCGCGCGCGTACGCGCCCGCTTCTCGCGGCCGATCTCCGCCCGACGTTCCAGGTTCACCCGCGCCATCGAAGGCCCTTTTCGTCGCTTCGGTCCTGCACAGCGACCTGCCTGCAGAGCCGCCCCAGGTCAACCCCCGGCGACGTCCGGGCGCGGGGGGCCGCCCCCGGCTGTTGCCGGGGCGGGGGCTTCGGGGGGCCGTGGCCGGCCGGAGCCGGTCCTCAGCCCGCGACGAGGTGCCGGCCGAGCACCGTGCCAAGCGCCGCGGCGAGGCTTGCGGCGGGCGCGTCGCCCGCTTCCGCCTGACGCCAGCACACCACCCGGTCGGGCCGGATCAGCACCGCGCCGGTCTCGGAGATGCCGCGCGAACGCGCCCACATCAGCCGCGGATCGAACAGGTCACCGTCGAGATGGCCGATGCGCCGCACGTCGAGCGGCAGGTCGTTGGCGCGGGCGAGGGCCTCGGCCGCGGCGCACCAGGCCGCACCATTCTCGCCGGCGATCAGCAGGAACCGGCCGGGGCGCACGAGGTCCTTGATCGGCAGCCGCCTGCCGGCCTCGTCGTCAAGCCAGGCATGCGGCAGCGGGCTGCCGGGGAAGGTGCTCGGCTCGTAAAGCCGGATCTCGTCGACATTCACCGGGGGCGTGCTGCCGTCGCCGACGATCGCGCCGGAGGCATAGCGATAGCCGTATTCGACGTTCAGCTCATTCGCCTCCATGCTGAGCGCCCGGATCGCGCGCATCGCGGTGGCGCGGTGCGCGGCATCCTGCGGCAGGCCGCTCAGCAGCCGCTTGACCTTGGCCCAGTTCTGCGCGGCGGTGGCTTCGGGGGAAAGCCCCATCGCCCGACCGATCGCCATGTGGCCCATCGAGTTTTCCATCGAGCGGCGGATGTTGTGCCCGTCCACCGGGGCGCGCTCGGCCTCGTAGCTGTCGAGCAGCGACGCCCCGGCCTGACCGGCCAGAACCGCGGCGATCTTCCAGCACAGGTTGTGCGCATCCTGAATGCCGCTTGTCAGCCCGAGCCCGCCGGTCGGCGGATGGCGATGCGCGGCGTCGCCGACGAGGAACACCCGGCCGGCGCGGAATCGCTCTGCCTGCACCCCTTCGAGTGCCCAGCGGGTGATCTTGTGCACGGTCATCGGCAGCTCGGGAATGCCGAGGGCAAGCCGCATGTTCGCGACGATCTGCTCGTCGGTCAGATCGTGGGGCCCTTCGCCCTGATAGGTGATGTGGAACACCCATTCCTCGCTCTCCGGCCCCCAATGGTCGGGGCCCATCGGCACCAGCACCGCCATCTCGCCGATCGCCGGACACCAGATCCAGCGGATCAGCACGTCGGGATCGCGGGCGAGTTGCGACAGGTCGGCCGAGACATGCGCCGTCGCGGTCTGGGCGATCACGCCGAGCCCCTGATGCGCGATGCCGACGAGCCGCGGGATTGTCCGCCCGCCGTCGCAGCCGAGCAGGTAGCGCGCCCGCACCGTGTATTCGGACCCGTCGTCGCGATTGGTGATCCAGGCGGTGACACCCTCCGCGTCCTGCACGAGCCGCGTCAGCTCGTGATGAAAGCGGACATTGCCCGGGTTCAGCGCCTCGGCCCGCGCCCGCAGGACCGGCTCGAGCCGGATCTGGGGCAAGTTGGCCGAACGCAGCGGGCTTGCCTGCTGCCAGTTCACATTCTGACCGCCGTCGCCCCAGCACTCGATCTTGGCGATGGTCCGGCCGAGATCGGGGTCGGCGCCGGCAAGCCCGGCATACCACCCCATCGCCCGCATGTTTTCGGCCGGGGTGCTGCGGGCATAGATCGCCTCGGCGACACCGGCATCCTCGAGGATTTCCATGCTGCGCTGGTTGAGCACATGCGCCTTGGGCAGGGTCGAGGTGGTCGGCAGCGCGCTGACCAGAAGATGCTCGACGCCGAGCCCGGACAGCAGCATCGAGCTGGTCAGGCCAGCGCCGCCACCGCCGACGACGAGCACCGGCACTTCGATATCAGGTATGGCTGCGGGAGTTTCTGGGGGCATTTCTCGGGTCTCCTCCGTTCGGGTGTAACATCCCGGCATGACCCCGCCGCCGATCGCACCGCCTGCGGCGGATCGGGGGCAGATCCGGACCGAAACCTCCTCCTGTCCGGGCCGTGCGGGACGGTTGCAATGTGAAATGCCGGGGCGTCGACCGACATCTCGCAGTGACTACGTGGTCAAAACGAGATTCGTGTCAAACGACAATTCCAGAAAAATTAATTTTTCTTCATTTTTGTTATTTTTTCAGCTAGGAGGTCTTCAGGAGGACCAGCCATGCTTACATTATTTCACTCCCCGGGCGCGTGCTCGATGGGGATCGTGTTTCTGCTCGAAGAACTCGGCGTCGATTATACGCTGGCAGCGATCGACCTGCGCAAGGGCGAGCAGAACGACACGGCATTCCGGCAGATGAACCCGAAAGGGAAGGTTCCGACGCTGATTCTCGACGACGGGACGGCGCTGACCGAATTTCCCGCGATCGCCTATTGGCTTTGCCGCCGCCATGGCGCGGCCGAGCTCTGGCCCGACACGATCGACGGCCAGGCACGGGTGCTCGAACTGGTCGAGTTCCTCGTCGCCTCGATCCACATGCGCGGCTTCACCTTCCTTGCGATGCCGCAGAAATTCTCGGCCGACCCGGCGGCGCAGGACAGCTTGCGCGCGCTCGGCCGTCGCGAGGTCGAGGCCGGGCTTGCGACGGTGGCGGCACAGCACGGCGCGGCGCTGTGTGCGCGCAGCCGGATCGGCATCGAGGATGCGGCGCTGTTCTACATTCTCGTCTGGGCGCGGGCACTGGGCATCGCCGTGCCCGCGCCGCTGTCAGCCTATGCCGAGGCGCTGCTCGCCCGACCGAGCGCTCAGGTCGCGCTGCGCGGCCTCGCGGCCGGCTGAACCTCATTCCGGTGCGCCCGAGGCACTTCCCGGAGGAGCGGGGAGCGGGAGCGCCAAGACCGCAAGAAAAGGGGAGGGAGACCATGCCTCAGAAGAATTTCGACTGCGACGTCGCCATCATCGGCGCCGGCCCGACCGGGCTGATGATGGCCCTGCAGCTGGGACGGGCGGGCGTCCGCGTCTGTGTGCTGGAGAAACGCGACGAACCGTTCACCACGCCGCGTGCCATCGCCTATGACGCCGAGCTGATGCGCAGCCTGCGGACGGTGGGGGTGCTCGAGCGGATCGAGGCATCCTTCGTTCACGACCTCGGGGTGCGCTATCTGAACGCGAAGGGCAAGGTGTTGTGGTCGTTCACCCAGTGCCCGCAGGCTTTCGGCTTCGCCGCGCGCGGGACCTATTACCAGCCCGATCTCGAACGCGGTCTGAGCGAGGCGATCGCCGAGCTGCCGCAAGTCACACTCCGGCGCGGCACCGAGGTGTGTGCGGTCGTGCAGGATGACGACGGCGTCATGCTCGACCTTGGCGGTGGCATGCTGCGCGCGCGCTATGCCGTCGCCTGCGACGGCGGCTCGAGCCCGACCCGCGCTGCGCTGGGGCTGCGGTTCGAGGGCGAGACCTTCACCGAGAAATGGGTCGTGGTCGACACGCTCGAGGACCAGTTCCCCGAGGACGGGATCTTCTTCTTCTGCGATCCGGCGCGGCCGGCGCTGACGGTTCCGAATGCCGGCGGACGGCGCCGCTGGGAGTTCCTGGTGATGCCCGGCGACGACGAGGCGGAAGTGTCTTCCGACGCCTGGGTGCGGGCCCGGATCGCCGAGCAGGGCGGCGGCGCGGGCTTCGGCATCGAACGCTGCGTGATCTACACCTTCCATGCCCGCTATGCGGCGGAATTCCGCGTCGGCCGCCTGTTGCTTGCCGGCGATGCGGCGCATGTGACCCCGCCCTTCGCGGGGCAGGGTCTGGTCGGCGGTGTGCGCGATGCGGGCAACCTTGCGTGGAAGCTCGCTGGCGTGCTGCAGGGGCGGTTCGGGGCGGAGATCCTTGACAGCTATCGCCCCGAACGCCTGCCGCAACTGCACCGGGCGACGGGGTTCGCGGTGCGGCTCGGCGGCTTCATCATGACGACGCGGCCGGTGCAGGCCTGGATGCGCGACCGCCTCATGCGGCTGATCTGGAGCGTTCCGCCGCTGCGCGATTACATCGACCGCAACGACCCGGTGCCGCATAATGTGCAGCGTCATTCTCCTCTCGTGCGGCGACGGGCGCACCGGCGGGTCGGGCGGCTCATCGAAACGCCCGAGCTGTCGGTGGCGGGCCGGGCCGCGCGGCTTGACGCGCTGATGGGGCCGGGGTTCGCGCTGGTCGGTCTCGGCGTCGAGCCGGAGACGGTTCTCGGCCGGAAGGACCGCGACACGCTCGACCGGCTCGGCGCGCGGCTTCTCGGTGTCGAGACCGGCGGCGCGATCCGCGACCCGCAAGGGGCGCTGGCGAAATGGCTGGGCCGGCGCCCGGCGCTGGTCCTCGTTCGCCCCGACCGGATCGTCGCCGACGTGATGGCGCCGGGGGCCGGCGACGGGCAGCTCGACTGGCTGGTCGGTGCCTATTCCCTCAACCAACCTGCGATCACGAAGGAGAAGGAGACAGCATGAGCGTGACGGAACTTCCCGAGGGAATCTCGGATCTGGCGGACGTCCTGCGCATCGAGGCGACGCCGCTCGCGCGGCGGGGACTTCCGACGAGCACCTACGCGGCGCTGCGGCAGGCCGCCGCCGCCCGGCCGGAGGCCATGGCGCTGGCCTATTTCCCGGGGATGGAGGCGATGGAGCGGCCAGAAACCTGGTCGTTCCGCGCCTTCGCGGAAGAGATCACCCGCACCGCCAACATGCTGCGCGCCGAGGGGCTCGGCCGCGACGACGTGGTGGCCTATCTGTTGCCGAACCTGCCGCAGACGCATTGGACGATCTGGGGCGGCGAGACTGCGGGCATCGTGATGGCGCTCAACCCCGCGCTTGGCGCTGAGGAAATCGCCGCGCTGCTGGGCGCCGCAGGGGCCCGGATGCTGGTTGCCGCGGGGCCGCAGATCGCCCCCGAGATCTGGGAAAAGGCGGTCGCCGCCGCCGGCGCGACCGACTGCCTGCGGCTCGTGCTGAAGGTCGGCCCGGTCGCGCCGGGCGAGAGCATCGGCGCGGTTCCAGTGCGCGATTTCGACCGGCTGCGTGCCGCCGCGCCGGGGCGCGCGCTCAGCTTCGCGCCGCCCGAGGCGGAGGATATCTCCTCCTATTTCTGCACTGGCGGCACCACCGGTCTGCCGAAGATCGCCCGGCGCAGCCAGCGCTCGGAGATCTTCGACGCCTGGGCGATCGCCGCGGCGCATCCGCAGCTGCTGCACGCGGGCACTGTTGCCTTCTGCGGGTTACCGCTGTTCCACGTCAACGCCCAGCTCGTCACCGGGCTCGCGGTCTGGATGCAGGGCGGTGCGGTGGTGCTCGGTGGCGCAGCGGGCTACCGCACGCCCGAGCTGCTCGCGCGGTTCTGGGAGGTGGTGGAGCGGTTCCGCGTCACCATCTTCTCCTCGGTGCCGACGATCCTCTCGGCACTGCTGGCGACGCCGGTCGAAGGGCACGACCTGTCGTCGCTCGAATATGCCGTTTGCGGCGCAGCGCCGATGCCGGCGGCGCTGTTCGGCAAGTTCGAGGCCGCGACCGGGCTGAAGATCCTTGAAGGCTACGGGCTGACCGAGGGCGCCTGCGTCTCCTCGCTCAATCCGGCCAACGGTGCGCCGCGGATCGGCTCGATCGGGTTGCGTCTGCCCTATCAGCGGATGCGCGCCGCCGAGCTGGACGCGGAGGGCCGGTTCCGGCGCTGGTGCGACACCGACGAGGCGGGCAGCCTGCTGCTGAACGGTCCGAATGTCTTTGCCGGCTATGTCGATCCGGCGCAGACCGCCGCCGCCTGGGTCGAGATCGCCGGCGAACGCTGGCTCAACACCGGCGATCTCGGGCGCGAGGATGGCGACGGCTTCTTCTGGCTGACCGGCCGGCGCAAGGAGCTGATCATCCGCGGCGGCCACAACATCGACCCCGCCACGATCGAGAACCCGATCCACCATCACCCGCAGGTCGCGCTCGCCGCCGCGGTCGGCCGTCCCGACGCCCATGCCGGCGAGGTGCCGGTGCTCTATGTCCAGCCGAAGCCCGGCGCGACGCTGAGCCCCGAGGAGATCGCCGCCTGGGCCGAGGCCGAGATCGGCGAGCGCGCCGCCCGGCCGAAGGTGGTCCACATCATCGAGGCGATGCCGGTGACCGCGGTGGGCAAGATCTTCAAGCCGGCGCTGGTGATGCGCGAGATCGAGAGCGTGCTGCGCGAGGCTGCCGCCGGGGCGGGGGTGGCGCTGGCTCAGGTGCGGGTCGAACAGGACCCCGCCCGCGGCATGCTCGCCCATGTCACGCTGGCCGGAGGCGATGCCGCGACGCTGCGCGCCGCCTTGCAGCCCTTCACCTTCCGCGCCGAGATCAGCGGCGGCTGAGGCCGCCGTCCCGAGGCGGGCCGGGCCGGCACCGCAAAACGAAAGAGAGCCGGGTTTCCCCGGCTCTCTCTTTTTGCACCCGGCGCGGCGGGCGGGTCAGCCCATCGCGATGTTGAAGTTGAACTCGGTGGCCCAGACCGACATCTTCTCCAGCGGCCAGGACTTCGGCACCATCGGATAGTCCTCGTGCCAGGGGCGCGGCTCATGCTGGCCAAGCGCGGGCAGGTAAACGTCCATCTGCGTGTAAAGTTCGATCATCACCTTGTCGGGGGCGTGGTGATAGCCGGCGAGGTTGTGCCCCGCGCCGTGCCGCGACGGCCCCCAGAGCGTCGGCGCGCCGTTCCGCGCCAGGATGTCGGCGGCGCGCACCTGATCGCTGCCGTCGCGCAGCTCGAAGGCGATGTGATGCACCCGGCTGTCGGGCAGCCCGACGAGGTTCACCACATGGTGGTCGCGGTTGCAGGTCAGGAAGAAGGCGAGCTCGGCGATGTCATCGGTGTAGTGGAAGCCGAGCACGTCGCGGTAGAAGGCGAAGAGTTTCGCCGCCTCGGGACTGATGATCGCCACATGGCCAAGCCGAAGCGGCGCGATGCCGGCGGGCGTGGCCGGGGCAACGCTGCGCTCCATCTCCTTGTAGAACTGGAAGGTCACGCCGCCGGGGCCGTCGATCTCGACGAGCTTTGCCACACCGGGCTGGCTGTCGGATTTGATCTGCGCCGCAAAGCCCGCCGCGCCGAGCTCTTTTGCGAAGGCCGCAAGTTCGATATCGGCGCGCAGCTGATAGCCCTGATGCACAAAGCTCTTCTCGCTGGCCTTGGTCACCACGATGTCGTGATGCGCCCCGCACAGCGACAGATAGGTCGCCCCCCCCTCGCTGCCGGTCTCGGTCAGGCCGAGCACGTCGCGGTAATGCGCCACCGCCCGCGCCGGATCGGTGCTGCCAAGCGCGACATAGCCCAGCCCCACCGTCTTCGGATTGAATTCCGCCATTTCTCTCTCTCCCTTGTTGCGGCCCTCCTCCGGGCCTCACTCCTGTTGCACGACCGGGTTCGACAGGATGCCGATGCCCTCGATCTCGACCTCGCAAACATCCCCCGGTTTCATCCAGACCTGCGGCTTGCGCGCCCCGCCAACGCCCGAGGGCGTGCCGGTGGCGATGATGTCGCCCGGCTCCAGCGTCATCGCGGTGGACAGGAAGGCGATCAGATCGGCGACGCCGAAGATCAGATCGTCGGTCTTCGTGTCCTGCAGCACCTGCCCGTTCAGCCGCAGCTGCAGATGCAGCCCCGAGGCCCCCGGCGGCAACTCGTCGGGCGTGACCAGCACCGGGCCGAGTGCGCCGGTGCCGTCGAAATTCTTGCCCACCGTCCATTGCGGCGTGGCGAGCTGCCAGTCGCGCACCGAGCCGTCGTTGAAGATCGTGTAGCCCGCCACATGCTCGAGCGCATGCTCTTTCGCGATGTCGCGTCCGGCCTTGCCGATCACCACCGCTAGCTCGGCCTCGTAATCGAGCAGATCCGAGACCCGCGGCCGCACCAGCCCTGCGCCCGAGGCGATCAGCCCGGTGGCGAACCGGCCGAACACCGTCGGAACCTTCGGGATCTCGTGCCCCGATTCCTGTGCATGGGCGGCATAGTTGAGCCCGACGCAGAGGATCTTCCCGGGCCGGCGCACCGGCAGCGCCACCGTCACCATGGCCGGATCCACCGCGCGGCCCGAGCGCAGCGCCGCGATCGCCGATGCCGGGAAGCCCCCGGCGATCAGCGTCTCGAGATCGCCCGGCCAGGCCGTGTCCGCCTCGGTCAATCCATGATAGGCGCCGCCCTCCATCGCGACGGCAAGCCCTTTCCGGCCATCAGCCTCGAATGCCAGAAACCGCATCGTCCACCTCCTGCTTGAAACAGGATCGGGTTTAGAGGCCTCATGTTAATTTTTCAACATAAAATTTATTTTTTACGATCCGCCAAATGATGCTATGAAAACTCCATGCAAGACAAATCGCTCAAATCCAGCCTCGCTGCACAAATCTCGGATGACCTTCGCACGAGCATCGTGCTTGGGGAATATCTGCCCGGCAGTAAGCTGAAGATCGACGATCTCGCGCTGCGCTTTGCCGCCTCCACCGGCATCGTGCGGGAGGCGCTGTCGCGGCTGAGCGCCGAAGGGCTGGTGACGGCGCTGCCGCAGCGCGGCTTCATCGTCTCGCCGATTTCGCGCGACGAGCTGACCGAGCTGACGGACGCCCGTGTCCGGGTCGAACGGGACTGTCTGGCGGCCTCGATCGCCTGTGGCGACGTCAACTGGGAAAGCGAGCTCATCGCGGCCGAGCACCGGCTTGCGGCTGCGACCACCATGCTCGCGCAGAAGGGCGACCGCGACACCGTGTTGCAATGGCATGCGCTGCACGAGGCCTTTCACGACGCGCTGACCTGCGCCTGCGGCAACCGCTGGTGGCTGCGCTTCCGACAGCAGCTGTTCATCCAGTCGGAACGATATCGCCAGCTGTCGGGCCTCACCCGCGGCGGCTCTCCGGGAATCGACCGCGATGTGAATACCGAACATGCCGCACTGATGCGCGCGGCGCTCGACCGCGATGCGGCCCGGGCCGGAGACCTCATCGAAGCGCATCTGCGGAAGACAGCCGATATCCTGCTCACCTCGCCGCGCCTCCAGGCCGCCTTCGAGACGGCGGCCTGAGGGGGCGTCGGCGGGGCGGGCAGGGGAGGGGCGCAAGACGCCCCGCGTCAGGCGGGAATCGTCATCCCCTTATCCTTTGCCAGAACCCGCATCCGGCTTTGCAGCTTCTCGAAGGCACGCACCTCGATCTGCCGGATCCGCTCGCGCGAGACGTCGTATTTCGTCGACAGCTCCTCGAGCGTGACCGGCTCGTCGCGCAACCGCCGCTCCATCAGGATGTCGCGCTCGCGCTCGTTCAGCACGTCCATCGCCGCGACCAGCATCGCGCGGCGCGCCTCGAGCTCGTCGGCCTCGGCGAAGGCCTCGGCCTGATCGGCGTCCTCGTCCTCGAGCCAGTCCTGCCACTGCGCCGCGCCGTCGCCCTCGGCCGAGCCGACCTGCGCGTTCAGCGAGGCGTCCGAGCCCGACAGGCGGCGGTTCATCTCGACCACCTCGGTCTCGGTGACGTTCAGGTCATGGGCGATGCGCTTCACCGCGTCGGGACGCAGATCGCCCTCCTCATAGGCGCCGATCCGGGCCTTGGCCTTGCGCAGGTTGAAGAACAGCTTCTTCTGCGCCGAAGTGGTGCCGAGCTTCACCAGCGACCACGAGCGCAGGATGTATTCCTGGATCGCGGCGCGGATCCACCACATCGCATAGGTGGCCAGGCGGAAGCCGCGTTCCGGATCGAAACGCTTCACCGCTTGCATCAGCCCGACGTTCGCCTCCGAGATCACCTCGGCCTGCGGCAGGCCATAGCCGCGATAGCCCATGGCGATCTTCGCCGCGAGTCGCAGATGCGAGGTGACAAGCTTGTGCGCGGACTCCGGGTCCTGATGGTCGACCCAGGCCTTCGCCAGCATGTATTCCTCTTCCGGCTCCAGCAGCGGAAACTTCCGGATTTCCTGCAGATATCGGTTCATCCCCTGTTCGGGGCTGGGTGCGGGAAGGTTCGCGTAACTCGTCATTGGTCCCTTTCTCCCTGATCAACCCCGACAGATGGGGAGGGTCCCCGCCACCTTCAAGCCCCTGCATGGGGCCCGGCAGCGCGGGCTCGGGAAGTCTTACGGATGATGGAACCGTTTCCGCTGCCGGGCAAGGGCCGAATGGTGAAAATATGAACTTTTCGGTTCAGTTTTCGCCGGCGCGCAGCGCATCGAGCAGCGCCTCGATGTCGGCGGGCAGGGGCGAGGAAAAGCTCAGCTCCTCGCCGGTCACCGGGTGGAGGAAACCGAGCGTTGCGGCATGAAGCGCCTGACGCGGGAAGGCGGCCGCCGCTGCCGCGCCGGCCTCGCCCACGGCCTTCGGCGGCAGCTTGCGCTTGCCGCCATAGACCGGATCGCCGATCAGCCCGTGGCCGGCATGTGCCATGTGCACGCGGATTTGATGCGTGCGTCCGGTCTCGAGCCAGCAATCGACGAGCGCCGCGACGCCGCCGAAGGCCTCGACCACGCGGGCGCGGGTGACGGCGTGGCGGCCGCCCTCGAACAGCACCGCCTGGCGCTGCCGGTCGGTCTTGTGGCGGGCGAGCTGCGAGGTGACCTTCATCACGTTGCCGGCCTCGAAACTGACGCCGCGGGTGCCGCGCAGCCGCGGGTCTCCGGCATCGGGCACGCCATAGACCACGGCCGAGTAATGGCGGTGCACCGTGTGCTTCTCGAACTGCGCGGCAAGCCCGTGATGGGCGCGGTCCGACTTCGCCACCACCAGAAGGCCCGAGGTGTCCTTGTCGATCCGGTGCACGATCCCCGGCCGCGCCTCGCCGCCGATGCCCGAGAGATTGCCGCCGAAATGATGGAGCAGCGCATTGACCAGCGTGCCGTCTTCCGAGCCCGGCGCCGGATGCACCACCATCCCCGCCGGCTTGTCGATGACGATCAGGTCCTCGTCCTCCCAGACCACGGTGAGGGGGATCTGCTGCGCCACGGTCTCGACCGGCTTCGGCGGCTCGAGCGCGATCTCGTAGACCTCGCCCGGTTCGACCTTCGCCTTCTGGTCGGTGACGGGCGCGCCGTCCTTCGTCACCGCGCCCTCGGCGATCAGTCGCGCCAGGCGCGAGCGCGACAGTGCCGCTTCCTCTGGCACTGCCGCCGCCAAGGCCTTATCAAGGCGGCCGGCGGGGGTGTCCCCGATCTCGACGCGAAGGATGGTCTGCCCGATGTCCGACATGCTGCCTTCCGATCCGGCCCCGCTGCCCGAGGTCCGGTTTCTGAAAATCCTGGTGACGGCGCTGGCCGTGACGATGATCCTCGGGCTTGTAACGATCGTGGGGCTGCTTGTCACCCGCCTGTCGGGCCCGGTGCCGCTGCCCGAGCTGCCCGCGGCGGTGGTGCTGCCCGAGGGGCTGCGCCCGATCTCGCTCGCTTTCGCCGGTAACCGCATCGTGGTGCTGGGCGCCGACGACCGGGTGCTGGTCTATCTGCGCGACGGCACGCTGCTGGGCGAGACCCGGCTCGCGCCCACCCCCGGGGCGCCCGCGCCATGAGCGCGCCGGTGCCGCGGCTCGCCGTGCTGGCGGTGGTGCTGCGCGGCGAGGATGTGCTGCTCGTGCGCCGCGCGAACCCGCCTGACGCCGGGCTCTGGGGCTATCCGGGCGGCAAGGTCGATTGGGGCGAGACGGTCGAGGCGGCGGCTCTGCGCGAACTGGCCGAGGAGACGGGGCTTGTGGCGCGCGCCGGCACCGTCATCGCCCAGACCGACGCGATCAGCCGCGGCATAGATGGCGCGGTGCAGTTCCACTATCACCTGGTGGCCGTCGCCTGCGAAGGGGCCGAGGGCACGGCGCAGGCCGCCGATGACGCGCTCGAGGCGGAATGGGTGCCGGTGCCCGAGGTGCTGGCCCGCGCTCGCCCGATGAGCGCGCGCGTCGAAGAGGTCCTCGCCCGCGCTCTGGCGGCGCGCGTTTAGGCCTTTCCTTGCAAAAAAATACGCCCGGCGGAGGCGCCCCTAGGGGCCGGCGTCTCCGGCGGGAGGATTTGATCCAGGAAAAAGCCGCGGGAGAAAAGCCCGCGGGGGCTCAGGCCCCGGTCTTCGGGGCCGCGGCTTCGAGCGCGTCGAGACGGGCTTTCAGGGCCTCGTTCTCCTCGCGCGCCTTCTGCGCCATCGCCTTCACCGCGTCGAATTCCTCGCGGGTGACGAAGTCGCGGTCGGCAAGCCAGCGGTCCATCCAGCTTTTCATCGCGGTTTCCGCCTCGGTGCGGGCGCCCTGCGCGACGCCCATGGCGTTGGTCATCAGCTTGGACATCTCGTCGAAGAACTTGTTCGGCGCTTGCATCGCTTCCCTCATGGTCACGGGGTTTTGCCCTATATGAGCGCAGCCGCGGCAAGAGACAAGGTTGACTTCGCCCCGGCCCGCGGGCTTCCTGCGCGCGACATCGAGGAGCACCATGGCCATTCCCTTCCCCGAGATCGACCCGAACGCCTTCGTCATTCCGGTCGTGAACCTGCCGATCCGCTGGTATGCGCTGGCCTATATCGCCGGGCTGATGGCCGGCTGGCGCATCATCGTGGCGCTGATGAACCGCCCCGCGCTCTGGGGCGGCACCGCGCCGATGCGGCCGAAGCTGGTCGAGGATCTGCTGACGGCGGTGATCCTTGGCGTGGTGATCGGCGGCCGGCTCGGATTCGTGCTGTTCTACGAGCCGGGCTATTACCTGAGCCATCCGCTCGAGGTGGTGAAGGTCTGGCAAGGCGGCATGTCCTTCCATGGCGGATTCCTCGGCACGGTGGTGGCGGGGCTGTGGTTCTGCCGCCGCCACGCGCTGCCGGCGCTGCGCGTGGCCGATGCCTTCGCCCTCGTCGCGCCGATCGGGCTGTTCCTTGGCCGGGTCGCGAATTTCATCAAGCCCGAGCTTTGGGGCCGGCCCACCGATGCGCCCTGGGGCGTGATCTTCCCGGTCGAGGCGGCGCAGCTCTGCAACGGCATCGCCGGGCAGATCGACGGAGCCTGCGCGCGCCACCCCTCGCAGCTTTACGAGGCTGGGCTCGAAGGTCTGCTGCTGGGCGCCGTCCTTTGGGCGCTGATGGCCACGGGGGCGCTGAAACGGCCGGGGCTGCTGCTGGGCGTGTTCCTGACCGGCTATGGCCTCAGCCGCGCGGTGGTCGAGCTGTTCCGTCAGCCCGACGCGCAGTTTGTCGGGCCGGGCAACCCGCTCGGGCTTGCGCTGCAGTTCGGTGACTGGGGCCTGACGATGGGGCAGATCCTGTCCTTGCCGATGATCGCCGTCGGGCTGTGGTTTGCGCTGCGCGCGCGCCGGGGGCAGGCGTGACCCCGCTTGCCGAGATCCTCGCGCGGCGCATCGCGCTCGAGGGGCCGATCCGGCTCGATGCCTACATGGCCGAGTGCCTGCTGCACCCGGCGCATGGCTATTACGCCACCCGCGATCCGTTCGGCCGGGCGGGTGATTTCATCACTGCGCCGGAAATCTCGCAGATGTTCGGCGAGATGCTGGGTCTGTGCCTGGCTCAGGCCTGGCTCGATCAGGGCGCGCCCGCGCGCTTCGTGCTGGCCGAGCTCGGCCCCGGGCGCGGCACGCTGATGGCCGACATGTTGCGCGCGATGCGGGCCGTGCCGGGAATGGCGACGGCGGCCGAGGTGCATCTGGTCGAGGCCTCGCCCAGCCTGCGCGAGGTGCAGCGCGCGCGCCTTGCGGGGCATGCGGTGCAGTGGCACGAAGCCGTGGCCGATCTGCCCGAGGCGCCGCTGTTCCTGGTGGCGAACGAGTTCTTCGACGCCCTGCCGATCCGCGCCTTCGAACGCCGGGGCGAGGCCTGGGCCGAGCGGCAGGTGGGGCTTGCGGACGGGCGGCTGGTGCCGGGGCTGGCGCCGCCGGTGGCGTTGACGCTGCTCGACGATCGCCTCGCCGACACACAGGATGGCGACATCGTCGAGATCTGCCCCGCCGTGCCCGGCATCGTTGCCGAGATCGCCGGCCGGATCGCGCGCCATGGCGGCGCGGCGCTGGTCATCGACTATGGCAACTGGCGCAGCCTTGGCGACACCTTCCAGGCACTGCGCGCCCATGCGCCTTGCGACCCGTTCGAGGCGCCGGGCGAGGCCGACCTGACCGCCCATGTCGATTTCGAGCCGATCGCGCAGGCGGCCCGCGCTGCGGGGGTCGCGGTCAGCGCGATGACGCCGCAGGGGGTGCTGCTGGAACGGCTCGGCATCACCGCCCGGGCCGAGCGGCTGGCGCAGGCGCTGTCCGGGGAGGCGCTTGATGCGCATGTCGCCGCGCATCGGCGCTTGACCCACCCGGCCGAAATGGGTCACCTGTTCCAGACGCTTGCCCTTTACCCCAAGGCCGCCCCGCGGCCTCCGGGCTTCGATGCAGCCACCGCAGATGATGATGCCGACAACTCTTGATATCCTGACCTCGCGCGCGCTTTCGGGCGTCAAGCATGGCTTCTTCACTCGCCGCGGCGGGGCCTCCTCGGGGGTGTTCCACGGGCTGAACTGCGGCCACGGGTCAAGCGACCTGACCGAAGCCGTGAACCTCAACCGCGCCCGCGTGGCGAGCGCGATGGGGGTGAGTCCGGCCGAGATGGTGGGCGTGAACCAGGTGCATTCCGCCGATGTCGCGGTGGTCGAGGCGCCGCTCGACGCGCCGGTCACCGCCGATGCGATCGTCACCGCGACGCCCGGTCTGCTGCTGACGGTGCTGACCGCAGATTGCGAGCCGGTGCTGTTTGCCGACCGCACCGCGGGAGTGGTGGGCGTCGCCCATGCCGGCTGGCGCGGTGCGCTGGGCGGTGTGCTCGAGGCGACGCTCGATGCGATGGAGGGGCTGGGGGCGCAGCGCGCCGATACCGTGGCGGTGATCGGCCCCTGCATCTCGCAGCGCGCCTATGAGGTCGGTTTCGACTTCATGGACAATTTCCTTGCCGAAGACCCGGAGTATGACCGCTTCTTCGCCGGCGGCCCGAATGGCAAGCCGATGTTCGACCTGCCGTCCTTCGGCCTGCAC
The DNA here is from genome assembly GCF_004022265.1 of Paenirhodobacter ferrireducens. Taxonomy (GTDB): domain Bacteria; phylum Pseudomonadota; class Alphaproteobacteria; order Rhodobacterales; family Rhodobacteraceae; genus Rhodobacter; species Rhodobacter ferrireducens. The sequence continues at coordinate 24,152 of NZ_SAVB01000003.1, forward strand.
CGGCTGCGCACGGCGGGGGTGGGCGCGGCGGAATGGACCGGGCATTGCACCTATTCCGACCCCGACCGATTCTATTCCTACCGTCGCGCGACCCATGCCGGCGAGGCCGATTACGGCCGGCTGATCTCGGCGATTCGGCTTTGATTGCGGCGCGATTGCGCCGCCCCACGCCACGCTCTTGCCGCAATTGTGGCGCCCTGCGGCCGGTTCCCGCGGAAATGCGTTGATTTGTTCGTGTTGCGCAACAATCCGCGGGCCATATTTCCGGCATCTGGGGCGGTGACGGATTGGTTCCAAAGCCTTAACAGTGCCGCAATGGGCCGCGATACAGGATGCATCCGGGAAGCCCCCGCAGCGACACGCCCCAAGGCAGGAGAGCACAGATGAGCAAGACCAAGACCCCCCGCTGGATGAAGTCGATCCTCGCCGAGGCGGCGCAGTCCGAAGCGCAGATGCCCTGGGCCCGGGGCGCGTGCCGCGCGGCGATGATTGCGCGCCGTGCCGCTGCCGAAGCCGCCTCGCGCGCGCCGCAGTGTCCGGTGCTGGCCGCCCGCTGAGCGGGCTGGCCCCGGGCCGGGGGCTGCCACTCCCGGCCCGCCGAGATCCACCATCCTGCCGGCCATCTTGCCCGTCGGGTCGTCACAGTTCATGGCGCGATCCGGGCGGGGCAGAGGCTCCGAAACAATTCATCCCGCGCCGCGTCGATTGATCCGGCAGGACGCGGCAGTTTTCAGGAAGATCTGACCGTTCGGCGGCGCGTGCGCATCCTTTCGGGGTCTTTTTTCGAAAGGGTGGGCGTCCAGCAGATCTGGCGCATAGCAAGAGCGTTTCCATGCCCCAGATCCGCTACCGGGCCGTTCAAACCCGCGCCTCCCGCCCAGATGTCTGCGTGCCCGGTGCCGTTGCCCCGCCGGTATGACACCGGTTGGCTGACGGCCGATGGCCGTGTCGGACGCTCGACCCGGCTTGCCCCGGCGATCCTGTTCTTCGAGGAGGCCTTCTCGGCGCTCGCGCGTGGTGCGGTGATTGCGACAGATGCCCGACGTGGTGCTTGGGGCCCGCGGCCCGGCTGCGCCTGTGCGACGCGCGGCCGCCGCGGGCGACGCCGGTCAGCGTGCATCACCTCGTGCTCGAGCGGCAGGGCAGCCTGCGCGTCGCCGGCATCGAGGTCGAAAGCTGCTTCCCCGGCGAAGGGCTCGGGGCGCGGGTCGAGCCGCGGATGCTGTCGCTGTTCCTGCAGCTCGCGGGCCCGGCCGGTTTCGGCCGGCCCGCAGTGCCGCGCCTGACCCGATTCGAGGCAGCGGCGCTGTGGGGCTGAGGCTCAGCCGGGCAGGGTCTCGCGCAGATAGCGCAGCATGTTGCCGCCCATCACCTTGGCAATCACCGTCTCGCTCATCCCGGTGTCGAGCAGCGCCTGCGTGATCGCGGCAAGTTCCGAGCTGTCGAGATCGGTGGTCACTGCGCCGTCGAAATCGGAGCCGAGCGAGACGTGATCCTCGCCCAGAAGCGCCACCGCGGCCGTGATGCTCTTCGCGATGCCCGCGGGCGTCGGGTCGCAGACCGCCTCGTCCCAGAAACCGATGCCGATCACGCCGCCCTTCGCCACGATCGCCTGCATCAGCTCGTCGGGGAAGTTGCGCTTCGTCGGGCAGACACCGTGGATGCCGGTGTGGCTGACGATCGGCCGGGTGCCGGGCATCGCCAGTACGTCGCGCGCCATCTGCGGTGAGGCATGGGCGAGGTCGATCACCATGTGGCGCGCGACCATTTCGGCCACCACCTCGCGGCCGAAGGGGGTAAGGCCGGCGTTGCCCTCGCCATGCAGGCTGCCGCCAAGTTCGTTGTCGAAGAAATGGGTGAGCCCCATCAGCCGGAACCCCGCGTCGTAAAGCCGGCCGAGGTTCTCGATCTGGCCTTCCAGCACATGCCCGCCCTCGGCGCCGAGGATCCCGCCCACGGTCTCGGCGCCGGCCTCGCGCGCGGCAACGAGCGCGTCGAGATCGGCGCGGGTGCGGATCAGCTGCAGCTGGTCGGGGGCCTTTGCCGCCATCGCATTCAGCCGCGCCGCCTGATCGAGGCCGCGGTTCATCAGGCTGAACCAGGTGCGCGGCGGGCGCGCCTCGGCGATCACCAGCGCGGTGATATTGTCGCGTGTGCTGGCCGAGTTCTGGTCGTAATTCTGCCCCGCGGGGCTTTTCGTCACCGTGGTGAAGACCTGCAGCGCGACATGGCCCGCACGCAGCCGCGGCAGGTCGACATGGCCGCGGGACGAGCGGGTCAGCAGGTCGCGGTCCCACAACAGCGCATCCGAATGCCAGTCGCCGATGAACAGCCGGTCATGCAGCGCCGCGGCCTCGGGCGAGACCGGCCAGGGCGCATGCGGGGTGACGGCGTTCTGCCCGTTCTCGGCAATGCCGGGGGCGAGTGTGAAGAAGCCGCCGGCAGCCAGTGCCAGCCCCCCCGCAAGACCCCAAATCCATTTGTGTGCCATTGGAAATTCCTCCCTGAAATCCTCCGGCACAGAGGCTAGCAGGGCAGGGCAAGGGCGCCCAGAGGCACCCTTGCGTCAGGCTCAGGCCTCCATCGCCTCGAGCTCGTCGATGAAGCCTGCGATCATGTTCAGCCCCTTGTCCCAGAAGGCGGGGTCCGAAGCATCGAGACCGAAGGGGGCGAGCAGCTCCTTGTGATGCTTCGAGCCGCCGGCCTTCAGCATCTCGAAATACTTCTCCTGGAAGTCGGGCAGCCCGTCGGCATAGGCAGCGTAGAGCGCGTTCACCAGCCCGTCGCCGAAGGCATAGGCATAGACGTAGAAGGGCGAGTGCACGAAATGCGGGATATAGGACCAGAAGGTCTCGTAGCCCGGCATGAAGGTGAACGCCGGCCCGAGGCTCTCGGCCTGCACCGACATCCACAGCGCGTTGATGTCCTCGGGCGTCAGCTCGCCCTGGGCGCGGGCGGCGTGCAGCTTGCATTCGAAGTCATAGAACGCGATCTGCCGCACCACGGTGTTGATCATGTCCTCGACCTTGCCGGCGAGCAGCGTCTTGCGCTCGGCCTGGGTCTTGGCGCCATCGAGCAGCTTGCGGAAGGTCAGCATCTCGCCGAAGACCGAGGCGGTCTCGGCCAGCGTCAGCGGCGTGTCGGCCAGCATCTCGCCCTGACCCGCGGCCAGCACCTGATGCACGCCATGGCCCAGCTCATGCGCCAGCGTCATCACGTCGCGCGGCTTGCCGAGATAGTTCAGCATCACATAGGGGTGGACGGTGGTCACGGTCGGATGGGCGAAGGCGCCGGGCGCCTTGCCGGGCTTGACGCCCGCGTCGATCCAGCCCTTCTCGAAGAAGGGTTGCGCGATCTCGGCCATCTTCGGCGAGAAGCTGGCATAGGCGCTCAGCACCGTGTCCTTCGCCTCGTCCCACAGGATCTTGCGCGGCGCCTCGGTCGGCAGCGGCGCATTGCGGTCCCAGATTTCCAGCGTCTCGAGGCCCAGCCATTTCGCCTTCAGCGCGTAATAGCGGTGGCTGAGCCGCGGATAGGCGGCGACCACGGCGTTGCGCAGCGCCTCGACCACCTCGGGCTCGACGTCGTTCGACAGGTGCCGGCCGGTCTGCGGCGTCGGCATCTTGCGCCAGCGGTCCTCGATCTCCTTCTCCTTGGCGAGCGTGTTGTGCACGCGCGAGAAGATCTTGATGTTGTCGGTGAAGACCTTGGCCAGCGCATGCGCCGCCGCCTCGCGCTTCGGCCGGTCGTGGTCGGTCATCAGCGTCGTCGTCGCCTCGAGGTTGAGCGTCTCGCCCTCGACCTCGAAGGTCAGCGCGGCGGTGGTCTCGTCGAAGAGCCGGTTCCAGGCGGCAGCCCCGACGACCGACTGGTCGTGCAGGAATTTTTCCAGCTCGTCCGACAGCTGATAGGGCTTCATCGCCCGCATCCGGTCGAAGACGGGCTTGTAGCGGGCCACCGCCGCATCGGCGAAGACCGCCTCATAGGTCGCATCGTCGATCCGGTTGAACTCGAGCGAGAAGAAGACGAGCGGCGTGGTGTAGCCGGTGATCCGGTCCTGCGCGTCCGACAGGAACTTCGCGCGCGCGCCGTCGACGGTGTTCTGATAGTAGCGCAGCCCGGCATAGGACATGATCCGGCCCGCCGTGGTCTCGATCGCCTCGTAGCGGCGGATGCACTCGGCCATCGCGGCGGCGTCGAGCGTGGCGAGCTTGCCTTCGTAATCGGTGGCGAAGCTCGCGCACATGGTTTCGAGCGATGCCATGTCACGGGCAAGTTCCGGCGCGTCGGGGGCGGTGTAGAGATCGCTCAGGTCCCAGTCCGGCAGGTCACCGAAGCCGCCCGAAGCGCCCCCGGCACTGGCGTTGGCATCGAGAAGCGGCAGGTTCTTTTTCATGGCACCCTCATCTGTGGTTGTCCCAGAGATAGGCGCAGGCAGGGGGCAGGTTCAAGCCGCGGTGCGGACCGGACGGCGGCGGGGCGCCGGTGCCGGTGCGCCGCCGTGGTCGATCCCGGCGGCCCGGCCTGTCGCCGCGCTGCCGAAAAATCGCGATGAATTGCCCGATTTGGCGGCTAAAGTTATCATTTCGCCCTAAAAGAAAGCTGAATGCTGTATAAATTTTAGGCAAATGCCCCGTGTTCGCGCTTAATTCCGGGGTGCGGGCGCTTTGACACCGGGGCGCCGCTTCCGCTCGCCGAAACCGCTCCTTAAGGTTTGAGCAAGGCCGGAGGAATCAACGCGCCATGACTGACTTCTTCAACGAAATGTATGACGCCGGAAAAGTCCGCGAGCCCTATGCACGGCTCGAGGACTGGACCAAGGCGATGCCCGCCGAATTGCGGCACCTGAAACAGGCCGAGGCGGAGGCACTCTTCCGCCGCATCGGCATCACCTTCGCGGTCTATGGCGAAGGCGGAGACCCGGATCGGCTGATCCCCTTCGACATGTTCCCGCGCGTCTTCACCCAGTTCGAATGGCGCCGGCTCGAGAAGGGCATCAAGCAGCGCGCCCGCGCGCTCAACGCCTTCCTGCTCGACGTCTACGGGCGCGGCGAAATCGTCAAGGCGGGCAAGATCCCGGCGCGGCTGGTCTATCAGAACGAGGCCTACGAGCGTGCCGTCGCGGGCTTCACCCCGCCGCGCGGCATCTACAGCCATATCGTCGGCATCGACATCGTGCGCACCGGGGCGGACGAGTTCTTCGTGCTGGAAGACAATTGCCGCACCCCCTCGGGCGTCAGCTACATGCTGGAAAACCGCGAGATCATGATGCGGATGTTCCCGAACATCTTCCGCGAGAACCGGATCGAGCCGGTCGATGGCTATGCCGATGCGCTGCGCCGGACGCTGGCTTCGGTCGCGCCGGCGAAATGCGACCGCGAGCCGACGCTCGCGATCCTGACGCCCGGGCATTTCAACTCGGCCTATTACGAGCACAGCTTCCTGGCCGACCTGATGGGGGTGGAACTCGTCGAGGGCGCCGATCTCTTCGTCGAAGGCGGCTTTTGCTGGATGCGCACGACCGAGGGGCCGAAGAAGCTCGACGTGATCTATCGCCGGATCGACGATGCCTTCCTCGATCCGCTGTGCTTCCGCCCGGACAGCATGCTGGGCGTGCCTGGGTTGATGGATGTCTACCGCTCGGGCGGGGTGACGATCTGTTCGGCGCCGGGGGCCGGGGTGGCCGACGACAAGGCGATCTATACCTATGTGCCGGACATGGTGCGCTTCTACCTCGGCGAGGAGCCGCTCTTGAACAACGTGCCGACCTGGAAATGCGCGCGCGAGGACGATTGCAAATATGTCCTCGAGAACCTTGGCGATCTGGTGGTGAAGGAAGTGCATGGCTCGGGCGGCTACGGCATGCTCGTCGGGCCGAAGTCGACGAAGGACCAGATCGAGACCTTCCGCGTCAAGATCACGGAAAATCCGGACAATTACATCGCGCAACCGACGCTGGCGCTGTCGACGACGCCGACCTTCGTCGAGGAGGGGATCGCGCCGCGTCACGTCGATCTGCGGCCCTATTGCCTCGTCGGCGAGAAGATCGAACTGGTGCCGGGCGGGCTGACCCGCGTGGCGCTGAAGGAGGGCTCGCTGGTCGTCAACTCGTCGCAGGGCGGCGGGGTCAAGGACACCTGGGTGCTGGCGGAGTGACGACAAGATGCTGAGCCGGACTGCGGAAAACCTGTTCTGGATCGCGCGCTACATCGAGCGGGCGGAAACCATGGCGCGCCTGCTCGAGGTGGGCGCAAGGATCGCGCTGATGCCCTCGGCGGGGCATGGCTATCGAAGCGAGTGGGAAAGCCTCTTGCAGGCCTCGGGCACGGCCGAGGGCTTTGCCGAGAAATACGGCGACCCGGTGCAGCGCAACATCGAGAGCTATCTGTTCTTCGACCGCGACAACCCGTCCTCGGTGATCTCCTGCATCGAACGGGCGCGGGAAAACGCCCGCATCGTGCGCACCGCGCTGACCGCGCAGGTCTGGGACGCGCTCAACATGGCGTTCCAGGAGATGCGCCAGCTCGAACGCAAGCCGCGCTCCGAGCTCGAGCTGACCGAACTCACCGAATGGGTGATGCGGCAGGCGGCGATGATCCGCGGCGCGATCGAGGCGACGCTGCTGCGCAACGACGGCTACAACTTCCTGAACCTCGGCTTCGCGCTCGAGCGCGCCGACAACACCGCGCGGCTGATCGACGTGAAATATTACGTCCTGCTGCCGAGCGTGGATTTCGTCGGCTCCGGGCTCGACAACTATCAGTGGCAGACGCTGCTGCGCGCGATGTCGGCACAGCGCGCCTTCCACTGGGCCTATGGCGGCGACATCACGGCGAAGAAGATCGCGCATTTCCTGATCCTGAACCGGCAGACGCCGCGCTCGCTGATCACCGCGACGACCTCGGCGATGGAGCATCTCGACGATCTGGCCCATGCCTATCACAAGTCCGGCCCGGCGCAGATGCGCGCCCGCGCGCTGGTGGGCGAACTGGCCGAGACCACCGTCGAGGAGATCTTCGAGGAAGGTCTGCACGAATTCCTGACCCGCTTCATCCGCGACATCGGCGAGCTGACGAACATGGTCTTCAATGCGTATCTGAGCGGAGAGGCGAGATGATCCTGACGATCAATCATGTGACCACCTACCGCTATGATGCGCCGATGCGCGCGGCGGTGCAGTCGCTGCGGCTGTTCCCCTCGCGCTTCGACGGGCAGCGCTCGATCCGCTGGGACGTGACGGTCGAGGGCGGCACCCGCGGCGGCTCGTTCCGCGACGGGGCGGGCGACAAGGTCGAGGGCTGGTCGATGCGCGGCCCGGTGGCCGAGGTGTCGATCGCCGTCGCGGGGCAGGTCGAGACCATCGACATGGCGGGTGTGCTGCGCGGCCACCGCGAGATCGTGCCCCCCTTCGCCTATCTGCGCGAGACGGTGGCGACCTGGATCGACGACGCGATCGAGACGCTGGCGCAGGAGGCCGCGGCCGGCGCCGATGATGCGCTCGACCGGGCGCACCGGCTGAGTGCGGCGGTGGCCGGCGCGATCGCCTATGCGCCGGGGGTGACCCATGCGCATACCACCGCGGCCGAGGCGCTGGAGCTGGGCGAGGGGGTCTGCCAGGATCATGCCCATGCGCTGATCGCCTGCGCGCGTGCGCTCGACCTGCCGGCGCGCTATGTCTCGGGCTATCTCTACGCCCGCGACGACGGCGAACCGCATGAGGCGAGCCATGCCTGGGCCGAGATCTGGGTCGACGGTATCGGCTGGATCGGCTTCGACGCGGCGAACGGCTGCTGCCCGGACGAGCGCTACATCCGGCTTGGCTCGGGGCTCGACGCGCGCGAGGCGGCGCCGATCAAGGGCATTGCGATGGGCGCGGGCGAGGAGAAGCTCGATGTGACCGTTGCTCTCGACGCGATCCAGCAATAGAAGGGGCCCCGGGCTTTTCCGGGGAAGAACATGACCTATTGCGTTGGCCTTCTGCTCAACGAGGGGATGGTGCTGCTGTCCGACACCCGCACCAACGCGGGGCTCGACAACATCGCCACCTATCGCAAGATGTTCGTCTTCGAGGAGCCGGGCGAGCGGGTGATCGGCATTCTCACCGCGGGTTCGCTGTCGGTGACACAGACGACGATGGCGCGCCTGCATGAGGCGATCGACGACCACGAGGCGACCTCGGAAAGCTCGATCATGCTGGCGCCGACGATGCTGAAGGTGGCCGAGATCGTCGGCAACACGCTGTCGTCCGTGCGTCAGGACATCGACTCCAAGATGGAGGCATCGAAGGTCTCGACCGCGGCTTCGATGATCGTCGCGGGCCAGCGCAAGGGCGGCGCGATGCGGATGTTCCTGATCTATCCGGAAGGGAACTTCATCGAGGCGACCGAGGACACGCCCTATCTGCAGATCGGCGAGCACAAATATGGCAAGCCGATCCTCGACCGGGTGGTGACGCCCGCGACCTCGCTTGACGATGCGCGCAAGGCGGTGCTGCTGTCGATGGACTCGACGTTACGCTCGAACCTGTCGGTGGGCATGCCGCTCGATTTCGCGGTGATCGCGAAGGATGCCTGCCGCGTCACCACGCGCCGCCGGATCGAGAAGAAGGACCCGGATTTCGCCCGCATGTCCGAGGCCTGGTCCGAGGCGCTGCGCGAGGGCTTCACCCGCATCGAGATCTGAGCTCCGGGGCCGGGGCTCAGGCGCGCGCGAAGGTCTCGGCCACCGCGTCGAAGAAACGCGCGCGGGTGGTGGCGCCCTCCATCATCAGCTCGTGCTGGGCGCCCTCGAAGACCTCGAGCCGCCCCTTCGGCCAGCGCGCCATCCGGGCCTTTGCGGCCGGGATGTCGATGATCCGCTCGGCGCCGCCGATCGCGGTCAGGCAGGGCAGGTCGGGCGAGGCGAGCGCGGCAAGCGCCTCGCATTCGAGGATCCCCTGCGTCACCCAGTGCAGCGTCGGCCCGCCAAGGGCGAGCTCGGGCGCCTCGCCGAGATGGCCGACCATGAAGGCCCACATGCCGGGATCGGTGGTCAGCTTGTTGTCGAGGAAGGGCGCGCTCAGCACATAGGTGCCGGGGCCGGTGCCCGGGGCATAGCGTTCGGCAAGGGCGCTCGCGTCGAAGAGCCGCGAGATCTGCGGTCCGAAGGGATGAATGAGCGGCGGCAGGCCGATGCCCCACATCGGCGCCGAGAAGGCCGCGGCGGCGAAGGGATGCACCCCCATCAGCGCCCGCAACCCGATCGCGCCGCCCATCGAATGGCCGAGGACGAACCAGGGGCGGGGCAGGTCAATCTCGGTTGCGGTGGCGATGACGGCGGCCAGATCGCGCTGAAAATCGGGGAAATGCGCGACATGCCCCTTCAGCGGGTCGTCGAGCGGCCGGTCGGCGAGCCCCTGGCCGCGCCAGTCGACGGCGAGCATCGCATAGCCGCGCGCGGCAAGATCGGCAGCCGCGGGGCCGTATTTCTCGACATATTCGGTGCGGCCGGGCAGCAGGAACACCGTGCCCTGCGCCGCCGCCGGCCCCGGCCACAGGCCGAGGCGGATGCGCACCCCGTCCTCTGTGCGCAGCCAGACCGCGCGGCCGCCCTCGGGGCCGCGCGCCATCGCCGCGTGGAACGGGGCCGCCTGCATCAGCTGAGTGCCGCGCCGAGCTGCATCGCGAGGCCCATCGAACCGTCGATCTTCAGCTTGCCGGTCATGAAGGCCATCGTCGGGTTCACGTCGCCCTCGAGGATGCCGCGGAAGGTGGTGGCATCGGCGATCAGCGTCACATCGGCCTCGTCATCGCCCGCGCGCACGCCGTCGGCGTCGATGATGATGCTGCCCTCGTCCTTGATGACGAATTTCGCCGTCGACGAGAAGCCATTCGGCAGTTTCTCGGCCAGCGCCGAGACCGCCTTGTCGATGATGTCGCTCATTGAGTTCCTCCGAAAGTGAACGCCGGGCTCTCGCTTTCTCCGGCGCTTGGGTTACAGTTTGGTATATGCGCGCGCTCCGGGCCACAAACAAATGTATCGTTGCGGCAGTTGCCGTAATCGTCAACCTCGCGGTTCCGGCCCATGCCGAGACGGCGGGGCTCGACCGGTCTTTCGCCGAACTGGCCGATCCGGGCTATGCCGGCTGGAGCCGCGCCGAGTCGGATATTCGGCGCGCCTGGTCGCGCTCTGGCTCGGCGTCGATGGATCTGCTTCTGAAACGCGGCGAGGAGGCGCTTGATTCGGGCGACACCACCGCGGCGATCGAGCACCTGACCGCGCTGACCGATCACGCCCCCGATTTCGCCGAGGGCTGGAATGCGCGGGCCACCGCCTATGCCGGGGCAGGGCTCTTCGGCCCGGCAGTCGAGGATATCGCCCGCACGCTCACCCTCGAGCCGCGGCACTGGGAGGCGCTGGCCGGGCTGGGCGCGATTCTCGACGAGATCGGCGACCAGCCCCGGGCGCTTGCCGCCTATCGCGCCTCTTTCGCCTTGAACCCGCACCAGCAGGATGTGAAAGACGCTATCGCAAGGCTGGAAAAGGAGCTTGCGGGCGTCGCCCTGTGACGGCCGCGAGGGGGCAGGGGAAATGTCTGGGCGGATCACCGCGGTCCTCGGGCCGACCAACACCGGCAAGACGCATTACGCGATCGAGCGGATGCTGGCGCATCGCACCGGCGTCATCGGGCTGCCGCTGCGGCTTCTGGCGCGCGAGGTCTATGACCGGATCGTGAGCGCGCGCGGCCCCTCGGTCGTGGCGCTGGTCACCGGCGAGGAGCGCATCGTGCCCGAGCGCGCGGCCTATTGGGTCGCGACCACCGAGGCGATGCCCGAGGTCGGCGCCGATTTCGTCGCCATCGACGAGATCCAGCTCTGTGCCGATCCCGAGCGCGGCCATGTCTTCACCGACCGGCTGTTGCACATGCGCGGGCTGCACGAGACGCTGTTCCTGGGCTCGGAAACGATGAAGGGCGCGATTGCGGCGCTGGTGCCGGGGGTGCAGTTCACCCGCCGCGAGCGGTTCTCGAAACTCAGCTGGGCAGGTTCGAAAAAGACAAGCCGGATGAAGCCGCGCAGCGCGATCGTCGGGTTTTCGGTTGAAAATGTCTATGCCATCGCGGAACTGCTGCGCCGCCAGAAGGGCGGGGCGGCGGTGGTGATGGGGGCGCTTTCGCCCCGCACGCGCAACGCGCAGGTGGCGCTCTATCAGTCGGGCGACGTCGATTACCTCGTTGCCACCGACGCCATCGGCATGGGGCTGAACCTCGACATCGAGCATGTCGCCTTCTCCTCGATGGCGAAATTCGACGGCCGCCGGATGCGCGCCCTGTTCCCGCACGAGATCGGCCAGATCGCCGGCCGCGCCGGGCGGCACACGATGGACGGCACCTTCGGCGTGACCGGCGAGGCGAGCCCGCCGCCGCCCGAGGTGATCGCTGCCGTCGAGGAGCACCGCTTCGCCCCGATCCAGCGGTTGCAATGGCGCAACCCGCGGCTTGAATTCGGCACGCCCGAGCGGCTGATCCGCTCGCTCGAGGAAAGCCCGCAGAACCAGTGGCTGACCCGCGGCCGCGAGGCGGACGACCTGCGCGCGCTGAAGGCGCTGGTCGAGATCCCCGAGATTGCCGGCCGGATCGGCCATCCGCATGATGTGCGCCTGCTGTGGGACGTTTGCCGCATTCCCGATTTCCGCTCGATTTCCGAGGCCGAACATGCCACGCTTCTGGCACGCATTTTCGGCTTCCTGCGCGAGGGCAAGGGTGTGCCCTCGGACTGGCTTGCGGGCCAGATCTCGCGCATCGACAAGGTGCAGGGCGACATCGACACGCTGTCGAAACGGCTCGCCTTCATCCGCACCTGGACCTACGTGGCGCAACGCAAGGGGTGGGTCGATGACGAAACCCATTGGCGCGAGGAAACGCGCGCGGTAGAAGACCGCCTGTCGGATGCGCTGCACGGTGCGCTGACCCAACGATTTGTGGACCGGCGCACCTCTGTGCTGCTGCGCCGGCTCAAGCAGAAGGAGACCCTCGTGGCCGAGGTGAACGACAAGGGCGAAGTGACGGTCGAGGGCGAATTCGCCGGCCGTCTGGAAGGCTTCCGCTTCCGGCAGGATGCGACCACGTCGCCTGACGAGGCGAAGATGCTGGCGCGCGCCGCCTACGAGGCGCTGAAGCCCGAGTTCAGCCTGCGGGCGGACCGCTTCTACAACGCGCCCGACACCGAGATGGACTTCACCGAGCAGGGTGGCCTGATGTGGGGCGAGCTCGCGGTGGGCAAGCTGGTGAAGGGCTCCGACCCGATGAAGCCCTCGGTCGAGGCCTTCGTCGACGAGGAAGCGGGCGCCGACGTGGCCGAGAAGGTCAAGCGCCGCCTGCAGCATTTCATCGACCGCAAGGTCGCCGCGCTGTTCGAGCCGCTTCTGGCGATGAGCCGCGACGAGGCGCTGACGGGGCTTGCCCGCGGCTTCGCCTTCCGGCTGGTCGAGCACATGGGCATCCTGCCGCGCGAGGGCGTGGCCAACGAGGTCAAGGAGCTTGACCAGGACGCCCGCGGCCTGCTGCGCAAGCATGGCGTGCGCTTCGGCCAGTACACGATCTTCCAGCAGGCGCTCTTGAAGCCCGCGCCGACGCGGCTGCGCCTCGTGCTCGCCTCGCTGTGGGACGGGCTGCAGGAATTCCCCGAAAGCCCGCCTCCGGGCCTCGTGACGATCCCGCATATCGCCGAAGTGCCGGCCTCGGCCTACACGCTGTCGGGCTATCGCCCGGCGGGTAGCCGCGCGATCCGCATCGACATGCTCGAACGTCTCGCCGACCTGCTGCGCACGCAAGACACCCGCGGTGGCTTCGAGGCGACGCCCGACATGCTGTCGATCACCGGCATGACGCTTGAGCAGTTCGCCGACCTGATGCAGGGGCTGGGCTATCGCGCCGAGAAGGGCGAGCGGGCGAAGACCCGCCCGGTGGCCGAGCCGAAGCCGCCGGTCGAGGGCGCCGAGAACCCGATCCCGGAAGAGACCTCGCCGATTGCCGAGACCGAGGCCGAAGCCGAGGCCGCCGCGGCCGAACCCGAGACCGAGGTGTTTTACACCTTCGCCTGGGCCCCGCGTCCGCGCCCGCAGCGCCCCGAGCGCGCCCCGCGTCGCGAGGGCGAGGGCGGTGGCAAGCCGCGCCGCGAGGGGGGCAAGCCCGAGTTCCGTGGCGACCGCGACGGCGCCAAGGGCGGCAAGCCGAAGGGCAAGGGCAAGCCGCATGGCAAGCCGCGCGACGAGGACAAGAGCCGCGCCTACGAGGCCCGTCCGCCGAAGAAGGACAAGCCGATCGACCCGGACAACCCCTTCGCCGCCGCGCTGATGGGCTTCAAGAGCAAGCCCTGAGTGGAGGAGAGCCCGGAGCGCATCCGCATCGACAAGTGGCTGTGGCACGCGCGCGTGGTGAAGACCCGCGCGCTGGCCGCCGACTTGGTGTCGAAGGGGCGGGTCCGGGTGAACGGCACCCGCACCGACAAGCCGGGCCGCGCCGTCGGCCCGGACGACGTTCTGACCATTGCGGTCGCCGGGCGGGTGCGGGTTCTGCGCGTCCTTGGTTGCGGCCTGCGCCGCGGCCCCGCGACCGAGGCGGCCGAGCTGTTCCTCGAACTCGGCGAGGCCGGTGTTTCCCCGGGCGTCGAAACCGCGGAACGCCCGTCCTGAGCCCGCGGCAAGAATGCCGCGGCCGGTCTTTCCGGCCGCCGCGCTCTTGATTGATCCGCACGGCAGGGCTAGGAAGCGGAAAAAGCGCAAACGATCCGGGGGTTCTCCATGACCTATGTCGTCACCGACAATTGCATCGCCTGCAAGTACACCGACTGTGTCGAGGTCTGCCCGGTGGACTGCTTCTACGAGGGTGAGAACACGCTGGTGATCCACCCCGACGAATGCATCGACTGCGGTGTGTGCGAGCCCGAATGCCCCGCCGATGCGATCCGTCCGGACACCGAGCCGGGGATGGAGAGCTGGGTCGAGCTGAACCGCAAATACGCCGAGATCTGGCCGGTCATCACCCAGAAGAAAGAGCCGCTTCCGGATCATGAGAAGCACGACGGCGAGACCGGCAAGCTCGAGAAATACTTCTCGCCGAATCCCGGCACCGGCGACTGATCGACCGGGCCCCGCTGCCGGCGGTCCTTTCCCCTGATTCGGCTGCGTCAGGGCTGCTTCCCCAAGGGAAAGAAACGGAATTTTCGCAGCCAAGGCCTTGAAACTGCGGCATTACGTTGTCGTGTCGTGCTGCAGTGCTTTGAAATGGCCTTATTTTGTGCTACATTCATGTAACAAGGATGTTCGACCCCCAAGCCCCGGCGGCTCTGCTCGCCTTTCCGGGGCGTTTCCGGTGACAGAGAATGACATCGCGGAGCTTCGGCGCCGGGGATGTTTTCTGCGCTGAAAACGGTGGGCGAAGGACCGGCTGCGAGGAAGCGACTGAATGACCAAGACCAAGAAGACCGAGTTTCGTCCGGACGATTTCGTTGTGTACCCTGCCCACGGCGTCGGCAAGATCATCTCGATCGAGGAGCAGGAGATTGCCGGTCTCCGGCTCGAGCTGTTCGTCATCTCCTTCGAGAAGGACAAGATGACGCTGCGCGTTCCGACCTACAAGGCGCTCGACATCGGCATGCGCGGCCTGTCGACCCCGGATGTGGTGTCGAAGGCGCTGGAAACCCTGAAGGGCAAGGCCAAGGTCAAGCGCGCGATGTGGTCGCGCCGGGCGCAGGAATATGAACAGAAGATCAACTCGGGCGACCTGCTGTCGATTGCCGAGGTGGTGCGCGACCTGCACCGCGCCGATGACCAGCGTGAGCAGTCCTATTCCGAGCGTCAGCTCTACGAGGCGGCGCTCGAGCGGCTGACCCGCGAGGTTGCGGCGGTCTCGGGCACCGACGAAGCCGGTGCGGCGAAGAAGGTCGACGACGTTCTGGTCGGCCGCGCCGCCTGAGCACTGGCTACCGCGCGTTTATCACGGGCCCCTTGCGGGGCCCGTTCGCATTTCAGCTCCGGCTGTCGAGCGGCGTGGCGGGGGTGGCTTCGGGCTCCTCGCTCTTGTCCTCGCGTCGCGCGAAACTCTTCAGCATCGCCGCTTCCAGCTCGGCGTTCAGCTCGCGGGTGCGCTGGATGTAGTCGGGGTTCTGCTCGATCGGCACGCCGGGCTTCCAGGCCTGCGCGAGGTCGCGCACCGCGGCGCGGTCGATCTTGAAGAAGACCTTCTCCAGCTCCGAGGCTTCGAACTCGTTCAGCCCGACGTTTTCCAGCACATAGCGCGCCGCGCGCAGCGACGAGTCGAAGAGCTCGCGCACGATGTCGTTGGCGCCCGCCTTGTAGAGCTCGAACACATGGATGCGGTCGCGGGCGCGGGCGATGATGTGCAGATCGGGCCGGACCGAGCGGGCATAGGCCACCAGCCGGTTCGCCGAGGCCTTGTCGTCAAGGCACACGACCAGCACCTGCGCCTTCGCCAGCCCCGCTGCCGCCAGCAGGTCGGGTCGCGTCGGATCGCCGAAATAGGCCTTGAAACCGAAGGTACGCATCAGCTGGATCGTCTTCAGATCGGCATCGAGCACCGTGGTGCGGAAGCCCGACATCGTCACCATCCGGTTCACCACCTGCCCGAAGCGGCCGACGCCGGCGATGATGATCGGCTGCTGCTCATCGATCTCGTCGGCATCGGGGCCGTCGTCCTCGCGCCGCAGCCGGCGGGACAACTGCTCGTTCAGGATGAACAGAAGCGGCGTGATCAGCATCGAGAGAGCGATCAGCACCAGCACCTTTTCCGCGACCGGTGTGGGCAAGATCCGCTGGCTGACCGCGAAGGAGACGAGGACAAAGCCGAACTCGCCCGCCTGCGCAAGACCAAGGGTGAAGAGGCCGCGGTCGGCCCCCTTCAGCCGGAAGATGCGGGCAAGCACGTACAGCACCCCGGCCTTCACCGCCACCAGTGCGGCGACGAGGGCGATGATCTGGAACGGCTGGGCGGTAATCACCGCGAAGTTGATGCCGGCGCCGACGGTGATGAAGAAGAGGCCCATCAGCAGGCCCTTGAACGGCTCAATGTCGCTTTCGAGCTCGTGCCGGAACTCGCTGTCGGCGAGAACCACGCCGGCAAGGAAGGTGCCAAGCGCCGGCGACAGCCCGACAAGGCTCATCAGGGAGGCGATACCCACCACGATCAGCAGTGCCATCGCGGTGTTGATCTCGCGCAGCCGAGCGCCGTGCACGAAGCGGAAGACGGGGCGCACCAGATAGTGCCCGGCGATGATGATGAAGGCGACGGCGGCCAGCGTCATCAGCGTCACGCCCCAGCCGGGCATGCTGTCGATGAAGCGGCTGACCGGGTGATCGCCCGCGGCTTCGGCCTTGGCGACGGCACGCGCGCCCGGCAGCGCCAGCAACGGCAGCAGCGCAAGCATCGGGATCACCGCGATGTCCTGCGTCAGCAGCACCGCGAAGGCCGAGCGGCCCCCGGCCGTCTGCATCAGCCGTTTCTCGTTCAGCGTCTGCAGCACGATCGCCGTCGAGGAGAGCGAGAAGATCATGCCAAGTGCGACCGCCACCGGCAGGGTCTGGTGAAAGGCGAGCGATACCGCCGTCACCAGCGCCATCGTCAGCAGCACCTGCAAGCCGCCCAGCCCCACCAGCTTGTCGCGCATCGCCCAGAGCGCGCGCGGTTCCAGCTCCAGCCCGATCAGGAACAGCATCATCACCACGCCGAATTCGGAGAAATGCTGCAGATCCGTCATCTCCGAGCCCGACAGGCCCAGCACCGGTCCGATCAGGATGCCGGCGCAGAGATAGCCCAGCACCGAGCCGAGCCCGGCGCGGGTCGCGAGCGGCACCGCGATCACCATCGCGAAAAGATAAAGCGTGGCCTGAATCAGGAAGCCGGTCATGGCGCGGGGACTCGTTCTCTGGGCCGCCCGAAGCAGCCGAAGGGCAGGGAGAGGATGGACGGCACAAGCCTAGAGCATCACGCCCCGGCGACAAGGCTGAAACCGGCGTCTGTCGAAGCTGTTATCGCGCGTCAGCTGCCTTTGAGCATCTTCAGCATCAGGGTGCGGCTGCCCTTCTGGTAGCTCAGCTGCCCGTCGCCGATCGCCGTCACCCGGCCGCCGTCGAGCCGGTCGCCGACGGCGACCTTGACGAAGCGGCCGTTCGGCATGCGGATCAGCGCGCGGCGGTTGCCCGAGGCGCCGTAGACGCCGATCAGATTCATCTCGCGCAGCGCCAGCGCGTTCTGCTCGGTCGCCTGTTTCGCCACCGAGGCCGAGGTCGGCATCCGCTTCGTCGGCAGTGTCGGTTCCGGTTCGTCGAGCTCCACCGCCGGTTCCGGCGCGGCGGCGACACCGCGTTGCGGGGCCGCGGGGGCGGCCTTCTGCGACGCCGGGGCGGGGGCTGCGATCACCGGCGCCGGTGCGGCGGCGGCGATGACGGGTTCGGGTTCGGCGGCGATCGCCAGGGCCAGCGCCTGTTCGACCGAGGTCTTGAAGCTGCGCGGCCGGGCCGCGGGGCGGCGCGAGACCGACACCGCCTGTGCCGTGGCACCGGCTTCGGCTTCGGCTTTCGCCGCCTGGGCTTCCGCTTCGGCCTTGGCGGCCTCGGCTTCGGCGGCGGCCGCGGCGGCCTCGGCGCTGCGTTCGACGGCGCTCGGCCGGGTCGAGGGACGCTGTGCGGCCAGGCGTTGCGCCTCGGCCGAGAGCGGCGCGACGGGGGCGGCCGCGGTCTCGGTTTCGGCCTCGGTGGCCTTGGGGGGCTCTGTCGCGGCAGGGGCGGGTTGCGGGGCGGGGGCCGTCGCCGCCACCGCCGCGGCGGTCTCGACCGTCGCGGGCCGGGTTTTCGGTTTGAAACGTTTCAG
The DNA here is from genome assembly GCF_004022265.1 of Paenirhodobacter ferrireducens. Lineage (GTDB taxonomy): Bacteria > Pseudomonadota > Alphaproteobacteria > Rhodobacterales > Rhodobacteraceae > Rhodobacter > Rhodobacter ferrireducens. The sequence goes on from NZ_SAVB01000003.1 coordinate 42,015, forward strand.
CGCCGGGTCGGCCCAGGGCAGGGCGGCGGCCTCTTCGGCGGCGATGGCGGCCTTGGTCACCGCATCGGGGCGCGCGCGCGAGGCCCGCGGCGGCCGGCCGGAGTAGAGGGTGAACCCGCCCGGCGTCACCACGCCCTCGGGCGTCGGCTCGAAGGAGGCGCCCGGTGAGACGCGGGCGAGCTCCTCGAAGGGCGGCGGGGCGGCTGGGACGGCGGGCTGAAGGTCGGGCTGCGGCGCGGCGGGGGCAAGAATGGCGCCGGCCGGGGCGCCGGCGGCGGTGGCCTCTGCCGCGGCGGCGAGGGCATCGGCCACCGGGGCGGCCGGGGCCGGATCCTGCCCGTCGGCGGCGGGCTCGGCAGGCAGCTGCGGGCTCGACAGCGTGCCGTCGGGGGCCGCGGCCAGCCCCTCGGCGCTGCCGGTCGGAGTGGCTTCCGGGATCACGCCATCGGCCGCCATCTCCGCATCGATGCCGGCAAGGTCGGCATCGGCGGGGATATCGCTTGCCGCCGCGTCGGCAGGGCCAGGGCTGTCGGGGCTCGAGGCCGTGGCAAGGTCCGATGCGGCATCCGCCGGCCCGCCGGTCAGCGCGGCACTGTCGGTGCCGAGGGACAGGCCCTGCGCGGCGCTGTCCTGTTCCGGCGCCGCGACGGAGTTCGCTACGGGGGCAGGCGTATCGAGATAGGAGGCCCAGATCGCCACCAGACCAAGGAAGATCACCAAGGCCAGCATCAGCGCGATGCCGAGATGCCGCGGCTTGCCACCGATCTGCTTCTGACGCCGCGCGCCGAAGACCGTGGTCTCGGGCGGAACGGCGGTGTGCGCACCCGGAGCGGGCTTTGGCTCGGCGGGACGCGGCTTGCGCGGCGCAGCAAGCACCGGTGCGGCCTCGTCCTCGGTCAGCTCGAGCCCCGGGGCGGTGATCGCGGCCGGGCGCACCGCGCCGCCAAGCGGGCGGGGCGGGGCGGAGGCGCGCGCGACACCGGCCAGCGGCGGGATGCGTGTTGTGCGCGCGGCGGTGCCGGTCCCGGCCTCCGCTGCGCCGTCGGTGGCCGGTTCGGGCGGGTTTTCCGCCTCGGGCACGTCCTCGTCGGTCTCCGCCTCGGGGACTGCTTCGGCCGTGTCCTCTTCCGCCACGTCCGTTTCGACCTCTGCCGTCGCTTCGGCAGAATCGTCTTCGGCGGCGTGCTCTTCAGCGGTGTCCTCTTCGGCCTCGGCCATCTTCTCGGCTGCTTCGGCGGTCTCCTCGATCGCGCTCACTTCTGCGGCGGCAAGGGCCGCCGCAACGGCAAGCGTGTCGCTTTCGGAGGGGCCTTCCGCGGCCGCCAGCTCGGACGTTTCCGCCTCGGGCATCGCGTCCAGCGGCGCAAGAGCGGCATCCGCCTCGACCGGGTGTTCGGCCGGCGCCTCGATCGGGGAGGCCGGCGTGATCGGCTCCGCGGGGCTGTCGTCCGCCGTGGTTTCGGTCGCAGGGGCCGCCTCGGGCTCGAGCGGCCCGTCCGGCGCCCGGTCGAGATCGGGCGCTGCCTCGGGGGCGTCGATCTCGCTGCCGGTGTCATCGTCGCTTGTGGCGAGCAGTGCGGTTTCTGTGGCGGGCTCGGGCACAGCCGCCGGTTCCGTCGCGGGAAGCTCCTCGGCGTCGGCCGGGAGCTGAGGCTGCGCGTCCGCGGGGATCTCGGCCGGCTCGGCTTCGGTCTCGTCCGCGCTGGCCTCGGCGGGCGGTGCCGCGGCGACCTCGGGTGCCTCGGGGGCGGGCTGCGCTTCGGCCTCGGGGGCGGCCTCGTCGGGGACGAGGGTGTCTCCAGCGGCGGGGTCTTCGGTCGCGGTCACGATCTCGGGGGCCGCAAGCTCTTCGGCCGGGGCGATTGCGTCCAGATCAGCTTCGGGAGCTTCGTGAGGTTCGGGCGCCGGCTCTTCGACGCGCTCGACACTTTCCAGAACCGGTTCGTCCGCTGCGGCATGGGGCGCCGAGGCCAGCGGCACCGGGTCCTGGTCGCGGTCCAGCCGGGTGCCGTCGGGCAGATGCCGGCCGGCGACCGAGCTCAGCCCGAACCAGGGCTCGCCGGCGAAACGGCCGGGCGCCGGCACGGCGACGAAGCCCACCGGGCAGAAGCCCCAATCCTCGGCAAAGCTCTCGGCCTCGGCGAGGGTGTCGCGCGCCACGATCGCCACCTGCACCGTCTCGCCGCGGCCGGACCAGTCGAACACCAGATCCGGGACCTTATAGGGCGTCATTCCCTCGAGCGCGGCGGTGATCTGGCGGCGGCGCATCGCCGGGCGCGGGCCGGGGGCGGCGATCTCGGCATAGAGGATCTGGCTCGCCGGGATGATGAGCTTCGTCAGCACGCCGGTCTCGGGCGCGCGCGCCTCGGCGAGGCGGCGCAGCCGGCCGAGTTCCTCGGACAGGTTCGGCGCATCGAGGCTGACCTCGCCCAGGACTTCCCAGCCGGTCGGGGTGCGGAGCAGCAGGCCGATGCCGTCATGCGAAAGATTGAGCGCGAAGCTGGGTTTCATGTCGGGGGCTCTGGACCTGCGGAACGGGCGCCGGAATGGGCGCGGGCGGTTCCTCCCTTGGTAAAGCATCTTCTCCGCCATGAAAAGCGGCGCCCGGGCCGCAGGCCCCGCCTGCGCCCGCCTTGAGCGGCATTTCTCCGCCGAATGTTGAAAAAGTGATGCGGGCGATCCTCGGAGGGACTGTCACCCGCAGGCCGCGGACGTATTTCTGCTGCGCCCGCCCCGGAAAAAGGCCGGGCGCGGGGTCCGGCCTTGTCGGTTCTCGTGGCGTCGCCTCAGGCGGTCGCGGCGGTCAGGGCCTGATCGAGGTCGGCGATCAGGTCGGCCACATCCTCGATCCCGATCGACAGCCGCACCACGCCCGGCGCGGCGCCGGCGGCGACCTGCTGTTCCTCGCTGAGCTGGCGGTGCGTGGTCGAGGCCGGATGAATGATCAGCGAGCGCGCATCGCCGAGGTTCGCGACATGGCTGAAGAGCTTCAGATTGTCGACGAGCTTGACGCAGGCGTCATAGCCGCCCTTCACCGCCACGGTGAAGAGCGCGCCGGCGCCCTTCGGGCAGATCTTCGCGACCCGGTCGTGCCAGGGCGAGGACGGCAGACCGGCCCAGGTGACATAGTCGATGCGCGGATCCTTCTCGAGCCACTCGGCCACCGCTTTCGCGTTCGCCACGTGCTTTTCCATGCGCAGGCTGAGCGTCTCGATCCCCATCAGCGTGTAATGCGCCGCCTGCGGGTTCATCGTCATGCCAAGGTCGCGCAGCCCGATCGCGATCGAGTGGAAGGTGTAGGCCATCGGCCCGAGCGCCTCGTGGAACTTCAGCCCGTGATAGGCCGGCTCGGGCGCGCTGAGCGAGGGGAACTTGTCCGAGGCCGACCAGTCGAACTTGCCGGAATCGACGATCGCGCCGCCCATCACCGTGCCGTTGCCGGTGAGGTATTTCGTTGTCGAATGCACGACCAGCGTCGCGCCATGCTCGATCGGGCGGCACAGGTAGGGCGAGGCGAGGGTGTTGTCGACGATCAGCGGCAGGCCGAGCTTGTCGGCCACTTTCGCCACCGCGTCGAGATCGGTGATGTAGCCGCCGGGGTTCGAGATCGACTCGCAGAAGATCGCGCGGGTGTTCTCGTCCACCGCGGCCTCGATCGCCGCCGTGTCGTCGAAATCGACGAAGGTGCAGCCCCAGCCGAAGCGCTTCATCGTCAGGCCGAACTGGGTGATGGTGCCCCCGTAAAGCCGGGTCGAGGCGACGATGTTGAGCCCCGGCCCCATCAGCGGGAAGAGCGCCATGATCTGCGCAGCGTGGCCCGAGGAGCAGCACACCGCCCCCGCGCCGCCTTCGAGTGCGGCGATGCGGCTGGCGAGCGCCGAGATCGTCGGGTTCGTCAGGCGCGAATAGATGTAGCCCACTTCCTGCAGGTTGAAGAGCCGCGCCGCGTGGTCGGCGTCTTTGAAGACATAGGCGGTGGTCTGATAGATCGGCACCTGGCGGGCGCCGGTCGCGGGGTCGGGTTCGGCCCCGGCGTGCACCTGCAGCGTGTCAAAGGAAAAGTCGGTCATATGCGCCTCCCGGAATGCAACGGGGCGAACCCTATCGCCGGGTCCGGGGCGCTTCAAACACATTCGTTTTGTGCGGGATGTTCCGGCCGGCGCGCTAGAGGCCGAGGTGCAGATAGTCGCGCAGCCGGTACCAGGCGGGCGCGATGATGCACTTCAGGATCATGTAGGTGAAGCCGATGGCACCAAGCACGGCCGTCGACGCGATCAGCCCGTCGGCTCCGGCCGAGACGATGCCTGCGCGAGAGAAGGGCTGGACGATGAAGGCGAGAAGCTCGGCGGCAAAGGCCGAGGCCAGCGCCAGAGCCAGCAGCGTGCCGAGGAAGCGCAGCGGCCGGAACCAGGTGCCGAGGCCGGTGTGCACGGCCTCGGCAAAGATCGCCAACCCGATTCCGGTCAGAGTCGTCATGACGACGGGAACATCCGCACCGAGAATCGGTATCGTGAATTCCATGAGCCGATCCATGGGTTTCTCCATCCTCACTCTGCCAAAAGGTTAAAGCGGAACTGGGGTCGGATTGCGGGAAGACCGTGAAGGAAATGTGGCAGAGCTCTCAGCGCAACCAGAGCCCCTCGCGCCGGATCGCATTGCGCAGCACCTGCTCGCGCCGGGGCAGATCGTTGCGGTCGAACTTGCGGCGCAGCTTCTGCCCCTTGTTCTGATAGATCAGCTTCTTTGCCGGCTCGTAGTTCTTCAGCACCTTCTTCACCGCATTCGGGGCGGCGACCGCCTCAGCCACCGCCACCGCGGCGTCGCTCTCGCGCGCGTAAAGCAGCGGCAGGGCACGGTAATGGGTGGTGACGGCGCCGTCGAGCCCGGCCAGCTCCGGTCCCGGCCGGCCGCCGCCGAAGGAATGGATCACCAGCGGCAGCGCGATCTGGTCGAGCCAAGGATCGAGCGACTGACAGGCCAGCTCCTCGGGCGTGTTCCAGCGGATCCAATGTGCGTAATGCAGGAAGCGCTTGCCGAAGGCCTGGGCATCGGCGCCGAAGAACCAGCCGGCGTTGAAGTAGAGATAGCGCTGCCAGTATTCATCGGGCTTGCTGAGGTCGAGCGAGCTTTCGAAATCGAGGCCGAAATGGTCGTAGAGACTTTTCCAGATCTCGGTGTAGCCGACCTTGTAGAGCGGCGGTTCGGGCCAGGTGCCCTCGCGCCGCATCGAGGCGGAGGGGCGGGCGAAATCAAAGCCCACGGAGCTCAGCGGCCCGGTGAAGAGCGTGTCGGTGTCGAAGAAGACGAAGGGCTCGGCGGGCAGCGCCGTCATCGCCTCGATCTTGTTGCCATGCGGGTAGATCTCGCCGAAGTGCTTGTTTTCGAAGGGCACGATCTCGGCGCCTGCGTCGGCCAGAAGCGCCCGCACCGGGTCCGAGATCCGCACCGGCTGCGACCAGCGGGCGCCGGTGGGCTCGGCCACCAGCAGCCGGCCGGCGAAGTCGGGGTTCGCCTTGCGGAAGGAATGGGTGAAGAGGATCGCCTCGTATTCGAGCCGCCCCGCCTGCGCCACGCAGAACACGTTGTAGGTTTGCCCGCCGGCCACTGTGCCCGTCATCGTACTGCCTTTCACTGTCGGCTTACTATAGCGGCAGAGCAGGGACGGAGGGAAGGTGCCGCGCGCGCGAAGACCGCGGCGGAAGTGCCCGCAGGCCTTGCGAAATCACCAATCCTGAGGGGGAGTGGTGGGTGACCCTGGAATCGAACCAGGCGTGGGTCTCCCCGGCGGAGTTACAGTCCGCTGCCGCACCTTGCAGCTCGTCACCCGACGTGGGGCGGGATTTACCGAAGGGGGTGGGGGGCGTCAAGCGGGTTTTTGACGGTTTTCGCGGCTCTTGCCAAAACGGCGCTGCCGGCGCAGGAAGGGACAAAAGGGGAGCGGCGATGAAGAAACCGACCTGGGTGATCGAGAAGGAGCGCGCCAAGCGTGCATCGGCGGCGGAAACCGTGTGGCTGTTCGGCCTGCATGCGGTGCGCGACGCGTTGGTGAACCCGGCGCGGGTGAAGCTGCGTCTGGTGCTGACGAAGAACGCCTCTGACAAGCTGACTGAAGCGATCGCCGCCTCGGGGATGACGGCCGAGATCGTCGATCCGCGCAAGTTCGACACGCAGGTGCCGCTCGCGCCCGATTCCGTGCATCAGGGCGCCGCGCTCGAGGTCAAGCCGCTCGACTGGGGCAAGCTCGAGGACGTGGCGCTCACCGGCCGCGGCGCGCCGCTGGTCGTGCTGCTCGACCGGGTGACCGATCCGCACAACGTCGGTGCGATCCTGCGCTCGGCCGAGGTGTTCGGCGCGCGCGCCGTGGTCGCGCCGGCGCGCCATTCGGCGCCCGAGACCGGGGCGCTGGCAAAGACTGCCTCGGGCGCGCTCGAACGCCAGCCCTATCTGCGCGTGACGAACCTCGCCGATGCGATGGAAGAGCTGCGCAAGATGGGCTATGTGCTGCTCGGCCTTGCGGGCGAGGCCGAGGAGACGCTGGGCGAGGCGCTGGCCGCCGTCGGCACGCGGCCCGTGGCGCTGGTGCTGGGCGCCGAGGGGCCGGGGCTGCGCGAGAAGACGCGCGACACCTGCGACCGGCTGGTGAAGATCCCATTCCCGGGCGCATTCGGCTCGCTCAACGTGTCGAACGCGGCGGCGGTGGCGCTCTACGCGGCCACGAACCGCTGACGCGCGCGGACGGACGGATGCCTGTCGCAGCTTCACAAAGATGCGATTCGCGGCCGCCCCCCTTTAACCGGGGGGACGCATTCCTATGTATGATGACAGAAGCGCAGCTTGGAACCGCTGTGTTTCAGTTCACTGTCCCTCGTTCCGCACCTGTGCGCCCGGCCGTTCTGGTTCGGGCGCATTTTTATCTGTCCGGCTGAAAGGGAGGCTGCCATGACCGATGCCGAACTCCGCGAGATCCTGCAGACCACCAAGGTGATCGCCGTCGTGGGCTTTTCCGCGAAACCCGACCGCGCCTCGCATTACGTTGCGGCCTTCCTGCAGACGAAGGGCTATCGGGTGATTCCGGTCAACCCGGGCCTTGCCGGCCAAAGCTTCCTTGGCGAGACGGTCTTTGCCGATCTCGCCTCGATCCCGGCGGAGATCGCCGTCGACATGGTCGACATCTTCCGCGCCCCCGAGGCGGTGCCGGGCATCGTCGAAGAGGCGCTTGCCCATCTGCCGGCGCTGCGCACGGTCTGGATGCAGCTTGGCGTGATCAGCGAGGAAGGCGCCGCCCGCGCCCGCGCCGCCGGCAAGATGGTGGTGATGGACCGTTGCCCGAAGATGGAGATCCCGCGGCTCGGGCTGTGACCGGGGAGGGGGGCTCTGCCCCCCGCTGCGCGCCCCCCGAGGTATTTGGGCCAAGATGAAAAGCGAAGGGGCCTCGCCTGAGTGACGAGGCCCCTGCTTTCTTCCTGCCCGAAAGACCTCGGGGGGGAGCGGCGTCAGCCGCGAGGGGGCAGCGCCCCCTGCGTCCTCAGCCCTTGACCGCCGCCGCCGCCTCGACGATCGCATCGGCGATGAAGTCGAGCTCGGGGCGGGTCAGCCGCGCGGGCAGCCGGGTGTCGCAGGCGCGCATCAGCATCGCGCGGGTCTTCGGCAGCTCGGGCAGATCGCCGAGGAACTGCCAGTTCCAGAAGGCGCGGGCATTGTCCTTGCTCAGCCCGAAGACCTGCACGCCGACGCCGCGGGCCTTGGCCTCGTCCTGCAGGCGCAGTGCCTCGGCATCGGTCCAGTCGCCCGTGAGGTTGAACTGCAGGCTGTCGGGGGCGCGCGTCTCGGGGCCGAGGGCGGGCGGCACGTCGAGCCAGGGGCTCTCGTTCAGCTTCGCCGCGACGTAATCGTGGTTCGCCAGCCCGTCGCGCACGCGGCGCGGCACCTCGGCCAGCTGCGGGCGGATCACCGCGGCCGAGAGGTTCTGCATCCGGGTGTTGTAGAGCGGCAGCTGGTTTTGCCAGTGCACGAAGCTGTTCTGCAGCCCCGGGTGCTTCTTCCAATTGTGCTCGTAGGCGCCCGACATGATGATCGCGCGGGCGGCGAGTTCCGGGTCATCGGTGACCAGCACCCCGCCCTCGCCGGCGTTCACCAGCTTGTAGCTCTGGAAGCTGAAGCAGCCGATCTTGCCGATCGTGCCGATCTTCTTGCCGTCCCACACCGTGCCGAGGCTGTGCGCCGCATCCTCGATCACCGGCACGCCCTTCGCGTCGGCCAGCTCCATGATCGCGTCCATGTCCGAGGTATGGCCGCGCATGTGCGAGATCAGCACCGCCGCGATGCTGTCGTCGAACTTTTCCCGGAAGTCGTCGAGGTCGACGCGGAAGTTTTCGCCGACCTCGACCAGCACTGGCACGCAATCGGCATGCACGATCGCCGAGGGCACGGCGGCGAAGGTGAAGGCGGGCACCAGCACCCGCGCGCCGCGCGGCAGGTCGAGCGCTTTCAGCGAGAGAAACAGCGCCGCCGAGCAGGAGGCGACGGCGACGGCATAGCGGGTGCCCATGAAGGCGGCGAATTCGGCTTCGAGCTGCGACACCGGCGCGTTTTCCGAGGTGTAGCGGAACAGATCGCCCGAGCTGAGAAGCCGCTCGATCTCGGCGCGGGCGGCCGCGGGGATAGGCTCGGCGTCGTAGCAGTTCGGCGGGGGACAGGTCGGGGCGAGATCGCCATCACGGGGCATGAGTTTCAGCTTTCCTGAATGTCATATTCAGAAAAGCAGTAAGATGCTCCTGGCCGCAGGCCAAGTGAAAGTTTCGTGTCGCCGGCGAAGTGTCGCCTAGAATCCCAATCTATCGCGCAGGCTGTACCAGCCCATGCCGAGTGCGAGGAGCGGGAAGCGCAGGTGGCTGCCACCCGGGAAGATATGGGCGGGCAGTGTCGCCATCACGTCGAAACCGTCGCCGGTCGCCGTCACCGCCTCGGCCATCAGCTTGCCGGCATGGGTGGCGAGCGCCACGCCATGGCCCGAGAAGCCCGAGGCGGAAAGACAGTTCAGATGCGGACGGCGGAAGCAGGGCATCCGGTTCACGGTGATCGCCAGCGTGCCGCCCCAGGCATGGGTGATCTTCACGCCCTTCAGCTGCGGGTAGACCTGTTCGAGCGGCTTGCGCACCAGTGCGGCGATGTCGCGCGGAAAACGATAGCTGACCGTCTCGCCGCCGCCGAAGAGCAGCCGGTCCTCGTGTGCGCGCCAGTAGTTCACCACGAATTTCGTGTCATGCGCGGCGATGTTCTCGGTCAGCACCTCGCGCAGCCGGGGGCCGAGCGGTTCGGTGGCGACGATGTAATTGTTGATCGGCATCACGCGCGCGGCGATCTTCGGCTCGAGATGGTCGAGATAGCCGTTCGCGGCGAGGATCACGTGGTCACAGCTGACCTCGCCTGCCGCGGTGATCACCCGGCTCGTCTCGCCGGCGTGATGGGCGTGGCGGATCTTCGTCACCGCCGAGCGCTCGAAGATCTGCGCGCCCGCGGCCTCGGCCAGCCGGGCGATGCCAAGTGCGAGGTTCAGCGGATGCACATGCCCCGCGCCGCGGTCGATGTCGCCGCCGACATAGAGCGGCGAGGGGATCAGCGCGGCCAGCCCGTCGCGGTCAAGCGGCGTGATCGCGTCATAGCCGTACTGGGTGGCGAGGTGCTCGGCCATGTGATGGGCGTGGGTGACCTCGCGCTCGTGTAGCGCGCAATGGGCGATGCCGCGATGGGTGGGCACGCCCGCCTCGGCGGCGAGCGCATAGGTCAGCGCCTTCGCCTCCTCGGCCATGTCCCACATCCGCCGCGCCGCGGGCTTGCCGGCCATATGCTCGAGGTCGGGCATCTCGAGCCGCTGGCCCGAGCCGATCTGCCCGCCGTTGCGGCCCGAGGCGCCAAAGCCCGCGCGATGCGCCTCGAGCACGACGACGCGGCGCCCCGCGCGGGCCAGATGCAGCGCCGCCGACAGCCCGGTATATCCCGCACCGACCACCGCGACATCGGCACGGATCGCGCCCGCAAGGGCGGGGCGGTCCGGAGCCGGATCGCGGCTCGCGGCATAGAAGCTTTGCGGGAATTCCCCGGGACGGTCGTTGGCGAAGAGAAGGTTCATACGTTCAGCAGCAGATGTTCCCGCTCCCAGGGCGAGATCACCTGCAGAAACTCCTTGTATTCGTTGCGTTTCACCGCCTCGTAGACGGTGCAGAACTCGACCCCCAGCACCTCGCGCACCGGCGCGGAATCGGAGAACAGATCCAGCGCGTCACCGAGGTTGTAGGGCAGGTCGGTCTCGTTCATGTAGGCGTCGCCGATGCACTCGGGGCGCGGCATCTTCTGTTCCTTGAGGCCCAGATAGACACAGGCGAGCGAGGCCGCGAGGCCGAGATAGGGGTTGCAGTCCATCCCGGCGAGGCGGTTCTCGATACGCCGGCCGGCGGGTTCCGAGATCGGCACGCGCAGCCCGGTAGTGCGGTTGTCGCGACCCCATTCGAGGTTGATCGGTGCGGCGAAGTCCGGCACGTAACGGCGATAGCTGTTCACATAGGGCGCAAGCAGCGCGATCACCGCGGGCAGGTGGTTCTGCAGCCCGGCGATGGCATACATGAACTGGATGCTCTCGCTGCCGTCGGCTTCCGAGAAGATGTTCTCGCCGGTCTTCACGTCGACCACCGACTGGTGGATGTGCATCGCCGAGCCCGGCTCGCCCTCGATCGGTTTCGCCATGAAGGTGGCGAAGCAGTCGTGGCGCAGCGCGGCCTCGCGGATCTGCCGCTTGAAGAAGAAGATCTGGTCGGCCAGATGCACCGCATCGCCATGGGCGAGGTTGATCTCGACCTGACCGGCGCCGCCTTCCTGCAAGATGCCGTCGATCTCGAAGCCCTGCGCCTCGGCGAAGTCATAGATGTCGTCGATCACCTTGCCGTATTCGTCGACGGCCGACATCGAATAGGCCTGCTTGCCCGCGGCGCGCCGGCCCGAGCGGCCCATCGGCGGGATGATCGGCTGGTTCGGGTCGAGGTTGCGCGCGACGAGGAAGAATTCCATCTCGGGCGCGATCACCGGCTTCCAGCCCTCGGCCTCGTAGAGGGCAAGGATGCGCTTGAGCAGGTTGCGTGGCGCGGTCGGCACCGGGTTGCCCTGCTGGTCCTCGACATTGTGGATGATCTGCAAGGTCACGTCGGCGGTCCAGGGCGCGGCGGTGGCGGTGCTCCAGTCCGGCGTCAGGATCATGTCGGGCTCGGTGAAGGCGCCCATCGGGTTGTCGACCCATTCGCCGGTGATCGACTGCAGGAAGATCGAGTTCGGCAGGAAGAAGCGGTCCTGATGCACGAATTTCGAGGCCGGCATCGCCTTGCCGCGGGCGACGCCCGCGATGTCTGCGACGATGCACTCGACCTCGTCGAGGCGCCGCCCGGCGATGTAGTTGCGCGCGGCCTGCGGGATCAGATCGGTCCAGTCTGACATGATGTGCCTTTCGGGGCTCAGGCCCGGGGTTTGAGGAAGAAGGCGGCGATCCGGTCGGCAAGTGTGCCGGACTGGTTCGGCGCGCCGAGCCGGGCACGGGCGGCCGCGAGCCGGTCGTCGGGCACCACGCCGGTGCCGCGGGTGTCGATCAGCCCCTTGATGAAGCTGTCGGGGAACTCGGGGTGGGGCTGCACGGTGAAGGCGGTGTCGCCGTAGACGAGGGCGGCATTCTCGCAAAAGGCGTTGCCGCCCACCACCTCGGCGCCCTCGGGGCGCTTCGTCACCTGATCCTGGTGCCAGGCGTTCAGCGTCACCGTCTCGCCGCCGAAATCATAGTCCTGCGGCCCGACGGCCCAGCCCCCGGCGAATTTCTCGACGGTGCCGCCCATGGCCTGGGCGATGATCTGATGACCGAAGCAGACACCCACCAGCGGCACCTTCGCCGCGATCACCTTGCGGATGAAGGCCTCGAGCGGCTTGATGAACGGGTGGTCCTCGTAGGCGCCGAAGCGCGAGCCGGTGATCAGCCAGCCCTCGCAGTCATGGACGTCGGCGGGGAAGTCCATGTCCTTCACCCGATAGGTGCGGAAGGTGAAACCGCGCCCGGCGAGCAGGGTTTCGAACATGTCGGGATAGTCGCCGGAGTCCGCCCGAAGGATGTCGGGGGATTCGCCGGTTTGCAGGATGCCGATCAGCATGGAAGTCTCGTGCAGTTGGGTCGGGCAAGCCTAGCCCTCCGCCCCGAAGCGGGCAAGGGGGCCGGCAGGGGCGGCGGACGGGCCGTTTGCGCATGGGCGGTGGCCCTTTGCACATGGCACGCCCGGCCTTTTCAGACGGTGTCGAGGTAGAGCTCGGTCTGTTCCTGTTCGGACAGCTCGGCCATGTAATGCACCTCCTGACGCTTGGTCATCAGGAAGTTCTCGACCAGTTCCTCGTCGAAGATGCGCCGGATCAGCGGGTCTTCGGCGAAGGTGTTGATCGCGAGGTTCCAGGTCGCGGGCAGCTGCGGCAGGCTTTGCGCATAGGCGTTGCCGATGATCGGATCGTCGGGGACCAGGCCGTCCTCGAGCCCGACCAGCGCCGCGCCGAGAACCGCGGCGATGCTGAGATAGGGGTTCACGTCGCCACCCGCCACGCGATGCTCGATCCGCCGCGCCGCCGGGCCCGAGGCCGGGATCCGCAGCGCCGCGGTGCGGTTCTCATAGGCCCAGCCGATGCCGGTGGGCGCATGGGCGTTCGGCACGAGGCGCTCGAAGCTGTTCGCATGTGGCGCGAAGATCAGGGTCGAGCCGGGCAGGGCGGCGAGGCAGCCCGCGACCGCGGCGCGCATCGCCCCCGATCCCTTCTCGCTGCCGTCGTTGAAGATGTTGCGCCCCGCCTCGTCGAGGATCGAGAAATGCATGTGCATGCCGTTGCCCGACCACAGCGAATAGGGTTTCGCCATGAACGAGGCGGCAAAGCCGTGGCTGCGCGCCAGCCCCTTCACCAGCATCTTGAAGGCCCAGGTGTCATCGGCTGCCTTCAGCGCGTCCGGCTGGTGCATCAGGTTGATCTCGAACTGCCCCGGCCCGGCCTCGGAGATCGCGGTGTCGGCGGGAATGTCCATCGCCTCGCAGGCGTCATAGAGCGCGCTGAAGAAGGCGTCGAAGGCATCGAGCGCGCGCAAGGACAGCGTTTCGCCGCCGGTGCGCCGCTTGCCCGAGCGGGGCGAGGGCGGCACCCGCAGGGTCTTGCCGCTGTCGTCGATCAGGAAGAATTCGAGCTCGGTCGCCACCACGGGTGTCAGGCCGCGCGCCTTGTAGCGGTCGACGACACGGGCCAGCGCCTGACGCGGATCGCCCGCATAGGGCCGGCCGTCCATGTGGAACATCCAGATCGGCAGAAGCGCGGTCGGCGAGGCGAGCCAGGGCATCGGCATGAAGCCCCGCTCGGTCGGGCGCAGCAGCCCGTCGCAATCGCCGGTCTCGAAGACGAGCGGGCTGTCCTCGATGTCTTCGCCCCAGATGTCGAGGTTCATCACCGAGAAGGGAAACCGCGTCCCCTCGGTGAAGACCTTATCGGCGAACCTTGCGGGGATGCGCTTGCCCCGCGCCACCCCGTTCAGGTCCGCCGCTGCCACGCGAATGGTGCGCACTTCGGGGTGTTCTCTGAGCCAGTCCATGTCCTCACCTGATGATTTGCGGCCTGATCCTCAGTTTCGGGCGGATCGCGCCCGGCAGATGCCGGTTCAGGCGGCGGTTGATCCCTCCGAACAGCGCGATCAGGGTGACGGTCAGACAGACGAAGTAGAACGCCGCGATCGGGTAGGGGACGAAGGGGTTGAAAGTCTTGTCCGCGAAGAATTTCGCGTAATAGAGCGCGTCTCCACGCTGCTGGAACGCCGGGAAGCCCGAGAAGAAGACGAGCGTCGTGGCGTGGAACAGGAAGATCGCCTCGTTGGTGTAGGCGGGCCAGGCCAGACGCAGCGTGGTTGGCCAGACGATGCGGCGGAACTTGGTCCAGCCGGTCATGCCATAGGCGTCGGCGGCCTCGAGATCGCCCTTCGGGACCGCCCGCAGTGCGCCATAGAAGATCTCGGCGGAATAGGCAGAGGTGTTGAGGAACAGCACGAAGAGCGCGCCGGCCCAGGCCGAGGTCATCCAGTCGGTGGGGATCAGCAGCCCCCACAGGTCGATGCCGGTGCGCGGCAGCATCACCAGCGCCTCATAGGCGATGAAGAACTGGATGAAGAGCGGCGAGCCGCGGAAGACGAAGATGAACCACTCGGCGGGCTTGCGCAGCCAGCGGTTCGGGCTGGCCTTCGCGAGGGCGAGCGCGGTGGCGAAGAAGAAGCCGAAGGCAAGGGCGAAGACACCGAAGTAGATGTTCCAGATCAGCCCCGAGCCGATCAGGGTGAACTGGTCGCACAGGGTGAAATCGCCGCGCGGCAGCAACCGCTCGCCAAAGCCGAGCGAGCGCAGGCCGTAATCGGAGATCGTCTGCAGGCAGGAGGAACTCATGCGCCGGCCTTTCGCATCGCTTCGCCCGCCATCGTCGCCTGGCCCCGCGCGAGCCGCGTCGCGAGCCGGCCGAGCACGATTTCCGAGACCCGGGTCATGCCGAGATAGAAGGCAAGCAGCAGCAGGAAATACCACAGCCGCCAGTCGGGGTGCGGGAAGTCATAGATCTGCGATTTCGTCGCGCCGAGTTCGCGCGCCCAGTAGACGATATCCTCGACGCCGAGCAGGAACAGCAGCGGCGTCGCCTTGATCAGGATCATCCACAGGTTCGACAGCCCGGGCAGCGCATAGGTCCACATCTGCGGGATCAGGATGCGCCGGCGCACCTGCGCGGGCGTCATGCCATAGGCCTCGGCGGTCTCGAGCTGGGCCCGCGGTACTGCCCGCATCGCGCCGTAGATCACATTCGCCGCGAAGGCGCCGAAGACGATGGCGAAGGCCACCACGGCAAGCGCGAAGCCATAGACCTCGTGATAGATCTGCGGCGCGGAATTCAGCGGCAGCTTCGCCGCGGGGCAGACGAGGAAGTCGTTACCCTGCCGGATCGGCGCGGTCCAGTCCGGGCAGAGGATCTTGTGGCGGAGGTATTCCAGCCCCTGGTCCATCGCCACCGGCACGAACAGGAAGAAGATGATGTCGGGAATGCCGCGCACCATCGAGGTGTAGCCCTTGCCGAACCAGCGCAGCGGCGCGATGTGGGAGCGCGCGGCGAGCGCGCCGCCAAAGCCGAAGGCCAGCGCCACCGGCGCCACCACCAGCATCAGCGCGATCACCACGAGGAACGAGCCGTAGAACAGCAGGTGCTTGCCTGAACTCAGGTAGCACAGCATCCAGGCGAGGCCGTCGAGGGCCTTCGGGTCGGCGCAGCTTGCGAACATGGAACCTGTCAGGAAGGGGCGGGTGCCGACCGTGTGACGGCCCCCGCCGGGGGGATCAGAAGGTCAGGGCGTCGTCGCCGAACCATTTCTTGATCATCGCGTTGAGCGAGCCGTCGGCCTTCATCGCGGTGATGACGGCGTTGAACTTCTCCTTCAGCGCGGTGTCGGACTTGCGCAGGCCCATGCCGATACCTTCGCCCAGCGGGATGTCCTCGCCGGTCCAGACGAGGGCGCCGCCCTGATCGGCGGTGAAGGGCGCGAGCGCGTCCTTGTCGGCGAAGACCGCGTCGGCCTCGCCGTTCTTCACCGCGGCGACGGTGTCGTCGAGGGTGGCGAATTCCAGCAGCGTCGCGCCCGATTTCGCGACGTAATCGGCCTGGATCGTGCCGACCTGCGCCGCGACCACACCCTTGAGGTCGGCGCCGTCCTTCAGCGCGGCATAGGCCGAGGCCGCCGGCGGGTAATAGGCTTCGGTGAAGTCGATGGTCTGCTTGCGCTCGTCGGTGATGCTCATGCCGGCCATGATCGTGTCATAGTTGCCGCCGAGCAGGTTCGGAATGATGCTGTCCCATTCGTTCGTCACCCAGGTGCACTTGACCTCGGCCTTGGTGCAGAGCGTGTCGCCGAGTTCGCGTTCGAAGCCGTCGACCTCGCCCTTGTCGTTGATGAAGTTAAAGGGCGGGTAGGCGCCTTCGGTGCCCATGCGCACGACATCCTCGGCGCTGGCAAACCCGGTCGACAGCGCCAGCGCGGCAGCGGCGGTCAGGATCAGCTTCTTCATGTGTTTCCCCTGTGCAGTGTTTGCAATCGTTGATTGTCTATCGTTGGCATCAAGCCGGCACGCTGGCCGACAGGAACTGTTGCAGGCGCTCCGACTTCGGTGCGCCGAAAAGCTGGGCGGGCGGGCCCTCTTCCTCGATCAGGCCCTTGTGCAGGAAAATGACGTGATCCGAGACATCGGCCGCAAGGCGCATGTCATGGGTAACGAGGATCATCGTGCGGTGTTCGTTCGCCAGATCCTTGATCACCTTCACCACCTCCTGCTGCAACTCGGGGTCGAGCGCCGAGGTGGGTTCGTCGAAGAGCAGCGCCTCGGGCTGCATGCACAGTGCGCGCGCAATCGCCGCGCGCTGCTGCTGGCCGCCCGAGAGCTGCGCCGGCCAGTTGTCGGCCTTGTCGCCGATCCCGACCTTGTCGAGCAGGCTGCGCGCCAGCGTCTCGACCTCGCGCGGATCGCGCTTCAGCACCGTCACCGGCGCCTCCATGACGTTTTGCAGGATCGTCATGTGCGACCAGAGGTTGAACTGCTGGAACACCATCGACAGGTTGGTGCGGAAGCGCGTCACCTGCGCGCGGTCGGCCGGGCGCCGCGCGAGGCCCTCGCCCGCCCATTTCACCGCCTCGCCGCGGAACAGGACCTCGCCGCGCTGGCTGTCCTCCAGCAGGTTGCAGCAGCGCAGCAGGGTGGATTTTCCCGAGCCCGAGGAGCCGATCAGCGAGATCACCTCCCCCCGGTCAGCACGGATCGAGACGCCCTTGAGCACCTCGAGCGACCCGTAGCTTTTGTGCAGGTCGCGGATTTCGATGACGGGTGCGGTCACTGTCACTTTCGGCTTCTCTTTGTCCGGTTGGTAAAGTTGGCGCGATTCCGGGGGGGAATGCAACGGCGGAGTGACGGTTGACGCGAGGAGATGCGCCAAAAAGTCGGGCAGATGCCTCGAAACATGCAGGGCGGCGGTTCAGCCGCGCCGGGCTTCCACCCGCTGCCGGGCCAGCGCCGAATCGCGGTCGTTGATGCCAAGGAGGCTCGCGGTGAGGCGGATCAGCGCCTCTTCTTCGGGGGCGCGGGTGTCGTCCGACAGCGCCACGTCCCACATCGCCTCGATCACCCCGGCGCGGTCCTCATAGGCGATCTTTTCCTTCAGCGCGCGGGTGAAGCGCACGGTGTCGGGGGCTTCGGCCTCGGCCGTCTCGGCCCGCGCGCGTAGCGCGCGCGCCGCCTCGGGCCCAAGCCCGCGGCGCATCGCGAGAACGCGGTCGATCCGCATCTTCTCGCCCTCGTCATAACTGTCGTCGGCGCGGGCGAGCCGCACCAGAAGCGCCGCCAGCGCCAGCTCCGCATCTTCCGCGGTCAGCGGCGCGGGGTGGGGGGCGGCCAGAAGGGTGAGAAGTGCCTTGAACATGGCCGATACTCTAACGCCTTTCGCGGCCGGGGCAAGGCGGGCTCAGCCGGCGTGGCCTGCGACGATCGCAAGCGAGACCGTCGCCGCGGCATCGCGCAGGGCGAGCGTCGCCTGATACCCCGGACCGTGATAGCAGGCCCGCGCCGCCGCCAGACTGGGGAAGACGACGATCACGGTTTCGGGCGCCATCTGCCCGGCCACCACCTCGGGCGCGCCGCCGAGCACGAGGAGGCGCCCGCCCGCGGCCGCGATCGGGGCAGCGGCCGCCGCGCGATAGGCGGTATAGCCCGCCCGGTCGTGCACGCGCACCTGCGCCACCCAGTACCCCTTGACCGCCGCTTCCCGGGCCTCAGCCATTCCAGCCCTCGACGATGCACAGATCGGCCTCCGAGACCGGTGTGCGCAGTGCCATCGCGCGCTGGTATTCCGGGCTCAGATAGCAGGCCCGCGCCGCCTCGATGGTCGGAAACTCGATCACCACCGTGCGCGGACGCAGGTCGCCCTCGACCACCTCCTGTGCGCCGCCGCGCACCAGAAACCGGCCGCCGTATTTCTCGAAGGCCACGGCGTTCGCTTCCCGGTAGGCCGCATAGGCCTGCGGGTCGTCGACGGTGACATGACCGATCCAGTATCCTTTTGCACTCTTGCTCATCTACGCCTCCAGTTTTGCCAAAGCCTTGCGGGAGAACGCGGATTTTGCAAGACCGCTCAGCCGCGCGCGGCCTTTTCGGCGATCCCCGAGGTGCCCTCGCGGCGCTCGAGCTCGGCCAGCACCTCGGCGAGGGGGACGTCCTTCGCGGCCAGCATGACCAGCAGGTGGTAAAGCACGTCGGCGCTTTCATAGACGAGGTTCGCGCGGTCGTCCTTGGCGACAGCCATGCAGGCCTCGATCGCCTCCTCGCCGAATTTCTGCGCGCATTTCTGCGCCCCCTTGGACAGCAGCTTCGCCGTCCACGAGCTGTCGGGATCGGCGCTCTTGCGCGCCGCGATCGTGGCTTCAAGCCGTTCGAGCGTGGTCATGTCAGCCTCACGGGAATGCCGGCGGCGGCCATGTGTTCCTTGGCCTGCCGGATGGTGTAGGTGCCGAAGTGGAAGATCGAGGCGGCGAGTACCGCCGAGGCATGGCCCTCGGTCACGCCCTCGACCAGATGATCGAGCGTGCCGACCCCGCCCGAGGCGATCACCGGCACTTCGACCGCATCGGCGATGGCGCGGGTCAGCGGCAGGTTGAAGCCCGCCCGGGTGCCGTCGCGGTCCATCGAGGTGAGCAGGATCTCGCCCGCGCCCATCGCCTCGACGGTGCGGGCGAATTCCACCGCGTCGATGCCTGTCGCCTTGCGCCCGCCATGGGTGAAGATCTCCCACCGGCCCGGTTCCACCGTCTTCGCGTCGATGGCGACGACGATGCACTGGCTGCCGAAACGGTCGGCGGCCTCGGCCACGACATCGGGGTTCGCCACGGCGGCGGAGTTGAAGCTGACCTTGTCGGCGCCCGCGAGCAGCAGCTTGCGCACATCCTCGTGGCTGCGCACGCCGCCGCCGACGGTGAGCGGCATGAAGCATTGCTCGGCGGTGCGGGTGACGAGGTCGTACATCGTGCCGCGGTTCTCGTGCGTCGCATGGATGTCGAGGAAGCACAGCTCGTCGGCGCCCGCCGCGTCATAGGCCTTCGCCGCCTCGACCGGGTCGCCCGCGTCGATCAGGTTGACGAAGTTGACGCCCTTGACGACACGGCCGTCGGCGACATCGAGGCAGGGGATGATGCGGGTTTTCAGCATGGAGGCGCCTCCTTTGGCGCCTTGATAGCGCCCGTCGCGCGGGATGGGAAGCGAAAGGGCAGGGGCGCTGCCCCTGCACCCCGAGGTATTTCAGGCAAGATGAAGAGGGGGCCGCGGCGCTTTCATCTTGCCGAAAATACCTCGGGGAGCCGAGGCATCGCCTCGGCGGGGCGGAGCCCCTCTTACGCTTTCAGCGCTGCAAGGGCAGCGCTCAGATCGAGTGCCCCGTCATAGATCGCGCGACCCGAGATCGCGCCGGCGATCACGCCGGTGTCGCGCAGCGCGACCAGGTCGGGCAGCGACGACACCCCGCCCGAGGCAATCACCGGGATCGTCACGGCACGGGCCAGCGCCTCGGTCGCCTCGATGTTCGGGCCGGTCATCGCGCCGTCGCGCAGGATGTCGGTGTAGATGATCGCCGCGACGCCTGCGTCCTCGAAGGATTTCGCGAGGTCGGTGACCATCACGTCGGTCTCCTCGGCCCAGCCCTTGGTGGCGACGCGGCCGCCGCGGGCGTCGATGCCGACCGCGACCTGGCCCGGGAAGGCGCGGGCCGCCTCGCGCACGAGGGCCGGGTTCTCGACCGCCACGGTGCCGAGGATGACGCGGGAAAGTCCCTTCGAGAGCCAGCCTTCGATCGTCGCCATGTCGCGGATGCCGCCGCCGAGCTGGGCGGGAACGGAGATCCGGGCGAGGATTGCCTCGACCGCCGCGGCATTCACCGGCGCGCCGGCGAAGGCGCCGTTCAGGTCGACAAGGTGGACCCATTCGCAGCCCGCGGCCTCGAACTTGGCGGCCTGGGCTGCGGGGTCGTCGCCGAAGACCGTGGCCTTGTCCATCTCGCCGTGCAGCAGGCGCACGCACTGGCCGTCCTTGAGGTCGATCGCGGGGTAGAGGATCATCGCGGCTCTCCTTGCCTTCGGGCTTTGGGCTTTCGGGCCTCATGCCACGCGGCGGGGCGCGCGGCAAGTGTTGCGAAACGCCACGTCAGGCTTGCCGGGAATCGGGGGGCATGGCCAGATGACGCGCAGGGAAACCGGGAGGAAAGACCATGAAACGCATTCTGCTGGCGGGGCTGTTTGCGCTCGCCGCGGGCGCCGCGGGCGCCGATCCGATCGAGGGGCTGTGGCAGACCCAGCCCGATGACGGCGCCTATGCGCTGGTGCAGATCGGGCCCTGCGGGGCGAATTACTGCGGCAAGATCACCCGCACCTTCAAGGATGGCGGCGAGTACAAGTCGCCCAACATCGGCAAGCCGATCGTCATCGACATGGCGCCGAAGGGCAATGGTGCCTACGAGGGCAAGGTCTGGCGGCCCTCGAACGACAAGACCTACATCGGCAAGATCGCCTTGGCAGGCGATGCGATGAAGCTGTCGGGCTGTGTCCTTGGCGGGCTGTTCTGCGCCAAGCAGGACTGGTCGCGGGTGAAGTGACCGGCCTGCCGGCAGAAACGGAAAGGGCGCCCTCGGGCGCCCTTTTTCATGGTTTCCACTGCAGGAAGTTCGAGATCAGCCGCAATCCGGTGCGTTGCGATTTCTCGGGGTGGAACTGCGTCCCCACCATGTTGTCGCGCCCGACGATCGCGGTGATCGGCCCGGCATAGTCGACATGGGCGAGCAGGTGTTCGGGGTTCGCCACGCGGAAGTGGTAGGAATGCACGAAATAGGCGTGATCGCCGGTCTCGATCCCCTGGAACAGGGCATGCGGGCGGTCGATCACCAGATCGTTCCAGCCCATGTGCGGCACCTTCAGCGTCGGATCGGCGGGCTCGATGCGCACCACCTCGCCCGGGATCCAGCCAAAGCCCTCGGTCGGTTCGAACTCGAGCCCGCGGCTCGCCATCATCTGCATGCCGATGCAGATGCCGAGGAAGGGCGTGCCCTTCCGGTGCACCGCCTCCTCGATCGCCTCGAAAAGCCCGGTGAAGCGGGTCAGGGCGGCGCGGCACGACGGGAAGGCGCCGTCGCCGGGCAGCACGATGCGGTCGGCACGCGCCACCACGTCGGGTTCCGAGGTGACGACGACCGAGCCCTGTCCGAGCTCGAGCGCCATCCGCTCGAAGGCCTTGCGGGCCGAGTGCAGGTTGCCCGAGTCGTAATCGACCAGAACGGTGAGGCTCATCTGTCTTTCCTTCTCAGAGCGCGCCCTTGGTCGAGGGCAGCACCCCGGCCATGCGCGGGTCGATCTCGACCGCCATGCGCAGCGCGCGGGCGACCGACTTGAAGGCTGCCTCGGCGATGTGGTGGCTGTTGATCCCGTGCACCTTGTCGACATGCAGCGTGATGCCGCCATTGGTCGAGAGCGCCTGAAAGAACTCGCGCACCAGCTCGGTGTCGAAGGTGCCGATCTTCTGCGTCGGGAAATCGACGTTCCACACCAGGAAGGGCCGCGCCGAGAGGTCGAGCGCGGTGGCGACCTGGGTGTCGTCCATCGCAAGCGCGAAATGGCCGTAGCGGCGGATGCCCTTCTTGTCGCCGAGCGCCTGCACCAGGGCCTGGCCAAGGGCGATGCCCGTGTCCTCGATGGTGTGGTGGTCGTCGATGTGCAGATCGCCCGCCGCAGTGATCGTCATGTCGATCAGCGAGTGGCGCGAGAGCTGGTCGAGCATATGGTCGAAAAAGCCCACCCCGGTGACGTTCCGGTAGCGGCCGGTGCCGTCGAGGTCGATCTCGACCGAGATCTCGGTCTCGGCGGTCTTGCGGGTGATGGTGGCCTTGCGCATCGTCGCTCCCTTCCGTGTCACCGCCTTATAGGGCGCGGGGCGCGGCTTGCAAAGCAGGGGCTTGCAACTGTTGCGGGGTGGTCGCTGGTCGGGCGGCTGCGGGCCAGGGGCCGGGAAGGGGGGGCAGAAAAGCAAAAGGACCGCCGAAGCGGTCCGTTTCGCATTCATTTCGCTGGAGCGGGCGATGAGATTCGAACTCACGACCCTTACCTTGGCAAGGTAATGCTCTACCCCTGAGCTACGCCCGCATGCAGCGATATGTTTCCGAACTGGAGCGGGCGATGAGATTCGAACTCACGACCCTTACCTTGGCAAGGTAATGCTCTACCCCTGAGCTACGCCCGCACCGTTGTTCGGTGGAGGCGATTTATGGGATCGGGCGGGGGGCCGCAAGAGGAAAAATTCGTCACTCCGAAAAAATCCTGTGGGCATCTTCCGGCGCAGGGTGGGCGCGATGCGGGAACCGTCAACAGGGCTTGGCCGTTGACAGGGGGAAGGGCGGAAAGATCCGCCCCGACCCGAAACCACAGACGGAGGCAAGCGATGAACACCGACATGCTCGAAGGCAAGTGGAAGGAGATCAAGGGCAGCGTGCGCGCCAAATGGGGCGAGCTGACCGATGACGAGGTCGAGCAGGTGGCCGGCAATACCGAACGCCTGGCCGGGCTGATCCAGCAGAAATACGGCCGCTCGAAGGAAGAGGCGAAGCGCGAGGTCAACGACTTCATCGAGTCGCTCTGACCGGGACGATTCCGGTCGAAAAGGGGGCTCCGGCCCCCCTTTTCGCGTCTCAGGCGAGAACCGCCAGCACCGCGCTGGCGGCGAGCGACAGAAGGGTCAGCACCATGCCGGCGACGCGCGCCCCCATCGGGCCGCCGAAGCCAAGCGCCCAGGCATGCAGGGCCCGCCCCACGACCAGTGCCGCGCCCGACAGGTGCAGCGCGATGGCGCCGGCGCCGGCCAGCTCGGCCAGCAGCAGCATCACGATGCCGAAGGGCGCATATTCGGCGAGGTTGCCATGCGTGCGGATCCGCAGCACGAGGTCATCCTTGCCGCCGTCGCCGATCGAGACGCGATGCGTCTTGCGCGCATTCACCACATGCAGCGACAGGAAAATGTAAAGCGCAACGAGCGGCAGCGCATAGCCGGCAGTGATCATCGACGTCTCCCTATGTGATCGCGCCCGCAAGCCTGACCGGCCGCGGGCGCGAGGACAAGGGGAAACGGCTGGGGCTCACTCGAGCTCGACGAGCAGGTCCTTGGCGTCGATCTGCGCGCCGGGCGCGACATGCACGGCCTTCACCGTGGCGGCGCGATCGGCGTGGATGCCGGTTTCCATCTTCATCGCCTCGATGGTCAGGAGCAGGTCGCCCTGCGCCACCTTCTGCCCGACCGCGACGGTGACCGAGGCCACCGATCCCGGCATCGGCGCGCCGACATGGGCAGGGTTGCCGGCCTCGGCCTTCGGCCGTGCCTTCACCACCGATTTCACCGCCCGGTTCGGCACGCGCACTGCGCGCGGCTGGCCATTCAGTTCGAAGAACACCTTCACCTCGCCGGCCTCGTCGGTCTCGCTCATCGTCTGATAGCGGATCTCGAGCGTCTTGCCCGGGTCGATCTCGGCCGAGATCTGCTCGCCCGACTGCATGCCATAGAAGAAGACCGGCGTCGGCAGGGTGCGCACCGGCCCGTATTGCCGGTGCCGGCCCATGTAGTCGAGGAAGACCTTCGGATACATCAGATAGCCCGCCAGATCCTCGTCATCGACGGCATAGCCGTTCAGCTCGGCCGAAAGCTTTGCCCGCGTCGCCTCGAGATCGACCGCCGGCAGATGCAGGCCCGGCCGCTCGGTCGAGGCGGGCTCGCCCTTCAGCGCTTTCTTCACGATCGCCGCGGGCCAGCCTCCGGGCGGCTGGCCAAGGTTGCCCTTCAGCATGTCGACCACCGAATCGGGGAAGGCCATGTCGCGGTCGGGATCAAGCACATCGGCCTTCGACAGCCCCTGCGCCACCATCATCAGCGCCATGTCGCCCACCACCTTCGACGAGGGGGTGACCTTCACGATGTCGCCGAAGATCTGGTTCGCATCGGCATAGGCCTGCGCCACCGCGTGCCAGCGTTCTTCGAGGCCAAGGCTGCGCGCCTGCGCCTTGAGGTTGGTGAACTGGCCCCCCGGCATCTCGTGCAGCCAGACTTCGGACGCGGGCGCCCGCGTGCCCGATTCGAAGGCCGCATATTGCGTGCGCACGGCTTCCCAATAGTTCGACATCCGCCGGATCGCGTCGATGTCGAGGCCGGTGTCGCGCTCGGTATGCGCGAGTGCCTCGACGATCGAGCCGAGGCAGGGCTGCGAGGTGCCGCCCGAGAAGGCGTCCATCGCCGCGTCGACGGCATCGACCCCCGCCTCGGCCGCGGCGAGGACCGTGGCCCCGGCGATGCCCGAGGTGTCATGGGTGTGGAAGTGAATGGGCAGGCCCACCTCGTCCTTCAGCGCGGTGACAAGGGCGCGGGCGGCGGCGGGCTTCAGAAGCCCCGCCATGTCCTTCAGCCCGAGCACATGGGCGCCTGCGGCCTCGAGTTCCTTCGCCATCGCGACGTAATACTTCAGGTCGTATTTCGCCCGGTCCGGGTTCAGGATGTCGCCGGTGTAGCAGATCGTGCCCTCGCAGATCTTCTCGGCCTCGATCACCGCATCCATTGCGACGCGCATGTTCTCGACCCAGTTCAGGCTGTCGAAGACGCGGAACACGTCGACGCCGGTCTTCGCCGCCTGCGCCACGAAGAACTGCACCACGTTGTCGGGATAGTTGGTGTAGCCCACCCCGTTCGAGGCGCGCAGCAGCATCTGCGTCAGCACGTTCGGCATCGCCGCACGGATGTCGCGCAGCCGCTGCCACGGGCATTCCTGCAAGAAGCGATAGGCGACGTCGAAGGTCGCGCCGCCCCAGCACTCGACCGAGAACAGATCGCCGAGATTGGCCGCGTAGACCGGCGCCGCGGTGACCATGTCGATCGAGCGCATCCGGGTCGCCAGAAGCGACTGGTGCCCGTCACGCATCGTGGTGTCGGTCAGCAGCAGCCGCTTTTGCGCCTTCATCCAGTCGGCCACCGCCTTCGGCCCCTCGGCGTCGAGCAGCTGCCGGGTGCCGGGCTTCACCGCGCCCTTGATCTCGGGCAGGCGCGGCGGGCGTGCCTCGGCCGGCGGCTTCGGCCGGCCGGCGGTCTCGGGATGGCCGTTCACCGTGATGTCGGCGATATAGGTCAGGATCTTGGTGCCGCGGTCGCGCCGCTTCTTGAACTGGAAAAGCTCGGGCGTGGTGTCGATGAACTTCGTCGTGTAGCCCATGCTCAGGAAGGTCGGGTGCTTGAGCAGGTTGATGACGAAATCGATGTTGGTGCTCACGCCGCGGATGCGGAACTCGCGCAGCGCGCGGTCCATGCGGTGGATGGTCTGGTCGGGGGTCTGCGCCCAAGCGGTCACCTTCACCAGAAGGCTGTCGTAATAGCGGGTGATGACGCCGCCCGCATAGGCGGTGCCGCCGTCGAGCCGGATCCCCATGCCGGTCGCGGTGCGATAGGCGGTGATGCGGCCGTAATCGGGGATGAAGTTGTTCTGCGGGTCCTCGGTCGTCACCCGGCATTGCAGCGCGTGGCCGGAAAGCGTCACCTCGGATTGCGCGGCTGCGCCCGTCGCCTCGGCCAGCGTCGCGCCCTCGGCGATGCGGATCTGCGCCTGCACGATGTCGATGCCGGTGACCTCTTCGGTCACGGTATGCTCGACCTGCACGCGCGGGTTGACCTCGATGAAGTAGAAACGGCCCTCGTCCATGTCCATCAGGAACTCGACGGTGCCGGCGTTCTGATAGCCGACCGCGTTGCCGATCTGCAGCGCCAGGCCGCAGACCTCGGCGCGCTGTTCGGGCGTCAGATAGGGGGCGGGGGCGCGCTCGACCACCTTCTGGTTGCGCCGCTGCACGGTGCAGTCGCGCTCGTAGAGGTGATAGAGCTGGCCATGCGTGTCGCCCAGAAGCTGCACCTCGACGTGGCGCGCGCGCAGGATCATCTTTTCCAGATAGCCCTCGCCATTGCCGAAGGCGGCTTCGGCCTCGCGCCGGCCCTCGCGCACCTTCTCGACCAGCTCGTCGGGGCCCATGATCGGGCGCATGCCGCGCCCGCCGCCGCCCCAGCTCGCCTTCAGCATCAGCGGATAGCCGATCGCGGCGGCCTCGGCCTTGATCGCGTCGAAATCGTCGCCGAGCACCTCGGTCGCCGGGATCACCGGCACCCCCGCCTTCATCGCCACATGCCGGGCCGAGGCCTTGTCGCCAAGGGCGCGCATGGTCTCGGCGCGCGGGCCGATGAAGGTGATGCCGGCCTTGTCGCAGGCCTCGACGAAATCGGGGTTCTCCGACAGCAGCCCATAGCCCGGGTGGATCGCGTCGGCGCCGGATTCCTGCGCGACGCGGATGATCTCGGGGATCGAGAGATAGGCGCCGACGGGGCTCAGCCCGGCGCCGATGCGATAGGCCTCATCCGCCTTGAAGCGGTGCAGGGAGAGCTTGTCTTCCTCGGCATAGACGGCGACGGTCTTCTTGCCGAGTTCGTTTGCGGCCCGCATCACGCGGATGGCAATCTCGCCCCGGTTGGCGATCAGGATTTTGCGGAACATCATGGACCCTCCCCGCAGTGGTGCCGGAAAACCTAGCGTCGCTGCGATGCAGCGCAAGTTAATTCTGCGAAATTGAGCAAATTAACTGACCAATTTTGAAATGTTTGCAAAGTTGGCCGCGGTGCGGCGCGCTATTGACGTGCGGCAGGGGGGCGGGCAAGCAGGGGGCATGATCGAGTTGCGCCCGGTGGGCTACATCATCGGCCTGCTGGCCACGGCCCTCGGGGCGGCGATGCTGATCCCGGCCGCGCTCGATTTCCTGCGCGGCGATGCCAATGCCGGCGCCTTCCTCGAGGCGGCGATCGTCACCATGACCGCGGGCGGGTTGGTGGCGCTGGCGGCCCATGACGGGCGCGGCACGATGCTGAGCCTGCGCCAGAGCTTCGTCGTCACCACCGGCGCCTGGGCGGTACTGCCCGCCTTCGGCGCGCTGCCCTTCCTCACCGGGGCGCCGGGGCTCGACTTCACCGACGCCTATTTCGAGGCGATGTCGGGGCTGACCACCACCGGCACGACGGCGATCCCCGAGCTCGACGAGCTGCCTGCCGGCACCAACCTGTGGCGGGCGATCCTGCAATGGTTGGGCGGGCTCGGCATCATCATCGTGGCGATGATCTTCCTGCCGGTGATGAAGGTCGGCGGCATGCAGTTCTTCCGCTCGGAAGGCTTCGACACGCTGGGCAAGATCCTGCCGCGGGCGATGGACATCTCGGCGGCGCTGATCCGGGTCTATGTCGGGCTGACGGTGGCCTGCGCGGTGACCTATGCCGTGCTTGGCATGACCGCCTTCGATGCGGTGGTGCATGCGCTGACCACGCTCTCGACCGGGGGCTTCTCGAATTACGACGCGAGCTTCGGTGTCTATCGCGGCGCGCCGGAATATGCGGCCTCGCTGTTCATGCTGCTGGCCGCGATGCCCTTCATCCGCTTCGTGCAGCTTGCCCAGGGCAACCCCGCACCGCTGTGGCGCGACCCGCAGGTGCGCGCCTTCCTGCGCTGGCACGGCTATGCGATCGCGGTGATCGTGCTCTATCGCCTGATCCGGCACGAAAGCGCGTTCTGGCCGACGCTGCGCGAGGTGACCTTCAACGTCGTCTCGACCTTCACCGGCACCGGCTATGCCTCCGAGGACATCACCACCTGGGGGCATCTGGCCTTCGTGGTGCTGATCATCACCGGGCTGATCGGCGGCTGCACCTCGTCGACCGGCTGCTCGGTCAAGGTGTTCCGCTATCTGATCCTATTCCAGGCGATCAAGGTGGCGATCCGGCGGCTCTACAGCCCGCACCGGGTGATGGGGATGCGCTATGACGGCCGCGCGGTCGAGCGCGAGGTGCTCGATTCCGTCGTCGCCTTCTTCACCCTCTTCGTGCTGACCTTCGGCGGGCTGATCGTGGCGCTGTCGCTGACCGGGCTCGCCCCGCGCACGGCGCTGACCGCGGCCTGGACGGCGATCGCCAATGTCGGGCCGGCCTGGGGGCCCGAGGTGTCGTCCAACGGCGCCGTCGACCGCTTCCCCGACAGCGCGAAATGGCTGATGGCGCTCGGGATGATGCTTGGCCGGCTCGAGCTGATGTCGGCCTTCGTGCTGCTCTTGCCGAAGTTCTGGCGCGGCTGAGCGCCGCGCCCGCGGTCAGGTTCGGGCGGTCATTTCCAGCAGGCGATCTGCACGGTGAATTTCTGCGCCTCGACGGCCAGATCCTCGGCCGCGAGCGTGCCCGTGGCCTCCGACGCCGTCGGCATGAAGCCATGCTCGGCCAGCACCTGAACGAGCGGCATCGCCTGCACCGCCTCGGTCAGATCGGCGGGCATCAGCTTGGTGCCATCGGCCGCGCGCGGCAGGACGATGCCGACAAGCGCGCCCGAGCCATCGAGCACTGGCCCGCCCGCATCGCCCGCCAGGGTGTGCACCGCGAGCCGCGCCCGGTTCGCCTCGCCGGCAAGGCCGGTCAGATCGGAGAGCGTGCCGAAGCTCAGCACCGGCGCGGTCAGCGCCTCGGGATAGGAAAAGCCCGCCACCGCCACTTGCGCGCCGGCGGCGGTCGCCGCGGTCTCGAAGGTGACGATGCCGGCAGGGGCCATCGCCTTCTTCGGCCGCAGCACCGCAATGCCAAGCGCCGGATCGGTGAAGGCGAGATCCGCCTCCTCGTCCTCGATGGTGATCTTGGTGCAGGTGTCGAGCCCGGCGCCCGCCGTCAGCACCGCGCCCTTCTCGTCGATGAAGGCGCCCGAGCGGGCAAATTCCGGGTGCCGCCGCTCGAGCCCCGCCATCAGATCGCCGCGCGTCACCGTCATCGGGGTGCCGAGCGAGGGATCGAGCGCGGTGCTGCCGATCGGCCGGAACGAGGCCTTCATCGCCGCCAGCACGCGCTGCATCTTCGCCTCCTGCCCGGGCGGCCAGGCCAGGGTGAAGCCCTTGATCAGCCCGCCCGCCAGATGCGCCTCGGTCCAGGAGCGCAGGCTGTCGTTCTGCCCGGCGATGGTGAAGCCGCTGCGGTTGCGGCTGCGCTCGCCCTCGGCGGGCACCAGCGCCAGCGCCTGCATCCGGTCGTAAAGCCCGTAAAGCGCGTTCTGGTCGCCGGTCTGGGACAGCAGCAGCGCCGTGACGCCCGAGCCGTCCTTGGCGCGATAGACGACGAAGGGCGGGTCGTAGCGGTCGAATTCGATCAGGCCGAGCGGCAGGTCGATGGCAATGCCGGCGTCGGTCTCCTCGACGGTCTCGAGACCAAGGGCGGCGCGGTCGGCCGCGACGGCGGCGAGAAGCTGCGTCTGCTGCGTCGAGGCGAGCACGCCGGTCGGCGCAAAGCCCTGCGCCGTCTGCCATGCGGCGATCGCCGCGCGCGTGCCGCGGCCGAAGGCGCCGTCGATGGTGGCGTTGTAGAACCCCTGCCATTCGAGCGCGGCCTGAATCTCCATCCGTGCCTCGCGGTCAAGCGCCGCCTCGAGCCGCTGCGACTCGGCCAGCGTCTCGACCGGCGGCGTCGGTTCAGGGGCGGCGGGCAGAGCCTCGGCCGGGGGCGGTTCGGCGCCGGTGGTTTCGGGGGCGGGGGCCTCCGGCGCCGGCGTCCCGGCCGTCCCGGGCAGCGGGGCGGTGCCGTTGGGCCAGAACTGGCCGCGGAAGCGGCCGCCGTCCGAGACATAGCTGTCGCCCGGGATCAGCCCCTCGCGGCGCAGCGTGCGCAGCCGCGCCGTCGCCTCTGCGGTGTCGGCGAAGGGGCCGATAGCGATGGCATACCAGCCCGTCGACATCGCGAAACCGGCGATATCGGGGAACATGCCGGCCCAGTCCCGCGCGCGCTCCTCGGCCTGCGGGAGCGAGGGCTGCGCCTCGATCTGCAGCCAGACCGGCTCGGCCGCGCCGGGCCCCGTCCAGATCAGCCCCGCCAGACCCGCCGCCGTCGCGAGGTGCATCGCCCTGCGCATTCCCGTCATCGTGAAACCCACTTCCTGTTCTCAAAACGGGGTGAGGTTAGCAGGCTGACCGCCCGCGTCACCCCGGAAATCGCGGGAAATCGGGTCCGGGGGCAGGGCGGGGCGTTGACCCTTGCCCGGCGCTTGCCTAGAGAGAAGGCGCTTTGAACCAGAGGGAAGCCATGTCGAACCCTGTCGCTCCGCGGTCGTTCCAGGAAATCATCCTGCGGCTCATGAATTACTGGGCCTCGAAAGGCTGCGCGGTGCTGCAGCCCTATGACATGGAGGTGGGCGCGGGCACCTTCCACCCGGCGACGACGCTGCGCTCGCTCGGCTCGAACCCCTGGGCCGCGGCCTATGTCCAGCCCTCGCGCCGTCCGACCGACGGCCGCTATGGCGAGAACCCGAACCGGCTGCAGCACTATTATCAGTATCAGGTGCTGATCAAGCCGAGCCCCTCGAACCTGCAGGAGCTCTATCTCGGCTCGCTCGCCGCGATCGGCATCGACCTTGACCTGCACGACATCCGCTTCGTCGAGGACGACTGGGAGAGCCCGACGCTGGGCGCTTGGGGGCTTGGCTGGGAAGTCTGGTGCGACGGCATGGAAGTCAGCCAGTTCACCTATTTCCAGCAGGTCGGCGGGCATGACTGCAAGCCGGTCTCGGGCGAGCTGACCTATGGGCTCGAACGGCTGGCGATGTATGTGCTCGGCATCGACCACGTCATGCAGATGCCATTCAACGCGCCCGACGCGCCGATCCCGCTGACCTATGGCGACGTGTTCCGGCAGACCGAGGAAGAGTATTCGCGCCACAACTTCGATGCGGCCAACACCGAGATGCTCTTGCGCCATTTCGAGGATGCCGAGGCGGAATGCGAGCGGCTGCTGTCCTTCCCGGCCGAAGACCCGAACTCGGGCAAGCGCATCATCATGGTGCACCCGGCCTATGACCAGTGCATCAAGGCGAGCCACCTGTTCAACCTGCTCGATGCGCGCGGGGTGATCTCGGTGACCGAGCGGCAGGCCTATATCGGCCGGGTCCGGGCGCTCGCCAAGAAATGCGCCGATGCCTTCGTGCAGACCACCGCCGGCGGCTGGACGCCCGACGCGGCCGCGTGACCCCGCGGGGCCGGGCGTTCAGCCCAGCCCCGGCAGCAGCGCCTTCAGCCCCGTCGTCGCCATGTCGACGGCGATGGCGATCAGGATCATTCCCATCAGCCGGGTCATGATGACGCGCAGCGTCTGCGTCGTCACCCGGGTGATGGTGCCGGAAAACCACAGCACGCAGAGCATCGCCAGCAAAACGCAGCCGATCGCGAGCGCGAGCGCGACAGAGCCCGCAAGCCCCCGCGCCTGCCCGGTAAAGATCACCAGGGTGGCGATCGTGCCGGGCCCGACGATCATCGGGAAGGTCATCGGGTAGAAGGCGATGCTGTCAAGCGCCTGCTGCTGGGCTTGTTCGTCGGGGGTGCCCGAATGGGCGCTGTGGCCATTGCCGTTCAGCATACCAAGCCCGATTGTCGCCAGCACGATCCCGCCCGCGACGCGGAAGTCGTCGATGCTGATCCCGAAGACCGACAGCACCCGCAGCCCCGCCACCGCGATCACGAGGCACATCCCGGCGCTGAAGGCGATGGTGGCCAGCGCCGCGCGGTGCCGGCTGGGCGCATCCCAGTCCGCGGTCAGGCTGAGAAACATCGGCAACGCGATGAACGGGTTCATGATCGCGAAGAAGGCGGCGAGCGACTTGATGAAGAACAGGGGATCCAATGCGTCTTCCTTCCGGCTGTCGTGCCTGTCTAACGGCATGAACCCGATTGTGCAAAATCCTCCTGCCTGCGCTTGCGCGGCGGCGGGCGGGCCTGTATGCGCTGGGCTATGGCGGTCAGGGGACGATATGTCGGAGGCTTTCTCGTGTTCAGCGCGCTGATCACCGGGGCTGCGGTCTATTATCTGCAGGTCTACGGCTATTATCATGCGGTCGATGCGGCGGCGCCTGCCGCCGAGGTGCGGCTGACCGCGATCGAGACCGGCGCGCCCGAGCCGATCCTCGCCGAGGATTTTCAGGGCATCGACGCCGACAGCTCGCCGCTGCGCTATCGCGGCTGCTTCCGCACGCCGATGAGCCTTGCGCTGCTGACCGAGACCTTCACCGTCTATGACAAGGCCACGCCGCTCACCGCGCCGGGCTGGTTCTCCTGTTTCGACGCGGCCCGGATCGGCGCCGATATCGAGACAGGGACGGCGGTGGCCTTCCTGTCCGAACACGACATCCACCCCGGCGTCGACCGCGTGGTGGCGATTTATCCCGATGGCCGGGCCTATGCCTGGCAGCAACTGAATGACGAAGCGGGGAAGTGACATGCCCGATCTGCTGATTGAACTCTTCTCCGAGGAGATCCCGGCGCGGATGCAGCCGGGGGCGCGGGAAGCGCTGAAGAAGCTGGTGACCGACGGTCTCGTCGAGGCCGGCCTGACCTATGGTCATGCCGCGGCCTTCTCGACGCCGCGGCGCCTGACGCTGGCCCTCGAGGGGCTGAGCGCCGAAAGCCCGACGCTGCGCGAAGAGCGCAAGGGCCCCTCGACCGGCGCGAACGAGAAGGCGATCGAGGGCTTCCTGCGCTCGACCGGCCTGACGCTCGAGCAGCTCGAGGTGCGCGACGACAAGAAGGGTCAGGTCTATTTCGCCGTGGTCGAGAAACCCGGCCGCAGCGCGCCCGAGATCGTCGCCGAGGTGCTGGAAAAGACGATCCGCACTTTCCCCTGGCCGAAGTCGATGCGCTGGGGCTCGGGCACGCTCAAATGGGTGCGGCCGCTGCATTCGATCCTGTGCCTGCTGACCACCGAGGCCGGCGCCGAGGTCGTCGATCTGGAAGTCGAGGGCATCCGCTCGGGCAACACCACCGAGGGCCACCGCTTCATGGCGCCGGGCCGCTTCGCGGTCTCGGGCTTTGACGATTACGTCGCCAAGCTGAAGGCGGCGAAGGTCGTGCTCGACAGTGCCGAGCGCGAGGAGATCCTGTGGAACGAGGCGCAGACGCTGGCCTTCGCGCGCGGGCTCGAGCTGGTGCCCGACCGGGGCCTTCTGGCCGAGGTCGCGGGGCTGGTCGAATGGCCGGTCGCGCTGATGGGCGACATCGCCGAAACCTTCCTCGGCCTGCCGCCCGAGGTGCTGCAGACCTCGATGAAGGAGCATCAGAAGTTCTTCTCGGTGAAGAACCCGAAGACCGGCCGGATCGAGGGCTTCGTCACCGTGGCGAACCGCGAGACCGCCGACCATGGCGCGACGATCCTGAAGGGCAACCTCAAGGTGCTGTCGGCGCGGCTGTCGGATGCCAAGTTCTTCTGGGAACACGACCTGCGGATCGTCAAGACCGAGGGGCTCGAGGGCATGGGCGAGGGGCTGGCCCAGGTCACCTTCCACAACAAGCTCGGCTCCCAGGCGGCGCGGATCGAACGCATCGAGGCGCTGGCTCAGGAGATCGCGCCGATGGTCGGTGCGCAGCCCGATCTGGCCGCCGAGGCCGCGCGGGTGGTGAAATCCGACCTGCGCTCGGCGATGGTCGGCGAGTTCCCGGAACTTCAGGGCCTGATGGGCAGCTATTACGCCCGGGCCGCGGGCCTGCCCGAGGCGGTCGCGAATGCCTGCAAGGGCCATTACTCGCCGCTCGGCCCCTCGGACGAGGTGCCCTCGGAGCCGGTGACGGTGGCGGTGGCGCTCGCTGACAAGATCGACACGCTCACCGGCTTCTGGGCGATCGACGAGAAGCCCACGGGCTCGAAAGACCCCTTCGCGCTGCGTCGTGCGGCGCTGGGCGTGATCCGGCTGGTGCTGGTGAACGGGCTGCGGCTTGACCTTGCGAAGGTCTTCGCGACGGCGAATGACAAGACCGATGCGGCCGACCTTCTGGCTTTCTTCCATGACCGCCTGAAGGTCTTCATGAAGGATCAGAACATCCGCCACGACGTGATCGACGCGGTGCTCGCCATGCCGGGCAACGACGATCTGACGCTTGTCGTGAAGCGGGCCGAGGCGCTGGTCGCGTTCCTGAAGACCGAGGATGGCGGCAACCTGATCCAGGGCTTCAAGCGCGCCAACAACATCCTCAGCCAGGCCGAGGCGAAGGACGGGGTCGAATACAGCTTCGGCGCCGATCCGAAGTTTGTCGAAGGCGCCGAGGAGACGGCGCTGTTCGCCGCGCTCGATGCCGCCGAGGCGGCGATCGGCCCGGCGATGGCGGCCGAGGAGTTCGGCGCCGCGATGGCCGCGATGGCCGCCCTGCGCGCGCCGATCGACGCCTTCTTCACCGCGGTGCAGATCAATGCCGAGAACGAGATCGTGCGCCGCAACCGGCTCAACCTGCTCTCGCGCATCCGCCAGATCTGCCTGAGCGTCGCCGACCTTGCGAAGATCGAGGGCTGAGCCCCGGCGCGGCGCCCCTTCCCCGGCCGGGGAGGGGGCGCTGCCCCCGCCTGCCGCTGGCAGGCCCCCCGAGGTATTTCGGGCAAGATGAAAGCCCCGGGGTGTTTCCTTAGGTGGCCGCGAGGGCGAGGGCCGTCGCCTCGTCGGTGACGAGGACGCTCGCCAGCCCGCCGCGCAGCATGGCGCGGATCGCCTCGACCTTTTCCGGACCGCCGCCGATGCAGATCCGCTCGGGCACCTGCAGCAGATCGCCAAGCGCCATGGTGATGTGGCGGCCGTCGAACTCGCTGTGCACGATCCTGCCGTCCGCATCGAAGAAATAGCCCGCGGCGAAGCCCACCGCGCCGAGGTCGCGATAGGCGGCAAGCTCGGCCTCGGTCATGAAGCCGCCCTGCACCAGCAGCGTCTCGCCGGTCAGCTGGGTGACGCCGAACACCGCCTTGGTGCAGCCGCGCAGCAGCGCGAAATGGTCGCGGATCGCCGGCTCGTGCATCAGGATCTCCTTCACATGCGGCGAGGAGACGACGCCCGGCGCATGCAGGTTGATCGCCCGCGCGTTCAGCCGCGCCGCGATGTTCGAGGTGCACAGCACCGGCGAGAAGTCGAAGGTGGCGGCGGAGGATCCGGTGATCTGCGCCACGGTGACGGTCGGGCAGGCGATGGCACTGAGGTGTTGCGAGAGCGCGAGCACGGTGCGCCCCCAGGCGACGCCGATCGTGTCCTCGGGCCGCAGCCGGTTTTCCAGCACCCGCGCCGCGAGATGGCCGATCTGGCCATGCAGCGATCCGCCCTCGCCCTCGCCCTCGCGCTGGCGCGGCAGGATGTAGCATTCCGCAAGGCCTGTCGCGGCGCAGATCTTCAGTGACAGCGCCATTCCGGCGATTCGCGTCGGGTCGATCGAGATGTTCACCACCCCCTCGTCGCGCGCCTTCTGCAGCAGGTTGAACACCGAGGCGCGGGAGATCCCCAGCTCCTCGGCGATCCGGTCCTGCTTTTGCCCCTGCTCGTAATAGAGCCAGGCCGCCCAGAGCACCTCGTCCATGCCGAATTGCGCCGGAACGGCGCGCCGGCCGGTCCGGGGCTCGGTCGTCTCGATCAAATCCGCTTTTCTTGCCATGCGTTTTCCCTTCGTCGGTCGGGGCCGAAATGCGCCCCGACCTGTTGGGCAGTCTCGCATGAAAGCGGGTGTTTTGGCAAATGCCGACATTACGTGAAAATTGTTGTTGACGAATGACAGAGTCATCTGGCAACTTTCAAATCAAGGGAGAGCACTTGCTTGGGAGGAGCAGATGAGCTTGCCGCTGACGGCGCGCGAGAGCGCGACCGGGGGCTGGAATGCCCTCATCGAAGACGTCACCACCGGCCGCTGGCAGGACCCGGACACCGGGGCTGCGGTCACCGTGCCGTTCCGCTGCATCGAGATCGGCGACGGGTTTGCCGCTGGGGCGCGGGATCTGGTCGAGCGGGTGATGCGGGCCGGGAGCTATGCCGTGGTCTGCGACGCCGACACCGCCGAGGCGATGGGGGCCGAGGTTGCCCGGGCGATGGGGGCGACGGCACGGCTGGTCGTGCTCGATCACCCGCATGCCGACGCGGCGCAGGTGCGGGCGCTGAGCGACGAGACCCGCGATGTCGAGGCGCTGATCGCCGTCGGTTCGGGCACGATCAACGATCTTTGCAAATACGCGACCTTCCGCGACGGGCGGGCCTACAGCGTCTTCGGCACCGCGCCCTCGATGAACGGATACACCTCGTCGACGGCCTCGATCACCCTCGAGTCCGGGCTGAAGACGACGCAGAAGGCGCATGCCGCGCGCGGCGTCTTCATCGACATCGGGGTTTCGGCCGCGGCGCCGCAATACCTGATCGGGGCGGGGCTCGGTGACAGCCTGTGCCGCCCCACCGCGCAGGTCGACTGGTATTTCTCGCATGTGATGCTGGGCACGCGCTATGCCACCGCCCCCTATCTGCTGCAGGAAGAGGACGAGGCCGCGGTTCTGGCGCGCAGCGCCGGGCTTGGTGCGCGCGAGCATGACGCCATCGGCTACCTGCAGCGGCTGCTGACGCTCGGCGGGCTGGGCATCGCGGTGGTGGGGATGAGCCACCCGGGCTCGATGGGCGAGCATCAGATCTCGCACTGGATCGACAGCTTTGCCGGCGCGCGGCATCCGGGCACGGTGCATGGCCAGCAGGTCGGCGTTGCCTCGGTCACCATGGCGCGGCTGCAGGCGCGGATCCTCGCGATGGAAGAGGCGCCGCGGCTGCGGCCCTGGCAGCCCGACGAGGCGGCGATCCGGGCGCGCTATCCGGCCGCCGCGGTTGAGGATTGCCTGACCGCGAGCCGGGCGAAGGCGATGACGGCCGAGGATGCCGAAGCCTTCAACGCCAAGCTTGCCGCGATCTGGCCCGAACTGCGCGCGACGCTCGGCGCGATGATGCTGCCGCCGGACGAGATGGCGGCGCATCTGCGCGCGGCCGGCGGCGGTGCGACGCCGGCCGAGATCGGCCTCGACCGCGACCTCTATATCGAGGCGCTGCGCCACTGCCGCGAGATGCGCGACCGCTATTCGCTGCTCGATCTGGCCGAGGACATCGGCATTCTGGACGATTTCATCGAGGAGGAAGTCTGATGCGACCGCTTGCCGAGCTCGACCCGGCCGCGCTGCGCGGTTGCGTCGCGGTGCTGACCGATATCGACGACACGCTGACCACCGACGGGCAGTTGCCCGCCGCCGCCTATGGGGCGCTCGAGCGGCTGGCGCAGGCCGGGCTTGCGGTGGTGCCGATCACCGGCCGCCCGGCGGGCTGGTGCGACATGATCGCCCGGTTCTGGCCGGTCGCCGGGGTGGTGGGCGAGAACGGCGCCTTCTACTTCAGCTATGACCGCACGGCGCGGGTGATGCGGCAGCGCTTCTTCGCGCCAGAGGCCGAGCGTCAGGCGAACCGCGCCCGGCTGAGCGCGCTGCGCGAGCGGATCCTGCGCGAGGTGCCGGGGGCGGGGATCGCCTCGGATCAGCTCTACCGCGAGGCAGATCTCGCCATCGACTTCTGCGAGGACGTGCCGGCATTGCCCGAGGCCGAGGTGCAGCGCATCCTCGACATCTTCGCCGAGGCGGGGGCGGTGGCGAAACTGTCGTCGATCCATGTGAACGGCTGGTTCGGCGACTACGACAAGCTGTCGATGACCCGGATCTTCGCACGCGACATCCTCGGGCTCGACATCGACGCCGAGCGGGCGCGGGTGATCTTTGCCGGCGACAGCCCGAACGACGGGCCGATGTTCGGCTTCTTCCCGAACAGCTGCGGCGTGGCGAATGTGCGCGACTTCGCGCCGGGCAGCTTCACGCCGCCGGCCTTCGTCGCCGCCTCGGAAGGGGGCGCGGGGTTCGTCGAGATCGCCGAGCGGATCCTTGGCGCGCGGGTGCCGGAGGCGGCCGATGCCTGACATGGTCGATCTGTTCATCATCGGCGGCGGCATCAACGGCTGCGGCATCGCGCGC
Source organism: Paenirhodobacter ferrireducens (assembly GCF_004022265.1). Classification (GTDB taxonomy): domain Bacteria; phylum Pseudomonadota; class Alphaproteobacteria; order Rhodobacterales; family Rhodobacteraceae; genus Rhodobacter; species Rhodobacter ferrireducens. The sequence continues at coordinate 80,063 of NZ_SAVB01000003.1, forward strand.
GACGCGGTCGGGCGGGGCTATTCGGTGGTCCTGTGCGAGCAGGGCGATCTCGGTGGCGCGACCTCGTCCTCCTCGACCAAGCTGCTGCATGGCGGGCTGCGCTATCTCGAGCATCACGAGTTCCGCCTCGTGCGCGAGGCGCTGATCGAACGCGAGGTGCTGTGGAACATCGCGCCGCATATCGTGCGCCCGCTGCGCTTCGTGCTGCCGCACAGCAAGGGGATGCGGCCGGCCTGGCTGCTGCGGCTTGGCCTGTTCATCTATGACCACCTCGGCGGGCGCAAGCTGCTGCCCGGCACCGCGCGCGTCGACCTGAAGTCGGGGCCGATCGGGCAGGGGCTGCGCGACGGGCTGCGGCTTGGCTTCGAGTATTCGGATTGCTGGGTCGAGGACAACCGGCTGGTGATCCTGAACGCCATCGACGCGGTCGAGCGTGGCGCGACGGTGCGGGTGCGCACCCGCTGCACGAAGGCCGAGCCGCGCCCGGGCGGCGGCTGGCGCGTCACCCTGCGCGGCGAGAGCGGTCGCGAGGAGGTCATCGAGGCGCGGATGCTGATCAACGCCGGCGGTCCCTGGGCGAATGATGTCGCGCGCACCATCGCGCGGCGCCCGCCGAAGGGGCGGGTGCGGCAGGTGCAGGGCTCGCATATCATCGTGCCGAAGCTCTACGATCACGACCGCTGCTTCATCTTCCAGAACGGTGACGGCCGGATCGTCTTCACCATCCCCTACGAGGGGCGCTTCACCCTGATCGGCACCACCGACCGCGACTATCCGGGCGACCCGGCCAAGGTCGCGGCCTCGCCCGAGGAGATCGCCTATCTGTGCACGCTGGCGAGCAGCTATTTCAAGCGCCCGGTCACGCCCGCCGATGTGGTCTGGACCTATTCCGGGGTGCGTCCGCTTTATGACGACGGCAGCTCCGAGGCGCAGAAGGCCACCCGCGATTACGTGCTCGAACTCGACACCCGGGCCGAGGCGCCGGTGCTCTCGGTCTTCGGCGGCAAGATCACGACCTATCGCCGGCTTGCCGAATCGGCGCTGGAGCGCATTGCTTCGTGCCTCGGAGATCCTGAGGGAGGCCCGCGGCTGCCGGCGGGATGGACCGGGCAGAAGGCGCTGCCGGGCGGGGACTTCGCGCCGCTGGCGTTCGACGCCGAGCGCGACGCGCTGCGCGCGGACTATGGTTTCCTGGGCCAGGCCGAGGCGACGCGGCTGCTGCGCTATTACGGATCGCGGGCGCGACGGGTTCTGGGAGGGGCCCGCAGCCGTGCCGATCTGGGCGAGGCCTTCGGCGGCGGTCTGACCGCGCGCGAGGTCGACTACATGCGTGCGCACGAATGGGTGCGCAGCGCCGAGGACATCCTGTTCCGCCGCTCGAAGCTGGGCCTCGTGCTGAGCCCGGACGAGGTCGCGGCGCTGGAACGCTACATGGAAGGACAGATGCCGAAACGTCAGAGCGCCTGAGCGCAATCGCGCCGGGAGTGGAGGCCCGGGGCGCTCTGATCCAACCGGCCGCACGGGAGGCGGCCGTATAACAGGGAGGAGACGCGATGTTTCTGGGGATCGACCTTGGAACGTCGGGGGTGAAGTGCATTCTGATGGATGACGCCCAGAGCGTGATCGGCGAGGCCTCCTCGCGGCCGCTCGAGGTGAGCCGGCACCGGCCGGGCTGGTCGGAGCAGGACCCCGAACTGTGGTGGGAGGCGGTGAGCGAGACGCTCGACAGCCTTGCGGCCGGGCATCCGGCGGCGATGGCGGCGGTCGAGGGGATCGGACTTTCGGGCCAGATGTATGGCGCGACCGTGCTCGATGCACGCGATCAGCCGCTGCGCCCGGCGATCTTGTGGAACGACACCCGCAGCGGCGCCGAATGCGACGAGCTGATGGCGGGGGTGCCCGATCTGGTGGCCCGCGTCGGGCGCCGGCCGACGCCCGGGGTGACGGCCAGCAAGATCCTGTGGCTGCGTCGGCACGAGCCCGAGACCTATCGCCAGATCCGCAAGGTCTTGCTGCCAAAGGACTATGTGCGGCTGCGGCTGTCGGGCGAGAAATCGACCGACCTCGCCGACGCGAGCGGCACGATGTGGGTCGATCTGGCGGCGCGGAACTGGTCGGACCGGATGCTCGAGGCCTCGGGGCTGAACCGCACGCACATGCCGCAGCTGGTCGAGGGCACCGAGGTCTCGGGCCGGCTGCGGCGCGAGCTTGCCGCCCGCTGGGGCATGCACCGCCGCCCGGTGATCGCCGGCGGTGGCGGCGACAACGCCTGCGGCGCCTGCGGCACCGGGGTGATCGAGGATGGTGACGGCACGGTCTCGCTCGGCACCTCGGGGGTGCTCTTCGTGGCGAACGACAGCCCGCGCCCGGCCGGCGATTTCGCCATCGAGACGCTGTGCCATGCCGTCCCCGGCCGCTGGCACCAGATGTCGGTGCTGCTGTCGGCGACCTCCTGCCTGACCTGGCTCGGCGCGCGGCTCAAGCGCGAGCCCGGCGAGCTGGCCCGGGCATTGGGCGAGGCGCCGCTGCCGGCGACGGGGCTGATCTTCGTGCCCTTCCTCGACGGCTGCTGGTCGCCGCGCTCGGACGCCTCGGTGCGCGGCGGCTTCTACGGCCTGGCGCATCAGCACGACGATCTGGCGATGGCGCAGGCGGTGATGCAGGGCGTGGCCTTCGCGCTGCGCGAATGCGCCGACGCCTTCCGCTCGGGCGGCTCCGAGCTGCGCCGGCTGCTGGCGATCGGCGGCGGCTCGCGCTCGCGCCCCTGGCTCGCGATGATCGCGACCTCGCTCGGAGTCGAGCTTGACGTGCCGCGCACCGGCGCGCTTGGCGCGGCCTTCGGTGCGGCGCGGCTCGGCATGATCGCGGCGAGCGGGGCCGCGCCGGGCACTGTGCTCCGCCGCCCGGCGCTGCGCGAGGCGATCGGCCCCGAGCCAGCCCATGCCGACGGTTACGCACAGGCCTACGACCGCTGGAGGACGGTCGCGGCGCTGTGTTGACGACGGGCGGGCGCCTTGCGGGCGCCGGCCGAGGACTCCGCCCGGGAACAGGGCGGTGCAACAGTGGAGGAGAGACGACATGACCGAAGAATTCACCGGCGCGGGCCTTGGCCGCCGTGCCTTCCTGACGGGGGCCGCGACGCTTGCCGCCTCTGCCGCGCTCTGGCCGCGCGAGATGCGCGCCGCTGCCGCCGACCGCAAGTTCGCCGCCTCGCTCGGCTGGACGACCTATGACTCGGGGCGCCACCTGCAGGACGGGTTCAACGCCGCGGTGAAGGAGCTGGGCGGTTCCCTGACCACCACCGACGCCGGCTTCGACGCGCGGGTGCAGTCCGACCAGATCGACTCGCTCGTCGCCTCGAAGCCCGAGGCGCTCTTCGTCACCCCGGCCGATGCGGTGGCGATCGCCCCGGCGGTGCAGCGCGCGATCGCTGCGGGGATCCCGGTCTTTTGCGCCGACAGCTCGGTGCCGGGCGCGATGGTCACCACCACCGCGATGTCGTCGAACTTCGGCATGGGCCAGTATTCCGCCGAGTTCATCTGCAAGGCGCTGAACGGCAAGGGCAAGATCGCCCGCGTCATGCTGCCGCAAAACGAAAGCTGGGATCAGCGCACGCTCGGCATGGAATGGACCTTGCGCCGCTATCCCGAGATCGAGATCGTCACCGAATGGGCCTTTGCGCTGGCCGGCAACGTCACGCCGCGTCAGGCGGTCGACAACATCCTGACCTCGAACCCGGACGTCAACGCGATCTGGTGCGCCTGGGACGGCGCCTCGGTCGAGGGCACGCTTGCCGCCCGCGCCGCGGGGCGGGCCGATCTGATCCTGACCGGCATCGACGGCGGTTCGCAGGCCTTCAACTACATCGCCGCCGATACGCCGCTGAAGCTGTCGATGGCACAGAGCTTCTACGAGATGGCCTATGCGAGCGTCTTCTATGCGCATGAGGCACTGGCCGGGCGCAAGACGCCGCGGCTGGTGATCACCCCGACCTATGCCGTGACCCACGACATGCTGAAGGACGGCATTCCCGACGATTACGACGTGCCGGGGCGCGCCGGAGAGCTGGGCTGGACCCGCGCGCTCTGACCCGGGCCGGGCCGCGGGAGACCCCCGCCCGCGGCCCGCAAACGCAACATGAGGAACTGAAGCCATGGCAACGCCCGTTCTGACGGCGTCCGATGTGTCGAAGCGGTTCGGCCCGGTGCAGGCCCTGCGCGGCGTGGATTTCCACGTCGGGCCGGGCGAGGTGCACGCCCTGCTCGGCATCAACGGCGCGGGAAAATCCACCTTCATCAAGATCCTCTCGGGGATCATCCAGAAAGACGGCGGCACGCTGACCGTCGCCGGCCGCGAGGTGCATTTCCGCACCCCCGAGGACGCGATCCGCGCCGGCATCGCGACGGTGCAGCAGCACCCCGAGCTCGTGGCCGACATGAGCGGGCTCGACAATATCTTCCTCGGCCGCGAGACCGCCGGGCGCGGCCTTTTCGCCCGCATCGACCGCGCCGGGCTCGAGGCCCGGGCCGAGGCGCTGCTGGCGCGCTTTGCCGTGCCGCTCGACCTGCGTCAGGAGGTCGGACAGATGTCCGCGGTCGAGCGCGAGGCGGTGGCGATCCTGCAGGCGCTCGCCGTCGACGGCATCCGCGTGCTGATCCTCGACGAGCCGACCTCGACGCTCACCGAGGTCGAGCGCGAGGACCTCTTCGCGCTGATGAATCAGCTCAAGACCCGCGGCATCTCGATCATCTACATCACCCACCAGCTGGAAGAGGTCTTTGCCATCGCCGACAGCTTCTCGGTGTTCCGTGCCGGCACCTGCGTGGCGCGGATGAGCGTCGCCGAGGCGCGCGAAAGCCGGGTGTCGCTGGCCGAGCTGATGCTGGGCGAGGCGGTGGGGGACGTGTTCCCGCCGAAGGCCGGGGCGCCCGCGGGCGAGGCTCTGCTCGAGCTCGAGGGGCTGGGCCGGCCGCATGAATTCACCGACATCACCTTGCAGGCCCGGCGCGGCGAGATCCTCGGCATCTTCGGGCTGGTGGGCTCGGGCTGCGACGAGCTGTCGAAGACGATCTTCGGCGCGCTGCCGGCCGCGCGCGGCACGATCCGCGTGCATGGCCGCGAGGTGGCGCTGCGCTCGCCGCGCGCGGCCCTCGATGCCGGGATCTTCCTCGTGCCGGGCGACCGGCGCAGCGAGGGGCTGGCGCTGAGCCGGCCGGCGCTGTTCAACGTGCCGCTCGCCAACCTGCGCCGCGCCTCGGGCGGGTTCTGGGCACTGCGCCGCGGAAGGCTGCGCCGCGATGCGCAGGAGCTGACACGCCAGGTGGCGCTGCATCCGCCAAGCCTGACCACGCCCGCAAGCGGCTTCTCGGGCGGCAACCAGCAGAAGATCGTGCTGGCGAAGGGGCTCTACAGCCAGGCCGACATCTACATCTTCGTCGAGCCCACGGTCGGCGTCGACATCGGCGCGCGGGCGAAGATCTATGCGCAGATGCGTGCGCTCGCCCGGACCGCCGCGGTGGTGGTGATCTCGAGCGACTGCGACGAGGTGCACGGCGTCGCCGACCGCACCGTGGCGCTGCACAAGGGGCGTCTGGTGGCGCCGGCGGCACGCGGCTTCAGCCGCGACGACCTGCTGATGGCGGGGATCATGGGGGAGGTTGCGGCATGAGCCGGTTGAACGATCATTTCCGCGGCGCGGCCCGGGTTCTGGGCTTTGTCGCGCTGGTGCTGGGGGTGGGCGCGGTCTTCGCGCTGATCGAGCCGCGCTTTCTGAGCCACGCCAGCCTGAACGGCATCGCCCGGCACATGGCGGCGAACGGGCTTGCCGCGCTTGGCCTCACCTTCGTGGTGATCGTGCGCAAGTTCGATCTGTCGATCGCCGGCATCGCGGCCTTTGCGGCGATGTCGATGGGGGCGCTGATCGCCGCCGGTCTGCCGCTCTGGGCGGCGATCATGGGCGGGCTGGCGCTCGGTGCGGTGCTGGGCGCCGTCTCTGGCATCGCGATCAGCTATTTCGAGCTGCCCGACATCGTCACCACCATCGCCGTCGGCTCGATCTGCGGCGGGCTGGCGTTCCTCTACACGGGCGGGCGCTCGATCTTCCAGAACTTCTTCCAGAGCGGCATCACCGACCTCAACGATGCCCGGCTGCTGGGGCTTGGCGTGTCGCTGTGGATCCTGCTCGCCGTCTATGCCGCGGCCTGGTTCGTGATGAGCCGCACCCGCACCGGCATGGCCTTCTATGCCACCGGCGAGAACCCGATTGCGGCGCATTTCTCGGGTATCGCGACGCGGCGCTTCGTGGCGCTCGCCTATGTGCTGTGCGCGCTGTGCACGGTTCTGGCGGTGCTGCTGATCCTCGCGGAATCGGGCAATGCCGAGACCAACAAGGGCGCGAACCTGATGATGCCGGCCTATGCCGGGGTGTTCCTCGGTGCCGCGGTGATGGGCGGGACCTCGGTCGTCGCCACCTTCGGGGGGATACTGCTGATCACCATGCTGCTCGACGGCTTCGCGCTGATGGGGGTGCCCTACTACTACAGCGACGGGGTCGTCAGCCTGATCCTTCTGGGCGGCGTGATCGCCTTTTCGGACAGCCTGCGTGAGTGGATCACCGGGCTTGGCCTGCTGCGCCCGCGCGCGGCGCGGAAATCGGAGAACAGGGCATGACCATGACCTATATCGACAAGACGACCCGCCCGGGCGGCACCCTGCGCCGGCGCATGGCGCGGCTGACCACCGATCTGTGGCTGCCGGCGGCGGTGGTGGTGCTGACCCTCGCGGTGGCAAGCGTGCGGCCGCAGATCCTCGATGCCGGCAATATCGCGGCGGTGCTGAAATCCTTCTCGGTGATGGCGGTGATGGTGCTGGGCCTGACCTGGGTGATCGCCGCGGGCAAGATCGACGTCAGCTTCATGCAGGTCGCGGCGCTCGCCAACATGCTCTGCGCCTGGAGCCTGGCGCAGGGCTGGGGCTGGGGCGCGGCGATCGGTGCGGCGCTGGCGGCGGGCCTCGTCGTCGGCGTGGTGAACGGGCTTCTCGTCTCGGCGATGCGGCTGCCGGCGCTGATCGTCACGATCTCGACCGCGGGGATCTGCGCCTCGATCGCGGCGGCGCTTGGCAAGGGCACGGTGATCCGGATCGAGGCGCCGGGGCCGCTGGCGCCGCTGCTCGATCCGGTGCTGGGCGGCGCGGTGCCGCCGGTGGTGGTGCCCGTCCTGCTGATCGCGGCGCTGGCCTGGTTCGTGCAGGAGCGGCTGGCGATGGGGCGCTATATCTACGCCATGGCGCAGAACGAGGCCGCGGTGCGCAGCGTCGGCGTGCCGGTGGTGGGGCTTGGCGTGCTGCTTTTCGCGCTGTCGGGGGTGAGTGCCGCCGCCGCGGGTGTGCTGCTCGCCGAGCATCTCGCCTCGGGGCAGCCGATGATCGGCGGGCCCTATCTGATCAACGGGCTCACCGTGGTGCTGCTTGGCGGCATGATGGTGCGCGTCGGCAAGCCGAACATCCTTGGCACGCTCACCGCGACGCTCTTCATCGGGGTGCTGTTCAGCGGCACGGCGCTGCTTGGCCTGCCTGACTACCAGCGCCAGATCATCCAGGGGGCGCTGCTGCTGATCGGGCTCGCGGTTGCGACGCTGGCCGCGCGCCACCACGGGGCAGGAGGGCATGCCGATGGCGCGTGACATCACCATCGGGCTCGATTGCGGCACGGGCGGCGCGCGGGCGCTGGTGTGCGACGCGGCGGGGCAGGTGCTTGCCATGGCAACGCGCGACTACCCAACCCATTACCCGCGCCCGGGCTGGGCGACGCAGGCGCCAGTGGACTGGTGGCGCGCGGCCTGCGGCGCGATCCGCGAGGCGGTCGAGCGCGCCCGGATCGACCCCGCCCGCATCGCCGCGATCTGTGCCGACGGCACCTCGAGCACGCTGGTCGCGCTTGATGCCGATCTCGAGCCGGTGGCGGAGGCGATCCTGTGGATGGACAACCGCGCCTCGCCGCAGGCGCACCGGATCGAGGCGACGGGCCATGCCGCGCTGCGCCGCTCGCGCGCCGGGGTCAGCGCCGAGACCGCGCTGCCGAAGATCCTGTGGCTGCGCGAAGAGGCGCCCGAGCGGTTCGCCCGCACCCGCTGGTTCGTCGAGATGGCCGATTATCTGGCGCTGAAGCTGTCGGGCCGGCTCACGCTCGGGCAGAACCTGACGATCAACCGCTGGTTCTATGACCCGCGCGCCGGCGGCTGGCCCGAGGATTTCCTGAGCGCGATCGGGCTTCAGGGCATCACCGCGCGGTTCCCCGCCGAGATGCCCGCGCTCGGCGATCCGATCGGGCCGCTTTGCGCTGCGGCCGCGGCCGAGACTGGCCTTCCCGCGGATGTGCTGGTGGTGGCGGGCGGCACCGACGCCTATGTCGCGATGGTCGGGCTCAACACCCTGCGCCCGGGCGAGACCGCCCTCATCACCGGCACCTCGCATCTGGTGCTGCCGGTGGTGGCCGAGGATGTCGAGACCGAGGGCCTCTTCGGCCCGCATCCCGATTGCGTCACCCGCGGCCGCTTCGTGATGGAGGGTGGGCAGGTCTCGTCGGGGGCGATCCTGCGCTGGTGGCATGACCTTCTGCACGAGGCGGGCGACGGCTATGGGCCGTTGCTGGCCGAGGCCGAGGCGGCGCCGGCAGGGGCGAACGGGCTCGTGGTGCTCGACTTCTGGCAGGGCAATCGCAACCCCTTCACCGATTACGACCTGCAAGGCGCGATCTGGGGGCTGACGCTCAAGCATTCGCGCGCCGATGTGACGCGGGCGCTGATGGAGGCGGTGGCGCTTGGCACCGCGAACATCCTCGGCCGGCTGAGTGCCAGGGGCCTTGCCGTCGACAGCATGACGCTGGCGGGCGGAGCGCTGCGCTCGCCCTTCTGGGTGCAGATGCACGCCGACGCCACCGGCACGCCGCTGCGCATCCCCGAGGTGGGCGACGCCACCGCCTTCGGGGCCGCGATCTCGGCGGCGGTGGGGGCGGGGCTGCATCCCACGCTCGAGACGGCGGCGGAGCGGATGGTGCGCATCCGCGACGAGGTGCACCCGGACCCCGAACGCACCGTGCAGTTCCGCGCGCAGCTTGACCTTTACCTTGAAACCCATGCCGCGCTGCGGCCGCTGATGCACCGGATGGCGGCGCGCAGCCGGGCCAGCCCCGCGCCGGTGGCGGCGCCCCCGGCCGCCGTGCCCGCCTGATCCCGGGCCGACCACACACCACTCACGACCTTGCCTCCTGCCGGCTGCGGCGCGCCCTGCGCCGCGGCACGGCCCAACGATGCCTGACGAAAGGAAAGATCATGGCTCATATCGGTGACCTCATTGCGGAAACGCTGGCGCAATACGGGGTCGAGTATGTCTACGGCATGCCCGGCGGGCAGACCACGGCGCTGCACGACGGGATCTCGCGCCGCACCGACCGCATCCGCCACATCCTGATGCGCGACGAACGCAACGCCGCCTATGCTGCCGACGCCTATGCGCGGCTGACCGGCAAGCCCGGGATCTGCGACGTCACCGTGGGCCCCGGCGCCAACCTCTTGCCCGCGGGCTTCCTCGAGGCGCTGAACGCCTCGATCCCGATGATCGGCATCATCGGCGAGCTGCCGCTCGACTGGCTGCCGCTGAAGGAGAAGGGCATCGCGAGCCAGGGCTTCGACCAGCTCTCCTTCTTCAAGACCTGCACCAAGGAGGCGTTCCTCGTCCCCTCGGTCACCGCGCTGCCCGAGCTGATCCGCACCGCCTTCCGCATCGCCACCGCGCCGCGGCCGGGGCCGGTCGCGCTGATCATCCCGCATGACATCTTCGATGCCGAATGGGACGAGGAGGTGCTGAAGATCCGCGTCGACGACCGCGCCCGGCAGATCCCCTATCTGCGCAGCTGCGCCCCGCATGGCGAGATCGCCCGCGCCGCGGCGCTGATCCGGCGCGCGAAGCGGCCGGCCCTCGTGTGCGGCGGCGGCGTGCACGGATCCGAGGCGACGGCCGAGGTGACCGCCTTCGCCGACCGGCTCGACGGGCTGGTCGTCACCTCGCTCTCGGGCAAGGGCTCGGTCCCCGAGACCCGCGACTATGCGGCGGGGGTGCTGAACCCGCTCGGCTCGAAGGCGGCGATCGATCTCGTCCGCGAGGCCGATCTGGTGATCTGGTGCGGCTCCAAGGTCAGCCAGAACACCGGCATGAACTGGTCGCTGCCGCTGCCCGAGCAGGCGACGATCACCATCGACGCCGACCCGCTGGAACATGGCCGTACCTTCCGCCCGACGGTGGCTCTGCTCGGCGATGTGCGCGAGACGATGGCGGCGATCGACGCGGCGCTCGTCGAGATCCCGGCCCATCCCGAATGGCGCGCCCGCATCGCCGAGGTGAAGGCCGCCTGCGACGCCGACAAGCGCGCCGAGATCGAGAGCGACCGGATGCCGATCCAGCCGCCGCGGGTGATGGACGAGATCGCGCGCCGGCTGGGCGCAGAGGATATCGTGGTCTCGGATGCCTCGTTCTCGGCGGGCTGGATCTCGGGCTATATCCCGGCGAAGCGGGCGGGGCGGCAGTTCCTGTTCGCGCGCGGGCAGGGCGGGCTTGGCTATTCGGTGCCCGCGGCGATCGGCGCGGCGGCGGTGCGGCCCGATGCGCGCATCGTCACGGTGGCGGGCGACGGCGCCTTTTCCTACACGGTGGGCGAGCTTGCGACGCAGGCGCAATACGGCCAGCGGATCGTCAACGTGGTCATCAACAACGGCAAGCTCGGCTGGATCCAGCTGTGGCAGGAGCTCTACTTCAACAACGTGCAATCGGCGGTGCTGGAAACGCAAAGCGTGAAGCCGGGCTATGCCGGGGCGGCGGCGGCGCTTGGCCTGCTGGGGATCTATGTCGAGACCCCCGACGAGATCGGCCCGGCGCTGGATCGCGCCTTCGCCCATGACGGCCCCTCGGTGGTCGAGATCCGCATCGACGACCGCGCGACGCCGATCCACTCGTTCAAGCGGCGCCTGCGCGAGAAGTCGGACACGCCCTTCCCGCGGCCGGGCACCGTCTACAAGCTGCGTGACTGGAAGGTCTCGCCCGACCTTGCCGAGTGACGCAAGGACATTCACCGCCCCCGGAGCGCACCGGGGGCGGTTGCCGTTGCCGTGGGGCGCGAGCCTGCTAGATCGGGAGCACGACCTGTTTTCCGAGGATGGACGATGAAACTCTACTACAAGCCCGGCGCCTGTTCGCTCGCCTCCCATATCGTGCTGTGCGAGATGGGCGTGCCGTTCGAGACCGAGATGGTCGACCTGAAGGGCAAGGTGACCGCCGGCGGGCGCAATTACCTCGAGATCAACCCGCGCGGCGCGGTGCCGGCGCTCGAGCTCGACGATGGCACGGTGCTGACCCAGAACGCGGCGATCCTGCCCTATCTCGGCGATCTGTCGCAGATTGCCGCGCTGAAACCCGCCTGCGGCACGATCGCGCGGGCGCGGCTGCACGAGGCGCTCGGCTTCTGCTCGGACCTGCACGCGGCGGTGGGCGGGCTGTTCGCCCCGAACATGTCCGAGGAGACCCGGGCGATGGTGATGACGCGGGTGAGCCGTCGTCTGGGCGAGCTCGAGGCGATGATGCCGGCGGGCGAGGGCTATTGGCTCGGCCCCGATTTCACCCAGGCCGACGCCTATGTCGCCACCATCCTCGGCTGGGGGCTGGCGCTGAAGCTCGACCTGTCGGCCTGCCCGAAGGCGCTCGCTCTGCGCGCGCGGGTGATGGCGCGGCCGGCCGCACAGGCGGCGCTGCGCGCCGAGGGGCTGATCTGAGCCCGCGCCCGTCCGGGCGACCGGGCGGGCTTTTCCAGGCTCTGGCTGACGTGGCGGCACCGACGTTGCGTCCGTTACCTGATCGTCGCACTTGCACGGGGCGCGTTTCCGCATATCCTGCGGGGGACCGGGGGATTGCTGCAATGCAGAAACATGCGAATTTCGCTGAATTTGTCGAACTGACGCCCTCGGCGCAGGTCAGTGTCGCGCGCCATGGCTGGCGGGCGAAGTGCCTGCAACGCCTGATCCGGCTTGATCTGCCGGTGCCGCAGACCGTGGCGCTGCCCTCGGAGACGGTGCGCGCGATCGTCGCCGGGCAATTGCCTGACACCGAGAAACTGGCTGCGGTCTTCGGGCCGGATTTCCTCGTCTCGGTGCGCTCGAGCCCGGAAAACCCCGAGTGGGGCGGCCCGGGGACGGTGCTGAACGTCGGCATGAACGATGCCATGCACGCGCGGCTGACCGACAGCCACGGGCGCGAGGCGGCCGACGCGCTCTATCTGCGCTTCGTGCAGAATTACGCGACCCATGTCGCGCGGCTCGATCCCGACATGTTCCATGACGAGCCGGGGCCGGGGGCGCTCAGCTCGGCACTGGCGACCTATCGCGCCGAGACCGACGAGGACTTCCCGCAATCGCCCGCGCGGCAGCTCGGCGAGGTGCTGCGCTCGATGGCGCGGGCCTGGGAGGGGACGACGGCGCGGCTCCTGCGGCAGGCGAAGGGCGCGCCGCTCGAGGCGGCGTTGGGCCTTCTGGTGCAGCGCATGGCGCTTGGCATCGGGCCGGGGCTGTCGGGCTCGGGCACGATGCAATTCGCCGATGGCGTCACCGGCGCGCGCCGCATCACCGGCCGCTTCCGCGGCCAGAGCCAGGGCCGCAAGGCCTCGGTCGAGACGCTTTACCTCACCCGCGACCCGCGCGGCGCCTCGCTCGAGGAGGCCTCGCCCGAGGTCTTCGCCGAGCTGCAGGGCTATGGCCTCGCCTGCCGGGCGAAGCTGCGCGAGGAGATGCAGATCGAATTCGCGGTCGAGGGCGGGCGGGTCTCGGTGATCGACGCGGTGCGGGTGGTGCGCTCGGCGCGGGCGGCGGTGAAGATCGCCGTGGCGCTCTCCCAGGACGGCATCATCAGCCGTGAGGAGGCGCTGCTTCGGGTCGAGCCGCGGGCGCTGTCGGAGCTCCTGCACTATCAGGTCGACCCGCGCGGGGCGCGCGACCGCTTTGCCCGCGGTATCGCGGCAAGCCCCGGTGCTGCCACCGGCCGCATCGTCTTCACCGCCGCCGCCGCCCAGGCCTCGGCGGCGCGCGACGAGCCCTGCATCCTGGTGCGCCGCGAGACCGCGCCCGAGGACATCCGTGGCATGCACGCGGCCGTCGCCGTGCTGACCGAGCGCGGCGGCATGACCAGCCATGCCGCGGTGATCGCGCGCGGCCTCGGGCTGCCCTGCATCGCGGGCTGCGCAGACATTTCGATTGACACCCGCGAAAGGGTGATGCGCGCGCCCGGCGGCCGGATCTTCCGCGAAGGCGACGTGATTACCGTTGACGGCACCAATGGCGAGGTGCTGGCAGGCGCGGCCGAGATGCTGGAGCCGGCGCTTGACGACGGCTTCCGCACGCTGCTGCACTGGGCCGACAATGTGCGCGACATCGGCGTGCGGGCGAATGCCGACACGCCCGAGGATGCCCGCACCGCGCGCATGTTCGAGGCCGAGGGCATCGGCCTTGCCCGCACCGAACACATGTTCTTCGACGAGGATCGCCTGACGCTGATGCGCGAGATGATCTTTGCCGACACGCCGAATGACCGGCGCATCGCGCTGGAACGGCTGCTGCCGATGCAGCGCGCCGACTTCATCACGCTCTTCGACATCATGGCGGGCCAGCCGGTCTGCATCCGCCTCTTCGACCCGCCGCTGCACGAGTTCCTGCCGCATGACCGCGAGGGGATGCGCGAGCTGGCCGAGGCGCTCGACCGGCCGCTGAGCGAGGTCACGCGGCGCTGCGAGGCGCTGTCCGAATTCAACCCGATGCTCGGCATGCGCGGCGTGCGCCTTGGTGTGACCGTGCCCGAGATCTACGATATGCAGGCCCGCGCGATCTTCGAGGCGGCGGTCGAGGCCAGCCGGCGCGGCGCCCAGGTGGTGCCCGAGGTGATGATCCCGCTGGTGTCCGCCGCGCGCGAGGTCGAGATCGTCAAGACCCGGATCGACGCGGTGGCGGCGGCCGTGCGCACCGAGATGAAGGCCGAGTTCACCTATCGCCTCGGCGTGATGGTGGAGACGCCGCGCGCCGCGCTGCGGGCGGGCGAGATCGCCGAGCACGCGCATTTCCTGTCCTTTGGCACCAACGACCTGACGCAGATGACCTATGGCCTGTCGCGCGACGACGCCGGGCGCTTCATGTCGACCTATGTCAACCAGGGGGTCTTTGCCGAGGACCCGTTCCACATTCTCGACGTCGAGGGGGTGGGGGAACTGCTGCTGATCGGTGCCGCGCGGGGTAAGGGAGCGCGCCCAGACGTGACGATTTCGGTCTGCGGCGAGCATGGCGGCAACCCCGAATCGATCGCCTTCTGCCGTGCTGCGGGCTTCGATTACGTCTCTTGTTCGCCCTTTCGGGTGCCGGTTGCGCGTCTTGCTGCCGCACATTTCGCCCTTCTTGCGCCGAAGCATCGCCCGGGGCCCTGATCTTGCGTTTTGGCGCTGATTTCACTGGCGTTTCGTCTGGCGCGGGACTACTCACAGAAAAGTGGCTCGGGGGTGATTCGGGCCGCCAATCAGCGGAATTCCGCCGTGAAGGCGGAAGCAAGTGCTTGTTTTTAAATCGGTAGGTAGACGCGGCGCACCCTTGTGGGTTATGAGCGCCGGGTCCTGACGTTTGTCGGGGCGACGTCCTTATCGGAAGATACACATGTCAGTGCTGAAAAGCTGGACGGGTGGAGCCCTGCTCCTCCTTGCCCTCGCCGGAGGCTTGCGTGCCGAAGTTACGGTAAGCCAGTCAAATGACCCCATCGGGACTGTGCAGCCCGGCTTCGCCCCGTCGAGCCTTGTCGCGCTTCTGTCCCGGGAACGCAGCGGGTTCGATTCGGTTCCGGCGAGCCGGATCACGGCAATCACCACCGCGCCGCGGCCGAAGGCCGGGGAAGCCCCCGGGGTCCTCACCGAGGACTGGATCGCTGCCCAGCCGGTGCCTGCCGGCGGTGACCAGCAGTTCCAGTGCCTCACCAGCGCCCTCTATCACGAGGCCCGCGGCGAAAGCGTCGAAGGCCAGCAGGCGGTGGCCGAGGTGATCCTCAACCGTGTCGACGACGGCCGGTTTCCCCAGACCATCTGCGGTGTCGTGCATCAGCGCAGCGGCGGCAGTTGCCAGTTCAGCTGGGCCTGTGACGGCCGTTCGGATGCGGTGCGCCGCGACGCGACCTACGAGCAGGTCGCCAAGGTCGCGCGGGCGATGTTGGACGGGATGCCGCGCAGCCTGACCGACGGCGCGACTTTCTTCCACGCCCGCAGCGTCCGCCCGAGCTGGTCGAACCGCTTCGTCAATACCGCGTCGATCGGCGCACATCTGTTCTATCGCCGGCCGATCCAGACTGCCTCGAACTGAGGTGGGGTCGTTTCAGGCCTGAAGAATGACGTTTCGGGGTGGGCCTTTGCCTGCCCCGTTTCTATAACGGCGGGGCGTGACTGCACAGGACGCCGATGACACCCGATCCCACCTCCGACACCTCGCTGGCCTTCGCCCATCCCGAAGAGCGGGCGATTGCCTCCGCCTCGGCCGATCCGCGCGACCGGATCTCGTTGCGCGACCATGTGGTCACCGCCGATATCGGCGCCTTCCAGCAGGAGCGCGGCCACGGCCAGCGGCTGCGTTTCAACGTCGTCGTCGAGGTGCGCCCGGCACCGGCGCCGCTCGATGACGACGTCGACCGCATCCTCAGCTATGACCGGATCACCGAGGCGATTGCGGCCGAGCTGGCAGCGGAGCGGCTGAACCTGCTCGAGACGCTGGCCGAGCGCGTGGCCGAACGCATCCTGGCCGAACCGCAGGCGATGCGCGTCTTCGTCCGGATCGAAAAGCTCGACCGCGGCCCGGGGGCGCTTGGCGTCGAGATCGTGCGCTCGCGCGCCTCGGTGCCGGTTGCGGCGCATGACGGGCAGGGGGCCGAGGCGCTGCACCCGGTGGTGGCCTATCTGACGAATGCCGCGATCGCGGCGCCCGACCTTGCCGCGCGGCTCGACCGGCTGGCGGCCTCGGGCGCGCCGGTGATCCTGGCCGTCGGTCTGCCGGACACCCCGGTGCCCGAGACCGGGCAGCGCCCGACGCAGCGCCGCATCGACCTTCTGGCGATCGAGCAGAACGCCTGGCGGCTCGCTGCGCGCGACCGGCGCTGCATGGTCGTCGCCACCCGCACCGAGATCGACTGGGCGATGCGCAACGGCGAGATGGTGGTCTGGGCGCCCTCGAAGATCGTGCTCGATGCGGTCGACGGCCCGAAGGGGCCGGCGCGCGACGCGGTGGCGCTGGCGCTGTGGCTGGCCGAGCAGAGCGCGGCGCTGCGGCTGGAACTTCACGGGGATGTTTCAGCCCCGGCAGGAAGCCGCGTGCCGGTTGTCCGGGTGCCGGTCTGACGGCTTGCCAAGCCGGGCTGCGCGGGCGATAGGAACGGCATGACCCGTCCGTATTACCGCCCGCTCGTCCAGACCGATGCCGTCCGCCCCGAAGGCGCCCTGCCGCTTGCCGGTGGCTGGTGCTGGTTCACCGAGGTCGAAGTCCTCGGCCGCGGCGGCGAAAGCGAAATCCTGCCCGCCACTCATCTGCCGCCCGAGGTGGCCGAGCGGCTGTGCGCGCCGCGCCGCCCGGTCGCCGGGCTGAGCATGGATGCGCCGCGGATCATGGGGATTCTGAACGTCACCCCCGACAGTTTCTCGGACGGCGGCCGCTATGACGACGAGGAGATCGCGCTCGACCATGCCCGCGCGCTGGCCGAGGCCGGGGCCGACATTCTCGACATCGGCGGCGAATCCACCCGCCCCGGCGCGCGGGAAGTGCCCGAGGACGAGGAGATCGACCGCACCGCCCCGGTGATTGCCGCGCTGCGCGACGAGGATTTCCCGCTGCCGATCTCGATCGACACCCGCAAGGCGCTGGTCGCCGATGCCGCGGTCGAGGCCGGGGCTGAGATGCTCAACGACGTCTCGGCGATGGAATTCGACCCGGCGATGGCGGAACTGGCGGCCATCACCGGCCTGCCGATCTGTCTGATGCACGCGCAGGGCCTGCCCGAGACGATGCAGGACGACCCCGAGTATGGCGACGTGCTGCTCGACGTCTATGACTATCTCGAGGAGCGCATCGCGCTCGCCGAAGCGCAGGGCATCGCGCGCGAGCAGATCGTCGTCGACCCGGGCATCGGCTTCGGCAAGACCGTGGCGCACAATCTGGCGCTCATTCGCGGTCTTGGCCTGTTTCACGGGCTCGGCTGCCCGATCCTTCTGGGCGTGTCGCGCAAGCGCTTCATCGGCACCGTCGCGGGGGGCGAGACCGCCGAGGCGCGGATGCCCGGCACATTGGCCGTGACGCTCGCCGGGATCGCGCAGGGGGCACAGATCCACCGCGTGCACGATGTCGCCGAGATCGCCCAGGGCGTCCGGCTGTGGAACGCGATCACGAAAGGGTACGAGCAATGACGCGCAAGCTTTTCGGCACCGACGGGGTGCGGGGTGAGGCCAACAGCTGGCCGATGACCGCCGAGATGGCGCTGAAACTCGGCGCCGCGGCGGGGCGCTACTTTCGCCGTGACGCCGGCAACGGCCACCGCGTGGTGATCGGCAAGGACACGCGGCTGTCGGGCTACATGCTCGAGAACGCGCTGACCGCGGGGCTGACCTCGACCGGGATGAACGTGCTGCTGCTCGGCCCGGTGCCGACGCCGGCCGTCGGCTATCTGACCCGTTCGATGCGCGCCGATCTGGGGATCATGATCTCGGCCAGCCACAACCCCGCCAAGGACAACGGCATCAAGTTCTTCGGGCCCGACGGGTTCAAGCTGTCGGACGAGGCCGAAGCCGAGATCGAGGCGATCGTCGCCGGCGAGATCCGCCCGGCGCAGCCGCACAACATCGGCCGGGCGAAGCGCATCGACGACGGCGTCGGGCGCTATGTCGAATATGCCAAGACCACCTTCCCGGCGCGCGACCGGCTGAGCGGGCTGAAGGTGGTGGTCGATTGCGCGAACGGGGCGGCCTACAAGGCGGCGCCCGAGGTGCTGTGGGAACTGGGCTGCGAGGTGATCCCGGTGGGCGTCACCCCGAACGGGCACAACATCAACGACCACTGCGGCTCGACCCATCCCGCGGCGGCCTCCGAGGCGGTCTTGCGTCATGGCGCCGATCTGGGGATCTCGCTCGATGGCGATGCCGACCGGGTGATGATCCTCGACGAGCGCGGGCAGGTGGCCGATGGCGACCAGATCATGGCACTGTTCGCCCGCCGCTGGGCGGAAGAGGGCAAGCTGCGGGGCGGGGCGCTGGTGGCGACGGTGATGTCGAACCTCGGGCTCGAGCGGTTCCTCGCCGGCCGCGGGCTGCGGCTTGAACGCACCAAGGTCGGCGACCGCTATGTCGTCGAGCGGATGCGCGAGGGCGGCTTCAACCTCGGCGGCGAGCAGTCGGGCCATATCGTGATGACCGACTATGCCACGACCGGCGACGGGCTGATGGCTGGGCTGCAGTTCCTCGCCGCGATGGCGGAAAGCGGGCAGCCGGCCTCGGAGCTGACCCAGCAATTCGAGACCGTGCCGCAATTGTTGAAGAATGTGCGGTATGCTGCCGGGCAAGAGCCTCTTTCGACCGAGAATGTTCGAAAAGTGATCGCCGAGGCCGAGGCACGTCTGGCCGGTCAGGGCCGGCTGCTGATCCGCAAGTCGGGGACCGAGCCGCTGATCCGGGTGATGGCGGAATGCGAGGACGCGGCGCTGCTGTCGGACACCGTCGACGGCATCGTCGCCGCGGTCGAGGCGGCGGCGTAACTCAGCGCTTGCCGTCGGGGTTCGCGTTCGCCACGCCCCACCAGTGGATCTCGTGACCGAGGAAGGTGCCGAGCCTCTCGGCCGCGTCCGGCGCGGTGATGTCGAGTTCGAGGAAATTCGGGTCGCCCGCGAAGATCTGCCGCATCGCATCGAGATGCGCCCCGATCCAGCGCGCGATCTCGCCCGGGCGGCCGCCACGGCCGCGCGGCAGGCCGGGGATGTCGCTTTCGGTGATCCGCTCGACCAGCGTGTTCCAGCGGCCGAAGCTGCTTTCTGTCGCCTTCGGCGGGCGATAGTTCAGGATGAAGCGGCAGTCGGGATGCAGCCGGCGGATCGTCAGCAACAGCGCGATGTCGAGGTTCGGCCAGAGGTTCACCCCCTGCGACGGCATGCAGAAATCCATCTGCGTCACCGCGTCGACGCCCTCGAGCAGCGCCAGCGGATCGCCGCGCGAGAACCAGCCGTCATAGATCAGCCGGCCGACCGGGCGGTTGCGCCACATCCAATGCGCGCTGACGAGGCCGCTTTCCTCGAGCGCGCGCTGGATCGTGCTGGTGCCCGATTTCGGGAAGCCGACGACGAGGAGCTTCGGCAGGCGGCGCGCGTCGGGCGTCCCGTCCATCGGCGCCCCCGGATCAGAGCGTGGCGGCGTAGACGAAGGCGGTGATCGCCTCGCCCAGCGTCCAGATCAGCCCGACGATGGGCCAGGCGCCGGGGGCAGCAAGGCGCGTGCGCGCCCGCGCCAGCGCGCGCAGCGTGACGAGGCGCCACAGGCCGAGCGCCGCCGCGAAGAGCTGCAGGAAGGGCGTCATCAGGTCGGGCAGTTGCGCATAGAGCAGGCCCGAGACCAGCACCACCAGCGGCACCACGCCCAGAAGCACGCCGTAATTGCCGATCCAGAAGGTGTCGCCGAGGCCCAACCGGCCGGCGACGAGGTCGCGAAACCACGGTGCGGTGAAGATCTTCGCGCGTTCCGCCTCGATCTTCTCGATCTCTCGTTCCGTCAGTTCGGTCATCGCTGCTCTCCTTCTGCGCGTGCAGCGTAGAAACAAAAGGGGCGCCCCGCAAGGCGCCCCGTCCGTGTTGCGATGTCGCGGCGATCAGTTGCGCGAACGGTCCACCAGCTTGCCGGCGGTGATCCAGGGCATCATCGCGCGCAGCTTGGCGCCGGTCTCTTCGACCAGGTGCTCGTCGTTGATCCGGCGGGTCGCCTTGAAGAAGGGTTGGCCGACGGCGTTTTCCTGCATGAAGTCGCGCACGAACTTGCCGTTCTGGATGTCGGTCAGCACGGCCTTCATGTTCTTCTTGGTCTCGTCATAGGGCAGAACGCGCGGGCCCGAGACGTATTCGCCGTATTCGGCGGTGTTCGAGATCGAGTAGTTCATGTTCGCGATGCCGCCTTCATAGATCAGGTCGACGATCAGCTTCATCTCGTGCACGCATTCGAAATAGGCCATCTCGGGGGCATAGCCCGCCTCGACCAGAGTCTCGAAGCCCATACGCATCAGCTCGACCACGCCGCCGCACAGCACGGCCTGTTCGCCGAAGAGGTCCGTTTCGCATTCCTGACGGAAGGTGGTTTCGATGATGCCCGAGCGGCCACCGCCGATCGCCGAGACATAGCTCAGCGCGATGTCCATCGCCTTGCCGGTCGCATCCTGCGCCACGGCTACGAGGCAGGGCACGCCGCCGCCCTTGACGTATTCGCCGCGCACGGTGTGGCCCGGGCCCTTTGGCGCCATCATGATGACGTCGACGCCGGCCTTCGGCTCGATCAGGCCGAAGTGGATGTTCAGGCCGTGAGCGAAGGCGATGGCGGCGCCTTCCTTCAGGTTGTCATGCACGTATTTCTTGTAGGTCGCGGCCTGCAGTTCGTCGGGCATGGTGAACATGATCAGGTCACACCAGGCAGCGGCTTCGGCGATGCCCATGACGGTCAGGCCTTCGGCTTCGGCCTTCTTCGCCGAGGCCGAGCCCTCGCGCAGCGCGACGACCACGTTCTTCGCGCCCGAGTCGCGCAGGTTCAGCGCGTGGGCGTGGCCCTGCGAGCCATAGCCCAGGATGGCGACCTTCTTGTCCTTGATCAGGTTCACATCGCAATCGCGATCGTAGTAGACGCGCATGGCGCTCCTCCATTGATTGATGCGCACAGGATAGGCCACTTGCGAAGATTGTCGGTTCATTGTTTGAGGATTTTTGCCTGATACGTTAAAAGTCATGCTTGAAAACAGGAATTGGCGGAATATTCATGCCCATCGACGATACCGACCGCAGGATTCTGCGGCAGCTGCTGGCAGAACCCGCGATGGCGACGGCGGATCTGGCCGAGCGGGCGGGGGTGACCACGGCGACCTGCTGGCGCCGGCTGGAACGGTTGCGCGAAGGCGGGGTGATCCGTGGGGCGCAGGCGGTGATCGACTGGCGCGCGCTTGGCTGGGAGGTCGAGGTGAGCCTGCGCTTCACCCTCGACAAGACCCATCCGCGCGCCTTCGACGAGTTTCTGGCCGCCGCGCGCGAGGTGCCCGAGGTGCTGGAGATCCAGACCTTCCTCGGCCAGACCGATGTGCGTCTGAACGTGATCGCCCGCGACATGGCGCATTGGCAGGAGATCTATCGCGCCCGCATCCTGACCCTGCCACATATCCAGGATACCGAGGCGCTGATGCTGATCTCGACGATCAAGGACAGCGCGGAGTTGCCGTTGTGATCGCGCTCGACGATACCGACCGGGCGATCCTGCGCGCGCTCGAGGCCGATGCGACGCTGAGTGCCGGGGCGCTTGGCCGTCGGCTCGGCCTGTCGCAGCCCGCCTGCTGGCGACGGATCCGGCGGCTTGAAGAGGCCGGGGTGATCGCCGGGCGGCGGCTGGTGCTGGACCATGCCGCACTTGGCTTCGGGGTGACGGTGTTCCTGGGGGTGAAGCTCGCCACCAAGGGCCGCGTCAGCCTCGAGGATTTCGAGCGCGCGGTGACCGCCATTCCCGAGGTGCAGGTGGTGCAGCACGTGCTGGGCCTCTTCGACTATCGCATCAAGGTGCGCGCCCGCGACATCGCGGATTTCGAGCGCGTGCTGCGGCGGCGGATCATGACCTTGCCGGGGCTCGGTCAAGTCGAGGCGAATGTGCTGCTGTCGGAAGAGCGGCTGCCGGGGCCGCTTGGCTGATTTCCAATTTGCCTGATCGGCGAGCATTGCGCCATTCTGGCGGGCATTCGCTTCCCGTGCCCCGGTCGGGGCAGGGGGTGCCGCAGGGCGCGGGATGGACCTTCCCGCGCGCCGGGGATTGGATCGGGGCGAGAGGAAATGATGTTCGACACAGCCGGCCAGTCCCGCATGCAGCGCAGCCACGGCGAGGCCGCCGTGGCTTTTGAGGGCGCGCGCCTGACCGGGCTGCGGCAGAAGGGCTCGGGCAAGGCGCTGCTGCCGCGGGTGCGCGGCGTGCCGGAGGTGGTGTTTCTCAACACCTCGGGCGGGCTGACCTCGGGCGATACGCTTTCCTATTCCGTGACACTCGAGGGCGGTGCGCGCGCCGTGACCACCACCCAGGCGGCCGAGCGCGCCTATCGCGCGAATGCCGGCCCCGCGCGTGTCACCGTCCGCCACAGGGTCGGCCCGGGCGGATCGCTCGACTGGCTGCCGCAGGAGACGATCCTGTTCGAGGCCGCGAACCTTGCCCGCGAGACGGTGATCGAGCTCGCCCCCGACGCCTCCTGCCTGCTGCTCGAAGCGGTGGTTCTGGGCCGGGCTGCCATGGGCGAGACGGTGGAGACATTGCAGTTTTCAGACCATCGCACCATCCTGCGGGACGGAAATCCGGTATTTTTAGAGCCTTTCGTGCTGAATTCAAACATTTTGGCCCGTGGCCCGCGTGCGGCACTTCTTGGCCCCGCGCGCGCCTTCGCGACGCTGGTGCTCTGCGCCCCCGGGGCCGAAGATGCGGTTGCCGCCGCCCGTGCAGCCCTGACCGAGACCGGGGTGGAGGGCGCCGCCTCGGGCTTTGACGGCAAATGCGTGGTGCGGTTGCTGGCCCGTGACGGCTGGCCGCTGCGCCGACAGATCCTGAAGCTGATGGATGCGCTGCGCCGGGGTGCTGCCCCGCCGCGCGTCTGGCAATTGTAAGAGGGAACGATGAACCTGACCCCCCGTGAAAAGGACAAGCTGCTGATCAGCCTTGCCGCCATCGTGGCGCGCAACCGGCTCGAGCGCGGCGTGAAGCTCAACCACCCCGAGGCGATCGCGATCATCTCGGACTTCGTGGTCGAGGGCGCGCGCGCCGGCGTCTCGGTCGCCGAGCTGATGGAGACCGGCGCTCAGGTGCTGACCCGCGAGCAGTGCATGGAGGGCATCCCCGAGATGATCCACTCGATCCAGGTCGAGGCGACCTTCCCCGACGGCACCAAGCTCGTCACCGTCCACCACCCGATCCGCTGAGGTGCCGCGATGATTCCCGGAGAAATCTTCCCCGCCGACGGCGTGATCACCCTGAACGAGGGGCTCGAGGCGATCACCCTCACCGTCTCGAACACCGGCGACCGGCCGGTGCAGGTGGGCTCGCATTACCATTTCGCCGAAACCAACCCGGGCCTGAGCTTCGACCGCGCCGCCGCGCGTGGCTATCGGCTCGACATCGCCGCGGGCACCGCGGTGCGCTTCGAACCGGGCCAGACCCGCGAGGTGCGGCTGGTGCCCTATCGCGGCGCGCGCAAGGTGTTCGGCTTCAATCAGACCGTGATGGGGGACCTCTGATGCCCGCAACGATTTCCCGCGCCACCTATGCCGACATGTTCGGCCCCACCACCGGCGACCGGCTGCGCCTGGCCGATACCGATCTGATCATCGAGGTCGAGAAGGATCTCACCACCTATGGCGAGGAGGTGAAATTCGGCGGCGGCAAGGTGATCCGCGACGGCATGGGGCAAAGCCAGATCAGCCGCGCGGCGGGGGCGATGGACACCGTCATCACCAATGCGCTGATCGTCGACTATACCGGCATCTACAAGGCCGATGTCGGGCTGCGCTCGGGCCGGATTGCCGGCATCGGCAAGGCCGGCAACCCCGACACCCAGCCCGGCGTCACGCTGATCATCGGGCCCGGCACCGAGATCATCGCGGGCGAGGGCAAGATCCTGACCGCGGGCGGCATGGACGCGCATATCCATTTCATCTGCCCGCAGCAGATCGAGGATGCGCTGGCCTCGGGCGTGACCACGATGCTCGGCGGCGGCACCGGCCCCGCGCATGGCACGCTTGCCACCACCTGCACCCCGGGGCCGTGGCACATCGGCCGGATGCTGCAAAGCTTCGAGGCCTTCCCGATGAACCTTGCCCTGGCCGGCAAGGGCAACGCCTCGCTGCCCGAGGCGCTCGAGGAGATGGTGAAGGCAGGGGCGAGCTCGCTCAAGCTGCACGAGGACTGGGGCACCACGCCCGCCGCCATCGACTGCTGCCTGTCGGTGGCCGATGCGATGGACGTGCAGGTGATGATCCACACCGACACGCTGAACGAAAGCGGCTTTGTCGAGAACACGCTGGCCGCCTTCAAGGGTCGCACCATCCACGCCTTCCACACCGAGGGCGCGGGCGGTGGCCATGCCCCCGACATCCTGCGCGTCGTCTCGGCGCCGAATGTGATCCCGTCCTCGACCAACCCGACGCGACCCTACACCAAGAACACGATCGAGGAACACCTCGACATGCTGATGGTGTGCCACCACCTCGACAACAAGGTGCCCGAGGACGTCGCCTTCGCCGAAAGCCGGATCCGCAAGGAGACGATCGCCGCCGAGGACATCCTGCACGACATGGGCGCGATGTCGATCATCAGCTCGGACAGCCAGGCGATGGGGCGGGTGGGCGAGGTCATCATCCGCTGCTGGCAGACCGCCGACAAGATGAAGAAACAGCGCGGGCGGCTGGCCGAGGAAACCGGCGCCAACGACAACTTCCGGGTCCGGCGCTATATCGCGAAATACACGATCAACCCGGCGATCACCCATGGCGTCGCGGCGCATATCGGCTCGGTCGAGGTTGGCAAGCGCGCCGACCTCGTTCTGTGGGATCCGGCCTTCTTCGGTGCCAAGCCCGAGATGGTGCTGATGGGCGGCATGATCGTCGCGGCGCAGATGGGCGACCCGAACGGCTCGATCCCGGCGCAGCCCTTCTACACCCGGCAGATGTTCGGCGCCTTCGGCAAGGCGCTGTCCGCGAGCTGCGCCACCTTCGTCTCGGAGGCGGCGGTGGCCGAGGGGGTGAGCGGCCGGCTTGGCCTCGAGAAGGACGTGATCGCGGTCAAGGGCACGCGCGGCATCGGCAAGGCGGACATGATGCTGAACACCGCGACGCCGATGATCGAGGTGAACCCCGAAACCTACGAGGTGCGCGCCGATGGCGAGCTGCTTGTCTGCGAGCCGGCGGAGAGCCTGCCGCTTGCACAGCGCTACTTCCTCTATTGAGCGCTCAGCCCAGACCAAGCCCGGCGAACAGCCCTGCGCGCGGCAGCGTGCGCAGGGCGCCGGCCAGGTCCGGCAGGTCGAGCAGGGGCGGGCGTTCCTCGGCCGCCCGGCGCGAGGCCCGCAGCACGCGCGCGATCTTCTCGCGGGTATAACCCGGATCGAGGCGGATCTCGTCGGGCAGAAGCCGCGGGTCGAACACGCGGTGGCGCTGTGTCACCACCTCGATCTTGTGCCAGCGGCCGATCTTCGGTACCTCCGGCCGGGTCAGGAAGGTCGCGCGCAGTTCCGCTTCGCGTCGTCGCAGCCGGGCAATCTCGGCCCGGATGGCGACCAGCTCGTCGGCAGGGGATGTCAGATGCATCTTCGCCTCCCTTGCGAAGTTGAAGCCTCAGCCTGCGCCGCCATCTTTAAGAAACGTCTAACAACGAAGGTCCGAGATGACAGAACTTCTCCATGCGCCGGCCGTGGTGCCGAAGGGCCAATGGCAGGGCGCGGCCGATCACGTCGCGCTTGACTACGAGGGGCGTTTCCTGCGCCGCAAGCGGCTGGTGTCGGCGGGAGGGCTTGCCTTCCTTGTCGACCTGCCCGAGGTGGTGAACCTGGCCGGCGGCGAGGCGTTCCGGCTTGATGACGGGCGGCTGGTCGAGGTGCGCTGCGGGCTCGAGCCGGTGCTGAGCGTCTCGGGCGACCTGGCGCGCCTCGCCTGGCACATCGGCAACCGCCACACGCCCTGCCAGATCGAGCCCACGCGGCTCGTCATCCGCGCCGATCACGTGCTCGAGGCGATGCTGCGCCAGCTTGGCGCGCGGGTCACGGCGACGGTCGAGCCCTTCGCCCCCGAGGGCGGCGCCTATGGCATGGGCCGGACGATGGGGCACGATCATGGCCCGTCGCACGGGCCGGGGCAATTCCATGTCCACCCCTGAGGCGCTTGGCCTGCTCAGCCTCGTGCAATGGCTGTCACCGGCCTTCCCGACCGGCGCCTTCGCCTATAGCCACGGGCTTGAACAGGCGGTGGCGGAGGGCGACGTGCGCGACGCGCCGGCGCTGGCGGACTGGCTTGCCGACATCCTTGCCCATGGCGCAGGCTGGAACGACGCGGTGCTTCTGGCCTGCGCGCTGCGCGGCGAGGATCTGGCGCCGCTCGCGGGTCTTGCCCGCGCGCTTGCCGGCAGTGCCGAGCGTCTGCACGAGACCGAGGCGCAGGGCGCGGCCTTCACCCGGGCGCAGGCCGAGATGACCGGCTCGCCGCTTGCCCCCCTGCCGCTGCCGCTTGCCGTGGCCCGGGCGGCGCGCGGGCTGGCCCTACCAGCCGGGCAGGTCATTGCACTTTTCCAACATTCCTTCGCCTCGAACCTGGTCTCGGCGGGGGTCAGGTTTATCCCTTTGGGACAATCGGCGGGGCAAGCGGTGCTGGCCGGCCTGCACCCGATGATCGCTGCGCTCGCCGCCCGCGCGGCCGCGGCCACGCGCGCCGATCTGGCCAGCGCGGCCTTCCGCGCCGAGCTGCAGGCGGCGGCGCATGAAACGCTGGATGTGAGGATCTTCAAGACATGACGAACGGACCGCTTCGCGTCGGCATCGGGGGCCCGGTGGGCGTGGGCAAGACCACGCTGACCGAACAGCTGTGCCGGGCGCTGGCCGGCCGCTGCTCGATGGCGGTGGTGACGAATGACATCTACACCCGCGAGGATGCCGAGGCGCTGATGCGCGCGCAGGTGCTGCCGGCCGAGCGCATCCGCGGCGTCGAGACCGGCGGTTGCCCGCATACCGCGATCCGCGAGGATGCCTCGATCAACCTTGCCGCCATCGCCGAGCTGAACGCGGCTTTCCCCGATCTCGACCTCGTGCTGATCGAATCGGGCGGCGACAATCTGGCTGCCACCTTCAGCCCGGAGCTGGCCGATCTGACGATCTATGTGATCGACACCGCGGCAGGGCAGGACATCCCGCGCAAGCGCGGCCCGGGGGTGACCCGCTCGGACCTGCTGGTGGTGAACAAGACCGACCTTGCGCCCTATGTGGGTGTCGATCCGGTATTGCTCGAATCCGACACGCAGCGCGCCCGCGGCGCCCGGCCCTATGTCATGGCACAGCTGCGCCAGGGCCGCGGCATCGCCGAGATCGTCGCCTTCCTCGAGCGCGAAGGGGGGCTCGAACTGGCGGCGATTCCGACCTGATTGGCAGGAAAACCGACAAATTGATCAAAATGGTGCCCGGGTGTTGCGCGACACCCGGGCATTCGCCCAATTTTTGGACATGATTCACGAAATCGTGCGGGGGACGTGAGCGCCGCCTGCGCCGCCGCTTGCCGCAGCGCGGCGTGCTGCGCTCTGCTGTCCTCAGCGGCACCAGAACCGGGCCGTGCCGCCGCAACCGGCGGCCGACAATCTGCCCGCGCATCGAACGACGGGCCGGAACAGGGGGATTTCACGATGATGCGGTTTGGGACGCGGTTTGGGAACCTGATGGCGGGCGCGGCACTGGCCACGCTGTTCTCGGCGGGCGGCGCGCTCGCCGAGGGCGACACGATCAAGGTCGGCGTGCTGCATTCGCTGTCGGGCACGATGGCGATCTCGGAGACGACGCTGAAGGACACCGTCCTGATGCTGATCGACGAACAGAACAAGAAGGGCGGCCTTCTGGGCAAGAAGATCGAGCCGGTGGTCGTCGACCCGGCCTCCGACTGGCCGCTGTTCGCCGAGAAGGCGCGCGAGCTGATCACCGTCGACAAGGTCGACGTGATCTTCGGCTGCTGGACTTCGGTCAGCCGCAAGTCGGTGCTGCCGGTGCTCGAGGAGCTGAACGGGTTGCTGTTCTACCCGGTGCAATACGAGGGCGAGGAAAGCTCCTACAACGTCTTCTACACCGGCGCCGCGCCGAACCAGCAGGCGATCCCGGCGGTGGACTATTTCCTGAATGAGCTCGGCGTGCAGAAATTCGCGCTGCTGGGCACCGACTATGTCTATCCGCGCACCACGAACAACATCCTGACCGCCTATCTCAAGTCGAAGGGCATCGCCGAGAGCGACATCTTCGTCAACTACACCCCCTTCGGGCAGTCGGACTGGTCGAAGATCGTGGCTGACGTCAAGGCGCTTGGCGCCGATGGCAAGAAGGTGGGGGTGATCTCGACGATCAACGGCGACGCGAATATCGGCTTCTACAAGGAACTCGCGGCCTCGGGGATCACCGCCGAGGACATCCCCGTCGTCGCCTTCTCGGTGGGCGAGGAGGAGCTTTCGGGGCTCGGCGAGGGCGATCTGAAGAACCTCGTCGGCCAGCTGGCCGCCTGGAACTATTTCGAAAGCGCCGATACGCCCGAGAACAAGGCCTTCATCGACGGCTGGCACAAGTTCACCGGCAACGACAAGCGCGTCACCAACGACCCGATGGAGGCCACCTATATCGGCTTCAACATGTGGGTGAACGCGGTGACCGAGGCCGGCACCACCAATGTCGACAAGGTCGAGGATGCGATGATCGGGCAGAAATTCCCGAACCTCACCGGCACCACGGCCGAGATGCTGCCGAACCACCACCTGACGAAGCCGGTGCTGATCGGCGAGATCCAGGCGGACGGCCAGTTCGACATCATCTCGCAGACCGATCCGGTGCCGGGCGACGCCTGGACCGACTTCCTGCCCGAATCCGCGGTGCTCTCGTCGGACTGGAAGACGCTCAAATGCGGCATGTACAACACCGACACCAAGACCTGCGTTCAGCTGAAGTCGAATTACTGATCGGCTTCGGCACCCAGGAGGGGGCGTTCGCGCCCCCTCCGACGACCCTTGCAGGGAAACCGAGATGCGCACCTTTCTTCTGGCGCTGAGTGCAGGTCTCTGCCTCACGCTGCCCGCCCCCGCGCAGGAAAGCGCCGCCCCCGTTCCTCCCGACACCACCGTTTCGGCCCCGGCCCTCACCGGCCTCGCTGCGGTGATCGCGGCGAATGCCGAGGCGATCGCCAGGCCATCGCGCCAGACCATCGGCCCGGTGGTGGAGGCGCTCGTCGCGGCGGGAGAGGGCGCGCCCGGCTTCCTCGCCGCCTGGGCCGACAAGCGGCTGGGCAACGCAAGTCCGACGGGGCGATCTTCTTGCTGGAGAAGCAGGGCGCCGATTATGCGTTGAGCGACCCGGTCAGCGGCGCCCCGGCCGGCACCGCGCCGAAAGCCGAGATCGCCGAGATCAAGCCGAATTCCGGCGTGCGCGGCCTGATCGCCGCGGCGCTGGTGCAGTTCCATCTTTCCGACCCTGACCCGGCCCAGCGTCGCGCCGCGCTCGAGGCGCTCGCCCGCGAGGGCGGGGCCGAGCATCTCGCCCCGCTCGCCGCCGCGATCGAGGGGGAAAGCGATCCGGCGATCAAGGCGCAGAAGGAGCGCCTGCTCGGCCTGCTGACCATCCGCTTCGGTGCGACCCCGGCCGAGCGTGTCACGGCGATCGAGGGCTTCGGTGCCGACATGGCGCTTGATTTCCGCGGCGCGCTGAACCCGATCCTCGCCACCGCGCGCGCGGCCTTCGATGGCGCCCCCGCCGGCAACGTGGCGCAGGAGCTGCGCCCGGGCCAGCGCGGCTTCACCGCCGAGGAAGCCTATGCACTTCTCGTCGCCCAGGGGCTCGCGCCGAAACGGCTCACCCGCGCCGACCTGCGCGCCGTGCTCGAGGCGTATGTGGAGAACGGCGCGGTCGGCGGCGTCCCGCTGGCCGCGCTCGACGACCCGGCAAAGCGCGACGCGGCCTATACCGCGCTCGAAGCGGCCGGCCTCGTCCCCGCCGCCGCGACCGATGACGAGGTGGCAAACACCGTTGCCGCGCACCGTTACGCCGAGATCTACGCCGAACCCGACGCCGCCGTCACCACGGCCGCCGCCGCGGCGCTGCAATCCGTGTCGCTCAAAGTCGATGCGATGCAGGGGATCGACCTCGGCCTCGATGCCCTCTCGCTCGCCTCGATCTACTTCCTCGCGGCGATCGGGCTGGCCATCACCTTCGGCGTGATGGGGGTGATCAACATGGCGCATGGCGAGTTCATCACCATGGGCGCCTACACGGGCTATGTCGTGCAGCTCTGGATCCACGACTATACCGCCTCGATCCTCGTGGCCCTTCCCCTGGCCTTTGCTGTCACCTTCACCGCGGGTGTGGCGATGGAGCGGCTGGTGATCCGCCACCTCTACAAGCGCCCGCTGGAAACGCTTCTGGCCACCTTCGGCATCTCGATCGCGCTGCAGCAGCTCTTCAAGAACATCTTCGGCACCCAGGCCCGGCCGCTCACCGCGCCCGACTGGCTCGACGGTGCCTGGGTGCTGAACGACATCGTCGGCATCTCCTATATCCGCATCGCGATCTTCGTGCTCGCGCTCATCTTCCTCGGCCTCTACCTCTTCGTGATGAAGCGCACCCGGCTCGGCCTCGAGGTCCGCGCGGTGACGCAGAACCCCTCGATGGCGGCCTCGATGGGGATAAACCCCGACCGCATCAACATGCTGGCCTTCGGGCTTGGCTCGGGCATCGCGGGGATCGCGGGGGTGGCCATCGGCCTCTTTGCCAAGGTCACCTCGGAACTCGGCTCCGATTACATCGTGCAAAGCTTCATGACCGTGGTCGTCGGCGGCGTCGGCAATATCTGGGGCACGCTCGCGGGGGCGACGCTGGTCGGCTTCCTGCAAAAGGGGATCGAGGCGCTGAACCCCTCGAACACGCTGGCCGCGCAGACCTACATGATCCTCTTCATCATCATCTTCATCCAGTTCCGGCCGCGGGGCATCATCGCCCTCAAGGGCCGCGCGGCGGGGGATTGAGCATGACCCGGCACGCCGCCGCAATCCCGGAGGCCCAGAGATGAAACCCGGCTTTCTCGCAAAGAACCCCTCGGTTCTCGCCTTCCTTGCGCTGCTTGCGCTCTTCACCCTCGCGGTGACGCTGCTCTCGACCGCCTACGGGGCCGAGATCGTCTCGACCTCGATGGTCAAGACGCTGGGCAAGACGCTGTGCCTGTGCCTGATCGCGATCGCGATGGATCTGGTCTGGGGCTATACCGGCATTCTCAGCCTCGGCCATTTCGCCTTCTTCGGGCTTGGCGGCTACATGATCGGCATGTGGCTGATGGTTGCCCGCACCCGCGAGATCGTGCTGGCCTCGGCCGCGGGCGTGCTGCCGATGACGCTGCAGGAGCTGAGTGACGCGATCGCCACGCAGATCTTCGGCGTCGTGGGCTCGTCCGAGCTTCCGGCAATCTGGCACTTCGCCGGATCGCTGCCGATGCAGCTGATCTTCGTCGTGCTGGTGCCGGGGCTCCTCGCCTTCCTCTTCGGCTGGCTCGCCTTCCGTTCGCGCGTCACCGGCGTCTATCTCTCGATCCTGACCCAGGCGATGACGCTCGCGCTGTCGCTCTACCTCTTCCAGAACGACTCCGGCCTGCGCGGCAACAACGGGCTTTCCGGGCTGCAGAACATTCCGGGCCTTGCCGCCGATCAGGACCACCTGTCGGTGTGGTTCCTCTGGGCCTCGGCCGTGGCGCTCGGGCTCGGCTATCTGCTTGCCAGCTTCGTCACCTCGGGCAAGTTCGGCTCGGTGATGCGCGGCATCCGCGACGACGAGGCGCGGGTGCGGTTCCTCGGCTATTCGGTCGAGAGCTACAAGCTCTTCGTCTTCACCCTGACCGCGGTGATCGCCGCGATTGCCGGCGCGCTTTATTACCCGCAGGCGGGCATCATCAACCCGGCCGAGATGGCGCCGATCGCCTCGATCTACCTCGCCGTCTGGGTGGCGATCGGGGGCAGGGGCCGGCTTTACGGCGCGGTGATGGGCGCGGCCTTCGTCTCGCTCGTCTCGACCTGGTTCACCGGCGGGCGGGCGCCCGATCTGACCCTCGGGATCTACACGGTGAAATGGGTCGACTGGTGGCAGGTGCTCTTGGGCCTCAGCTTCGTCCTTGTCACGCTCTTCGCGCCGAAGGGGCTCTCGGGGCTTGTCGACCTGCTTGCCGGGCTGCGGACGCCCTGGCGTGGCGGCACCCCGCTCGGCCCCGATGACGGCTCGCTGCGCGAAGAGGAGGCGGTGGAATGAAGGCGCTGCTCGAGGTCTCCGGCATCTCCGTCTCCTTCGACGGCTTCCGCGCGATCAACAATCTCTCCTTCTCGATCGGCCCGGCCGAGCTGCGCGCGGTGATCGGCCCGAACGGGGCGGGCAAGACCACCTTCATGGACATCGTCACCGGCAAGACCCGCCCCGACGAGGGCCGCGTGCTCTGGGGCGAGAAATCGGTCAACCTGCTGCGGATGAACGAGGCCCAGATCGCCCGCGCCGGCATCGGCCGCAAGTTCCAGCGCCCGACGGTGTTCGAGGATCAGTCGGTGACCGAGAACCTGATGATGGCGCTGAAGGCGGCGCGCGCGCCCTGGAAGGTGCTGGTCTGGCGCCCGTGCCCGGCCGATCATGCCCGGGTTGCGGCATTGGCGGCGCAGGTCGGGCTTGCCGACAGCCTGACGCGGAAATCCGGAGAATTGTCTCACGGTCAGAAACAATGGCTCGAGATCGGCATGCTGCTGGCGCAGGAGCCGCGGTTGCTTCTGGTCGACGAACCCGCCGCCGGCATGACCTTGGCCGAGCGCGAGCAGACCACCGCGCTGCTGGTCGATCTGGCGAAGACCCGCGCCGTGGTGGTGGTCGAGCATGACATGGACTTCGTGCGCCGGCTGAACTGCCGCGTCACCGTGCTGCACGAGGGATCGGTGCTGGCCGAGGGCTCGCTCGATCACGTCACCGCCGACCGGCAGGTCATCGAAGTCTATCTGGGGCGCTGAAGATGCTGGAAACCAAGGGGCTTACACTGCATTACGGCGGATCTCAGATCCTTTACGGCATCGACATGGTGGCGAAGGCGGGCGAGGTGACCTGCATCATGGGCACCAATGGCGTGGGCAAGACCTCGCTTCTGAAGGCGATCTCGGGCACCCATCCGCGCTCGGGCGGCACGCTTGTCCTCGATGGTGAGGAGGTGCCGCGGGTGCCGCCGCAAGGGATGGCGCGGCGCGGTCTTGGCTATGTGCCGCAGGGGCGGATGATCTTCCCGCTGCTCACCGTGCGCGAGAACATGGAAACCGCCTTCGCCGTTCTGCCGAAATCCGAGCGTTTCATCCCCGACGAGATCTACGATCTGTTTCCGATCCTGAAGGAATTCCTGCATCGCCGCGGCGGCGATCTGTCCGGCGGGCAGCAGCAGCAGCTGGCGATTGCGCGGGCGATGCTGATGAAGCCGAAGATCCTGCTGCTCGACGAGCCGACCGAAGGGATCCAGCCCAACATCATCCAGCAGATCGGCCGCGTCATCGCCTATCTGCGCGCCCGCGGCGATATCGCGATCATCCTCGTCGAACAGTATTTCGACTTCGCCCATGATCTCGGCGACCGCTTCTATGTGCTCAAGCGCGGCGCGGTGGCGATGGAGGGGACGAAGGTGTCTCTGACCCGCGAGGCGCTGCGCGAGGTGGTGAGCGTCTGAGTCTGAGGGGCGCTGCCCCTCGCCCCTGCGGGGCTCACCCCGAGGTATTTTTGGCAAGATGAAAAACGATCTCCTTCATCTTGCCCGAAATACCTCGGGGTGCGGGGCAGAGCCCCGCTCAGCGCACCCCAAGCCCGGCGCGCATCAAGGTTTTTCGCACCGGTTTCAGCGAGTAGAGCGCGCCGAGCACCCCCGCACGCAGGTCGCGCAGCGGTTGCGGTGCGACCATCGAGGCCCGGTTGAGGAAGTCGATGCCGATCTCGCGCGCCTTCACCTCGGGCCAGCGCCGGCGGGTGTAGGCCGCGAGCATCGCGGCCTCGCCCAGATGCGCCGGGTCCTTCTCGGCAAGGCCCAGCAGGCAGGTCAGATCGGCGAGCGACATGTTCAGCCCCTGCGCCCCGATCGGCGGGATCACATGCGCGGCCTCGGCAATGAGCGCGACGCGTTCGGAACTGAAGCGCGCGGCGATCTGCGTCATCATCGGCCAGACCGAGCGGCGGGTGACGAGGGTGAGCGGGCCGAGAAGCCCGGTCGAGCGCGCATTCATCGCCGCCTCGAATTCGGGCACCGGCAGGGCGGCGAGACGTTCGGCCTCGGCGCCGCGCTCCATCCAGACGACGGCCGAGCTGTGCAGCCCGTCGCGGTCCGGCAGCGGGATCAGGGTGAAGGGGCCGCCCGAGCGGTGGATCTCGGTCGAGACGTCATTGTGCGGCAGCGGGTGGGTGACGGCGAAGGCGAGCGCCTTCTGGCCATAGCGCGTGGTCCTCACCGGGATGCCCGCGGCCTCGCGGATGAAGGAGTTGCGGCCATCGGCGGCCACCACCAGCTTCGCGCGCACCCGGCTGCCGTCCGAGAGCGTCACCTCGGCCCCGCTTTCGCGGCTGACGAGGCCGGTCGTGGCGACGCCCGGGCGGAAATCGACGAGCGGCAGTTCGGCGAGCCGCGCCACCATCTCGCGCCGCAGGAGCCAGTTCGGGAAGTTCCAGCCGAAGGGCTCGTCCGAGAGGTCGGCCGCGTCGAAATCGCGGGTGAGCCGGGCGACGGGCGCGGCCCCGCCCGCGTCGATGATGCGCATGATCTGCAGGGGGGCTGCATAGGGGGCGAGCCGCGCCCAGAGCCCGGCGCGTTCCAGCACGGCCCGCGAGGGGTGCAGGAAGGCCGTGGTGCGCATGTCGGCCCCGGCCTCGCCCTCGGCGGTGACCGGCGGCTGCGGGTCGACGCAGATCGTGGTGAAGCCGGCCGCCCCGAAGGCCGCCGCGGCGGTCAGGCCGGCGACACCGCCTCCCGAGATCAGGATGTCGGTCGTGCGCAGGGTCTGTTGCTCCATCTCGGGCCTCCGTTACAGCGCGCCCAAGATGCCCCGACGGGCGGCGCGTTGCAATCGGGTGCGGCGATCGGTCCGCGCCCCGAAAGTGATCGGTCTTGCACACAAGCAGAAACGGCCCGGAGCCGGGGGCTCGGGCCGTGTCGGTCATGCCGTGCCGGGCCGGCTCAGCCGCCCGCGGTCATCACCACGAGAAAGGCCAGCATGATCCAAGTGGCCACAACGGCCCAGAGGATCAGCCCGCCAAGGCCCATGAAGGCGACGAGGCCAACGGCGATGCCGATGATCACGAGCGCCAGAAGGTACATCTGGGCGGAATTGTCTTTGGTGTCCGCGTGCTCGGCGGTCATGGCAGAATCTCCCTTGGCTGTCTCCCTGACAGTCCGGCCTCAATAGCGGCTGGTCGCGCGCATGGGAACCGCGCCACAATGTCGCAGGGGCAAAATGGCTCAGCTGTGTCGCGGATGCCGCAGCGCGGCGAGGAAGCCCGTCAGGTCGTTTGTATGGTGCTGGATATACGCCGCGGGGGCGGGGTCGGCGGCCACATGCACGGTCTGCATCCCCATCGCATGCGGCGCGGCCAGGTTGCGCGGATCGTCCTCGAACATCGCCGCCTGCGGCGCGCGGATACCGGCCTTGGCGAAGACGGTCTCGAAGGCCTGCGGCTCGGGCTTGGGGTGGAACTCGGCATCCTCGACGCCGAAGACGCCGTCGAAAAGCCCGCTCAGCCCGCGCGCCGAGAGCACCCGATGGGCATAGGGAGCCGAGCCGTTGGTGAAGACGATCTTGCGCCCGGGCAGATCGCCGATGGCGCCGCGCAGCGCCGGATCGGGGCTGAGCGAGTCGAAGGAGATGTCGTGCACCTCGGCGAGGTAGGGCATCGGGTCGAGCCCGTGCTCGTGCATCAGCCCGGCGAGCGTGGTGCCGTAAAGGCGCCAGTAATGGTCGCGCAGCCGGTTCGCCTCGCCGCGGTCGACGCCGAGCGCGCGCATGACATATTCGGTCATCTTCACCTCGATCTGGGCGAAGAGACGGGCCTCGGGCGGGTACAGGGTGTTGTCGAGGTCGAACACCCAGTCGGTGACATGTGCGAAATCTGCGGCTGACATGGCGCGGACCCTATCCCGGCCGTCGGATGGGGGGAAGGGGGGCTCTTCTATTGCCGGCTTGTCAGGGGGCGGCGCCGCTCCTAAGGTTGCGCCCCGCAAGGGCGAGAGAGGAACGATGCAGAAAGACGCCTACACGCTGATCCTCGAGGCGATTGACGCCGGGGTCTACCGGCCAGGGGACCGGCTGGTGGAATCGGAACTCGCCGAGCGCTTCGGCGTGTCGCGCACCCCGGTGCGCGAGGCGTTGCAACGGCTCGAGACGCAATCCATGCTGGCGCGCGACGGCCGCTCGCTGATCGTTGCCTCGCTCGATCACAACCAGCTCGCCGAGCTTTATGTCGTGCGCTCGGAGCTCGAGGCGCTCGCCGCGGCGCTGGCCGCCAAGCATGCCGCGCCGGAAGAGGTGCGGGTTCTGCAGGAGATGGTTGACGAGGACCGGGGGCGCACCCGCGACCCGATCGCGCTGTCGCAGGCGAACAAACGCTTCCACCGGCAGATCCATCTCGCCTCGCACAACCGCTATCTGGTGCAGCAGCTCGACCTCGTGCACCGCTCGATGGCGCTTCTGGCCACCACCTCGCTTGCCGCCGAGGGGCGGGGCGAGACGGCGCTGGCCGAACACCAGGCGATCGTCGATGCGATCCGTGAGGGCGACGAGGCGGGGGCCGCGGCGGCCTTGCGGGCCCATATCTCGAAGGCGTTCGAGACCCGGCTGAAGCTCGATGCCCAGGGCGGGCACCTGGGCGCGGGCGAGGCGCGCTAGTCGATCAGCGGCGCGCACTGCGGCCGCGCCAGATCGGGCTGGAGCCGGGCGCGGCCCGGGGCGGGCGTTGCGGGGGCGGCGATCTCGTGCAGCGCATCGAACAGGCCGTGGGCCGTCTTGTCCCAGTAGAAGGGTTTTGCGATCACCTCGTAGATCGCCTTCCAGCCGGCCAGCGTGCCGAGCGGGAAATAGAGGTGCAGCGTCGGCACCCAGGGCAGCAGGTGGCGATGCCCGGCGCCACGCACCGCCCAGAAGCCGACCGCCAGATTGACGAACTCGGTCAGTCCGAAGGCGATAAGCAGGGCGGTCTCGCTGCCGGGCGACAGCAGCGCCCGCACCGGATGCCACAGCCCGAACAGGATGAGCCAGCAGCTCCATGAAAGGGGCGCGAGCAGGTATTGCGACAGCGTGCCGAGGAACATCACCTGCAGGCCGAGGAAGCGCCACGCGCCGAGTTCGCGCCACAGCTGCCGCGGCGCGCGCATATGCACTCCCCAAGTCATCGCATAGCCCTTCAGCCAGCGCGAGCGCTGCTTCACCCAGGGCAGGGGGCGGCAGTTGGGCTCCTCCTGGGTGACGGTGGCGATCAGCTCGGTGCGCAGGCCCCGCCGGGCAAGGCGGATGCCGAGATCGGCATCCTCGGTGACGTTGAAGGCATCCCAGCCGCCAAGTGCCTCGAGCTGGTCGCGGCGGAAGAACAGCGTGGTGCCGCCCAGCGGCACGGCCAGGCCAAGCCGCGCGACGCCGGGCAGGATGGCGCGGAACCACACCGCATATTCCACGGTGAAGCAGCGCGAGAGCCAGTTTGTGCGCGGGCTGTAGTAATCGAGCACGCCCTGCAGGCAGGCGACCTCGGGCGGCGCCTCGGCGAAGCGGCGGGCGACGGCGTGGAGTTGGTCGGGATCGGGCAGGTCCTCGGCGTCCCAGACCCCGACGACCGAGCCGCGGCAGAAGTTCAACGCGTAGTTCAGCGCGCGCGGCTTCGTCCGGATCGGCCCGTCCGGCACGGTGACGACCCGGATCCAGCGCGGCAAAGTGGCCTTGGCCAGCGCGTCGCGGGTGGGCGTGTCCGCCTCCTCGACCACCAGGAGCACGTCGAGCAGCTCGCGCGGGTAGGTCAGCCGGCCGAGCCGGGCGACCAGCCGCTTGGCGATGTCTTTTTCGTGCAAAAGCGGCACCAGCACCGAGATCACCGGCAGCCGGATCGGTGCGGTGACCTGCGGCGGTGGCAGGGGGGTGGCGAGGTGATGCAGCTCGGTGAGCCAGGCGGCCAACTTGAGTGTCATGGTCAGGACCAGCGTGATGATCGTCCAGGCGAAGAGCAGCGCGAAGACCGCGAGCGGTGCCAGAAACAGCCCGCAGACCAGCCCGAGGAGCACCCCGAGCGCGCGGCGTGCGGCGCGCTCGCCGTCGTGGGTGCGGCAGCTCTCCGCCGCGGCGACGCGGCATTCGGCGCGGCGGATCAGGGCGGTCTGCCGGCGCGCGAGCAGCGCGTCATGCACGGCCCATTCGGGCGCGAGCACCATCCGGTAGGGGGCGAATTTCGCCGGCAACGCGCCGCGCAGGCGGGTGAACTCCTCGGGCCGCGCGGTGGCGATCACCGTGGTCGCGCCGATCCGCCGCCAGGGCACCATCGCCTCGGCAAGGCACAGCTCCGGTCCGAGCGCGTCGATCAGGCGCGGATCGGGGGGCTCGGCGGCAAGATCGACGAGGGCCGCCTGCCACTGTTCGGCCAGCGCCGCCATCAGCGCCGCCTCGCTCACCCAGCCATGGGTCAGCAGGATGTCGCCAAGCCGCACATCCTCGCGCTCGCGCAGCGCGAGGGCCGTGGTCAGATCGCCTGGCGCGACGGCGCCACGGTCGAGCAGGATGCGCCCGAGCGGACGGCGCCCGGCGACCGGACGCGGGATGCGGGCCGGCGGCACGTGGATGGCGACGCGCCCCCCGGCGGTCAGGCCGGTCAGGCCCGGCGAGTCCTCTGCCGCCGGTCCGTTGATCCGGTCCCTCCTGTCCGAGACCATGCCGCCCTCGCTGCGCTGGTGTTGCGCGGAACAGCATTCCCGAGTCGGATTAACGTAGCGTTAATCTTGTCCTGCCGCCCGGTGTGCCGGCGGGGAGGGGGAGACGGAAAAGGGGCGGCCCGGTGTCCCGAAGCCGCCCCCCGAAGATCCTGTCTGTGGCGCGCTCAGCCGGCGCGGCGGGCGCGCATCGCCTCGGCGAAGCGCTCGAAGAGGTAATAGCTGTCCTGCGGGCCGGGGCTCGCCTCGGGGTGATACTGCACCGAGAACACCGGCCGCCCCTCCATCGCGATGCCGCAGTTCGAACCGTCGAAGAGCGAGACATGGGTCTCCTGCACGCCCTTCGGCAGGGTCTGCGCATCGACGGTGAAGCCGTGGTTCATCGAGGTGATCTCGACCTTGCCGGTGGTCAGGTCCTTGACCGGGTGGTTGGCGCCGTGGTGGCCGTGGTTCATCTTGATCGTCTTCGCGCCAAGCGCGAGGGCGAGCATCTGGTGGCCGAGGCAGATGCCGAAGAGCGGCAGTTCGGTGTCCAGAATGCCCTTGATCATCGGCACGGCATATTCGCCGGTGGCGGCCGGGTCGCCGGGGCCGTTCGACAGGAACACGCCCTCGGGGTTCAGCGCGAGCACATCCTCGGCCGTGGCGCTGGCCGGCAGCACGGTGACGTCGCAGCCGGCCGAGGCGAGGCAGCGCAGGATGTTGCGCTTCGCGCCATAGTCGATCGCGACGACCTTCAGGCCCGGGCCCTCGCGGCGGCTATAGCCCTCGGGCCAGGCCCAGCGTTTCTCGTTCCAGCTGTAGCTTTGCGCGCAGGTCACGTCCTTGGCGAGGTCGAGACCGACGAGGCCCTTCCACTCGCGCGCCTTCTTCACCAGCGCCTCGATGTCGAAGTTGCCCTCCGGGTCGTGGGCGATGGCGACATGTGGGGCGCCCTGCTGGCGGATCGCGCGGGTCAGCCGGCGGGTGTCGACGCCGCCGACGCCGATCCGGCCGGTCTTCTCCAGCCAGTCGACGAGGTCGTCAGTGGCGCGCCAGTTCGAGGGATCGGTCGGGTCCCATTTCACCACGAGGCCGGCGGCGACCGGCTCGGCGGTCTCGTCATCCTCGGCGTTGACGCCGACGTTGCCGATATGGGGGAAGGTGAAGGTGACGACCTGGCCTGCATAGCTCGGGTCGGTCATGATTTCCTGATAGCCGGTCATCGCGGTGTTGAACACCAGCTCAGCGACGGTGACGCCGGTGGCGCCGAAGCCCTTGCCGTAGAACAGCTGGCCGTCTGCCAGCGCGATCAGCGCGGTGGGCTTTTCCGATGACTGGTGATTGGCAGGCATGGTGCGACTCCCCGGGGCAAAATCTGCTGGAACCTACGGGGGGAGAACAGCCGGGTCAAGGCCCTTGGGGTAAAAGATGTTTTCATTTAAAATCAATAACTTGCGCCGCTTGCGCCGGGGCGCCTGCGGGGGTATCCTGAGCCTCTTGATCCAGATGGGGATAACGTGATGCAGATGCGCGAGCGGCTTTCCGCGGCTTTGAAAGAGGCGATGAAGGCGAAGGACGCTGCCCGTCTCTCGACGCTGCGGCTGATCAATGCCGCGATCAAGGATCGCGAGATCGCGATGCGGACCGAGGGCGAGACAGTGTCGATCGGCGATGCCGAGGTGCTGGGCATCCTTGGCAAGATGGTGAAGCAGCGCCAGGAATCGGCGCGCGCCTATGAAGAGGGCGGCCGGCTCGAGCTGGCCGAGAAGGAACTCGCCGAAGTCAAGGTGATCGAGGAGTTCCTGCCGCGGCAGCTGACTGCCGACGAAACGACGGCGGCGATCGACGCGGCGATCGCTAAGGTCGGCGCCAGCTCGATCCGCGACATGGGCCGCGTGATGGCCGAGCTGAAGACGAAATACACCGGGCAGATGGACTTTGGTGCCGTCGGCCCGATGGTGAAGACCCGGCTCGGCTGAGCCTGCGGAGCGCTGCCCTGCGCGCCCGTGCGGGCGGCGCGGGGCGGCCCGCATCTTTCCCGACAGTGGTGACGCGTGCGGCCCCGGCCGCGATTCGTCCGCGCCCTTGAAAGCGGCGCGGCGGCGGCGTTTGGCGCGACGATTCGACCTCCGCCGGCCTCGCGCGGTTGACGCCACGTCTGCCGGCGCGGCGGGGA
Organism: Paenirhodobacter ferrireducens; assembly: GCF_004022265.1. Classification (GTDB taxonomy): domain Bacteria; phylum Pseudomonadota; class Alphaproteobacteria; order Rhodobacterales; family Rhodobacteraceae; genus Rhodobacter; species Rhodobacter ferrireducens. The sequence goes on from NZ_SAVB01000003.1 coordinate 121,230, forward strand.
CCGTTGTCGCGATGCCTCGAAAATGGACAGTCTGACGTGGGAGGCAGGTCGCGCTTTGAGGCTAGTGCGCCGCTTTCTGACGGTTCGGTGACGCGAGGTCGGTCCGTTTCGGTCCCATTTTGTCGCGACGGGTTTTCCGGGTTGAAATCCGATTGCCCGCTTGCTTAAGTTTCCCCCACGGGAGCAAACGAACCACAAAAAACGACAGGGGAGCCCGAATTTGACGACCGCAACGACCGACGAAGGTTTCGTCGTATTCGATCACGTCCAGAAGAGCTATGACGGCGAAACTCTGGTGGTGAAGGACCTCAACCTCTCGATCGGCAAAGGTGAATTCCTGACCATGCTTGGCCCGTCCGGCTCGGGCAAGACGACCTGCCTGATGATGCTGGCGGGATTTGAAACCGCCACGCACGGCGAGATACGCCTTGGCGGGACGAACATCAACCACCTTCCGCCGCACAAGCGCGGGATCGGCATGGTGTTCCAGAACTACGCGCTTTTCCCGCATATGACGGTGGCCGAGAACCTGTCCTTTCCGCTCGAAGTGCGGGGCATGGCCAAGTCTGAGCGCGAGGCGAAAGTGACACGCGCTCTCGACATGGTGCAGATGGGCAAGTTCGCGAACCGCCGTCCGGCGCAGATGTCGGGTGGTCAGCAGCAGCGGATTGCGCTGGCCCGCGCGCTGGTCTTCGATCCGGAACTGGTGCTGATGGACGAGCCGCTCGGCGCCCTCGACAAGCAGCTGCGCGAGCACATGCAGTTCGAGATCAAGGCGTTGCACGAGCGGCTTGGCATCACCGTGGTCTATGTCACCCACGACCAGGGCGAGGCGCTGACGATGTCGGACCGCGTGGCGGTGTTCAACGACGGCCGGATCCAGCAGCTCGCGCCGCCGGACGAGCTTTACGAGCGGCCGAAGAACAGCTTCGTGGCGCAGTTCATCGGCGAGAACAACAAGCTGCCGGGCACGGTGGAGAGCCTCGAGGACGAGACCTGCACGGTGCGGCTGCAGACCGGCGAGCTGATCAGCGCGACGCCGGTCAACATCCGCCACGTCGGCCAGGACACGCTGGTGTCGATCCGCCCCGAGCGCATCGAGTTCAAGCCCGAGATGATGCCGCCGGGCGCGCACATGATCGACGCCGAGGTGCTCGAGGTGATCTACATGGGCGACATCTTCCGCACCCGGATGCGGGTTGCCGGGATCGATGACTTTGTGATGAAGTCGCGCAACACGCTCGGCCAGACCCGCCTGCACCCGGGCGAGAAACTGAAGATCGGCTGGCATCCGCAGGACGCGCGCGCCCTCGACCCGATGTGATCCGGGCGCAGCTCAAAAACGCGGGCGGCGGAACCGTCGCCCCGACAGAAATGACGACAAGTCAGACAAGACCAACAGAAGTCAGACAAGACCAACAGGGGAGTAAACCATGAAGAAACTTTTGATCCTCACCACCGCGCTGGTGGCGACAGGCTATGCCGCCTCGGCGCAGGAGCTCAACATCGTCTCCTGGGGCGGGTCCTACACCGTTTCGCAGGTCGAGGCCTATCACAAGCCCTTCACCGAGATGACCGGGGTCAAGATCAACTCGATCGACGCCGACAACCCGGCGACGCCGCTGAAAGCACAGGTCGAGGCCGGCAACGTCTCGATCGACCTTGCAGACATCGAGCTGTCGGATGCGATCCGGCTGTGCGACGAGGGCCTGCTCGAGCCGATCGACCCGGCGATCCTGCCGCCCGCGCCCGATGGCACCCCGGCGACCGAGGACTTCGTGCCGGGTGCGATCCAGGACTGCGCCGTCGCGAACATCGTCTGGGGCACGGTCGTTGCCTATGACAAGACGAAGTTCCCGGGCAACGAGCCCTCGACGCTGGCCGATTTCTTCGACACCACGAAATACCCGGGCAAGCGCGGCCTGCTGAAGACCGCCAAGCGCACGATGGAAATGGCGCTCGTCGCCGATGGCGTCGCTCCCGACCAGGTCTATGAGGTGCTTGGCACCGATGAGGGCGTGGCGCGCGCCTTCAAGAAGCTCGACAGCATCAAGAAGGACATCGTGTGGTGGGAAGCCGGCGCGCAGCCGCCGCAGCTGCTGGCCGACGGCGAAGTGGTGATGACCACCGGCTACAACGGCCGCTTCTTCGCCGCCGAAGTGGGCGAGGGCAAGCCCTTCGGCACGATCTGGGACGGCGAGTACATGGACTATGACCTCTGGGCGATCCCGAAGGGCGCGCCGCATCTCGAGGACGCGAAGAAGTTCCTGGCCTTCTCGACCGATACCCAGCGTCTGGCCGATCAGGCGAAATACATCGCCTACGGCCCGGCCCGGAAATCGTCGAACGCGCTCATCGGTCTTTACAAGGACGGCAAGACCGAGATGGCTCCCTACATGCCGACGAACCCGGAGAACATGAAGAACCCGATCTGGACCGACCCGACCTTCTGGGCGGACCACGATGCGGAACTGGCCGAGAAGTTCAACGCCTGGCTCGCCAGCTGATCGTCTTCCAGTTGATCGTCTGATCGTCTGACTGCGGAGGACGGGGCTGCCCCGTCCTCCCTCTCTCCCCGTGCCGCCGCCTTCGCCGCGGTGGCCCCGACGCGCCTTCCGAAGGGGAACCGAATGACCGACGCGACCTCCCAAATGATCACCACCGCCGACGGCAAGCCACTCAAGGCCGCGCTTGCCGCCTCGCTTGCCGTGCGCCGCCGCCGCGCTTTCCTGCTTGTCGCGCCGCTCTTTCTGTTCATCCTGATCTCGTTCATCGTGCCGATCGGGCAGATGCTGTTCCAGTCGTTCTACAACGACACCTTCAGCAAGAACGCCCCGGCGCTGGTCGAGTGGTTCTCGACCCATCCCGAGGGATCGGAGATCGACGAGAGCGCCTATGCCGCGCTTGCCGCCGACCTCGCGCAGATGAAGAAGGACCGCACCGCCGGCGAGGCGGGCACGCGGATCAACTATGACGTCTCGGGCACCCGCTCGCTCTTCACCTCGACCGCCCGCGGCGCCGACAAGTTCAAGCCGCCGTTCAAGGAGGCGATCCTGCAGGTCGAGAAGAAATGGGACAACCCGAACGTCTGGCGCGCGATGCGCTCGGCCTCGAGCCCCTTCACCCTCGACTTCTACCTCGCCGCGAACGACCTGACCCGCGACGAGAGCGGCAAGATCGTGCCGGTGGCCGAGGGCCAGGCGATCTACAAGAAGCTGATGGGCCGCACGCTGATGCTGTCGCTCGAGATCACCGCGCTGTGTCTGCTGCTGGGTTTCCCGATTGCCTTCCTGCTGTCCTCGCTGCCGATGCGCAAGGCGATGCTGCTGATGATCCTGGTGCTGCTGCCGTTCTGGACCTCGCTCCTGGTGCGCACCACCGCCTGGATGGTGCTGCTGCAAAGCCAGGGCGTGGTGAACGACCTGCTGGTCTGGCTCGGCCTCGTGCGCGACGATCACCGCATCCAGATGATGTACAACGAGACCGGCACGATCGTGGCGATGACCCATATCCTGCTGCCCTTCACCATCCTGCCGCTCTATTCGGTGATGAAGACGATTCCGCCCAGCTATGTGCGCGCGGCGCGCTCTCTGGGCGCCACCTCCTGGACCGCCTTCCGCCGGGTCTATCTGCCGCAGACGCTGCCCGGCATCGGGGCAGGGGGGCTTTTGGTCTTCATCCTGGCGATGGGCTATTACATCACCCCGGCCCTCGTCGGCGGCGCCGATGGCCAGATGATTTCCAACATGATCGCGATGCACATGCAAAAGACGCTGAACTGGTCGCTGGCTGCGGCACTGGCCGCAGAGCTGCTGGCGATCGTGCTGATCTTCTTCTGGATCTACGACAAGCTCGTCGGCATCGACAAAATGAAGCTCGGCTGAGGAGAGAGGACCCATGGCGCTTCCCGTCTACGCAAGCCCGCTCGAAAGGCTGTGGCACTATACCTACCTGGTGATCTGCGCGCTGATCCTGCTGTTCCTGATCGCGCCGATCATCATCGTGATCCCGCTCAGCTTCAACGCCGAGCCCTATTTCACCTTCACCGAGAAGATGCTGCATTTCGACCCGTCCGGGTATTCGATGCGCTGGTATGACAAGCTCGTCACCTTCGGCATGCAGAACCCCGAGGCCGAGCGCGGCGCCGCCTTCTGGTGGGACTTCTGGCACAATGCCACCTGGATGCAGGTGACGAAGAACTCGATCATCATCGGCGTCTGTGCGACGCTGCTGTCGGCCGGGCTTGGCACCGTTGCGGCGCTCGGCCTGACCCGGCCCGAGATGCCCTTCCGCAAGCAGATCACCGCGGTGCTGATCTCGCCGATGATCGTGCCGATCATCATCTCGGCCACGGGCATGTTCTTCTTCTACTCCGGCCAGTGGCTGCCGATCATCAGCCTTTCGGGCGGGGTACACATGGAATGGGGCCGGCTCGCGGGCACCTATGCGGGCATCATCCTCGCCCATGCGGCGCTTGGCATTCCCTTCGTCATCATCACCGTGACGGCGACGCTGTCGGGCTTCGACCAGTCGCTGGTGCGGGCGGCGGCCTCGCTCGGGGCGAACCCGCGCACGGCCTTCTTCCGGGTGGTGATGCCGCTCATCCTGCCGGGCGTGGTCTCGGGCGGCCTCTTCGCCTTCGTGACCTCGTTCGACGAGGTGGTGGCGGTGCTCTTCATCGCCAACCACGACCAGCAGACGATCCCGCGGCAGATGTGGAATGGCATCCGCGAACAGATCTCGCCGGCGATCCTCGCGGTGGCGACGATCCTCGTGGTGATCTCGATCGCGCTTCTGGCCACGGTCGAGCTGCTGCGCCGCCGCTCGGAACGGCTGCGCGGCCTCAGCCCGCGCTGAGCGGGCCCTCGGAACCGGACGACACGGGCAGGGGGGCTTCGGCCCCCCTGTCGCGTTTCGGGGGCCGCGCGCAGCGGCGGTGCTGTTTGCGCAGGCTGCACCTGCCCGGGCCAGAGCCTGCTGGAGCTGAAGGGGGGGCGGCCGGGCCAACCGCCCGCTGCGCGGCAGGCGGCCGGCATCGTCGCGCCGGCCGCCGCCGATAAGCCGCAGCAGCGAAAATGTGTTTCCTGCCCGGCAGTAAGGGAGGAGGCGCCTGCCGCAACCGCTTGCCGTGCTGAGAGTGGTGGCTTCGGCGCCTGCAAGCGGCGGGTGACGCAACATCATGGCGGCGCCTCCTCCGGTTCCTTCTAGCGCGGCGTGCTGGCGGATGCCGCCGCGAGGAGGGATCGGGGCAGGGGGCGATGGGAGAGGGGGAACCTATCCGTTCGGATAGGTCAGAACAGCCCCGCGTCGCGCGCGATCATCGCCGCCTGGGTGCGGTTATGTGCGCCGATCTTGCGATAGAGCGTTTTCACATGCAGCTTCACCGTGGGTTCGGTCACCTCGAGGTCGCGGGCGATCTCCTTGTTCGATTTGCCCTCGACGAGCCCCTCGAGCACCTCGGCCTCGCGCCGGGTCAGGCGTTCGCGCAGCGGGTTGGCCGCCTCCTCGGGGGCGGTGCGCAGGAAGTCGAACGGGGCAAATTGCTCGCCCATGGCCATGAAGCGCACGGCATTGACCAGAGATTTCGCGGCGAGCGTCTTCGGCACATAGCCTGCCGCGCCAAGCGCCAGCGCGCGTTCGGCAAGCTCCGGCGTGCCGGTGCCCGAGATCAGCGCCACCCGCTGGCCGTCGCCAAGCGCCATGATCCGCTCGAGCCCCTCGAGCCCGTTCATCCCCGGCATCGTCAGGTCCAGCAGCACAAGATCATAGGCCGGCCCGCGTTCGATCGCGGCGATCGCCGCGGGCAGATCGGCCGCGGTCTCGGCCGCCATGCCGCCCTCGCTCTCGAGGAACAGCACGAGCGTGTCGCGCAGCAGGTCGTGATCGTCGGCGATCAGGATGCGCAGCGGGGGAGCCATGGCATCGGCCGGTCTGCTGGTCACGACTGCTTTCCTCCCGGTCGATTCGCCTTGCGGACATGGTTGCATGCTGTGGTCCTCCCGTCGCATTCATTGCACCGGATCGTGGCGATTTTGGGGAAGGGCCGTCAAACCGGGGGCGATCCGGGCGGCCGGGAGCACCGGGGCCGGGGCCGGCGTGGCCTCCGCGACCTATCCCATCGGATAGGTCGGCTGTGCCGAAGTCCCCGCCGGCCGGCGCCGGATCGTGTTAGCCTGATTTCAACCGCTGCGGGAGATTCTCCGTATATGCATGTCCCGCCCCTCCCATCTCCGGTGCCCCATGACCAGACGTTTTCATCCGCTCCTGTCGCTCGCTCTTGCCGGTGGGCTGCTGCTTGTGCCGGCCCCCGCCATTCTGTCGCAGACCCTCGGTCCGGGGGCGGAGGTGCTGGCGCAAAAGCCCACCGGCGCGGTGCTGCTCACCATCACCGGGCCGGTTGCCGGACAGGCGGTGCCGGTGACGCTGCACCTCGATCAGGCGATGCTGGCAGCGCTGCCGCAGGCGAGCTTCACCACCACCACGATCTGGACCGAGGGGCCGCAGACCTTCACCGGCGTGCCGCTCTCGGCACTGCTGGCCGCGACCGGGATGACCGGCCGGGCAATCCTCGCGCGTGCGATCAACGACTATTCGGTCGAGATCCCGGTCGAGCCTTGGCCGGCCGAGGGCCCGATCGTCGCCTATCTGCGCAATGGCAAGCCGATGTCGGTGCGCGAGAAGGGGCCGCTGTGGATCGTCTATCCCTATGACGCGCGCTCCGACTATCGCAGCGAGGTGATCTATTCGCGCAGCATCTGGCAGCTCGACCGGCTGGAGCTGAAGCCCTGACGGGCCGGGAGACGGGCCGTGTGGGACATCGAGATCGCGACGAAACGGCGTGACGAGGCCCGGCGCGGCCGGCCGCGGCTGCTGCGGTTGCTGCGGCCGGGGCTCGTCGTGCTTGCCCTGGGCCTTGCGCTGGCGGTGATCGCGGGCATGAGCGTCGGGGTGATGGGGCAGATGCGCGCGTTGCGCACCGCCGCGTCGGACAACCTGCAATGGACCCTCGCCCAGGTTGACACCGAGTTCCTGCGTTATCACCACGCGATCGAGGAGGCTCGGGTGAACAGCATGCTGGGCGCGCTGACCGCCGCCGACCTGGCCGAGCTGCGCACCCGCTTCGACATCTTTTACAGCCGCATCGACACCTTCCGCGCCACCGGCACCTATGCCAAGCTGCGCGACGATCCGGAGTTCTCGCGGGCCTTCGCCGACACCGGCGCCGCGCTCGCGCAGATGATGCCGCTGATCGACGCGCCGGACGATCAGCTTGCCGCCGGCCTGGTCGCGCTCGACACCGAAGCCGAGGCGGTGGCGCAGACGGTGCGCTCGCTGTCGCTCATCGGGCTGGCGGAATTCGCCCGCCAGTCCGACGCTGGCCGGGTCGCCATCACCACCATGCTGATGCGGCTCGGCGGTGTCGCCTCGGTGCTCTTCGTCGCGATTTCCCTGCTCGCGGTGTCGCTCCTGCGCCTCTACCGGCTGAGCGAGACCCGCGCGGCCGAACGCGCCGCAACCGCCACCCGGATGCGCACGGTGATCGAGACCTCGCTCGACGGGATCATCGTCTGCGACCGCTCCGGCCGGATCATCGAGTTCAGCCCGGCGGCCGAGACGATCTTCGGCCAGACTGCGGCCGAGGCGAAGGGGCGCGACATGCTCGGGCTGATCCTGCCGCCCGAGGCCGGGATGGCGCCGGGCAGCCTGGCCCTGGCCGCCGAATTGCGCAACCCGCTGCCCGGGGCGCATGACCGCATCTATCTCGACGGCCGGCGGCGCGACGGCAGCACCTTCCCGGCCGAGGCCTCTCTGCGTCCGGCCGACGCCGGCGGCGGCCGGATCTTCGTTCTGTTCATCCGCGACATCTCGGCGCTGAAAGAGGCCGAGGCGGCGCTGACCGAGGCCCGCGACCGCGCCGTCGCCGGCGAGAAGGCGAAAGCCGATTTCGTCGCGGTGATGTCGCACGAGATGCGCACCCCGCTGAACGGGCTGCTTGGCTCGATCTCGCTTTTGCGCGACACCGGGCTCGATGCGCGTCAGCGCCGCTATGTCGACACGGTCGAGCTGTCGGGGCGGCTGCTGAGCGGGCTCGTCAACGACGTGCTCGATCTGTCGAAGTTCGAGGCCGGGATGATGACCCTCTCGCGCGCGCCGTTCCTGCTGTCGCGGGTGCTCGAGGACGTGGTGGCGAACCAGCGCGAGCTGGCGCGGGCACATGGCAACCGGCTTGACTGGAGCTGGTGCGGTCCGGCCTTTGAGCCCTGCATCGGCGATGCGGCCAAGCTGCGCCAGGTGCTGCTGAACCTGGTGAACAACGCCACCAAGTTCACCACCGACGGCGAGATCCGGATCGAGGTGGAGGCCAGCCCGGGCACCGCGGCGCTGTGGGAGGTCGAGTTCCGGGTGATCGACACCGGCACCGGCATCGGCGAGGCGGATCAGGAGCGGATCTTCCGCGATTTCGAGATGCTCGACAGCTCCTATGGCCGGCAGGGCGGCACCGGGCTTGGCCTTGGCATCGCGCGGCGCCTGGTCGAGCTGATGGGCGGCGAGATCGGGGTCGAGAGCACGCCGGGCGAGGGCAGCCTGTTCTGGCTGCGCCTGCCGCTCGAACGGGCCGAGACGGCGCCGCCCGAGGCGCGGGCGCTGCGCAGCCGTCCACGCCGGCGCCGCGCGCCGGTGCACCCGCTTTCAGTGCTGGTGGTCGAGGACAACGAGATCAACCGTACCCTCCTGCGCGAGATGATCGAGGCCGAAGGCCATGCCGTGACCGAGGCGGTGAACGGTCGCGAGGGCGTCGAGCGCGCCGCTTCGACCCGCTTCGACCTGATCTTGATGGATGTTTCGATGCCGGTGCTCGACGGGCGCGACGCAACGCGCGAGATCCGTGCGGGGGCAGGGGCCTCGCGCGATGTGCCGATCATCGGCGTCACCGCCCATGCCCTGCCCGAGGAGCTGGCGGCCTTCCGCGAGGTCGGCATGACCGAGATCCTGAAAAAGCCGATCGACCGGCCCGAGCTGGTGCGGCTGCTTGCCGGCACGGTGCAGGCGGGCGGTGCGCCGGCTCCGGCGCCGGTCTTCGACCCGGAGCGGTGCGGTGCCGGCCTGCTGTCGGCGGTGACACTGCGCGGCCTGTTTGAGCGCTTCGTCGCGCAGGGCGATGCGCTGGCGGCAGAGCTCGCGGCGGGGGCGGCGGGGCGCGAGGAGGTGCTTGCTGCGGTCCATCGCTGTGCGGGCTCGGCGGGCGCACTCGGCGCGCTGCGGCTGCAGATGCGGTTGCAGGCGCTCGAGACCGCGGCGAAGCGGGACGGGGCGGCGTCGCTTGCGGCGGCAGCCGCAGCGGTCACGCCGGTCTGGACGGAAACGCGCGCCGCCATCACCGACTGGCTGGCTGCGCAACGCCCGGGGCCGTCGGCGGGCTGAGCCCGGCCCGGGTCAGCCGCCGGTCGGTCCGTGCCGGGACCGGCCATCAGGCGAGGGCGGCCGCGGCCCGCAGGGCGCCCACTCGGCTTTTGAAACGACAGACAGGGACTGCGGCCGAACTGTCGCAGGGCCGGGCGGGTATTCGCCTGTGCGGCGGGAGAGGGACCCTCTCCGTTCGGACAGGATGGGGCTCCGTCGGCGCCGGTCCGCTCTCCGGGGGCTCCCGCGACGGGGCGGCAGCGGGCGGGGTAAAACAGAAGGCATGACGCAACGGCACTTTGCCCCTCTCCCGGAGCCTTCCGATGACCATGTTCCGCCTTCCCATCGCCGGTCGCCTCGCTTCGCAGATGAGGGCACAGGGACTGTCCGGCGTGGCGCTGCCCGCCGTTGCCGCCCCCCTTCGGCCGCGCCGCCCGGCGTTGTGCCTTGCCACCGCCTGACCAACAGAAAGGCTCCGCCATGCCCCGCTTCTCGATCATCATCCCCTGCCACAACGCCGCCGCCACGCTGCCCGCGACGCTTGCAAGCCTTGCCGCGCAGAGCCTGACCGACTGGGAGGCGCTGCTCGTCGACGACGCCTCGACCGATGCGACCGCGGCGCTGATTGCCGAAGCCGCCGCCGCCGATCCGCGCCTGCGCGCCGTGAGCGCGCCGCGCCCGGGCCTGCCGGCCGCCTACAACCATGCTGCGCTTGCCGAGGCGCGGGGCGAGATCCTCGCCTTTTGCGATGCCGATGACCTCTGGGCGCCGGAAAAACTCGCCCGCTTCGATGTGGCCTTCGCCGATCCGGCGGTGAGCGCGGTCTATGCCCGTGTCGCCTTCTTCCACTCCGATCCGGACCGGCCGAGCACCATCTCGGCGGTGGCCGAGGTGCCGCTGACGATCCTCGACCTGCTGGGCGAGAACCCGGTCTGCACGATGTCGAACCTGGCGATCCGCCGGACCGCCTTCAAGGCCACCCGCGGCTTCGACGAGGACCTCGCGCGCAACGAAGACCTCGAATGGCTGGTGCGCCTTGTGGGGGGCGGTGCACTGGTGATCGGCATCGACGCGGTGCTGACCTTCTACCGCACCAGCCCCGGCGGGCTTTCGGCCGGTCTGACGGCGCCGAAGGCCGGGCGCGCGGCCGCGCTCGAAAGCGCCGCGCGTTGTGGCGGGACGCCCGATCCGCGCCATGCGGCGGTGTTCTTGCGCTATCTCTCGCGCCGCGCACTGCGGCTTGACCCGCGCGGCGGCGTGGCATTGCGGCTCGCGCTGGCGGGGATCGCGGCAAGCCCCGGCGGCTTCTTCGCGAACCCGCGCCGCGGCGCACTGACGGCGGGGGGCGCACTCTTCGCCCCGCTGCTGCCCGGCGCGCTGCGCCGCATCCTCTTTGCCTGACCTGTCCCCCGCCGCCCGAAGGTGCCCATCATGCCCCATGCCTCGATCATCGTGCCCGCCCACAACGCGGAAGCGACACTCGATGCGACGCTGCGCAGCCTGCGCGCGCAGAGCTTCGCCGATCTCGAGATCATCGTGGTCGATGACGGCTCGACCGACCGCACGGTACGGATCGGCGCCGATCACGCCGGCGAGGATCGCCGCGTGCAGCTGGTGGTGCAGGCGAACCGCGGCCCGGCCGCGGCGCGCAACAGTGGTATCCGGGTGGCGCGCGGCGCGATCGTCGGCTTTTGCGACGCGGGCGATCTGTGGCGTCCGCACAAGCTTGCCGCCCATGTCCGCCATCTCGCCGCGGCGCCGGCGGTGGGGCTCAGCTTCTCCGGCTCGGCGCGGATCGGCGGTGCCGGGTACGCGCCTGGCCTGGCGCAGCGGCCGCGGCTGGCGGGCATCCGGCCCGAGCATGTTTTCCTGAGCAACCCGGTGGGCAACGGCTCGGCCGCGGTGCTGCGACGCGCGGCGCTTGACGCGATCGCCTGGCGCCCGGCCGGAGAGAGGCTCTGCGACTGCTGGTTTGACGAGAGCTTTCGCCAGTTCGAGGACCTCGAATGCTGGCTGCGCCTTGCACTGACCACCGACTGGCAGATCGAAGGGGTGCCGGGCGCGCTGACCGCGCATCGGCTGCCCCCGGCGGGGCCCCCGGCGGCCTCCGGGCGGCAGCTTGCCGCCTGGGAACGGGTGGTGGCAAAGCTCACGCCGCTTGCCCCCGAGTTCTTCGCCCGCCACACCCCTGCCGCGCGGGCCTATCAGCTGCGCACCCTTGCGCGGGGCGCGGTCCTGGCCGGGGACGGGCGCGCGGCGCTGTGCCTCGCCCTCGCGAGCCTGCGCCTCTCGTGTCAGCCGCTGCGGCTCGAGCCGGCGAAAACCCTGACGACGCTCGCTGCGGCGCTGGCGTTGCGCCTTTTCGGTACGGCCGTGCCGCCCGAGCCTCAGGGCAGGATCGCGAGCCAGGCCCAGATCGTCAGCACCGACAGGGCGGTTGCGACCAGCACCGAGGAGGCGGCGACGCGTTTTGCCGCGCCATACATGTTGGCAAAGATGTAGGTGTTGACACCGGGCGCCATCGCCGCGCTCATCACCACCGAGCGCAGGCCGGCCGTCGGCAGGTGGAACACCCAGTGCGCCAGCACATAGGCCACCGCCGGATGCACGATGAGCGACAGCGTGGTGACCATGGCAATCGCCCGGCCGTCGCCCGCGGGCTTGTAGCGCATCAGCACGCCGCCAAGCGCGAAGAGCGCCGCCGGCAGCGCCGCGCGGGCCACCATGTCGATCGCCGCCCAGCCGGGCTCGGGCAGGTCCTGCCCGGTCAGCGCGGTGAAGCCGCGGATCGCGAAACCGCACAGGATGCCGATCACCATCGGCGTGGTCAGCACACCGCGGATCGCGTTCACCGCCACCGTGCCCAGCCCCGCACCCCGCGAGCGCGTGGCTTCCATCGTCAGGATGCCGGCGGTGAACAGCAGCGGCGAGTGGATCGAGATGATGGCGAAATTGCCGTCGAGCGCGTCGTGGCCATAGGCGCGCTCGGTGATCGGGATGCCGAGCAGGAGCGCGTTCGAAAAGAGGCAGCAAAAGCCGATCGCCGCCGCGTCGACGGGGGTGCGGTCGAGCCAGAGCCGCGACAGCGCGATGCCGAGGCCGAAGGCCACGAAGGCGCCGACATAGAACGAGACCATCAGCCCCGCGTCATAGCTGGCGCCAAGGTCGAGCTTGGCGATCGAGCGGGCCAGAAGCACCGGGATCGCGAAGGTCTGCGCAAAGCGCATCACCCCGTCGATCGCCGCCTCCGAGATCAGCCGGCGCCAGGCGGCGAGATAGCCGAAGCCTAGGACCAGGAAGACGGGCAGGACGACGTTGACGAGGCCGCTCATTCGGCGGCGAACTCCAGCACCATGCCGTCATAGGCGGCGCGGATGTTCTCGGGCGTCTCGGCCTCGACCGCGTCGTGATCGAGGTCGATGTGCATGTTGGTCAGCACCCCCGAGGCCGCGCCCGAGCGTTCGATCCATTCGAGCGCGAGGGCAAGGTGGGCATGGGTCGGGTGCGGCGTGCGGCGCAGCGCGTCGAGCACCCAGCAATCGAGCCCGCCGAGATGGCGCCAGGCCTCTTCGGGAATGTCGCTGACGTCGGGCAGATAGGCGAGCCCGCCGATACGGAAGCCGAGCGCGTCGATATTGCCGTGTTCGACCCGGAACGGGATGAAGCGGATCGGCCCGCCGGCGCCCGTGATCTCGAACGGGCCGTGGATCGCGCGCAGCTCGCAGATCGGGTGATAGTTGCTGTCGGGCGGCTGCACGAAGGCATAGCCGAAGCGGTTGATCAGCGCTTCCTGCGTATCGCTGTCGGCCCAGACCGGCAGGCGGCGGCGCATGTTGAAGGTGATCTGGCGCAGGTCATCAAGGCCGTGCACGTGATCGGCGTGACTGTGGGTATAGACCACCGCATCGAGTTCGCCGACCTCGGCGCGCAGCAGTTGCGCGCGCATGTCGGGCGAGGTGTCGATCAGCACCCGGGTGATGCCCGCGGGCGCCACCCGCTCGACCAGCATCGAGCAGCGGGTGCGGCGGTTCTTCGGGTTGTCGGGGTTGCACTCGCCCCAGATGCCCCCGAGGCGCGGCACGCCGCCGGAGGAGCCGCAGCCGAGGATGGTGAAACGCATGCGGGTCATCGGGCGGCTTTCGTGAAGAGACGGTCGAAATTGGCGGAGGTGGCGGCGGCGAAGGCGGCATAGTCGAGGCCGAAGACCTCGGCGCCGACGGCCGCGGTCATCGCGGTATAGGCGGGCTCGTTGCGCTTGCCGCGCTTGGGCTTGGGCGCAAGATAGGGGCTGTCGGTCTCGACCAGGATCCGGTCGAGCGGCGCGGCGGCGAAGATGTCGCGCACCTCCTGCGATTTCGGGAAGGTCGCGATGCCCGACATCGACAGGTAGAAGCCGAGGTCGATCGCGGTGCGGGCAAGGGCCGGGCCGGACGAGAAGCAATGCATGACGCAGCCGAAGGGTTTCTCCTTCATGCCCTCGGTCAGGATCGCGGCGGTGTCCGCGTCGGCGTCGCGGGTGTGGATGATGAGCGGCAAGCCGGTTTCCTGCGCCGCGGTGATGTGGACGCGCAGCGAGACCTTCTGCACCTCGGCGCTGTCCGGGGTGTAGTGATAATCGAGCCCGGTTTCGCCAAGGCCCACGAATTTCGGGTGGCGGGCGAGGGCGATCAGCTCGTCCACCGTCGCCATCGGCTCCTCGGCCGCGCTCATCGGATGGGTGCCGGCGGCGTAGAAGACGCCGTCATAGGCCTCGGCGATCGCCCGCACCGCGGGTTCCGCGCGCAACCGGGTGCAGATCGTCACCATCCGGGTGACACCCGCGGCGCGCGCCCGCGCGATCACCTCGGGCAGTTCCTCGGCGAAATCGGGGAAATCGAGGTGGCAGTGGCTGTCGACGATTTCGGAAATGGGGGTGATTTCGGAAATGGGAGTGTTGTCAGCCACGGGCCTTGTCCTTTCGGCGCGGCGCCGTCAGGCGGCAGCCGCGGTCATCTCCAGAACCATATCCATCACGAGGGCGGCAGGGTCAAGGTTGACCCCCTTGCCGTGACGGGCGCGGGCGCCGAGGCTTTGGTGAAGTGACGCCCATTTCATCGCCGCCGCCCCGTCGGGGGCAAGCCGCGCCATCAGCTCGGCCTCGCCCGGCGCGCCCTCGGGCATGGGCGGGCCGACCAGCCCGGCGCGGGCAAGGCGGGCAAGGAACAGCTCGATCAGCCCCAGAAGCAGGTCATAGCGCGGCTCGTTCGCCTTGCCGGTGATGCTGTCGGCCAGCGCAATCGCCTTTTGCCGGTCGAGCCGGGGCAGGGTGGCGAAAAGCGCGACGAGCGCCGCATAGGTCTCGAGCCCGCCAAGGTTCAGAAGCCGGATCGCCTCGCCGACCGAGCCCGAGGCCAGCGCCGCGAGCGCCTCTTCCTCGCCCTCGGTCTCGGCGCCGGCGGCGGCCAGCGCGCGCGCCATCTCGGCGGGGGCGAGGGTGGCCAGCCGCAGCTCGCGGCAGCGCGAACGGATCGTCGGCAGCAGCCGCGCCGGCTGATGCGTGACGAGGAGGAAGGTCACCCGCTCGGGCGGTTCCTCCAAGAGCTTCAGCAGCGCGTTCGCGGCCTGGGTGTTCATCTCGTCGGCGGCATCGACGATCACCACGCGCCGCCCGCCCTCGGCCGCCGAGAGCTGCAGGAAGTTCTTCAGCTTGCGCACCTCGTCGACGCGGATGTCGAGGGACAGCGCGCTTTCGGTGGCATTCGGGCCGCGTTTCAGCACGAAGACCCCGGCCTCGGAGCCCGCATGGATGCGCCGACACACCGGATCATCGGGGTCGGTGTCGAGGCTGGTGGGCGGCTCGGGCGCGCCGAAGAGGCCCGCAGGCTCGGCCGCGCCGCGGGTCAGCAGGAAGCGGGTGATGCGCCAGGCAAGCGTTGCCTTGCCGGTGCCGCGCGGGCCGGTCAGCATCCAGGCATGGTGCAGCCGGCCGGTGGTGAAGGCGGTCAGGAAATCGGCCTCGGCGCGCTCCTGCCCGAACAGGGCCAGGGTGTCGCGCGGGTGGGGGGCGCCTTCGACCTGTGTCGGGTCGGGCAGGTCCTCGGCGCTCATGCCCGCGCCCCGAGCGCCGTGCGCGCGGTCGCAAGGATCGCGGCCGAGACCTCTTCCTTCGGCGCGGCGCCGTCGAAGATGCGGAAGCGCGGTGCGAATTCGCGGGCAAGCGCCAAGAAGCCCGCGCGCATCCGCACCTGCAGATCGAGGCCGAAATCCTCAAAGCGCTCCTCCTTGCCCTGCCGGCCCTTGGCGCGGGCAAGCCCGACTTCGGGGGGCAGGTCGATGAGGAAGGTCAGGTCCGGTTCGCGCCCGATCATCAGGCCGTGCAGCTGATCGACAAGGCCGCGCAGGTCGCCGCGGCTGAGGCCCTGATACATCCGCGTGGAATCGGCGAAGCGGTCGCAGATCACGATCTTGCCCGCGGCGAGGGCGGGCGCGATGGTGCGTTCGAGATGGTCGCGGCGGGCGGCGGTGAAGAGCAGGATCTCGGTCTCGGCCGACCAGCGGTCGGGGTCGCCCTCGAGGACAAGGCGGCGGATCTCCTCGGCGCCGGGCGAGCCGCCGGGCTCGCGCGTCAGCACGACGTCATGGCCCTCGGCCGTCAGCGCCTCGGCCAGAAGCCGCGCCTGCGTGGATTTCCCCGATCCGTCGATGCCTTCGAAGGTGATGAACATCCGGCCTCAGCTGTTCGCGCCGGAGGCGGCCTGGAAGGCGCGGGCCGAAAGCCGGCCGATCGCCGTCTTCATCCGCACGAGGAAGCCGCCCTCGGCGACATCGGCGGTGGCGACAAGCGGCACCGTCGTCGGCTCGTCGAGGCCCGGGATGTGGATCACCAGCTGGCCGAGCGCGTCGCCCGCCTTCACCGGCGCCTGCACCGGACCGTTGAACACCGCCTCGGCCTTCACGCCTTCCTTGGCGCCCGCGGGCAGCAGCAGCGTCACGTCCTCGGCGGGCGCCAGGCCCACCTTCGGCGCGGCGCCGAGCCAGACCGGCGCTTCGGCAAGTTGCGTGCCCTTCGTCGCCATGGTGTTCAGCACGAACTGCCGGAAGGCCCAGTTCGCCACCGCCTCGGCTTCCTGCGCACGCTCGGTCTCCGACGCCATGCCGGAGAGCACGAAGACGATGCGCCGCTCGCCCATCACCGCCGAGCCGACAAGGCCGAAGCCCGCCTCTTCGGTGTGGCCGGTCTTCAGCCCGTCGGCGTGCCAGTCGGCCGCGGCAATCTTCAGCAGCGGGTTGCGGTTATGCGCATTCGCCGGGGCGCGGTCCTTGTAATTGTAGGTCGTTTCCGAGAACAGCGGATAATATTCCGGGAAAGTGGTGATGAGATGGGCGGCCAGCACGCCGAGGTCGTGCATCGACATGCGCTGGCCCGGGTCCGGCCAGCCCGAGGCATTGGCGAAGGTCGATTGCGTCATGCCGAGGGCGCGGGCGCGTTCGGTCATCAGCCGGGCAAAGGCCTCTTCCGAACCGGCCAGCCCTTCGGCGACCACGACGCAGGCGTCGTTGCCCGAGTTGATCGCGATGCCCTGCATCAGCTCGCGCACCGAGGGGCGGTCGAGCTCGTTGAGGAACATCGTCGAGCCGCCCATCTGCTTCGCCCGGGTCGAGACGGCGAAGGTGGTGTCCGGCGTCACCCGGCCGTCGCGCAGCGCGTCGAACAGCAGCTCGAGCGTCATCAGCTTCGACATCGAGGCCGGCGGAAGCGGCACGTCGGCGTTCTTCTCGAGCAGCACCGTGCGGGTTGTCATGTCGTAGACCCAGGCGGAATTGGCCCGGGTCTCGAAGGCACGCGCGGGAAGCGCTGCAAGCAGCGCGAGACTCAGGACGGCAACGAGGCGGAGAAACGGCATCGGGACGGGACTTCCTTATTTCGTGACGGCGTAGGCGTCGGGGTAGCCGAGGCCCTGGATCTTCTTCAGCAGCGCATCGCGCTCGCTCGCCCCCGAGGCGGGGCCGGCGACGACGCGCCAGAAGGTCTTGCCCTGGCTCTGTTCGGTGCGCACGGCGGCGGGCGCGCCCGCCTTCTCGATCTGGGCGGCGGCGCGCTTGGCGTTCGCCTCGACCGAGAAGATGCCGATCTGCACATAGATCTTGCCGGCCGGCGCCTTGGCGGCCGGGGCGGTGGGGGTCGCCGGAGCGGCGGCAGCTGCGCCCGCGGCCGGTTTCGCCGGGGCCGGGACGGGTTTGGCGCCCGGCTTCGGGGGCTTGGCCCCCTTGTCGTCCAGAGACTGTGCCGCGATCGGTTCGGGGGCGGCGATCACCGGGTCGGTGACGATGGGCGCGGCGGCGCCCTCGGCCGGGGCTTCCTCGCGGCGCAGCGCCACGACCGAGAGTTTGGCGGGCGCGCCCGCCAGCATGCCAAGCGCGGCGGCCGCGTCCGAGGAGACCTGCAGCTTCGGGCCGGGGTTGTCGCGTTCGCGCCGGAACAGTGCACCGATCACGAATTTGCCGTTCGCGGTGTTGCGGATGATCACCCGCTCGGGGTCCTTCACCGTAGGATGGGCGACCCAGACGCCGCCAAGCGAGGGCCGGCCGTCCCACAGGCCTTCCTCCTCGACCGCGAAGGCCTGCGGCGCCTCGACGTCGCGCTCGACCAGCCGGGCGGAGGTGGCGGGGGCCACGTCGGCAGCGGCGCCGTCTGCGGCGGCCTTCGGGGCGGATTTCAGGAAGCCGAAGGGCTGGGTGCCCTCCTGGCAGCCGGCCAGTGCCAGCGCTGCCCCCAGCATCAGACCAAATCGCGTGCCGGGGTGTTTGCCCTGCATCCTGTCGCCCATCTCGCCCCTCTTCGCGCGGGCTGTCCCCGCGTCGGTTGCGGGCCCTTCGGCCCTTGTCCCATCGGCGCGGCCCCCCGCGCAGTCGCGCCGACTGTAGCGTTTCGGGCGTTGCAAGGAAAGCATCCGGGCGCCTGCGAGGCGGAAATCGGCTGCGGGTGGCTTTCAGAATCGCGTGAAGCCCGCTAGGCCGGGTCAGGCCGGAAGTGTGGCCGAATGGTTTACGGCTCTGGTCTTGGAAAGCTGATGACGGAAGGGTGGCAGAGTGGTCGATTGCAGCGGTCTTGAAAACCGCCGATGTGCAAGCATCCGTGGGTTCGAATCCCACCCCTTCCGCCAATAGTTTCAACATGTTATATTCGTTCAGTTCCTCCCGGAAAACCCTGCTGCAAGTGCGCTGCAAGCTGGCGGGTTGGGGGGGCGCGATTCGGTTATAGCGCGCAACTTGTAGCAGCTTTGTAGGACGCTCACGAAAGCGCCCCGGAACCCATGTCCCGAGGCGCTTACCGTTGCGAGCGGCAAAGGACGACCGCTGACGGCCGGGGCCGATGGTTTCACGAGCGTCGGTTTCCTGTAGCTCGCACGGCTGGCAAGGCCGCGTGCTGTCGCTCTGCCAGTCCTTGGCGCTACAGCTAGGGTGTTCGCCTCAGCCCCGCAGGTGGAGCTTTGCCGTCGCTCCATATCCTGATCTTGACCACATCGTCCGACCAGCTTGGTGCGCCGCACTTCATACGAAACCTCCACCCCACGCGACGGACGATGTGTGGCGGCATGTGGTCGGTGTCCCGCACCGCCTCCCGCCGCGCCGCCATCCCATGCCCACGGCTGAGGTTCATCGACGCCGGTGTCCCAGCGGCCGCCCCTGCGGCACGGCGCAGCTGGCGCAGCGCTTGCGGTGTGGATACTGCCGCCCCCCTATGAGCTCCCGGTTCGCGGCTGCACGGGGCGCTGCGCCGGGGCGGTGGGGGCTGTCTCGCCGCCTTTCCATGCCGCCGGGCACGGCGGTTCTTCCATCATCGCTCCAGCCACACCTTTTCGCGGGGCCGCCGCTCCTCTCCCCGCCGGCAAAGGGTAGTCGAAAACTCCAGCTTCAAAGGGGCCAGTTTTCAGCACGCACAGCAGCCGAGATCGAGGTCGTCGCCTGAGGCCATGGGACGGGGCGATTCAGTCCTGGCACTGAAACGCACAGCATCGCCGTCACTTGGGCCCGGGCAAAGGAAACGGGGCCACGCGGGCCCCGTTCCGGTCGTTTCGGCTGCGCTTACTTGCTGGCGCAGGCGCGGATCTTCTCGATGTCCGGGCCGTTCGGGTCGCGGCCGAGGTTGAACGGCGCCGAGGCCTTGCGCCAGTTCGAGTAGTCCTGCAGGTATTCCAGCTGGCTCAGGTAGACCTTGGCCGAGCTGGGGTTTTCGCAGGCAACCTGTTCGATCACCGAGTTGGCCATGGTCTGGATCTGGGCCAGCGCCTCGTCGTCCATGCGGGTGATCTCATTCACTTCCTTGAACTGCTTGTAGGCGTCATTGGCGCGCCGTTCGGTGAAGGAGAGCGACCACATCAGGTTGGCTTCCGCCGCGATTTCCAGCTTCTCGCGGGTCTCGGGGCTGAGCGCGTCCCAGGCCTGCTTGTTGATCATCACGCCGAAGACCGAGGCCGACTGGTGCCAGCCCGGCGTGGCCCAGTATTTCGTGACCTGCTGGAAGCCACCCGACCAGTCGACGTTCGGGGTCGAGAATTCGGCCCCGTCGATCACGCCGCGTTCCAGCGACTGATAGATCTCGCCGCCGGCCATCGACACCTGCGAGCCGCCCAGCTGGTTGAGCAGACGGCCCTGCTCGAGCCCCGACAGACGCAGGCGCTTGCCCTGCAGATCGGCGATCGAGCGGATCGGTTCCTTGGTGTGGAAACCCGACTCGTTGTTGGTCACGGCATAGGGCAGATAGACCATGCCGAACTTGCCATAGACTTCGTTATAGAGCTCCTTGCCGCCCCATTGCTGGATCCAGTTCACATAGTCGACCGCGTTGAACAGGCTGGCGGTGGTGGCGAGCGGCGAGAAGGCCGCATCGCGCCCCGCCCAATAGCCCGGCCAGTCGCCGCCCGCCTGGATCGTGCCGCTCTCGACCGCGCCGAACACCTCGCCCGACGGGACCAGGCTGCCGCCCTCGAAGAACTCGATCTTCAGATCGCCCGTGGTCAGCTTGTTCGCCAGCTCGACGAAGTGCTTGTCCATCTCGATCAGTTCGAGAGAGTTCGGCCAGGTGGTGGTCATCTGCCAGCTGGTTTCGGCCTGTGCCGCAACGCCCGCGCCGATCAGCGCCAGGGTGAACACACTGGTTTTCAGGGACTTGGTTCGCATCGACTTCTCCTCCTCAGTCAGTGCAGATTGGGTCATTTGCTGTTGTAGAGCGTGTCGGGCAGCCAGGTGATCAGCTGCGGGAACATCGCCAGCGCGAGCGCCATCGCCACGATCAGGGCGATGAAGGGCACCACGCCCAGGATGATGTCCGATGTCTTGATGCTGCGCGGCGCGAGCGCCCGCATGTAGAACAGCGCATAGCCGAAGGGCGGCGTCAGGAACGAGGTCTGCAGCACGACCGCGGTCAGCACCACGAACCACAGCTCGCTCACGCCCATCTCGCGCACCACCGGCAGGAAGATCGGGAAGGACAGCAGCACGATCCCGGTCCAGTCGAGGAACATCCCCATCACGAAGATCACGAACATCATCATCGTGATCAGCATCCAGGGCTCCATGTCCAGCCCGCGCATCATGTTCTGCGCCGCATGCAGACCGCCGGTGATGTTGAACACGCCGGTGAAGGCGGTTGCGCCGACCACGATGAACAGGATCATCGCCGAGGTCCGCCCGGTTTCCCACAGCGCCGAGGCGAAGGTCGCCCACTCGAACTTGCCGCGGAAAATCACGATCAGCAGGGCCAGGAAGGCGCCGATCGCCGAGGCTTCGGTGGCGGTGGCGATGCCCGCCAGCATGGTGCCCAGAATCCCGAAGATCAGCACCAGCGGCGGCAGCGCCTCGAGCAGCAGCATCGGCAGCAGCTGCGAGACCGGCACGCGTTCCTCCTGCGACACCGGCGGCGCCAGGTCGGGGCGGAACAGCGCGACCAGCGCGACATAGCCCGCATAGAGCAGCCCGAGCACCACGCCGGGCACCATGGCGCCCGCGAACAGCTCGCCCACCGAGAGCGAGGAGTTCGACGACATCAGGATCAGCATGATCGAGGGCGGGATCAGGATGCCCAGGCACCCCGAGGCCGCGATCAGCCCGGTCGTCAGCCGTTTCGAATAGCCGTATTGCAGCATCGGCTTCAGCGCCATCACCCCCATCACCGTGATCGAGGCGCCGATGATGCCGGTGGTGGCCGCCAGCAGGATCGAGATGAACACGACCGCAAGCCCGAGCCCGCCGGTCACGCGCCCCATCAGCAGGCGCAGCGTCTCGAACATCCGGTCGGTCACGCCGCTGTCGGACAGGAATCGCGCCATCAGCACGAACAGCGGAATCGCGATCAGGATGTAGTTGTCCAGAACCTCACCGAAGATCCGGTTGATGACGATGCCCAGCACCATCGGCTTGCCCGCGATCAGCGCGCCCAGCACCGCGGTGCCGCCCAGAACGAAGGCCAGCGGATGGCCCATGAACAGCCCGAGCAGCAACAGCCCGGCCATGATCAGGCCAATGAGTTCACCCGACATGAGACGGCTCCTGCTTGTTCAGCACCAGCTTGAGCACCTCGGAGACGCCCTGCAGCAGCAGCAGCCCGGCCGCGACCGCCATCGCGATCTTGACCGGATAGACCGGCAGCTGGATCGCGCCATAGGTGGTTTCATTCTGGGCCAGCGAGCGCATGGCGAAATCCCAGCTGCGGGTGGCGAACACCCAGGCAAACGGGAAGAAGAAGATCAGGTAGCCGAGAATCTCGACCACCCGGCGCGGCCCCGGCCGCAGCGTCTCGGTCACCAGATCGACGCGCACATGGGCCTGATGGCGCAGCGCATAGCCCCCGAGCAGGATGAAGTAAAAACCGTAGAGTTGTTTCGTCAGATCGAACGCCCAGAGCGTCGGCGCGTTGAAGCCATAGCGCATGATCACATCGTAGATGATCATCAGCGCGAAGATGACTGCAACGAAGGCCACGACGCGGCCCACGATCTCGTTCAACCCGTCGAGCAGACGGATCAGCACCATTAGATTTCCTCCCAAAACTCAGACGACCGGCGCGATCCGCACCAGTCACCTCCCCTCGCCGCAATTAAAGGGCGGTCGGGAGCCGTTTGACATGGGCAAATGTGCAGAGGTATTTTGCAAAAATGCAGACGGTTTTTGACTGGAACGATCTGAAGTTTTTCCTGGCGCTGTCGCGCCTCAAACGGATGACGGCGGCGGGCCGTGCGCTGGGGATCGACCAGACCACGGTGGCACGCCGGATCCGGGCGCTGGAGAAATCAGTCAGCGCGCAATTGTTCATCCGCGACGAGGCGGGATACGCGCTGACCCCGGCGGGCGAGCGGCTGCTGCCGATCGCGATGGAGGTCGAGCGGTCCAGCACCCGCGTGCACGAGCAGATCGTGGGGGAGGCCGGGCGGCTGGCGGGCACGGTGCGGATCGGGGCGCCCGACGGTCTGGGTACCTATGTCGTGACCCCTCTGCTGGCGCGGTTCCAGCGCGACAATCCCGATGTCGATGTGGCGCTGGTGGTGCGCTCGCGGCAGTTCCAGATGTCGCATCAGGAAGTGCATCTGTCGCTGGATCTGACCTTGCCCACAAGCGGTCGGCTGCTGGCGCGGCGGATGACCGATTACCACCTGCACTTCTTTGCCGCGCCCGATTATCTGCGCCGTTACGGCCGCCCCGAACGGCTGCGCGATCTGCGCCATCACCGGCTTGTCGGCTACATCCCCGAGATGCTGTTTTCCGACGAATTGCGCTACCTCGAGGATCTGGGGATCACCGCGCCGGTGGGCTTCGCCTCGACCTCGATGATCGCGCAGCGCGAGGCCGTGCGCGAGGGGGCGGGGCTGGCGATCTTGCCGCGCTTCATGGCTCTCGACGACCCCGATCTGGAACCGGTTCTGGTGGAGGATTACGTGCTGACCCGCACCGTCTGGCTGCTCAGCCACCAGAGCACCGAAGACCTCGCGCGGGTGCGCGCCGTGTCGGACTATCTGCAGCAGGTCGCCCGCAAGGAACGCCACCGCTTTTTGATTCCCTAGGCGCCTCGATCGCAATTTGCCTTCCCTAGCGTCAACTTTTGCGGCGATAGACAACCCCGGCGCGAATGCGCTCAGCTTGCCGCGGAGGAGGGCGCCCCGGTGCGGGGCGTCAGGAGGGGAGAAGAGAGCGTGCTGTCTCGCAAGGAGAGCTATGCCGCGACCATGGCGGCATTTCAGTGGGATATTCCCGATTATTACAACATCGGCACCGATGTCTGCGACCGCTGGGCCGCGACCGATCCCGAGCGGATCGCCCTGATCGAGGTTGGGGAGGACGGCTATGGCCCGGCCCGCGAGACCAGCTTTGCCGAGTTGCGTGCGGCCTCGAATCGGTTTGCCAATGTGCTGGCCGGGCTCGGGTTGGGCGGCGATGGGGTGACTGCGGGCGACCGCGTGGCGATCTTGCTGCCGCAGCGCCGGGAGACGGTGATCGCCCATATCGCGGCGTTCAAGGCGGGCTGTGTCTCGCTGCCGCTGTTCACGCTCTTCGGCCCCGAGGCGCTGTTGCACCGACTGCGCGACAGCGGGGCGCGGGTGCTCGTGACCGATCACGCCAGCCTGCCGACAATCGCGGGCATTCGCGACGAACTGCCCGACCTCGAGGTGATCTTCACCGTCGACGGGCCGGCCGCGGGTGCGCAGGATTTCGATGCGGCGCTGGCCGCGGCCCCGGACGCGTTCACCCCGGTCGACAGCCGCTCGAGCGCGCCGGCGCTGCTGATCTATACCTCGGGCACCACCGGCAATCCGAAGGGCGCGCTGCATGCGCAGCGGGTGCTGCTGGGCCATCTGCCCGGCGTCGAGATGAGCCATGATTTCCTGCCGCAGCCCGGCGACTGCATCTGGACGCCGGCCGACTGGGCCTGGATCGGCGGTCTGCTCGATGTGCTGCTGCCGGCGCTGCATCACGGGGTGCCGGTTGTGGCCTGTCGCTTCCGCAAGTTCTCTGCCCGGGCGGCGGCCGATCTGATCCGCCGCTTTGCCGTGCGCAACGCCTTCCTGCCGCCGACCGCGCTGAAGATGATGAAGGCCGACCCCGACAGTGTCGACTGGGCGCTGAACATGCGCTCGGTCGCCTCGGGCGGCGAGCCGCTCGGGGCGCAGCTGCTGGAATGGGGGCGTCAGGCGCTTGGCGTGACGATCAACGAATTCTACGGCCAGACCGAATGCAACATGGTGGTGTCGAGCTGCGGCGTGCTGGAGGCGCCGGAAACCGGGGTGATGGGCTGGCCGGTGCCGGGCCACCGTGTCGACGTGATCGACGAGATCACCGCCGAACGGCTCCCCGACGGGGCGGAGGGCGCGATCGCGATCCTGTCGCCCGATCCGGTGATGTTCCTCGGCTATTGGCAGCAGCCGGTGGCGACGGCCGAGAAATTCGTGACGGGGCCCGAGGGGCGCTGGCTGGTGACGGGCGATCGCGGGTTGCGCCGGCCCGACGGGCGGCTGGTGTTCAAGGGGCGCAACGACGACATCATCTCGACCGGGGGCTACCGGGTCGGGCCCGCCGAGATCGAGGATTGCCTGATCTCGCATCCCGCCGTGGCGATGGCGGGGGTCGTGGGGCAGCCCGATCCGCTGCGCGGCGAGATCGTGGCGGCCTTCGTCAAGCTGCGCGCCGGGCATGACGATTGCGCCAGCCTGCGCGACGAGATCGCATCCCATGTCCGCACCCGTCTGGCGGCCTATGAATACCCCCGCGCGCTCTATGTCGTCGAGGAGCTGCCGGTGACCACCACCGGCAAGATCATCCGCGGCGAGCTGCGCAAACGTCTGATCGCGGAGGCTCTCCAATGACCGAAGCCAGTGTCCTGTTCGAGGCCGAGGGGCCGGTGGCGCGGATCACGCTCAACCGGCCGGCGCGGCGCAATGCAATTGACGGTGCGGCCGCGGCGGGGCTGGCCGAGGCGCTGGCCCGGTTCGAGGCGGACCCCGCCTTGCGGGTGGCGGTGCTGTGCGGCGCCGGGCCGGTGTTCTGCGCGGGCATGGATCTGGCGGCCTTCGGCGCGGGGCAGGTCGAGGCGGTGCTGTTCGGCCCGGGCGGCTTTGCCGGGCTGACCGAGGCGCGACGGACCAAGCCGCTGATCGCGGCGGTGCATGGGGCGGCGCTTGCGGGCGGCTGTGAACTGGCGCTCGCCTGCGACATGATCGTCGCCGAGGAGGGCAGCCGCTTCGGCCTGCCCGAGGTGATCCGCGGCCTGGTCGCGGGGGCGGGGGGCGCGCTGCGGCTGGCCTCGGTGATCCCGCCTGCACGGGCGCGCGAGATCCTCTTGACCGGGCGGATGGTCGACACGGCCGAGGCCTGGGATCTGGGGCTGATCGCGCGCCGGGCCGCGCCGGGCGCGGGGCTGGCCGTCGCGCTGGAACTTGCGCGCGAGATCGCCGCGAATGCGCCGCTCGCGGTGGCCGAGACCCTGCGGCTGAGCCGCGCTGCCGAAGCCGCGCAGCTGGCCGCCCTGTGGCCCGAGAATGCCCGCACCTTGCGCGCGATCATGGACAGCGAGGATGCGCAGGAGGGGGCGCGGGCCTTCCTCGAGCGCCGCGCGCCGGTCTGGCAGGGGCGCTGAGACCGGGGAACCGGAAAGGCGCGGGCGCGGGGGCCGTATCCGCGTCCCTCCGGTCCCATCGTCTTCCACTCGTGGACCGTCCGGGAGGGGAGCCCTCGCTCAGTCGCTCAGGTTCCAGATCTTCATGATGAGATCGAAGGCAAGGTCGATGGCGGGCTCTCCCTTGCGGTTCGCGAGGGTCAGAAAGCCAAGTTTCACGTCAATCTCGGCATGATCCACCACGACCAGCCCGTGGACTTGCTTCTCGTTCAGCGCGATCGACTCGCGACACAGGCTCAGCCCGCCTCCCGAGCGCACCATCGCCAGCATCGAGGGTTCCTGATCGACGACGGCGACCCGGTTCTGTGTCACGCCCAGATCGGAAAACAACCGGCTGAGCACGCGGTTGTGCACCGAGGCCGGCGGCGTCCCGATCCAGGGCAGTTCCGCGAGCGCCTTCCAGTCCCGGCCCGCGGTGCGCTGTTCCCAGCCCGCCGGGGCGACAACCCGGTATTTGAACCGGGTCAGCGCCCGATAATGAAAGGGGCTTTCGCTGCGTGCGGTCTCGGGCCCGGGGGCAGGGGGGCCGTCTTCCGGATCGCCCAGAAAATACCCGACGTCGATCTCGCCGCGCAACAGGCGCACCGGCACATCGCCGCTCATCCCATGCGCCAGCTGTGTCTGCAGATCCGGCGCGGTCTGTGCCACCGCCCGCAGGAATTGCCCCAGCCGAATGAAATCCGGGTCGATGACGGTGCCGACATGCAAGGTGCCGCGCACGGTGCCGGTCATCCGGCTGGCGGTTTGCCGGAAATCCTCGAGCGCCGCCAGGACCTGCTCGGCCTTGACCAGAAGGGCCGCGCCGTCGCGCGTCAGCTCGACCCCCCTCGAGGTGCGGGTGAACAGCTTGAGCCCGGTCTCGGCCGCGAGACGCTTCAGCTGCAGGCTGATCGCGGGCTGCGTCAGATGCAGCCGTTCCGCCGCACGAGAGACATTGCTTTCGCGCGCGACGGTGACGAAGGACTGCAAGCTGCGGAGGTCTGCGAGGTTTTTCATATAAATTTATCTTATAATGTGTTGTTTTATTAGTCATTGGAAATCTCGCCTCGCCTGCCGCTATCCCATGTCCTGGGAGAGACAGGGAGGAGTGACATGACCGTTGCCGACATCTGGCGTTTCATCAGGAATACGCGGCTTTCAGGCGTCAGATCCGATGAAAATCCTTGGTCCGTCGCCGAGCGCGATGCCGCCGACGAGCCCCGGATGCCCCCTCGCTGCCCGGCTGCGGGTCTTTGCCGCTTCGCCGCCTGACAGGAGCCGCCAAGATGTCGCACGACGTGTTTGATTATATCATCATCGGTGCCGGTTCAGCCGGTTGCCTCCTCGCCAATCGTCTCAGCAAGGACCCGTCGAAACGGGTCTTGCTGCTCGAAGCCGGAAAATCCGACGCCTACCCGTGGATCCATATTCCCGTCGGCTATCTCTATTGCATCGGCAATCCGCGCACCGATTGGCTCTATCAGACGGCGCCGGATGCGGGGCTGAACGGCCGCTCGCTGCGCTATCCGCGCGGCAAGACCCTGGGCGGCTGTTCCTCGATCAACGGCATGATCTACATGCGCGGTCAGGCGCGCGACTATGACGGCTGGGCGCAGGCCGTGGGCGACGATGCCTGGACGTGGCAGAATTCGCTGCCGGACTTCATGGCGCATGAAGATCACTACCGGCTCGATGATGGCGCCGATCCCGTCGCCGGGAACCGGCGCCGCTTTTCCGAACTGCATGGCCATGGCGGTGAGTGGCGCGTCGAAAAGCAGCGGCTCCGCTGGGACATTCTGGACGATGTCGCGCGGGCGATGACCGAGGCGGGCTTCGAGCCGACCGATGACTTCAACTCGGGCGACAATACCGGGGTCGGATATTTCGAGGTGAACCAGAAATCCGGCTGGCGCTGGAACACCGCGAAGGCGTTCCTCCGCCCGGTGAAGGGGCGCGCCAACCTGACGGTCTGGACCCGGTCGCAGGTCGAGCGTCTGCTGATCGAGACCGCACCGGACGGGGCGCAACGCTGCGCCGGCGCGATCGTGCGCCGCGGTGGTGCCGCGGTCAGCGTGCGCGCGACGGGCGAGGTGATCCTGTCCGCGGGTGCCATCGGATCGCCGCAGATCCTGCAACTGTCGGGGATCGGCCCGGCGGAGCACCTGAAATCGCTGGGCATCGAGGTGCGTCTGGATGCCCCCGGTGTCGGCGGCAATCTGCAAGATCACCTGCAGATCCGCGCGATCTACAAGGTGCAGGGGGCCCAGACCCTGAACACGCTGGCGGGCAGCCTGTTCGGCAAGGCGCGGATCGGTCTGCAATACGCGCTGACGCGCCGCGGGCCGATGAGCATGGCGCCGAGCCAGCTTGGCGCCTTCACCCGATCCTCGCCGGACCGGGCGCACGCCAATCTGGAATATCACGTTCAGCCCCTGAGCCTCGAGGCCTTCGGCGAGGGGTTGCACCCGTTCCCCGCGGTCACGGCCAGCGTGTGCAACCTGAACCCGACCAGTCGCGGCAGCGTGCTGATCCGCTCCGGCCGTTTCGACGAGGCGCCGGTCATTGCGCCGAACTACCTGTCCACCGATGAGGACCGGATGATTGCGGCGCAAAGCCTGCGGCAGGTGCGCGCGATCCTCGCCCAGCCGGCGCTGGCGAAATACCGGCCCGAGGAATGGAAGCCCGGCGCGCAGTTCGAAAGCGACGCGGAGCTGACCAAGCTGGCGGGCGACATCGCCACGACGATCTTCCATCCGGTCGGCACGGCGAAGATGGGGCGGCAGGACGATCCGCAGGCCGTCGTGGACAGTCATCTGCGCGTGCGCGGCATCAAGGGGCTGCGCGTCGTCGACGCCAGCATCATGCCCGACATCACCAGCGGCAATACCAACGCCCCCACGCTGATGATCGCCGAGAAGGCGGCACGTTGGATCAGTGCTGTGACCCCCGATAGTGCCTCCAGTTGATGCTAGAGGCCGCCCCAACAGAAGGATCCGCCTGATCTGCGCCCCAACCTTGAATCGCCCTTGGGCAGAGTTTTCCGGCATTGTTCAGGGGGAGGGGCTGGTAACGCCCCCACATCTCGTCAGCGTAATCGGGGCCTTTTTGCCGATCGCGCCGTGCGGCCGTTCCTCATTAATGTCTGCGCCAAGCCTCCAACTTTTCGCCGGCATCTTCAAGGGTCAGGAACCAGTGCTGGTTCAGGCACTCAGCCCGGAACCGGCCATTGAACGCTTTGATGAACGCGTTGTCGGTCGGTTTTCCCGGTCGCGAGAGGTCAAGGGTCACACCACGCTGACAGGCCCACAGGTCCATGTCGTGCGACACGAACGTGTTGCCCCGGTCGCCCCGGATAGTCTTCGGATAGCCGGTCTGTCCGCAAACCCGGTCCAACGTCGCGGCCATGTCCTCGCCGCGGTATCTGTAGTGTGCGTCGGGGACGGGGGCGTAGCGCGAGAAGGTGTCGACGACCGTCAATATTCTCAGCTTCTTGCCCGTCGCCACCTGGTCGTGAACGAAGCCCATAGCCCAGACCTCGTTCGGACTGACAGCCTCAGCACGGTCGTCACGCAGCTTGGCATTCACACGGCGCTTCGGCGTCTTGTTCCTGAGTTGCAATCCCAACTCCTTGTAAATTCGATAGACTTTCTTGATGTTGATGTTCCAGCCCTCACGGTCGAGCAGGACGTGAACGCGCCGGTAGCCATACCGCACATGCGTTTCACAGATCTCCCGCATCCGCTTGGCGACGGCAGCCTGATCGGCGCGGCGGGACTTGTCGTGGAACGTCGAGCGGTCGACTCCGATGGCCCCACGGGCTTTCCGGATCGAGACCGCCCCCTCGCGGCACATCCCGCGAGCCAGTGCGCGCCCCCTCAACCACCGTTCAGATCACAACCCGATTCACCCCCGTACCCCGATCAGCACCATGACGAAGGGCTGAACATGGAAGACGATCGTCGCGACTGCGATCCCCGAGCGGCGGATTGCCTCGAAGAACAACAGCCAGTTCCCGACCATCAGCACGCCGCTCAAAAGCGCGAGCAACAACACCCGAACCGGCAGGCGGAACAGCGCGCGCAGCTCGCTGCGCAGGGCGACAGAGGCCGCAAGGACCAGGGCCGCAATGGCGCAGCGATAGGAGGCGGGCGACAGCGGATCGGTCCCGGCCTCAATCACGCAAAGCCCCAGGGTGCCGAGCGTGGTCTGCGCCACAACACCCCCCGATTCCCTGTCTCTGTGGCGTCATCCATGCGCTCCCATGCCTGCCCCGAGGTCAAAGCCGCCATGGCCTTTCAACAGACAATCAATATGATCTGAAGGTATTGTCAGGGGTTTCCGAAGAATGACTCAGTTCGATCATGTGCTGTTTCGCAGCTGCATCGACGCGAAGGGCTTCGGCCGGGCCGCACAAAGGCTGCATCGTTCTGCGGCGACGATCTCGTCCCATATTGCACGGCTCGAGGCTGAAACCGACGTGGTGCTGTTCCTGCGCGACACCCGAAACATTGTCCTGACGTGCGAGGGCGAACGCCTTGAGGCTTATGCCTGCCGCATCCTGCGCCTGCATGGCGAAGCGGCGGAGTCCTTTTCGCAAGCCTGATATCCGCGGTGCGATCACCATCGGAGCGCCTTCAGGGCCCCGTGCGGTCCTTGTCGCTCGCGAAGCTCATGGGGGGCGCAGAAGGCGGGCGATACAGGTCTGGATCTTGGGGGCGTGGGGGCGGGGAAAAGCCGCCTCCCCCCTTCAAGCCGTCCGCCACCGCGATCCGGATGCCCTGCGCCCGGCGTGCGCAGGTCGTCGAGGACCGTCGCCAGAACTTCGCGCCCTCGCTGGTCTGGAGCCACAAGCCGAGAACGTCCCGCGTGTCGTCCGGCAGAATGGCCGGAGCGACGAAGACCGCCTTGTTGCTGACCGCGCCGTCGTCGATCTTTGCCACCTGCCCGCCGGGCCCGCGGCCGCTCAGCGCGGATCGAGCCGGGCCTTCAGGTCGGCAACCAGCGCATCGGCCACCGCCCGCACCCGCGGCGCGCGGCGCATGTCGGCGTGCAGGATCAGATAGAGCGGGCGGCTGAAGGCGGGCTGGCGGGCTGGATAGGCGCAGAGCGCCGCGTCCCTCGCGCCCAGGAAATGCGGCAGCAGCGCCAGCCCCAGCCCGGCGCGTGCCGCCTGCGCCATCGTCGCCATGTCGTTGCTGCAGATCGCGGGCTCGGCGCCCTCCATCTCGGCCTCGAGCCAGCGCTTCTGCGCAAGCCCCGGCAGGCTGTCGTCAAAACCGATCCAGCGTCGCGGTGCCGGCCCCTCGGGCAGGCCGGGCGCGCCGTAAAGCCCGTATCCGATCTCGGCGATGCGCCGCGCGATCAGGTCGCCGGTTTCCGGCAGGCCGATGCGCAGCGCGATATCGGCCTCGGCGCGCATCATGTCGGCCTCGCGCCGGCTGCCCTCGAGGTCGATCGTCAACCTCGGATGCGCCGCGCTCAGCGCCGCGACGGTGGGCATCAGCAGCTCGGCAAGCAGCACTGGCGGCGCCGAGATCCGCACCCGCCCCGCCATCGGGTCCTGTTCGCGCGCGATGCGGGCAAGGCCGAGGATCTGTGCCTCGACCGCGCCGGCCTGCGCCAGCAGCTCCTCGCCCTCGGCGGTCAGGCTCCAGCCGCTCGCGAGCCGGTCGAACAGGCGCAGCGCCAGGGCGGTTTCAAGGCTGGTGACGCGGCGCGCGACGGTCGAATGCTCGACCCGTAGCGCGCGCGCCGCCCGCGACAGGCTGCCCGCGCGGGCGAGCGCCAGGAAGAAGCGGATGTCGTCCCATTGCAGTGCGGAAAGCGCGTCCATGCGGTCCTCGGTCGGCGTCGGTGTCGCGGATGACAGAAAGCAGGGATCGGCCGCAAGGCCAACCCCTGCCGGCCCGGTCAGGCGCGGGCACGGGTCAGCGCGTCGCTGTCCTCGTAGAAGTGGTAGAGCGTCAGCTTGCCGCCCGCGACCCGGGTGATGAGCGCCCAGTCACTCACGAAGGGCTTGCCAGTCGCGCGCACGGTGTGGCGGAACTGGCCGTAAAGGGCGGCATGGTGGTCATCGCCGAAGGCCGCCTCGACGGTGAAATCGCCGGGCTCCAGCAGCGCGCCGAACCCGCCGAAGAAGGCCTTCGCGCCCTCAGGGCCGACGAAGGTGCCGTGCAGCGGGTTCGCCGCGCTGTCGCGCGGGCTGACCGAGATGAAGCGCGCCTCGGGCGCGGTCAGGGCGAGGGCCTCCTCGAGTTGGCCGGAAAACACCGCGCCGAGGAAGGATTGGGTCAGGTCGACAGCAGACATTTGTATCTCCTTGTCTTGTCGGGAATTTCAGAAGCCGGAAAGGACGATCTTGCCGATCGCGCGGCCGCTCTCGATCCGGCGGTGGGCCTCGCGCAGGGTATCGGCCGAGATCGGCGACAGCGTCTCGGTGCCGGTCGGGCGCAGCCGCCCCTCAGCCGCCATCTGCGCGACACGGGTCAGGGTCTCGCCCTGCCGGGCGCGGTCCGGGGTGGCGAACATCGGCCGGGTGAACATGAATTCCCACACCAGCCCCGCGCTTTTGTGCATTAGCGCGCCGATGTCGGGGGGGCTCGCGAAGGGCACGATGCAGCAGATCCGGCCGCCGGGCGCGATCAGCCGGGCGAGGGCGGGAAAATGCCGGTCGGGGTCGTTCGCCAGCAAGACGAGAGCGGGCGGCGCCAGGCCGAGGTCGGTGATCTGCGCCTCGAGGTCGGCGAAATGGTCGATCACCGCATCGGCGCCAAGCGACAGGCACCAGGCGCGCGACTGCGGCCGCGAGGCGGTGGCGATCACGGTGAGGCCGGGGACCAGCCGCGCGAGCTGGATCGCCATCGACCCGACGCCGCCCGCACCGCCGACGATCAGCAGGCTGCGCGGCTCGGGCGCCGCGCCGGGTGTCAGGCCGAGCCGGTCGAAGAGCGCCTCCCAGGCGGTGAGCGCGGTGAGCGGCAGGGCTGCCGCCGCGGCGGGGGCAAGTGCCGCGGGGCGGTGGCCAACGATCGCGCGTTCGACCAGGTGGTATTCGCTGTTCGCGCCGGGGCGGGACAGGTCGCCCGCATAGAGCACGGGGTCTCCCGGGGCGAAATCGCGCACCGCCGCGCCGGTTGCCACCACCTCGCCCGCCACGTCCCAGCCCAGCACCGTAAAATGGCCGTCGTCGGTCTTGCGCAGCCGGGTGCGGATGTCGGCCGGGTTGACCGAGATCGCCGCGACCCGCACCAGAAGGTCATCGGGGCCGGGCACCGGCACCGGGATCTCGCGCTCGACGAGCGCCTCGGGGTCGTCGGCGGGCAGGGCCTTCCAGATGCCGATTGCTTTCATCTTGCGCCTCCGTTGTTGCGGTGGGGCTCAGATACGGCGCGTGGCGGCGCGCGGGCAGTCGCAGAAAATCGCCGGGGGGTGGGCGAAAATGCCCGGGGGCGGCCTGGGGCGCCGGTCATTGCCCCCGCCGGCGCGAGGCGCGATGATGGCCCGGCATCGACGGAAGGACATCATGGACAGGCTGCGCGACTTCTACCCCGAGATCGAGCCCTACGAGACCGGCTTTCTCGACACCGGCGACGGGCCCCGGGTCTATTACGAGCGGGTCGGCACGCCCGGGGCAAAGCCGGCGGTGTTCCTGCATGGCGGACCGGGCGGCGGGATCCATCCCGATCACCGGCGCTTTTTCGACCCCGCGCGCTATGACGTGCTGCTTTTCGATCAGCGCGGCTGCGGCCGCTCGACGCCGCATGCTTCGCTCGAGGCGAACACCACCTGGCATCTGGTCGCCGACATCGAGCGGTTGCGGGCGTTGGTCGGTTGCGACAGCTGGCTGGTCTTCGGGGGCTCCTGGGGCTCGACGCTGGCGCTTGCCTATGCGCAGACCCATCCCGGGCGGGTCAGCGCGCTGATCCTGCGCGGCGTCTATACCGTCAGCCGGGCCGAGATCGACTGGTATTACCGTTTCGGCGTCTCCGAGATGTTCCCCGACGCCTGGGAGAAATTCGTCGCGCCGATCCCCGAGGCCGAGCGCAGCGACCTGATCGCGGCCTTCCGCAAGCGGCTGACCTCGGAGGACGAGGCGGAACGGCTTGCAGCGGCGCGGGCCTGGGCGATCTGGGAGGGCACGACGATCACCTTGCTGCCGCAGGGCGAGGTCGAGGCAGACTATGGCGACGCGCAGTTCGCGCTGGCCTTCGCGCGTCTGGAAAACCACTATTTCCTGCATGATTGCTGGCTGCGGCCGGGGCAGTTGCTGGACGACGCGCCGAAGCTGGCCGGCATCCCGGGCGAGATCGTCCATGGCCGCTATGACATGCCCTGTCCCTTGCGCACGGCGTGGGAGCTGCACCGGCGCTGGCCGGAATCCCGGCTGCACATCGTCGAGGGGGCGGGCCATGCCGCGACCGAGCCCGGCATCCGCGACCGGCTGATCCGCGCGACCGACCGCTTCGCCGAGGGCGCCTAGGCGCCGCTCCGGGCGGCGCGGACGAGCGCGCGATACTCGGCGGGCGTGCGGCCGGTCCGGGTGCGGAAGGTGCGGGTCAGGTGGCTCTGGCTGGAAAAGCCGCAGGCCGCCGCCACCGTGGCGATCGGCATCGGCCCGCCAAGCAGCGCCTGCGCCCGGGCGATGCGGCGCGCGGTGACCCAGGCATGGGGCGCCGTCCCACGCGACAGCTGGAACATGCGGTGGAAGTGATAGCCCGAAAGACCGGCGAGCGCCGCCAGATCGTCGAGGTGGATCGCCTCTTCGAGATGCGCCTCGATCCAGTCGTCGATCCGGCGCAGCTGCGCCGCCGTCAGCCCGCCGCGCAGCTGCGGGCGCTGGTGCGCAAGCCCGCCGATCAGCCCCGCGACCGCCGCCTCGGCCCGCAGCACATCGCCCGCCGTCGCCGCCGCGGCAAGCGTGCGCAGCCCTGCGGCCAGCCGGGCATCCTCGGCAAAGGTGCTCTCGCGCAGATCCAGCAGCCGCGCGTCACAGTCGTGGATCGCCGAGAACGCCGTCCGAAGCCGCGCGTCTGACAGATAAAGATGCACGAAGCGGAAGGGGGCGGTGATCTCCCATTCCGAGCCGCAGCCCTCGGGCATCACGCAGATCGCGCCCGGATGCCCGGCAATGCCCCCGGCATCGAGCCGCCGGGTGCCGGTGCCGCCCTCGAGATAGAGGCTGAAGGTGTGGTTCTGCGGCGTCTCGTAGCGGATCCGGTCGTCGTGGTTGTGCCAGATCGCCACCGCGCAGCCCGCCCCGAGATCGAGGCGCGCGGTGCTCTGCGCAACGGCGGAGCGGCCGAGGAAGTCATGGACCGTGGGGCGCATGAGACATCGGTAGCGCCGCGCCCCGCGCCGCGAAAGCCCCGCGCGCGATTTCACCGCAAGAACGTGCAAAACACCGCGGGCGCAGATGCGCTAGAGGCAGGGCATGAACACGCTTTTCCTCTTCGCCGCCACCGTCCTGATCTGGGGCACCACATGGATCGCCATCGCCGCGCAGGTCGGGCCGGTGCCGCTGATCGAGTCGATCTTCCTGCGCTTTGCGCTTGCCGGGCTGGTCATGCTTGCCGGGCTTGCCGCACTTGGCCGGCTGCGGCGGCCGGCGCAGTGGCGCTTTGTCGTCGTGCAGGCGCTGTGCCTGTTCTGCTTCAACTTCATCGGGCTCTACAATGCCGCGGCGCTGATCCCCTCGGGGCTGGTGTCGGTGGTGTTCTCGCTTGCCTCGATCTTCAACGCGGTGAACGCGCGGATCTTCTTCGGCGAGCGGATCACCGGTCGCACGCTGCTGGCCGGGGCGATCGGGGCGGCGGGGCTGGGGCTGCTGTTTCGCGACGACCTTGGCGGCGCGGCCATGGGCGACACCCTGCGCGGCATCGGCTGGGCCTGTTTCGGCACGCTGATGTTTTCCTTCGGTAACATGGCCTCGCGCAAGAACGGCCAGCTTGGCGTGACGCCGGTGACGGCGAATGCCTGGGGGATGGGGATCGGGGCCCTGGTGCTCGTCGTGCTGATGCTGGCGGGCGGGCAGGGCGTGGTCTGGCCCACGGGGGCGCGCTATTGGGCGGCGCTGGCCTATCTGGCGCTGATCGGCTCGGTCGTCGGCTTCACCACCTATCTGCTTCTGGTGGCGCGGATCGGCTCGGCGCGGGCGGGCTATGCGACGGTGGTCTTCCCGGTGGTGGCGCTGCTGCTCTCGACCCTTTACGAGGGCTTCCACTGGACGCCCGGGGCGTTCGCCGGCCTGGCCCTGACGCTGATCGGCAATGTGGTGATGTTCGCGCGGCGCTGAGACCGTGCGGACCGTTTCCGCGGACGGCCCGAGCCGGGGTCACCCCAGGGACGGTGCGCTCTCGCCCGGACGGGAAATGCTGACCCGGCAGGTGGCGCGTTCGCCGCCGAGCTCACTCAGCCACATGACCCCCGCATGTTCGACATCAACCTCCAGCAGGTATTCACCCTCCGTGCCGGGGGCGCGAACCAGAAGGTCCATATCCACCGAGCCGCCCGGCGGCAGCGGATGGTTCAAAGGCTGTTGGTCGTCCAGCCATTGAACCATGCCGCCGTCGGGGTGGCGCCAGTGGTTTCCCACCGAAAGTCCGCTTTCGCCGGTCGGGGCCCAGATGACGTCCGAGGTGTTGCGCAAGGTGACGGGGACAGTGCACAGGCTGCCAGCGGTCATCGCCATCCGGGAGGGCACCGCGAGGTCGGCGCGCAGTGACCAGATCGGAAAAGAACCGGGACAGGTTCCCGACGCCTGATCCATGCGTCGGCGCACGAGATCACTCAGCAGGCTGAGGATTTTGCCGCTGAATAATTTGCCATGTTCGGACGGGAGGGTATCGATCGTGCAATGCGGGAGGTTGGCGCGCAGCACGGCTTCGGCATCGTGAAACCGATGGAGCGGATTGGTCAGGTCATATCGGCCAAAGATGAAGGCGGCGCGCCCGGGATATGGCTCGAAAAGAAACGGGTTCAGGCCGATCAGCAAGGTGACTGCGCGCCCGGAGGTCATCAGCAGCTGCGCGATCTTTTGCGCCAGCAGGGCCCCTTGGCAATTGCCGCCGATGAACAGGGGGCCTGCCAGCGCCAGAGAATGGAGTTCCGCCGCGCACATGAGCGCCATATGCAGGTGGTTCTCGGCGCTGGTCTCGACGACCAGATGCCCCGATCGCATGCCGTAAACGGGCTGATCCGGCCCCAGGGCGTCGGCGAAAGCGGCAAATTCTACATACCCCTGGAAGCACCAGACCAGAGGGGGGCGGGAACCGCCAATATTGACGCCGTAGATCAGCCCGTTCTCGCTGACCACCTCGCCCTGCCACCACGGCCGGGTGACGGCCCCAACGGTCTGGCGGAGC
The DNA here is from genome assembly GCF_004022265.1 of Paenirhodobacter ferrireducens. Taxonomy (GTDB): domain Bacteria; phylum Pseudomonadota; class Alphaproteobacteria; order Rhodobacterales; family Rhodobacteraceae; genus Rhodobacter; species Rhodobacter ferrireducens. The sequence goes on from NZ_SAVB01000003.1 coordinate 158,613, forward strand.
CGGTCAAGCAAGGCCGGATCGATCAACCCCTGTCGCGCAGGCGCAGCGTCTGGAAAATCGCGCGGCCGGGTCATCGCCGCCTCAGCCAGCCATTGAAATTGAAGGTGGCATTGTAGCCGAAGCGGTCACAAAACCGCGCGTCAATCTCGTAGTCCTGCGACCGCCGCGCCAGAAAGGCATCGATCGCCCGGGACGGCGGAGAGAGCACGGACGAGCCGGACGGCGTGTCGCTGTCGCTGCGGAACGCACCGTCCTCGATGACCATATAGTCCCCCGCCGTCAAAAGCGGATCGAAATAGTCGAGCACGGCGGTGCAGGTTTCTTCGTCATGGGCGGAGTCCTCGATGACGAGAAGCGGGTGCCCCAGGCTTCGCACATCATCCGGCGACAGCACCTGCGCCAGATTTCGGGCATCGCCCACGCGCGCATCGATCCCCGGGTGGGAGCTGGGCACACGCGGCATGAGATCAACGCTTATGACCCGAACCTCAAGGCCCAGGGCTGCCATGGTATCGGCCAGCCACTCGGTCCGCCCGCCTTCCAGGCTGCCGATCTCGATCACCGCCGCCGGCTTCAGCTGCCCGAGCAACGCCAGATAATTGGCCATGTCGAGCGGATTGAGCAGCATCGCCCGATCCTTGTAACGATACCCGAGGCTGCCTTTCAGCAATGCGGTCAGCACGTCATCGGGCAAGGCGCTGGAGAAGTTTCTGGCCCCGGTTCCCGGTCTCGGTCCCGAACCGGCAGGCAGCAGTTTCGGGCGATTGCCGTCGAGCCGTTCCAGTTCCGCGATTTTGCACAGGTTGCGCAGCGGGCGGCTAAGGTCCAGGGATTCGAGGACAGCGGCAAGCGCAGCGGTGGTCTCAAGCCGCGCCCGCGGGACGATCACCGCCAGACCGAAGAGCAGGGGCAACCAGACGACTCTGAATTCTTCGCTCCGCGGGAGCAGGAAGTCCTCGATCGCCGTCCGGACGCCATTGCGCGGGCCGCCCTCATGTATCGCATGGAATGAGCCGGCATTATATCCCCCCGGCGACAGGCCCCGCTCCCGGGGCAGAACGCCGCCGATGCGGAATTCTTGCCGGTCTTTTTCGGGAATGCGGTCCGGGCAGTAATAGAGATCGCGCCGGCCATAGGGCCATTCCACGTCGTGGCAGATCGTGATCGGCGCGTGTGCGTCCACCGGTCCTTGCGTCCCATAGATCATCTCTAGCTCATGGTAGACGGTGTACCAGTTGTGATCGCCGTCGATCAGAACGACGTCGGCCGGGAGCAAGTCGCCCAATACTTCCAGGCTGGGGCGGCGGTGGACGAAAACGGCACCGGCAAAGCGGTCCTGAAGCCCCTCCATATCGAGGCTTGGCTCGGGATCGACGAGCTCCACCCGCGCCCCGGCCGTCTGCGCCCAGGAGGCCAGAAGGCGGGAGGTGCGCCCCCTGTCCACTCCGATTTCGATCACCCGCCGGGCCTTTGCGGCTTCGAGGATGGGTTTGACGACACTTGGCCAGAACTGGAACACGGATGCTGTCTCCGATGAATGTTCAGGACTTGCGCCAATAGGCGCCAGTCCAATCGATCATGGTGATGGGGGGCGTAATGCCGCGCGCGGACCTGAACCGGTCCACCGCCTGGGCGCATTGTCCCAGGCCGCCGTAGTCGTCGATGACGATGAACCCGCCCGGAGAAACGCGATCATAAAGCGCTTCCAGCGCCTGCATGGTGGAACTGTAAAGGTCGCCATCCAGCCGCAGCACCGCCAACTGTCCGACCTCGCAGTCAGCTAGGGTATCGGCAAAGAAGCCGGGCAGGAACCGCACCCGCGCGTCGAGCAGACCGAAATCGGCGAAGGCCCGCTCCACCCGCTGCTGGGATACTGCCAGCGAGGGAAAATGCTCTCGCGAAAGATCCATGCCCTGATCTTCCGGGTACGACGGCGGGGGCAGGCCGGCGAAGGAATCTGCAAGCCACACGGTCCGCTCCCGGTCCCCGCTCAGGTCCAGAACGGCCTTCATGAACAGGCTGGCTCCGCCACGCCAGACGCCGCATTCCATGACGTCTCCAGCCACACCTTCGGCCAAGGCGGTGGTCACGCACCACTGCAGATGTTCCAGACGCTGGCGCCCGATCATCGTGTAGCCAAGGGGCGGGCCGGCATTCGCGGTTAGGGTGTCGATACCGCGCGCGCGGATGCGGCGTTTTTCGTCCAGAGCCAGCGCCAGCTTGCCGGGCACATCATAGAGTGTTTCCGTCCAGAACGCGGGGGGAACCTCCTTCGCGCCGCGCAGCGAGTCGAGCGCGACCTCGGTTTCAAGCCCCGTCTCATTGAGCAAGACCGCTTTCAGGAGATCCAGATACCGGCCCGTCGCATCAGGGCCCATCCGGACGACGGTCGCGTCTTCGCGCGCGGCCGCATGGCCCGCGGCAAGCTGGCGGTGATAGGTTTCGCTCGCCGCGCGCGACACCGGCCCGAAATAGCTGCGTTCCGCGTCCACCACGCGAATCCGCCCCCGAAGGCGGTAATATTCCTTGGCCGCTCTCTTGTTGACCTCCAGTGAGTCGCTTCCGGCATTGGTATGGGTCCCGCCGTGAATTTGGTGGAACACGCCCTCTCCGAGGACCGTCACCTGCCGTGTTCCCGGGCGCTCCAGGGCCCGCCACAGGAGATCCGCATTGGCAGCGCCGCCGCCCGGGCTCTCGAAGGCCGGATCGTAGCCGCCGAGATCTTGCCAAAGACCCCGAGGCAGGAACAGGAGATTGCTTTCGCTCAAAGGCCCGAACCAGCCCCGGACGACATTCTCGGCGAAGGGGCTGATGTCGAACAGGCGATAGCCGTTGTTCTGCCAGTCGATCCCGGCCAGCAGCCGGTCCTCCCACGCCGCATCATAGCCCTGCTGCATGGTGATCCATTGCGGGCCAGGCCCGATCTGGAACGACAGGGTGGTGACAACCGCGGCAGGATCGGTGCGCGCCGCGCGGCGGCAGGCGTCCAGCAAACCCGGACTCGCCATTCGGGCGCCGTCGATATTGACCCCCACCAGGGGGGCTGCCGCGAGGCTCAGGCCGTGATTGATGGCCCGCACCGGTGACGGGGCGGGATCGGGGAAGGAATGGATCTGCAGGTTCAGGCCCAGATCCGCGAAATCCTCGGCTTTGGGCGGATGGCGTGATCCGTTGTCGATGACGATCACTTCGTAATCCGTCGCCGCAATGCCCTGCTGGTACTGCGGCGACAGGCTGTAAAGTGTCCGCGGCAGCTCTCGTGCCATCTCATAGCTGATGACGATCAGGCTGAGTTCGGGCGTCTTGTCGCTCATCCGATGATGCCGTTGGCCTGCAGGTCGGCAAGGAGTTCATCGACTGTCGAGTTGCGCAGGAACAGCGTGGCATCGATTTCGGTGTTGAAATGTTCTTCCATCGCGCCCGCCATCACGACCGCGTCGACTGAATCGAGCCCGATATTGTTAAACCGGGAATCGCCTTTGATGTCGGCCGGGTCGACATGCAGCAGCGACGCGAGAAAATCGGTGATCCACGCTCTGACCACATCTGCCTTCAACATAAGTACCTCGCTGTCGGGCGATTTCTGACGCCCATGATGATTAGATCTGCACGGGAAGGCTGTTCATGCGCCTTTGATTGTGAAGAGGCCGCCACGGCGGCTTCTCCAGGACGACGTGGGGGCGTGGCCCTTCGAGCACCTCGCGCGTGGCCATTTCCGCCTCCATGCGGGCGATCCATCCGCCCAGACAGTGATGCAGCCCACCGCCGAAGGATTGCACCGACGGGCCGGTGCGCCCCGGGAGATAGCGGTCGGGATCCGGATAGGCACGCGGGTCCCGATTGGCGGCGGCGATCATCAGAATCAGGTGCTGACCCGCTTTGACCTGGCAATCTGCGATGGTCTGATCCGTCATCGCCCGGCGCCGAACCTGTTGGATGGGGGCTTCCAGACGCAGTGCCTCGTTCACCGCGCCGGAGATGAGGGCGGGATCGGCGGCCATGCTGTCACAGTGTTCGGGGTGGCGCAGAAGCAACCATAGGCCATTGCCGATCAACGCTGCGGTGGTCTCGAAGCCGGCCATGAACACAAAGCTGGCAAGGGCGGCCAGATGGTACTCGTCCATGGGCTGGTCCGCTTCATCATTTCGGCTGAGTAAAAGTGAAAGCCCGTCATCTGCCGGCGTGCGGCGGCGCTCGGCGAGCCGGTCGCGCAAGAAGACATGGGCTTCCTCCAGGCGCAGATTTGCCGAGCGGTAGTCGCGAATCGAACATCCCCGGTTGAGGATCACTGGCACCCCGGCCAGCGTGGCGGCAAGCCAGAGCGCCTCATCGTCGGAAAGACCATAGAGCCACCCCATGAAAAGCGGCGGCAACGGGTCGGCGTAATCGCGCATCAGGTCGATCCCGCCATCCCGGGCCAGCGGGGCGATGAGGCGGTGGGCAATGCGCTGCACCGCCGCGGCGCAGCTGGCTTGCGAGCGCAATGCCAAAAGCCGCGCAACAAGCGAACGCAGCGGCCCGTGCGATGGCGGGTTGCGGAAAAACAGCGCCATCTTCAGCAGGCGGAGCAGCTCAACCGGATTGTCCCCGAGGGCGCGGGACACATCGCCAACGAACTGCCCGAGATCGAGGGTCAGCAGGCTGGAATTGGTGAAAGCTTCGCTCACCTCCCGGTGACGCAGAAGAACCCACGCCTGTTCCGTGTCGGTCCAGAAAATCGGCGCCTGTTCGCGCAAGGCGGAATAGACCGGATGCGGGTTGTCCCGCAGGCCGGGCGCCAGGCTGTTGAACGACGCAAGATCAATCATCGGGCTGGTCCAGAGCTGTGGAGGAGGCCGAAATGTGGCCTGAGCCGGCGGTCTCAGCCGTGTCCAGGCGGACGGGCACCAACGCCTCGGCGAGATAGGCCTCGCGGCAGGCGCTGCGGCGGATCTTGTTGCTGGTGGTGCGCGGCAGGGCTCCGGGGCGCACCAGCACGACATCCGATGCCCGCACGCCGAAGCTCTCGCAAATTGCGGCCGACACCGCCTGGGCGGCAAGACTGAGGGCCGGGTCGGTCAGATGACCTCGTTTAACTTCCTGAAGGACGATCAGCGCGTCAGTCCCGTCGTGATCGATGGCAAAGGCGGCGGCGGTCCCGGCGAGAGCAGGGTGAGCGCGCGAGGCGGTGGCCTCGATGTCCTCCGGATGATGCTTGGCCCCCCTGACGATGACCACCTCCTTCAGGCGGCCGACGATGACGAGGTCGTCACCCCGCATCAGCCCCAGATCACCGGTGCGCAGGAATGCGGCGCCGTCAAGATCATCGGCAAGCCGGGCCTGGAATGTCGCACGGGATTGGGGCTCCTGCCGCCAGTATCCCGCCCCCACATTGGGGCCCGCCACCCAGACCTCGCCCACCTGGCCTTCGGCCATGCGCCGGCGACTCTCGGGATCGACAATGGCCAGGACCTGCCCGAAGGCGGCTTTGCCGCAAATCACCCGGTCGATCTCTTCGGATCGCCCGGGGGCGGCGGGGGTCTTGGCGCAGGCAAGACCACGTCCGGCCGGCCCGCCGGAGATGAACAGCGTTGCCTCGGCCATTCCGTAGCAGGGGAACAATGCATTCGGGTCAAAGCCGGCGGGGGCCAGAAGCTCGGCAAAGCGGCGCAGATCATCTGACCGCACGGGTTCGGCGCCACAAAAGGCGACGCGCCAGGAACTCAAATCCAGCCCGTTCAGCTGCTCGGGCCGGATGCGATCCGCACACAGCGCATAGGCGAAATTGGGGCCGCCGCTGCTGGTCCCGCGATAGCGCTCGATGGCCTGCAGCCAGCGCAACGGTCGCTGGATGAAATCCATCGGCGACATCAGCACCGCGAGGCCCCCGAGGTAGAGAGGTTGCAGCAACCCGCCTACCAGGCCCATGTCATGGAACAGCGGCAGCCAACTTATCATCCGCGTATCCGCGTCGTGACCAAAGGCGATGCGGATCATCTCCATATTGGCCATCAGATTGCTATGGGTCACAATCACGCCACGGGGATCGGCGGTCGAGCCGGAGGTGTATTGCAGGAATGCCGGATCCTCGGGCTTCAGGGCCGATGGCATCCAGGTGCCTGTCTCCTCCCCGGCATCCGTCCCGTCGGTCACCACCCAGGGAATGTCTGACATCTGCGCCGGAAAGGTGCCGCGAATCGTCGCGTCGGCTGCCAGTGTGGCGCTTGTCAGAACCAGACGGGGGCGGGCATCGGCAGCAATGGCCGCGATCCGCGAAGCCGAGCGCGACGGGGTGATGAAGGGGGGCGGAACGGCGATGGCCCCGGCGTAAAGGCAGGCGCAAAAGCCGATGACGAACGGAAGACCCGCCGGATAGACCAGCAGCACGGTCTGCCCTCGGGCGCCCTCTCGGACCAGCCGCGCGGCCCAGGCTCGGGCCTGCCGGTCCAGTTCTCCATAGGTCAGACAGCGTCCATCGCCTTCGCCCCGGTCCAGGAAGCGCAGGGCGATCTTGTCGGGAACGGTCTGCGCGTGGTGGCGCAGAACTTGAACCAGACTGGTCTTCCTTTTCGGGCGCGTCTCGTCCGCGCGGATCTCCGGCAGGCCTGTGTCCACCTCTACTGTCCTCTTTGCTGAAACCTGGTGACGGCTTCGGTTGAAGGGCTGTGCTTCAGATCCGCTCCCACCTCGCACCGGTTGCAGACCGGCATCTCGGCACGGCGCGAGGCCAGGGCTTCAAGAAAGGCGGCCCGCTTGGCACCGGCAAACAGGACGCTGTAACGGCTTTCACCGAGGTTCCCCAAGAATGCGGCGCCCGGATGAAAGCAGCACGGAACGATATTCCCGCGATGGTCGATGTAAAGATTGCCCGGGGCGGCCGCAATTGCACAGCCGCCCTGACCCATGGGGACCCTGTCCCGGGCCCGGTCGCGGAGGCTGTCGGGCAGCTGAATCCAACTGCGGAATTCTGGGTGGACACCGAAGGGTTTCAGCACCTCTCGCCACCGCAGCCTGTCCTCGGGAGCCTCGATGACGCAGCGCGCCTGCAAATGAAGGCCTGGATGCCGGGCTGCCAGATCCCGGGCGAAAGCCAGGAAGGACATGAGCTTCGACCACCTGGCGGGCGGCCGCAGGGCCTCATACCGGGCCGCAGTGCCATCTCCGTCGCAGCTGATCGTCAGAAGATTGACCAGCCCCATCGCCACCAGCGCCTCAAGCCGATCCCTGGCATCGCACTGGGCGTTGGTGGAAATTTCAACCCAGTGAATGTTGATGGGGCAGTCGAGCACACTCCGTCCAATCTCTTCAAGATGGGGGTGCAGCAGCGGCTCCCCATAATTGAAGAGGCGCAGCAGGGTGATCTTCGGCACGTCGATATGTGCAAGGCAGCGGCGGAACAGATCCGGCGACATGAACTCGGGCCGGGGGGCAAGGCCTGAATTGGGGCAGCCCACGCACCGCAACTGACAGCCGCCGACGACATCGAAGTGAACCGTGGAAAGCCCTTGCCGCTGCTCGGGAGGTTTCGGTTGCGGCGGCAGAAGATTTGGCATGGGCTTTCGTGCCTGCTCAGAAGCAAGGGGTCTGGAGTTGCCAGATGCGGCCCCGATCAAACACGCCGACCATTTCGGCTGACCCGATATTGAAAATGCCCGACATTGCCAGCTGTTCCGACCTCTTTGCCCGATCTCGGGCCGCCCGTGTGATCGGCGCGCCCCGACCCGGCATTTCCCAAATGGTTTGCCGTGGGAGAAAGGGAAACATCGCGAGATCAGCGGGTCAAGAGCTTTGTGGCGTCCAGGGGGGGGGCGTCGACGCGCCCGTGAGACCGGGGCCACGGTGCTTTCACCGTTCCTGCGTCGGCACTCGAGACTGGGCGACCTGAGCCCGCCAATGGACACCAAGGTGCGCGCCATGCTGGTCTGAGCTGCTGTCGATGAAAACCGCCGCCGCTCAGTGGAGCGCCGAAGAAACTTCAAGCATCTGGCGACGCTCGTTTTCTTGGTTTCTTTTAGGTGAGGGCTGGTGCTGCAGGAGAGGATTGAACTCTCGACCTCTCCCTTACCAAGGGAGTGCTCTACCACTGAGCTACTGCAGCGCCGTTTCGGTCGGCGTCGACCGTGGGCGGGGATTTAGAGGACATCGCGCGGGGGCGCAAGGGCAAATTTTCACTCTCTCTCGACACATTTTTTCGGGCGGGGTAGAGAGGGCCAATGACAGAGGATACCCCCGAGAAGAAACCCGGCAAGGGCGGCGCGAAAGCTGCGCCCGAAACCCGCGAGGAACGGCTGCGTGCCGCGCTGCGGGCGAATCTCGCGCGGCGCAAGGCGCAGGCGCGCGGGCGGGCGGCGGATGTGGCCGAGACGGAATCGGGTCGGGGCGGGCAGGAGAACGAGTAGATGGATTCGATCATCGTACGCGGCAACGGGCCGCTTCACGGCCAGATCCCGATTGCCGGGGCCAAGAACGCCTGCCTCGCGCTGATGCCGGCGACGCTTCTGAGCGAGGAACCGCTGACGCTGACGAATGCGCCGCGGCTGAGCGACATCCGCACCATGACCGAGCTTCTGGCCAGCCTCGGTGCCGAGGTGACGGGGCTGCAGGACGGCAAGGTGCTGGCCACCTCCTGCCATGGCGAGATCAACCCGGTCGCGGATTATGACATCGTGCGCAAGATGCGCGCCTCGAATCTGGTGCTCGGCCCGCTGCTGGCGCGGCTCGGCCATGCGGTCGTGTCGCTGCCGGGCGGCTGCGCGATCGGTGCGCGGCCGATGGACATCCACATCGACGCGCTTTCGGCCCTTGGCGCCGAGATCGAGCTGAAGGAAGGCTATCTGCACGCGCAGGCGCTCGGCGGGCTGCGCGGCGCGGTGCACGAGATGCGATTCGCCTCGGTCGGCGCGACCGAGAACTTCCTGATGGCCGCGGTGCTGGCGAAGGGCAGCTCGGTGCTGAAGAACGCCGCGCGCGAACCCGAGATCGTCGACCTTGCCCGCTGCCTGCGCGCGATGGGGGCCGAGATCGAGGGCGAGGGCAGCTCGACCATTACCATCCAGGGCGTCGACCGGCTGCATGGTGCGACCCATCCGGTGGTCACCGACCGCATCGAGCTGGGCACCTACATGCTCGCCCCGGCGATCTGCGGCGGCGAGGTCGAATGCCTCGGCGGCAAGATCGAGCTGGTCGAGAGCTTCTGCGAGAAGCTCGACGCGGCCGGGATCTCGGTCGAGGAGACGGCGACGGGGCTGAAGGTGAAGCGCAAGAACGGCCGGATCCGCGCCGTCGACGTGGTGACCGAGCCCTTCCCGGGCTTCCCGACCGACCTGCAGGCGCAGATGATGGCGCTTCTGGCCACCGCCGAGGGGACCTCGGTGCTCGAGGAGAAGATCTTCGAGAACCGCTTCATGCACGCCCCCGAGCTGATGCGCATGGGCGCGCGGATCGAGGTGCAGGGCGGCCAGGCGACGGTGCATGGCGTCGAGAAGCTGAAGGGCGCGCGGGTGATGGCCACCGACCTTCGGGCCTCGGTGTCGCTGATCCTCGCCGGGCTTGCGGCCGAGGGCGAGACCGTGGTCAGCCGTGTCTACCACCTCGACCGCGGCTATGAACGGGTCGAGGAAAAGCTCGGCGCGGTCGGCGCCAAGATCGAGCGGGTGAAGGGCGAGTGATGGCGCAGGGGCGTGCCGCGACCGACGCGCCTGAGGGGAAGACCTACAAGGAATGGGAGGCCGAGACGCTCTCGGTGCTGCCGCAGGAGGACGCATGACGACCGACGCGCGATTCGAGGATGGGACAGAGGGGGCGCTCGCGCTGCGGGCCGAGACGGCCGAGGACCTGAAGGTCATCGCCGCGCTGGTGCAGGACGCGGTGTTCTCCACCGCGGACATCTCGTGGGAGGCGAAGTCGCGCCGGCTTGCGCTGCTCGTCAACCGCTTCCGTTGGGAGGACAAGGCCGCGGCCGAGGCGGAAAAACGCCCCTACGAGCGGGTGCGCGCGCTTCTGGTGATTTCGGGCGTGACCGGCATCGCCTCGCAGGGCATCGACCGCAAGGATCGTGACCTCGTGCTGTCGCTTCTCGATCTCGGCTGGGAGCCGGGCGAGGACCCCGCCGGCCGGGTGCTGCTGACGCTCGCGGGTGACGGTGCGATCGCGGTCTCGGCAGAATGCCTCGAGGTCGACCTGCACGACGTGACGCGGCCCTATCGTGCCGTCTCGGGCGCGGCGCCGCATCACCCCGACTGATCCGGCCTTTTGCCAGGCTGAAATACTTTCGGGGAGCCGGCGGCGAGCCCCCGGCGGCCGCCTGGGCGGATCCGTCGGATGACTGTTTGGGCCGGGAAAAAGCCGGGGGTGCAGGGCAGGGGACACGAGTGCTTGCCCCGCGCGCGGCAAGGCCTTAATCCCTTGGGCAAGAAGGAGCCTCCCCATGCCGCATTTCCTTGCCACCGCCGACGCCGATTTCGAGACCCGCTTCACCGCGCTTCTGGGGATGAAGCGCGAGGACAGTCCCGATGTCGATGCGGCCGTCGCCGCAATCATCGCCGATGTGCGCACGCGCGGCGATGCGGCGGTGATCGCGCTGACCGAGAAATTCGACCGGCTGTCGCTGACCCCGGAAACCCTCGCCTTCTCGCCTGCCGAGATGGAGGCGGAAATCGCCAAGGTGCCGGCGGCCGAGCGTGCCGCACTCGAGCTCGCGGCCGAGCGGATCCGCACCTATCACGCGCGGCAGATGCCGAAGGCCGAGGAACGCTGGAGCGAACCCACCGGCGCCGAGCTCGGCTGGCGCTGGACGCCGGTCTCGGCGGCGGGGCTTTACGTGCCGGGCGGGCTGGCCTCGTATCCGTCCTCGGTGCTGATGAATGCGATTCCGGCCAAGGTCGCCGGGGTCGAGCGGCTGGTCATCGCCTGCCCGACGCCCGGGGGCGCGGTGAACCCGCTGGTGCTGCTCGCGGCGCGGCTTGCGGGCGTCGATACCGTCTACCGGATCGGCGGCGCACAGGCGATTGCGGCGCTTGCCTATGGCACGGCGACGATCACCCCGGTCGACAAGATCACCGGGCCGGGCAACGCCTTTGTCGCCGCGGCGAAGCGGCGCGTCTTCGGCAAGGTCGGCATCGACATGATTGCCGGCCCCTCCGAGATTCTGGTGATCGCCGACGGCACCGCCAACCCCGACTGGGTGGCGATCGACCTGCTCAGCCAGGCCGAACACGACCAGTCGGCGCAGGCGCTGCTGCTGACCCCCGATGCGGGCTTCGCGAAAGAGGTCGTCGCGGCGCTGGAAAAACGGCTTGCCACGCTTGAGCGGCGCGAGATCGCCGGCGCGAGCTGGCGCGATTTCGGCACCGTCATCGTCACCCGCGACCTGAGCGAGGCGGCGGCGCTGTCGAACCGCGTCGCGCCCGAGCACCTTGAACTTTGCGTCGCCGATCCCGAGGCGCTGAGCGCCGAAATCACCCATGCCGGTGCGATCTTCCTTGGCCAGTGGACGCCCGAGGCGATCGGCGATTATGTCGGCGGGCCGAACCACGTTCTGCCCACGGCGCGTTCGGCGCGCTTCTCCTCGGGGCTGAGCGCGATGGACTTCCTCAAGCGCACCACGCTCGCGAGGATGACGCCCGAGGCGCTGCGCGCGATCGGCCCCTCGGCCGAGATCCTCGCCACCTCGGAAAGCCTGCAGGCGCATGGCCTGTCGGTGCGGGCCCGGCTTGACGCGCTGAACTGCGCCGAGGCGCTGAAGGAAGGGGACGCCTGATGGCCCGCATCACCCGTCTCGAGATCGACGACAGCGGCCTGCCGGCCCCCGCCCCGGAAATCGAGCAGGAGCGCCGCGTCGCGGTCTTCGACCTGCTCGAGGACAACAGCTTCACCCTCCCGGGCCGCGACGGCGCCCCGGCGCCCGAGGGCCCCTTCGCGCTGACGCTGGCTGTGCGCGACGGCCGGCTGGTCTTCGACACCGCCACCGAGGCGGGCGAGAAGGTGGCCGAGTTCCACCTCAGCTTCGGCCCGTTCCGGCAGGCGGTGAAGGATTACTTCCAGATCTGCGCCAGCTATTTCGACGCGGTGAAGAAGCTGCCGCCGAGCCAGATCGAGGCGATCGACATGGCCCGGCGCGGCATCCACAACGAAGGCGCGCGGATCTTGCAGGAGCGGCTCGAAGGCAAGGCCGAGCTCGACATCGACACTGCGCGCCGCCTTTTCACTCTCGTCTGTGTTCTTACCCCGGTAAAATGATGGCGTCGCTTCCCCATTCGGTCCTGTTCTGCTGCGACCACAACGCCACGCGTTCGCCGATGGCCGAGGGGATGATGAAGAAGTTCTACGGTCGCGAGGTCTATGTGCAGTCGGTGGGGGTGAAGTCGGATCTGGAGATCGACGGTTTCACCATCGCCGTGTGCCACGAGATCGGCGTCGATCTGACCCGCCACCGCGCCCGCGATTTCAACGAGCTGTCGGATTTCGGCGACGAGATCGAATCCTTCGATCTGGTGGTGGCGCTGACGCCGGCCTCGCGCGCGCTGGCCGAAGAGGCGGCGCGGGTGCATCACGTCTCGGTCGAATACTGGCCGATCACCGATCCGACCGGGGTGGGCGAGGGGCGCGAGGCGCGGCTGGCGGCCTATCGGCTGACCCGCGACCAGATCCGCGCCCATATGGTCGAGCGCTTCGGGGCGCCGAAACAGCCGATCTGAGCCGCTGCCGCCGCGACGGTTTCGCGCGCCCGGACGTCGGTTGCGGGGTTTGACGCGGGGCCTCGCGCATGCCACATCTCGGTCAGTTCCATCCGACCGGAGTTCGCCCATGCCCCGCGCCGAAGCCCTTGCCACCGTCACCCGCTATTACGAGGCCTTCAACGCCGGCGACACCGCCGCGATGGAGGCACTGATCGCCGACGAGTTCGAGCATCACGTGAACGAGGGCGAGATCCGCCGCGGCGCCGAGGCCTTCCGCGCCTTCAATGCCCACATGACGCGCTGCTACCGCGAGCATCTGGCCGATGTCGTGGTGATGGCGAATGACGCGGGCACCCGCGCGGCGGCCGAATTCGTCGTGCATGGCGTCTATATCGAGTCCGACGACGGCCTGCCCGAGGCGCGCGGGCAGAAATACGTGCTGCCGGCCGGCGCCTTCCTCAGCCTGAAGGACGGCCGCATCACCCGGGTGACGACCTATTACAACCTGTCCGACTGGGTCCGGCAGGTCAGCTGATGGTCGAGGTCCGCAGCCTGACCGGCGCGGCGCTTGACGCGGCGCTTGACGACGTGGCGCGGCTGCGCATCGCGGTGTTCCGCGACTGGCCTTACCTTTACGACGGCTCGCTCGACTACGAGCGGCGCTATCTCGAAAGCTATCGCGCCTCGGACACGGCGGTGGTGGTCGGCGCCTTCGACGGTGCGAGGCTTGTCGGCGCCGCGACCGGCACGCCGCTCGAGGATCACGCCGAGGATTTCGCCGCCCCCTTCGCGGACACCGGGCTGCCGCTCGAGACGGTCTTCTACTGCGCCGAGTCGGTGCTGCTGCCCGAGTATCGCGGCCATGGCCTCGGCCACGCCTTCTTCGATGCGCGCGAGGCCCATGCCCGGGCGCTTGGCCGCAGTTTCTCCGCCTTCTGCTCGGTGATGCGGCCGGCCGATCACCCGATGCGGCCCGCGGGCTACCGCCCGCTTGACGGGTTCTGGCGCAAGCGCGGCTACGAGCCGATGCCGGGCGTCGTCGCGCACTTCCGCTGGACCGATCTCGGCGACAGCGAACAGACCGAAAAACCGCTGCAATTCTGGGGGCGTGCGCTGTGAGACATGTGACCGTGGCGGCCGCCGCCTATCCCTTCGATCAGGTCACCGATGTCGCGCAATGGGCGGCGAAGGTGCGGGCCTGGGGGCAGCAGGCGGTGCTGAAAGGCGCCGATCTGCTGGTCTTTCCCGAATATGCGGCGATGGAGCTTGCGGCACTTGGCGGGCCGCAGGTCGCCGCCGATCTCGAGGCGTCGCTGAACGAGGTGGTGCGCCACCGCGCCGCGATGGAGGCGACCTTCGAGGGGCTGGCGATCGAGTTCGGGCTGACCATCCTCGCCCCCTCGGGCCCGGTGATCGAGGGCGGGCGGCGGCTGAACCGCGCCACGCTCTTCGGTCCGGCCGGGCGCATCGGCCATCAGGACAAGGCGATGATGACCCGTTTCGAGCGCGAGGAGTGGTCGGTCGAGGCGGGCGCGGGGCTGACCCTCTTCGACACCGCGCTTGGCCGCATCGGCGTGCTGATCTGCTATGACAGCGAATTCCCGCTGCTGGCCCGGGCACTCGCCGAGGCGGGGGCCGAGATCCTGCTTGTCCCGTCCTGCACCGACACCGAGGCGGGCTTCTGGCGGGTGCGCGTGGGCGCCATGGCGCGCGCGCTTGAAAGCCAGTGCGTCGTCGTGCACGCGCCGACCGTGGGCGAGGCGCTGTGGTGCCCGGCGATCGACGTGAACCGGGGCGCGGCGGCGATCTATGGCCCCCCGGACACCGGCTGGCCGGCAACGGGCGTGATCGCCGAGGGCGCGATGGACGTGCCCGGCTGGGTCGTCGCCACCGTCGATCTGGATCAGGTCGCCGCGAGTCGTTCGGGCGGCGCCGTGCTGCCCTTCGCGCATTGGCCCGAACAGGCGGCGCAGGCCGCGCGCCTTCACATTGTGCCGGAAAAGCTCCGCGACGCTTGACATTCTCCTTGAATTTTGCCGCTTCACGGCGCATGTATCGCGCGCCCGCGGAATCTGGCGGGTGTGTCTTCAGGAGTGAACATGGCCAAGGAAGAAATGCTCGAATTCCCCGGCGTCGTGAAGGAACTCCTGCCGAACGCGACTTTCCGGGTCGAACTCGAGAACGGCCATGAAATCATCGCGCATATGGCAGGCAAGATGCGGAAGAACCGCATCCGGGTCCTCGCGGGCGACAAGGTGCAGGTGGAAATGAACACCTACGATCTGTCGAAAGGCCGCATCAACTACCGCTTCAAGTGAAGCTGATCCTCGGTTCCGCAAGCCCGCGCCGACGGGAGCTTCTGGGCCAGCTCGGGCTGGTCCCGGATGAGGTGCGCGCCCCCGACATCGACGAGACGCCGCAGCGCGGCGAGCTGGCGCGCGATTACGTCGCGCGGATGGCGCGCGAGAAGGCCGCCGTGCTCGACTGCGCGGCGGACGAGGTGATCCTCACCGCCGACACCACCGTGACCTGCGGCCGGCGCATCCTCGGCAAGCCCGGGGACGAGAAGGAGGCGGCCGAGTTCCTCTGGCTGCTGTCCGGCCGACGCCATCACGTGATGACCGCCATCGCCGTGCGCAGCGCCACTGGCCTGCGCGAGCGGCTGGTCGATACCATCGTGAAATTCCGCCCGCTCTCGAATGCCGAGGTGAACGGCTATCTCGCCTCGGGTGAGTGGCAGGGCAAGGCCGGCGGCTATGCCATTCAGGGCCGCGCCGGCGCCTTCGTGCCCTGGATCCAGGGCTCCTTCACCGGCGTCGTCGGCCTGCCGCTGGCCGAGACCGCGCTGCTTCTGAACGCGGCTGGGGTGAGCGCATGAAGGGCCGCATCGTCGTTTTGGGAGAGCTGCACGGGCTCGAGGCCGCGGCGCTGATGGTCGATGGCCGGCTCGAGGATCTGCTCCTCGACAGCTCGGACGCGGTGACGCTTGCGCCCGGCGCGATCTGTCGTGGCAAGGTCGAGCGGCAGATGAAGGGGCAGGGCGGTGTGTTCCTGCGCCTGCCGGGAGGCGAGAAGGGCTTTCTGCGCGAGGCGCGGGGCCTGACCCCGGGGCAGGGCGTCGTGGTGCAGGTCACCGGCGGCACCGAACCCGGCAAGGCGCTTCCGGTCTCGCTGCGGCTTCTGTTCAAGGGCCGCTACGGCATCGTCACCCCAGGCGCGCCGGGGCTGAACGTCTCGCGCCGGATCCAGGACGAGGATCTGCGCGACGGGCTGCAGGCGATTGCCGCGGTGGTGATGGAGGGCTCCGAGATGGGGCTCATCCTGCGCTCGGCCTGTGCCGAGGCCGAGGAGGGCGAGATCGTCGAGGACATCGCCGCGCTGCGCGAACTGGCCGAGGCGGTGACCGGCGACAGCACGGGCGAGCCCGAGCTGCTGGTCGATGCGCCGAGCCCGCAGGAAGAGGCCTGGCGCGAATGGGCCGACCCCGCCCCCGAGGAGGTGGTCGAGGGCATGGCCGATCATGGCGTGCCCGAGGCGGTCGATGCGCTGCTGTCGCCGCGGGTCGATCTGACCGGCGGCGGCCATATGATGATCGAGCCGACCCGCGCGCTGATCGCGGTCGATGTCAACACCGGCGCCGACACCTCGCCGGCCGCAAGCCTCAAGGCGAACATCGCCGCCGCGCGCGAGCTGCCGCGGCAGCTGCGGCTGCGTGGCCTCGGCGGTCAGGTGGTGGTCGATTTCGCGCCGATGCCGAAGAAGGACCGGGCCGCGCTGGAACAGCAGCTGCGCGCCGCCTTCAAGGGCGAGGCCGCCGAGACGAGCCTTGCCGGCTGGACCCCGCTCGGCCTTTACGAGCTGGTGCGCAAGCGCGACCGCGTGGCGCTTGCAGCGCTTCTGGAGGGGCGGGCATGAGCTGCCCGATCTGCGGCAAGACGAGCGTCGAGAAATATCGCCCGTTCTGCTCGAAACGCTGCGCCGACATCGACCTTGCGCGCTGGCTGAACGGGTCTTACGTGATTCCGGGCGATCTAGCCGAGGAAGAGGAGCGCGCCCCCGAAGGCCCGCTCGGCGGCGCCTCGGACCGGCCGCACTGAACCCACCCAAGCCCCTGAAATGCCCGCCTTTCGGCGGCGAAAGGCCCTCCCGACGGAGGGCCTTTTGGTTTTCGGGGGAGGGCGCGGATTTTCCTGCGCGCGGGACGAAAAAATCCGCAAAATCCTCTGGACAGCCCCCGCCCGCTCCAGTAGGAAGCCCACACCAACGCCGGACCAAACGGCACGGTGCCCAGATAGCTCAGTTGGTAGAGCAGCGGATTGAAAATCCGCGTGTCGCTGGTTCGATTCCGGCTCTGGGCACCACTTCCACCCCTCACCGAACCGCAAAAAACGTCCGTAAAATCAACGCTTTAAGCCCTCCGGCTTGAAGCCAAACTTGAGGCTTGGCGGAAAGCGCGAATGTGCCATTTTCGGGCGGGTTTTGCCTTTCGGCACATCGTGAGCATGGCAAAAAGCATGGCAAAAAATGTGCCCGCCGGGCTTTTGGCACATCCCGCGACTCGGGGGATGTGACCTTTTGCGGAAGGTTCGGCACATCCCGCTAACGCGGGGCAGCCCTTCGGAGGGCCTTCGAAGCCACGGCAAGCCACCAACACAGAAAAGGGGCCAGCTTGGCCCCTCTCTCGCTCAGTCGACTAGGTGTCGTGGTCTTCGTCTTCGCCCGCGTCAGCGGGCACGCGCCGCCCATG
The DNA here is from genome assembly GCF_004022265.1 of Paenirhodobacter ferrireducens. Lineage (GTDB taxonomy): Bacteria > Pseudomonadota > Alphaproteobacteria > Rhodobacterales > Rhodobacteraceae > Rhodobacter > Rhodobacter ferrireducens. Next base: position 176,016 of record NZ_SAVB01000003.1, read on the forward strand.
GGCGGTGAAGCTCAAGCCGTCACCGGACGCGGTGACAGGCACGCCCGCCGTGAAGAGGTCGTGCAGCCTGTCGGCCTTGGCCTCAATCTCAGGGCTGTTGAACATTCCGCGCGGGTTGGGTGCCCCGGCATAGACGTATCCGCTCATATCGGACTCCTTAGTGTTCGGTGCGCATTGCGCGCTGTCCTGCCGCTGCCATATCGGCGGCGATACGCTTCTGACTGCGCCGCATTCCGTCCGCGTCGGGCGTCTGAATGTTGAAGGTCATGTGCTGGGTCACGATCTTGTCACCGCCCCCGGCGCTGTCCCCCATTTCCACCGGAATCTTCCGGTTCTTGGACAGCGGGATAACCGCCTCGTTCGGGTGCAGCACTGCCGGGATGCCGGAAGTGTTGGTCGTGCCCTGCGAGAAGTGCGGAGCGTGCCGGAAGGCAGAAGCGGGCATGGTCGTGAAGCCCACGGGCGAGGTGGACACGCCCCCTTCCGAGAACGCCCCCAAGGCCATGCCAAGCAGCCCCTGCCAGCCGCCGATACCGGACAGGATGCCCCCACCAGACGCGCCAGAAGCCACACCAGACGCAAGGATGGGCGCACCCTGTGCCGCGCCCTGCACAACGCCCGCGCCCAGCGTTGCGCCGCCCGTGCTGGCGGCGGTGCTGATCTGCGCCCCGGCCATTGCGCCGCCGGTCTGGACGCCAGAACGCACAGCGGCCCCAGCCTGCGCGCCTGCGCCGGTCATGGCAGCCTGAATCTGCGCCGCGACCTGCCCACCCGCCTGCACCATAGACGCGGCGATGGTGCTGCCCGCCTGACCCGCGCCCGTGGTCATCGCTGCAAGGTCAGGATCGCCCATGCTGGACAGGCCCAGCGAAGAGAAGAGGCCCGACAGAAGACCGCCGTTGTCAGCGCCAAGGGCGGTGAAAAGCTCCTTGGTGGCATTCTGCGCCACAGCGTCAAAGACCGGCGCAAAGAGCGCGTCCGCGAAGGCGGTGGCGTCGAATTCGCCGGTCTTGAGGAAGTCGGCAAGCGTGGTCGCGAAGGTCTCGGTCATACTCGCCTGAATGTCCTTCGCGGCGGACTGCCAATCGGGGACGGAGTCCATCCATTCCTTGACCGGGTCGCGGGCCAACTTGGTAAGCTGTTCATTCAGGACGCTTGCGGCCTCGTACTGCCGAACGATTGCCATGGTCGTATCGTCCAGCACGCCGCCGTTCGCGGCCATGGCGTCAGCCATGAAGCGGGCGGACTCTTCGGTCTTGGCCTGACCCGTCGCGAGAAGCATGAGGGCTGCATTCTCGGAGTCGAGCGACACAATCCGGTCATTCATGCTCTTGGTCAGCTTGGACAGTGCCCGCTCTTCGTCGCCAAGCGCTTCCACGCGGCTGCGCCCGCCGCCACCCCCACCGCCGCCCTTGGTCGAGGTCTCGCGCTTCCGGGCAGCCTCGCGCTGGGCGTTCAACTGATCATCCAGCCGAATGCCTTCCTCGAACTGGAAGCGTTCCATCCCGATCAACTGGCGCTGTGCCCAGCCCGAAATTCCGCTTCCCGCGCCCATTTCCCGCGCTGCAAGGCGCTGTTCGTTCTCATAGCGCAGGCGGGCAACTTCGGCCTGCCGAACCGTCTGCCCAGCCTGCAAGGCGGTCAGTTCGGCCCGCTTGGCGGCGTTGCTGATTGCGCCGCCGCCGATGGCGGAAAGGCTGGACATGATAGCGCTGATTTCTGCGCGGACGCCGCTCATGGCGCTGGCCCAAGAATTGGTCTGGCCCGTGGCCTGCCCGATCATGGACGGCATGGGCGCGAGAATGGCAGACAGGCGGTCAGCGGTCAGGCCCAGCGTGGCGGCTTCCTCTACGGCCTTCACCAGCTCAGGCGGTAGCTTCGCGCCTGCGTCACGGGCGGCAAGCAGCAAGGTAACCACCTTGCTCATGGCGGCGCTGGTGGCCTCAGGACCCTTGGCGAGCTTGGCCTCGCTGATTGCATCCGACAGGGCGTGCGCCTGATTGAGGGTCAGGCCGAATTCGGACTGGAGCCGGGAAACGGCATCAGCCGTCAGATAAATAGTTTCAGGACGCAGGGCTTCCGGCAGATAGGTGGCGGAATCCCACTGTGCCATAAGGTCGGTGACCCCGCTCATGGTCTTGGCGAGGGCTGCCACGCCCTCCTGAAGCTGGGCTTCCATCTTCATCGCCGCGACGGCTGCCATTGCGGCGTGAAACTTCTGCGCGGACTCGGCTGCCAGCCCGAATTCCTCGCGCAGGGCGAGCGTCCCGCCGTTCACGGCGGCGGCGGAGTCGCGGTAGGTGGTCAGGGTCGTGTTAAGATCGCTGACCACGTCGTCAAACTTCCGAGTGGCCTCGCCACCGGAAAGCAGGATCGGCACAAGCGCGCCCATGATCGCAGCGACGGCCCCGGCAACGGCACCCCAGACGCCGAAGCCCCCGAGAAGCTGGGGAAGCTGCATCGCCAGCGCCCGCGTGGCATCGGTGCCCGCCGCGACCTGCACAAAGAAGTCGCCCACCTGATAACTGGCGTTCTGGACCTGATAGCCCGCCTTGCTGGCGGCGGTGCCTACGCGGCCCACCCCCTCAAGGGTGGCAGCGGCCTGTTCCCGCGCGCGGGCGGCAAGCTGCGTGCTGATTACGCCCGCACGCTCTGCGGCTGCGATCCGTTCAAGGGTGGCTTCGTATTGCTTGCTGGCGGCAAAGAGCGGGTTGAATTCAGCCCGCAGGGCGTCCAACGCGGCGCTGTGGGTCGCGGCGGAACGCGCCGCTTCGGTCTGTTCCCGCGCGAGCTGGGCAAGGCTGCCCTTGGCGTATTCCGCCTCCGTGGCGGCGTTGTTGATCGCCACGCGGACGTTTTCGTAATCGTTCCGGGCCGTCTTGACCGCCATCAAGTCGGCAGGGGCGGCAAGGGCCGTCTTGAGGCGAGCGAGCGCCGACTCCAGCTTCGCCATTCCGGCGGTGTCGCCAAGATCGCCGAGGCGGTAGCCCAGCTTGAGGGCGGACGTGTCGGCCTGCCGGATCGAAGCATCTGCGGCCAGCATGACGCGGCGCATATCGGCTGCGGCCTTGTCGTACGCGCGGGTGGTGGCGGAAAGGGCGGTATTGAGCTTCTGGGTTTCGGTGGTCGCGGCGCGCAGGGGCGTGACGTCAAACTGCGGCTTGTGATTGGCGAGCTTGGCAAAGGTGCCATCGGCGGCGCGGTCAAGGTCCTGCACCGCCTTCTTTACGGCGGACAGGGCGGCGGTGAAACGCTTGGAACCGGCCTCAGCCTGTGCGGCGTCGATCTTGAGGGCGAGAGAGTGAATCTGTTCGGTCATGGGTGAGAGAGCTTTCGCGCTTTTGGCCTGTCGGGGGCGTGCTGGGTCCAGCACAGGCGCGGTGAGGGAGGGAGGTTGTCGGGGGCAGGGAGAAAAGACGCGGGGCGGGCGAAAGACCCAAGCCCGCCCTGCGCAAGCTCTCCACTTCGACACAGAAACTATACCACAGGACCGGCGCGGGACAAAGCAACTGGCCCCGAACGGTTCACCTTTCGTGTAACGATTTAGGGCAGTTGTGTAGTCTTGGGGCGCAGTTTTCGGGGCGAAGTTGCACCGGTCAACAGGGGTGCAACGCCGGAGTCATAAACCTGACATTGTCGCCAGTTTGGAAACTGAAAAGTTGCTATTGCAACTGCCCACAGGTACTACCGGGCCAAGTGGCCCCTACGGGTAGTGGCCCTTTGGGTCCCCCGGCACTAAATCTGTGGGCAATTCGGGGTCCGACTGTCGCGGCAGCGGGGACAATGTGAGGTTTGGCAGTTTTGCCCGCTAACGCGGGGCTTGACCCTCTCACCCCGCCAAGCGCTTCAACGCATTGGAAACGCTCATGGGCAGCCACTTCGCCCCGCGCGGAGTCGGCACGTTGGCAGCGTTCAAGGCGTCTGCGATCTGTTGCAGCGTGGCGTTCGCTGCGCGCATGGGGACGACGATAGCAGCCACCCGCTGGGCAGCCGCGTCAGCGGCGGCAATGGCTGCGTCGTTCCGTTTCATAGTGGCATCGCGCATCCCACCCAGCTTGACACCACGGGCCTTAGCGGCTGCCAAGGCCTGCTTGGTACGCAGGCTAATGAAGTCGCGTTCCTGTTCGGCAAGGGCTGCGTAGATATGAAGCTGAAACTTGTCCGCATGGGGCATGGACGCAACGCGGAAAGAAATTCGCTTATCTTTCAGAAGGTTAGCGATAAACGCGACGTCACGGGACAGGCGGTCCAGCTTCGACACAAGCACTTCCGCGCCTTCCTTGCGGGCGAGGTCCAGCGCCTTGGCGAGTTCGGGGCGGTTATCGTGCTTGCCCGACTCTACATCGGTGAACGTGCCCAGCACTTCAAAGGGCGTGTCACTGTAGTTTTCCAGAAACAGGGCAATATCCCTGTCCTGAGCTTCCAGCCCCAGCCCGGACTCGCCCTGCGCGGCAGTCGATACACGGCGGTAGATCACATACTTGCGGGACATTTCCGGGCCTTTCTAAATCGTCATGGTTCCTTGCGTTCTTTATAGCATGGCGGATGCACAAAAGTCGAGTCGAATCAATGACTTGAATCGGAAACAATCGGTTTTCGGGGGTGGCAGGGCATTAATTACGACTCGTTAGGTCGTGTAAATGTGCACTGTCGCGCGGACTTCGTCGCTTGAGGCGCGCGGCGGCTGGAAGGGCGTTTCAGCACCTCGAATCTGAGTTGGCTTTTGCAAACTACAATATAAAAATCGAGTAGTAAGAGGAGATGGACATGGCGATCAGTGAGAAGGACATTAAGCTTCTCTGGGGGCGTGCAGGCGGCATGTGCAGCAAGCCGGACTGCCGTGACGAACTAATCGACGTGGGGGAGAGCGATGAAGCTTACCTCATTGGAGAGATGGCTCATGTGATTGCAAGGAACATTGGCGGACCTCGCTCCGATGGCGGTGGCGGTGATGACACTTACGACAATCTGATCCTCCTATGCCCCACGCATCACAGAAAGATTGATAAGTCGCCCGAGGGCACTTTCCCAGCCGCGCTTCTTCATTCTTGGAAGAGCCAGCATGAGAGGTGGGTTCGTGAGCGACTTTCGAGCAGAAAGTACAATAACCGCAATGAGATAATCGCAACTACTTTTGAATTGTTGGAGCAGAACAGGCTGCTTCACCAAGAGTTTGGACCCGGGTCCGTTAATGCTTTAGAGAACCCGAGTTCGAGTGCGGCGACAACTTGGAAACTCCGTAAGCTCGACACAATTATTCCCAATAATACAAGGATTGTTAGTGCATTCCTCGGCGGGGCGGATATGGTCGGGGCGGATCTGATGGATGAATTTAGAGTCTTTCAGTTGCACGCGCAGGCTTTCGAGAGTAACCAATATGACCGTGCTCACCACTATCCGCTTTTTCCGGTAGCGTTTGCCCGGAGAATTGAAACAGAGAGGCGCATGATTGAGGATGGCGAAGCAAAACGAAATTGGCGTACGTTATTCATTGATTTCTTGGTTCGAGCGCTTTCTAAATGATCATCCGGTGGTTTCAAGCTATGTAAGATTTGATGATGTGGTTTTTGACGTGACACTTAAAGGCGGTGAGGTCAGACGTGTTTTGCTTTGCAATGAGTACACGTTTGGAATGCCGCAATTCTATAAGCTAAGATCGGTCTATGAGGGTGTGCAGATATTCATGATCGGCGGAAATTGGAACTCCTATGATCGCGACGCAAAGATTCATTGCGTTGAGAGAGGGATCGGGCTGTACAACAGTGCAGAGATATTCCGTGCCTTTTGCATTGAGGAATTCTGGGATGTGCATACGAAAGATAAGAAGGGAAATAAGCTATATCGCAATGGAACAATGCGGATTGATTAGTGTGTTTGGTTTTGGAAGCTATTTCAGAGGGGAGGTTTTTAGAGATATCGACCTCCTATTTGTGATTGAAGGTCGAAATGATAAAATTCGTTCAACATGCGAATTCATTGAGAGAAGCCTGCAATGTCGAATGGGGGAATTAGCGGAGCTGATCCATCCAACATTTGTTACCCAAGGTCAGTTTAGTCGTAAGCCGTTGCGCGATATGGATCAATTAGTACATCTTGCAGGCAAGCCATAGCAGGGGCGAATTTATGCAACTGGTGCAACGAAGGCAGGCCCCGCCGTTCTCATTGCCAGCTTACCAGCGCGCCCTTGGCAGTCTCAGCAATCGACAGCACCAGCACCCGGCCTAGCGTGCTGGGTCCGAAGATGCGCCGCAGTTCTGGCGTCGTGCAGGGCAGGTCTGCCCCGACTGCCAGCCGCAGCCCGGCGTTTTCGATTGCCGCCACATCGGCGGGGGTCACTATCGTTTGGTTTGCCATGATCGACTCCTTTCGCGGTTTCATGTTCGGAAAGGGTGGCATGGGCGGCGATGAGCTTTCCCCATATTCGCCAAAGTCTCGCCACGATCTTTCAATACATTGGAGGCCTTAAAGGAAGAGGGACATTTGATGAGAAACGCTTTGCTATTGGTGCCATTGCTTGTGCTTTCGGCTTGCGTCGAACCGGTCATGATGAGCGGCGCAAGCTATCCACCGGTTGAACCCGCGCAGGTCCGCATGTCGTTCGCCTCGGTCCCGAACTGCGCTGGGGCGGTGGAAATCGGGTTGATCCCGCAAGTTGGCTCCAACAAGTATTCGCAAGACAGGGCAATGAGTGCGATCCGGTCTCAGGCGGCGTCGAATGGCGCTAACCTTGTGCTAATGGAAACTCGCCCTACCAGTCTGCTGGGGGACATGCTGATTGATGCTGTCATGTATCGTTGTCCATGAGTCAGAATGATTTTAAGCGGGGGATGAGCATTGCATTGGGCGGCGTCGCCGCGCTCGTTCTGGTCGGTGCGGTGGTGTGTGCCGGGGTAGTGGGTTTTCAGTACATCAATGCAGACCACAAGCGCGATACGCTAGTCGAAGAACTGCGGGCAGCTTGTGTCGGTGCCGGAAGCCTTCCGGGGCCTATGGGTTCATCGGTGGTAGGGCAGAGAGATATTCAGCGGGCGCATGATGAACTTCTCGTCTGCGGCCAAGCACAGATGAAGCTAAAATTGTATGACGCTGGTATATCAGTGGACGATTTGTGACCGCTGATGCGGTCTCGTATCATGACTACAGGGCGGAATTTAGGGCGGACAGGGCGGATTTTGGAAAATGAAAATCCGCCCGAAAAACCCCTTATTTTGTTGAAAGGGCGGACAGGGCGGAAAGGGAGGACAAAAATATTAGTTAGTTCTCTTTTCTCTGACCCTCTCTCTTCGCGCGGTGTGGGGTCCGGGGCGCGTGTTGCGGTCAAGGAAAATCTGTCTGTGCCTGTTTTTCTGTCCGCCCTTTCCGCCCTTTCCGCCCCTGTTGATTCTAAAGGATTTTTCGGGCGGATTTTCGGGCGGACAAGCATTTCCAAAATCCGCCCTGTCCGCTGGAAGTGAAAAGGCGCGCTAACGCGCGCCCTCACAAAGCCACCCCCAAGCCCTTCGGGATATGCGGCAACCCCAGCTTGTCGCGAAGGACGCGTACGTTCGGCACGTCACCCGCCCCGATGCCCTTGGGCAACTTGTTGTGGGTCCGGTTCTTGCCGCTCAGTTCCAGCGCCCCGGCGTCTTCCAGCGCCCTCAACAGTGCCGCGCGGGTCCCGTTCAAGCCCATGGTCTTCATGTCGTTCAACGCGTCCGCGATCAGGACAATCTTGTCTTCGTCGTACCAGCCCTTGAGGTCGCGATAGCTGCGCGCGGTGTCGTCCGATACATCCATGACGCTAACGTCGAACGCCCGGACCAGCCACGCCCGGAAGCCGTCCAGCAAAGAGGCTTCGCCTTCGGTCGCCTTGCCTTCGTCCGATGCCTTGAACGCGTTCCAAGCCGTCATCACCGCGCCCCGGACCTTTGCCACATCATCAAGGAGTCCAGCCTCACAGGCCTTTTCCCCCGCGATCTGTACAAGGGCGAAGATGCGCGCCGCCCGCGCCTGTGCAGGCGATGCCTCACCCGCCAAGGTCGCGGCGGCTTCGTCCACTGCCTTGCGCAGATCGTGCCCCCGGCGGTGCCAGTCGTTCGCGATCAGCCAGCGAACGAAAGCCGGGCCTGCGTGCCCATAGTTGCGGGTAACATCTTCAAGGACCTTGATTTCAGCCGCGCTAACGCGTGCCCCGTCCCCCACGGAAATATCCGGGAAGCGAACGGAAATGCCGGTCTTGTAGTCGCCCCCGGCGTTCTCGATCACGGTTCGCAGAGTCCGTTCGTTGGTCAGGCCGATGAAAGGCCGGTACTCTGCATCTTCTGCCAGCCCGCGCCCGCGTCCTGCCTTCCGGCTCTTGCCGGTGCCTTCTGCCAGCGCGAAGAGCATTTCCGCGAGGGCCTTGGGGTTCTGCATCATGCTGATTTCGTCCAGCCCCATGAAGGTTTCCGAACCGACAGACGCGAGGTCTTCCATGGCGTTCAACGTGGAATTCAGCTTGAAGAACGTCCCGCGCTTGCTGGCAGTTGCGCCCCATGCCGCGCAGCCCAAGAGCAAGGACAGAGTCTTGCCCATGGAAGAGTCGCCCGACAGGTTGAAACCACAGGCGGGCAAGTCGGTGAGGGACAGAAGCGGACCCACGAAGGCGGCACAGACGCCCCAGCCCCAATAGAAATTGCGGTCATGGGCAAGGGCCGCGTTAGCGGCCTTCTGCCACCCCTCCAAAGTGCCCGCCGTGCCGGTGTCCTTCATCGTGGCGACAGATGCCAGCCGGAAGGGGTTCGCCGGTTCGGCTTCGATGTGCACGCCCGAAGGCAGCATGAAGCCAAGGACGTTGCCCCCGCCGTCGCGGACCCAGCCCGGACGCGGGACAGTCGGGGAATGGCGGCGCGGATTTACCCGGCAGAAGAGGTCCAGAAGCGAGTCCCGGTCCTTCTTATTTCGCGCGACAACGCGCATTCCGGCGTCCGCGAGGTCTTCCACAACCCCGCCCCCGGTCGGGGACGTCAGGTCGCGCAGGAACAAGGTCACTTCCACTTCCACCCCGAACCGGTTCTGAAAATGGATGATCATGCCTGCGTCACCATTGCCCGCGAGGTTGGCGGCAGTGCCCACCACGTCAAAGGCCTGACAAAGGGGCTTGTCGCCTTCGTCTTCATCCCCCAGCCGGTACACCATGCCACCCCTGACCTTGTACCCGGAAGGCAGCCAATCCTTGCGCGGTTCAAAACGCGCGTCTTCGGGTTCCGCCTCCGGTTCTTCGTAGTCGTGACCGGTGGCAGGCTTGGCCTTCCGGCGCTTGCCCTTGGGCTTAGCTGCCTCTTCCTCTGCCAATTCTTCGTCGGACAGCGGTTCAAGGTAGGCGTCCGAAACAAGGCAGGACTCGTCAAACCAGCCGTCCGCGATAGCTTTGTGCAGCATGTCGAGCCGGTCATGGCCGCCGCAAGAGTTGTGCTTGCACTTCCAGACAAAGCCGGTGTCCCCGTCCGCGTCCTGCACGTGACATCCGCCGTCGACGGGGTCCCCGGCGTTGCTGTGCCATTCGTCGAACGGGCATTCGACGACAAGAAGGCTGCCCTTGTCTTCCCGAACGCGTTCCGGCGCATTCAACATGATCAGGTCAGCAATGCGCAGGCGCTTGGCATACTTTGCGGCCCACGCCTTGACGGACATTCCGGCGATCTCGCGCTCATCGGTCTCAGCCCCAGCGCCTGCCTTCTCGAAAGCGTTGCGCTTACTGGACTCGCCTTCCGGCAGTTCTTCAAAGGTCAGGGCGCGGCCCCGGATAATGTCGATTACTCCTTCCGCGCCGGGCGGGTGCGACGGCATGTAGAAGGCCCGCGAGACGTCGATACAGGACTCGTCGATCATAAGCCCCAGCTTCGCTGCCAGCCCCAGCAACTTGCGCTTGTACAGGTCGCGCCCATCCCGGACCTTCCGGGCAATGCGCCCGATCTCCACGGGCTTGTCGAGCGGGAAAACCATGCGGAATTTGTCGAGCGGATCGTGGGCAATCTCGATCATCACGCCCTTGGGGGTGTGGGTGTACGGGGTCGCGATGCGGACAGAGGCGACATGTTCCGGGCGGTACTTGCCAGAAGCGGCCATCCATTCGCGCACATCGTCGTCGGTCGGGTCGCCTACGCGCGCCGCCTTGTCCATCCACGCAAGGACCTTGTCGCGTTCGACGTGAGATTTTTCCGTCTGATCGTTGAACGAGGTGTAGGCGATGCAGGCAAGACCCAGCTTTGCCGCCCGGTCCACCGCGTCAAGGTAGAAGTCCCCGGACTCAACGTCCAAGGTCATACATTCCTGCGTCACCATGGCGTTGGCGGTGCGGTCCTTACCGGCAGACTTGCCGAAGACGATAGGGAAGAATCCCTTGGCCTTGCGCTCAAGGTGATGCGACAGCCCGCATTCCGGGCCGCGCCCGTTCTTGACCTTCTGGCCCTTGATCCAAGCGCGCAGGGTGCCCGTGGTGTTGGTCCAGCGCTTCTGTTCCACGTCGCGCGCGAGGTCATCCGGCAGAAGGAAGGTCATGGGCCGGTCAAGCAATGCCTGCCATTCCGGCGAGTCAGGCCCGCTGACGCGGGCACTGTTCAATTCTGCATCGGTATTGCCAAGAAGCGGGTCGGTGTCCGTCTCGATCAGGTCGGACTCGTCAAACTTGTGGTGAGCGTTCATTGATTGGTTGTTCTCAGTGGGGGTGTTTGGTCAATTCCATGACCTTCCGCGCAAGGTTATTCACGCGTTCCAGATTTCCGGGGGTCATTGGTTTTTGCGCGGTCCGGGCCAGAAGGTCCGATACAAGGATGATTTGCATTTCGGTTTCCGCGCTCGGGAAATTGATAACGGTCATTCGGTCCTCCTTTTGGTTTGATCTGAGGTCAATATGCCCGATTCTTGCGTGAAAAGAAGGGTTTGGCGTGAGTGGTCCGCATTTTGTCTGGCACATCGTTTTCGCCATAATTTCACTGTTTCCGGTTTTAAGGCGGTGCCGTTTTGCCAATTCAGCTTCAAGCCGAATTTAAGCCGGGACTTCGGCTTCAAGCTAAATTTCAAATTCGGCTTCAAGCTTATTTCAATTTCCAGATTTGAGCTTGAAGCCGAATTTTAGGCTTCGATTGTTTCGGGGTCGTTTTCGCGGGTGTTGCCTAAAAGTCGCGACCTCAGATTTTAAGCCGCGTCCTGCATCCCATCGCGCCGGGCAAGGAATGCGAGCTTTTCAGCTTCAAGCCGCATTTCCTCTTCTGCCAATTCTTCGGGGGTCATGTTGCGCCGGGCGCGTTCGGCGTTGCGCCACTTCGCCCGATGCGCGGCCATGCGCTTGCGAGTTCCCAAGTCGGGCGTAATGATAAACGGGTCACGCATCTTCGATCATGGCCCCCGCGCAGAGGGGGTCCAAAAGGCCAAGCGGATCAATCGCCCCCCGCGCGTCCGTCACTCGATCCCAGAATCCGACAGGGTGGATTTCGGCTTCGCCTTCCACCGGCCCGACCGACCGGACCCAGAATGCGCCGTCATCCGAGAGAGTAAACTTGCACCGCGTGGCGCTCAGGTACGCATACTTGGACCCCATGACCATGGTCAGCTCATGGGCGGGGATAAGCAGTGCGACGGGCGGGCTGGAAAAGTGGTCGTTCACCGCGTCCGCAAGAATTCGGGTGAGTTCGTCCAAGAGCTGGGTCTCAGTCTGGATGATCATTGCCGCGCGTTCGGCGGGCGTGAGAATGCTGGCGTCTGCCATGGTTGAGTCTTTCAGTAATGATATGGGAAGGGGTGGCAGGCTAACCCGTCTGCCATGGGTGGCGCTGTGCAGCGCCTTGACCAATAGCCCCGCCATCGGTCCTTCCACGCCCCCTAACGGGGGCGCAGGCTAACTTAGATCAGTTCCACCGCTGCGCCGCGCCACGGGCACGCGCGCGGGCGATCTCTGCGCCGTCCGCCATCGTGGGCGGGGTGTACAGCTCGGCCATAATGGCGCGGTATTCGGCTTCGGTCACGGTCCCGCCGCCCACAAACGGGCGGACGGTGCCACGGCGCAGCGGGCCGAAGCAGGCGTGGACGTTCAACCCATTCCGTCGAATGTAGTCGGCAACTTCACGGGCACGGGGGGTCATGCGGCCACCGCCATTTCCGACTCCGCCGGGGGAGTGTCTTCGTTCTCCATTGCATCAAAGTAGATGCCCGGCAGGACGCCTTCCGCCGTATGGGTCACCTGCCGCGCGAAGTCGCGCAGGGTCTTCGCGGCGGCTTCTTTCTCTTCCGCCTCTTTCTGGCGGGCGCGGTAGAAGTCAAACCGTTCGTCTTCGATCACGTCCAAGACCTTCCGCAGGCTCAGGCCGCGGGCTTCGTACAGCGCGCCGCGCAATTTTGCCGTCTGCGAAAGGTAGTCATTGATCATCGAGTCCAAAGGCTTGCCGTGCTTTTCGGCAGACAGGCGGGCGCGGGCCACCAAGAGCAAGCAGGCCCCCGGCGTTGCCAGCACTTCGGCGTGCAGGTCGTCCATGTTCGTCGCCCCGCCTTTCACTTGATCAATCCAGACGCGCGGGCGATGTTGATCTTCGTCGCCGGATCAGCCGTGCGGCGGATCAAGTTGATAATGGTTGCTTCCTCTTCAAGCGTCATTGCGGGCTTGGACGAGCCTTCCGCCGCTTTCTGCGCCTTCTGAATGGCTTCAAGCTCACGCCCAAAGGCCATGCGCTGGTGAGGATTCATGCGCGAGAGGTCCTTGTGGAGGTCGGACTCGGTGTTCTCAAGCTGCCGGGCCAGCTCGCGCTTGTGCATCTGTTCCGCCACGCTGGGGGCACTGCGCTTGACTTCGTCAAGGTAGCCGTCCGGCAGCCCCGCGCCCTCGGACAGGATGAAGAGGCGCACCGAAGGCAGTTTCAGGAGGTCGGCCTTATCGACGGTAAGGCCCTCAGAGGCCAACCGGGAAGCGATCATATCCGTGACGGCCTCAAGGCGGGCCTGTTCGCGGGCGGTGAGAGGATAATCGAAGCTCATTTTTGGGTCATCCATGAAGGTTCATGAAGCGGACATGTTCGATGTCGGCAAGGGTGGGGGTGGGGGCAGGCTCATCGGACGCGACAAGCGGGGCGGTGAGGCGGTCCACGTCGCGGGCGCTGATCCGGTGGGCGGTGGCGATTGCCGCAGTCAGCGCGTTCTTGTCTTCCAGCGCGGCGGCGATTCCGGCGTCGGTCCCACCTGCCCGGCGGTGCAGAGAGGCGCAGGCCTTGGCGCTGGACATAGCAAGCCGTCGCAGGGCGGAAAGCTCGTTCATGCCGCTTCCCCCTGCACAAGTTCGGCAGTCAGGTTGGAACGGGCCGAATGCAGAAGCGCGAAGTGGCGCGCCCACGTTGCCCAATCGCACGGCAGCCCTACAGGGTCCCCGGCCAAGATGTAACGCAGCGCACCCGGCGTGCGGATCACAAGCAGGCGGAGTCGTTCAACGTCCGAAGTCAGGCCATTGGTGCGGACGCCGCGTGCCAGCCCGTCAAAGAAGGAAGTACGCACTTGGTGCAAACGCAGGGCCGCGCCCGGCACGTTCTGACGGACCCATTCTTCCAGCCGGGCAGAGGACCCAAGGACTTCGTCACCGCCTACGTAGGTCACCCCGGAGTCTCGCGCGCGTTCGAGAAGGGCCACGGCTGCCCCGGCGTGCTTCTTGCCCAAGAGGGGCAGGACGTCTGCCAGCGCATAGGCCTTGAACCGCCCGTCCTGCGTGGAAGGGAGTCCGTTGAATTTCAGGGTGACGGACCGGCTTTTCAGGCCCGTGGCCTCAAGGAAGTCGTTTTGCTTGATGGTGAGCATAAATCTTGCGGCTCTCTGTTTTTCGCTATTGACATACTGACAGAAAAATGCTGACGAGTCAAGAAAACCGCCGATTCGGTTCGCGATTCTTGCGGGTGGTTTGGTGGGGGGCAGGAATGGAAAAGGCCCCGCTGACGCGGGGCCGTGACTAAGTCCGAACCGGGCAGGCCCGCCGTCTCTCTGTCGCGCCGTGCGAGCCGCCCTGCTTGGTGGCGCTGTCGACATTCAGGCTTGACGCTGGCCCGCGTCAGTGGGCAATGTGCGACACGCGGAATCAGTAGTGGCAAAACATGGCATACGTAGTTGACAAGATGGTGCCCGGCAAAGCCGGGAAGGAACGCAAGGTCTATATCGCGCGCTGGAAACAGGACGGGAAGACCCGCGAGAAGTCATTCAGCAAACAGAAAGAGGCGAAGGACTACGCCCGCGACATGGAGGCACGGCACGAACAGGCCGGGCAGTCCAGCGTTGCCAGCGGACCGGCGAAAAAGGCCAGCTTCGAAGAGCTGGCAACGCTCTACACTGCCGCCCTTGAGGCGGGCTATGACGGGCGGGACCCGCTAGAGGCACAAACGCTGCGCACCTATCGCAGCTATATCGCATGGCACGCTCAGCCGCAGTTCGCGCCCTATGGCGACTGCCGGGCAATCACTGCGGGCGATATGGAAGAGCTGCGCGAAACGCTCACCAAGAAAGTGGTCGGGGGTGAAAAGCTGTCCCCCCGGACGATCCGGGAAGTTCTGCGGCTGTCCAAGGCGGTCTTGGCGTTCGGCGTGAAGCATGGGTACCTTGAGGCGGTGCCGGGGGCGCTAGTCACGCTGCCCCCTACGCGGCGCGAGAAGGCGGCGAACAAGGCCAAGAAGGATGAAGGGGTGTTTACCCCCGCGCAGGTTGAAGCCCTGCTACAGGCGGCAGATAGCCTAGCGGCGGACAAGAACCGGCAGATTGCCCGGACGTGGCAACTGTACCGCCCCCTTGCCTATTTCCTTGTCTGGACGGGGGCGCGGATTTCTGAGGCGCGGGGGTTCCCCCGTAGCGGTTTCGACAAGGCGGCAGGCCTGATCAAGATACGCCAGCGCGCGGCAGAAGCCGGGGAAATAGGGGTGACGAAGTCAGCCGAAGGACGGCGGGACATTCCCCTGCACCCGGACCTTGTCGCGCCTCTGGAAGCCGCAATGCGGCTGCACAAGCATGACCTTGTCTTTGCCAGCTCTGCGGGGACTCCCCGGTCCTACCACAACCTTTACAATCGGATGCTCAAGCCGCTGGTGAAGCGCGCTAACGCGCTTGCAGCGGCAAACAAGGAAGGCGGGGTAAGCGTTCCCATGCTGGGCTTCCACGCCATCCGCCACGCGTACGCTGCGCGCCTGATTGCCGCCGGGGCGAACCTCAAGCAGCTTCAAGTCTGGATGGGCCACCATGACCCGGCATTCACGCTCAAGGAATACGGTCACCTTTTTGACGATGACGGCAGCGCGGCGGCGGTCATGGCAAGAATGGCGCTGCCTAGTCAACGTGGCAAAAGCATGGCAAAAGGTGAATAGTGATTCAGTGCAAAGCTATGTAATAGTGTGGATTTCAGCGTTCTACGTTACGCCTTTTGAAAATCCGCGTGTCGCTGGTTCGATTCCGGCTCTGGGCACCATATCGTCCTCCCCTTGATTTGCATCTGCTAAGGCATTGAAGGGATAGGTGGTTTCTGCGGTTTGAAGTCCCGTTTCCCGGCTGAATCGCAAAGGCTCTGACCTGCCACGGGTCTTTCATCCAGCCGTGACCGGAGCCCGGTTGGTGTTTATGCCGATCGGCGTCGCGATGACGACGCGTGCATGGTCCAGGTTGCGAAACATGGTCTCGTTGAGCAATTCATCCCGCATCCGCCCGTTGACACTTTCCACAAAACCGGTCTGCATCGGCTTGCCCGGCGCGATGTAATGCCACTCGATCCGGTGCTCGGAACACCAGCGCAGGATGGCGTTCGAAGTCAGTTCCGTGCCGTGTCGCTGACGGTCATTCTTGGCTTTCCGCGGCACTCGATCAGGATCGTCAGTTCACGTGCGACGCGCCGCCCGGATATCGACGTGTCCGGGATCGCCGCGAGGCATTCCCGGGTCACATCATCGACAACGTTGAGCACCCGGAAGCGCTGGCCGCTGGCGAACTGGTCGTGGACGAAATCCAGCGACCAGCGCGCATTGGCCCGCGCTTCGACGAGGATCGGGGCCCGCGTTCCGACAGCCTTGCGCCGGGCCTTCCGCTTGCGCGACCATCAGTGTCGTCGGGGAAACGGTCCCCCGGACCGTTTTCTGATCCTCCTCCATCCTCGCGGTAGAGCCGATAGATCCGGTTGATGCCGGAAGGCTCGCCCTCGTGGCGCGAGCCGGCACGAAGAACCGCCGGTAGCCGAACCGCCGGCGTTCGTTCGCCAGTTCCCGCAGCGAGCGCGCAGAGCCGTATCCGGGGCTCGTCGTGACCGATAGCGAACCATCTTGCGATCCGCTCCGGCAATCCGGCACGCCCGCCGTTCCGAGAGCCCGAACCGGGCCTTCAGATGCGCGACAGCCTCGCGCTTCACGGCAGGCGTCACCACTTTTTTGAAACCAGTTCCTTCATCGCCGCCAGATCCAGCATCTGCTCGGCCAGCAGCTTCTTCAGCTTCGCGTTGTTCGCCTGTTCTCTCGAACCAGTGGCATTCACGGGCTCACTCCTCGAGCGCCTTTAGCCGCTTCGCCTGCGACACCGTCATGCCGCCGAATTTGGCCTTCCAGTTATAGAAGGGGCCGTCAGACATGCCGTGCTTGCGGCACAGATCCGCGCACTTCACCCCGTCGACGTATACGTCGACCGTGCTCGGTCAGGATGCCGATGATCTGCTCGTCCGTGAATCTCGTTCGCTTCATTGTCCGTCCTCAAGTCGGGCCGGACTCTCATCGAGAGGTGGAGGGAAAATCCTGTGGCAGATCACCGTGCCACGCATTTTCTTGCGCGCGGCCGGCGCTCTGACGGAAATGTCACCTGACGGCTGGGGGAGGATCGGCTACCTTGCGCGCATGTCATGCGTGACCGCCCTCCTGCGCCTTGTGATCGTCGCGGTTTTCGCGGCGGGGCTTGGCCTGCCTGCGGCGCCCGCCACCGCGGCGCCGATGCCGGCGATGGCGCAGATGCACGCAGCCCATCCTGTTCAGCCCGACGCGGCGCCGATGCCGGTCGACGAGAGCTGCCGGGCGCATTGCCTTGGCGTCAGTGTGCTGATCGCGCCGGCAATGCCCGCACCGCGTGCCGTGCGCGTCGTGCCTGTGCATGTGGTGGCGTTGGTCGAGACCGCCCCCTCGCTCTGGCCCCTGCCCGAGGGGCATCCGCCCCGCGTCTGATCCTCCGACCCCGACCTGACGTCGATACTTTTTTCGGAGATGATCATGACCCGACTTTCCCGCCGCGGCTTTCTGGCCGCTTCTGCGGCTGCCTCCGCATCGCTTGTTCTGCCCGCGCGCGTCCGCGCCGCCACCGACGGTTTCGCGCTGACCGCCACCACCCGGGTGATCGAGGTGCAGGGCCGCGCCGCCACCGTGATGGGGCTGATGAACGCGCCAGGCGGTCTTGGCCTGACGCTCGACCCCGGCCAACGCTTCCGCACGGAGCTGACCAATGCGCTCGACATCGAGACGATCGTGCACTGGCACGGGCAGATCCCGCCCAACGCGCAGGACGGAGTGCCGAACACCAACCCGATGCTGAAACCGGGCGAGACCCGTGCCTATGACTTCGCGCCGCGCCCGGGCACCTTCTGGATGCACAGCCACATCCCCGAGCAGGAGATCGGCCTGCTTGCCGCGCCGCTGATCGTGCGCCGGCCCGAGGAGGTTGCGGCCGACCGGCAGGAGGTGGTGATGTTCCTGCACGATTTCGCCTTCCGCACGCCGCAGGAGGTGCTGGCCGAGGTGACCGGCGGCACCGCGATCGACCACACCACCATGGACCATTCGGCGATGCCGATGGCGGGCGGCATGGGGGCAATGTCCGGCATGCAGGGCATGGGCGACATGGCCTCGATGATGCCCGGCGCAGGTGGCATGTCCGGCATGTCCGGCATGGGCGGCATGATGGGCGGCGGCATGGCGATGGATCTGAACGACTTCGACTTCGACGCCTATCTCGCCAATGACCGCACGCTTGACGACCCGGATGTGATCACGGTCGAGCGTGGTGGCCGGGTGCGGCTGCGGGTGGTGAACGGCGCCGCGATGACGGCGTTCTGGATCGACCTCGGCGCGGTGACCGGGCGGCTGGTCGCGGTCGATGGCGAGCCGGTGGTGCCGCTCTCGGGCACGCGTTTTGCGGCCGCGCCGGCGCAGCGGCTCGACATCGAGTTCGATCTGCCCGCCGATGGCACGGCGCTGCCGGTCCTTGCCCTGCGCGAGGGCG
The DNA here is from genome assembly GCF_004022265.1 of Paenirhodobacter ferrireducens. GTDB lineage: Bacteria > Pseudomonadota > Alphaproteobacteria > Rhodobacterales > Rhodobacteraceae > Rhodobacter > Rhodobacter ferrireducens. Next base: position 194,226 of record NZ_SAVB01000003.1, read on the forward strand.
CGCGCGAGCGCACCGGCATCGTGCTGGCCCCGAAGGGCGCTGCGGTGCCGAAGCTCGCGGGGCTGTCCGACGCCGATCACCCGCCGGTTTCGGGCGACATGACGCAGGAGCTTGCGCTGCGCGCCGCCACGCCGCTGGCCGCGCGCCCGGTGCAGAACGGGCAGATGGTGATGCTGACCGGGGCGATGCAGCCCTATGTCTGGACGATCAACGGCCGGACCTGGGAGAATCGCATTCCGGTCGCGGCGAAGAGCGGCGAGCGGGTCGAGCTGATGTTCCACAACATGTCGATGATGGCGCATCCGATGCACCTGCACGGTCATGTCTTCCAGGTGGTCGGGGTGAACGGCACCCGCTTCGCGGGGGCGCTGCGCGATACCGTGCATGTGCCGGCGATGGGCAGCGTGACGATTGCCTTCGATGCCGGCGAGGCCGCGCCCTGGATGCTGCATTGCCATCAGATGGGGCATCTGGCGAGTGGGATGATGACGGAACTTGCCGTCTCGGCCTGACACGAAAAGGGCCGCCCCGGCGAGGGGCGGCCCTGGTTCCTTTGTACCGCTCAGGCGGCGCGGGCAAGCGGCGCGGGCAAGCGGCGCGGGTTCGAGCGTCACGCGGTTGCCCCAGGGGTCCGCAAAGGCCGCGCCCGCGGGCCCCGCGCCGGGCATGACGCCTAGCACCAGTTCCGCCAGCCCCGCCGTGCCCGGCGCGCGGACGCTCGCACCGGCGCTGCGCCAGGTGTTGGTGGCGAGGTGGTGGTGATAGCCGCCGGTCGCATAGAAGGCGGCGCCCGGGATACGTTCGGTCACGTCGAAGCCGAGGGTGCCGGCATAGAAGGCCTCGGCCGCGGCGACATCGCCCACCTGAAGATGCACATGGCCGATCACCGTGCCCGCGGGCGCCTCCTGCCAGTCGCCCGGCGCGGCCTGCATCAGCCCCTGCACGTCGAGCGGGAGGGAGGTCATCTTCACCCGGGTGCCGTCGGTCTGCCATTCGGCCCGCGGCCGGTCGGCATAGATCTCGATGCCGTTGCCCTCGGGGTCACGCAGATAGGCGGCCTCGCTCACGAGGTGGTTCGAGGCGCCGTCGAGCCGCAGCCCGGCCCCGATCGCATGCCGCATCCAGCGGCCGAGATCGGCGCGCTCGGGCAGCAGGAAGGCGGTGTGGAAGAGGCCCGCCCCGCGCGGGGCAGAGAGGGCGGCCGGGTCGCGGCGCAGCTCGACGAGCGGCGTCGATCCGATCCCGAGCACCAGGCTCTCGCCATCGCGGCGCAGTGCCGCAAGGCCGATCGCGGTCTGGTAGAAATCGCCGACCCGGTCGAGGTCGCGCACCGTCAGCGCCACGCGGCTGACGGTCATCTGGGCATCATTGCTGGCCATGGTCCTGTCTCCTGTGTCGGGGTGGAAGCGAGAGGCCGGGCGTGTCGCCCGGCCGGGCATCAGAGGGGCTGGCGGTCAGGCCAGGGTGAAGGTGAGGAAACCGCCACCGATCAGCGCCTGAACGAAGAGGGCGAGCCCCCAGAAGGCCGGGTATTCCCAACCACCGTTGGGGTTGGTGAACCAGAAGCCGTTCTTGCGGTGGCCGAACCAGGCGGCGCCCAGGATCACCGGGATCATCACCAGCGCCACGAGGCTGGTCTCGAAGCCGACGATCAGCGCGATGCCGCCCAGCACCTCGGCCGCCATCGTCGCATAGGCGAACCAGCCGGGCAGGCCGAGCGAGCGGAAATAGCCCGCGGCGCCCGCGGGGGTGAAGACGAAGATCTTCAGCCAGGCATGCGCCAGGAAGAGCCCGCCGAGGCTGACGCGCAGCAGCAGCGCGGCGAGAGCGATGGCCTCGGCCGAGCCGAAACCGAAAGTCGAGAGAAGCGAAGTCATGATCCGTATCCTTGTCCGTGTCGGGAGCCGTTGTGGTCGTCCCTTTTGATGAGGAAGAGATAGCGCCTTGCATCACGGCACAGAATGGGCATTATCATTCAATCAATTTCGCCATTTTGGGGATAATCTGATGGACCTGCTCGACGGCATCCGCACCTTCGTCGCCGTGGCCGAGAGCGGCTCGTTCACCGCCGCGGCGGCGCGGCTGGGTATCACCAACAAGGTCGCCAGCAAATACGTCGCGGCGCTCGAGGACCGGCTGGGCCACACGCTGCTCTACCGCACCACGCGGGCGGTCTCGCTGACCGACGACGGGGCGCGCTGGCTGCCCTTCGCGCGGGCTGCGATCGACGCCGTCGAAGAGGCACAGGGGGCGTTGCAGGAGCCGGGCGAGGGGCTGACCGGGCGGCTGCGGCTGGCCTGCGGCACGACGCTCGGCGAGCTCGTGGTGGCTGATACAGTGCGCGCCTTCCTGGCCGAGCATCCGGGGATGCGGGTCGAGATGGTGATGTCGGACGGGCTGACCGACCTTGCCGCGGGCGGTTTCGACATGGCGGTGCGGATCGGCATCCCGCTCGATTCCAGCCTGCGGATGCAGAAGGTGGGCGAGACGGTGCTGCGCGTCGCGGCAAGCCCCGCTTATCTCACGCAGGCGGGGGTGCCGCTGCATCCGACCGATCTTTCCCAGGGGCACCACGCGCTTCTCGACCTGAACGAGGCACGGCCGGGGCGGTGGGGCTTCGAGACGCCCGAGGGGCCGGTGACGATGACCCTGCCGGGCAGCCTTGCGGTGAACAGCGCGGCAATCACCATCCGCATGGCGCTGGCGGGGGACGGGCTGGTGCATGCGCCCGACATCTTTCTGGCGCCGCATCTGGCGGCCGGAACGCTGGTCGAGGTGCTGGCCGATTTCGCCGGGCCGGCGCATCCCATTCACCTGCTGACCCTGCCCACGGCTTTCCGTCAGCACAAGACCACCGCCTTTGCCGCGGTGCTGCGCCGCCGGCTTGCCGCGCTCTAGCCGCGGGCGCTGAACTCGAAGGAGAAGCGCGCGGGCATCGCGGGCGGCGGCGGGAAGGGGGCGGCGCGGCGGATGTGGTCGAGCGCCGCGGCATCGAGCGGCGCCGAGCCCGAGCTGCGCAGGATCGTGATCCGCGCCAGCCCGCCGCCCGGAGCGATCTCGAAGCCCACCAGCGCGGTGCCGCGGCCCGAACCTCGGTGCTGCGGCACGGCGCGGATCTTGCGGATCACCGTGGCGGCATAGCGCGCGGGCGAGGCGGTGGCGCCGGCTCCGGCATTGCCCGGGGCGCCCTGCGCCTGCGTGCCCTGGCCGGTCTCGCTGCCCTGCGCGGCGCCGCGGCGGGCGTCGTGATCGGCATTGCCGCGGGCCTGCGCCTTTTGCGGCGCCGCGGCGGTCTTGCGCGGCGCCTCGGCGACCTTGGCGGGGGTTTTCGGGGCGGGTTTCGGCTTTGCGGCGGGGGTCGCCTGCGGCCGGGGGGCGGGATCGGGCAGGGCGGTCAGGGGCTCGGGCGCGGGCACCGGGGGCTGCACGGCCGGCACCACCGGATCGAGCGCCTCGGCCACGGGGGCAAGCGCCGCGGTCGCTTCGACCGGCTGCGCGGCCTCGCCCGTCTCGGCCGGCGCCACCGGGGCAAGGGTGCCCTGAGCGAGATCGGCAAAGCCGTTGCCGAGAAGCGCGATCTCGGTGCCACCGCCGCCGCCGGGCGGGGCCTCGTTCAGCCCCGGGGCCGAGCCTGCCAGCACCAGCGCATGGACCGCACCGGAAAGCAGCAGCGCAACGACCGCAACGGTGCGGCCGAGGATGGATCTGCGGGTCATTCGTCCCCCTCCCGTTCGGCGAGAATGCGCACCTCCTGCGCCCCTGCGGCGCGCAGCGCGCGGGCGAGCGCCACCAGCGCCGCGGCGGGGGCGGCGCGGTCGGGCAGGATCCGCGCGGTGCCGGCGGTGTCCGTGGGCAGGGTGGCGACGAAACCCGCCGCATCCGCCACCCCCTCGGGCCAGAGGGCCGTGCCCTCGGCATCGAGCGCGACGGTGCCGCGCATCGGGGCCGGGTCGCCGCCCGTCAGATGCGCGAGCTGCAGCCCCGCGGGCGGGCGCGCGCCGATCGCGCCGGCGACCAGAAAGAAGGTCAGCAGCAGGAAGACCACGTTGATCAGCGCGATCGTCGGTTCCGAGCGGCGGCGGGCGAAACGGCGCATCGGTCTACCCCAGCACCTGCACCCGGGCGCCCGGCACGCGGCGCAGGGTGGCAAGAAGATCGGCAAGGCGCTGGCTGCTGACGCCGGGCGCCAGTGCGACCAGCAGGCGCGGCGAGGTCTGGCCGGCCAGCGCCTCGGGCAGGGCCTCGGCGCCGAGCGCGCGGCCGTTCAGGCTCAACCCGTCCTCGCTCAGCCGCACCAGCATCGGCCGCTCGGCCGTCGTGGCCGCCCCGGCGCCGCCGGTCGCCAGCGGCAGCTCGGTGGTGCGGGTGAAGGTGGTGGCGAGCATGAAGAACATCAGCAGAAGGAAGATGACGTCGATCAGCGAGGTCATCGACAGCGGGCGGCGGAGGCGGGGACGGGCGGCCATGGCTCAGCCCTGCACGGCAACCAGCGGGCGGGAGGCGGTCTCGGGCGTCTCGGGCAGGGCCGGTCCGCACAGCACCTCGACCATCAGCGCCGCGCCCTGCGCCTCGCGCGCGATGCGGCTTTCGGTCCAGCTGAGAAACAGCGACACCGGCATCGCGATGCCCAGCCCCATCGCCGTGGTCAGCAGCGCGACCCAGATCCCGCCGGCAAGCTGCGACGGGTCGACCGAGGAGCCGCCCGCCTGCAGGGTCTGGAACGCCTCGATCATCCCCAGAACCGTGCCGAACAGGCCCAGAAGCGGCGCCGTCTGCGCGATCGCGTCAAGAAGGCGCAGCCCGGCCTCGGCGCGCGCGGCATGGGCTTCGGTCTCGGCCTGAAGGCGGGGGCGGAGCGTTTCGGGCGCACCCGCGGCCATCGCCCGCGCCGCCAGCCGGTCGAGCGCGCTGCGCCCCGCGGCGAGCCGGGCCGCCGCGGCGCCGCGCTGACCCGCCTGCCAGTCGGCGAGCGCCGCGGCAAGCGCCGGATGCGGGCCGACGCGCAGCATGGCCAGATCCCACAGCTTCCACAGCACCGCCGCGCCGGCGATCACCGAGATCGCGAGCAGCAGCGCCACCACCCAGCCCCCGAGGGCCACGAAATCGGCAAGCGCCGCATGCGCCGCCGCGAACCATCCGCTCATCCCGTCACCTCCATGCCCGCGACGCGCGAGGCGGGGGCGAGGGCGCCGATGCAGGCCCCCTCCGCCACGCCCTCGCAGCGCGTCGCGCCGTTGATCAGAACCTGCCCGATCGTGCCGCAGTCGGTGTCGGCCAGATCGAATTGCCGCAGCCGCGGCTTGCCCGCCGGCAGGTCGCGGAAATCGAGCAGCATCAGCCGCTCGACCTCGCCCGCCTTGGTGAAGACTACTGCTTCCAGCACCAGCGCCGAAAGATCGGCGCCCAGCCTGTTCTCGGCCAGAAAGCTCAGCCGGCAGGCCGCGCCCTCGGGCGCGGCACCGGCGAGCGTCAGCCCGAGCCGGGGGGCGTCTTGCGCGGCAAGCGGGGTCGCCGCCGCGCAACAGGCCGCAAGGAGCGCTGCCCTTACCACGTGATCGCCTTCGCCAGAGACAGCTTGACGTTGCGCCCGGGGGCGTTGTCGAGCGACAGGTTGTTGCGATAGTCGCGGTCGAAGACGTTCTCGACGGCGAGGTTGACCTCGAGGCCCTGAAGCGCGCCATCCTGCGGGGCCCAGGTGACGAAGAGGTCATGCACCGCAAAGCCGGTGCCCGAGGTCGTGCTCGAGGCGGTGGTGATCCCCGAGAAGCCCTGCACCCGCCAGCCGGTGCGGAGGCCCTGATCGGGGAACTTGGCGCCCAGCGTCAGCGCGATGTTCTCGGCCGGCGTGTCGGTCAGGGTCTTGCCGGTCGCGTCGTCCTTCGACTTCACCTTGGAGTAGGCAAGCTGGCTGAACCAGCGTTCGGCCTCATAGGCGGCCTCGATCTCGCCGCCCCAGATCTTCGCCGAGTCGATGTTGTGGAAATAGGGCACGTTGACCGAACCCGAGGGGTTCGCCGCGATCAGGTCGGTGAGGTCGTTGTGGAAGAGCGTCGCCTTCGCGGTCAGGCTGTCGCCTTCGCTGAGCAGACCCTGGGTCTGATAGGTCAGACCCACCTCGATCGTGGTCGCCTTTTCCTTGTCGAGGTTGAGGCTCGGGGTGCGGCCGGCGGCACCGCGCCCGTCGCTTTGGTAAAGCTCGTCGAGCGTCGGCATCCGCTCGGTGCGGGCGAGCGAGCCGAAGACGCCCCAGCTGTCGTTCAGCTCGTAGAGTGCCGCGATCTTCGGCGAGACGGCGGTGCCGCTCTGATCGGTGCCGCCCGCCGCGGCCGCCGCGCTGTCGGGGCTCAGCCAGCTGCGGTCGGCGCGCAGGCCCGGGGTGATCGTCAGCCGGTCGTTCCAGACGAATTCGCCCTGCAGGTAGAGGCCGAGCTTGTCCTCGGTGCCGCCCGGGTGGAAGGCCAGCGCGCCGAGCGAGGAGGTGGCGAAGCGGTTCTGATGCGAGAGCTGCGCGCCGAGGGTGATGTAGTTCTCCCACGCGCCGCGGCTCATCTCGATGGTGTTCTCGACCTTGAGCGCCGTCGTCTCGTAGCTGGCGGTGTTCGGGCACAGCACCTGATAGCTGCCGGGCGAGCAATAGGCGCCGAGCGAGAAGGTGTCGCGCTCGGTCGAGGTCTTCGAATAGCTGAGCGTGGCGTTCAGGTTCAGCCACGGATTGCCCGCGCCCTCGTGCGCATAGGTCAGCGTCACGGTGTCGTCGATCGCATGCAGGTCCGAGGTGCCGAAATAGCTGGCGACGGAGCCGCCGGTCTGTGCCACCGCGGCCTTGTCGAGATCGCTGTCGGTGCGCGACAGGCTGAAGGTCAGGCGCTGGTCGTTTGCCTCGCCGAAGTGGTAGTTGCCCTTGATCAGCCCCGACCAGCGCTCGCCCGCCGTCGCCTGGATGGTGTCGCCGGCGCCGTCCTTCATGTCGCCCGAGTTGCCGGTCGAGAAGCTGGCGAGCAGGTCGGCGTTCGCACCGAGCTTCTGCGCCAGCGTCACGGTGCCGACGGTGCCGTCGCCGTTGCTGTCATAGCTGCCCTTGAAGCGCACCGCGCCGGTCTGGCCCTCGGGGATGAAATCGGTGGCGTCCTTGGTGGTGAAGTTCACCACGCCGCCGATCGCGCCCGAGCCGTAGAGGGTCGAGGACGCCGGGCCGCGCAGCACCTCGACGCGCTTGTAGAGCTCGGGGTCGCCGAAGAACGAGCCGGTGCGATACTGCTCGAAGAACTTCACCGCGCCGTCGACGGTGACGATGATCCGGTTCTGGCTTGAGGTCTGCTCGGCATTGCCGATGCCGCGGATGTTGAAGGCCTGACCGAGCGCGCGCGCCGAGGCGCCCGCCGCCTGCACGCCCGGCACATTGGCGAAAAGATCGCCGATGCTGCGCGGCTGCTCGCGGTCGAGGTCCTGCTGATCGAGCACGGTCACCGCCTGCGGCGTGTCGATCACCACTTTCGGCGTGCCCCAGCCGAAGACCAGCCGGCCGAGCAGGGTGAAGGCGTTTTCCGCCTCCTGCGCGGCAAGGGCGCCGGGCTGGGCCGCGATCAGCGCGGCGGTGGTGACGGTGAGCAGAAGGTGCCCGCGACGGGCGGAAGGCAAGCGTGCCATGGTGTCCCCTTTGTGTCTCTGCGGGGGGCTGGCACGAAGCTGGCGGTGCAGAATCTGGCTTGATCTCTCTGGCGACCGGCCTTAAGGAATCTGAGTTAATTAGTCAAGTATGTCTTCCGACATCTCATCGCGCCCAGCTGAGGCCCTGCCTCCCGCCAGATCCGCGCCTCCATCGACAAGAGGAACGCCATGGCCGCTGACGGCACCCTGACCCATCCCGTGACGAGCGATCGCATCCGCGCCCTGCGTGCCGAGGAGCCGAAACTGCGGGCGCGCGACTTCGCCGCCCGCCACGGCCTTGCCGAGGCCGAGCTGGTGGCGGCGCAGGTCGGCCACGGGGCAACCCGTATCGCCGCCCATCCCGATCAGCTGATCCCGCTGGTGGGCACGCTTGGCGACGTGATGGCGCTGACCCGCAACGAAAGCTGCGTGATCGAGCGGCGCGGCACCTACGAGAACTATCACTCGGGCGCGCATGCGCAGATGGTGTTGGGCGACGAGATCGACATGCGCTTCTTCGGCAAGCACTGGCTCCATGCCTTCGCGCTGGAAGACGGCGAAAGCCGTTCGATCCAGGTCTTCGATGCGGCGGGCGATGCCGTGCACAAGGTGCATCTCAAGCCGGAATCCGACGTCGCGGCCTTTGCCCGTCTGGTCGAGGCGCTGCGGCTTGACGATCAGTCCGACAGCCTTGTGCTCGAGCCCCGCGCGCTGACCGAGGCGCCGAAGGGCGATGCCGAGCGGGTCGAGGTGTTGCGCGCCGAATGGGCGAAGATGACCGACACGCATCAGTTCCTGCGCCTCGTCTCGAAGCTCAAGTTCAACCGGCTCGGCGCCTATCGGCTGGTGGGGGCGCCCTTCGCGGTGGCGATGGCGCCCGAGGCGGTGGGGCTGCTGCTCGACCGCGTCGCGGCATCGCAGACGCCGCTGATGATCTTCGTCGGCAATCAGGGCTGCATCGAGATCCACAGCGGCACGATCGAGACCGTCACCCCGATGGGGCCCTGGATCAACGTGCTCGACCCGCGCTTCAACCTGCACCTGCGCGGCGACCACATCGCCGAGGTCTGGCTGGTCGACAAGCCGACGAACAACGGCCCGGCGCTCAGCCTCGAGGCCTTCGACGCCGACGGCGGGCTGATCCTGCAGATCTTCGGCTCGCGCAAGCATGGCGGCATCGACGCCTTCAACGCGACGCTTGCGGGGCTGCCGCGCAAGGAGGCGGCGCAATGATCGGCGCGCGCCTTGCCGCGGCTCTGGCCGCGGCGCTGCTGGCCGCGCCGGCGCTCGCCGCCCCGCCCGAGCGGGTGGTCAGCCTTGGCGGCGCGGTGACCGAGATCGTCGTGGCGCTTGGCGCGCAAGACCGGCTGGTGGCGCGCGACAGCACCTCGGAATTTCCGCCCTCGGTCACGGCGCTGCCCGATGTGGGCTATGTCCGCGCGCTGTCACCCGAAGGCGTGCTGGCGCTTGGCCCCGACCTGATCCTCGCCGAGGCGACGGCGGGACCGCCCGAGGCGATCGAGGTGCTGCGCGCCGCGGGCGTCGAGTTCATCACCCTGCCGGGCGATGCCTCGCCCGAGGGGGTGCTCGAGAAGATCGCGGTGGTGGGCCATGCGCTTGGCCGCGAGGCGGCGGCGGCCGAGCTGGCCACCAGCTTTCGCGCCCGGATGGCGGCGGCGGAACGTGCCGCGGCCGAGGTCGGGACGCGCAAGCGTGTGCTTTTCGTGCTGGCGATCCAGGGCGGGCGGGTGATGGCGGGGGGCGAGGGCTCCTCGGCCGATGCGATCCTGCGCCTCGCCGGGGCCGAGAATGCCGCGGCCGGGTTCACCGGCTACAAGCAGATGACCGACGAGGCGGTGCTTCAGGCTGCGCCCGATGTGATCGTGATGATGGACCGCGAGGGCGATCTGGCGGTCACCGATGCCGATGTGCAGACGCATCCGGCGCTTGGCGCGACGCCCGCGGCGCGGGCGGGCGCGGTGATCCGGATGGACGGGATGCTGCTGCTGGGCTTTGGCCCGCGCACCCCCGAGGCGGTCGAGGCCCTGCACGCGGCGCTTTACGCCCCGGCGGAGGGCGGCTGAGATGGCGATGGCGCTCGACCTGCCGCACCCGGGGCAACCGCGGGCGGCGCGGCTGCGGCCCTGGCTGGTGGCGCTGCTGCTGGCCGCGGCGCTCCTGTCGGTGGGCAGCGGCGCCGCCGGCGTCTCGCTGCATGGCGTGCTGGGCGATCTGCTCTCGGGGCAGGGGATCTCGGCGCGCGACAAGGTGGTGCTGCTCGACATCCGCCTGCCGCGGCTGGCAATGGGGATCCTTGTCGGCGCTGGCCTCGCGGTGGCGGGCGCGGTGATGCAGGGGCTCTTCCGCAACCCGCTCGCCGATCCCGGCATCGTCGGGGTCGGCGCCGGCGCCGGGCTTGGCGCGGTGGCAGCGATCGTTCTGGGCGGGCTGCTGCCCGGGGCGCTGGTCGCGACCTTCGGGCAATATCTTGTGCCGGTCGCGGCCTTTCTGGGCGCCTGGGGCGCGACGCTGCTGCTTTACCGCGTGGCCAGCCGCGGCGGGCGGACCTCGGTCGCGGTGCTGCTGCTTGCGGGCATTGCGCTTGCCGCGATGGCCGGCGCGCTGACCGGCGTGCTGACCTATCTCGCCGATGACCGGCAGCTGCGCGACCTGACCTTCTGGGGCATGGGCTCGCTTGCCGGGGCAAGCTGGCTGCGGCTTGTGGCCGGGGCGGCGCTGATCGCGCCGGCGCTGGTGCTGGCGCCGCGGCTGGCGCGCGGGCTTGATGCGCTGGCGCTTGGCGAGGCGGCGGCCGCCCATATGGGCACGGATATCGAACGGCTGAAGCGGCACAGCGTGCTGGTGGTCGCGGCGCTCGCCGGCGCCGCGGTCGCGCTCGCGGGCGGCATCGGGTTCGTCGGCATCGTCGTGCCGCATCTGCTGCGGCTGCTGGCCGGGCCCGGCCATCGCCGGCTGCTGGTCGATGCGGCGCTGCTGGGCGCGGCGCTGCTGGTGCTCGCCGATCTCGTCGCGCGCCGCGTCGTGGTGCCGGCCGAGCTGCCGATCGGCATCGTCACCGCGGTTCTGGGCGCGCCGGTCTTCCTGTGGATCCTGCTGCGCCGGCGCGGCTTCGGAGGGCTGTAAGATGCTGCGCATCGCCGATCTGCATGTGCGTCTTGGCCGGGCCGAGGTTCTGGCGGGCATCGACCTTGACGCGGCACCGGGTGAGGTGACGGTGATCCTCGGTCCGAACGGCTCGGGCAAGTCGACGCTTCTGCGCGCGGTCGCGGGCGAGATCGCCTATGCCGGCTCGGTGCAGCTTGCCGGCCACGAGGTGGCGCGCACCGCGCCCTGGCGGCTTGCCGCGCTGCGCGGCGTGATGGAGCAGGCAAGCACCGTCGCCTTCCCCTTCACGGTGGCCGAGGTGGTGCGCCTTGGCCTGCAATCGGGGATCGAGGCGGGCGAGGAGATCGTCGCCGCGGCGCTCGCCGAGGTCGGGCTTTCCGCCTTTGCCCACCGGCCGATCCAGGAGCTGTCGGGCGGGCAGCAGGCGCGGGCGCATCTGGCGCGGGTGCGGGCGCAGGTCTGGCACCCCTCGGGCCATGCCGGGCCGCGCTGGCTCTTGCTTGACGAGCCGGTGGCGAGCCTCGACATCGGCCATCAGGTCGAGGTGATGGCGATCCTGCGCCGCTTTGCGCAAGGGGGTGGCGGTGTCGTCGCGGTGCTGCACGATCTGAACCTGGCCGCCAGCGTCGCCGACCGGATCGTGCTGATGGCGGCGGGCCGGATCGAGGCGGCGGGCCCGCCCGAGGCGGTGCTGCGCGACGATCTGCTCTCGCGCGTCTACGGCTGCCCGCTGCGGGTCGGCGTGGCGCCGGCGCGCGGGCCCTGGGTTCTGCCGCCGCCGATCGAGGCGCTGTCGGCCTGATCCGTCCGGAACACATGAAAAAGGGGGCGGCCGGGCCGCCCCCTTCGTCGTTTCGATGACCGGCGATCAGTTCGCCGCGCCCTCGGCCGCGATCTGCGCGCGCGCGACGTCGGTCAGCTTCGGCGAGACGCTCTCGGCCGCGCTCAGCCCCGCGGGCTTCGGCAGCGGCGCGCCGATGTCGCCCATCTTGCCCGCCGGCGTCGTCAGCCCGTAGGTGTTCGAGCCGCGCTGGAAGAAGCGGCGCGTGTCCTCGACCGAGCCGAGCCAGCGCGGGTCCTGCGGCCGCTGGTGGCTGTCGATGTAGAGCGCCACGTCCCAGGCGTCGGCATCGCTGAGATCGGCATTGCCGAGCGGCATGTTGTGCTTGATGAAGCCCGCGGCCTTCTCGAGGTCGTGCATCCCCGCGCCCCAGTTGAACGAGGTCTCGCCCCACAGCGGCGGGAAGGCGACATGATCGCCGTTCTTCACCCCGGCGCCGTCGCTGCCGTGGCAGGCGGCGCAGCGCGCCTCGTAGACGGCCTCGCCGCGGGCGTAATCGGGTTTCTGCTCGGGCATCGGCAGGTAGATATAGCCGCGCGGCTCAATGATCGCGTCCGAGGGGATGCCGGTCGCGAGCCATTTCATGTAGGTCTCGAGCGCGACCATCACCTTGCTGTTCGGCGCGGGCGGGGTGCCGTTCATCGAATAGGTGAAGCAGCCGGCAAGACGTTCGTAGATCGTGTTCACATGCAGGTTCTTCGAACGATACTGCGGGAAGTCGACGGTCGTCGCCCAGATCGGCGCGGCATCGGCCTTGGCGCCGGCGTTCAGGTGGCAGTTGGTGCAGGACAGGTCGTTGCCGACATAGGTGCCGCGCAGCTGCTGGGTGTTGATGAAGATGTCCCGACCGAAGCGGATCATCTCGCCCTCGGGCCCTTCGGGGATCTTGTCGACCGAAGGCGGGGTGTGGGTGTAGACCTTCGGATTGTTGATCCGCTTTTGCTGCTTCTCATAGGCGGTCTGCGCAGCGGTCCAGTCGATGGCGTCGGCCAGCGGCGAGGCCTTCATCTTCGGCACGTCCCAGGCGAGGTTCGCCGCGGTGTAGCCGGTGACATGGCCCGCGGTCGGGTCGAGCGTGGCGACGAAGGCCGCGAGCGCCGCACGGTCCTCGGGCGTGAGCTTGCGCGCGACCGCGGCCATCAGCGCCACGTTGCTGTCGTCCGAGGGCTGCGGGTCCTCGGCCAGCTGCTCGAGCCGGGTCATCACATAGGCGGGCTCCTGCCCGGCGATGCGCGGGAAGGTGGCGCTCTGGCCCTCGCCGTTCTGGCCGTGGCAGCTCGCGCAGGCGGGCACGCCCACATCCCACGCGCCATTGCGGAAGATCGCCTCGCCGCGGGCGGCATCGGCGGGCGTGTCGGTCTCGGGCAGCGGCCAGTCCTGCTTCTCGGGCGCAAGCGCGGCGAAATGCGCGGCAAGCGCGTCGATCTGCGCCGCGCTCAGCTCGGGGGCGATGCCCGACATCGTGTCGCCGCGCCGGGTGCCGGCGGCAAAGCCGCGCAGCGCGCCGGCGAGGAAGCCTGCATCCATGCCCGCGATCATCGGTGCGCCGACATCGGCACTGCCGAGCCCGGTCTCGCCATGGCAGGTGGCGCAGGCCGGAACGGTGTCGGTGCCCTCGGTGATCAAGGTGGTGATGTCGTCTCCGGCCTGGGCTGCGCTCGCGGCGAGCAGCAGCGTCAGACCGGCAAGCGTCTGGCGACGGGCGTGCATGGCTGGACCTCCCTGTCCTGTCCCTGAAATGCGTGGTGCGATGTTTTGTCCTATTGGATCATGGTCGGCGAGAATATCGGGGTATACCCCTAGGGTGCCGCAAAGGCAGGCGATCTGCACGGAAACCCGTCAATCCACGGTTGCGCCGGGCCCCGCGGCAGCGCGCAGGGTGTCGAGCCGGGCGCTCAGCTCGGCATGGAGCGCTCGGCGCTCGGCCGGGGTCAGGAAGGCGCCCAGCTCGACCTCGCGCGGGCCGCCGGCAAGGGTCAGGTAATCGGCGACCGGCCCGCCGGTGGGGTGCAGGCGGGGGCGCACCCACCACGGATTCGCCTGCCATTCGCGCGGCGCGGTGCCGCGCGCCAGCCGGGTCAGGGTGATGCGCTCGGGGCTCAGATCGAGCCGCTCGACGATCTCGCCCGCCCGCCAGGAGCGGCCAAGCGCGACCCAGAGCGCCCAGAGCGTGGCGCCGATGAAGGGCAGCAGCCCCCAGAGAACCGGCGAGCCGAGCGCGGCGAGCAGCGGCAGGCTGAGCAGCGCCGCGGTGATCGCGATGAAGGTGACGAAGCCCGCGGGCGGCAGCGAGCGATGGGGCCAGAGCAGCAGCCTGACCTCGGGCACAGAGCCTGACCAGCGGTAGGGCATGGGGATGCCTCGCAACATCGCGCCCCCCAGCCTAGGCGGGAGGGCGCGACGCGGCAAGCCAGCATGCGGGCCTTCGGGGGAGGATCAGGCCGGTTGCAGGCTGCGCCGGGCGGCAAGGCGGGCGTGCACGATCATGCCGCCCGCCATCGCGAGGGTGAAGGAGAGGCCGGTGACCCCGCTCCAGCCGAGCGAGGCAAGCGCCGGGCCGGGGCAGAAGCCGGCAAGCGCCCAGCCCGCGCCGAAGAGGACCGAGCCCGCGACCAGGCGCGCGTCGATGCGCGGGGCCGGTGCCGGCGGGAAGCTGGCCCCGGTCAGCGCGCGGCGGCTGCGCGCCGCGATGCGCCAGGCGACGATCATCGGCGCCACCGCGCCGCCCAGCACGAAGATCAGCGTCGGGTCCCAGGCGCCGGCGAGGTCGAGGAAGCCCTGCACCTTCGCCGGATCGGTCATCCCCGAGACCAGCAGGCCAAGGCCGAAGAGCGCGCCCGAGAGGGCGGAAATCACGAGACGCATCAGATCGCTCCGAGCAGGTGGCGGACAAGGAACAGGGTGACGAAGCCGGCGCCCAGATAGACGAGCGTGGCGACGATCGAGCGCGGCGCAAAGCGCGCCATGCCGACGACGCCATGGCCCGAGGTGCAGCCGTTCGCCATCCGCGTGCCGATGCCCACGAGAAGCCCGGCGAGCACCACGAGCGGCAGCTCGCGCGCCTGACCGAAGGCCGGCGCGCCGAAGGCGAGGGCGGCGAGTGCCGGAGCCGCGATCAGCGCGGCGACGAAGGCGAGCCGCTCGCGTGCCGGATCCTCGCCCGCCAGCAGCGTGCCGAGGATGCCGCTTGCGCCGAGGATGCGGCCGTTGCCGAGCAGTAGCAGCGCTGCCGAGGCGCCGATCATCAGCCCTCCGAGAAGGCCGGCGATCCAGTCATGGGGAATCATCGCGAACATGGCGGTCCTTTCGTTCCTGCCCGGGAATCTGGGGCGGGGCAGGGGCCAAGTCCACCAGGCGCGGGAAATAAGGACCGCGGCGCGCCGGGGCCGGCCCGCGCCGGAACCCGGGTTCGGTGCGGGATGAGGGATCGGAACGAGTGTGCGGAAAATCCGCGATCACAGGATCAACGTTCCGATGCGGCCCGGCGAATTTCCATCTTTCGGCACATTTTTTCTGCAATAACGGCAAAAGGCCCCGGGGCTGCCGGGGCCTTTCATCGCGATCGTTCCACACGGCTCAGTGGCTGTGGGCGTGATCCCAGTCGGACCGTTTCGGCAGCTGCTCGAACGTGTGTTCGGGCGGCGGGCTCGGCAGCGTCCATTCCAGCGTGTCGGCGTATTCGTTCCAGTAATTCGCCTTCGCCACGCGCCGGCCAGCCAGCAGCGTATAGGCCATGATCCCGAAGAACAGCAGGAAGGAGGCGAAGCTGATGAAGGCGCCGATCGAGGAGACCTTGTTCCAGGTCGCGAAGGCCTCGGGGTAGTCGATGTAGCGCCGCGGCATGCCCTGCCGGCCGAGGAAGTGCTGCGGGAAAAAGATCAGGTTCGAGCCGATGAACATCATCCAGAAGTGGAGCTTGCCCGCCCATTCGGGATATTGCCGCCCCGACATCTTGCCGATCCAGAAATAGATGCCGGCAAAGATCGCGAAGACCGCGCCGAGGCTCATCACATAGTGGAAATGCGCCACGACATAATAGGTGTCGTGATAGACCCGGTCGAGCGGCGCCTGGCTCAGCACCACGCCGGTCACGCCACCGATGGTGAACAGGAACAGGAACCCGAAGGCCCAGAGCATCGGCGTCTTGAACTCGATCGAGCCGCCCCACATCGTGGCGATCCAGCTGAACACCTTCACGCCGGTAGGCACCGCGATCACCATCGTGGCGAGCATGAAATAGCTCTGCTGCGTCAGGCTGAGGCCGACGGTGTACATGTGATGCGCCCAGACGACGAAGCCCAGCACCCCGATCGCCACCATCGCATAGACCATCGGCAGATAGCCGAAGATCGGCTTGCGGGCGAAGGTGGCGATGACGTGGCTGATGATGCCGAAGCCAGGCAGGATGATGATGTAGACCTCGGGGTGGCCGAAGAACCACAGGATGTGCTGATAAAGGATCGGGTCGCCGCCGCCTGCCGGATTGAAGAAGGTGGTGCCGAAGTTGCGGTCCATCAGCAACATGGTGATGGCGCCGGCGAGCACCGGCAGGCTGAGCAGGATCAGCCAGGCGGTGACGAAGACCGACCAGGCGAAGAGCGGCACCTTGTGCAGCGTCATGCCCGGGGCGCGCATGTTCAGGAAGGTGGTGATGATGTTGATCGCGCCGAGGATCGAGCTGGCGCCCGAGACGTGCACGGCAAAGATCGCCAGATCCATCGAGTAGCCGCCTTCCGAGGTCGACAGCGGCGGATAGAGCACCCAGCCCACCCCCGCGCCGGTTTGCCCGCCGCCGCCCGGGGCGAAGAACGAGGCGATGCCGAGCGCGACGCCTGCGACATAAAGCCAGTAGCTGAGGTTGTTCAGCCGCGGGAAGGCCATGTCCGGCGCGCCGATGTGCAACGGCATGAAGTAGTTGCCGAAGCCGCCGAACAGCGCCGGGATCACCACGAAGAACATCATCAGCACGCCGTGATAAGTGATCATCACGTTCCACAGATGGCCGTTCGGCGTGCAGGGCTGGCTCGGATCGGCGATCAGCCGCGCGCCTTCCTCGCACATGTATTGCACGCCGGGGTTCATCAGCTCGAGCCGCATGTAGACCGTGAAGCCGACCGAGATCAGCCCGACGAAGGCTGCGGTGATCAGGTAGAGAACCCCGATGTCCTTGTGATTGGTGGACATGAACCAGCGCGTGAAGAAGCCGCGGCTGTCATGCGCACCGCCGTGAAGGGCTGCGTCCGCCATGTATTTCCTCCCTGTGTGCGGCCGGGTCTCCCCTCCCGTTTGTGCCGCATGAGGGGAGCCTAGGGTGCAATTCCGCGCCGGGCAACGATTTCGAGAGAGGGGATGCGAAAAAATGTCGCAGCCGCGCGGGGGCAGGGGCGCGCATGCAAAGGCCCGGGCGGATCGCGCCGCCCGGGCCGGATCTCGGGACTGTCCCGGACTTACTTCTTGAGCGAGGCGAGGTAGGCTGCGACGTGTTCGCCGCCCTTCGGCAGCTTGAAGGTCATCTTCGAAGCGCCGGTGCCGCCGTGGCTGTCGATGAACTTGGTCGGATCGACGACATATTCGGCGATCAGCGCTTCGTCCCAGACGAGGCCGGCGGCCGCAGCGCCCTTGATGCCGTCGCCGTAGTTGAAGTCGGGATAGCTCGCGGCCGGGCGGCCCACAACGCCATAGAGGTTCGGGCCGACCTTGCCGCCCTTGACGATCGCGGTGCCGTCATCGGCAATGATCGAGTGGCAGGCCTTGCACTTGGTGAAGAGCTTGGCACCGGCTTCGACATCGTCCGCGAAGGACGGGGCGGCGAAGGCGACGGCGGCGAGAGTGACGTAGAGGCTGAGCTTCATCGCGGGTTCCTTGGTTCTTGTCTCGGCCCGGGGTCCGGCCGGGCTGGCTGCTCTTAGGCAGCCGGTGCCCTTCAATACCACGGGTCAAATGGTCGCGTTATTCAATTCTTCGCATGAAAGCCGCGGGGTGTCGAAAATTGCGACGAAAGTCCTGTGCAGCGCGGCGTCGAGATCGGCCATCGCCACCGGGAGGCCGAGATCGACGAGCGAGGTCACGCCATGATCGCGAATCCCGCAGGGCACGATTCCCGAAAAATGGCTCAGGTCCGGCTCGACGTTGATCGAGATGCCGTGGAAGCTGACCCAGCGGCGCAGCTTCACCCCGATTGCGGCGATCTTGTCCTCGGCGATGGCGCCATCGGGCCCGCGCGGCCGGTCGGGGCGGCTGACCCAGACCCCGACGCGGCCCGGCCGGATTTCGCCCGTCACGTTGAACTCGGCGAGCGCCGCGATCACCCAGCGTTCGAGGTCGCGCACGAAGCAGCGCACGTCGCGGCCGCGCCGGTTCAGGTCGAGCATGACATAGACCACCCGCTGGCCGGGGCCGTGATAGGTATATTGCCCGCCGCGGCCGGCCGCATAGACCGGGAAGCGGTCCGGATCGACCAGATCCTCGCGCCGCGCCGAGGTGCCCGCGGTGTAGAGTGGCGGGTGCTCGAGCAGCCAGATCGCCTCGTCCGCCTCGCCACGGGCGATCTTCGCCACGCGGTCCTCCATGAAGGCGAGCGCCTCCTCATAGGGAACGAGACGGTCGGACTGGATCCATTCGGGCATCGGCACCTCCTGCGGCTGTCCCCGAGGTAGGGGAAGACGCCCCTTGTCTCAAGGGGATTCACCGGCACCGCGCGGCGAGCAGGCCGGGGGCCGGGAACGATCGGGGCGAGGCTGTACGGATTCGCGCTGCGGATGCGGGGGGGGCAGGTCCCGGCGCGGCGTGGCGGCCCACGGGGTGCCGTCATGCCGCCCTGAAACGGAATTTTCCAAGGAACATTGGGGGTTTGCGGGGGGGCGCGCAGACCGTCGCGTTTTTTTCGCAAAGAAATGCGGAGAAGCGAAATTTTCCGCTTTTCATTCCCGGCGGGCTCCGCTAAATGCCTCTCCACCAAGCCAGAACGTGCGGTTGTGGCGGAATTGGTAGACGCGCAGCGTTGAGGTCGCTGTGGGGTAACTCCCGTGAAAGTTCGAGTCTTTTCAACCGCACCATTCTAAACCCCCGGGGGCGCAAGCTCCCGGGGGTTTGGTTTTTCCGGGACGGCGATTTCGCGGGCAGGACACAAGGCGCGGGCCGCGGGGCAGGGCTTGCATGCCGCCGCGCCGTCGTTCTAAGAACGGCGCAGCCGGGTGATTAGCTCAGTTGGTAGAGCGCCTCGTTTACACCGAGGATGTCGGGGGTTCGAGTCCCTCATCACCCACCATCTCCTCCAGATCACGAACCGCGGAATTTCCGTCGCGCGGCTCCTGCCGTGCCGGGGGGCTGATTTCACTGGGGGGCTTCGGTCGGGCGCTGGCCCGGGGGGGCGGCCGCCGCACGCTCTTGCGCCGGCGGCCGTCTGTCGTCAGTTCGCCTCGAACTGATAGAGCCAGGTCTCGGTCAGCGGCTTGCCGTCGAGCTCGAGATACATCCGCAGGTCGACCACGGTGCCCGGCGACACCTCGAGATCGAAGTTGCCGCGCCAGACGTTGCCGTTCGGCACCGGCTCCGAGAAGGTGCGGCTGATGGCGCCGGCGCTGGCGCTCGCCACCACCTTCGGGAAGACGCCGTAGGGGATCTGCGTCATCACCGAGGGGCGGTCGAACTCGACCGCGAAATGGTGCACGTTCGGCGGCCGCACATGGCCCGGCTGACCGCCGCGGCCGATCCGGGTGGCAATGGCACGCGCGATGTTGGTCGCCGGGAAGGGCTCGTCGCTCAGCCAGTGGAGCCGATAGTGCAGGTCGTAGGTGGTGCCCTTCAGCGCCGGCCCCTCGGGCACCCAGAAGGCGCCGATGTTGTCGTTGATCTCGTCGTCGGTCGGGATCTCCATCAGCTCGATCGCGCCCATGCCGAGCGGGGTGATCGGCTCGACCCACAGGCTCGGGCGGCGGTCGTAGAACACGCCGTCGAGGAAGTGGTCGAAGGTGCGGTCGCGCTGCAGCAGGCCGAAGCCGCGCGGGTTCTCGTCGGCGAAGGCCGAGATCCGGGTCTCGTCGGGGTTGTTGAGCGGCCGCCAGATCCGCTCGCCG
This sequence comes from Paenirhodobacter ferrireducens, assembly GCF_004022265.1. Classification (GTDB taxonomy): domain Bacteria; phylum Pseudomonadota; class Alphaproteobacteria; order Rhodobacterales; family Rhodobacteraceae; genus Rhodobacter; species Rhodobacter ferrireducens. The sequence continues at coordinate 213,915 of NZ_SAVB01000003.1, forward strand.
GCGCCGGTCCACATCGCAAGCCCGTCCGAATCGTGCACCTCGGGGCGCCAGTCCTGCATCCGGCCCTTGCCGTATTCGCCGAACCAGAACATCGAGGTCAGCGGCACCAGGCCGAGCCGCTCGACATCGGCGCGCAGGAAGACCTTGGCCTCGATCTCCATGATCACGCCCTTCGAGCGGTCAAGCCCGCGGGTCATGCGGAAGCGATAGGCACCGGTGACGCTCGGCCCGTCGAGCAGCGCGCAGACGGTGACCGGGGTGTCGGGGGTCGAGCCCGGTTCCTGCGCGATGTAAAATTCGCGGAAGTCGGGGAATTCCTCGGGCAGCGCCGAGGCGGCATTCAGCACGATCCCGCGGGCCGAAAGCCCGTATTGGCCATCAGCCCCGATCGCGCGGAAATAGGACGCGCCCTGGAAGGCAACCCAGTCCTGCCGCACCCAGTCGTCGGCCTGATACCATTCCTGCAGCCGGAAGCCCGCGAAGCCCGCGTCCGGCGGCAGCTGCCGCGCCGGGTTGTCGTCGGGCATGTCGAAGAGGTCGGGGGTATAGCGGATCTCGCTCGCCATGCCGTCCTCGACAAGGAACATCTGCACGCGCTTCGGCGCATACATGCCGAGCGGGAAGAACTCGAGCGGATAGCCCTGTTCCTTGCCGGTGTCGGGCTGGCCCGAGAACAGCGCCTTCTGCGTGCGGAACACCAGCTCGCCATGGCGGGCATAGTTGATCTGCTGCACCACCGCCGGGGCGGGCATCAGCGGCGGCACATAGGCCGCGCCGGCCATCTTCTGCGCCCGCGCGATCAGCGCATCATAGGAGAAGGGCTGCGCGTCGGGGGCGGCGAGGGCCCCGGCCGAGGGCAGGATCAGGGCGCCGGTGAGGAAGGTTGCGCCCTGCAGGAAAGTTCGTCTGTTCATGGTTGTGATCTGCGTTGAGATGCGTCGCGCGCACCATATTTCCGGGCCGCGACCTTGTGCAGATCAAAGCGTGCGGGCGGCCATCGCGAGGCCGTCATTGTGGCTTTCGCGCCCGGGCGTCAGGCGGTGGGCCGGGTCGCGAAGGCTGTCGCCGCGGGGAAGCACGCGGGGCGCGCATCGAACTGCATTGATTTCGGGCAGTCGTGGGGCGGTCTTGCCCCGGGCGTGCCCTCCGAAACCGACTCGGGGGGCGCGCAAGGAGAAAGGCGCCGCACGGGGGCGGCGCCTTTCGGTGGGGCTTACCGGGCGAGGTCGAAGCGGTCGGCCTCCATCACCTTGGTCCAGGCGGCGGCGAAGTCGCGCACCACCTTTCCGGCGTTGTCGTCCTGGGCGTAAAGCTCGGCATAGGCGCGCAGGATCGAGTTCGAGCCGAAGACGAGGTCGAGCCGCGTCGCCGTCCATTTCACTGCGCCGCTCTTGCGGTCGCGGATCTCGTAATGCTCGCCCGCCTTCACCCAGGTGTTCGCCATGTCGGTCAGGTTGACGAAGAAGTCGGGCGTCAGCGCGCCGACCCGGTCGGTGAGCACGCCATGCGCCGATCCCCCGTGGTTCGCGCCGATGACCCGCAGCCCGCCGAGCAGCACCACCATCTCGGGCGCGGTCAGCCCCATCAGCTGGGCGCGGTCGAGCAGCAGCTCCTCGGGGGCGACGACATAGTCCTTCTTCAGCCAGTTGCGGAAGCCGTCATGGATCGGTTCGAGCGGGGCAAAGCTCTCGGCGTCGGTCATCGCCTCGGTCGCGTCGCCCCGGCCGGGCGAGAACGGCAGCTCGAGCGCGACGCCCGCGGCCGCGGCCGCCGTCTCGACGCCGAGATTGCCGGCAAGGACGATGGTGTCGGCAAGGCTTGCACCGGCTTCCGCGGCCAGCGGTTCGAGCACCGCCAGCACCTTGGCCAGACGCGCGGGCTCGTTGCCCTCCCAGTCCTTCTGCGGAGCCAGCCGGATCCGCGCGCCATTCGCGCCGCCGCGATAGTCGGACTGGCGGAAGGTGCGGGCGCTGTCCCAGGCGGTGGCCACAAGCTCGGCCGTGCTGAGCCCCGAGGCCGCGATCTTCGCCTTCAGCGCCGCGACGTCATAGCCCGTCGGGCCCTGCGGCACCGGGTCTTGCCAGATCAGATCCTCGGCCGGCACCTCGGGCCCGATGTAGCGCGCCTTCGGCCCCATGTCGCGGTGCGTCAGCTTGAACCAGGCGCGCGCGAAGGTGTCGTTGAAATAGGCCGGATCGGCCATGAACTTCTCGCAGATCGCGCGATAGACCGGGTCGACCTTCATCGCCATGTCGGCATCGGTCATCATCGGGTTGTGGCGCTTGGTGGGATCCGAGGCGTCGAGCGGCTTGTCCTCTTCCGCGATCGCGACCGGCTCCCATTGCCAGGCACCGGCGGGCGATTTGCGCAGCTCCCACTCATGGCCGAAGAGCATGTCGAAGAAGCCCATGTCGAAAACCGTGGGATGCGTCGTCCAGGCGCCTTCGAGCCCCGAGGTCACTGCATTCGCCGCCTTGCCGTGCTGGTTCGGGTTCGCCCAGCCGAGGCCCTGCATCTCGGGGCCGGCGGCCTCGGGATCGGGGCCAAGTGCCGCTGCCGAGCCGTTGCCGTGGGTCTTGCCCACGGTATGCCCGCCCGCGGTCAGCGCCGCCGTCTCCTCGTCGTTCATCCCCATGCGGGCGAAGGTCTCGCGCACCTGGGCTGCGGTCTTCAGCGGGTCGGGCTTGCCGTTCACCCCCTCGGGGTTGACGTAGATCAGCCCCATCTGCACCGCGGCGAGCGGGTTCTCCATGGTTTCGGGCTTGTCGACGTCGCCATAGCGCTCGTCCGACGGTGCCAGCCATTCCTTCTCGGCGCCCCAATAGGTGTCGATCTCGGGCGCCCAGATGTCGGCGCGGCCGAAGCCGAAGCCGAAGGTCTTCAGCCCCATCGTCTCATAGGCGACGGTGCCAGCCAAGAGGATCAGGTCGGCCCAGCTCACGGCATTGCCGTATTTGCGCTTGATCGGCCAGAGCAGCCGGCGCGCCTTGTCGAGTGAGACGTTGTCGGGCCAGGAGTTGAGCGGGGCGAAGCGCTGGTTGCCGGTGCCGCCGCCGCCGCGCCCGTCCGCGGCGCGATAGCTGCCCGCCGCGTGCCAGGCCATGCGGATCATCAGCCCGCCGTAATGGCCCCAGTCGGCCGGCCACCAGTCCTGGCTGTCGGTCATCAGCGCCGCCAGATCGCGCTTCAGCGCGGCGACGTCGAGCCCCTTCACCGCCTCGCGATAGTCGAAGCCCGCAAGCGGGTTCGTCTTGCTGTCGTGCTGGTGCAGGATCTCGAGCTTGAGGGCATTCGGCCACCACTCCATCACCGAGCGCGCCTCGCTGGTGATCGCGCCGTGCATCACCGGGCATTTGCCGGCGGTTTTCATCTCGTTGCCGTCCATGGTCTCCTCCAGGGCTTGGGTCATGATCTGAAAGGGGCCGGCGCTGCGTCCGGTTCCCCGATGGATGCAGGCTAGCGGAGGGGCGCGATAAAGGATAATTGCATTTCCTTACGGCGTTGATAAGTTCGCCTGATGAATCCGCTGACGATGAAACATCTGCGCTATTTCGAGGCGCTGGCCCGGCTTGGGCATTTCGGCCGCGCGGCCGAGGATTGCGCGATCACTCAGCCGGCGCTCTCGATGCAGATCCGCGAGCTCGAGGAGATCGTCGGCGCGCCGCTGGTCGAGCGCGCGGCGCGGCAGATCCGGCTCACCGCCCTTGGCGAGGATTTCGCCACCCGTGCGCGCGAGATCCTGCGCGCGGTCGACGAGCTGGGCGATCTGGCGCGGGCGGCGCGGGGCAGTCTGGCCGGCCGTTTCCGGCTGGGGGTGATCCCGACCGTCGCGCCCTATCTGCTGCCGCGCATCATCCATGCGCTGGCCGAGACCCACCCCGGCCTCGATCCGCGCCCGCGCGAGGCGGTGACCGGCAAGCTGATTGCCGACCTGCTGGCGGCGCGGCTCGATGCGGCGATCGTCGCCTTGCCGGTTTCCGAGCCCGCGCTCGACGAGGTGGCGCTGTTCGACGAGGAATTCGTCCTCGTCCGCCCGCCCGCCGATGCCGGCAAGCCGGTGCCAAGCGCTGAGAAACTGCGCGAGATGCGGCTTCTGCTGCTGGAAGAGGGGCATTGCTTCCGCGATCAGGCGCTCTCCTTCTGCAAGATTCCGCCCTCGGCGCCGCGCGCGCTGATGGAGGGCAGCTCGCTCGCCACGCTGGTGCAGATGGTGGGGGCGGGGATCGGGGTGACGCTGATCCCCGAGATGGCGGTGCCGGTCGAGACCCGCTCGGCCGAGGTCGCGATTGCGCGCCTGCCCGAGCCGCGGCCGCGGCGCACCATCGGCATGGTCTGGCGCCGGTCGAGCCCGCTCGCCGATCAGCTGGCGGGCATCGCGGCGATCGTGCGCGGCGTCGGATGCGCTGACGTGGCGCACTGAGCGGGCGCTTTTGCGGTCGGGCATGGACAGCGGCCCGCGAAACCGCGACAAGCAGAAGGATTTGCCGCGGGCCCCGGCCCGGGCGCGCAGGGATTGCGGAAGGAATTTGGGCATGGCCGGAAAGAGCGCTGCAACGGAAGAGCGTCTGTCGCAGAACCCGCACGCGGTGCGCGAGACGCGCGAGAAGAATCTCGAGGTGGCGATCGGCCGCCAGGTGCGCGAGCTGCGCAAGCGGCAGCGGATGACGGGCTCTGACCTTGCCGCGCAGACCGGGCTGTCGGTCGGCATGCTCTCGAAGATCGAGAACGGGGTGATCTCGCCCTCGCTGACCACGATCCAGTCGCTCGCCCATGCGCTGCGGGTGCCGCTGGTGCAGCTGTTCTCGGGCTATGAGGAACCGCGCGGCTGCATGCATGTGAAGGCGGGCGAGGGGGTCGAGATCGAACGTGCCGGCACCCGCGCCGGGCATCAGTATCACCTGCTCGGCCATATCGGCTCGAACAATTCGGGCGTGGTGGTCGAACCCTATCTGATCGTGCTGACCACCGAGAGCGACCGCTTCCAGACCTTCCAGCACGAGGGGATCGAGATGCTCTACATGCTCGAGGGCGTGGTCGAGTATCGCCACGGCGAGCAGGTCTATCGCCTCGAACCCGGCGACACGCTGCTCTTCGATTCGGATGCGCCGCATGGGCCCGAGGAGCTGATCGAGCTTCCGGCGCGCTATCTGTCGATCATCACGTATCCTCAGGTTGCGTGAGTGTGTGTTCCGGGCGGGTTTTTGCCCGGAATTGCGGCTTGGGGGGCTGGGGTGCGGGGAAAACTGCCCGGAAAAGCGGCACGATTTGCATCGCGAGAAATTCTTCTTCTCCGGAAGTAAAATGGATTGTGAAGAAAATAAATTGCCTGCTAGTCAATCCGTGACGGCTCAAGCCGAAGCTGAACGGAGAAGACCATG
>NZ_SAVB01000045.1 GCF_004022265.1 Paenirhodobacter ferrireducens
GAGCTCGGCGAGGCTGCGATAGCGCACCCGCTCGTTGCCCTGGCTCACCTCGAGCGCCCCCGTGGCCCGGGCGGCGCGCAGCGCGTCAAGCTGTTCCTGCGTGAAGCTCATAGCCAATCCTCCCGGTCGGGCACCCAGCCCGGATCTGCATCTGCGGTTGTCGGTTTCTGTTCGGGGCGGGGCTTTCCGCCCCGCGGCAGCGCCGGCGCCGGCTCTTCCGGCATCGCCTGCGTGCTGAGCGGCCGTGGCAGCTCCGCGACGACGGGCACCGCCGCCCCGAAAAGATCGCCCTGCGCCTCCTCGGGACCGCCGCCGCGCTCGGCGTCGAGCTGATCCCAGGCGGCATCGGACATATAGGTCCAGTGCTTGAAGCGCGCCCCGGCTTCCGCCATCAGCATCGTGTCGAGCGCCTCGTTGCGCCGCCCGGCTTCCGAGATGACCCAGCGGCTCGTCATCACGCCCGAGCTCGCCCGCTTCAGCACCCGCACCTCGGCCGTGACCTGCCGATAGTATTCGTCGCCAAGACCGGCCGCGAAGGCGCAATAGCCGCGGTCTGCCGGGTCGGTCTTGTCGAGCCAGGCGTAGAAGTCGCCCTTCAGCTGGCTGACCCCGACGATGAAGCCCTGCCGCTTCTTGCGCCGCGCCATCCGGTCGGTGCGTTTGTCGAATTCCATCCGCTTCAGCGGCTGCGCCAGCGCGCTGGTTGCACCTTTCGTCACGATCACCCGAGTGTAGGGATGGCTGAGCGCCCAGTCCCACACGTCCTCGGTGTAGGCGCCGCCGTCGATCGCCAGAACGTCGAGCGCGACCCGCCGGCCCGCCTCGGTGCGCCAGGCCGACTTCAGCAGCTGGTTCAGTGCCAGACGTGCCTCGTCCGAGCTGATGTGATGCGGGATCACCTGATAGTCGATCACCCACCGGCGATAGTTCCGCCCGAAGGCCACGATCTGCGCCTCGATCCGGTCGCCCTGACAGTCGACGCCGCAGGCAAGGATTACCCCCTGCGCCGGCACAGTGCCGCGCTGGATCGGCGGCACCGCCCCCTCGTCCGGCGTCTCGACGCGATCGCGCAGCTTCTCCCAGTCCGGCCCCTTGCTCGCCTGCTCGTAGGGCAGACCGAGCACGTCGTTCCAGAACGTCTGCTCGGTCTGGGCGTCCACCTGCTCGGCGAGCTTCGCCTTGCCTTCCTGCGTCAGCGCAACGCTCGTCCACCCCATGACGCGGGCGTATTCGACCGCGATCGAGGCCCAGTCCCGCTGCGGCACATAGGCGCGCCACAGGTGGAACCCCGGATGATCGCCCTTCGGGTTGTGCGCAACCCATTTCCCCGCCGCGACCATCGCCACCTTGTGGCCGTGCCCGATCACCGCCCCGCAGGCCTCGCAGCTGAAATGCGCCGCATGCAGCCTCTCCGGGTCGAGGTTGCGGCGGAAGTTCTCCCAGGTCAGCGGCGCCATGTTGCCGCAATGCGGACAGGGCACGTGGTAGTGCTCCTGCGTCGAGCGCTGGAAAGCGCGCGTGATCCGGCAGGTGCCGACGATCTGCGGCGTCGAGATCCGCACGATCTTCGCATCCTCGAAGCCCGCGGCGCGGCTTGCCGCCAGCTCTTCCGGGTCACCCTTCGGCGTCATCTCGAACTTCGCCACGTCATCCATCAGCACGAGGCGCCGCGTCGTGCCGGCGAGGTCGTCGGGCGAGCCTGCCGAGGTGATCTTCAGCGTGCCGGTGCGCGCGATGGTCTCCTGATTGTGCAGCGTGTCGGTCTGCTCCCCCCGGCCGTCGCCGAAGATCTCCCGCAGCGACGGCGCCGAGCGGCGCATCGGCATCCACTTCGTGCGCACCCATTCCGTCGCCGACGACGTGGTCGGATGCACCACCAGGCTGTCGAGCGGACCATACTCGTGCCAGGCGGCGACCGTCGGGTTCAGCACCGAGACCGTCTTGCCCCATTGCGCCGAGCCGCGCACCGTCACCTCGCGACAAGGGTGCTCCGGCGACAGCACCTCGTGGATGCGGCGCAGGAACGGAAACCGATCGATCCGGAACGGCCCGGGAAACGGCGAGCGCTCGTCGAATTCGATATTGTCCTCGCACCAGCGCGTGATGTCGGGCGGCGGCGGCGGCACCATCGCGAGGGCGAGGCCGCGCTCGACTGCGGCCGCCGCCGAAGACAGGAACCCCATCAGACATTCGCCTCCCGTTCCGCGTCCGACATCTGCACCGCATCCGCCGTGCCGCGGATCTGTCCCGCCCGCGTGGTCCGGTAGCTCCGCCATTCCGCCATCAGGATTTGCCGCACCTCCCGGTAATCGACCCCGAGGCGATCGGCGACGGCGCGGGCCGCATCCTTCAGCACCGCCTCGAACAGGCCGATCTCGCGCGCGAGCGCCTGCCCGCTGATGCGCTCGACCTCATCTGCGAGCACCCACCGGCCCTCGTCGCGCTCGTTGTCGCGGCGCTTGCGGCGGGCGTCTTCCTCGGCGTTGAGGATCCGCGCGAGCTCGTAGCGATCCGGGTCCCGCGGCTCGAGCAGGCTGTCGGTCCGCGGCGCCGTGCGCGGTGCCGGGGCATCGAGATCGCGCAGTGCCGCGCGCGTGCCCGCCCCGTTGCCCAGCATCTGCCCCGGGTCGAGGCG
>NZ_SAVB01000046.1 GCF_004022265.1 Paenirhodobacter ferrireducens
ATGAGGTTGTCGGAGCAGCAGCGCAAACGCAAAAATCCCCGCGAAGTGCGGGGCGTGAGAGTGCGATCAATGAGGGATCCACGGCTGCGGCTTCTCAAATCATTGATATTATTGACGAGTTAGTTTTGGTTGCGGGGGCAGGCAACCGCCGCTTTCTACCTGAGCTCAAATGTGCCGTATAATTTAGGAAGTTGACCATGGCTCCGACGGTAGGGATCGGAGCTGAAATTCCCCAAGTAACTGAAAAAACGTGTATTTTTTATACCAAAACAGGCAGGGAAATGATTTCGTGTATCACTCAACGCGGCCTAGACGCGTGGGGGAGCGGGGACAAGGGGCTTGCGGCCGAGGCTGTGTCAAAACTCGGTGGCATGCTATGCTTTCTCGGTAGCGGGAGATCGGCATGGCGGGTTTCATCGAGGGGGTTCAGCGCAGCCAGACGGTGCTTTTCCCCGAGCGCCTGGAGGACTGGATCGGTGAGGATGATCTTGTTCGCGTCGTCGATTTATTCGTCGCTGAGCTCGATCTGTCTGCCCTCGGCTTTGAGCGGGCGACCTCCGCGCGCACTGGCCGACCGGGATACCATCCCGCCGTTTTGCTGAGGCTGTTCATCTATGGCTATCTGAACCGCATCCCGTCGAGCCGCCGGCTGGAACGGGAGGCGGGGCGCAATGTCGAGGTGCTGTGGCTGACCGGCAGGCTGGTGCCGGACCACAAGACCATCGCCGAATTCCGCCGCACGAATGGCCGCGCGATCCGCAGGACCTGCGCGCAGTTCGTGGAGCTTTGCCGCCGGATCGGCGTGCTGAAGGGCGATTGCGTTGCCATCGACGGGGGCTTGTTGCACATATCAGTGAGAGGGATTCACCTCGGGAATCCTGCTGGTTAGATCGTTGGCATGCCAAAGCCTGCCAACACTCGCTACCGCACGATGAATTGGTCTGACTATAACGCTTCCCTGAAGCGGCGAGGATCGTTGTCAGTCTGGTTCGATCCGGAAATGTCCTGGCAGGCAGACCGAAGTGGCAAGCGCGGCCACCCCGAGACCTTCTCCGACAGTGCGATCCAGACCTGCCTGACGCTGAAAGTGCTGTTCGGCCTTCCGCTTCATCAGAGTGAGCCAGTGAGGCGCCATTGGTACGAGCCCACTGGCGAACGGTTTGGTGGCGAGCCTGATCGAGTTGGCGGGGCTGGACTGGCCCGTGCCCGACTATTCGACGCTGTGCCGGCGTCAGGCTCGGATCCCGGTGCAGATCCCGTATCGGCGCTCCGACCAGCCGCTGAACTTGCTGATCGACAGCACAGGTATCCGCTTTCGAGGCGACGGCGAATGGCTTTCGCGCAAGCATGGCGTGACGCGCAGACGCGAGTGGCGGAAGGTGCATCTGGCCATGGACACGGCCACTGGTGACATCCGAGCGGTCGAATTCACCTCGAGCCGACAGGACGACAGCCCATTCGTCGGGGAAACGATCCCCCGGATCGTTTCCTGCCCCTCCTCATTGCCGGAGCTGCTGTCGCAGATCCCTGTCGGCGAAGAAATCGAAACCGTCACCGCCGATGGCGCTTATGACACGCGCCGCTGCCATGCTGCGATCCTCGAACATAGCGCAGAACCGATCATACCGATCCGTCGCAATGGCCAAGTCTGGAAACCCGACTGCTCCGCCGCGATCTCGCGAAACGAGATCCTGCGGGCGACGCGATGTCTGGGGCGATCGATCTGGAAGAAATGGACAGGCTACCACGCTCGAAGTCGCGTCGAAGCCCAAATGAACCGCCTCAAGCTGTTCGGCGAGCGGACCATGTCACGTGACCCCAACCGCCAGACCGCCGAAATCCAGATCCGCATCGCCATCATGAACCGCTGCTCGGCTCTCGGGAGGGCCGAGATCGAAGCCATCGCCTGAAGTCGGGGGAAAGGGGGACATGCGCCCTGTCGTGCGATTAGCACAACATGTATAACCGCCCCTTACGCAAGAGGGCATTTGAAGCAGTTGTGCGCGGTGTCGGGTGCTGACATGTATCCGGCCTCATATTGCGGCTTTCTCCATGCCGCGGGCCCGTATGGTGTTCGCAG
>NZ_SAVB01000047.1 GCF_004022265.1 Paenirhodobacter ferrireducens
GAGCCGGTCGCGCGCTTCGACTACCGGATCTACGCCCACGCGCCGCAAGCGCTGCGCGAGGCGTCGAAGAGCCTGGGCGAAGCGCCCGGGCAGACGGCCATGATGGCCATGATGTCGGGCATGGCCCGCAAACCCACGAAGGAGACGATCGAGATGGCGGGCAACACCGTGACCACCACGCCGGCGGATGACCCCGCCGGGACCACCGCGGGCGCCGGCGCGCCGCCGCCGTCGGGCAATCCGGCGGTCGACCCGGCCGCGACGATCACCGCCTCGGGCGATGACCGCGCGCGCTGCCAGCGCATTCGCGATCTGGTCGAGATGTCGGGGCTCGGCTCGGACGCCGCGCTCGACATGATCACCCGCGGCCTCAGTGCGCAGGATGCGCTGGCCGAGGTTCTGGCAAAGCGCAGGGAAAAGGATCTGCAGATGAGCGGCAATCTCCACTCGGGCCACCGCCCGGCGACGATCGTCGCCGATGCCCGCGACAAGTTCGTGCAGGGCGTCGAACGGTCGCTGATGGCCAAGGTCGGCCTGACGGGCGGCGAGCGCAACGAGTTCTCCAGCATGACGCTGAGCGAGCTGGCGCGCGAGTCGATCACCATGTCGGGGCAGCGCGCGACCTTCGCCTCGAAGCTCGAGCTGGTGGGCCATGCCTTCACCATGGCCGGCGCGCACGGCACCTCGGACTTCGGCAACATCTTGCAGAACATCCAGGGCAAGGCGGCGCTCGCCGGCTGGGACGAGGCCGAGGAGACCTATCCGCTCTTCACCCGCGCCGGCACGCTCACCGACTTCAAGGCGACGAAGCGGGTCGGGCTGGGCAACTTCACCTCGCTCGAGAAGGTCGCGGAAGGGGCAAACTACAGCTTCGGCACCATCGGCGATCGCGGCGAGCCGATCGTGCTCGCGACCTACGGCAAGATGATCCGGATCTCGCGCACGGCGATCATCAACGACGATCTGGCGATCCTCGGCTCGCTGCCGCGCAAGATGGGGCGGGCCGCCCGGCGCACCGTCGGCGATCTGGTCTTCGCGATCCTGACCGACAACCCGGCGATGTCGGACGGTATCGCGCTGTTCCACGCGACCCACCGCAACCTCGCCGCGGCGGGCTCGGCGCCCTCGGTCGCCAGCATGTCGGATGCGCGCACGGCGCTGCGCACGCAGCGCGAGACCGCGGACGGGCCGGCGCTCAACATCGCGCCGCGCTACATGATCGTGCCGGCCGCGCAGGAGACGATCTCGCGCCAGCTGCTGACCTCGGCGGTCGATCCGCAGGCGGGCAAGGGGCATGCGATCAACCCGGTCGCGGGCATGGCCGAGCTGGTGGTCGACGGCCGCCTCGATGCGACCTCGGCCAGCGCCTGGTATCTTGCCGCCGATCCGAACGGCTTCGACACGATCGAGGTCGCCTATCTCGACGGTGTGCAGGCGCCCTATCTGGAACAGCAGCAGATGTGGACCGCCGATGGTGTCGAGATGAAGGTGCGCATCGACGCGGGCGTCGCGCCGCTCGACTTCCGCACGATGTACAAGAACCCCGGCGTCTGACCGGTCCCGAAACTCCCCTGACGAAAGGGCGGCCTCGGCCGCCCTTCGTCGTTCCAGCCCCGTGAACACAGAAGGAACTTCCATGAAAAATCTCGTCAACGACGGCGCGAACGTGACCGTTCCGGCGCCTTACGATGTGGCCTCGGGCGAGGGCGTTCTCGTCGGCACGCTCTTCGGCGTCGCCCAGACGGCGGCGCTGTCGGGCGCCCCGGTCGTGCTCGAGCTGGCCGGCACCTATGATCTGGCGAAGGCAGGCTCGCAGGCCTGGGCCCTCGGTGCCCAGATCTACTGGGATGCGGCGAACAAGATCTGCACGACCGCCGACACCGACAACACGGCGATCGGCAAGGCGGTGCTCGCCGTCGGCGGCAGCGCGGCCGAGACGGTCGGGCGCGTGGTGCTGAAGTAAGCCGATGGTCAGCGTGTTCGATGGCATCGGGCGGATCTGCACGACGGCCTTCGGCGCCGGCATCACCTATCTGGCCGAGGGACAGCCGGCCCGTGTCGTGCCGTCCAAATTCCGC
>NZ_SAVB01000048.1 GCF_004022265.1 Paenirhodobacter ferrireducens
GATGGACCTTGATATTGTGGAGCTGTCGCGACTGCAGTTTGCGATGACGGCTCTGTATCACTTCCTCTTCGTGCCGCTGACGCTGGGATTGTCGATCCTGGTTGCGATCATGGAGACGGTCTATGTGATGACCGGGCGGCCGATCTGGCGGCAGATGACGAAGTTCTGGGCGACGCTGTTCGGCATCAACTTCGTGCTCGGCGTGGCGACGGGCATCACCATGGAATTCCAGTTCGGGATGAACTGGAGCTATTACAGCCATTATGTCGGCGACATCTTCGGCGCGCCGCTCGCCATCGAGGGGCTGATGGCCTTCTTCATGGAGGCGACCTTCGTCGGGCTGATGTTCTTCGGCTGGGACAAGCTCTCGCGCGTCGGGCATCTGGTCGTCACCTGGCTCGTCGCGATCGGCTCGAACTTCTCGGCGCTGTGGATCCTGATCGCCAATGGCTGGATGCAGAACCCGGTGGGCGCCGAGTTCAACCCGATGACCATGCGCATGGAAATGACCTCCTTCTTCGAGGTGCTGTTCAACGAGGTCGCGCAGGCGAAATTCGTCCATACCGTCTCGGCGGGCTATGTCACCGCCTCGATCTTCGTCCTTGGCGTCTCGGCCTGGTACATGCTGAAGGGGCGGCACCTGGAACTCGCCCGCCGCTCGATCGCGGTGGCCGCGGCCTTTGGCCTCGCCTCGTCCTTCTCGGTGGTCATCCTCGGCGACGAGTCGGGCTACAATGCCTCGCTGAACCAGAAGATGAAGCTCGCCGCGATCGAGGCGATGTGGGAAACCGAACCCGCGCCGGCCTCCTTCACCCTCTTCGGCATCCCCGATCAGGCGGCGCGCGAGACCCATTACGCGGTGAAGATCCCCTTCGCGATGGGGCTTCTCGGCACCCGCTCGCTGACCGAGGAAATCCCCGGCATCGACCAGCTGGTGAGCCAGGCCGAGACCCGCGTGCGCTCGGGGCTCCTTGCCTATGACGCGCTGATGCAGATCCGTGCGGCGAAGGGCAATGTCACGCCCGAACAGACGGCCGCCTTCGAGGAACATTCGAAGGATCTGGGCTTTGCGTTCCTGCTCAAGCGCTATGTCGACGACCCGCGCCAGGCCACCGAGGCACAGATCGTGCAGGCCGCGAATGACACCGTGCCCACCGTCTGGCCGATCTTCTGGTCGTTCCGGATCATGGTCGCGCTCGGCTTTTCCTTCATCGCGGTGCTGGGCTACTTCTTCGTGGTCTCGAACTTCAAGGGGATGCGCTATCCCCGCTGGGCGCTGCGGCTGGCCGTCATCGTCATCCCCGCGCCCTGGATCGCCGCCGAGCTCGGCTGGTTCACCGCCGAATTCGGTCGCCAGCCCTGGACGGTCGACGGCGTGCTGCCGACCGCGCTCTCGGTCAGCCATCTCTCGGTCGCGGATCTCGCGATCACCCTTGCGGGCTTCGTGCTCTTCTACACCGTGCTCTTCATCATCGAGATGGGGCTGATGGTGAAATACATCCGCAAGGGCCCCTATCAGGACGTCGCCGAGACCGAGGACTGGATGCGCCGCCACGAAGCGCGGCTGAAGACCTCGGACGATGCCGTCACCATGCCTGCGGAGTAAGAC
>NZ_SAVB01000049.1 GCF_004022265.1 Paenirhodobacter ferrireducens
GGCACGGGGGTCGATCTTGCGAACGTGAAGATGTCGATGAACCCCTTCGACGAGATCGCGGTCGAAGAAGCGATCCGCCTGAAGGAAAAGGGCGTCGCCTCGGAAATCGTGGTGGTCTCGGTGGGCGTGAAGCAGGCTCAGGAAACCCTGCGCACGGCGCTCGCCATGGGCGCCGATCGCGCGATCCTGGTGGTGGCCGCCGAGGACGTGCACAGCGACATCGAGCCGCTGGCGGTGGCGAAGATCCTCGCCAAGATCGCGGCGGACGAACAGCCCGGCCTGATCATCGCCGGCAAGCAGGCGATCGACAACGACATGAACGCGACCGGGCAGATGCTCGCCGCGCTGCTCGGCTGGAGCCAGGCGACCTTTGCCTCGGAAGTCGTGGTCGAGGGCGACAAGGCCCGGGTCACCCGCGAGGTCGACGGCGGGTTGCAGACGATCGAGGTGAAGCTGCCGGCGATCGTCACCGCCGACCTGCGCCTGAACGAGCCGCGCTATGCCTCGCTGCCGAACATCATGAAGGCAAAGAAGAAACCGCTCGAGGAAAAGACCGCCGCCGACTATGGCGTCGATGTCACGCCGCGGCTGACGGTGGTGAAGACCGCCGAGCCGGCGGGCCGCTCGGCCGGCATCAAGGTCGGCTCGGTCGACGAGCTGATCGGCAAACTCAAAGACGCGGGGGTGATCTGATGTCGGTTCTTCTGATTGCGGAAGCAAGCAGCCTCGACGCGACGGCGAAGGCGCTGTCGGCGGCGAAGAAACTGGGCCCGGTGACGGTTCTGCTCGCCGGCGCGGGCGTCGATGCGGCGCCCTTCGCGGGCCTCGACGGCGTGGCGAAGGTGCTGGTCGCCGAGGATGCGGCCTATGCGCATGGGCTGGCCGAGCCGCTCGCCGATCTGGTCGTCTCGCTCGCGGGTGGCGTCACCCACATCGTCGCGCCCTCGACGGCGGCGGCGAAGAACGCCCTGCCGCGGATCGCGGCGCTGCTCGACGTGATGGTGCTCTCGGACGTCATCGGCGTCGTCGACGCCGACACCTTCGAGCGCCCGATCTACGCCGGCAACGCGATCCAGACGGTGAAGTCGTCGGACAAGGTCAAGGTGATGACCGTGCGCACCACGGCCTTCGAGGCCGCGGGCGCGGGCGCCCCGGCGCCGGTCGTGGCCGCGGCTGCGGCAGGCGACAAGGGTCTCTCGGCCTGGGTCGAGGACAAGGTCGCGACCTCGGATCGCCCCGAGCTGACCTCGGCGAAGATCGTCGTCTCGGGCGGCCGCGGTGTCGGCTCGGAAGAGAACTTCGCGATCATCGAGGCGCTCGCTGACAAGCTCGGCGCGGCGGTCGGTGCCTCGCGCGCGGCGGTCGACAGCGGCTTTGCGCCGAACGACTGGCAGGTCGGGCAGACCGGCAAGGTCGTGGCGCCGGAGCTTTACATCGCCTGCGGCATCTCGGGCGCGATCCAGCACCTTGCGGGCATGAAGGACAGCAAGATCATCGTCGCGATCAACAAGGACGAAGAGGCGCCGATCTTCCAGGTCGCCGATTTCGGTCTGGTCGCCGACCTGTTCCAGGCCGTCCCGGAAATGACC
>NZ_SAVB01000050.1 GCF_004022265.1 Paenirhodobacter ferrireducens
GCACCCGCGCCGGCGTCAGCCGCGAAAGCGCCGCGAAAGCCGCAACCTTGTGCCCCCTGTCCACCCCATCCCCCGTCATGCCGTCAACCCCAGACGCCGCGCCATCCCCGCCGGATCGGGCAGCGCCCGCGTCGTCCCCGCCCCGCGCGCCAACCCGAACCGGTCAAGCCAGGCCTCGAACTCGGGCGCCGCCTTGCGCCCACTCAGCTCGCGCAGATAGGCGATGTCGTCGAAGGCAAGGCTCTGATAGCCAAGCATCACGTCATCCGCCCCCGGCACGGTGATCAGGAAGTTCACCCCCGCGTCGACCAGCAGCGTGGCGAGCGTATCCATGTCGTCCTGATCGGCCTCGACATGGTTCGTGTAGCACACATCCACCCCCATCGGCAGGCCAAGCAGCTTGCCGCAGAAATGGTCCTCGAGCCCGGCACGGAGGATCTGCTTGCCATCATAGAGGTATTCCGGGCCGATGAAGCCCACGACCGTGTTCACCAGCAGCGGCGGGAAGGCCCGTGCCACGGCATAGGCCCGCGCCTCGAGCGTCTGCTGATCGACGCCGTGATGGGCGCCCGCCGACAGCGCCGCGCCCTGCCCGGTCTCGAAATACATCACG
This sequence comes from Paenirhodobacter ferrireducens, assembly GCF_004022265.1. GTDB lineage: Bacteria > Pseudomonadota > Alphaproteobacteria > Rhodobacterales > Rhodobacteraceae > Rhodobacter > Rhodobacter ferrireducens. The sequence goes on from NZ_SAVB01000050.1 coordinate 614, forward strand.
TTCTGCCCGATCGTGCCGCGCCCGGCGGCAAGCCCCGCCTCCTGCGCCTCGCGCAGGATCGACAGGCTCACGCCGAAGCCCGCGTTCGCCGCCTCGGTGCCGGCGACCGATTGGAAGATCAGATCGACCGGCGCCCCCGCCTCAAGCAGCTGCACCGAATTCGTGACATGGGTCAGCACGCAATTCTGGGTGGGGATCTCGAGGCTTTGCCGCAGTTCGTCGAGCGCCACCAGCAGCGCGTGGCAATTGCCGAGGTTGTCGGAGGCCGGGTTGATGCCGATCACCGCATCGCCCGCGCCATGCAGCAGCCCGTCGAGGATCGACACCGCGATCCCCTTCGGGTCGTCGGCCGGATGGTTCGGCTGCAACCGGGTCGACAGCGTGCCGCGCGCGCCCAGCGTGTTGCGAAACGCCGTCACCACCTCGCATTTGCGCGCGACGCGGATCAGGTCCTGATTGCGCATCAGCTTCGACACCGCCGCGACCATCTCGGGGGTGAAGCCCGGCGCGGCGGCGCGCAGGGTCCCGGCCGTCGCCGCGGGCGAGAGCAGCCAGTCGCGCAGCTCGCCCACCGTCATCGAGCGGAACGGGGCAAAGGCCGCCGCGTCATGCGTGTCGAGGATCAGCCGCGTGACCTCGTCGACCTCATAGGGCACCAGCGCCTCGGTCAGGAAGGTCGCGAGCGGCAGATCCATCAGCACCCGCCGCGCCGCCACCCGCTCGAGCGCACTGCTCGCCGCAATCCCAGCCAGCGCATCGCCAGACCGATCCGGCGTCGCCGCCGCCATCACCGCCGCCAGCGTCGCAAAGCCAAACCGCTCTCCCCGTGCAACCGACTGATATCCCATCACCGCCTC
>NZ_SAVB01000051.1 GCF_004022265.1 Paenirhodobacter ferrireducens
CTGCCGCGGGGCGGAAAGCCCCGCCCCGAACAGAAACCGACAACCGCAGATGCAGATCCGGGCTGGGTGCCCGACCGGGAGGATTGGCTATGAGCTTCACGCAGGAACAGCTTGACGCGCTGCGCGCCGCCCGGGCCACGGGGGCGCTCGAGGTGAGCCAGGGCAACGAGCGGGTGCGCTATCGCAGCCTCGCCGAGCTCGACCGGGTGATCGCCCGGGCCGAGGCGGCGGTGGCCGGGACGGGCACGCGCCGGCCGACGCATTTCCAGCCGGTGTTCGACAGGGGCGCGTGAGCGACATGGGTATGAACATCCTCGACCGGGCGCTTCGGCAGATCGCGCCCCGCACCGCGCTGCGCCGGGTGCAGGCGCGCGCAGCGCTTGACGTGCTGATGCGCTACGAGGCGGCAACGCCCGGCGGGCGGGCCAGCTCGTGGCGGCCGACCGCGGCCGATGCCGACACCGAGGCGGGGGTGGCGCGGCAGCGCCTCGCCTTCGTCGCGCGCGACATGGTGCGCAACACGGCCTTCGCCTCGCGGGTGCAGACGGTCATCGCGAACAACGTGGTGGGCGACGGCATCATCCCGAAGGTGACGGGGCGCTCGAAAGCGGCGCGCGAGAGCCTGCTGCGCTCGGTCGAGGCGCATTGCGACACCACGGCCATCGACGCCGACGGCCGGCAGAACCTCTACGGGCTGCAGCGGCTGGCGATGAACACCGTGGTCGAGGCGGGTGAGGTGCTGATCCGCTACCGGCCGCGGGATCTTGGCGACGGGTTGCCGCTGCCGTTCCAGCTGCAGATCCTCGAGCCCGACTATCTGGACGGCAGCCGGGACGGTGCGTTGGCGAATGGCAATGTCGTGCAGGGCGGGATCGAGTTCGACACCATCGGCCGGCGCGTGGCCTATTATCTCTTCACCGAGCATCCGGGCTCGAACACGCGGCGCCTGCGGTTCGAGAGCCGGCGCATCCCGGCCGATCTCGTGCTGCACATCTACCGTCAGGACCGCCCCGGGCAGATGCGCGGGGTGAGCTGGTTCGCCCCGGTCGCGCTGCGGCTGCAGGATTTCGCGGACGGTCAGGACGCGCATCTCGTGCGACAGAAGATCGCCGCCTGCTTTGCCGCGTTCCGCGTCGCCCCGGATGCCGAGTTCGAGGCGGCGGACGCGACCGACCCGGCCTCGCTCGGCAAGATCATCCCCGGGCGCATCCAGAACCTGCAGCCGGGCGAGGATATCCGGTTCGGGACGCCGCCGCAGGTGGGCGGGGTCGACGAGTTCTATCGCTGGGTGATGCGGGCGGTGAGCGCCGATGTCGGCATCACCTACGAGGCGCTGACCAACGACTTCTCGAACGTCAACTTCTCCTCGGCCCGGATGGGGCGGATGGAGATGGACCGCAACGTGTCGTCCTGGCAGTGGCTGATGATGGTGCCGCAGATGATGCAGCCGATCGG
>NZ_SAVB01000052.1 GCF_004022265.1 Paenirhodobacter ferrireducens
GCTGATGGTGAAATACATCCGCAAGGGCCCCTATCAGGACGTCGCCGAGACCGAGGACTGGATGCGCCGCCACGAAGCGCGGCTGAAGACCTCGGACGATGCCGTCACCATGCCTGCGGAGTAAGACACCATGATTTTGCATGATCTGATCAGTCTCGATGTGCTGCGGGTGATCTGGTGGGGCCTGCTGGGCGTGCTGCTCATCGGCTTTGCCGTCACCGACGGCTTCGACATGGGCGTGGGGGCGCTGCTGCCCTTCGTCGCCAAGACCGATGACGAGCGCCGCGTCGTGATCAACACCGTCGGCCCGGTCTGGGAGGGCAACCAGGTGTGGTTCATCCTCGGCGGCGGCGCGATCTTCGCCGCCTGGCCGCCGCTCTATGCGGTCAGCTTCTCGGGCTTCTACCTCGCGATGTTCGCGGTGCTCGCGGCGCTGATCCTGCGCCCGGTGGGCTTCAAATACCGCTCGAAGCGCGAGGGCCATCCCTGGCGCAACGGCTGGGACTGGGCGCTCTTCGTCGGCGGCGCGGTGCCGGCGCTGATCTTCGGCGTCGCCGTCGGCAATGTGCTGCAGGGCGTGCCGTTCCAGATCACCGAGGATCTGATGCCGCTCTACCCCGGCGCCTTCTATGCGAAGTTCCTCGGGTTGCTGAACCCCTTCGCGCTGCTCGCGGGCGTGGTCTCGCTGACCATGCTGCTGCTGCATGGCGCGGGCTGGCTGACGCTGAAGACCGAGGGCGCGGTGCAGCGCCGCGCGATCGCGATCGGTTCGGTCGCGGGGGTCGTGGCGATCGCGGCCTATGCGCTCGCGGGCGTCTGGCTGGCCTATGGCATCCCGGGCTATGCGCTGACCTCCGAGGTCGCGGCGAACGGGCCGTCGAACCCGCTGCTGAGCACCGTCGCGCATCAGGGCTCCTGGCTGGCGGCCTATGCGCTGCGGCCCTGGATCGCGATCGCCCCGGTGCTCGGCATCGCCGGCATGGCGCTGGCGATCGTGGCCATGCGCAAGGCGAGCGGCACGGCGCTGATCTTCTCGGGCCTCGCGATCCTTGGCGTGATCGCCTCGGTCGGGCTGACGATGTTCCCCTTCATCCTGCCCTCCTCGATCCAGCCCGACGCCTCGCTCACCGTCTGGGACGCCTCCTCCTCGCATCAGACGCTCTTCGTGATGCTCGTCGTCTCGGTGATCTTCGTGCCGATCATCCTTGCCTACACCGCCTGGGTCTACAAGGTGCTCTGGGGCAAGGTCACCGTCGCCGAAATCACCGAAAACAAGAACGCCTACTGAGAAAGGACGCATCCCATGTGGTACTTCGCCTGGATCCTCGGCCTCCCCCTCGCAGCCCTCATCGCCGTCGCAAACGCAATGTGGCTCGAAATGCTCAACGATCGGAAGAT
>NZ_SAVB01000053.1 GCF_004022265.1 Paenirhodobacter ferrireducens
CGAATGCAAAGGCCCCGCGGGTGGGCGGGGCCTTGCGGGTCGGTGTGCAGCGGACGCGTCAGTCGACGATCGTCGCCTCGGTCGCGGCGCGCAGCTGCTCCTCGCTCACGCCCTCGGCGAGCTCGACGATGTGCAGCCCCTTGTGCGTCACGTCGAGCACGCCGAGGTTGGTGATGATCCGGTCGACCACGCCCTGACCGGTCAGCGGCAGGGTGCAGGCCTTCAGCACCTTCGACTCGCCGTGCTTGTTGGTGTGGTCCATCACCACCACGACGCGCTTGACGCCCGCGACGAGGTCCATCGCCCCGCCCATGCCCTTGACCAGCTTGCCCGGGATCATCCAGTTCGCCAGATCGCCCCTTTCCGACACTTCCATCGCGCCGAGGATCGCCATCGCGATCTTGCCGCCGCGGATCATCCCGAAGCTGGTGGCAGAGTCGAAATAGGCGGTCTGCGGCAGTTCGGTGATCGTCTGCTTGCCGGCATTGATGAGGTCGGGATCCTCGTCGCCCTCATAGGGGAAGGGGCCCATGCCGAGCATGCCGTTCTCCGACTGCAGCGTGACATTCACCCCCGCGGGGATGAAGTTCGGCACCAGCGTCGGGATGCCGATGCCGAGGTTCACATAGGTGCCGTCGTGCAGTTCGAGCGCGGCGCGTGCGGCCATCTGGTTGCGGTCCCAGCCCTTCACCACTTCGGCCATCACGCTTCCTCCCGCTTGCGCACGGTGCGCTGTTCGATGCGTTTCTCGTGCGTGCCCTGGATCAGCCGGTGCACGTAGATCCCGGGCAGATGGATCAGGTCGGGGTCGATCGAGCCGGTCGGCACGATCTCCTCGACCTCCATCACGCAGACACGCCCGCACATCGCCGCCGGCGGATTGAAGTTGCGCGCGGTCTTGCGGAAGATCGCGTTGCCGCTCTCGTCCGCCTTCCAGGCCTTGACGATCGAGACATCGGCGACGATGCCACGCTCGAGGATATAGGTCACGCCGTCGAAGTCCTTGTGCTCCTTGCCCTCGGCGACCACGGTGCCGACGCCGGTCTTGGTGTAGAAGCCCGGAATGCCGGCGCCGCCGGCGCGCATGCGCTCGGCCAAGGTGCCCTGCGGGTTGAATTCGAGCTCGAGCTCGCCCGAGAGATACTGGCGCATGAATTCCGCGTTCTCGCCGACATAGGACGAGATCATCTTGCGGATCTGCCGGGTGTCGAGCAGCTTGCCGAGGCCGAAGCCGTCGACGCCGCAATTGTTCGAGGCGATGGTCAGGTCCTTGACCCCGCTCGCGACCAGCGCGTCGATCAGAAGCTCCGGAATGCCGCACAGGCCGAACCCGCCCGCCGCAATCGTCATCCCGTCGACCAGAAGCCCATCAAGAGCCTCCGAC
>NZ_SAVB01000054.1 GCF_004022265.1 Paenirhodobacter ferrireducens
TGATGCTGTAACCGCCCCCCGACGGCATCTGTGTGCCAAGGTGGGTTTGCGAGGATCCACAAAGGAGAGCGGTCATGTCGGAGATTATCACGGTCGGGCTCGATCTGGCGAAGAATGTGTTTCAGGTGCATGGGGCTGACGGGGCGGGTCGGGCAGTCCTGCGCAAGAAGCTGAGGCGGGATCAGGTGCTGGCGTTCTTCGGCGACCTGCCGCCCTGCATTGTCGCCATGGAAGCCTGCGGCGGCGCTCATTTCTGGGGCCGCGAGATCGGCAAGCTGGGCCACGAGGTGCGGCTGATCCCGCCCGCCTACGTCAAGCCCTTCGTGAAGCGGCAGAAAAACGATGCGGCGGATGCCGAGGCGATCTGCGAAGCGGCCATGCGCCCGACGATGCGCTTCGTGCCCGTGAAGAGCGAAGAGACCCAGGGGGCCGCGATGGTCTTCCGGATCCGCGAGCTGCTGATCCGGCAGCGCACGCAAGCGATCAACGCGCTGCGCGGCCATCTGGGCGAGTTCGGGCAGATCGCGCCGCAGGGGACAGCCAACGCCGCGCGACTGATCGCCATCGTCGAGGGCCCCGACAGCGGGTTGCCCGTCGATGCCATTGCCGCGCTGAAGGTGCTGGTCGCAGCCCTCACCCATCTGGAGGCGGAGATCGGCAAGCTCGATGCCGAGATCTTCCGCCGGGCCAAGGAGAACGAGGTGGCCCGGCGGCTCATGACCGTGCCAGGGATTGGCCCCCTGATCGCCACGGCCCTCGCGGTCCTGGCTCCGCCGCCCGAGACGTTCCGGAAGGGGCGCGATTTCGCCGCCTGGCTCGGGCTTACACCGAGGCAGCATTCCACGGGAGGCAAGCAGCGCCTTGGGGCAACGACGAGGATGGGCGAGCGATCCTTGCGACGGCTGCTGATCATTGGGGCGAACAGCGTCATCATCAAGCGGCATGGACATGCCGCTGCCCGGCCGGGCACCTGGCTCGGTGGGATGTTGATGCGCAAGCCGCCGATGCTGGTGCGGGTGGCGCTGGCCAACAAAATGGCGCGGATCGTCTGGGCGCTGATGGCCCGGGGCGGCGTCTACCAGTCCCCGGCCGCTGCGGCGTAGGCCGTCACTGGTCGCGAGGACGTCGGAGCGGAAGAGGGCCAGGAGAAGTATGGCGCACGGTCGTGAGACGGGATCGGGAGAACCAGGGCGCAACAGAGTGCCATCGAGCACGCGGCTTTGATCTGGACCCGGCCTGCGAACACCATACGGGCCCGCGGCATGGAGAAAGCCGCAATATGAGGCCGGATACATGTCAGCACCCGACACCGCGCACAACTGCTTCAAATGCCCTCTTGCGTAAGGGGCGGTTATACATGTTG
>NZ_SAVB01000004.1 GCF_004022265.1 Paenirhodobacter ferrireducens
CACGCGAGCCTTGAAGCCCGCGTCGTGATTTCTGCGTTTCGACATGTTCTGATCTCCTCGTTCTTGGAGACCAGCAGACGTCAGATCGTAGCTTCCGTCACTGTCCAATTTTCGGGGAGGTGCTCAGTCGTCGATTTCGTCCTGGGTTTCGCGCCTCGCCAAGCTCGTCGCGTTGCGGACGAAGACCGCGCGCCGGTAACCGTCCCGGAAGGTCAGCCGCAAGTCGAAGTGATGGGGGTACACTCCCTTCTGGCGAGGGCAATAGTAGTAAACAGGGGCAAGCTGCACTTCCAGTCCATAGAGTTCGGGGCTGCGAAGGGCATCCAGGGTGACGGCATATTCGGACTCGCCATCAAAATGGTAGACCTGCCGGATGCCGCCCGTCATCGGCGTTGCGATCGCAACCGACACCCGCTTGGCCGTGTCGCTGCGGGTCAGGGGATTGCGAGCGCCAGTGTAGGGGAGCACCCCGCGGATTGGTGCCACCACCAGGGCGGGTTGTTCCTTCTTGGGTGCCGCTTGGTCCTGCAACCAGTCTTCGTAATTCGACATGCCGTCTCCGTTCCCGGAAACGAGGCGTTTCCGGGGTGGTCATCTTTTCATCCTGGAGCTCAGACCGCGCTTGCCCGGACCGTTTTCGGCCTCTAGCTTGGCAAGTGATACACGGGCGATCTTTGCCCCAACTTCCAGGCGCGCACCCCAGGGTGCGCGTTTTCTTTTGCGCAGGACGTGGCCCTCATGGACCGCCGACCTTGCATAAGGGGAAGGTCCGCGAATCCGCTGAAAATCCAAAACAGAAAAATGCGCCCGGCCTTGAAGGCCCTTGCCGAAGTGGAGTCAACCCACTGAAAATGCGAAAAAATATCCCCTGAATTTTCTTCATATGACCACTTCAGGGGCCTTCGGCGTCACGTTCTCGGGGCCGGCGCGACGATGGCGGACATGTTCTCGCAAGGTGATGAGCAGGACATCGCGAGAAGAAAGTTGCCACGCGTCTTGGAGTGATCATCCCATGAGGCAACGAGGTTCCCACCAGATCGCCCCAGAGCTGCACGGCGGGCACTGGTCGCCGCTTCTGCACTGATGCCCAGACCTCGGCGGCTAGGGGAGTGTCGATGGGAGCCGCTGTTACGGCGGTTTGGAGATCGGCGAGTTTGTTCCCTTGGCGGGGACAAACCAGCCAAATCGCAAACCTCGACATCCGGCCGCATAGAGAAAGGTGACCGGGACCTTGCGGCCCGCGCCCTGTAGCGCGCTACCACCGCATCCGGACACTGCACGCTTGAGAACAAAGGTATGTCGCCGAAGTGACGTACAGCATTCCAGTCGACAAGCACTCGGAACCAGTCAACGCCACCTGGACGCGAAGGCTTCCCACCTAGGGAGCGTCTGATATGTCGGAGATGGAACTCGACCTCTGGATTTCGATGAAACTTGTATCGCGCCCACTGCCCGCCTTCCTGTCTGACCCCTTCCGCAAGCACCCGCGAGCGCTGGCACTCCAGGACGACACCATTGCGACGTCCGGCGGCGCGCATGCCAGGATTCACCTCTCGGAGATCGCGACAGCTCCCGTCGTGCAGCGTGGCCGTGTCTCCGCCCGCCTCACCCTGGATCTCGGCAACCAGTCCTGCGTCCTGCTGCCCGGGGTCCAGGAGGCCGCCGCCAGAGCCTTCGCACAAGCTGTCGAAACAGCCTGGTCAGGTTACAATCTGACCCAGCTTTCCAGGGAAGACGACGCGATTGCGGCCCTGATGACGGCAATCGAGGGATTGAAGGCACCGACGAGATATCCCGCCGCCTGCCTTGTGGACCCGGTCGCAAGCCAGGCCGCCGACCTCGACGCCCGCGTCCTGAAGAAGCTCACCCCGGCAGCCCTGGGCGAGGAGACGATGGCGCGGCTGGCTCCGATCATAGACTTCGCGCGCAATCCAGAGCAACTCCGCGATGCGGCAATCCCGGCCTTCGTCGACCAGCAGCTGGCGGAGTGGAAAGAGTTCTTCGATACCGTCGAGTCCATGCCGCTGACGCCGGAGCAGCGGCTGTCCGTCGTGGTCGACGAAGATGCAACGCTCGTCCTCGCCGGTGCGGGCTCGGGCAAGACCTCGGTCATCACCGCCAAGGCTGCCTACCTGGTGAAGGCCGGTATCCGGCAGCCGCATGAGCTTCTGCTCCTGGCCTTTGCCAAGGATGCCGCAGCCGAGATGACCGAGCGCATCGAGGCGCGGTGCGGCGTGCCGATCATGGCGCGCACCTTCCACGCCCTGGCCTACGAGATCATCGGCACGGTCGAGGGCGAAAAGCCGCCCCTCGCACCGACGGCCACCGACGACAAAGCCTTCCTCCAGTTGATCAAGGACATCCTGCGCGACATTGTGAGCCGGGTGGCCGACATCGCCGGGACCGTGGTGGGCTGGTTCGCCGGATTCTTCGACGACATTCCCAATGCATGGGACTACGACTCCGCACACAAGTGGTATTCCGAGATTGAAAGCCGGAACCTGCGAAGCCTGAAGGGAGACACCGTCGCCAGCTTCGAGGAGCTGATGATCGCCAACTGGCTGTACCTGAACGGCATCGCCTACGAATACGAGCCAACCTACGAGCACAAGCTGGCCGGGACCGGCAGGCGCGCCTACACGCCGGACTTCCGGCTCACTGAGAGCGGCGTCTATCTCGAGCACTTCGGCGTCCGCAAGACGACGCGGAAGGACGGCTCGGAGGAGCTGACTACCGCCCCCTTCATAGACCGCAATGCCTACCTGGAGAGCATGGCGTGGAAGCGCAAGGTCCATGCCGAACACGGCACGACCCTGATCGAAACCTATAGCTGGGAGAACGAGGAAGGCCGCCTGCTCGAGGCGCTGGCAGAGAAGGTCGCGCCGTATGTCACGCTCCGCCCGCGCCCTGCCCTCGAAATCTACGACAGCGTTACGTCCCTTGGTGTCGTCGACGGCTTCACATCACTGATCGCGACCTTCCTGCGGCACTTCAAGAACGGAGGGTATCACCTGGGCGATTGCGAGACGAAAGCCGCGACCCTGAAGATGGGCAAACGCGGCGAGGCCTTTCTCAAGATCTTCGGGGCAGTGTACCGCGAGTATCAGGACAGGCTGGGCGAGCGCATCGATTTCGAAGACATGGTGAACCGCGCGACCGCACTGGTGGAAAGCGGGCGCTACGAAAGCCCGTTCCGCCATATCCTTGTCGATGAATTCCAGGACATCTCGACCGGCCGGGCGCGGCTGGTCCAGGCGCTCAAGAGTCAGCATGCGGAGGCGAGGATATTTGCTGTCGGCGACGACTGGCAGTCCATCTACCGGTTTGCCGGATCCGACATCCACATCATGCGCAACTTCGGTCGCGAGTTCGGCGGCGTCTTCGCTGGTCACACCGGTGTTCACCGCACGGTGGACCTCGGACGGACTTTCCGGTCGGTCGACAGGATCGCGCTAGCGGCCCGGCGCTTCGTGCTTTGCAACCCGGCGCAGATCATCAAGACGGTTGTTCCTGCCGGAGTGTCAGAGCATCCCGCGATCCGGATCGCATGGACCCGGCGTGAGACCGGCGACCAGGTGCTGGACGACACCCTGAAAGCTCTGGCAGCAGAGCCAGCTCCTCCCGGCCGCAAGGCAACGGTGCTCTTGCTGGGCCGTTACCGCTTTATCGAGCCCGACATGCGCAGCCTCCGTCAACGGCATCCGAACCTGATGATCACCTTCAAGACCATCCATGCCTCAAAGGGCCTGGAGGCCGACCACGTTGTCCTGCTCGGCGCCGATAGCGCACGCATGGGCTTTCCATCGATGATCGTCGACGACCCCCTTCTCGCCCTTGTCTCGCCCGAAGCGGAACCCTTCGCCAACGCCGAAGAGCGCCGGGTGATGTATGTCGCCATGACCCGGGCGCGACGAACGGTCACGATCCTGGCGTCCGAGGCCCGCCCTTCAGCCTTCGTCACGGAGCTGTTGAAAGATCCCCTCTATGACGTAGCCAGCCCGCGCGAGGCCCAGGAGCGCACCCATACATGCGGGCAATGCGGGGGGCGCCTGCTGTTCATGCCCGGCGTTGATGGCCCAGGCTGGTACCGTTGCGAGCACATCAAGCACTGCGGCAACCGCATGCCCGCATGTCCCGCTTGCGGTACCGGGCTTCCGGTTCACCAAGAACCACATGGCGAGAAAATTTGCGGGGAGTGCGGAGCCGTCCAGGAGCCATGTCCGGAATGCACCGACGGCTGGCTCGTGGAACGGAGGGGACGATACGGGGTCTTTCTGGGCTGCGTCCGTTTCCCTGATTGCGCAGGAAAGTCGAAGTTAGGACGTCAAGCAGGCAAGCGAACAGGTGGCTAAATAGGTTCCGGAAAGCGGCAGCGCCAATTGGACAAGCCGGGCCGAAGATAGCGATCATACGCGTTTCAACGGCCAAGGTAGCAACGACATAAGGGGCGGGAAGCCGTCATTCGCTGCATGCGCGAATTGATATGCGAGCTATGCCTGAGCGGTCATTCGATAGCAGTGGCGGGATATACATTGCGGGTTTAGAAGTTGTGGTTTAGCCCCATATGCATTTCAGCTTCGAACACCAAGATTTCGTTCTCGCCATCCTGTCGCATTCGCTCTATCAATTCGAGTCTGAGATTAACAATGCCAGCGTCTTGCTGGACATCAACAAACTCTGAGTAGTTGTCGATGAGCTTTCCCGCCAGTATCGAGTTCACCCCGAAGTTCATCAATCTGATCTTGTCCTGATTGGTCGTTCCGTACTTGATCTTTAAGTACAGCTCTTCATCAAGCTTCCCGAGATCGTGCAGAAGCTCCACGTATTTGAGCAAGTGATTATCAACGAAATCCTGCTCCTCCTTGATCCGCACTATCGCCAGATTCACTTGTTCGGCATGCGTCTTCTGGCTGATGACAACCCAGCTCTGGCGAAAAGAGCCTTCCCTAGCGATTTCACCCCACTTCCCGACATACACTTCATCGCTGCCCATACCCTCCCAATAGCGAAGGAAGTTCCTGATCATTTCCGCGTAGGACGCTCCTTTGATCTTCCAGTCAATGAGCATGGCGTAGAAGGTCTGGGCGTTCTCCTCCTGCAAACGGCGAAGAATGTCGAAGGCCGCACCGTCCTTGAGGAACGGCACAAACGCACCAGCAATCAACTTCATGACTTCATTTGAATTTTGAAGCGGCCCAACAAGACCGTCGAGTATACCCTGGATTTCTACCTCGTGCCGTAGAACCTCTATCTCAGAGACGTTGTTAAGAAAGCACGCGCGGCCTACCGGCGTAGCGGCGCGGGCGACGTCCAGCCCTGTGGTGCCCGGAAGGACGTTCTCAAGAAATTCATCGGCCTCGCGCTTACGCTCTTCAGCGTCGCCATCTTCGATCAACCGCTCTTCCAGCAACACGTTATCGATCTCATCTTGAAGGTTCAAATCAACCTGCGCGACGGTCTTGATGAACTTTTTCAAATTGGCCCGACCATCCAGATAGGCATCGCTTCCAACCAGGTATATTTCCGGTTCGAGCATTCTGAGATTTCCAGTCTCGCCGCTGAATATTTCATTGAACCTGCATACCCGGCCTACGAGGTTTCGAAACTCGGACTTGGATAGGTTTCTTGGTCCCTTTTTGTTTTCAAGAATGAACATCTTCTCTGCTGGGATGTTCACTCCTTCAAGCAAAGTTGAGTTGCACACGATATGGCGGATTTCAGGGATTTCAGTGTAGGCGCGCTCAATGTAAAGCTTCACGATGTCCGGGACTGAACCATGATGGTACAAGACGCCTTTGCGCAGACCCTCAACAAGCAAATACTCACTGTGAAGAAAATCTGAAATGCTCTCACACACCCGCGCGACACTGGCGCTTTCGACACTGTCATTGCGCGGAAGAAATGCACGCATGAACTGCTCAATCTTTTTGGGCAGGTTGAAGAAGATGATATTCTTCTTGGCGGCCTTCCGCAAAATCAACTCAAGCTCGTCATCGAAGGCTTCTTCGCCGCACTGAACGAACCTGTCGAAATATTGATCGTAAAGTTGGACAGCTTCGTCCTCCCGGCAGTCAACCAAGTAGAACCGCTCGGTCTTCAGGCCTTCCTTGACCTTGTAGTCCTCTGGCTGGATTTCAGCGTATCGAAGTTGCAAGTTCTTTTGATCGACTAGAAACGGTGTCAGGTACTTGAAACGCGCCGCCGGATTTCGCCGCTTTTGCAGGATGATCACCTTGGCCAGCAACAAAGCCCGCGTGTCCTCCCCAAGCAAGTTGTGCGCTTCATCAACAAAGACAAAGTCAAAATTGACCCCCGGATGCTTGATGAAAAACCTAAGCAACCGCTCTTGGGTCAAGACCGCCAGAAATTTGCGATCACCACCCTGAAACATCTCGGCGTGGGTGATGATCTGACGGTTGTCTCCAGCAACGCGCTTTCTCAGCAAGCGTTGCTTTGTTTGGGCCAGCAAAGCTTTGGTCGGCACCAAGACGCAGATATTGCTCTGGAGATTTTGATTGCAGAACCCGGAAATCAGCTCGGACTTCCCGTAAGATGTAGGAGCCGTAACCGTCACGTCCGTCAGATTGTGCTCGAAAAAGAAATTTCCCAAATCCAGCTGCTGTTGAGTGAAGACCGCGCCTTCGACTTCGAACAACTCCAGCAGTGATGAAAAATATTCCGGGAAGAAATGGGCGGTCTCGTCCTCCGCCGCCAAGCCCGATTGTACACTGTCCACAATCGGCATGAACCCCCGGCCAATCGCAACGTCGTATAGCGGAAGGTAGTCGCCCGTAAGGTTCGCATACATCACAACAATCCGGTATCCCAACGCGGTGACATCCGGGTTGTCATTGTTCAGGAACAGGACAGCCGCGGCCAGAAGTGTTTCCGCTTGCGCCCGGCTCAATTCACCACGAGTTAACAGCGATTGATAAAGCTTAAAGAAATCCGAGTTTCTGAGTGTTTTGAGCGGTGCCTTAGCCATCGTCACCCTCGGTCCGCAGGAAATCTACCACGCTTTGGATGGTGTCCTTTTGCAGTGCAATTGACATCAAATCCCGGAACTCATTCATATCCTTTTGTGTGGTGTGCCTTCCTTCAAACTCCGCTCCGGTAGCGAACGCCTGACCGCCGGAAAAACACACGGCCACCAGGACAGCGTTGTAGTCCTTACTTGCTGATTCGCCTGCTACAGCCTTTTCGTTGAAACTCTCAAGCAGCGTCTCGATTTGTGACTTGAGCCCTGAATCCTGAATGACCAAGCTGGCCCCGTTTACCGCGTTTTGCCAAAGCGTGTTTCGCTCGCTGTTCAAAGCGGCCTTCAGGCCATTTTTTGCAAGAGACAAAAGACCGCCCAGCTTGTTGATGCTTGTTTCCACACCGCACTCACCAGCTTTCACCTCAACAAACCAGATTTCACCTGTACCCTTATGATGTAAGACGAGGTCAAATCCCTTTTTGATCGAGTCCTCCTCCATGTTGAAAAATGGTGAGGCCGCACGAAACTCGTCTTCATAATGCAAGAACAGTACGTGGGTCAGCAGCTCGCCGATCATGCCCTTTTGTGTGTCGGCGGATTTGGTGTCGAATTTGTCGAAGAAAGCTGTGAGCGTCTTTTTGTATGAATAGATAACCGACTTTCTCGATGCCTTGGCTGCGCCATGGCAAATCTCCGACAGGCGCGCCCGGATAACGTTTTTCAACTCATCGGAGATATCTTCAATGGTGAAACATAATGAGCCCGTTTCACTCTTTTCTAACTGAACGCCTTCCAACATGCTCCTTTCACGATCCTCTTCAAAGCAGAATTTCGCCCGATCGACGATCTGATCTTTTGAAAGGTACCATCTCGTTAGAGTCCTCCTTTACCTCCATCTTTGCAACCAAAAAGATATATGACGATCTCGTACTAGCTCTTGCTCGTCGGACAGCTGGCGATGCTCAAGTCAATGTCCGGTTTGGCCGGACACAATTGGATGCCGTCATTTCGTTTGTGACTTCCGAACGAAAAGACTGAGGATGTCTCCCGATCCGTTCCTCCAAGTCTTGCCAACAGGGACGAATTTGAAGGACGGTAGCACACCTTTTTTCATCGTGGGATTGCTTGTGGTCGCAAAGACGCCGTTTCCGGTCGCAAGGCGCAGCACTTCTGTGACCAGTGCTTTCGCTATGCCTTGGCCGGAATATTTGGGCGAAACTGAGACATAGCCGAGCTCATACGGATATTCGCTTTCCGGTAGCGAGTAGCCCGCCTTTGCGGCTTCTTGAAGGCCAGATCGGTATCCGACCAGCGGAACTTTCAAGGCAGCAGCGCCAACCGTTTGGCCATCGACTTCTGCAAAGATGATTTGAGCGCCCGGTCTTACCGCACCTCTCCGGACATAGTTCTCATCAACGGCACCGCCTGACCCAACCAACTCGACGAAGGTATCCACCTCTTCTTTTGTGGCGGTCGCACCAACAAGGGTTCTGTACTGGATCATACGGGCTCTGATCGAACTTGAAGTTGGAAATCTACTTAGACCGGATGACCGTTTTGGGGAAGCTGCAATGCAGCACCGCTTCCTTATACGGACGGCAGGTTTGGGCCGAGGCTGTGTCAAAACCCTGCGCCGTGCTACGATTCCGTGAGAGCGGGAGGACCGGCATGGCAGGTTTCATCGAGGGCGTGCAGCGAGGCCAGACGGTGCTTTTTCCCGACCGCCTCGATGATTGGATCGGCGAGGATGACCTGGTCCGCGTCGTCGATCTTTTCGTCGCGGAACTTGACCTGACCAGCCTTGGTTTCATGCGCGCGTCGTCGGCCCGGACAGGGCGGCCCGGATATCCCCCTGCGGTCCTCCTCAAGCTGTTCATCTATGGATACCTGAACCGGATCCCGTCGAGCCGCCGACTGGAACGGGAAGCAGGGCGCAATGTCGAGGTGATGTGGCTGACCGGCAGGCTGGTGCCGGACCACAAGACCATCGCCGAATTCCGCCGCACGAATGGCCGCGCGATCCGCAGGACCTGCGCGCAGTTCGTGGAGCTTTGCCGCCGGATCGGCGTGCTGAAGGGCGATTGCGTTGCCATCGACGGCAGCAAATTCAAGTCCGTCAACAACCGTGACAGGAACTTCACGAAGAACAAGATCGCCAGCCGCCTCGCCCATCTGGAGGCAGATGTTGAACGCTATATCAACGAGATGGTCCGCATCGACCGGCAGGAAGAGGGCGAGGCCCGGGTCGACAAAGTGGCCCATCTCGCCCGCCGCTATGGGCGCATCCAGCAGGAGATCGCGCGGCTGAAGGCGATGGACAGGGCTCTGGCCGACGCCCCGGATGGGCAGATTTCCCTGACCGATCCCGATGCCCGCGCCATGGCGACCAGCGCCCGGCACAGCGGCATGGTCGGCTATAATGTGCAGACCGCCGTCGATACCGAGAGCCACATCATCGTTGCGCACGAGGTCACGAACCAGGGCTTCGACCGCAACCAGCTCAGCCCGATGGCGATCGCAGCCAGGGATGCCCTCCACCGCGAAGACCTGCATGCCATCGCCGACAAGGGATATTTCAGCGGCCCCGAGATCCTCGCCTGCCAGGAGGCGGGCATCACCGCGACCGTGCCGCGACCGGCCACCTCGGGCAATGCGACCAAAGGCATGTATGTGAAGGCTGATTTCGCCTATGACGCCGAACGCGATGTCTATGTCTGCCCCGCAGGCGAGGACCTGATATACCGCTACACCACCGAGGAGCGCGGTGTTCAGGTCCGGCGATACTGGATCAACGAATGCCAGACCTGCCCGCTGCAAAGCCGTTGCACCACAGGCACGGAACGCCGCATCACCCGATGGGAGCATGAGCATCTGATCGACGCGATGCGCGACAGGCTGAGCCGGGACACCGATCCGATGCCCCTTCGCCGCTGCACCGTCGAACATCCCTTCGGCACGATCAAGGGCTGGATGGGGCACACGCATTTCCTGACCCGCAGGCTGAAGAATGTCCGCACCGAGATGGCCCTGAACGTTATGGCCGACAACATCAAGCGGGTGATCTCCCTGATCGGCATCCGGCACCTGATACAGTCCATTCCGGCCTGATCAGGACACAGCCGCTCCACCCCCGGCGCAGCACTGCCTCTGGCGAAGTTTATCGGGCCCCATCCGCGCGAAGGGAGATCTGACGCCGCCATGCTGGGCGGCACGGAAGACCACCCTCAGACAGACCCGGCCACCGCGTTTTGACACAGCCTCGGCCCATAGCAGACGGCCCCGTGCGCTGAGTTGGATGACAGATAATATTGCCTGTAGACACCCCTCAGTTCCGAGTTCGAACCTGAAGAATGATAAAAGCAGGCAGCGGACAGACTAGCACCTTACGGTGAGGCTTGTCGCGAACTATAGATTGTAGGAAGGCCTCGTAAGAGCGCTGCAACATCGGCGGTAGGAACCGGCAGATCTGAGGAAGAGAAAGCTATGGCAGAAAAGAAGTGGAGACCGAGCAAGGACCCACTCTTTCGCGGGGATCACAAAGACAGCCTTTGTGTTCCTGTTCCTTCAGCCGACGATTCTATCGTCCGCCATGTCATGTATCTCGAAGGACCTGGTCGGGAGACGCCCTACCTTTCCACAACCGAGCAGCGCGAAGTCGCTGAGCGTTTCGCTCAGCAGGGTGGTGTTTGGTCGACATCGGTGTCGAACGCTTCGGCTGAAGGCGTAACGCACATAAGCAAGTCAGATTTGCTCGGGCTGATGAGGGGCCAAGGCAAGGGGGATGCAAAGTGGCCCGATGCTTATGAAGTGATGCAGGCACGCCGCTATGTCGAGGAACATGGAGAGCATCTTCTAGATTTTCGTAAAGTTGACGATCCCAAGACCGTCGTGACCAAGATATTTTTCAAGCCATGAAACTTCAGTCTTGCCAAAACTGCTGGTTTAACGGGCTGCAATATGGCTCCATAGGGCTCCCCGTCGGATACTGCACGCGCCATCGTAAGGTTCTCAACCGGTCTGATGAGACAACATGCGGTTTGCACATTCGTAAAGACCTTGGGCTCGCGCGTGCGCAGCAAGTTTTGATGCGACACAAGGAATACTACGAGGCTGACAAGATTGTTAGAATAGAGTCAAAGGCGGTTGTTGAGAGTGATTTTTCATCTTCCGATAAGGATGTAAAGATCCTTTGCCGCGACCAGGTGGGAGACGCAGCAGTTGAATACGGGCTCCTAGGTTCCAAAATCGAATCTCTCGCACAACTTAATAGGATTTCTTCCGCTCGATCCGACATCGCATTTTCTAGTCTGGGGCGAGCCTATGTCAGGAATTGCGTTCGCAACGGTGGTCGCTGGACAAGCGGCATTCATATGTATTGGTGGACGAAAAAGCGCCTCGAGAATGTTCCGTCGGTTGAGGTTGGCGATCTTCGCTATTCTGGTTCGCTTCAGCTTTCCCGGCAGACAGATCTTGCGATTTGGTCCGTCATGATGCTCCAGCTCTCATTTATTGAAGATATCGTTCAATATGCCGACGAGCAGAAAGACGAGATCGGCCAAGTAAAGGACATCACCAACCAAGCGGCATTGGCCGTCCCGATCTTCAACATCCGCAAGCTCAGCAACTGGATAAAAAATGAACTGTTCCCCGCGCTGGAAGCGCGGTTGGATTATAAGAGGTATTCTGAAATTTCTAGGGATTTGCACAAGGATGTGGATGACAAGTAGTGTGTTCGAGCGTGTGGTGACGTCTTATCTGGCCGCCACATATTCATCGTAATCGAGTTTACGTTACCAATTTCGGCACAAGTCTGCGCTGTTGTGACGATGTCGGCGCTAACCTCTTAAATTTCGGCATATTGATGGTCTGGACGAGGGACTGCGTTCATAATCACCGACTGTCACTTTCAACGTCGAAACCCGGCGGGTTGACGTCGGTGCGCATAAAACCATCAGAGTTTTTGTTTCCACCGTAAGCTGACTATTCCACCTCATGCCGAAACCGGTCGTTGGCTCGTGTTGCAGCGAATGTCCCCTTCCCGCCCTTCGCGCCAGGGCAGATCATCATGCAGCGCCGGACGTGAGCAATGACTATGGCCCCTTGAAGCAAACCATTCGCTCCCAAGAGTGATGACGCTTCGTGTATTGGTATCTGGTTTTAAGCCCAGTACCCTGGGAAGCCCTCGGGAGGCGTCACTCAGGTCTGATCTCCCGCTGATAGCGAGCAAGAAGGGTGACCAGTTTTCGGCCGGAAATCACCTTCTGGCGCTTGAGGTGGATGAGGCCCCGTTCGACCGGGTCGAGGTCAACGTCGTCTCCACAGGCGCGTGCAAGGGTATCGGCGTAGGCGTCTGTTGCTGTGACGGGCACCTGACAATTTCTCCGACGCTGATATCGGCTGAGGATCTTAGCGACAGCTTGCGTCGGCTTAATGGTCTCCACCGCTTCTAAGCGACCTCGTGTCCAGGGTCTCACCATCGCAAGCCAGCCCCACTGCGCCATGCTCAGGCTCTCACAGGGAGGGCACAACGGCCCTCCGCCAGATCCCCCGCCTCATGCCACGAACCGCACATCCCCTTCATACGCGAAAGGCGCCGGAGCGTCCGCCCCAGCGCCTCTATCACCGTCTTTCAGAGAGCAGCCCAGGGACACCAGGCGGTACGTTTCGCCCTTGACACCCCTTGCGCAGACTTATGCTTCCGTTTGCGCATTCATCTGCTTTCTCTGACTCTCTTACAGTTGCCAGTTCCTCAGCCGCATTTCGAATGGCCGCAGTCGGCGCAGGTCATGCAGCCCTCGACCTTGCGCATCGCATAGCTGCCGCAGGCCGGGCAGGCCGCGCCGCGCGGGGCCTCGCCCACCACCATCACCTCGGCCTTCGGATCGGACTTCAGCCCCATCCCCTCGCCCGCGATGAAACCGATCGCGATCAGGTGGCGCTCTATCACTCCGCCGATCGCCGCGAGGATCGAGGGGATGTATTGCCCCGCCATCCAGGCGCCGCCGCGCGGGTCGAACACCGCCTTCAGTTCCTCGACGACAAAGCTCACGTCGCCGCCGCGCCGGAACACCGCCGAGATCATCCGCGTCAGCGCCACGGTCCAAGCGTAATGCTCCATGTTCTTCGAGTTGATGAACACCTCGAAGGGGCGCCGGTGGCCGCCCTGCACGATATCGTTCACCGTGATGTAGATCGCGTGCTCGCTCGCCGGCCATTTCAGCTTGTAGGTCGCGCCCTCGAGCGCCGCGGGGCGGTCGAGCGGCTCGGTCAGATAGACCACCTCGGCGCCCTTGTCGGCCTCGGGCGCCTTCTCCGAGGTTTCAGACACGCTCAATACCGAGCCGGTCACGTCGTTCGGCCGGTAGGTGGTGCAGCCCTTGCAGCCGGTTTCGAAGGCTTCCATGTAGACGCCCTGGAACTCCTCGAACGAGATGTCCTCGGGGCAGTTGATCGTCTTCGAGATCGACGAGTCGATCCATTTCTGCGCCGCCGCCTGCATCCGCACATGGTCGAGCGGGGCGAGGGTCTGGGCGTTGACGAAATAGTCGGGCAGCGCCGCGTCGCCTTTCAGGTCGCGCCACATCTGCACCGCATAATCGACGACCTCTTCCTCGGTGCGCGAGCCGTCCTTCTGCAGCACCTTGCGCTTGTAGGCATAGGCGAAGACCGGCTCGATCCCCGAGCTGACATTACCGGCATAAAGCGAGATCGTCCCGGTGGGCGCGATCGAGGTCAGCAGCGCGTTGCGGATACCATGCGTGCGGATCGCCTCGCGCACATCCTCATCCATCTGCAGCATAGTGCCGGTGGCCAGATATTTCTCGGCGTCGAACAGCGGGAAGGCGCCCTTCTCCTGCGCCAGATCGACCGAGGCGAGATAGCTCGCCCGGGCGATCTCGTGCATCCAGCGTTCGGTCTGCGCCGCCGCCTCGTCCGAGCCGTAGCGCAGACCGAGCATCAGCAGCGCATCGGCAAGCCCGGTCACACCGAGCCCGATGCGGCGCTTGTTCGTCGCCTCCTCGGCCTGCTGCGGCAGCGGGAAGCGCGAGGCGTCGACAACGTTGTCCATCATCCGCACCGCGGTGCGCACCAGCCGGTCAAGCGCCACCGGGTCGAGCTTCGCCGCCGGGGTGAACGGATCGGTGACCAGCCGGGCGAGGTTGATCGAGCCGAGCAGGCACGCGCCATAGGGCGGCAGCGGCTGCTCGCCACAGGGGTTGGTCGCCGCGATCTGCTCGCAATAGCCGAGGTTGTTCATCTTGTTGATGCGGTCGATGAAGATCACGCCCGGCTCGGCGTAGTCATAGGTCGAGCGCATGATCTTGTTCCACAGATCGCGCGCCTGCACCGTGTGAAAGACCTTGCCACCGAATTTCAGATCCCAGGGGGCATCGGCCTTCACCGCCGCCATGAAGGCATCGGTCACCAGCACGGAGAGGTTGAACATCCGCAGCCGGGCCGAATCCTGCTTCGCGGTCACGAACTGCTCGATATCGGGATGGTCGCACCGCATCGTCGCCATCATCGCGCCGCGGCGCGAGCCCGCCGACATGATCGTGCGGCACATCGCGTCCCAGACATCCATGAAGGACAGCGGGCCCGAGGCATCGGCCGCGACGCCCTTCACCTCGGCGCCGCGCGGGCGGATCGTCGAGAAGTCATAGCCGATGCCGCCGCCCTGCTGCATGGTCAGCGCGGCTTCCTTCAGCATGTCGAAGATGCCCGACATGCTGTCGGGGATCGTGCCCATGACGAAACAGTTGAACAGCGTCACCGTGCGCCCGGTGCCGGCGCCCGCAAGGATGCGGCCGGCGGGCAGGAACTTGAAGTCCTCGAGCGCGGCATAGAAGCGCTCTTCCCAGGCCACCGGGTCCGTCTCGACCGAGGCGAGATCACGCGCCACGCGGCGCCAGCTGTCCTCGACCGTGATGTCGATCGGCGTGCCATCGGCCTCTTTCAGACGGTATTTCATGTCCCAGATCTGTTCGGCGATATTGGCGGCGAATCGGGTCATCGGCTCCTCGGTCCTGTCGTGACGGCCCCGGTGCAGTGGCAACATTCGGGGCAGGAAAAGAAAAAGCCCCGGAACATCTGGTGTCTGACGGGGCAGGAGGCCACAATAGCATGAGTAGCCGGCGGTTTTCCAGCCGCGAAATCATGCCATGGTGCAGTTGCCGGCCGCTCCCCTGCGGCCTATGTCAAAAGCCGCGAAACCGGGGGCCGCGATGATTCACCTGATCAAGCTTTGCGTCGGCGCCGAGAAGGTCGAGGACCTGATCGAGTGGCAGGCGCTGCACTACGGCACGGGCCCCGCCCGCCACGTCACCCGCATGGGCCCGAAGCGCAGCGACGAGTTGCTGGACGGCGGCTCGCTCTATTGGGTGTTCAAGGGGGTGGTACTGGCCCGGCAACGGGTGGTCGGGCTCGAGGACGTTGTGGGCAGTGACGGCATCCCGCGCTGCGCGATCCTCCTCGACCGCGAGGTGGTGCGCACCGAGGCGATGCCGCGCCGCCCGTTCCAAGGCTGGCGATACCTGAACCCCGAGGACGCGCCGGCCGACCTGCGCCCGACGCGCGAGCGCGAGGAGCCGCTGCCGCGCGAGCTGCAGGCGGCACTCTCGGAAATCGGCCTCAGATAGGGGCTGCCTGCCCCCTCCCGGCCTGCGGCCGGTTCACCCCCCGAGGATATTTGCAGCAATTGGAAGCTGGGAGTTCCCCGTGCTTTCTCCTTGCAAGAAATACCTCGGGGGTGAGGCCGAAGGCCGAGGGGGCAGCGCCCCCTGCCCCGCTCAGCGCAGAATCGGCGGTTTCGACGGGTCCATCCCCGGCGCGCTGATGGTCAGCTCCTGCACCTCTTCCTCGACCGCCTCGGGCAGGTGCAGCACCAGCGCCTTTTCAAGCAGCACCGCCGCCGCCGGGTCCGCCTCGCTCAGGAAAGTGACGTCGAGTTCACCCGCCTCGAGCCCCGAGAAGGCCAGCGCCTCGGCCATCGCCTTGGCGATGCCGGGCTGCGCCGGCTCGGGCGCGCCGAGGAAGGCGAGGACATGGCCGCGCCGGCCGCCCTCGTAGGTCACGCCACCTAGCAGCGCGTGGCTCGCAAGCCCCGCGAGCTGGTCGAACTTCGCCTCGAAGGCCGGCAGCAGCAGCGCCAGCATCGCCGGCGGCAGCGCCGGCGCGTCGAAGGCCACCGGGCGCGCCGCGGTGGTCTCGGGCGCATGGGTCAGCGCATGGGTCAGCCACTCGAGCGCCTCGGGCGGCAGCAGCATCGCCGAGTCCGCGACGCCGAGATTGACGCCCAGCCCCACCGCTTCGCCCGCGAGGTTCTGCGCGATCACCCGGCCCGGAAGCGCCACATAGGGCGCGGGGGTCGCGGTGAATTCGGCCAGCCGTTCCTCGGTGTCGAAGGCAAGGACGAAATCCCCCTCCTCGGTCGAGAAGAGCTGCGGGATGATGTCGTTGTCCTCGTCGGGCTCGTGCTCGAGCAACAGGAACAGCTCGGCATCGGCAAGCCGGTCATAGACCGCAAGGCGCAGCGCCTCGTTCTCGGGATCGGCTTCCATCGCGGCATGGGCGCGGTCGTAGGGGGTCTCGGTCATGTCACCTCCTTCACCCGGGCGCGCAGGGCGGGGATCAGCTCCGCCTCGAACCACGGGGTGCGTTTCAGCCATGCCGTATTGCGCCAGGACGGATGAGGCAAGGGAAAGACGCGCGGCGCATGATCGCGCCAGGCGGCGACGGTCGCGGTGACGGCGCGCGTGCCGAGGTGCCAGCGCTGCGCCGCGCCGCCGACGAGCAGCGTGAGGTCCATCGGGCCGAGCGCCGCCATCACCCGCACCCGCCAGGTGGCCGCGCAGAGCGGCGGTGGCGGCAGGTCCGCCCCTTTCGCGTCATAGCCCGGAAAGCAGAAGGCCATCGGCACGATCGCGATCCGCGCGAGGTCATAGAAGGTCTCGGTCCCCACCCCCATCCAGGCGCGCAGCCGGTCGCCCGAGGGGTCGGTGAAGGGCCGGCCCGAGGCATGCACCCGCGCGCCGGGCGCCTGACCGACGATCAGCACCCGCGCCCCGGGGCGGAACCAGACCACCGGGCGTGGCGCATGTGCCGTTGCGGTTGCGGCAAAGCGCGCCGCACACAACCTGCAGGCGCGGATTCCCTCTTCCAGTGATCCATCGGCGGGCCTGCTCACCCTTCCTTCTCCGTTTCATGCGGCGAAACAGCCGTCACCCGATTGTAACTGGCCGCACAGTTCGGACATAATGTCGCCGGAATACACATATAGATACCTTTTCACACATGATCCGGTCGTGATCTACGAAACGGACGGGGCACGGTCGGCAGGAAGCGATGCTGGAATTCGAGAATGTCAGCAAGTCGTTCTGGACGGGAAAGCAGCGCAAGGTGATCCTTGACCGGGCGAGCTTCCGCGTCGAACTGGGCCGGTCGCTCGGCATCCTGGCGCCGAACGGCACCGGCAAGACCACGATCATCAACATGATGGCCGGGCTCGAGAAGCCCGACGAGGGCGAGATCCGCAAGACCTGCCGGGTCTCCTTCCCGCTCGGCTTCATGGGCGGCGTGGTGAACAAGCATTCGGCGCGCGAGAACGCGCGCTTCATCGCCCGGCTCTACGGGCTCGATCCGGATTACGTCGAGGCCTTCTGCCGCTGGCTGACCGGGATCGCCGAATATTTCGACATGCCGGTCGGCACCTACAGCCAGGGTATGCGCTCGCGCTTCACCTTCGCGCTGATGCTGGCACTCGAATTCGACATCTACCTGATCGACGAAGGCATGCCCTCGACCACCGATGTCGAGTTCAACCGCAAGGCCGGCGCGATCCTGCGCGACCGGCTGAAGGAGGCGACGGTGATCGTCGTCTCGCACCAGGCCGCGACACTCGAGAAGTTCTGCCGCTCGGCAGCCGTTCTGCGCGACGGCCAGCTCTACATGTTCGACACTCTGGAAGAAGCGAAGCGGATGTATGATTACACCTCTTAAAGTTGCCAAGTACCGCATTCGCCGCACGCCGATCCCCGGCGTGACCCCGGTGCCGCCCAAGGCGGCGGAAACCGGCCGCGGCGCGACCATCGCCGACCTGCTTGCCCATCGCGCCGCCGCGCGACGCGGCGTAGCGGCCCCGGCGGATGATCCCTCCGCACTCTTCGAGCCGCAGGACGACGGCTTTGCCGCGCTCGATTTCCCGAGCGCGCATCCCGATGACGCCCCGCAGGTGCTCGGCCCCTCCGAGATGACACCCGAGGAGGAGATCGAGGCGATCCGTGCCGAGGGGCTGACCGGCCGACAGCTGCGGCTGGCGCGGCGGATGGCGAAGAAATACGGCATCGAGGCGACCTCGGACTTCGAGGCGGTGCGGATGCTGCGCCGGCGCGGTCTCGACCCGTTCGACCGCTCGGCGCTGATGCATCTCGAGCAGGATGACGAGGACAGCGCCGGCGCGCAGAGCGACACCGCACCGGCCGGCATGGGGGCGGGCTTGGCCACGACCAAGGCGCTGGCCCGGCTCGACGGGGCAGGCGCCGACACCCGGGTGAAGCTGCCGCAGACGGTGAAGGACGCGCCGCCCCCCGCCGCGCCGCTCGACGAGGGCGCCCGCGCCCGCGAAATCATCAAGATCCAGCGCGATATCGCGCGCCGGCGCCGGCGCAAGCTGATGCTGCTGGCCGCGCGGCTGGCCTTCTTCATCTTCCTGCCGACGCTGATCGCGGGCTATTACTACTACGCCATCGCCACGCCGATGTTCGCGACGAAAAGCGAGTTCGTGATCCAAAAGTCCGAGGGGATGTCCGGCGCCGGTGGCCTGGGCAGCCTGTTCTCGGGCACGCAGCTCGCCACCAACCAGGATTCGGTCACGGTGCAGAGCTATCTGCAATCGCGCGACGCCTACAAGCGGCTCGATACCGACCAGCATTTCCGCGAGGTCTTCTCGGCGCCGAACATCGACCCGCTGCAGCGGCTCGACCCCGGCGCCTCGAGCGAAGCAGGCTACAAGGTCTATCAGCGCAACGTGAAGATCGGCTACGACCCCTCCGAGGGGCTGATCCGGCTCGAGGTCATCGCCCCCGATCCGCAGACCTCGGAGCGGTTCTCGAAATCGCTGATCTCCTATGCCGAGGAGCAGGTCGACCAGCTCACCTCGCGGCTGCGCGGCGACCAGATGAAGGGCGCGCGCGACAGCTATGACGATGCCGAGGCGAAGGTCTTCGCCGCCCAGGCCAAGGTGCTCGAGCTGCAAGAACAGGTCGGCGTGCTCGACCCGGTGTCGGAAAGCAGCCTGGTGATGGGGCAGATCTCGGCCTTCCAGACCCAGCTGCAACAGAAGCGGCTCGAGCTCGGGCAGCTGCTCGACAACTCGCAGCCCAGCTCGGCGCGCGTGCAGGGCGTGCGGGGTGACATCGCCCGGCTCGAACAGCTGATCGCCGAGCTGCGCAAGCAGCTGACCGACAAGACCGGATCGAGCGACTCGCTCGCCGCGGTCACCGGCCAGCTGCGCATCGCCGAAGCCGAACTCGAGACCCGCCAGTCGCTGCTGGCCGCGGCGGCGCAGCAGATGGAGACGGCGCGGATCGAGGCGAACAAGCAGGTGCGCTATCTGGAGATGGGCGTGCGCCCGGTCGCCCCCGACGAGCCGACCTATCCGCGCGCCTTCGAGGACACGGTGCTTGCCTTCCTGATCCTGTCGGGCATCTACCTGATGCTGTCGCTCACCGCCTCGATCCTGCGCGAACAGGTGTCGAGCTGAACCACCGCGCCGGGGTCTGCCCCGGCGCCGCCCGTTCCGGCGGGTCGCTCAGGCGACCTGCCCCGCAGCCCAGCCCGACGACCAGGCCCACTGGAAGTTGTAGCCGCCGAGCCAGCCGGTCACGTCGACCGCCTCGCCGATGAAGTAAAGACCGGGCACGTTGCGCGCCTCCATCGTCTTCGCGTCGAGCGCCTCGGTCGCGACGCCGCCCAGTGTCACCTCGGCGGTGCGATAGCCCTCCGAGCCCACCGGGCGGACCTGCCAGCGGTGCACCTGCGCCGCCAGCCGCTCGAGCGCGCGGTTGCCGTGATCGGCAAGCCGCCCCGCAAGCCCCGCCTCGGCCACCGCGAAAGCCGCAAGCTTCTCGGGCAGCAGCCGCGCCAGGGCGTTGTGGAGTGCCACCCGCCCCGCCTCGGCCCGCATCGCGGCCAGCGCCGCGGCGATGTCACGGCCCGGCGCCAGATCGACCACGATCGCCTCGCCCTCGCGCCAGTAGTTCGACACCTGCAGGATCGCCGGACCGGACAGCCCGCGGTGGGTGAAGAGCACCGCCTCGTCAAAGCCCGTGCGCCCCGCGCTCGCCCGACCCGCCACCGCGATGCCAGCGAGTGGCGCGGTCTTCTCCAGATCCTGCGCCGCGAAGGTCAGGGGCACGAGGCCGGGGCGCGTTTCCGTCACCCGCAGCCCGAAGCTTTCCGCGATGCGGTGACCGATGCCGGTCGCCCCCATCTTCGGAATCGACTTGCCCCCCGTCGCCACGATCACCCGGCCCGCGCGCAAGGGGCCGTCCGAGGTATCGACGACGAACCCCTCGCCCGTGCGCCGCACCGCCTCGACCGCGGTGCCAAGCCGCAGCTCGGCAGGCCCGAGCCCTGCCAGCAGCATCTCGACGACCTGCGTCGCCTTGCCGTCGCAAAACAGCTGCCCCGCGGTCTTCTCGTGCCAGGCGATGCCCGCCCGCTCGATCCGGGCCAGGAAATCGGCCGGCGTGAAGCGGCTCAGCGCCGAGAGCGCGAAACGCGGGTTTTCCGACAGGAAGCGTTCGGCTGCGTTTTGCCGGCTCAGCTCGCGGTTGGTGAAATTGCACCGCCCGCCGCCCGAGATGCGGATCTTCTCGCCCGGGCGGGCGGCATGGTCGAGCACGGTCACGCGGCGACCGCGACGGGCGCATTCGCCCGCCGCCATCAGCCCGGCGGCCCCGGCTCCCAGAATGACGACATCGGTTTCAGACATGGCCGAGCCCTATCGCTTCAGCCGTTGCGACCGCAACAGGATTCGGAACTTTCTTCTTGCAGCACTGAAACCCCTTAGCTAAACAACGCCCCACGTTGGGGCGTGGCCAAGTGGTAAGGCAACGGTTTTTGGTACCGTGTACCGTAGGTTCGAATCCTACCGCCCCAGCCAAATCTCTGTGTGACGTTCGCCGAAGATTGGAACCTATCCGGTCAAACTTGGCATCTTGTTCGGGCAAGACGGGCATCTGCTGACATTCCGAACGTCTCGCCGTCCGGAATCCTTCCGAACTGACAGGCATCTGCGCCCGTGTGACCTACTCCCTAAACTCAGGTCTGACGAACACGGGAGGGCACAGGTATGGCCAACTGGCATTCGGCCGACCTGCACTTCGGCCACCACCGCATCATCGACTTCTGCAAGCGCCCCTTCGCCTCAACCGCGGAGATGAACGCAGCCCTGATCGCCAACTTCCAGGCTTGCCTGCCCACGACGATGATCTCTGGATTTTGGGTGATTTCGCCTTCGGCCGCGCCGATGATACGTGCTGTGACCCCCGATAGCTCGTCCATCTGATGCTAGAGTCCGTCCCAATGAGAGGACCGGACATGAAGAGATCGAAGTTCACCGAAGAGCAGATCATCGCGATCCTGCGAGAGCAGGGTCGACATATATGTCGACGGGGCAACGACTGCAGAGGTCTGCCGCAGGCACGGGATCAGTAGCGCCACGTTCTATGCCTGGAAGGCGAAGTTCGGCGGCATGGAGCCGTCGGAGGCAAAGCGTCTGAAGGCCCTCGAAGAGTGAGCCCGTGAACGCCACTGGCCCGAGAGAGCGGGCGAACAACGGCAAGCTGAAGCGTCTGCTTGCCGAAGCGATGCTCGACAACACCGCGCTGAAGGATCTGCTCTCAAAAAAATGGTAACGCCCGCCGCCAGGCGCGAGGCCGTCGCCCATCTCAAACAGCGTTACGAGATGAGCGAGGTTGGAGCGTGAAGCAAACAGTCCGGGGGACTGTTTGTAGCGAACAACGGCGTGTTCCGTGATCGGGGCCGATCGGTCGTCCGTGCGGTATCGGCACCGGCGCCCCGATGATGCTGCGCTGCGCGATGTGTTGCGCGCCGCGGCCGAGACGCACCGAAGGTTCGGGTATCGACGGCTGCATGTCATTCTGCGACGCGATGGCCATGTGCTGAACCGCAAACGCACGCAGCGGCTCTACAGAGAAGAGGGCCTGGCCGTGCGTCGGCGTCGCAACCGCAAACGCGCCATCGGCACACGGGCGCCGCTGGTGACCGAGGCTGTGGCGAACGCGCGCTGGTCGGTCGACCCTCGCCATGGGCCTCGAACCAGTGGCGGCTCCATAGCTCGATCCAGGACCAGTTCGCCGACGGGCGGCGTTTCCGCATTCTCAACATCATCGACGATGTCACCAAGGAGAGCTTGGCCGCGGTCGTCGACACCTCGATTTCCGGCCGCCGCGTTGCACGGGAACTGACGGCACTGATCGCGCGGCGCGGAAAGCCCGGTGTGATCGTCTCGGACGATGGAACCGAGTTCACCTCGAACGCGATCCTCGAATGGGCCGAGAAGATGCAGGTGAAGTGGCACTACATCGCGCCTGGCAAGCCCATGCAAAACGGCAACTGCGAGGCGTTCAACGGCCGGATGCGCGACGAGCTGCTGAACGAGACCCTGTTCTTCGGCATCGACCATGCGCGCGCGGCTGTCGCCCGCTGGCCCCACATCTACAACACCGAGCGACCGCATTCGGCCCTCGGTTATCAGGCCCCGGCGGTCTTCGCCGCCCAACTCAACGCAATGGGCGATCAGCTTCGCGCAACGGAACTGCTGCGCAGATCACCCATTGCTCCGTCGGCGCAACCGCGCCAAATTCAGCAAAGGACTCTGGTTTCAGCCGGATGAACATCGGGGCTCACAGCACTTCCACTACGACAGCCATGATCAACTGAGAACGCACCTCTCGGACTTCATCGCAGCATACAACTTCGCGCGCCGGCTCAAGACCCTCAACGGGCTCACGCCCTACGAGGACATCTGCAAGATCTGGACTTCAGAGCCGGACAGATTCATCTTGAACCCGATCCACCAAATGCCGGGACTGAACACCTAAGAACGCGTCAAATTCCAATCTTAGCCGGACGGAAAATCTGCAAAATACTCAGAATATTGAAGAAACCATCGGGGGATGCGGCCGGGTGCCGATCTGCCGGGTGCACGCGGCAGGTCTGACGGCCAGCCGCAGCATCCCCGCGCAAAGCCCGCCCCACCGACGCCGGTCAGACGGCGGCAAAGGCCCAGGCCACACCACGATAAGCGAAGAAAGCGTCGCGCCGGGACGCGGACGCATCGCGCGGCGGAAGACATGCTCTGCCCCCGCCGCCCGATGTTGCCTGCCCCTTTCCGCGGGAGGGCAGGATGTCAGACGCCGCGCGATGCGGCAGATCCCGCCGCGCCCCCGGAAAAGGCGCCGCCGTCAGTTCCCGGGGATCAGGACCTTGTCGATCACCTGAACCTCTCCGTTCGACCGCCGCAGATCCGGCGCCAGGATGGAGACGACGGTGCCGCGCTCATCGCGCAGCTGGATCATCGCACCATTGGCCTCGACCCCCAGATAGCAGCCGCCGAGGGTCTTGATCATGTAAGGGCCCGCCTGCACCGCGAGCAGCCGCCGCAGCGTCGCCGTGTCGATCCGGCCGAGGAGGATGTGGCAATTGAGAAACCGGGTCAGCTCTGCCCGTTTTGCCGGGTTCGTGTATTGATCCAGCATGCCCGGATGCAAGGCGCTGAACGCCGAATTGACCGGCGCGAAGACCGTGAACATGCCGTTCCCCGCGAGGGTCTGGTCCAGCCCGGTCGTCTGCAGCATCGCTGCCAGGGTCGAATGCTCGGGCGAGTTCGCGATCATCTGCATGACGCTCCCCCCGGAGTAGGAAGACGTGCCGCCCGCAACCAGAATGTTTCCGGAAAGCGCCCCGCCCGCCGAGCCAAGGACAAGACAGCCAGCCAGGAACGCCTTGAGAATGAAATGCATGTGAGATGGTCCTCCTGCTCGGGGCTGCCCCGGCGGCAAGCCTGATGCGCGATCATCATGAGTACGATACTTTAGTTTGTGAAGATGTAACTTAATGATATAATCCGCGCAAGGGAGGGATGGCCTGCTCCGGCCGTCACAGCGCCGCCCCGGATCGAAAATGCAGACCGGACGCCAAGTTGGCGTTGCGGTCGGCGCGGGCCGCATCCTAGAGTGCCGCCAGAAACCGAAGAGCCCGCCGTGACCCAGAAACCCTCGACAAACAGATGGTTCTCAGCAGAAGGCTCGATCTCGATCCTGCTGCTCCTGCTCATTCCGGCGATCCTGCTGATCGGCGGCATCGGGACGGACATCTGCCTGATCAATGCGCAGAAGAAATACGTGCAGTCGCAGTCCGACCTCGCGGCACAAAGCGCTGCGCGCGTGCTGCCGAACCTCGCGCTTGCCCGGCAGACGGCTCAGGGCGTGGTCAGCGCGAACAGCGCCTATGGCACGGTGACACTGGCGCGCGCGGATGTGATCTTCGGCAGCTACAATGCCGGCGTCTTCGTCCCCGCCGCCGACCAGAATTCGGCCGGCGGGGTCAATGCCGTCAAGGTGGTCGTCCCCTCGCCCTACACGCCGCTGCTGCTGCGGCCGGTGATGGCGACGGACCTCACCGTCACCCGCAGCGCGATCGCCACGCAACGGGCGGCCATCGCCTTCAGCCTGCGCAACTCGCTCCTGACCCTGAACACCTCGTCCTCGATTCTGGACACTGTCCTCAAGAGTCTGCTGGGCGTCGACATCTCGGCCGCGGTTCTGGACTCATCGGGCGTGCTCGGCCTCGGTGTCGACGTGAACAAGCTCCTCGGTCTGCTGAGCCTCGATGTCGCGGGCCAGGTGCTCGACTATCGCGATATTCTCAACCTCGGGATCGGGACGCCGCTGGTCGTGCAGGCGCTGTCGACGCTCGGGGTGCTGCCCGCCGGCACCACCTCGGTTTCGGGCGGGACGCTCTCCCTCGGCTCGCTTCTGAACCTGTCCCCCTCCGCCCTTGATGTCGAGATCGGCCAGATCCTGCCGAACCTGTCGCTGAATGCCTTCGACCTGCTGATGGCGACTGCCAGCCTCAACGGCAGCCTGAAAAACGGGCTGGTCAGCGTGCCGCTGAGCCTCGGCATCCCCTATATCCTCGACGTGAACCTGTCGCTTGGCATCGTCCATTCAGCGGTCATGGCGGCCGGTTTCATCGACGACATTCCGCCCGTTACCGCCACGGTCAGCCAGCTCTCGCTGCGGCTGCAAGCCGAGCTGCTGACCTACATCAAGCTCGACCTCGGCCTTTCCGGCGCGCAGGCCACCGCGACCGCGACCGGTCTGAACTGCGCGGCCCGCGCACCGGGCGACACGCTGGCGACCTTCGACGTGCAGACCGCGCCGGTCGCCCTCGACCTCAGCCTGACCGTCCCGGGCATCCTGAACGGCAGCACGAAAAGCGACAGCGACAGCATCTCGCTGTTCGGCGGCTTTCAGCGGGTGTCGGTGCCGCTCGGCTCGCTCGGCGAGAGCGTTCTGGTGGAAACGCCAATCCGGATTTCGGGGCTGACCTCCTTCGTCTCAGGCCTGCTCGGCAATCTCAGCAGCAGCCTGCGCACCGACAAGAATCAGTGCGGTTTCCTCGGGCTCGCCTGTCTGCTCGATCTCGTCAACAGCGTCATCAGCGGGCTGACCTCGCTGATCGCCGGGACATTCCTCGACACTCTGGTCGACGATCTGCTCAATGCCCTTGGCATCGAGATCGCCCCGGCCGAGCTGATCGTCAGCGACTACAGCTGTTCGTCACAGCTGGTGCAGTGACGGCTCAGCGGACGATAACCGAGGCGGAGCGGGTGATCTGTCCGAGGTTGACGCCC
This sequence comes from Paenirhodobacter ferrireducens, assembly GCF_004022265.1. GTDB lineage: Bacteria > Pseudomonadota > Alphaproteobacteria > Rhodobacterales > Rhodobacteraceae > Rhodobacter > Rhodobacter ferrireducens. The sequence continues at coordinate 25,923 of NZ_SAVB01000004.1, forward strand.
AGCATCTGCCCGAATTGCGACGCCCCACCGCCCGCCAGATCGTAGGTCACGCTGATCGTCAGCAGGCCCGAGGCCGCTGGCTGGCCGGGGCAGCTGGCCATCGGCTCGAATTTCGCGGCCGAGAGCGTGACGCTGTTCTCGGCAAGTGCCGGCAGATAGTCCTGCCCGAGCTTGAGGCAGATGTCGCCGTCGTAATTCTGTCCGACCAGCGAGAACCCCTTGCGCGCAAGCTCGAAGGCGACCTGCTGCACCTCGCTTTGCGAAGCGATCAGCAGGCTGACGAAGGCGATCAGCGCCAGCATCAGCAGCAGCGCGGGGAAGATGATGACGAATTCGACGGTCACCACCCCCGCCTCGGAGCGCAGCCGGTCGCCCAGTTTTCCGAAACGCCCGCCCCGCATCAGTTTGCCCCGGAGATTGTGGCGGTGCTGTCGGTGCCGCCGCTTTGCGTCGGCACCGCCTGCGGCGGCGGCGGCACATGATAGGTCGGGCGCGCCGTCCCCGAGGGATAGAGGAGCTCGTCCGGATAAGCCATCTGCGCCGCCAGGTTGTTGGCGACAGTGCAACCCGCCCCCGGAGAACAGCCGGACTGATCGACCTCGATCGCGTCGATCTGGATCATCCGCACGATGCCGGTGCTGCCCGGCGCGTCGGCGGGGTCCGGCATGCGCAGATCGACGCGGGGAATGCGGCTGCCGATCAACTTGCGGACGGCACCGGCCCGCGCCTCGTCCTGCCCGGCCGAGCAGCCGCGCGGCACGGTGACGATGACGGCGCCGGCGCGCGCCGCCTCGGCCGAGCCAATGAAGGCACGGATGCGCTTTTGGTCGGCCGACGGGATCCGCGCCGAACACTGGCCGAAGGAATAGCTGATATGGGCGCTGACGATCTCGGGCGAGAGCCGGCCCTGCACGGTCTGCACCGGCTCGCCCTCACAGCCCGACAGCAGCATCAGCGCGAGGCCGGCAGCAACAAGGGGGCGATCGAAAATTGCAAAGATCATGGCATCACCTGTTGATGAGGAAGCCGGCCTGACTGCGGGGCCGTCCCCCCGTCGCCGTGTCAGGCCGCACCATCTGCCCGGTCATCATCTGCTGCACCCCGTTCGGCGCCAGCGCCGCACCGTCCAGCGGGGTCTTCAGCTGGTTGCGGGTCGTCGGGCGGACGACATAGGGGGTCACGATGATGACGAGCTCGGTCTCACCGCGCTGGAAGGCGGAAGAGCGGAACAGCGCACCGATGATCGGCAGCTTCGCAAGCCCCGGAAACTCTGTCAGCGACTGTTGCCGGTCGGCGCGGAACATCCCGGCGATGGCAAAGCTCTGCCCGCTGCCAAGCTCGACCGTCGTCGAGGCGGAGCGCTCGGCAATCGCCTTGCCGTCGGCGGTCGACTGCGCCTCGTCGATCGACCGCACATTGGTATCGAGCTGGATATGGATCTGGTCCTTGTCGTAGACCGTGGGCGTGAAGGTCAGCTCGACGCCGATCGGCTCGAATTCGATGCGCGTGTCGTCCTGCGTCGCACCGACACGATAAGGAATGCGCCCGCCGGCGAGGAAGGTAGCCTGCTCGCCCGAACGCGCAGTCAGGTTCGGTTCCGACAGGATGGTGGCAAGGCCCGAGCGCGACAGCGCATCCATCACCAGCCCGAGGTTGTTGCCCATGGTCGCTGAGACCGAATAGCCCTCGATCGTCGAGGCGGGCGAGGTCAGGCTGCGATTCTTCGAGCTGCCCGTGACGGAAATGCCCAGATCCTGCTCGATGCTGCGCGAGACCTCGGCGATGGTAACCTGCAGGTTGACCTGCGGCGGTGTCGTCAGTTTCAGATTGTTGACCACCACGGCGGCATCGCCGGCCAGCTTGGTGACGACGTTCTCGGCTGCCTGCGCGTCGGTGTCGCTCTCGACCGTCCCGTTGACAAAGATCGCCCCGTCGGCGGTCGACAGCCTGATCGCACTGCCCGGCACCGCCTGGCTCACGGCGGACTGCAGCCGGCCGAGGTCGATGTCGACCTCGACCTTGGCCTCGATCAGCGCCTTGTTGTCGGCCCCCAGAACGAACAGGTCCGACGAACCGATCCCCTTGCCGACGACATAGACATATTGGGCCGACTGCATGTCGACATCGGCAACCTGCGGGCTGGACAGGAAGACCGCACTGGCGGGCTCGGTCAGGCGGATGAACTTGGCCTCGCCGACCTTGAGCCGGATCTCCATGTGCTGGGTCGGTGTCCCGGTCTCGATCTGCGGCGCGGCGGCGCCGTCTCCGCCGCTCTGCGCCCGCACGGGTGGAGCAAGGAAAAGTCCGCACAGCGCCACGGTGCCGGCAAGGATCAGGGGGGGACAGGCGGCAGGAAAGATCGAACGGGTCATCTTATGTCTTTTCAAGGCGGCTTTCGACGCGGCGGAGAACAGGTGGGCACAAGAAATACCGACCGGCCTATGCGCCGGCCTCACAGTCATCGCAGCTGCGCCCGGATCAGCGGGCGGATCAGATAGCTCAGCACTGACCGGCGCCCGGTCTGGATGTCAACCTCGGCAATCATGCCGGGCCGGATCGGATAGCTCTCCCCGTGCCGTTCCAGATAGGCGCGGTCGGTCTTGACCATGACCTTGTAAAAGCTCTGCGTACCGTCGGCACCATCGGCATCGACGGTGTCGTCACTGATCTGCTCGACGGTTCCCTTCAGGTCGCCATAGACCGAGAAATCGTAAGCCGTGATCTTCACGCTTGCCGGCATGCCCGGCGCGATGAAGGCCACATCGCGCGGCGCGACATGGGCCTCGATCAGCAACTGGTCGTCGATCGGCGTCACTTCCATGATCGCCTCGCCCGGCTGCACGACACCGCCGAGCGTGGTGATGTTGACGTTGTTCACCCGCCCCGCCACCGGCGAGCGCAGATCCGTGCGTGCGAGCTGATCCTTCTTCTGCACGATGCTCTGCTGCAAGGACAGAAGCTTCGCCTTGGTGTCCGCCAGCTCGCTGTAGGCGTCCTGCACATAGACGTTGCGGACCTCGGTGATTTTGCCCTCGAGCGTCGTCTTCTGCTGCTGCAGTTTCAGCAAGTCGACCTGGCTGACCGCGCCGCCCTTGGCCAGCGGCGCGGTCAGGTCGATCTGCGTCTGGATCGGCTCGATCTGACTATTCACCGAGGCGATGGACTCCAGCAGCTTGGTGCGGCGCGCGCGGAACAGCCGCTCTTCCGTCGCCTGGATCTCGGTCATCGGCTCGGAAAACCCGACATCCTCCTTCTCCAGCACCTCGGCCTCGAGCCGCTGCACCTCGGCCGCCAGGACCTCCATCTCGGACTTCGCCTGCAGATAGGCCGAACGGAACTGCGTCGGGTCCATCTTCACCAGGATCTGCCCGGGCTGGACGGTGTCGCCCTCGCGCACCTGCAGCTCCGAGATGATCCCGCCCTCGAGGCTCTGGATCGTCTGCTGGCGGCGCAGCGGCACGACGCGCCCCTCGCCCCGCGTGATGTCGTCGATCTGCGCCAGCGCCGCCCAGATCAGCGCGATCATCGCCGTCGCGACGATCACCCAGATCGTCTGCCGCGCGACGCGCACCGCCTGCAGCCGGCGCGAACCGTCGGCGAAGCTTGGGGTATCGGTGGACAGGCTGCTCATTTGACGGTCTTGATTCCATTGGCATGGGCGCCGAGGTCAATGACCTGACCGAGCGGCCCGTGATAGGCAACGCCCCCATCCTTGAGAACGAGAGCCGTCTCGGCCAGCGCCAGAACCTCGCGCTTGTGGGTGGCGATGATCGCCGTGCGCGAGCCGAGCCATTCGCGCAGATAGCCGATGACGTGCTTCTCGGTGATCTGGTCGAAGGCCGCCGTCGGCTCGTCGAGCAGCACGATCCGCGGGTCCTGCAACAGCACGCGCGCAAGCCCGATCGCCTGGCGCTGCCCGCCCGAGACATTGGCGTTGCTGTGGATGCGCAGATCGAGGCCGCGCACATGGCGCCGCACATAGGCGCCTAGCCCCACCGCATCGAGCGCGGCCATCAGTTCGTCATCCGAATGCATGCCGCGGTCGAGCAGCAGGTTGTCGCGCAGCGTCCCCTGAAACAGCGCGACGGATTGCGGCAGATAGCCGATCTGGCGGCGCCGGTCGATCGGGTCGATCTGGCTGAGCGACAGGTTGTCGATCAGCAGGCTGCCGCTGGTCGGATTGGTGAACCCCGCCAGCATCCGCAGCAGCGTCGATTTGCCCGCGCCATTCGCCCCGATCAGCGCGGCATGCTCGCCGGCGGCGATCTCGAGGCCGTTGATCGTCAGCTCGGGCGGCGAATCCTTTTCGTGCGAGAAGGTGATGTCCTGCATCCGGTAGGCGCCGGCGAAATGCGGCGCGCGCAGGTATTGCCGGTCGGACGGGCGTTCGACCGGCATCGCCATGATCCGGTCGAGCCCTTCCATCGCCGCGCGCACCCCCTGCCAGCGGGCCAGAAGCCCCGCCACCCGGCTCATCGGCGACAGCGCGCGGCCGGACAGCAGCGTGCAGGCGATCAGCGCGCCGACCGTCATGTGCCCCTCGCTGATGCGGTAGACGCCCACGATCACCACGCCGCCATAGCAGATCTGCTGCGTCGAGGCGACGAATTGCGAAATCAGCGTGCTCAGCTCGCGGCTGCGGATCGACGAGCCCGCAATCGTCGCCGACAGCTGCGCATAGGCGCGCTGCAGCCGGTTCTCGGCGCGGGCGGCCTTCACCGTCTCGAGGTTCGACACCGCCTCGAGCAGGATACCGTTCAGCGCGGCGCTTTCCTGATTGTGCTCGCGCGAGACCTTGGCGAGATGCTTTTGCATCACGATCCCCGGCAGCACGATGGCGATCGAGCCGAACAGCGTCACCAGTGCCACCGGCCCGCCGATGAAGGCGATGATGCTGATGAAGATCAGGGTGAAAGGCAGGTCCGACAGCGCGGCGACGGTGCTCGAGGTGAAGAATTCCCGCACCACGGCGAAATCGCGCACCTGATTGGCGAAGACCCCGGTCGACTTGGGTTGTTGCGACAGGTGCAGGTTGGTCACCTGCTCGAACAGCTGCGACGACAGCCGCAGGTCGAGATCACGCCCGGTCACGTCGACCAGCCGCGCGCGCATGATGCGCAGCACGAATTCGAGGCAGATCGCGATGGCGACGCCGCTGGCAAGGATCCACAGCGTGTCGAAGGCGCCGCTCGGCACGACGCGGTCATAGACCTGCATCGAGAACAGCGATGAGCCGATCGCCAGCAGGTTCGCCATGAATGCGGCGAGGACCACGTCGCGATAGATCCCCAGATTGTCGAGGACCGGACCGATGATCCAGTGCCGCCGCTCCCCGACGGTCTCGCCAAGCCGGTCGGACAGCACGTCGATCGGCCGCGCGAACAGCGCCCGTCCGGCATAGCGCGCGCCCAGATCGGCAAGCGCGCACTCCTCGCGCCCGCCACCGGTCTCGGGATGAACCAGCGTGCAGCGCCCCTCGCCCACCCATTCGAGCACAGCATACTGGCCATCGTGCAGAAACAGCAGCGCCGGCAGCGAGGCCATGGAAATATCGTCCAGCGCCCGGGCTCCGATCCGGCAGCTCATGTTCGCCCGGCGGAGCGCGATGGCCGCATGGTCAGGCGGCAGGCGCCCGTCCGCGTTGACCAGACCGTCGGTCAGCCGCTCGGGCGGAACCTGGATGCCATTGAGCCGACACAGCTCCATCAGTCCGACGACGAAGGGGTCGGTCGTGCTCTGTCCTGTCATGGCGAAACCGTGCCCCGGCGTTTCATGTCATTTCACCCGATGCTGCCCGCCCGCCGCAACGACCAGCGATCCGAGCACCCCGATCGACTGAGCCGCCTCGTATTCGGTCTGCTTCAGCGTGCTGAAGGTGTCGATCGAGCTGACCTGCGCGTCATACTGGTCGCGTCCGGTGGTCAGCAGGTCGACGAGCTCGCGCTTGCCGGCCACGAATTGCTGTTCGTAGGCCTCAAGCACCTGGTCCGCCTGCGCCAGCTGCTTTTCCTGCGCGACCCCGGTCTGTTGCAGCACCACAATCTGCTGCACCGAGGCGCGCACCTTGTTCTGCAAGTCACGCTCGGTCGACAGCAGGCTCGATTTCGCCGCGTCGAGATCCTGCTCCGCCCCCTTGATCGCGCGGCCGCGGAAATTGCCCGCGTCGAGATCCATCGAGGCCGCAAGGCCGATCGACCCGCTCTGCGACCGCTCGCCATTCAGCGCCTGTTTGCCCTGTGCCTGGATCGAGATCGTCGGCAGGCGCGCGGCCTTGGCCTTGTCGATGCCCTTCTCGGCGATGCGGACATCGGCCTTGGCGGAGATGTAGTCGGGGGCCACGATGACCGCCGAGATGATCGCCGCACTGTTGCTGTACAGCTTGGCAAAGCCGAGATCGGGCAGCGGATCGACACCGTCCGGCTGCTTGCCCACGAGATACTCGATCTGCGCCAGGGCCATCTGCCGGTCGGCCTGGATCTGGGCGAGTTGATCCTCGGCCCGGGAAATCTCGAGCCGCGCCCGGGCGATCTCGGCGGAATCGGCGAGGCCCGCGTCGACGCGGTCCTGCGAATACTTGGCAATCCGGCGCGCGAAGGTTGCGTATTGCTCGGTGCAGGCGAGCTTCTGGTCCATCGTCTCGACGGTCAGGAACTGCAGCGCGATCTCATAGGCCAGCTCCTCGACCGCGCCTTTCAGCTTGGCGACGGCCTTCACCCGGTCATAGGAGGCGATGCTGACCTTGCTGCGGGTCAGCCCCCAGTCGAACAGCACCTGCGACAGCGTCACCAATGCCTTGGGCCCGCCGGTGGAGGTGGTGTTGGTTTCCGCCGCGAAGCTGACCGAGGGCAGCCATGCGTCCTTCGCCGCCTCGATGTTGGTCGTGGCCCGGGACACCTTCTTGCGCAACGCCGAGACGCTCGCATCGTATTCGGTCGCGGCGCGGAGCGCCTCGCGATAGCTCATCGCCGCCACATCCGTTGCAAGGAGGGCAAGGCAGGCAGCGCTTCCGGCCAGGAGGGAGAACAGTCTCATCGCGTCAGCAGGTCCCCGCATCGGCGGCCCGGGCAGCCCGCGCGGGACCGCGCGGCGCGCCCCCGTCCTTACGCACCATGAACATCATCATTCCCCTGCATCAGATCGGCCAGGGTCGTATCACTCTCCGACAGCGGCGGCGTGGTGTCCGCTTCGGGGCCGGGGGTCTCGGTCGTGCTGTCGAACATCCCGCCGGCAAGACTGCTGTCAGTGGCCGGGGGCTGCGAACTCGCAGTCGCGGCCGCCTCCCCGGTGTCGGAGGAGAGCAGCGAGGCAATGTCGATCGTCAGGGACTCGCCGCCGATGAGGTTCGCCACGAGGCTGGCGGGGTCGGCCGCGCTTTCCGCCGCGGAGACCTCCGATACCGGAGTGTCGTCGGCCTTGGTCGCTTCGGTCAGGCTGGCAGGCTCGAGCGCATCGGCCGCGGTCTCGCCTGCGGCCGGCGCAGCGTCTGCATGCGACGAATGGTCATTGCCACCGTCCGAAACGATGATCTCGCCAAGGATCGCACCGAGCGCGGTCGCAAAGGCCAACTTGTCCAGCCCCACCCCGAACAGGGTCCAGCCGCCGGCGCCATCCGAAGCGCTCGCGGCCTCGGTCACCGCCTCGCCGTGCACAGCGCCTGCGGCCTCAGCCTCGGACGCCGCCGGAGCCGCCCCCGCTGCACCGGTTTCGGCATGGGCGGTGTCGACCTGGTCGGGTTCGGCAGGATGAATCACCCCGGTCTCGGGCTGGAACGGTTCAGGTGCCAGAAGGCCGGTGACCTCGACCGGGCCGCCGGCGCCGTCGAGAAGGCGGCTGGCATTGCCTTCCGGGCCGATCACGAAGAAATCGTGCAGCAGAACCTGCTGGCCGTCGAGCAGCGTCACGCGCAGATCGGTGCCGGCCTTTTCGTAATAGGCGATGCCGGGCGCGCCCTTCCCGAAGTAGACGTCGGACGGTGCCGTGATGGAGATTTCCGACCCGTAGGCCCGGACAGTCCCCCCCGTCGACGACGTTGCGGAAAAGATCTCGACCGCCATTTTGCCTCTAATTCCCCTGATTCACCGCCCGCTGCGGCGGTTGTAGCCACTGTCAGGCGGCCAGAACAAGCCCCAACGCCGCCGGTTGCCGGACCGGATGCCGGGCGATGCCCGGATCCCACACCGGATCGGCGCCTCGCTCGCCCCTCTTTGAATGCAGGGGCGCCTCCCGGGGAAAGCTCCGGAAGGCGCCGTTTCAGATGTGAAGAGCGCCTGCGCTCTGCGGCGCCGATCAGCCGAGCAGCGACGTGTCGCCCAGCAGGGAGTCGAGCGTATCCGACACCGTGTCGAGCGTGCCGCCCAGAAGGCTGCTGTCCGAACCGCCGAGCAGGCCGCCGAGCAGACCGTCCGACCCGCCGAGGAGGCCACCCAGAAGGCCGTCCGACCCACCGAGGAGGCCACCCAGCAGACCGTCCACTGTATCGGTCACACCCCCCAGCAGACCATCGGAGCCGCCGAGAAGGCCGCCCAGAAGCCCATCCGAGCCGGTGTCGCCGCCGAGCACACCGCCCAGCAGACCGTCCACAGTGTCGGTCACACCCCCCAGCAGACCATCGGAGCCGCCGAGAAGGCCGCCCAGAAGCCCATCCGAGCCGGTGTCGCCGCCGAGCACACCGCCCAGCAGACCGTCCACGGTGTCGGTCACGCCCCCCAGCAGACCATCCGACCCGCCGAGGAGGCCGCCCAGAAGCCCATCCGAGCCGGTGTCGCCGCCGAGCACACCGCCCAGCAGACCGTCCACAGTGTCGGTCACGCCGCCCAGCAGGCCGTCAGACCCGCCGAGAAGGCCGCCCAGAAGCCCATCCGAGCCGGTGTCGCCGCCGAGCACACCGCCCAGCAGACCATCCACGGTGTCGGTCACGCCCCCCAGCAGACCATCCGACCCGCCAAGAAGACCGTCCAGCGTATCCGTCACGCCGCCCAGCAGGCCATCAGACCCGCCGAGGAGGCCGCCCAGAAGCCCATCCGAGCCGGTGTCACCGCCGAGAACGCCACCGAGCACACCGCCCAGCAGACCATCCACAGTGTCGGTCACGCCGCCCAGCAGGCCGTCAGACCCGCCGAGGAGGCCGCCCAGAAGGCCGTCCGAGCCGGTGTCACCGCCGAGAACGCCACCGAGCAGGCCATCCAGAAGGCCGCCCCCGGTCGAGGTGCCATCGCCCAAGAGCCCTGCACCGAGCAGATCCCCCACGAGGCCATCCGAGCCGGTCACCGCGCCGAGCAGGCCGTCGTCGCCAACAAGCCCCCCCAGGAGACCGTCCGAACCGGTGACCGCGCCCAGCAGCCCCGAGTTCCCCGTCAGGTCGCCCAGCAGACCGCCGTCGGCGATCAGCCCGTCGAGCAGGCCGGTGCTGCCCGCGTCGCCACCCGAACCGATGTCCGTCAGCCCACCGAGAGTGCCGGACAGCGCATCCGTCAGCCCGCCGGCAACATCGGTGACATTGCCAAGCAGGTTGTCGACCGTCGTCCCGAGATCCCCCGTCACCCCTCCGAGAGTGGTGCCGAGGTTATCGACCAGCCCGGACACCGCGTCCGTCACGCCATTGCCATCGGTGGTGCCGTCGCCCAGCAGGCCCGCGCCCAGCAGACCGCCCAGCAGGCCATCCGAGCCGGTCACCGCGCCGAGCAGGCCATTGTCGCCGACAAGCCCCCCCAGCAGACCGTCCGAACCGGTGACCGCGCCCAGCAGCCCCGAGTTCCCCGTCAGGTCGCCCAGCAGACCGCCGTCGGCGATCAGCCCGTCGAGCAGGCCGGTGGAGCCGTTCCCCGTGAGACCGTCGACCAGATCGCCCACCGTACCGCCGAGGTTGTCGACCAGATCGCCAACCAGGTTCCCGGCATCGCTCACCACGTCGCCAACCGTATCGAGCAGGTTGTCAAGCAGCGACGAATCCGAGGCATCCGTCGGCTCGGTCATATCCGTCGGCTCGGTCATATCCGTCGGCTCAGTGGTGTCGGTCGGTTCCGTGGTGTCCGTCGGCTCCGTGGTGTCGGTCGGCTCCGTGGTGTCGGTCGGTTCCGTGGTGTCCGTCGGCTCCGTGGTGTCAGTCGGCTCCGTGGTGTCCGTCGGCTCCGTGGTGTCCGTCGGCTCCGTGGTGTCGGTCGGCTCCGTGGTGTCGGTCGGCTCCGTGGTGTCCGTCGGCTCCGTGGTGTCGGTCGGCTCCGTGGTGTCCGTCGGTTCCGTGGTGTCCGTCGGTTCCGTGGTGTCCGTCGGCTCTGTGGTGTCGGTCGGTTCCGTGGTGTCGGTCGGCTCCGTGGTGTCCGTCGGTTCCGTGGTGTCCGTCGGTTCCGTGGTGTCCGTCGGTTCCGTGGTGTCCGTCGGTTCCGTGGTGTCCGTCGGTTCCGTGGTGTCCGTCGGTTCCGTGGTGTCCGTCGGTTCCGTGGTATCCGTCGGTTCCGTGGTGTCCGTCGGTTCCGTGGTGTCCGTCGGTTCCGTGGTGTCCGTCGGTTCCGTGGTGTCGGTCGGTTCTGTGGTGTCCGTCGGTTCCGTGGTATCCGTCGGCTCCGTGGTATCCGTCGGCTCCGTGGTGTCGGTCGGCTCGCTCGAACCATTGCCGTTGTCATCCGACAGGATCAGCACCGCGCCCAGGCCGGCCAGACCCGCCGCAATCATCCCGCCAACGCCGTCCATGCCCGCGCCGATCCCCGCGGCGCCCGAATCGACCGCCTCCGTCAAGCTCGTCACGCCCGAGAACGAGCCGTCCGAGAACAGCAGGCGGCTCACCTCGCCCTTCGGGCCGGTCTGGAAAAAGTTGTCAACGACGATCTGGTCACCGCTGTTCAGCTTGAGAACCAGGTCATCGCCGCTCTTCTCATAGCTTGCCACATCGGCGCGAAGCGTCGGGACACGCACATCCATGGGCTGGGGGACGGAAATCTTCGTGGTGTTCATTTTCAGCTCTCTTGGCTCTGGATCTTTACGGACAATGGCTGAGGTGAAGGCGACTCCGCCCCACATCACATACTTTCGTATCGTCTATAGATCGAAAGATTAGATCTTTCTATCTTTAATTTGTGAACACCTCAGCCTAATAGTTTCCAAAAGCGCATACGTCTTGCCGTCACCCCCGAACCAGACCAGCGGAAGGATATTCCCGAGGAGAAATACCGAGCTGGACGGCGCGACTTCTGGATTTTATGAGTTGCCGGGGGCCAGCCGAAGGAACGAGCACCGTGATCCGAAATGCGCTTCTGACCGTCACACTCTGTCTTGCCGTCGGAGGCTGTGCCGACGGCGGCTTTTCCATCGGCGCCGGATCGTCCTCGACACGAAACACCGAGAAGGTCGCAGACGCCGCCCTCGGGGTCGGCGATTACACTGAAGCCGCCCGTCTCTATGAGCGCGCCGTCGCGACCTCGCCGCGGTCTGTTGACGCCTGGCTCGGGCTCGGCCGGGCCTATGGCGCAACCGGGCAGTTCATCCGGGCGCAGAACGCCCTGGCCGCAGCGCAGAAACTGGCCCCGCGCAACACCGAAGTCCTTGTCGAGCTTGGACATCTGCAGCTCTCGCAGATGCATCCGCGCGATGCGCTCGCGTATTACGACAAGGCGCTGGCGGTCGATGGCCGGAACAAGGCGGCGCTGACCGGCAAGGGCGTGGCCCTCGATTACCTGTCGCGGCACGGCGAGGCGCAGCAGGTCTACCAGCAGGCCCTGGCCCTCTATCCGACCGATTTTCCGCTGCTGAGCGACTATGCGCTGTCGCACGTGCTGTCGGGCAATATCGGCGAAGGGATCCGCCTGATGGAGCAGCTGCTGCGCGATCCGACCAAGGGCCGCACGGTGCGGGCGAACATGGCGCTGGCCTACGCCCTCGATGGCCGCGAAGCGGATGCCCGTGCGATGATGAGCGGCGACGTCGCACCGGACGAGATCAACCGGACGCTGGCCTATTACCGCCAGATCCGGAAGGACTACCTGGCCGGAAAGCCGATCGGCTATCTGGTGTTCCGCTGACCGCCTGCGCGTCTTGCGCAGCCGATCCAAATTGTAAGAGTACCCCCGGGCCGACAGGCCAAACAGTAGCCAGTTCAGTTATCTGATGAACAGTCCCCCAGTGGCGAGAGACGGACCTTCCGGCCCTGATTCTCGCCATGCCTCGCCCGTTTGAGACCTTGTCTCTGTACTGATCCGGATGGACACGACATGCGTTTGAAAGTCGCCCTGCTCGTCACTCTCGGAACGATCCTCATCCTGGTATCGTCCGCATTGCTGCTGGTGCGCGTCCGGGCCGCCGATCAGCGCGCCGAGGAGATGAACCGTGCCATTGCCGTCTTCGGCGACATCGTCGCGCTGCCAGCGCTCGAGCGCGACGTGAAACGCGGCGAAGAGATCACCGCTGCGGATCTCGCCGATCTCCGCATCCCCTCGGTCTATGTGCCGGAGGGCGTGCTGCGCGCCTGGCCCGAGCGCAGCGACCCGGCACAGAAGTATTACGCGTTGCGGGACCTGAAGGCGCATGCCCTGCTCGACGCCGAGGAGGTCTGGCTCGGCAAAGCGGACGACGGCCCGCTGTTCGCCGCCGGCAAAGGCGCGGTGCCGATCACGCCGAAGAACCTCGAAGAGGTGGCCCCGGCGCTGAAGGTCGGGGATTACGTCGACGTCTACTGGCAGCGCGCCGCCACCAATGGCCAGCCCGAGGTGCGGCAAGTTGCCGCCGGGCTGCGCGTTCTCGGTCTGCCCGGCAGGCCCGCGGCAGCGACTGCGCCAACCGCACCGAAGAACGCCTTCGACGGGCGCTTCGTCGTCGAGGCCGGGCAGGACCGGATCCCGGTCCTGCTTCAGGCCGGCGCCCAGGGTGACCTCTATGTCACGGTTGCCGGCAAATCGTCGACCGATGACACCGGCGCTGTCGTCGTCGACAACACCGTGCTGCGCGCGCTGCCGCTGGTCACCCGCGCCGGCGCCGCCCCCGCCCCGATCGCGGCAGCGGTCGACCGGATCACCGAGGCACAGAAGGGGCCGCAGCTGTGCAACCTTTCGGTGGTGCGGTCGTCGCAGCGCTCGGTCATCCAGGTTCCCTGCAACTGAGAGAAAGGATCCGCCCATGCCGGCTCTCAGAATCTGCACGGTAACCGACGGGCTCGACGCGGTGCTGCAGGTGGCGCTGCTCCTGTCCTCGGTGGGGGACGAGACGACACGCACCGACCTGCGGCTGAATGCCGCGCAGGAGGCTCTCGGCAAGACCGGCACAGAAGATTTCGACCTCATCGTCCTCGCCGCGACGGATGATGGCCGGACCCCTGACATGCTACGCGAAGTCGCCCGGATCGCCGTGGCGCGTGGCGCGACGGTGCTGCTGCGCGGCCCCGATGCCACATTGCCGGAGGGGCTGCCCCCCGACCTCGGCATCCTGCGCGGCCCGCCCTTCCCCGCGGGCAGCCTCGGGCAGATCCTCGCCGCCGCCGCCCCTGTCGGCAGGACGACGGCCGCGCTTCGGCCGGAACTGGGCACCGGCTCCGGGTCGCGGGTGCCGCTGCGCCGGCTGATCGCCCGCCTCGCCGGCCAGGAGGAGGCGGTCCCGCCGCCCCTCCCCCCCGACGCGCCACAGGTTCATGTGATCCAGCCCACATGCGGTGGCGCCGGCAGCACCACGCTGAGCGTCAACTTCGCCGTCGCGCTGGCGGAACGGGCGAAGCTCGGGGACGGCCGCACGGCCGTCTGTGTGCTCGATCTGAATCTGCAGTTCGGCTCGGTCGGGACCTATTTCAACCTGCCGGAAAACTCGCAGCTGCGCGACGCCTACCGCAACATCCAGCGAATCGACGCCGAGGTCTTTCAAAGCTGTCTGCAATATCCCGCCCCCGGTGTCGCGGTGCTGCAGACGCCCGCCGAGATCATGCCCTTCGATGCCCTCACCGCCGCGTCGGTCGGCGAGCTGATCGCCCTCGCACGCGGCACCGCGCCGCTGGTGATCGTCGACATGCCGCATTGCATCGCCGACTGGGCCGAACAGGTCTTCGTCGAGGCGGATCAGATCCTGTGCGTCAGCACGCTCGACGTGCGCTGCGCGCGCAATGCGCGTCTGCTTGAACGGCTGCTGGCGGCATCCTCGGTCCCCCGGACCCCACCCGAGCATGTGCTCAACCGCGCCCCCTCCCGCCGGTCGCGCGAATGGGAGGAGAACCGCGCGGCCTTCGAAACCGCGATCGGCCGCCCGCTTTCCGTGGTCTTCTCCGACGGCGGGGCACAGGTCGCGGCCTCCTGCGACGAGGGCAATCCGCTGTGCAGCGGCTCTCCGAAAACTGCCCTCGCACAGGAAATCCGGGCTTTCGTCGGGCGGTTCCCGATGCCCCTGGCGCAACAGGGAGAGAGGTGATCCATGTCGATGTTCGACAAGTTCCGGCAGGAGCAGAACGAGCAGAATTCGGGCGTCGCCTCATCCGCGACGTCGCCGCCTCCCCTGCCGGGTCTCGCCCAGGCCGCATCGCAACCGGCCGTCCCTACCCCCGAGACGGTGCGCGACGACGCGGCACGCGAGCGGCGCCACAAGCTCGGCGAGCTGCGCCAGGCGGCCCATGCGCGGCTGCTTGAAACCTTCAACCTGCCCGCGCTGCTGCAGGCGAGCGAGGCCGAGATCAAGATCGAGATCGGCAATATCGTCCGCGAACTGATCCCGAACACGGCGGTGGCGATGAGCCGCTCAGAACGCGAGCAGCTCGTCGACGAGCTCTATTACGAGGTCATGGGCCTTGGTCCGCTCGAGGTGCTGCTGAAGGACGAGAACATCGCCGACATCCTGATCAACGGCCCGAACATGGTCATCGTCGAGCGCAACGGCATGCTCGAGGAAACCGACGTCCAGTTCCAGAGCGAGGCGCACCTGCGCCGCATCTTGCAGAAGATCCTCGCCAGTTCCGGCCGGCGTCTGGACGAATCCACCCCCTATGTCGATGCCCGCCTGCCCGACGGCTCGCGCCTGAACGCGGTGATCTCGCCGATCGCCATCGACGGCACGATGGTCTCGATCCGCAAATTCCGCAAAGACAAGCTGACGCTCGAGCAGATGGTGCTGTTCGGCTCACTCAGCGAGGCGATGGCCAGCTATCTGCGCGCCGCAGTGCAGGCGCGGCTGAACATCATCGTCTCGGGCGGGACCGGCTCGGGCAAGTCGACGCTGCTGAACGCGCTTTCGGCCTATATCGGCAAGCGCGAGCGGATTCTGACGATCGAGGACACCGCCGAGCTGCAACTGCAGCAGCGCCACGTCGGCCGGATGGAAAGCCGGCCCGCCAATGTCGAGGGCAAGGGCGCCGTGACCCAGCGCGATTGCCTGCGCAATGCGCTGCGGATGCGTCCCGACCGGATCATCGTCGGTGAGACCCGCGGCGAGGAAGCGATCGACGTGATGCAGGCGATGAACACCGGCCACGACGGCTCGATGACCACGATCCACGCGAACACGGCGCGCGACGCGACCAGCCGTCTCGAAAGCATGGTGCTGATGGCGGGGCTCGAGATCCCGCTTGCAGCACTGCGTCGGCAGGTCGCCTCGGCCGTCAACCTGATCGTGCAGGTCGAGCGGATGCAGGACGGGTCGCGCAAGGTCGTCTCGATCACCGAGATCGTCGGCTGCGAGGGCGACGTGATCTCGATGCAGGAGCTGTTCTATTTCCGCCACGACAGCATCACCCCCGAGGGGCGGGTCGAGGGCCGGTTCCTCGGTTCGGGCGTGCGTTCGTATTACACTGAGAGATTCCGCCGCTGGGGCATCCGCCTGCCCGATTCCCTTTACAGCGGAGAAGGCTGATGGGCGGATCAATGCTGCTTCTCGGCCTGTTCATGACCGGCGGTGTGCTGCTGGTGATGGCGCTGTGCCTTTATGTCATCACCGATTACCGCCGGCTGCGCCGGCGCGTGCTCGAGCGGTTCTCCGGCACCCCGGCCGCCGCCGCCCCGGCCGCTGCCCCCGGACGGCCCGCGCCGCTGCGCATCAGCGACCCGGTCGCCTCCCGCGGCACGGCCGGCGGCGCGCTGCCGGGAATGCGGCTGTGGCATGACCATCGCCGGCTGATCGTGATCGGTGCGCTCTCGCTGTGCGGGGTCATCCTGCCGCTCGGCATCGGTCTGCTGCAGATCGGCGTCTGGTGGAGCCTGCTCGCCTGCGCCCTCACACTCGGCGCCGCGGCGGCGCTGCTGCCGCGCTGGCACGCGCGCAAGCTGCAAGGCGAGATCGAGGCGAGCGTGCCCGATGCCCTCGATATCGCGGTGCGCAGCCTGCGGATCGGCATTCCGATCAGCGTGGTCATCCGCACCCTCGCCGAGGACACGCCCGGGCTGCTCGGATCGGAATTCGCCTTCACCGCGGACCAGATCAACTTCGGCAAGGACACGATCCAGGCGCTCGAGGAACTCGCGCAGCGCTGCGACAACCAGACCTTGCGCTTCCTCGCCGCGGCGGTCGCGATCCAGAGCGAAACCGGCGGCAATCTGGCCGGCCTCGTGGAGAAACTCTCGATGCTGGCCCGCTCGCGCATCCAGCTGCGGCGCAAGATCGATTCGATCACCGCCGAGGCGAAATGGTCCGGCCTGTTCCTGTCGGGCTTTCCGGTGGTCGCCGCCGGCGGCATCTGGCTGCTGGCGCCGGACTACTTCGCGCCGATGAAGGATCACAACCTGACCGTGCCGGTTCTCTCCGCCGTGGTCCTCCTGCTTGTGCTCAATATCCTCTTCATGCGCCGCATCGTGCGCTTCGACACCTGAGGGCCGGATGGAAAACTTGGCCATACTCGGGGTTGCGATCGGCGAGGCACTGCTGCTGAGCGGACTGCTCCTGTGGCGCCTTGCACCGCGCGCCGAAACCGCCGTCGGCGCAGACGATGCCGAGACGCTCCCCTTCCTCACCGGCGATTTCTCGCCGCTGCAGCGGCAACTGGCGCAGGCGGGCTTCACCAACCCGAGTGCGGTTCCGCTGTTCAACCTGTCGAAGGTCGTCGCCGGGGCGCTTGGTTTCGCGGCCGGATATCTCGGGCTGACCTGGTTCCGGGGCGACACGCCGGAGTTCTCGACGATGACCATCGCCGCCTGCACGGTGGCCTTCTGCGTCGGCTATATGCTTCCCGCATTGTGGATCAGCGCGCGCCAGGAAGCCTATAAGCAGCGCCTGGAAAAGGCCCTGCCCGACGCCCTCGACCTGCTGCAGATCTGCATGGAGGCCGGCCAGTCGCTCGACCAGTCGATCATCCGCACCGCACGCGAGCTGCATCCGGTGCACCCGGAACTTGCGGCGCATCTCGACTGGGCCGCCGAGGCGATCCTTGCCGGCATGGACCGCGGCGAAGCCTTCCGCCGGATTGCCGCCGAAACCGAGAACGAGGATATCGGCGCACTCGGCAATGCTCTGGTGCAGACGGTCCGGATGGGCACGCCGGTCGCACAGATCCTGACTGTCTACACCGACGACCTGAGGGATAAGCGGCTGCGCAAGGTCGAGAGCAAGGCCAACGTCCTGCCGACGAAGATGACGCTCGGCACCATGGCGTTCACGGTGCCGCCGCTGCTGCTGCTGCTGCTGACCCCGGCAATCCTTCGTATCATGGGAATGGTGTGATGAGCACGACGACACGCGGAGCTGGCCGGGCGCTGTTTTGGCGGCACGGCACCTCGGCCCCGGAACAGAGCGGCGCCGGCGCCGGGCAGGGGCTCGCGCTCACGCTGCTGGCGCTGCTCGGCGCGGGCTTCCTGCCGGCGCAGATCTGGCAACAGCCGGGACTTGCGGGTTTCGCACTCAGCTGCGCCTTCGGCGTGACCGTGCTGACCGCATACCGCCGCCGCGCGCTGACCGGACGCGGGGCGCTGGCGGCGACGGCGGGGCTCGGGCTCGTCATGGCGTTCCGTTTTCTGCCGGTGGTGTCGCCGCTCGCCGACGGCGGGCTGCAGCGCATGCTTCTCGGCGCGGGTCTCGGGCTGGTCGCGCTCGGGCTGAACGAGCGCCTGCCGAGCCTCGGCGAAACGCGGACGGAGCCGGATCGATCGCCGGGGTTCCTGGGCTTCACCCTCGGCTGGCAGGCAATCGCCGTCGTGGCGATTGCGGTCCTTCTGCTCGAACTCATGCTGTTCAACGTGCCCGTCGACATCAGCTCCGCCCTGCACGCCGAACTGATCGCCCTGTGCATCCTCACGGCGCGAAACTTCACCGGCTACGCCCTCGCCCAGCAAGACCGCGTCGGCAGGGAATCGGCCGGGATGATCGCCGCACTCGGTCTCGGGCTCTTCACCCTGCTCCCGGCCGGGCTCGAGCTCGCCAGTGTCGCACAGGGTACGGTCCCCGCCATCGTCGCATTGCTGGCCTCCGCGATGATGCTGCTTTTGGTCAGCGTGCTGCGCACGGCCCGCGCCGCGGCGGCCTGCGCGGCGGCGAGCTGCGCCGCGCTTGGCGAGATGACGGACCATGTCCCGGACATCGGCAGCTCGATCCCCGAGCTTGCGGTGATCGCTGCCTTCATCATGGTGTTCGTGGCGCTGAACCGATTCGCGCAATGGGGGATGGGGGACGGGCTGGCAGCGGCCGGCGCCGGGCGCCGCTTTCAGGCGGACGAGGGCCGCTGGCTCGCCGTGCTGGATCTCAACCGCCGCCTGATGAGCTTTCCGCTGTCGCGCGAGGCCGATCTGCGCGACGTGCCGTTCTCGCACCTCTTCGCCCATGCCGAGCTGCCGCCGCTGATGGAGCTGTTCCGCCGGCTGAACGCCTCGGCCTCCCTGCCCGATAGCGGGGACCCGACCCCGCTGACGATCACCATCCCCGGCGAGGCCCCCACCCTGATGCGGACGCGGGTGTTAGCGCGCGAGGACGGGCAGATCTGGCTCAGCCTCGCCGCCGAACAATCCGACCGCAGCCTGGCGGACCGGCTTCAGGCCTGCGAGGCCAGCCTCGTCGAGGCGCGCAGCCGCGAAGAGCACCTGCTGGCCGTCGCCTCGCACGAGCTGCGCACCCCGGTCGCGATCCTTGCCATGCTGGTCGAGGACATGAAGGCCGGGTCGAGCTGGGACGAGATCGGCATCAGCATGGAAAGCACCGTCCGGCGGCTGACCGGCATCATGGAAAACCTGCGCGCGCAGACCGACAGCCAGGGTCGGGGCGAGATCTTCACCCTCGCCGAAATCGGCTTCCAGATCCTCGAGACGTTCAGCAGCTCGGCCGCGAACATGCGCCTGCGCCTCGACCAGTCGCAGGACTCCGAACTGCTGCTGCAGGGCGCGCCGGTGCGCATCGTCGTCGCATTGTCGAAACTCGTGCATAATGCGATCGTGCATTCGCGCGGCACCGAGGTCACGATCAGTTCCTTCCTCACACCGGGCGAGGGCAACACGGCGACGGTGACCTGGATGGTGCGCGACGACGGAACCGGCATCGCCGAAGAGGCCCGCGGCCGGATCTTCGAGGCGTTCCGCGCCGCGGGCAACGAGGGCACCGGCGATGCGACCCCGGGGCTCGGGCTCTATTACGCGCGCAAGTCCATCGGCATGATCGGCGGCAAGCTCTGGCTCGACGAGACGGTCCGGCCGGGCGCCTGCTTCGTCATGACCCATCCCGTCCGGCTGCTGCGTGAAGAGCCGGAAACCGACGAACCGAGGCAAGAAATGACCCAAGACAGTGTTCCCTATGCATCGAAATCCGCTCTCCTGGTCGAGGACAACAAGCTGGTGGGCGAGTTGACCGCGAACCGGTTGCGCCGGCTGTTCGGCACCGTCACCTGGGTCGAGACCGGGGTCGAGGCGCTGGCGAGCTTTCGCGCCGCACCGCCCTCGATCATCTTCGTCGACCAGCTTCTGCCCGGCATGACCGGCAGCGAACTGGTCGAGGAGATCCGCCGGATCTCGCCCTCGGTGCCGGTCGTCGGGATCACTGCCTCGACACTCGGATCGGAATGCGAGCGACTGGAGGCGGCGGGCGCAAACCTCGCCGTCGAAAAGCCGCTGAGCTTCGATCAGACCCGGCTGATCGCGCAGCAGTTCTTCGGCACTGCAGACTGATCCGCGCCTGCTGCACCTTGTCCCCCGGTGCATATGCGCGGTGCGGGATTGCGCCCGGCCCTCAGTCGTGCGCGAATCCGGTATCTGCCCCGTCCCTCCGCCCGGAAAGGCTGTCGCTGTGGCAATCACAGAGAACCCGTCGCTGAAGAACCTGATCGACACCCTGTCGCATGCCGAAGCTGCAGACGATCGCGCGCTGCTGCTGCTGAGCGGCAGCGGCGATGCGCTTTTCGCCAACCCAGCCGGCGACGCCCTGCTGCGCCACTGGTCGCACGGCGCAGAGCTTCCGCCGGCGATGCGCGCGGCGATGCGCGACGCCCCGCTCTATCTGCGCCGGCCCCTGCCCGACGCAGCCGGGGCGGAACTGATCTGCCTGCCGCTCGACGACAGGGCGGGTCAGCGCGTCTATCTTTTCCGGGCCGACCGGCCCACGCCCGAGGCCGAGGCCTACCGCCTGATCCGCCGGTTTGCGGTACATGACCTGCGCAGCCCGCTGCAGGCCCTGCTGGCGACGACCGAAGGACAGGCCCCCGCCCTTTCCGCAGCCGCACGCACAGCCCTCGACCGGATCACCGACATTCTTGCGCTGTCGCGCGCCGAGACACTCGCCGAGCTGTCGTGCGCCTTCGATCCGGCCACCACCATCGCGGCGGTCGTGACGATGCTGCAGCCGCTGGCGCAGTCCCGGCAGGTCCCCCTCGTCTTCGACCCGCCGCCGCGGCGGGCCGAGGTGCAGGGGCCGGAACCGATCTTCCGGCTGCTGGCACAGAACCTGATCGGCAATGCCGTGCGGCATGGCGCAGGCCTCCGGCGGATCAGGCTGCGGATGGAGCTTGATCGTCCCGGCCTCTGGACGATCACCCTCGAGCAATGGCAGCAGGCGGGCACGATCCCGCGGGCGCTCCTCGAAGGGCTGGCCCGGGGAACCGCCGAAACCTCGGAGGGAGTGCGGCTGATGCACGCCGCGGGGCAGATCCTGCATGGCAGTTGGGACCTGCTGTCGCGCCCGGGGGAAGAGGCGATCGCCCTCTCCTTCGCGCTGCCCGAGGCGGCCGATCTTGCCCCGGCGGAGGCGACGCCCGACGCGCCGCCCCACGACCTCGCCGGCGCCCGCATCCTCATCATCGAGGACAATACGGTCGTCCGTGACTGGCTGGCGCAGGCTTTCCGCCGCGCCGGGGCCCTGGTCAGCACCGCCGCCGACGGCATGGCCGGGCTGCTGCTCGCGGAAACCGCCGCGCCCGCATTCGACGCGGTGCTGCTCGACCTCGTCCTGCCCGGGCTCGACGGGCTGTCGATCGCCCGGCGGCTGCGGCTGCGCGAACGGCGCGGCCGGCCGCGCCTGATCGGCTTCTCGGCGCAGGACGACGCCGAAACACGCGCCGCCTGCGCCGAGGCGGGAATCCGCCTGCTGCTGCCCAAGCCCCTGCCCGCGGCGCAGCTTCTGACCCGTGTTGCGCACGAAATCCACGACCTCAGATCATCGGAGCCCCCCATGGACCAAAGCCCGGCCGTGCCGTCATCGCCGGCTCAGCGTATCGCGCTGTTCAGTGACGCGATCGTGCAGGAACTGCTGACCGATCTTGGCACAGAGGGGGCAAGACGGTTCATGGGGCGCGCCCTCGACGAGGCCGCGGAAACCCTGCGGGCGCTGCAGGAGCAGGGCTTCGGGGCGAAGACACGCGCCCAGCTGCATTCCTCGGTCGGTTCGTGCGGCATCACCGGGCTGCGCCTGGTCGAGGCCTGCCTGCGCCGGATTCAGGACACCGGGCGGGAGAGTGGCGCGCTCGCGCCCCGATACCGCGAGCTTGCCGAGGCGATCGAACAGACCCGGACGGCGCTGACGGATGGCGGGCCGCTGGGCCCGTCACCGACCGGGCGGTGAGCGCCGCTGTGCGCAGCTCAGCAGAAAATCCCTACTTGTTGTTTCGCGATGACGTTATATGGCTCGACGAGGAAAAGGGGCGACGCACCGAATGACACCTGAGAACAAACTGCATCTCCTCATTGCCGACGATCATGCGATGATCCTGGAAATGTTCCAGATGTTCGTGGGGCAGACCGCCGACATGGAGCTGAGCACCGTGCAGGACTTCGACGGCGCTTTCGCGCTGATCGGCGCAAAGGGACCGTTCGACATCATCTTGCTCGACCTGCAGATGCCCGGGATGAACGGGCTCGAGGGGCTCGACCGCGCCCTTGCCGCGAACGGCGGAAAGCCCGTTGCGATCCTCACCGGCAACCCGACGGCGCATCTTGTCGACGAGGTTCTCGGGCGCGGTGGCGCCGGTGTCGTGCCGAAGACCATGCCGCTGAAGTCTCTGGCGAATGCGATCCGTTTCATGGCCGCGGGCGAGCGATACGTGCCGCTCGAGCTGCTGAATGACCGCAACACGGCGCGCGACTCTCTCGAACATCCGCTGACCGATCGCGAGTTCGGTGTGCTCGAGCATCTGGCGGAAGGGCGTTCGAACCGTGACATCGCAACGGCGCTGAACCTCGCCGAGCAGACGGTCAAGATGCACGTGAAGTCGATCTGCCGCAAGCTCGGGGTCAGCAACCGCACCCAGGCGGTGATCGTCTCGCGCGACCGGAACCTGCTCTGAGCCGCCTAAGCGGCCGCCGGGAGGCGACCGCGGGCCGCCTCCGGAGATTTCCGCCTCAGAACCGGGTCGAGAAGCTCAGCCCGAAGCTCTGGGTGTCGTCGCCCTTTTCCTTCTCGGTCGCCTTCGCCAGGTAGATCGACAGCGGCGAGCCATGCACGTCGAAAGTCAGCGTCACACCGACCGAGCTGCGCAGGTTCTTGCCATCGTCGATCATCCCGCCCAGCGTGTCATTCAGCCCCCAGACCGAGCCCGCGCTCACGAAGGCGCCGACCCGGGTCGGGGTATGGAACACCTCGCCGACCGAATGCTGGACGTCGATGCTGCCGACCGCGTAGTAGTTGCCGCCGAGGAAGTCCTTGCCGTCCTTCGGGCCGATGCCGCGCGGCGCAAAGCCGCGGAACATCGCCCCGCCGGCCTGATAGCGGTCCACGATCCGCGTCGCCGCACTGCCCTGCTGGGACAGCGCCCCGCCCTGGAAGCTGAACATCACCAGAGTATCCGGGCTGAGCGGAACGCTCGACTGCGCCGAGATCCGGCTGTCGGCAAATGCGTGCTCGTCGCTGAGGTTCCAGAAATACTGGTCGAAGCGGAACGAATAGGCCGGCGCGGCAAGCGTCGAGACCGACTCGTCCGAATGGACGGAATAGCTGAAGCGCAGATAGGGGCGCACCACCGATCCCTCTTCCGCGCGGATCAGGGCGCTCGCGTCGCTGTCGACATTCTCCAGCGCGTCGCGGCGATAGCCGAGCCCGCCCTCGAACCGGCCGAGCACCGGGTCGACATGGGCGAGGTAGCCCTCGATCCGGGCGCTGCGGTGCCCGAAGCTCTGGTCGTCATACTCGGTGTTCAGGAAGG
This sequence comes from Paenirhodobacter ferrireducens, assembly GCF_004022265.1. Classification (GTDB taxonomy): domain Bacteria; phylum Pseudomonadota; class Alphaproteobacteria; order Rhodobacterales; family Rhodobacteraceae; genus Rhodobacter; species Rhodobacter ferrireducens. The sequence continues at coordinate 49,411 of NZ_SAVB01000004.1, forward strand.
CCGCATCCAGCCCGAAGTCCAGGCGACCGGGCGTGTCGCCGCTGTAATAGGCATTGGTCTCGAGACTTTGCGATTCCGCACCAAGGCGCATGTCGATCGAGCCATAGGTGTTCGGGAACAGGTTGTAGCGCTCGAAGAAGACCGAGCCGACGACTCCGTCCTCGCTGTCATAGGCGATGCCGAAGCTCGCCCGCCCCGGACGAAGCTGCTTTTCCTGCACATCCACGACCAGCGTCCGGCCATCCGCCGTCACCTTGGCCGCGCTGAACACGCCCGAGTCCTTCAGGCAGCTCTCGATCTGGCGCAGATCATCGGCGGAATAATCGGTGCCGGGCGCGATGCCGCAAGAGGCCTTGAGCTGATCGTCGGAGACCATCCGGGTGCCGTGCACCGCCACGGCGTCGAAGCTGCGCGCCTCGGCAAGCGGTGCGATCACCGCACAGGACAGCAGGGCGGCCCCGCCGAGCAGACCAACACAAGCCCCCTTGGTTTTGCGGTCAATGTGCATCGTCTCTGCTCCTCGGATCTCTGTCGCGTCTTTCGCGCCCGTCGTGAGTGAAGCGGCGCGAGGTGTCAACGCTTCGCCTCTCCGGGGCGCGATATCGGTGTAGTGCTGTGACACGCAGGAAACGGCGCGGCCGTCTCATCCGGGCATGTGGATGAGCTTGGCCCAATGCGGCATCCGCTTCACGCCACCGCCGACATGGATGGCGCCGGGCAGCTCGTATCCCGCGGGAAATCCCGCGGCTTCGGGGAAGCCGAAGACCGAATCATGCACCCGCACGTCGTCGAGAATCATCGGCCAGACCTGTTCCCCCAGGAACGCCTGATCCATGAACCTGTTGTCGTGATATCCCTTGGCGCCGAGAAGATAGTCGCGAATGTTGGGCAGGACCCCGGCGGTGCCGCCCCACATGCCGGCAAGGATCAGTTCGTGATGGAGGACATGGTCGCGCATCACGTGGAACCGCCTGCCCGACCCGAGCCAGTCCGAAACCGCAAGAAGCTCCTTCGCATTCAGACGCGAATCCGCATCGCGACAGACGAAGACGTTCACCCCCGGGTCGTCCGACACGAAGAAGCGCCACATCGGCCGGAGCCCGGCAAGATCGGGGTCGTCCATCATCACGACCTGCGCGCCATAGGCCTTCAGCGCCTCGATCGCGTCGGCGGGCACGCTGCGGTCGCAATAGAACCGCGCGGTCCAGCGCAGATACAGATGCTTGGCAATCTGCGCATTGACGATCGCCCCGGTCACATATTCCGGCCGGTCCCCCCAGAGCGAGAAGGCGATGATGTTGCGCTCGGCATGCTCGGGGTCGAAGCCGCGCCCGCCGGGCTTCAGACCGGCCTGGGCGAAGGGGCTCTGACGCGCGCAGTCCAGCGCGTGCCGGTGCTTGTCGCGCAGGTTTGTCAGCCCCTCGCGGCGGGCGTCTTCCTGATGGCCGGAGCGGCCGAGACAGGAGATGTAGGTGTTCCGGGTCGCGATGTCCTCGCGCAGCTGCAGCGCCGTGCGCAACGGCGCGATCGCCGCCTCGTATTCGCCGCGCTGCTTGAGGAACAGCCCGAGCGCGACATGGCCGTCGAAATCGGCGGGGTGATGGAGCGCATAATGCTCGAAGGCGCGACGCGCCGTCAGGTCATCTCCCGCATCGCGCAGGCTGTAGGCCATGAACAGGCCGGCATTTCCGTCGGGATCGCATTTCGCCGCGACGCCATAGACCTTCGCGGCATCGAGGAAGCGGCCCTCGGCACGCAGATCCCGCGCCATCCTGCGGATCTCTTTGACAGGAGGATAGCTGCTGGTTCCGGCCGCGGCCTGCGCGGCAGACTCGAAGACGGGCTGTTCGGACATGCAGGTCATTGCCATTCGGGAAGACACTTGAATGAATACGCACGAAAAAGGCGGCCGCTTGACGCGGCCGACCGAGGCAGCCTCACGGCCGCGGCCGGCGCGTCAGGCCCACGCTGCCGCGTCAGCCAGCGACCGAAGGTAATGCGCGTTGTTGTGTTTCGCCGCATGCAGCCCGTAGGAAAAGGCCGCCCGCGAAAGCGGCGTGCGCAGCGTCGCGTCGCAGATCGCCATTCTCTCGGTGCTGAAATCGTCGTCCTTGACCGAGGAGGACAGCAGCAGCAGCGGCATGTTCGGAACCGCCCGGCGCAGGAACAGGCATTGCTCGACCACCTGGCAGACATCGCCGATCGAGCTTTCATCGACGAGGCAGAAGTCGACCCGGTGCACGCTTCGGCGCAGCCGCCGCTCGGAGGTGCTCTCGAGATCGGTGAGCATCAGATTGCCGCCCATCCGCCGCACCCAGTCGTTCACGCAACTGGAGACGTCGCCGGCCTTGCCGAAAAACAGCGACAGCCCCCGGGGACAATAGGCCGAGATATAGCCCAGACGCGAGACCTGGCGCTCACGTCCCCCCCAGTAGAACAGCGACGGGCGGGCCTGCCGCGCCTGGCGCCGGGGAACAGCGGTGTCTCTGTCGATCATTCCATTAGGATATTCGAACATTTGATACCTCACCTCACAGAGTGCCCCCACTCCATACCGGCCAGGAAGGCGTGGGCTGAGTCGCCTGCCGCCCCCCTGGCGCGTTATGGATAAGATACGAACCAAATCCCCTCGTGTATATACTAAAGTATGTTCATTTTGAATTTTGGTTGGGTTTCACCGCTTTCCCTCGCCGGTGTCTTCGCGGCGATGCCCCAGCGCAGAGGGCATCCAGGGCGCGCGTAGCAACGCACGCCAACGTCATTTGGCACCGGAAAAACGCGCTTGCACTCGGAATGCCGCCTTGTCATACGTATCGGCGCAACGCGCTTGGCCCTTGTTCTACAGGACAAAAGAAGCAAGGCGTGTTCAATGCATTACAGAACATGGCCGCGGCACGGACCGCCCCGGCCGCCCGCCTGCCCGGCCCAGGATTGCACCGCCCGCCAAGAGACGGGCCACGCAATCCGGAATCGGAGCGGGTCCAGACCGAAAGACATTCGCCGTGAAACGTCGCGCTTTCGTCCTCCTCGCGCTTCTCCCCCTCGCCGCCTGCGGCAGCAAGAACGGGGAGATGCAGTTCTACCCGATCGCCGGGCCGATCGCCGATGCCGATTCCTCGATCGTCATCGCGGCCAAGGCGACCAATATCGAAACCTCTTCGGGGCAGCTCTACTTCCGCCTGCCCAAGCCCAAGCTGAAATGCGAAGGCACCTGGAGCTCGGTCACCCCCAAGGTCACCTCGCACGAGCGCGGCCTGTCGCTGACGATCCGCGACACCGGCGGCAAGTACAAGAACGCGACCGAGGATGTGGGCGGCGTCAACCGCGGCGAGATCTACGCCGTGTGCGAGGACGGCACCCGGATCCAGGGCAGCTTCATCCAGGGCTCGGGCACGAAGAGCGGCACCGGCACCGCCACCGACACCCTCGGCAACAGCTACAAGCTGCTGTTCTGACCTTTCGCGAAACCGGCGCGGCGCGCGGGCTCTGGCCCGGCGCGCCCGGCTGCGCTATGGCTCGGCCATGACCGACACGCCCTTCCCCACCCCCGAAAGCCTGGCCGCCTGCGCCGTCGACGTGCTGACCACCGCCGATGCGATGGAGAAGACGGCGAAATCGCGCGCCCATGCGAAAGCGTGGTTCGACGCCCGCGCCGCCGGCACGCCGATGCCGATCGGCACCGCCACGCCGCCGCTGCGCCCCGCCCGGCCGGAGCGGCCCGAGCTGCTCGCCCCGCGCGACGTACCGCGCCGCCGTCCGGGATCGGACGCCGGACGCAAGGCGCTGCTGCATGCGCTCGCCCATATCGAGCTCAATGCCGTCGATCTGCACTGGGACATCCTCGCCCGCTTCACCGCGACGCCGATGCCGATGGGCTTTTACGACGACTGGGTGAAGGCGGCGGACGAGGAATCGAACCACTTCCGGCTGGTGAATGCCTGTCTCGGCACGCTCGGCTCGTTCTATGGCGAGCTGCCCGCCCATGCCGGGATGTGGCGCGCTGCCGAGGACACGGCCGAGGACCTGATGGGACGGCTGACCGTGGTGCCGATGGTGCTCGAGGCGCGCGGGCTCGACGTCACTCCGGGGATGATCGAGATCTTCCGCAAGGCCGGTCTGCCCGACGCCATCGCCGCGCTCGAGACGATCTATGCCGAAGAGGTGGGCCACGTCGCCTATGGCTCGAAGTGGTTCCACTTCCTGTGCGGCCGGCACGAGCTCGACCCGAAGGAGACCTTCCACGGGCTCGTTCGGACCTACTTCCACGGCGCGCTGAAACCGCCCTTCAACGAGGAAAAGCGCGCCGAGGCCGGGCTGCCGCCCGATTTCTACTGGCCGCTGGCCGAGCGCGACGACGAGGTCTGAACCGCTTGCACCCGCAGCGGAAACGGGGTAGGCGAGGCGCCCTTCCAGCGGAGCCCGCGCCATGCCCGATTTTCCCCTCGCCATCGACTTCGGCACCTCGAACTCCGCCGCGGCGGTGCTGATGGGCGGCCTGCCGCGCCGCATCCCCATCGAGACCGGCGCCGACACCCTGCCCACCGCGGTCTTCTTCCCGGCAAATGGCGGGCCGATGCGGATCGGCGCAGCCGCGGCCGAGGCGCTGATCGCCGGCACCGAAGGACGCTACATGCGCGCGCTGAAAAGCGTGCTCGGCACCTCGCTGCTGAACGAACCGCGGCTGATCGGCGGCAAGCGGCGCAGCGTCGCGGACATCATCACCGCCTTCCTGATCGAGCTGCGCAGCCGCGCCGAGGCGACGAGCGGTCTGCGCTTCACCCGCGCGCTTTCCGGCCGGCCGGTGCATTTCCACACCAACGCCCCCGAGCGCGACCGCCGCGCCGAGGACGACCTGCGCGCCTGCTATCTGGCCGCGGGCTTCGAGACGGTCGAGTTCCTGCCCGAACCCGAGGCGGCAGCGCTCGCCAGCACCGGCAATGCCGCGGCGGGCGAGACCGGGCTGGTCGTCGACATCGGCGGCGGCACCTCGGACTTCACCCTGTTCCGCACCACCGGCGCCCGCCCCGAGATCATCGCGAGCCACGGCATCCGCCTGGGCGGCACCGATTTCGACCATGCCGTGTCGATGGCCCATGTGATGCCCGCCCTCGGCCTTGGCGGCAGCCTGCGGCGCGAGCTCGGCTCGGGCCTGCTGCCGGTGCCGCAGGCGATCTATGTCGACCTGTCGACCTGGGCGAAGATCCCCTTCCTCTACACACCCGAGACCCGGCGGATGGTGGCCGGCATGGTCCGCGTGGCGGTCGAGCGCAAGCAGATGGAGCGCCTTGCCACGGTGCTGGAAGAGGAGCTCGGCCACGAGATCGCCTTCGCCGTCGAGAAGGGCAAGATCGCCGCGAACATGCGCGAGGAGGCGGCCCGCATCGCGCTTGGCTTCGTCGAGCCGCGGCTGGCCTGTGACGTGACGCCGGCCTCGCTCGATGCCGCGCTGGCCCGCTACCGCGCCGATCTGGCCGAGGCGATGGCCGAGACGCTGCGCCTTGCCGGGCTGGCGCCCGGGGATGTCAGCCGCGTCGTCTTCGTCGGCGGCGCCAGCCTGATGCACCTGGTGACGGAGGAGGCGGCGCGGCTCTTCCCGCAGGCCGCGATGCAGCAGGGCGACGCCTTCACCGCCGTCGTCGACGGGCTCGCCCTCGCCACCGCGGTCTAGAAGCTCGCCAGCACCCGCAGGTGGCTGTGGGCGTGGTTGCCGCCGCCCTCGTGCACGTGGTGGTGGTGCTCGTCCTCGGCCACCGGGATCAGCCCGAGCGTGCCATGCAGCACCCCGCGTTCGAGGAACAGCGCCTCGGCATAGGCGCGCACCTCCGCCACCCGCCCGCGCATCACCGCCACCTCGAGCGCGTGACGATGGTCGAGCGGCACCGACAGCGCCGCCACCGTCTGGTCGTGCCGGTCGAGCCGCCCCTGTGGCAGCCGCGTCGCCAGGCTGCGCACCGACGGGTCGACGACATAGCTCACCGTGCCGAAGCACTCCGCCGCCTCGGGCGCGCCCGGCCGCGCCGCCAGCGCCCGGCGCAACAGGTCGCGGATTGCCTCCGACCGGCTTTGCGCCCCGGTCTGGTCGAGATAGGCGTCAAGCTCCGCCGCCAGGTCGTCGTCAAGCGTGATCGTCGTGCGCTGCATCCTGCCTCCGTCTGTCGCGGCAAGCCTAGCACCCGCGCGCGGCAAACAGAAGCGGGCGGCGGTTCTGCCTTGCCCTGCCGGGGATGGTATGCATAACTTTTAAAAAACGCATACGACAGGAAAAGCCATGCCCCGCTTCCTCCCGCTGCTGCCGCTGGCCCTGATGCTGGCCGCCTCCCCCGTCGCCGCGCATTTCCAGGAGCTGATCCCCTCGGCCGATGTCCTGCCCGAGGGTGGCAAGGTCACCTTCGATCTGGTCTTCACCCACCCGGTCGAGGGCGGCCCTGTGATGGCGATGCAGAAACCCGCGGGCTTCGGCATGGTGATGAACGGGCAAAAGACCGACCTGATGCCGGCGCTGCGCGAGGCCCCGGTGGGCGGCACCCCCGCCTGGGCGGCCGAGACCGATCTGGCCGAGCCCGGCGCCGCGGTGGTCTGGGTCGCGCCGCAGCCCTATTGGGAGCCCGCCGAGGGCAAGTTCATCGTCCATTACGCGAAGGTGGTGGTCGATTCCTATGCCTCGGGCGAGGGCTGGGACGCCCTGGCGGGCCTGCCGGTCGAGATCGCGCCGCTGACCCGCCCGAACGGGCTGTGGACCGGCAACGCCTTCACCGGCGTGGTGCTGAAGGCCGGCGCGCCGGTGCCCTTCGCCGAGGTCGAGGTCGAGTTCGTCAACGACGGCTCGGTCGTGCCGCCGAATGACGATTTCATCACCCAGGTGCTGAAGGCCGACGCGAACGGCACCTTCAGCTATGTGATGCCGCGCGCCGGGTGGTGGGGCTTTGCCGCGCTGATCGAAGGCGATACACCGATGACGTCGCCCGAGGGCACCGAGGTGCCGGTCGAGGAAGGCGCGCTGATCTGGGTGAAGGCAACCGACATGGGCGGCAACTGATGGCACATATCCCCGACGGGATCCTTGCGGCGCCGGTGCTGATCGGCGGCGCGGTGCTGGCGGCAGGCGGCGTGGCGCTCGCCCTGCGCCAGATCGACGACCGCGCGATCATCCGCACCGCGATCCTGTCGGCCACCTTCTTCGCCGGCTCGCTGATCTCGGTGCCGGTCGGGCCCTCGAGCGTGCATCTGCTGCTGGCCGGGCTGATGGGGGTGATGCTGGGCAGCGGCGCCTTCCTGTCGGTGCTGGTGGGCCTTGTCCTTCAGGCGCTGCTGTTCGGCTTCGGCGGGCTGACCACGCTCGGCGTCAACACGGTCAACATCGCGCTGCCCGGCGTGGTGCTGGGCCTGGCCCTTGGCCCGACGATCCGCCGCACGACGCGCCCCGGCCTGCGCGCGGGGCTGGCGGCCCTTGTCGGCGGGCTGTCGGTTCTGGGCACCGGCGGGCTGGTCGCCGCCTGCCTCGCGCTCTCCTCCCCCGCCTATGCCCCGGTCGCGAGCGTGCTGCTTGCCACCTATCTGCCCCTCGCCCTGGTCGAGGCCGCGATCACCGCCGCGGTGGTCGGCTTCCTCGCCCGGGTCGAGCCCGACGCCCTGAGGCCCGCCGCATGACCCGCATCCCCCTTGCTCTCGCGCTGCTGATCGCGCTCGCCTCGCCCGCCGCCGCACACAAGCTCAAGGTCTTCGCCACCGTCGCGGGGGCCGAGGTCACCGGCTATGCCTTCTTCGTCGGTGGCGGGCGGGCGCAGGGCACCGGCTGGATCGCGCGGGACGCCGCCGGCACGACGGTGGCCGCGGGCAAGACCGACGCCGAGGGCCGCTATCGCTTCACGCCCCCCGCGGGCGCGGGCGATCTCACCGTGACGGTGAACACCGAGGAAGGCCATATCGCGCAGGCCGTTCTTCCCGCCGCACGGCTCGACGGCACGCCCGCAGCCAGCGGCAGCGCCGGCCCCGCCGCCGGCGCCTCGCTCGCCGCCGCGGGCGTGGTGACTGCCGCTCCGGCAGCCGCGCCCCGCGATGATGTGGCCCTTGCCGCCCTGGTCGAGGCCGCAGTGCAACGCCAGGTCGAGCCGCTTCAGGAACAGATCGAGACGATGGATGCCCGCCTGCGCCTGACCGACGTGATGTCGGGGATCTTCCTGATCATCGGGCTCGCGGGCATCGGGCTGTTCCTGCGCGGGCGGCGGGGATGATCCCGGCCGATCTGCGCTTGCGGCTGCTGGCGGCGGTTCTGCTGGTGCTGGCCGCCTCGCAGCTTGCCCATCTCGGCCCGGCGCTGGCCGCGCTCGCACTCGCCCTGATCCTTGCCCTTGCCGCCCGCCCGGACCGCGCGCTCTGGCGCCGGTTGCGCCATGTCGAGGGCTTCGTGGCGCTGCTCCTTCTCACCCTGCCCTTCGCCGTGCCGGGCGCGCCGCTGCTCACCCTCGGCCCGCTCAGCGCCAGCCTCGAGGGGTTGGCCCGCGCCGCACTTCTGGCCGCCAAGGTCACCACCGCGGCGTTGGTGCTGCTCGCCCTTCTCGGCACCGTCGAGCCGATCCGCCTTGGCGCGGCACTCCACGCCCTGCGCCTGCCCGAGCCGCTGGTGCGGCTTTTCGTGCTGACCCTGCGCTATCTCGGCCTGATCGGCGACGAGGCGCGGCGCCTGCGCGAGGCGATGCGCGCCCGCGCCTTTCGCGCCCGCACCGACCGCCACACCTGGCGCAGCTTCGGCAACCTGATCGGCATGCTTCTGGTGCGCGCCCTCGACCGCGCCCGCCGGGTCGAGGAGGCGATGCGGCTGCGCGGATTTTCCGGCCGCTTCCCCCATGCCGCGCTCGCCGCCCCCACCGCACGCGACTGGACGGGCTTCGCGCTTCTGACTGGCCTTGCGGCCGCCGCGCTGTTACTCGACAGGCTATGATCCCGCTTCTGTCCCTCAGCGATGTGCGCGTCTGCCGCGGCGAAAGCCCGGTGCTCGACGCCGTGTCGCTGACCCTGCGCAGTCGCGACCGGCTGGCGATCGTCGGACCGAACGGGGCGGGCAAGACCACGCTGCTGCGCACCCTCGTCGGGCTCGAACGCCCCGCCTCGGGCCGCGTGCGGCTCTTCGGGCAGGACTGCACGACCGAGGCCGAGTTCCGCGCCGCCCGCCCGCGCATCGGCTTCCTGTTCCAGGACAGCGACGACCAGCTCTTCTGCCCGACCGTGCTCGAGGACGTCGCCTTCGGCCCGCTGAACACCGGCTGCACCCTGCCCGAGGCCGAGGCGCGCGGCCGCGAGACGCTCGCGGCCCTTGGCATCGCCCATCTCGCCGAGCGTGTCACCCACCGGCTCTCGGGCGGCGAGAAGCGGCTGGTCTGCCTTGCCGGCCTCTTGGCGATGCGCCCCGAGGTGCTGCTGCTCGACGAACCGACAAACGGCGTCGATGCCGCGAACGGGGCGCGGCTGCGCGCGGCGCTTGCGGGGTTCGACGGCGCGATGATCCTCGTCTCGCATGACGAGGGCTTCGTCTCCGAGCTTGCCACCCGTGCGCTGCTGATCGCGGGCGGCCGCCTGACCGAGGCCGAGATCCACACCCACCCGCATCTGCACGCCCACCCGCACCTGCACCCCCATCCCTGACCGGCAGGGCAGCGCTTCTGACCCTTTGTGCGTTGGCATTTCCGCCGTCCCTGCGCTAAGACGGCCCGAGCCGCCACACGGCGCGACAGGTCCCGGAGGAAGCCAGATGCCCTATTACCGTTCCCGCAAATCGACCCATGGCCGCAACATGGCCGGCGCCCGTGGCCTGTGGCGCGCCACCGGCATGACCGACAGCGACTTCGGCAAGCCGATCATCGCGGTCGTCAACTCCTTCACCCAGTTCGTGCCGGGCCACGTCCACCTCAAGGATCTGGGCCAGATGGTCGCGCGCGAGATCGAGGCCGCGGGCGGCGTCGCCAAGGAATTCAACACCATCGCCATCGACGACGGCATCGCCATGGGCCACGACGGGATGCTCTACTCCCTGCCCTCGCGCGAGATCATCGCGGATTCGGTCGAATACATGGTGAACGGCCACTGCGCCGACGCGATGGTCTGCATCTCGAACTGCGACAAGATCACCCCCGGCATGATGATGGCGGCGATGCGGCTGAACATCCCGGTGATCTTCGTCTCGGGCGGGCCGATGGAAGCGGGCAAGGTCACGGTGAACGATCTCGAGCACGCCGTCGATCTGGTCGACGCGATGGTGGTCGCGGCGGATGACGCCTATACCGACGCCCAGGTCGACGAGTTCGAGAAGAACGCCTGCCCGACCTGCGGCTCCTGCTCGGGCATGTTCACCGCGAACTCGATGAACTGCCTGGCCGAGGCGCTCGGCCTGGCGCTGCCCGGCAACGGCTCGATGCTGGCGACCCATGCCGACCGCAAGGAGCTGTTCCTCGAAGCCGGCCGCAAGATCGTCGAGATCACCAAGCGCCATTACGAGGGCAACGAGCCCGGCCTGCTGCCGCGCGACATCGCCACCTTCGAGGCCTTCGAGAATGCGATGAGCCTCGACATCGCCATGGGCGGCTCGACCAACACCGTGCTGCACCTGCTGGCGATCGCGCACGAGGGCGGCGTCGACTTCACCATGGACGACATCGACCGGCTCAGCCGCAAGGTGCCCTGCCTGTGCAAGGTCGCGCCGGCGAAGCAGGACGTGCACATGGAAGACGTGCACCGCGCCGGCGGCATCATGGGCATTCTGGGCGAGATGGGCCGCGCCGGCCTGCTGCACATGGGCGTGCGCACCGTGCACAGCGACAGCCTCGGCGCCGCGATCCAGAAATGGGACGTGATGACGGCGAACGACCCGGGCGTCGAGGAATTCTACCGCGCCGCGCCGGGCGGCGTGCGCACGACGCAGGCCTTCTCGACCGGCAACCGCTACAAGGCGCTCGACCGCGACCGCGAGGCGGGTGTGATCCGCGACCTCGACCATGCCTTCTCGAAGGATGGCGGGCTGGCGGTTCTGTTCGGCAATATCGCGCTCAACGGCTGCATCGTGAAGACCGCGGGCGTCGATGACTCGATCCTGAAATTCTCCGGCCCGGCGAAGGTCTTCGAAAGCCAGGACGACGCGGTCTCGGGCATCCTCACCGGCAAGGTGAAGGAAGGCGAGGTCGTGGTGATCCGCTTCGAGGGGCCGCGCGGCGGTCCGGGGATGCAGGAAATGCTCTACCCGACGAGCTATCTGAAATCGAAGGGGCTGGGCAAGAAATGCGCGCTGCTCACCGACGGCCGCTTCTCGGGCGGCACCTCGGGGCTGTCGATCGGCCACGTCTCGCCCGAGGCAGAGGAAGGCGGCACCATCGCGCTGGTGGAAACCGGCGACCTGATCGAGATCGACATCCCGAACCGCACGATCAACCTGGCCGTCGACGAGGCGACGCTCGCCGCCCGCCGCGCCGCCAAGGGCCCGCTGCCGTGGAAACCCGCCGCGCCGCGCCCGCGTCAGGTCTCGACCGCGCTCAAGGCCTACGCGATGTTCGCCTCCTCGGCGGCGAAGGGCGGCGTGCGCATCCTGCCGGAATGAGCCCGCGCGACCAGAGAACGACGAAGGCTCCCGCAAGGGGGCCTTTTGCCTGGCACATTCAGCCGGCACTCCGATGACGATCGACCTTCACGGCGCCCATGCCCACAGCGCGCGCCACCGGGCGGAAATCGAGGCCAGCGACCGTTGCGGCTGCTTCTGTTGCGGCGCGGTCTTCCCGGCCTCCGAGATCCTGGACTGGGTCGATGGCGGCCAGACCGCGCTCTGCCCCCTCTGCGGGATCGATTCCGTGCTCGGGGATGCCTCGGGCCTGCGGGTGACCGATCCCGCATTCCTCACCGCGATGAACCGGCACTGGTTCTGAACCCGGCCCTTTCATCTTGCCGCAAATACCTCGGGGGTCCGGGGGCAGCGCCCCCGGCCGGCGCCCACTCAGAGATAGCGACCGGCGCGTTCGAGCACCTCGATCTGATAGCCATCCGGGTCGGCGATGAAGAAGAAGCGGGCGATCACCGTGCCCGCCGGGGCGAAATCGACGATCTTGCGCGGTGCCAGCCCCGCCGCCTCCATCCGCGCATGCTCGGCCGCGACGTCCTCGACCGACACCGCCAGATGGCCATAGCCGTTGCCCAGATCGTAAGGCTCGGCCCGACCCTTGTTCACCGTCAGCTCCAGCTCAAACGTGCTTTCCGCATTCGCCAGATAGATCAGCGAGAACTCGGGAAAGTCGAGCCGCTCGGCCGCGGTCAGCCCGAAGGCCGCCTCGTAGAACGCCAGCGAGCGCGCCTCGTCGAACACGCGGATCATCGAATGGATCATCTTGGCCATGTCTGCCCTCCGTTTTGCTCCTGTCTGTCAGGGGCGCGGGCGAAGGGCAAGTCAGGCCTGCAGGAAGGGGACCGGCACGCCGAAGGCCTGGGCCAGCAGCACGAAGTTCAGGCACAGCACGACCAGCGCGCCCGCCCCGGCGGCGATGCGCACCTTCAACCCCGAGACGAAATCGCCCATCACCGAGCGCTGCGCCGTCAGCCACAGCAGCGCCAGCATCGGCACCGGCAGCGCGATCGACAGCACCACCTGGCTCATCACCAGCGCCTCGGTGGCGTTTACCCCCGCCAGCACCACGGCAAAGGCCGGCACCATCGTCACCGCCCGCCGCAGCCAGAGCGGAACGCTGATCCGCAGGAAGCCCTGCATGATCATCTGCCCCGCCATCGTGCCGACGACCGAGGAGGAGATCCCCGAGGCGATCAGCGAAACGAGGAACACCCCGGCCGAGGCCGCGCCCAGCAGCGGCGTCAGCGTGTGATAGGCGGTCTCGATCTCGGCCACCTCGGCATGGCCCTGATGGAAGGCCGAAGCCGCCATCATCACCATCGCCATGTTCACCATGCCGGCGACCGACAGCGCCACGATCACCTCGATGTTCGAGAACCGCAGCACGGCCCGACGCTCGGTGTCGTTGCGCACCTTCGCGCGGTGCTGGGTCAGCCCCGAATGCAGATAGATCGCATGCGGCATCACCGTGGCCCCGATGATTCCGACGGCAATCGTCAGCGCGCCGAGGTCGGGCAGAACCGGCGTCGTCAGCCCGTGCACCGCCCCGCCCCAGTCGATCGGCGCGATCAGGATCTCGGCCAGATAGCAGAGGCCGATGACGCCAACGAGCGCGCCGATGATGATCTCCATCGGGCGGAAACCGAAGGCCTCGAAGGTCAGGATCAGATAGGTGACGACCGCGGTGATCGCCATGCCCCACAAGAGCGGGATGCCCAGAAGCAGCGACAGCCCGATCGCGCCACCGAGGAACTCGGCAAGGTCGGTGGCCATCGCCGCCACCTCGCTCACCGCCCACATCGCCATCACCAGCGGCTTCGGCAGATGCTCGCGGCTGAGTTCGGCCAGGTTCTTGCCGGTGACGATGCCCAGCTTCGCCGACAGCGCCTGGAACAGCATGGCGATCAGGTTGGCGAACAGCACCACCCAGAGCAGCGCATAGCCATAGCCCGCCCCCGCCTGGATGTTCGTCGCGTAATTGCCCGGGTCCATGTAGGCGACCGAGGCGATCACCGCCGGGCCGAGGAACACCAGCCACACCCGCGGCCCGCGGATCCTTCCATGGATCGCGGCGGTCATCACCGTCTGCGTGCGTCGCGTCAGCCTGTCGCTCGGTTCCATGGCGCTCCCTGCTCTCCCGGATTGCTCGGCCGGAATTTAAAGCCTCGGCTACACTTCTGTCAAACGGCTTCCTTGCCGGCCGCAACCTTTCACACGGTTTTCAAGGTGAAGCCGAGGCTGTAAAGTGTTCCGCACCGGAGGATCCCATGACAGAGCACACCCAGACCGACGACGCCGGGACCACCCCCGCCACGTCCGCCCGCTTCAGCCAGGCGCGTGCCGCCCAGTCGATGGCGGTGCTAGAGGATTACGCCGAGATGATCGACGACCTCACCGCCGAGATGGGCGAGGCGCGGATCACCGACATCGCGGCGCGAATGGGGGTGACGCATCCGACGGCGACGAAGGCGGTGGCGCGGCTCAAGCGCGAGGGGCTGGCGAATTCGCGCCCCTATCGCGGTGTGTTCCTGACCGAGGCGGGCGCGGCGCTGGCTGCACGGGTGCGGGCGCGACACCGGGTGGTGGTCGACCTGCTTGTTGCCGTGGGCGTGCCGAACGAGACCGCCGAGCTTGATGCCGAGGGGCTCGAGCATCACGTCTCGGAGGTCACGCTGCGGGCCTTCGAGGCCTTCCTCGACGCGGCGCGCGGCGGCAGCGCGGCCTGACCCGGCCCGGGCGTGACGCCGCGGCAACGCCGCCACATCGGCGACACAGAGCCCTCTTGCGAAATGCCGGCTTTCGGTCACACTTGCGTGAGGGCTGAAGCTTTTCGGCCCGCCGTTCCCGGGGCGGGCGAACGGAATTTCGACACTTCTGACAGGCCCGGCGCAGCCGGGAACTTCGTTCCAAAAGGATCACAGCAGCATCATGCACTTCAGAAACGCAACCGTGGCGAGCCTCGTGCTTCTCACCCTGTCCGCCGGCGCCAGCTTCGCCCTCGACCGCAAGCTGACGGTCTACAACAAGTCGGGCTACACGATCACCGAGTTCTACGGCTCGAACAGCGGCTCGGACAACTGGGAGGAAGACATCCTCGGCAAGGATGTCCTGCCCCCCGGCGGCTCGGTCACCATCGATTTCAACGATGGCACCGGCTACTGCATGTTCGACTTCCTGGTGAAGTTCGAGGATGGCGACGAGATGACCGACAAGATCGACGTCTGCACCGTCGGCACCTACAACATCACCAACTGAGCCGGGCCCGTCGGCCGAAATGCGAACGGGGGAGGCGGCGCCTCCCCCGTTTTCCGTTTCCATGGCGGACCTTTCGGCCTCACATGTTGGGATAGTTCGGGCCGTCGCCGCCCTGCGGCGTGGTCCAGGTGATGTTCTGCGACGGGTCCTTGATGTCGCAGGTCTTGCAATGCACGCAGTTCTGGAAGTTGATCTGGAAGCGCGGGTTGCCGGCCTCGTCGGTCAGCACCTCATAGACCCCGGCCGGGCAATAGCGCTGCGCCGGCTCGGCGTATTTCGGCAGGTTCACCGCAATCGGGATCGACGGGTCCTTCAGCTTCAGATGGCACGGCTGACTCTCTTCGTGGTTGGTGAAGGAGAAGGCCACGTTCGTCAGCCGGTCGAAGCTGATCTTGCCGTCGGGCTTCGGATAGTCGATCGGCTTGAAGTTCTTCGCCTCGCCGGTATGCGCGGCATCGGTCTTGCCGTGCTTGATCGTGCCGAAGAACGAGAAGCCGAACAGGTTGTTCGTCCACATGTCGAGCCCGCCGAGAACCAGCGAGGCGGCCAGCCCCCAATGCGACCACATCGGCTTGACGTTGCGCACCTTCTTCAGGTCGGCCGCGATCGGGCCCGAGCGCAGGTCGGCCTCGTACTCGACCAGCTCGTCGCCCTCGCGCCCGGCCTTGATCGCCGCCGCAGCCGCCTCGGCCGCCGCGATGCCCGACAGCATCGCGTTGTGGTTGCCCTTGATCCGCGGCACGTTGACGAGCCCCGCCGAACAGCCGAGCAGCACGCCGCCCGGGAAGGTCACCTTCGGGATCGACTGCCAGCCGCCCTCCGAGATCGCCCGCGCGCCATAGGCCACGCGCTTGCCGCCCTCGAGCAGGTTCTGCACCATCGGGTGGTGCTTGAAGCGCTGGAATTCCATGTAGGGGAAGAGATACGGGTTCTCGTAGTTCAGGTGCACCACGAAGCCGATGAACACCTGATTGTTCTCGAGATGGTAGATGAAGGCGCCGCCGCCGGCGTTCTTGCCGAGCGGCCAGCCCATGGTGTGGGTGACCGTGCCCTCGCGATGCTTCGCCGGGTCGATCTCCCAGATCTCCTTCATGCCGAGGCCGAATTTCTGCGGGCAGTGGCCCTTCGACAGGTCGAACTTCTCCATCACCACCTTGGAGAGCGAGCCGCGCACGCCCTCGGCCAGCATCACGTATTTGCCGCGCAGTTCCATGCCGGGCTCATACTGCGGGCCGGGCGTGCCGTCCGACTCGAGCCCCATCTCGCCCGCAACGACGCCGGCGACCCGGTCGCCGTCCCAGACGATTTCCGAGGCCGACATGCCCGGGAAGATCTCGACACCCAGCTCCTCGGCCTGCTCGGCCATCCAGCGGCAGACATTCGCCATCGAGACGATGTACTTGCCGTGGTTCGACATCAGCGGCGGCATCGGCCAGTTCGGGATGCGCATGTGCCCGGCCGGCCCGAGAATGAAGAAATTGTCCTTCTTCACCTCGGTCTTGATCGGCGCGCCCTTTTCCTTCCAGTCCGGGATCAGCTTGTCGAGCCCGATCGGGTCGAGCACCGCGCCCGACAGGATATGCGCGCCCACTTCCGAACCCTTCTCGAGCACCACGACGTTGAGTTCCGGGTCGATCTGTTTCAGACGGATCGCCGCCGACAGCCCCGCGGGACCGCCACCCACGATCACCACATCATATTCCATCGACTCGCGTTCGATCGCCGCCATGGCCTGGCTCCCTCGACTGGCTTCAGCTCTACGGCCCCGTTGCTAACTTACCTGACGGAACGAAGCAATTGTGACGCAGCGACTATGCGCAACATTCTTTCGCTTTTTTTACGCCGGACAGGTGGCGCAGTCCGAAGTGGCCGGCAAGCACAACGAGAACCGCCACATATCCGTCAACTGCATAGTGATAGCCCGTGTAGACGGAGACGAAGAAAATCGACAGCAAGAACAGCCCGCCCAGCGGCGCCAGCCAGCGTGAGCGCTCGGCAAGATAGAGCGCGACAATCGCCGCGACGGCGACATGCATCGACGGAAAGGCCGAGATGCCAAGACCGAAGTCGAGTCCACCGCCAAGGTAGCGCTGCCAGAGCCGTTCCTGGATCACCCCGATCCCGGTCTCGGAAAGGCCGGAGGCCGCAAGCGCCAGCGTCAGTTCCCGGAACCGCTCGGTGCCGGTCAGCCGGTCGTAATAGACCGGCCCGACGGAAGACCCGGTGAGCGCCAGAACGTTTCCGATCACCAGCCACGAAGCGAAGAACAGCCACAGATATCGCCGCGCACGCGCGAAGTCGGGATCGGTCGCGGCAACGACCACCGGGAAGCCGATCGCACACAGCCCCCAGACCATCAGGTAAAGCCACGGCATCCCACCCGGCCCCCGATCCCCCAGCAGGTCATGCGCGATGCGCCAGGGATCGCGGCCGAAATGCAGCCAGCTATCGAAGGCCGCAAGCGCCGAATCCGCATAATAGGGCACAAGGACCGGAATTGCGTTCTTGGCGAAAGAAAAGCCAAACGTCAGCAACAGGGTCGCACCGGTGACGAAGACAAGCGGCGCCATCCGCGCGACGATCCGGCGTCGGCCGAGGAGCGCGAAACCGATCAGCAGCCACGGCCAAATCCGCCCCGCGGCCCCGATCATCATCCCCGCCGAAGCATGCACCGTCGCGCCGGCCTCCCAAATCAGGCGCGCAGCGTCACCATAAAGCCACCCTGTCAACGCAAGCGCACTCAAAGCATAGGCGATCGAAGCCCTGAAAATTCCCTGCATGTAAATGTCTCGTGCAATTCCAATGCCTGACCCCTCGCGCATCGATGCGGCGAAAATAGGGCGCAGCCCTTGACTTCGGGGGGGGATGGCGGATTTACACTCCAGTCAACACGATGTTGCCAGCAAGCTCGGAGCAGGGGCTCTCAATGGAAAAGATACCGATGACGCGCGCGGGTTTCGACGCGCTCGATGCCGAACTGAAGACCCTCAAGACGGTCGAACGCCCCACCGTCATCAAGGCGATCGCCGAGGCCCGCGAGCACGGCGACCTGTCGGAGAATGCCGAATACCACGCCGCGCGCGAGAAGCAGAGCTTCATCGAGGGCCGGATCAAGGAACTCGAGGCGATTCTCGGCCGTGCAGAGGTGATCGACCCCTCGCGGATGACCGGCGCGATCAAGTTCGGCGCCACCGTCACCCTCGTCGACGCCGACACCGACGAGGAGCGCACCTATCAGATCGTGGGCGAAGCCGAGGCCGATCTCGAGCGCGGCCTGCTGAACATGAAATCGCCCCTCGCCCGCGCCCTGATCGGCAAGGACGAAGGTGACAGTGTCGAGGTCCGCACCCCCGGCGGCGAACGCAGCTATGAAATCCTCTCGGTCCGCTACATCTGAGGACCCGCCCGAAAGGTTTGCCGTGATGAGCGACGCCAAACCGGATCGCATCGCCCCCGAGCCGCCGGCCGCCGTCGGCGCGGCCCCGATTGCCGACGTGCGCGCCCGCGCCGCGGCCCGGCAGGGCTTCGGCCCGATCGAGCGGATCGCCACCGGGCTCAGCCTTGCCTGGCTCGTCCTCGTCGCGGCGTTCTGGCTCTTCGTGCCAGGCCCCGGCGCCGGGCTCGATGCCGCCGCACTGGTGATGGCGGTGACCGGCATCCTTCTGCCACTGGCGATGATCTGGATCGCGGCGATCAC
Source organism: Paenirhodobacter ferrireducens (assembly GCF_004022265.1). Lineage (GTDB taxonomy): Bacteria > Pseudomonadota > Alphaproteobacteria > Rhodobacterales > Rhodobacteraceae > Rhodobacter > Rhodobacter ferrireducens. Next base: position 67,959 of record NZ_SAVB01000004.1, read on the forward strand.
CGCGCGCACCGCGGCCGAAATGCGTGCCGAGGCGCAGGCGCTGAAGGCCTCGGTCGAGACGATGCGCACGGCCTGGCTTGCCCAGGCCCAGCTGCGCCCCGGCAGCACGATCGAGAAGAAGCTCGACGAGGTGGCGCAGGTCGCCCGCCAGGCGGAAACCGCGATCGCCACCTTCACCTCGCGGCGCGATGCCGGCGCGACGCAGCCCTCGGCCGACCGCAAGGCGGCGCTGGTGGCCCCCGCCCCCGCCGCCCCCGGCGAGGACCAGCCCGCCCTCGCCCTCGGCACCCCGGCCGAGGCGCTCGCGCAGCCGGTCTCGGTCGCTGATTTCATCCGTGCGCTCAATTTCCCGGACAATGCCGACGACCGCGAGGGCTTCCGTGCACTGCGCCGCGCGCTTGAGGACCGGACGATGGCCAAGCTGATCCGCGCCGCGCAGGACGTGCTCAACCTGCTCTCGCAGGATGGCATCTACATGGACGACCTGCGCCCCGACCGCGCCCGGCCCGAGCTGTGGCGCCGTTTTGCGCAGGGCGAACGCGGCCGCGAGATCGCCGCGCTCGGTGGCGTGCGCGACCGCTCCTCGCTTGCCCTCACCGCCGGCCGGATGCGCTCGGACACGATCTTCCGCGACGCCGCGCACCACTTCCTGCGCCAGTTCGACCGCACCTTCACCGAATTCGAGACGAACGCCTCGGATCAGGAAGTGGCGGAACTTGCCGAGACCCGCACCGCGCGCGCCTTCATGCTGCTCGGCCGCGTCACCGGCACCTTCGACTGAACGCCTCGGCTTTCGCCTTGCCCGAAATACCTCGGGGTGCGGGGCAGCGCCCCGCGCCGCCCACCGTCACAGGTGCCGCGCCATGGTGATGCTCGAGCGATAGCCGAAGATCAGCGCCTTCACCCGGCTCTCGCAGCGCGCCGTCACCTCGAAGCCGAGCCGATCATAGAGGGCGCGCGCCCGCAGGTTCTCGCCGATCACCTCGAGCCGCAGCTGCGAAAAGCCGCGCATCGTCGCCTCGCGCGACAGCGCCTCGACCAGCGCCGCCCCCACCCCGGTGCCGCGCGCGCCCTCGGCCACCGCCAGCCCGTCGACGGAAATCGTGCCCGTCGCCAGATCTTCGGCCAGCACGCCAAGCGCATGCCCCCGCCACCAGGCGCCGAAGCGGCCATAGACCGCGATCAGATCCGACATCCGGCCACCGACAAAGGAGCCCCGCGCGGTGCGATAGCCGATCACCCCCAGCAAGGCCCCCGCCTCGTCGCTCGCCGAGATCACGTGATCGGGCGACATCACCCGCTCGATGAAGGCCATCGCCTTCGGCTCGGGGCCCATCACCATGCCAAGCTTGCCACCGAAGGCCTGCCAGTAAAGCCGCGCCGCCTGTGCGCGCTGCTCGGGGAAGACGCCGTGACGAATGATCGCCATCACCGCGCCTCCCCGATCCGCACTGCGGCGGCGGCAAGGTCCTCGGGCGTGTTGAGATTGGCGAAGGGGTCCTCAGGCAGGTCGTCGAAGGCGACCTCGGTCGCCGTACCGAGCGCCACCCGCAGCCGCCGCTCGCCCGCCGCGAACAGCGCCCCGATCCGCGCCGCCTCGGACAGCGGCCAGAGCGCCGCGGTGTAATGCGCCCGGCCGCGCCAGGTCGCGAAGGCCGCGCCCCCCGGAGCGGCGAGCCGCGCCACCAGATCGCCGGGCAGGAAGGGTGTGTCGGTCGCCGCGGTCACGAGCGCCCCGGCGCCCTCGGCGGCGGCCCAACGAAGCCCCGCCCGCAGCCCGGCCAGCGGCCCCTCCCCCACCTCGCCCGGCAGATCGGCAAGCACCGGCAGGCCGAACCCGGCAAAGCGCACCGGATCGCCGTTGGCCGACAGCGCCAGCGCCCCGACCTGCGGCGCCAGCCGCGCGATGACATGGGCCGCGAGCGGACGGCCGGAGAGCGGCAGCAGCGCCTTCGCGACACCGCCCATGCGGCGGCCCTGCCCGCCGGCCAGGATCAGCCCGGCGATCCGCATAATGCCTCCGATACAATCGCGCCCTTGGCGCCCTTCGTCGCTGCCCCTAGAACTGGCGCAACACGCCTCAGCGAGCAAGCCACCATGACCGACCGCCCCTCACTTTCCGCCGCCTACTGGCGCGGCCTGCGCAACGGATTGCCCTTCATGCTGGTGATCGTGCCCTTCGGCACCCTCTTCGGCGTCGCGGCGACCGAGGCCGGGCTGAACCTCGTCGAGGTGATGGGCTTCTCGGTCCTGGTCATTGCGGGCGCCTCGCAATTCACCGCGGTGCAGCTGATGAACGACCACACGCCGGCGCTTCTGGTGATCCTGACCGCGCTCGCGGTCAATCTGCGCATGGCGATGTATTCGGCCTCGCTCGCGCCGCATCTGGGCGCCGCGCCGCGCTGGCAGAAGGCGCTCGTCGCCTATTTCATGATCGACCAGAGCTTTGCCGTCGCCGCGCAGGATTACGAGCGCGCGCCGCAGCAGAGCCTGGCCGAGAAGCTCGCCTATTACGCCGGCGCCTGCACGCCGAACTGTCCGACCTGGTATGTCGCGACGCTCGCGGGCGCGCTTCTGGGCGCGGCGATCCCGCCCGAGTTCGCGCTCGATTTCGCGGTGCCGGTGACCTTCCTCGCGATGATCGCGCCGATGCTGCGCTCGCTGCCGCATCTGGTGGCGGCGACGGTCTCGGTCGTCGCGGCGCTCGTCTTCTCGTTCCTGCCCTCGGGGCTGGGCGTGCTGGTCGCCGCGGTGCTGGCGATGGTCGCGGGCGCGCGGGCCGAAACCTTCCTGGCGCGGAGGGCCGCATGATGAGCGCGGATTTCTACGGCCGGGCCGAGATCTGGATCATCATCCTCGCCCTCGGCGTCGGCACCTTCTTCCTGCGCTATTCCTTCCTTGGCCTCGCCGGGCGCCGGCCGCTGCCGGAATGGGCGCTGCGCTATCTGCGCTATACCGCAGTGGCGGTGCTGCCGGGGCTGGTCGCGCCGCTGGTGCTCTGGCCGCAGGCGACGGGCGGCGCCCCCGACCCCGCGCGGCTGATCGCCGCCGCGGTGACGGTGCTGGCGGGGCTCGCCACGCGCAACACCCTCGCCGCGATCCTCGGCGGCTTCGTCTCGCTCTATCTCGCGCTCTGGCTGGTCGGCTGAGACGGAAACGCCCGGGGCAAGCCCCGGGCGCTCGTCTTTCAGAAGCGGCACGCCGGATCAGAACGGCAGCTCGGTACCGTGCCGGATCGCTTCCTGCTGCACCATCAGCACGCCCGAATTGTCATCGGGGTCGTTGTCGTAGTGATCCTTGGTCACCACGCCGGGCAGCTTGCCGAAGGCCTTCGACAGCTTCAGCGGCGAGAAGGTGTTCGGCAGCGATTCGAAACCCGGGATGTCGCGCAGCACCGCCGAGGTATCATTGGCGCACATCATCTTGTTCACCGCACCATTCGCCTCGGCCCGGCGGATCATCGCATCGGCCTGCGCAAGCGTCACCGGCACGCGCTGCTCGCGCACGAACCAGGTCTCGCGCGCGTGGTAGTCGATGTAAAACTTGTACATCCGTTCGGTGATGCCGTAGTCGACGTCGTTGCGCTCGGGCACCCAGGGGTGGTTCCAGGTCCCGGCCGGGTCGAAGATCACCCGTTGCGTACCGTCGATCATCAGCGCCGAATGCCCGCCCGAACCGGTATGGGTGCCGATCACGGTGAACAGCGTCACCGAGGGCGGGTTGCCGGTGTGCACTGCCGCCTTCTGCACGACATCGTCCGGTGCCCAGACGGGTTGCGCCCCGCACGCGGCCAGTGCCAGCGGCAGGATCAAGCAGATGATAAGTCGGCGCATCTGCCGTCCTCCTCAAACTCGTGACAGGGCTGACGGATCAGCCGTTTGCCAGAGCGAGGAACACCAAAAATGCCACAATGACAACCGCCCCGACGGTCACGAAGCGCAGGAAACCCGCGAATGTTCTCTCCTGAGCACGGATGTCCATGCTGCCCATTCCGTGATCGGCCATCGTTTCCTCCCGACTGTCTCCCGGGGCAAGCCTAGCGCAGCGTCACGCGCCTGTCATCCATGCGCTGCAGGGCGCCTCAACCCTTGCGCTCGGCCGTGAGCCCGCGCGCAAGGCGGAAGCCGATGCGCCGCGCCTCGTCCTCGGCCGCGGGTTTCGGGATCGCCACCAGCATCACGTTGAGCTGGCTCACATGCTGGATCAGCTGGGTGCGCGCCCCGTCCTCGTCACGGCCGTAGAAGGTCAGGATGTCGGGGGCGAAATAACCGAGCCCCTCGATCTGCAGCACGCCGACATCGCCGCCGGTGATGCCAAGCGCCACCTCCTCGTCGGGCTGCAGCTGGTTCTCGAAGTTCTGGATATAGAGCACGAGCCGCTCATAGGCCCATTGCGCGGGCGACTTGTCCTCGAACGGCTCGTCGGCCATGCCGGGCGGCAGCGGCAGGGTCTCGAAAGGCGCCGCCGCCTCGTCATCGGTCAGCACCGCATGGGCGCGCGGCAGCGCGCTGTCCTCATGTGCCTCGGCAAGGGTGCGGATCGGGGTGTCGCTCATGCGAGGGACCAGTGCCAGATATCGTCGCCCCCAAGCGTGCGGCGGACCTCGCCGCGGTGCAAGAGGTGATTGAGATGCGCCACCGCCTCGACCAACGCGAGCCCGTATTCGCCCTCGCCGATCGGCCGCTTGAAGAGCGCGGGGAAACAGGCAGTCGCCGGCCGCGGCCCCTCGGCCAGCAGCGTGCGCAGGCGGCCAAGCGCGCCCTCGTGGTTCTCGATCATCTGCCGCAGCCGCAGCGGCAGGCCGGTGAAGGGGGTCTTGTGGCCGGGCAGCACCAGATGGTGGCGATGCGCGAAGGGCTGGAAGGCGCGGCAGCTCTCCAGCCAGTCGGCGACCGGGTCGGCCATCGGCTCGGTCGCATAGACGCCGAGATTGGCCGAGATCGAGGGAAGCAGCTGATCGCCGCCAAGGATCAGCTCGTCGTCCTCGGACCAGAGCGTGGCATGGTCGGGCGCATGCCCCTCGCCGATCCGCACGCGCCAGCGCCGGCCGCCGGCGACGACCCGGTCACCCTCGCGGATCCGGGTGAAGCCCAAGGGCAGCGGATACACGCAATCGGCGAAGTTGAAGGGGCGTTCCGTGGCACGGCGGGCATGCAGGTCGGGGGTCATCCCGGCCCGGCGCCAGAAATCGAGCGTCTCGGCGACCGGCACCGGCTGCTCGTCCAGCGTGAGCATCCGCGCGAAGAGCCAGGAGGTGCGGGTGGTCACCAGCTCGGCGCCGCGCACCTGCAACCATCCCGCAAGGCCGATGTGATCGGGGTGGTAATGGGTGACGAGGACACGGGTGACGGGCTTGCCAGCCAGCGGCCCGTCGAGCGCCGATTGCAGCGCGGCGCGGCAGGCCGGGGTGTCGATGCCCGGGTCGACCAGCGTCCAGCCATCGCCCTCGTCGAGGGCATAGGCATTGACGTGGTCGAGCGCCATCGGCAGCGGAAGGCGCAGCCACAGCACGCCCTCCGCGATTTCAACGGTCTCACCCGGGGCCGGCGGATCGGGCCAGGGGTAATGCAGCCCTTTCCGCGCGGTCCCGTGGCTCATGCGCTCAGGTCTTCGACCGACAGCGCATAGAGCCCCTCGGCGCCTTCGCGCGCCTCGGCCAGCGCCGCGGCGAACTGCGGCAGCAGGCGGCGGATATAGACCGCGGCAAGCTTGGCATGGCGCGACTCGGCGCCGCCGGCGATCGCCGCACGCAGGTGGAAATGCGCACCAAGAACGCGGGCAAAGGCCTTGAGATAGGGCACCGAACCGGCGAAGCGGTCCTGCATGTCCTGGCCGATCATCCATTCGGTGTGCTCGCGCAGCGTCTCGGCGGCCTGCCAGACGTCCTCGGCAAGCTGCGGCAGCACCTCGCGCGCGGATTTCGCGTCTTCCTCGACCTCCTGCAGCAGGCGGAACGCGGCCTTGCCGCCGTCCATCATCTTGCGCCCGACAAGGTCCATCGACTGGATGCCGTTCGTGCCCTCGTAGATCGCGGTCACGCGCACGTCGCGGAAATACTGCGCGGCGCCGGTCTCCTCGATGAAGCCCATGCCGCCATGCACCTGGATGCCCTGGTCCGAGACCCACATGCCGGTGTCGGTGCCATAGGCCTTGGCGATCGGGGTCAGCAGCGCGGCGCGCGCCTTCCAGCCCTCGTCACCGGTCGCGTGCCCCATGTCGATGGACACCGCGCAGGCGAGCGCGATCGAGCGCGCCGCAAAGACCTCGGCCTTCATCTCGGCGAGCATCCGGCGCACGTCGGCGTGCTCGATGATCGGCTTGAACTGCACCCGGTCCTGCGCATAGGCAAGCGCCTTCTGATAGGCGCCCTCGGCGATGCCGATGCCCTCGACGCCGACGTTCAGACGCGCGTTGTTCATCATCGTGAACATCGCGGCCATGCCCTTGTTCGGCCCGTCGACCATCCAGCCCTTCGCGCCCTCGAAGCTCATCACGCAGGTGGGCGAGCCGTGCAGGCCCATCTTGTGCTCGAGCGAGACGACCTTGAGGCTGTTCGCCACGCCCGGCTCGCCGTTCGCGTCGGGGATGTATTTCGGCACCATGAAGAGCGAGATCCCCTTCGTGCCCGGCGCGCCGTCGGGCAGGCGGGCGAGGACGAGGTGGCAGACGTTCTTCGTCATGTCCGAATCGCCCCAAGAGATGAAGATCTTCTGCCCGGTGACCGAATAGGTGCCGTCGCCGTTCGGCTCGGCCTTGGTGCGCAGTGCGCCGACGTCGGAACCGGCCTGCGGCTCGGTCAGGTTCATCGTGCCCGACCATTCGCCCGAGATCAGCTTCGGCAGGTAAAGCTCCTTGATCTCGTCTGAGGCGTGGTGTTCCAGCGCGTCGATCTGGCCCTGGGTCAGCAGCGGGTTCAGCTGCAGCGCGAGGTTCGCCCCCGACATCATGTCGTTCACCGCGATCGCCATGGTCAGCGGCAGGCCCATGCCACCGTATTCGGCCGGCGAGGAGATCCCGACCCAGCCGCCCTCGGCGATCTGCTCATAGGCCTCCTTGAAGCCCGGCGACGACCGCACCACGCCGTTTTCCAGCTTGGCGGGGGTCAGGTCGCCATTGCGGATCAGCGGCGCCATCACCTCGTCGCACAGCTTCGCCGCCTCGGTCAGGATCGCGTCGACGGTCTCGCCGGTCGCCTCGGCGAATTTCTCGGTCGCGGACACCGGCGCGAGCGGCACCACCTTGTCGAGAATGAACCGCAGTTCCGCGACGGGCGAACGATAGGACATGACTTCCTCCTTGGAGCGCTTGGCAACGGGCGCCGGCGCGCTTATGACCTCAATACTCGGGGCACAAGTTACCGCAAGGGAAGGCGCCTTCAACCGCTACGCAGCGTCACCGGAGGGAATGGATCGCATGACGGAACGTCTCGCAACCGATGCCGCGGGGATCGCACGGGCGGCAGAGCTGCTGGCCGCGGGCGATCTCGTCGCCTTCCCGACCGAGACGGTCTATGGCCTCGGCGGCGATGCCCGCTCAGGCGAGGCGGTGGCGCGGATCTATGCGGCCAAGGGCCGGCCGCGCTTCAACCCGCTGATCGTGCATGTGCCCGACCTTGCCGCGGCCGAACGGGTGGCGGTGTTCTCGGAGGCGGCCCGGGCGCTCGCCGCGGCATTCTGGCCCGGCCCCCTGACCCTCGTGCTGCCGCTGCGCCCCGAGGCGGGGATCTCCGATCTCGTCAGCGCCGGGCTTGATACGGTGGCGGTGCGGATGCCCGCCCACCCGGTCGCGCGCGCGCTGCTTGCGGCCTTCGGCGGCCCGGTCGCGGCGCCCTCCGCCAATCCCTCGGGCAAGGTCAGCCCGACGAACGCCGATCATGTGCTCGAGGGGCTCGACGGAAAGATTGCCGCGGTGGTCGATGGCGGGCCCTGCGCGGTGGGGCTCGAATCGACGATCCTGATGCTCGATCCGCCGACACTGCTGCGCCCGGGCGGGCTGCCGGCCGAAGCGCTCGAGGCGGCACTCGGCTGCGCATTGCCGACGGGCGGGGATGCCGCGAGACCGAACGCGCCCGGCCAGCTGAAATCGCATTACGCCCCCGGCGCCGCCGTGCGGCTGAACGCGACCGAGAAACGCCCGGGCGAGGTCTTCCTCGGCTTCGGCCCCGGCCCCGCGGCCGATCTGACGCTGTCGGAAACCGGCGATCTGGTCGAGGCGGCGGCGCGCCTGTTCGGCGCATTGCGCGAGGCCGACCGGCTGGCACAGGCATGCGGCGCCGCAACGATCGCCGTCGCGCCCATTCCCGACACCGGGCTTGGCCGCGCAATCAATGACCGGCTGCAGCGCGCCGCCGCGCCGCGCAGCTAGGGGGCGCTGCCCCCTCGCGCCAGAGGCGCTCACCCCCGAGGTATTTTTGCCAAGATGAAGGCAAAGCTACCCTTCGGGCTTTCTCCTTGCCCGAAATACCTCGGGGGGAGGCAAAGCCGGGGGGCAGCGCCCCCCTCTGGGCTCAGGCATGGCCCGCCGCGGCAGACAGCGTGCGCGGATCGACGCCCATGGTGGCGAGCGCCCGGGTCCATTTCGTCGCGTGATCGGGGTCGAGCGCGATCGTGGCATCGCCATCGGCAATCAGCCAGCCGTTCGACAGGATCTCTGCCTCGAGCTGACCGGGCCCCCAACCGGCATAGCCAAGGGCCAACAGCGCCCGGTCCGGCCCCCGCCCCTGCGCGATATCCTCGAGAATGTCGCGGGTCGCGGTCATCGCCACCTCGGGCATGACCTCCATCTCCGGCCCCTGCCCCTTCCAGTCGCGCGAATGCAGCACGAAGCCGCGCCCGGTCTCGACCGGACCGCCGAAGAGAATGGGCGCACTGGCCGGCCGGTCCGAGGCCGTCACCGGGATGCCAAGCTGGGTGAGCAGGTCGCTCAGCCCCGGCGTCGGCAGCGGCTTGTTGACGATCACCCCCATCGCGCCCTCGGCCGAATGGGCGCAGACCGCCACCACCGCATGTTCGAAGCGCGGGTCGCCCATGCCAGGCATCGCGATCAGGAGTTTTCCGGTCAGGTCCATGTCGGTCTCCGCCGGCGCGGGATGCGCCTTTCTCCAAAGGTGGCCCCGGCCCCCGGCCGGATCAAGCCCCGTGCCGGCACCGACTGTGGCAAAGCCGCACACAAAGACCGCGCTGGCGCGTTTGTGACTTGGACTGCCCGGCCCCGAGGCGCTATCCGAAGATCATGTCTAGACCTCTCGCCGCCCTGCTTCCGCTCTGCCTCTGCCTCGCCGCGCTTCCCGCCCGCGCCGAAGAGCCGCTGCCGCCCGGCATGGAGGGCGCCGAGGTGCTGCCCGGCTGGGAAGCGCCCGACGGCAGCCGCATCGCGGCACTGAAGATCGAACTCGATCCCGGCTGGAAGACCTATTGGCGCAGCCCGGGCGATGCCGGGGTGCCGCCGGTGATCGACTTTGCCGGGTCGGACAATGTCGCCGACGTGCAGGTGATCTGGCCCGCGCCGCAGGTCTTCGACCAGAACGGGCTGCGCACCGTGGGCTATCACGACGAGATGATCCTGCCGCTCGAGATCACCCCCACGGACCCGGCAAAGCCGGTGACGCTGTCGGCCGATCTCGACATGGGGATCTGCCACGACGTCTGCGTGCCGGTCTCGCTGGAGCTGGGGGCCGATCTCGCCGGCCCGGGCGCGCCCGACCCCGAGATCCGCGCCGCGATGGCCGCCGTGCCGCTGCGCCAGCCCGGCCTTGCGCGCTGCACGGTGGAGCCGATCGCCGACGGGATGCGGGTGAAGGCCGCGATCGACCTGCCCGAGGCGGCGGGCGAGGTGGCGTTGTTCGAGCTGCGCTCGACCCCGATGTGGGTCTCGGAGTCGGAGGCCGAGCGGCAGGGCAACACGCTGCTCGCCAGCGCCGAATTCGTGCCAGACAGCGGCAAGCCCTTCGCGCTTGAGCAGTCCGATCTGCGCATCACCGTGCTGAGCGACGCGGGCGCGATTGAGATCGACGGCTGCCCCGCGAACTGAGACGCCTCAGCGCGCTGCACCGAGCCGGGCGCGCATGATCCGCGGCGCAACCAGCCCCGCGCCCAGCACCACCAGCGCCGCAAGCCCCACGAACAGGCCAAGCGCCGCGCCGACGCCCTGCCCGGCCAGCATCGCCCGGCCCAGCGTCGCGACGAAGGCGAGCGCGATCAGCCCCGCCGCCGCGCCCAGCACCCCGCGCAGCGGCCGCGCCCGCAGCCCGTGGCGCAGCGCCCGCATCTGTCGCGTCACATCAAGCTGGATCGCCAGCACAGCGGGCACGACGAGCAGCACGATCACCATGCCGAAGCCGAGCCCGTAGCACAGGGTGATGACCGTGGGTTTCAGGAACAGTGCCGAGGCCGAGGTCTCGTAGAGCAGCGGCGCCAGCCCCAGCACCGTCGTCAGCGTGGTCAGCAGCACCGGCCGCAGCCGGTCCGCCACCGCATCGACGATCGCCGGGGCAAGGCCGCGCTTTGCCGCATATTCGTCGACGGTCGAGATCAGCACGATGGCGTCGTTGATGATGATCCCGGTCATGCCGATCAGCCCGACGACCGAGAACATCGACATCGGCAGGCCCCAGAGCGCATGGCCCCAGATCGCGCCCACAAGGCCGAAGGGAATCACCGACATCACCACCACCGGCCGCGTCCAGCTGGCAAAGATCCAGGCCAGCACGATGTAGATGCCGAGAAGGCACAGGATCAGCCCCATCATCGCGTCGGACATGAAGTCGCGCTCCTGCTCGGCCGCGCCGGTCAGGGTGAAGACGACGCCGCGTTCCTCGGCGATCCGCGGCAGGATCTCGTCGCGCAGCAGGCGCTGAATCTCGTTCGCCCGCGCCGGATCGTCCTCGGAGATGTCGCCGGTGACGCCCACGCGCCGCACCCCGTCCTCGCGCCGGATCGTCGAGAAGCCGGTTTCCGAACGCAGGGTGACGATGTCGGAGAGCGGCACCCAGTTCCCCGCCGGCGTGCGCATCTGCATCCGGTCGATGAAATCGGCGGTGAGCTCGCCTTCCGGCAGTTCGACCCGGATCGAGGCCGAGCGCACGCCGTCGGGATAGGTCGCCGCCTCGGTGCCGTTCAGCCGCGCCCGCAACTCGCGCCCAAGGCTGTCGATGTCGAAGCCGAGTGCCGCGCCCTGCGGGGTGAGCGACAGGATCAGCTCCTCCTTGTCGTAGGCGAGCGTGTCCTCGACCGCCGAGACCTCGGGGAAGGCCGCAAGCGCCGCCTTCAGGTCTTCGGCCGCCTCCTTCAGCACCCGGCTTTCGGCGCCCGAGAATTGCACCGAGATGCCGTCCGACGAAGGCCCGGTGCGGAAGCCGCGGAAGCTGAGTTCCTCGAGCAGCGGCATCCGCTCGGCCTCGCGTTGCAGGCGGGCGACGAAATCGGCCGAGGAGAAGGGGCGAAGGTCGGCATCGACCAGCTCGACCGAGATCGAGCCCAGAAGGTCGGTGTCCTTGCCCTCGGCCGAGGCAAGCGCCCGACCCGAGGCGCCGCCGATCTGGCCCAGCACGTATTCGACGGGGTTGATGCCGGTCTCGGCGGCGTATTCCTGCCCGACCCGGTCGACGGCGCGTTGCAGCGCCTGCATCTGCGCCGTGGTGTCGGCGCGCGAGGCGCCGGCCAGCATGGCGAAGGCGCCCGAGACGGTCGATTGCTCGGGGGGCGAGAAGAAGCGCCATTGCACCGTGCCGCCGATCAGCAGCGCCACCTGACTGAGCAGCAGCGCGACCGAGCCCGCCACGACCGCATAGCGCGCCCGCACGATCAGCCGCACCAGCGGCCGCATGATCCGCACCCGCACCCAGTCGAGCCCGCGGTTCACCACCCGCGACGGCGCGTCATACCAGGCGCCCTTCGCGGTATGGGCAAGCGCGTGGCTCATGTGGTTGGGCAGGATCAGGAAGCACTCGACGAGCGAGGCCGCGAGCACCGCAATCACCGTCCAGGGGATGTCCTCGACCATCCGCCCCATCGGCCCGCCGACCACCGTCAGCCCGGCAAAGGCGATGATCGTGGTCAGCGACGAGGCGAGCACCGGCGCCGCCATCCGCCACGCGCCCTGTTCGGCCGCCAGAACCGGGTGCTCGCCCAGCTCGCGGGCGCGGAAATCGGCGTGCTCGCCCACCACGATCGCATCGTCGACGACGATCCCCAGGGTCAGGATCAGCGCGAAGATCGAGATCATGTTGAGCGTCATGCCGCCGAGGTACATGACCGCCAGCGCCGCCGCCATCGAGGTGGGAATACCCATCGCCACCCAGAAAGCGGTGCGCGCATTCAGGAACAGGAACAGCAGCACCAGCACCAGCGCCAGCCCCTGCGCGCCGTTCTTCATCAGGAGTTCGAGCCGCTGGATGATCGCGGCCGAGCGGGTGCGCACGAGGTCGATGGTGGTGCCCGCGGGCAGCGTCGGGCGGATCTCGGCCACCACCGCCTCGACCGCGTGCTGCAGCGCGATCGCATCGCCCGCGGCCGAGCGCGAGACATTCACCGTCATCGCCGGGTTCGTGCCGACGTAATAGGCCCGCGCCCGGTTCGCCCCCTCGACCCGGATGGTCGCCACGTCGCCGATGGTCAGCAACGAACCGTCCGGGTTGGTGCGGATGACGATGCCCGCGATGTCGCGCGCGGCGCGGCGTTCCTCGCCGGTGCGCACGCGCGCAGCCCCCCCCGCCACGTCGCCCGCGGGACTGGTCGCCGCCTCGGCCGCGATCAGCGCCGAGATCTGGCTCAGCGTCACGTTATGGCGCATCATCTGCGCCGTCGGCACCTCGACCAGCGTGCGCGGCGCGGCCATGCCCTGCACCGTGGTGCGCGTCACCCCCGCCGCATAGAGCCGCACCACCAGCTCGTCGGCCAGCCGACCGAGCTGTTCGGGCGGGATCGGGCCGGTCAGCACCACGTCGGTCACCGTGTCGCGCCAGACGCCGCGGGTGACGACGGGCTCGTCGGCGGCCTCGGGCAGGTCGCCCGCGGCGGTGATCGCCTGCTCGACATCGTTCACCGCGCGGCCCATGTCCCAGCCCGGCTCGAATTCAAGGGTGATCGTCGCCTTGCCCTCGATCGCGCGGCTTTCGGAACTGTCGACGCCCTCGACCGAGATCAGCGAGGGTTCGAGCACCTGCACGATGGCGCGGTCGACATCCTCGGCGCCGGCGCCCTCCCAGGTCACCTCGACCTCGACCTCCTCGGTCACCGAATCGGGGAAGAACTGCGCGCGCATCTTCGGCAGCACGGCCAGCCCGGCGCAAAGCATGACGACGAGCACGATATTCGCCAGCGTCCGGTGCCGGGTGAACCGGCCGATGATCCCGCGCGGCGGCGGCAGGGGCTCGTCAGGGCGGACGAAAGCGCCCTCGGCCCGGGCGGCCTCGGCCGCGGCGGCATTCGCCTCGGTGGCGGTGTGGGGAGTGTCCTCGGGGCGCGCGCTCACCGGCTCAGCCTCCGGTCCGCGCTTCGAGCCGGTCGATCAGCTCGGCCGGCACCGCCTCCTCGGCCAGCTGCGCCAGAAGGCGCGCCTTCGCCTCCGACGGCATGCGTGCATTCGCCTCGACCTGCGCAATCAGCCGCGCGCGGCGGTCGGGATCGAGCGGCACCAGCGCCGGCGCTGCCGCCGCGCCCGGCCGAAGCGGGCGCAGCTTCAGCCCCTCGCCCAGAAGCGGCGTGCGTTCGGCCACGATCTCCTGTCCGGTGGCAAGCCCGGCGGCACGGATCAGAACCGCATCCCCCTGCCGGTGCAGCACCTCGACCGGCACCGCGGCCAGACGATCGCCGGCCCCCAGAAGCAGAACCCGGCCATCCGCGCCGACCGCCGCCGCCGGCACCTCGGCCACCGCCTCGAGCGGCGGCTCGTCGAGGGTGACGGTGACGAAATCGCCGGCCTTGAAGCCCGCGGGAACGTCGAGCCGCGCGAACAGCAGCCGCCCGGTCAGCCCGGTCTCGACCGCCGCCCCCGCCCGCACCAGCGTCGCCGGCGCGGCGAGCGTGCGGCCCTGCAGATCCAGCGCCACCTCGGCCCGCATCGGCACCAGCGCGCCCGTGGCATCGGTCAGCCGGGCGAATTGCGCCGTCGAGACCCGGAACGAGACCTCGAGCGCGGCAGGGTCGATCAGCTCGCCCAGCATCTCGTTCATCGAGACGACCCGGCCCTTCACCGCGGTGATGCCGGCAAGATCGCCGGCAAAGCCCGCGCGGATCACCGTGTCGCGCAGCTTGCGCTCGGCCTCGCCGAGCGTGATCTCGGCGCGGCGCAGGGTGTTGCGCGCCTGATCGAGCCCGGCTTCGGCCGCCGAGAGTGCCGTGCGCTTGGTCAGCACCGCCTGATCGGCCGCCGAAACGGCCAGCTCGGCGGTCTCGGTGTCGGCCGCCTTGCCGAAGCCCTTCGCGTCGATCGAGCGTTGCCGCTCGAGCGCCGAGCGGCGCAGCTCCGCCTGCCGCCCGGCCGCCGTCAGATCATCCGAGGCGATCGCCACCGTGCGCTCGGCCAGCGCCAGCGCCGCCTGCGCCTCGCCGCGCGCCGCGGCCGCAGTGTCGCGCGCCGCCTGCGCCTCGGCCGGATCGAGCTGCACCAAAAGCTCGCCCGCCGAGACCGTGCCGCCCTCGACGAAATTCGGCGAGAGGTCCAGGATCCGACCCGCCACCGCCGCCCGAAGTTCCAGCCGCCGCGCCGCGCGGATCTCGCCATAGGCCGTGAGCCGCGGCACCCGCGTGCCGAAATCGAGCGTCACCACATTCGCCGCAAAGACCCGCTCGCGCGCCTGCGCCGGACGCTCGGGCGCGGCGTTGCGCGCCTCGATCGCGGCCTTGACGGCATAGCCCCCCGCCGCGAGCAGCCCAAGCGTCAGCGCGGTGAGGAACAGCCCCATCAGGGAGCGGGTGAGAAACTTCATCGTCCGTATCCTGTCGGTCGGTGCAGGGGAAAGGGGCCGATCCCAGCCCTTACGCAAAGTCTAGCGCGCATCCTACGCGGCACGGCGCCGCTTCCGCCGCCGTTCACGCATTTGTCAGGGCGCGAGCGCATTCAGCCGCGCCCGCAGGGCCAGCAGATCGGCCCAGGCCTCGCGCTTGGCATGGGGCTGGCGCAGCAGATAGGCCGGGTGGGTCATCGGCAGCGCAGGCCGGCCGAAGGCCTCGGCCCAGTGTCCGCGCAGCCGCAGGATGCCGCGCTTGTTCAGTGCCGCGGCGCAGGCGGCATTGCCCATCAGCACGATCAGATCGGGATCGGCGAGTTCGACATGGCGGGCGAGGAAGGGCAGCATCTGCGCGATCTCGGCCGGTTCCGGGTCGCGGTTGCCCGGCGGGCGCCAGGGCAGCACGTTGGTGATGTAGAAGGCCGCCCCGGCATCGGGGCTGGTCCGGGAGAGCCCGATCGCGGCGAACATCTTGTCGAGCAGATGCCCGGCGCGGCCGACGAAGGGCTTGCCCTGGACGTCCTCGTCGCGGCCCGGCGCCTCGCCGATGATCATCACCCGCGCCTTCGGATTGCCGTCGGCAAAGACCGTGGTCTTCGCGCCCTTCTTCAGCTCGCACAGATCGTAAGCGGTGATCGCGTCGCGCAGCGCCTCGAGGTCGTTGGCCGCGGCGGCGGCCCGGCGCGCCTCGACGACCGGATCGGGCCCCTCCTCGACCACACGCACGGGCCGTGCTCCCGGCCCCTTCGGCGCGACAGCGGGGGCCGCAGGTTTCGGCGCATTCAGGGTTTCCGGAAGCGCATAGGCATCGACGGGCTCATCGAGCACAGCCGAATCCACCCCGAGCTCGATCAGCCATTCGAGCGCGGCGCGGGCGGCGTTGTAATCGAGATCGGCTCCGGCGGTCATGCCGCCAAGCTATGCCGGGGCGCGGCCGGGGTAAAGCACCCGTCCCATCGGATGCCGGCCCCGGTCGATGCTGAGCATCACCTCGGCCCGGTCGAGGGCGCGCTTGCGCCAGGCCGGGTAGGCCAGGAAGGGCGACACGACAATGCCGATGCCCACCAGATCGAGCAGCAGAACCACCAGCGCACGGGCATAGAACCCATGCACGATGTAATAAAGCGAACCGAAGAGCAGCGCCCAGAACCAGCTCAGCCCGGTCGAGTCGTCGAAGCTTTCCGCAAGCGCGCGCGCCTCGGCCCGGCTCGCCTCGGCCTCGCGCCGCAGGCGCAACCGCCGATCCTGGGCGGAGATCGGAACGTCCGGCATGGCAGTTCTCCTGAAATCGGTCCGTCAGACTCCTGTCCTGCACCGGCGCCATGGCAAAACCGGGGCAAGGATGCGACGTTTTCCGCCCCGGCCCCGGCCGCTTCATGCTGGACGGATGCCCCCCCTTTTGCCATAAGCGGCCCCGGACAACTTCGGAGGCAGTCATGTCATTCCGCGCAAGGCATCTTCTGGGCATCGAGCATCTGGCGCCGGAGGAGATCCGGACCGTCCTCGATCTCGCCGACCGCTACGTCGAACTGAACCGCCGCACGGTGAAGCGCACCGACGTGCTCGCCGGCATGACGCAGATCAACATGTTCTTCGAGAACTCGACGCGCACGCAGTCGAGCTTCGAGCTGGCCGGCAAGCGGCTTGGCGCGGACGTGATGAACATGTCGATGCAGACCTCGTCGGTGAAGAAGGGCGAGACCCTGATCGACACCGCGCTGACGCTGAACGCGATGCACCCCGACCTGCTGGTGGTGCGCCACGCCAGTTCGGGCGCGGTCGAGCTGCTGTCGCAGAAGGTGAACTGCGCCGTCATCAACGCCGGCGACGGCAAGCACGAACACCCGACGCAGGCGTTGCTCGACGCGCTGACGATCCGCCGCAGCAAGGGCCGGATCGAGGGGCTGACGGTGGCGATCTGCGGCGACGTCTCGCACAGCCGGGTGGCGCGCTCGAACCTGTTCCTGCTCGGCAAGATGAAGAACCGCATCCGGCTGATCGGGCCGCCGACGCTGATGCCCTCGGGGATCTCGGAATTCGGCTGCGAGGTCTTCGAGAACATGCGCGAGGGGCTCGAGGGCGCCGATGTGGTGATGATGCTGCGCCTGCAGAAGGAACGTATGGACGGCGGCTTCATCCCCTCGGAACGCGAGTATTTCTTCCGCTACGGGCTCGATGCCGAAAAGCTGGCCTGCGCGAAACCCGACGCGATCGTCATGCACCCCGGTCCGATGAACCGCGGCGTCGAGATCGACGGCACCATCGCCGACGACATCACCCGCTCGGTCATCCAGGACCAGGTCGAGATGGGCGTCGCGGTGCGCATGGCGGTGATGGATCTGCTCGCGCAGAACCTGCGCGCCGAGCGCGGCCGCGCCGCCGTCGGGGATGTCTATGTCTGAGATCAAGCGCGACAGCGTCCACGACTATCGCCCCGGCCCGGCCTCCGAGCTGCCGCTCGATCCGGGCGAGAAGGTCGCGGCGGTGTTCGGCGCCGATCCCCGGCGGTATTGGTATGACACGGCGGTTCTGGCCGGCATCGGCATCGTGCTGGTCTCGGCGGCGCTCGTGTGGATGGGCCACACCGATCAGATCGCGGTGGCCGCACTGGCGATCGCCGCCGGCATGGCGCTGCGCGCGCTCTACTTCCGCTCCGAGGCCTTCGCGCGGCGCTGGCAGCTGACCGACCGGCGCCTTGTCGGGCCGCAGGGACGGCAGGTGATGCTGCTCGAGATCACCACCGTGCGCCGGCTGATGGGCGATGTGCAGATCGTCACCAAGGCCGGCGACAAGCACCTGATCAAACACCTCGCCGACAGCGCTTCGGTGATGGCCGCGATCGAGGCGGCGCGGACGAAACGCGCGAAGGTGAAGCGGTGAGCGACACGCCCGCCTCCGACCCCGGCCCGACCGGAGGAGACACCCCCCTGCCGCAGGTGGGCCGCGACGGCGCCGCCTTCTGGGGCGGGCTGCTGGCCCCGGGCGAGACGCTGCGCTGGCACGGCGCCCCCGATCCGCGGCTGTTCACCCCGGCAGGCGGGCCGGCGATCCTTGCGGTGCTTGCGGGCGGCGCCGGCACGGGGATCGTCATCGCCCTGCGCGCCGGAGGCTCGGCCGCGCAGGCGGTGGCCGGGATCGGGCTTTTCGTACTCTCGGCGCTGCAGCTCGCCCGGCGCAGCGGCTTCGGCAACCGCCGGCTGCTCGACACCCGCTATGCGCTGAGCGACCGGGCGATCTACATTGCCACGCTGCGCCCGGGCGCCGCGCCGCATCTCGAGCGCTACCCGCTGACGCCGCATCTCGCTGTCGGGCTCGGCCGCAATTCGGTCACCTTCCCGGTCGGCGTGACCCAGCACCGCAACGAGCCCGAGCGCCCGCTGATGCGCGGCTTCTTCCACATTCACGACGCGGCGGCGGTGCAGTCGCTGGTCCGCGAGATCCAGAGGGGAATGACATGACCCTGTTCCTGCAGAACGCCCGCCTGATCGACCCGGAGCGCCTGACCGAGACCCCCGGCAACCTGCTGATCGAAGCGGGCCGCATCGTCGCGCTTGGCGACATCGCCGTGCCCGAGGGCGCCGAGGTGATCGACTGCGCCGGCAAGTGCCTTGCGCCCGGCATCGTCGATCTCGGCGTGAAGATCGGCGAGCCGGGCGAGCGTCACAAGGAAAGCTTCCGCACCGCCGGGCGCGCGGCGGCGGCCGGCGGCGTCACCACGGTGATCGCCCGCCCCGACACGCTGCCGGCGATCGACACCCCCGAATCGCTCGAATTCGCCACCCGGCGCGCGGCCGAGGCCCCGGTGCGCATCCGCCACATGGCCGCGCTGACCAAGGGCCGCGATGGCCGCGAGATGACCGAGATCGGCTTTCTCATGGACGCGGGAGCCGTCGCCTTCACCGATGCCGAGGCGGTGACCACCGACGCCAAGGTGCTCAGCCGGGCCTTCACCTATGCCCGCGCGCTTGGCGCGATGGTGGTGGGCCACCCGCAGGAACCGGGGCTGAGCCACGGCGCCGCCGTCACCTCGGGCAAGTTCGCCTCGCTGCGCGGCCTGCCCGGCGTCAGCCCGATGGCCGAGCGGATCGGGCTCGAGCGCGACCTCGCCCTCGTCGAGATGACCGGCGTGCGCTATCACGCCGACCAGATCACCTCGGCCGCATCGCTGCCGGCGCTTGCACGCGCCAAGGCGGCGGGGCTCGACGTCACCGCGGGCGTGTCGATCCATCACCTGACGCTGAACGAATTCGACGTCGGCGAGTACCGCACCTTCTTCAAGATGACGCCGCCGCTGCGCTCAGAAGAGGACCGGCTGGCCGCGGTGCAGGCGGTGGCCGACGGGCTGATCGACGTGATCTGCTCGATGCACACGCCCGCCGACGAGGAAAGCAAGCGCCTGCCCTTCGAGCAGGCGGCCTCGGGTGCGGTCGGGCTCGAGACCCTGCTGCCCGCGGCGCTGCGGCTTTACCACGCCGGCGCACTGAGCCTGCCGCAGCTCTTCCGCGCGATGGCGCTGAACCCGGCGAAACGGCTGGGCCTCGCGCAGGGCCGGCTGGCCGAAGGCGCGCCTGCCGACCTCGTTCTCTTCGATCCGGACGCGCCGTTCGTCCTCGACCGCTTTACCCTGCACTCGAAATCGAAGAATACCCCCTTCGACGGCACCCGGATGGAAGGCAAAGTTCTTGCCACATTCGTCGCCGGGGTGCAGGTTTATCCGCATAACGAAAAATAAAAGAACGAGGCAGAGCAGTGATGCCTGGAATGGAGAACGGGGCCGCGGTGCTGACCGGGGTGGCGGTGCTGGGCTATCTGCTCGGCGCCATTCCCTTCGGGGTGGTGGTCACCCGGCTGATGGGGCTGGGCGACCTGCGCACGATCGGCTCGGGCAATATCGGCGCGACCAACGTGCTGCGCACCGGGCACAAGGGCGCGGCGCTGGCAACGCTGCTGCTCGATTCGGGCAAGGGCGCGGTGGCGGTGCTGCTCGCGCGCTATTTCCTCGACGACACCGCGGCGCAGATCGCGGGCGGCGCGGCTTTCGTCGGCCATCTCTACCCGGTGTGGCTGCGCTTTCGCGGCGGCAAGGGCGTGGCGACCTTCCTCGGCACGCTGATCGCGCTCGCCTGGCCCGTCGGCCTCGCCGCCTGCGCTGTCTGGCTGGTGACCGCGGCGCTCAGCCGGATCTCCTCGCTCTCCGCCCTCGTCGCGGCCGCGACCGCGGTGCCGCTCGCCCTCGCGCTCGGCCACCGCGAGATGATGCTGCTCGTCGCGGCGATGGCGGTGCTGATCTTCTGGCGCCACCGCGCCAATATCCAGCGCCTCGCCCAGGGGCGCGAGCCGCGGATCGGAAAGAAGGGTTGATCCCGGCGCGCTTCGCTGGCCAGATGCAGGCATCAGCCAGGAGGCCCCGATGGATTTTCAGACCGCCGTTCGCACGTCATTGACGAAATACGCCACCTTTTCCGGCCGCGCCGCGCGCTCGGAATACTGGTGGTTCGTTCTTTTCGCCTTTCTCGGCCAGATCGTGCTGAGCATCGTCGATTCGATGCTGTTCGGCACCGGCCGCTTCATGCACGGCCCGGGCTATGCCAGCTGGGTCAGCAATGGCGGCCCGCTGAGCACGATCTTCACCCTGGCACTTCTGGTGCCGATGATCGCGGTCGGGGTGCGGCGGCTGCATGACCTCGACAAGTCGGGCTGGTGGCTGCTGATCGCCTTCATCCCGCTCATCGGCGGGCTGATCCTGCTGTTCTTCTTCGTCCAGCCCTCGCAGCCCGGCACCAACCGCTTCGGGCCGCAGCCGGGCAACACACCGCCGCCGGTGCCGATGGGCTGAGCCGTCGCGGGGGGCGCTGCCCCCCGGCTGCATCCGCAGCCTTCCCCCGAGGTATTTGGGGCAAGATGAAACGCCCCCAATTCATCTTGCCCCAAATACCTCGGGGTGAACTGGCCGCAGGCCAGGAGGGGCAGCGCCCCTCCTTTCCGTCTCAATAGCTGTAATCGGCGTAGATCTTGGTCAGATTGCCGTTCCAGTCGCCCCTGTAGCGATCGAGCAGCTCGTCCGCCGGGACCTTGCCGGTCTCGATCGATTCCTCGAGCGCATTGAGGAAATGCGTCTCGTCCGGGATCAGCCCGTTCGCCGAGGGACGCGCCCGCGCGGCAAGACCAGCCTTGGCGATCGACACCACCTCGCGCGCGAGAGCATAAAGCTTCACGCCTCCCGCCTCGCCCTGCAGCGCGTCCTTGGCAGCGGCGCGGCGCAGGCCCTCGCGGGTGGCCTCGTCCCAGCCCTTCACCAGATCCCAGGCGGCATCGAGCGCACCCTGATCGTACATCAGCCCGACCCAGAGCGCCGGCAGCGCGCACAGCCGCCGCCACGGCCCGCCATCGGCGCCGCGCATCTCGATGTATTTCTTCACCCGTGCCTCGGGGAAGACGGTGGTCAGATGGTCGGCCCAGTCGGAGAGCGTCGGCTTCTCGCCCGGCAGCGCCGGCAGCTCGCCCTTGAGGAAGTCGCGGAAGGACTGGCCCAGCGCGTTGATATACTGCCCGTCGCGGTAGACGAAATACATCGGCACATCGAGGACGTAATCGACATAGCGTTCATAGCCCGCGCCCTCCTCGAACATGAAGGGCAGCATGCCGGTGCGGGCTGGGTCGAGGTTCTGCCAGACATTGCCGCGCCACGACTTGAAGCCATTGGGCTTGCCGTCGAGGAAGGGCGAGTTCGCGAACAGCGCCGTCGCCACCGGTTGCAGCGCCAGCGCCACGCGCATCTTCTGCACCATGTCCGCCTCGGAGGCGAAGTCGAGGTTCACCTGCACCGTGCAGGTGCGGTACATCATCGTCTTGCCCATGGTACCGACCTTGTCCATGTAGTCGGTCATCAGCCGGTAGCGGCCCTTCGGCATCATCGGCATCTCGTCCCCGCGCCAGACCGGCGCGGCGCCAAGGCCGATGAACTTCGCCCCGATCCGGTCGGCCACCGCATGCACTTCGCGCAGATGCTCGCCGACCTCGGAGCAGGTGTCATGGATCGTCTCGAGCGGCGCGCCCGACAGTTCCAGCTGCCCGCCCGGTTCCAGGCTGACATTGGCGCCGTTCTGGGTCAGGCCGATGATGTTGCCCTGCTCAAGCACCGGCTCCCAGCCGAAGCCGTCGCGCAGCCCCTCGAGCATCGCTTTGATCGAGCGCGGCCCCTCGTAGGGCAGTGGCGTCAGGCTGTCGGCGAGATAGCCGAATTTCTCGTGCTCGGTGCCGATGCGCCAGTCGGCGGGCGGCTTCTCGCCCGAGGCGATGTATTCGGCGAGCTGCTCGAACCGTTCGATCGGGCCTCCGCCCTGCTGGGGAATGGACATGCAGACGCCTTCTTCTTGCGGAAACCGAGCGCAACAGGTGGCGCTATCAGCGCGCCAAGTCAAGGGAGGCCCGCGCAGGACGGTGCCACAGGCTCTGTGCGACCTCGCGCCGATCGAGCGCGGCGGCAAGCCGGCCCATGTCTATGCCGGGCAGCGCCGCAAAGGCATCGTAGAGCGCCGGGGCACCCGCCGCCGCGACCGGGATCAGCAGCGCCTGCCCGTCCCCCGTCTTCAGCCGCCAGTGCTGCGCGCCGCGCAGGGTGAGCAGGCGGATCTCGGCCAGATCGGCAAGCGCGATATAGCCGCCCAGCACCGTGCTGCCGGCGCCGAAATAGCCGATCCGCCCCTCGTCCACCTCGACAAGGCCCGGATCGGTCACCGCACGGGCAAAGCGCGTGCGGCGCAGTGCCGTTCCTGCCCAGACCAGGGCCAGCGCGCACAGGCCAAGCCCGAGCGGGCCCAGCAGCCAGCCGCCGCGCGTCGCGATCCAGAGCCCGAGTGCCGCGACGCCCGCCGCCGCGAGGGTCTCGCGGTGGCGCTGCAGCGCCGCGCGCAGCTCGGGGCGGATCACCGCCAGTCTCCGAGCGCCGATTGCCACAGGGTGATCGCCGCGCAGGCGGCGGTGTCGGCGCGCAGGATGCGCGGGCCGAGCGAGACCGGCGTCACGAAGGGCAGCGCGCGCAGCCGCGCCCGCTCGGGCTCGGAAAACCCGCCCTCGGGGCCGATCAGGATCGCCCAGGGGCCGGGGGCGAGGCCCGCGAGCGTCTCGGCCGGCCCGACCAGGCTTTCGTCCGCCCACAGGATGCGCCGCGCCGGGTCCCAGCCGTCAAGCAGCCGGCGCAGCGGCACGAGGTCGGTGACCTCGGGCACGAAGGTGCCCAGGCATTGCTCGGCCGCCTCGAGCGCATGGGCCTGCAGCCGGTCCTGCCGGATCCGCTGCGAATTGGTGAATTCGGTCTGGACCGGCACGATCCGCGCACAGCCCAGCTCGGCCGCCTTCTCGACGATGAAGTCGGTGCGCTCCTTCTTGATCGGCGCGAAGATCAGCCACAGGTCGGGCGGGTCCAGCTGTGGCGCCGCCTGGCCAAGGCAGGTGAGCGTGCCCCCCTTCTTCGCGGCGGCAACGACCTCGGCGGTCCATTCGCCGTCGCGGCCGTTGAAGAGCGCCACCCGCGCCCCCGGTCCCTCGCGCATCACCGAAAACAGGTAATGCGCCTGCTCGGGCGTCAGGGGCACGGCTTGCCCCGGCCCCAGCGGGTGATCTACACACAGTCTGATCTTGGCGCGGTCCATGCGCGGAAATCTAGGGGAGGCACGGAACAAATGCCAGAGCTTCACGGCACGGTCGCGGATGCGGTGCAGGGCAACTGGGTCGACCGGCTGGCGCCGCCCGTGACGCGCCCCTATCTGCGGCTGGCGCGCGCCGACCGGCCGATCGGCACCTGGCTTCTGCTGATCCCCTGCTGGTGGGGGATTGCACTCGCCGCTGCCACCGATGGCCCGCGGCTGTCGGACCTGTGGTGGGCGCTGGCCTGCACCGCCGGCGCGTTCCTGATGCGCGGCGCCGGCTGCACCTGGAACGACATCACCGACCGCGATTTCGACGGCTCGGTCGCCCGCACCCGCTCGCGGCCGATCCCCTCGGGACAGGTCACGGTGAAGCAGGCCCTCGCCTTCATGGTGGCGCAGATCGCGGTCTCGGCGCTGCTGCTGCTGACCTTCAACGGCGCGTCGATCGTGATCGGCATCGTCGCGCTGGTGCCGGTGGCGATCTATCCCTTCGCCAAGCGTTTCACCTGGTGGCCGCAGGCCTTTCTCGGCATCGCCTTCAACTGGGGCGCGCTGCTCGGCTGGGTCGCCCATGCCGGCAGCCTGAGCCTGGCGCCCGTGCTGCTCTATCTCTCCGGCCTGATCTGGACGCTGTTCTATGACACAATCTATGCCCATCAGGACAAGGAGGACGACGCGCTGATCGGGGTGAAGTCGACGGCGCGGCTGTTCGGCACCGACACGGTGAAATGGCTCTCGGGCTTTCTGGTCGCGGTGGTGGCGCTGATGACCGCCGCGGTGCTGGCGGCGCTTCTGCCCGCCGGAGCGCCGCCGCTTGTTCTCGTGCTTGCGCTCTGCGCGCCCTGGGGGATGGGCTGGCACATGCTGTGGCTGTTGCGCCAGCTCGACATCGACGACGGCGACACCTGCCTGCGCCTGTTCCGCGCCACCCGCGACACCGGGCTGATTGCTGCGCTGTTTCTCGCCGTCGCCGCAATCGTGTGATTGATCCGCCCCGCCCTGCCCCGTAAGAGATTGCCCACACACCGGAGGAGGCCCTGACTGCATGCGCTTGCGCACCACTCTCCTGACCACCGCCGCCGTCGCTTCCGCGCTCGTGCTCTCCGCCTTCGTCGCCGGCGGCTCGGCCACGATCATCGAGAAGCGCTCGCGCATGGCGGTGCGCGTCGCGCTTGAAAGCGCGGGCATCAGCTGGGTGCGCACCGAGGCGGACGGGCTGCAGGTGATCTTGCTCGGCACCGCGCCCTCCGAAGCGGCGCGCTTCCGCGCCATCACCATCGCCGGCACCGTGGTCGACAGCGCCCGCATCGTCGACAGCACCGATGTGGAAAGCACCGCGGCCATTGCGCCGCCCCAGTTCTCGCTGCAGATGCTGCGCAACGACGACGGCATCTCGCTGATTGGCCTCGTCCCCACCGACACCGACCGCAAGGCGCTGATCGAGGGGCTGCAGGCCGCGCTTGGCGATCGGGGCACGGTCACCGACATGCTTGAACGCGCCGACTATCCGGTGCCCGCCGGCTGGCAGATGGCACTCGACTTCGCGGTCGAGACACTGAAAACCCTGCCGCGGGCGAAGATCTCGGTCGATCCGGGCCGGGTCGAGGTGCAGGCGATCACCGACAGCCCGACCGAGAAGGCGCGGATCGAGACCACCCTCGCCCGCCGCCGCCCGGTCGAGCTGAAACTGACCTCGGACATCTCGGCGCCGCGGCCGGTGATCACCCCATTCACCCTGCGCTTCCTGATCGACACGGCCGGCCCGCGCTTCGACGCCTGCTCGGCCGACACCACGCGGGCACGCGACCGCATCCTTGCCGCCGCGCGCGCGGCCGGCGCGACCGGCACGCTGGGCTGCACCGTCGGCATGGGCACGCCCTCGCCGCAATGGGCCGATGCGGTGGTGATGGGGATCAATGCGCTGAAGGAGATCGGCGCCGGCACGATCACCTTCTCGGATGGCGACATCGCGCTTTCGGCCAATGACGGCGCAGACCCCGCTGTCTTCGACAAGGTCGTGGGCGAGCTCGAATCGAACCTGCCCGAGGTGTTCTCGCTCAAGGCCGAGCTGCAGAAGAAGGCCGAAAAGGGCGGCGCCAGGCCCGAATTCTCGGCGCTTCTCGGCGAGGATGGCAAGGTCGAGCTGCGCGGCCGGGTGACGAACGCGCTTGGCCGCGAGGCGGTCGAAAGCTTCGCCCGCGCCCGGTTCGGTGCGAAATCGGTCTATGGCGCGACCCGCATCGACGGCGAGCTGCCGCAGGGCTGGCCGGTGCGTACCCTCGCCGCCCTCGAGGCGCTCGACAGCCTCGCCCAGGGCAGCGTCACCGTCACCCCTGACCTTGTGACGGTCAAGGGCGTGACCGGTGACGCTCAGGCCTCGGACACGATCTCGCGGGTTTTGACACAGCGCCTTGGCGAGGGCGCGCGGATCGCGCTCGACGTGCGCTATGACCGCCGGCTCGATCCGGTGCTGGGCCTACCCGACGGGCCCGAATGCGTGCGGCGACTGAACGCCGTTCTGACCGAGCAGAAGATCAGCTTCGAGCCCGGCTCGGCGGTGATCGCGGCCGCGGGCGAGAAGCCGATCGAGGCGCTGGCAAAGGCGATGAAGGATTGCCAGGATTTCCGCATGGAAATCGCCGGCCACACCGACAGCCAGGGCCGCGAGGAGATGAACCAGCAGCTCAGCCAGGATCGCGCGCTCGCCGTGCTGCATGCGCTGCGCGACCGCCGGGTGCTGACCGAGAATCTGGTGGCGAAAGGCTATGGCGAGAGCCAGCCGATTGCCGACAACGGCACCGAGGAGGGGCGCGAGGCGAACCGCCGCATCGAATTCGTGCTGCTCGACGCGGCCCCGGTCGAGACCGAGGGCGCACCGCTGCCCGCGACCGAGGCGGCCCCCGTCACTGCGCCCGAGGAACACGCGGCGCAGATCGCTCCCGATGCCGCGGCGGCCGCACCCGACACCGCCACCGAGGTCCCGGCCGAGGACATGGCGCCCGACTTCTCTCCGCTCGACGCGCCGGATTTCTCCGGGAACGAGGGGCCGATGGAGGATGCGACGGGCGAGCCGCTCGCCGGCGTGGGCGAGAATCCTCCGCCCGAGGCCCTGCCGCCGTCCGAGACGGCCCCGGCGCCGACCCCGGATACCGCCAAGCCTGCCGAAGCCACTGCGCCGGAAGCGGCAACCGGAGCCACGCCGCCGGCCGTGCCCCCGGCCGAGACCGCCCCGGCGGTTCAGGCCGAACCGGCTGCCGAGAGCACGGCGACGCCCGCGCTGCCGCCCGGTGTCGCCGCCGCCCAGGACCCGACGATCGAGATTCCGGTCGCCCCGGCCAAGGATTCGCCCGGCACGCCGAAACCCCGCCCCAAGGGGCTGAAGACCGACCAGAACTGAGGACGCGAGAGACCGCCATGAACAGACCCGAATTCATCTTCGCGACGGCGCTGATCCTGCTCGTCTTCTTCTTCCTCGGCTGGTTCGCTTCCTGGCTGATCCACCGCCTCACCCGGGTAAGCCGGGCCGATATGGGCGAGCTCGAACAGATGGCGCAGGCGCTGCACGAGGCCGAGGAAACCCGCGACCGCGCCGTCGCCTATGCCGAAAGCCGCGAGGCCGAGCTGACGAACCACCTCAGCCAGACCGAGGCCGAGCTGCGCGCCGCGATGGACGGGCTGCGCGACGCGCGACGCGAGGCCGAGGAGCTGCGCGACCATATCGAGCGGATGCAGAAGCGGATCGAGTGAAAGGGGGCTCCCGCCCCCTCCTTGCCTGCGGCAAGTTCACCCCCGGGAGTATTTTCCCCAAGAAAAAGCCGAAAAACCACTGCTTTTCCTTGCGGAAATACTCCGGGGGAGTCTTCGGAACGAAGATGGGGGCAGCGCCCCCTCAGCCCGCGACGGACACGCGCGCGGTGCGGATCAGCGGCAGGGCCGCGGCGACGAGCGGATGCACGCCCCCGGCCCCGGCGGCGATCTGTGCGGCCAGGCCCGCGCGCATCGGCACCGACCAGTTCTCGTTCAGATGCGCGGCGACGGCCGCGGCGCCATCGCCCGGCTGCACCTCGAAGAAGGTGGCGATCTGGTTCGCCATGCGGATCAGGCGGTCCTCGCTCATGCGGCACTCTCCTCTGCCCCGGCAGGGCCTGTGTATCGGGTGAAACCGTCGCGCCCGCGCGCGATCAGCGCAAGCCCGGCGGCCCCGGCCTCGGCCACGGCCAGCGCGGTCGGCGCCGAGGGCGAGATCAGCGCCGTGGCGCCAAGGGTCGCGGCCTTCTGCACCAGATCGACCGAGAGCCGCGAGGTCATCACCACCGCCCCGCCTTCGGTCGCGATGCCGGCACGGGCCAGAGCCCCGGCAAGCTTGTCGAGCGCATTGTGCCGGCCGACATCCTCGCGCAGAGAGATCAGCCCCCCGGCCTCGGTCCAGAAGCCCGCAGCGTGAACCGCGCGGGTCGCATCCTGCAGCGCCTGCGCGGCGCGCAGATCGTCGAGCGCCCGGGCGGCCTGTGCGGGCCCCGGCGCCGCGCGCATCGGCCGCGCCGGCAGCTGCCGCAGCGCCTGCTCGAGACTGTCGAGCCCGCACAACCCGCAGCCCACCGGCCCCGCCATCGCCCGGCGCCGCGCGGCAAAGCGGGCGCCCGCGGGGGCGGCAAGCCAGGCCCGGGCCTCGATCCCGCGCGGCTGCGCGACGATCTCGGTCCGGATGAGCTCGGACGGACTGTCGATCAGCCCCTCGGCCAGCGCAAAGCCCAGCACGAAATCCTCAAGGTCGGCAGGCGTCGCCATCATCACCGCCTGCGTCGCCCCGTCATAGACGAGCGCCACCGGCACCTCCTCGGCCAGCACCTCGGTGCCGGCCGGAACGGGAACGCGCGTGGCCCCCGCAGGCAGGCTCATTCCGCGGCCTCGATCCGGCGCGCCGCCTCGCTCAGCGCTTCATAGCCCTCCTGCCAGTCCGAGGGCCCGTTCGACAGCCCCACCTGCACCGCCGTCACCTTGTATTCCGGGCAGTTCGTCGCCCAGTCGGAATTGTCGGTGGTGACGACGTTCGCCTGTGTCGTCGGGTGGTGGAAGGTGGTGTAGACGACACCGGGCGAGACCCGCGTGGTCAACGTCGCGCGCAGCGTGGTCTCGCCCGCGCGGCTTGCCAGCCGGACCCAGTCGCCGTCCTTGATGCCGCGCGTCTCGGCGTCATGGGGGTGGATCTCCAGCCGGTCCTCGGGGTGCCAGACCACGTTCTCGGTGCGCCGGGTCTGGGCGCCGACGTTGTAGTGGCTGAGGATCCGGCCGGTGGTCAGCAGCAGCGGGAAGCGCGGGCCGGTGCGTTCGTCGGTCGGCACATAGGCGGTGCGGATGAACCGGCCCTTGCCGCGCACGAAGCCCTCGACATGCATGATCGGCGAGCCCTCGGGCGCGGCATCATTGCACGGCCATTGCACCGAGCCGCGCTCGTCCAGCATCTCGTAGGTGACGCCGGCAAAGCCCGGGGTGGTCGCGGCGATCTCGGCCATGATCTCGCGCGGGTGGGTATAGCTCCAGCCCGCGCCCATGGCATTCGCCAGAAGCTGCGTCACCTCCCAGTCGGCATAGCCCGCCTTCGGCGCCATCACCCGGCGCACCGGGTTGATCCGGCGCTCGGCATTGGTGAAGGTGCCGTCCTTCTCGAGGAAGGTCGAGCCGGGCAGGAAGACATGGGCGTAATTCGCGGTCTCGTTCAGGAAGAGGTCATGCACGATGACGCAGTCCATCGCCGCGAGCCCTGCCGAGACGTGGCGGGTGTCGGGATCGGATTGCAGGATATCCTCGCCCTGGACATAGAGCCCCTTGAACTGCCCGGCCACCGCGGCGTCGAGCATGTTCGGGATCCGCAGCCCGGGTTCGGGATCGAGCGCCACGCCCCAGGCCTTCTCGAAGATCGCCCGCGCGGTGTCGTCCGAGACATGGCGATAGCCCGGCAGCTCGTGCGGGAAGCTGCCCATGTCGCAGCTGCCCTGCACGTTGTTCTGCCCGCGCAGCGGGTTCACGCCCACGCCCTCGCGGCCGATGTTGCCGGTCATCATCGCGAGGTTGGCGATGGCGATGACGGTGGTCGAGCCCTGCGAATGTTCGGTCACGCCGAGGCCGTAATAGATCGCCGCATTGGGGGCGGCGGCATAGGCGCGCGCGGCGTCGCGGATCGTCGCCGCGGGCACGCCGGTCAGCGCCTCGACCGCCTCGGGGGCATAATCCGGGTTGGTGACGAATTCGACGTAATCGGCCCATTCATCGAGATCGCAGCGCTCGGCGATGAAGGTGTCATCGGTCAGATGCTCGGTCACGATCACATGGGCCATCGCGGTCAGCACCGCGACATTGGTGCCCGGGCGCAGCGGCAGGTGCCAGCTCTGGCCGAGATGCGCGGTGTCGAGCAGGTCGATCCGGCGCGGGTCGATGACAATCAGCTTCGCCCCCGCCCGCAGCCGCTTGCGCAGCCGCGAGCCGAAGACCGGGTGGCCGTCGGTCGGGTTCGCGCCGATGACGAGCGCCAGATCGGTCTTCTCGACCGAGTCGAAATCCTGCGTGCCGGCCGAAGTGCCGAAGGTCTGCTTCAACCCGTAGCCGGTGGGCGAGTGGCAGACGCGGGCGCAGGTGTCGGTGTTGTTGGTGCCGAAGACCGCGCGGGCCAGCTTTTGCACCAGGAAGGTTTCCTCGTTGGTGCAGCGCGAGGAGGTGATCACCCCCACCGAATCCTTGCCATGCGCTGCCTGGATCGCGTGCAGCCGCGTCGCGGCGAAGCTCAGCGCCTCGTCCCAGCTGACTTCGCGCCAGGGGTCGGTGATGCGCTCGCGCACCATCGGTTTCAGGACCCGGTCGCGGTGCGTGGCATAGCCCCAGGCGAAGCGGCCCTTCACGCAGGAATGGCCCCGGTTCGCCTTGCCGCCCTTCCAGGGCACCATCCGCACGAGTTCGTCGCCGCGCATCTCGGCCTTGAAGGCGCAGCCGACGCCGCAATAGGCACAGGTGGTGATGACCGACCGTTCCGGCGTGCCGATCGCCTCGACCGTTTTCTCGACCAGGGTCGCGGTCGGGCAGGCCTGCACGCAGGCGCCGCAGCTGACGCAATCGGAGGACAGGAAATCGGGCGCGGCGGGCGAGATCCGGGCATCGAAGCCGCGCCCCTCGATGGTCAGCGCGAAGGTGCCCTGCACCTCCTCGCAGGCCCGCACGCAGCGCATGCAGACGATGCACTTCGCCGGGTCATAGCTGAAATAGGGGTTCGAGACGTCCTTCGCGATGTAACGCGGGTTCGCCTCGCCATTCGCGCGCACCTCGAAATGGTTTTCGCCCCTGGCATAGCGCACCTCGCGCAGACCGACGGCACCGGCCATGTCCTGCAACTCGCAATCGCCGTTCGCGGCGCAGGTCAGGCAGTCGAGCGGGTGGTCGGAGATGTAAAGCTCCATCACCCCGCGGCGCAGCTTGGCCAGCTGCGCGGTCTGGGTATGGACCTGCATCCCCTCGCTGACCGGCGTGGTGCAGGAGGCCGGCGTGCCGCGCATGCCGTCGATCTCGACCATGCACAGCCGGCACGAGCCGATCGGCTCGAGGCTGTCGGTGGCGCAAAGCTTCGGGATGGTGATCCCGGCCTCGGCCGCCGCGCGCATCACCGAGGTGCCCGCGGGCACGGTGACGGCCACACCGTCGATCACCAGATGCACCGGCTTGCCCGCGCGCGCGGGCGTGCCCATGTCCTTGGTCCAGCCGGGTTCGGGGATGATGAAGTCCTTCATTCTGCCGCCTCCCGGACAGGGGTGAATTCCTCGGGGAAATGTCGCAACGCGCTTTGCACCGGATAGGGGGTGAAGCCGCCAAGGGCGCACAGCGAGCCGGTCTTCATCAGCTCGCACAGGTCATCGAGCAGGGCGAGCGCCGCGCCGTCGCCCGCCGCGATGCGGTCGAGCGTCTCGACGCCCCGCACCGCGCCGATGCGGCAGGGCGTGCACTTGCCACAGCTTTCGACGGCGCAGAATTCCATCGCGAAACGGGCCAGCGCCATCATGTCGGCACTGTCGTCATGCACGACGAGACCGGCGTGCCCGACCAGCCCCTTCTGCTCGGCAAAGCATTCGTAGCAGAAGGCAAGCTCGAAATCCGACACCGGGTGATAGGCGCCGAGCGGGCCGCCCACCTGCACCGCCTTCACCGGCCGGCCAGAGGCCGTGCCGCCTGCGATGTCATTGACGATTTCCCCCAATGTGATGCCGAAACCGGTCTCGAACAGGCCACCGAATTTCACATTTCCCGCAATTTGCAGCGGAATGGTGCCGCGCGAGCGACCGATGCCGATGGCACTGTAGGCCTCGGGCCCCTCGGCCATGATCCACGGCACGGCGGCAAGCGAGAGCACGTTGTTGACCACCGTCGGCGCGGCCATGAAGCCCTGAAGCGCCGGCAGCGGCGGCTTTGCCCGCACCACGCCGCGCTTGCCCTCGAGGCTGTTCAGCAGCGAGGTCTCCTCGCCGCAGACATAGGCGCCGGCGCCCTCGCGGATCTCGATGTGAAAGGCGTGACCGCTGCCCAGCATGGCGTCCCCGATCACCCCGGCCGCAGTCGCGATCTCGACCGCGCGGCGCATCACCGCGATCGCGTCGGGATATTCGGAACGGATGTAGACGAAGCCCTGCGTCGCACCGGTGGCGAGGGCGGCGATCGCCATGCCCTCGATCAGGCAGAACGGGTCGCCCTCCATCAGCATGCGGTCGGCGAACGAGCCGCTGTCGCCCTCGTCGGCGTTGCACACGATGTATTTCTTCGGCGCGCGGGCGAGCTGCACGGTGCGCCACTTGATCCCGGTCGGGAAGCCCGCACCGCCGCGCCCGCGCAGCCCCGAGGTGACGACGTCGTCGACGATCTCCTCGGGCTTCTTCGCCAGCGCCACGCGCAGCCCCGCAAGACCGCCGCCCGCCTCGTAGTCGGACAGGCTGAGCGGATCGGTGCGGCCGCAGCGGGCGAAGGTCAGCCGGGTCTGGCGCTTGAAGAAGGGGATCTCCTCGGTCGGGCCAAGCGCCTTCGGATGCTTCGCGGGGGCCGCGAACAGCGAGGGCACGTCGGCCACCGTCATCGGGCCGAAGCCGAGCCGGCCCTCGGGCGCCTCGATCTCGACCAGCGGCTCGAGCCAGACCATGCCGCGCGTGCCGTTGCGGATGATCTCGACCGGAATGCCGCGCCGCGCCGCCTCGGCCGCGATCGCCGCCGCCACCGCATCCGCGCCGCAGGCCTTGGCCGCCGCATCTGCCGGAACCCAGAATCTCATGCCCGCATCTCCTCGGCCAGCGCATCGACCGCGGCGGCATCGAGCCGCCCCACCAGCCGCCCGTCGACCTGCGCGGCCGGCGCACAGGCGCACAGCCCTAGGCAATAGACCGCCTCGAAGGTGATGCCGTCCTTCGTCTCGCCGATCTTCTGACCAAGCGCATGTTCAAGCAGCGCCTGGAGCGCGACGCCGCCCATCGCCTGACAGGCCTCGGCCCGGCACAGCTTCAGCACATGGCGCCCGGCGGGCTGGCGGCGGAAATCGTGGTAGAAACCGATCACCCCCGCCACCTCGGCCCGGCTGAGCCGCAGCGCCGTGGCGATCGGGTCAAGTGCCGCCTCGGGGATGAAGCCGAATTCCGCCTGCACGTCGTGCAGGATCGGCAGCAGCGCGCCCTCGCGCTCGGCATGGGAAGCGACGATCTCGCTCAGTCGCGCCGTGTCGGTCATGGCTCTCCTCCCTCAGGTCAGGGCCGGTTGGCTTACCGCCCGATAGCGCAGCGCGATAGACCAATCAACGTCAAGACCCCCGTTGATTGATAGAGAACGTCTATCGCTCAACGATCCGCTCGGCCTCTTCCAGCAGCGCGCGCAGGCTGGGCGTGCGGGTGGCGCGATGGCCGACGACAAGGCCC
Source organism: Paenirhodobacter ferrireducens (assembly GCF_004022265.1). Classification (GTDB taxonomy): domain Bacteria; phylum Pseudomonadota; class Alphaproteobacteria; order Rhodobacterales; family Rhodobacteraceae; genus Rhodobacter; species Rhodobacter ferrireducens. The sequence continues at coordinate 101,483 of NZ_SAVB01000004.1, forward strand.
ACGGCATGACGCGCCTCGGGCGAGGTCAACGGCCGCGCGACACAGCCCGCCGGCAGCGCCGAGCCCTCGCTCAGCGCCTCGGCGAGGATCGCGGCCCAGCTTCCGGTCGCGACATGGGACAGAAGCGCGAGCGTCGAGTTCGACTCGACCCGCGGCGCCACCTCGACCCCGGCCGCGGCCAGATGCGCGTCGATCAGCCGGCGGTTCTGCATGTCGGGGGTGAGCAGGCACAGCGGCCGGGTCGCCGCCTCGGCCCAGCTCAGCGCGCCGGTCTCGCTGCCGCGCTCGACCAGCCGGTAGCGCTCGACCCAGAGGGCCACGGCATCGAGCCGCCCGGGCTCGGCGCCCTCGAGATAGGTGATCCCGGCATCAAGCGCCTGCGCCGCGATCCCCTCGCGGATCTCGGCCGAGCTGCGCGACAGGAGCGTCACCCGCGCGGCCCGGTTGCGCGCCAGGAACGGCCCGGTCAGCCGCGCCACCCGCGGCAGTGCAGTGGGGATGACGCCGATGCGCAGATGCCCTGCCACGCCAAAGCGTGCCTCGCGCATCTCGTCCTGCATCGCGCGCGCCTCGCCGACGATGCGGCGGGCATGGTCGAGCACCCGCTGCCCCTCGGGCGTCAGCCCCTGAAACCGCGCGCCACGCAGCACCAGCTGCACGCCGAGGCTGTCCTCGAGCGAACGGATCGCCGAGCTGAGCGTCGGCTGCGTCACGCCATAGACGGCCGCCGCGCGACCGAAATGGCCCTCGCGCGCCAGCACCATGAACATTTCGAGCTTGTCGATCATCGCGCCACGCTAGCCGCCCGCGCGGCCCCGCGCCAGTGCCCGGCGGCCGCATTCCCGGGCGGTCCCGACCAGTAGCGGGGAAATTCGGCGAAACCCTCCCACCGCGGCTTGTTCACGCGATTGTGCCCCCCTACATCGAGCCACATGGACCTTGCCCGCCTTTTCCTGCGCCGCCGCGCGCCCCGTGTCGCCCTGATCCGCCTGCAAGGCGCGATCGGCATCACCCGCCCCGGGTCGCCGGGCCTGTCGGACGCGGCGCTTGCGCCGGTGATCGAGCGCGCCTTTCGCAAGGGCAAGCCCGCCGCCGTGGCGCTGGTGATCAACTCGCCCGGCGGCTCGCCGGTGCAAAGCTCGCTGATCGCGGCACGGATCCGGCGGCTTGCCGGCGAAACCGGCGTGCCGGTCCATGCCTTCGTCGAGGACGTGGCGGCCTCGGGCGGCTATTGGCTGGCCTGCGCGGCCGATGACATCTGGGCCGACGAGACCTCGGTCGTCGGCTCGATCGGAGTGATCTCGTCGGGCTTCGGGCTGGACGGGCTGATCGCGAAACACGGGATCGAGCGGCGGGTGCACACCGCGGGCGGCTCGAAGAGCTTCCTTGACCCGTTCCGCCCGGAAAAGCCCGAGGACATCGCCCGCCTGACCCGGCTCCTTGAGGACATGCACCGCGCCTTCAAGGCCCATGTCACCGCGCGGCGCGGCACCCGGCTGAGCGGCGCAGACCTGTTCACCGGCGAGGTCTGGACCGGCGCGCAGGCGGTGGCCACCGGGCTCATCGACGGCACCGCCCATACCGTTCCGAAGCTGAAGGCGCTTTACGGCGACACCGTGCGGATCGTGCCGGTGAACGGGCCGCGCCGGTCGTGGCTGCGGCTGCCGGGCACGGGGTTTGGCGCCGACGTCGCGGGCGCGCTGCTCGACACCGCCGAGGAGCGCGCACTCTGGGCGCGTTACGGGCTGTGACATGCTAATCAAGGGCATGACGCTTTTCCTCGTCGCGATGGCGGTGCTCGCCATCTTCGGCAAGCTGCGGCTGCCGGGCGGCAAGGCGCGGCGGCTGGCGGGGCGCTGCCCGGCCTGCGGCCGGCCGAAGATCGGGCCGGGGCCCTGCCCCTGCGGGCGCAACAACAAGAAGGGGGCCTAAGTGCTCATTGATCTGGTGAAGATCCTGGCCGGTCTCGGCCTGCTGGTGGTGGCCGGCGACCTTCTGGTGAAGGGCGCGGTGAACCTGGCGCTGCGGCTTGGCATTCCGGCGCTGATCGTCGGGCTGACGGTCGTCGCCTTCGGCACCTCGGCGCCCGAGATGATGGTCTCGGTCGCCGCCGTGCTCGACCACAACCCGGGCATCGCACTTGGCAACGTGGTCGGCTCGAACACCGCCAACATCCTGCTGGTGCTGGGCATCCCGGCGATCATCTCGATGATCCGCACCGACGAGCAGGACACGCGCGAAAGCTATTTCATCATGCTTGGCGCCTCGGTGCTGTTCATTCTGGTCTGCTTCATGGGGCCGCTTGGCTGGCCGCATGCGGCGCTGCTGCTGGTCACGCTGGTGGTGATCCTGATCCGGCAGGGGCGTCAGGCGCTCGCCCATCGCGCCAGCCGCACCGAGGAAGAGATCGAGGGCGTCGACGTGCACATGAGCCTGGGCAAGGTCGCGCTGTTCATCGCGATCGGTCTTGTGGGCCTGCCCTTCGGTGCCGATTTCCTGGTGGATGGTGCCAGCTCGATCGCCCGCGCGGCGGGCATTCCCGACACGGTGATCGGCCTGACCCTCGTCGCCATCGGCACGTCCCTGCCGGAACTGGCGACCTCGGTCACCGCCGCGATGAAAGGGCGCGCCGATGTCGCGCTTGGCAATGTCATCGGCTCGAACATCTTCAACCTGCTCGGGATCATCGGCGTCGCGGGCTTCTTCGGCCGGCTCGACGTGCCGCCGGGGATGCTGCGGCTCGACCTGTGGGTGATGTTGGCGGCCTCGCTGCTGATCGCGCCCTTCATCCTGCACCGCTGGCCGTTCACCCGGCTGGTGGGCGTGGGCTTCACCCTGATCTATGCCACCTATGTGGTGGTGCTGATGACCGCCCATGCGGGCTGAGGAGGACAGCATGGGCAAGGCCCTGATCACCGGCGCAGCGAAACGGCTTGGTCGCGCGATGGCGCTCTATCTCGCGGACCGCGGCCATGACGTCGCGATCCATTGCAACGGCTCGGTCGAAGCGGCCGAGGCGACCGCCGCCGAGGCCCGCGCCCGTGGCGTCAAGGCCGTGGTGCTGCCCGCCGACATCCTCGACGAGGCGGCGGTCGAGGCGCTGGTGCCGCGCGCGGCCGAGGCGCTCGGCGGGCCGCTGACGGTGCTGGTCAACAACGCTTCGATCTTCGAATACGACACTCTCCGCACCGCCACGCGGGCGGGCTGGGACCGGCACTTCGGCTCGAACCTGCGCGCGCCCTTCGTGCTGACCCAGGCCTTCGCAGCACAGGCCCCCGCGGCCGACCGCAGCGGCCCCGAGCCCCGGGCTCAGGCGCTTGTCGTCAACATGATCGACCAGCGCGTGCTGAAACCCACGCCCGAGTTCATGACCTACTCGCTCGCCAAGGCCGGGCTCTGGGCGCTGACCCGCACCGCGGCGCAGGCGCTGGCTCCCGCAATCCGTGTAAATGCCATCGGCCCGGGCCCGACGCTGCAGGGCGCGCGGCAGAGCGAGAGCCATTTCACCCGCCAGCGCGCCGCGACCATTCTGCAGCGCGGCGCCGATCCCGACGATATCTGCGCCGCGCTTGGCTATCTGCTCGACGCCAAGGCGGTCACCGGACAGCTGCTCTGCGTCGACGGTGGCCAGCACCTCGGCTGGCAGACACCCGATGTGCTCGGCCCGGAATAGGGCCGTTTCGGCCCCTTTAACGATGACCGTGCGGCAAGTTGTCCACGCCATCGCCACCTGTCACGCAAGCGTTACGAATCTCTCAGTATTTTCAGCTACTTGTGTGATGCTTGAAAATTATTTGCACGATTTCAACGACTTAATTGATCGCCTAAAAATTGGGCGATCCAAAGAACAACCCCTGATTCAAGGGAAAATCGACGTTCCCGGAAACTTCCCAACAGAGTTATCCACAGAAACCGTGGATGCCTTTTCTCTTGAACCCGTCGCCTTAACATTGCAGCCAGAAACCGGAATCAAGGCTCCGAGATGACCGACCCAGAGATCGCTTCCGATCCCGCCGAAATGCCGCAGCCGCCGCGGCTGATCGGCCATGCGCTGATCGCCGATTACGTGTCGCGGCTGGACAGCTCGCCCGGCGTCTACCGGATGCTGAACGACCGGCAGGAGGTGCTTTACGTCGGCAAGGCGCGCAACCTGAAGGCGAGGGTATCGAACTATGCCCGGCCCTCGGGGCATTCGGCGCGGATCGCGCGGATGATCTCGGAAACGCGCTACATGATGTTCCTGACGACGCGCACCGAGACCGAGGCGCTGTTGCTTGAACAGAACCTGATCAAGCAGCTCAAGCCGCGCTACAACGTGCTGCTGCGCGACGACAAGAGCTTTCCCTATATCCTGCTCGACAAGAGCCACCCCTTCCCCGAGATCCGCAAGCACCGTGGTGCGCGCACGGTGAAGGGCGCCTATTTCGGCCCCTTCGCCTCGGCCGCGGCGGTGAACCGCACGCTGAACCACCTCGAACGGGTGTTCCAGCTGCGCAACTGCTCGGACGCGATGTTCGCTTCGCGCACCCGGCCCTGCCTGCAATACCAGATCAAGCGCTGCTCGGCGCCCTGCGTCGGCAAGATCTCCGAGGCCGAGTATGGCCGCACCGTCGCCGATGCCGAGCGCTTCCTCGAGGGCAAGTCGACGGCGATCCAGCAGGAGCTGGCCGAGGAAATGCAGGCCGCCTCGGATGCGCTCGAGTTCGAGCGCGCGGCGGCGCTGCGCGACCGGATCGCGGCGCTGACCACGGTGCAGCAGAGCCAGGGCATCAACCCGCGCGGCGTGGCCGAGGCGGATGTGGTGGCACTGCACATGGAGGGCGGGCAGGCCTGCGTGCAGGTCTTCTTCATCCGCGCTCATCAAAGCTGGGGCAACCACGACTTCTATCCCAAGACTGGCTCCGGCGCGGAAGAGGCCGAGGTGATCGAGGCCTTCCTCGGTCAGTTCTACGACACGAAGGAGGCACCGCGGCTGATCCTGCTGTCGCATCCGATCGAGGATCTCGATCTGATGGAAGAGGCGCTCGCCGGCAAGGCCGGCCACCGCGTCGAGATTGCCGTGCCGAAGCGCGGCGAGAAGGCGGAACTGGTCGAGAACGCCCTGCGCAACGCGCGCGAAAGCCTGGGCCGGAAGATGTCGGAATCGGCCGCCCAGGCGCGGCTGCTCAGGGGCCTGGCTGAGGCCTTCGGTCTGCCGAAGCCCCCCGAGCGGATCGAGGTCTATGACAACTCGCACATTCAGGGCACGAATGCGGTCGGCGGGATGATCTGCGCCGGCCCCGACGGCTTCATGAAGAGCCAGTATCGCAAGTGGAACATCAAGGGCGACGAGCTGACCCCCGGCGACGACTTCGGCATGATGAAGGAGGTGATGACCCGCCGCTTCGCCCGCCTGCTGAAGGAAGACCCCGAGCGCAAGACCGACGCCTGGCCGGACCTGCTGCTGATCGACGGCGGCGCCGGGCAGGTCTCGGCGGTGCACGAGATCATGGTCGAGATGGGCGTCACCGACATCCCGATGGTCGGCGTCGCCAAGGGCATCGACCGCGACCTCGGCAAGGAGGAATTCCACCGCATCGGCGCCCGCCCGATGGCGCTGCCACGGCAGGATCCGGTGCTTTATTACATCCAACGGCTGCGCGACGAGGCCCACCGCTGGGCGATCGGCGCACACCGGGCGAAGCGCGCCAAGGCCGCGATGGCGAACCCGCTCGACGAGGTTCCGGGCATCGGCGCCACCCGCAAGCGCGCCCTGCTGCAGCATTTCGGCTCGGCCAAGGCGGTCAGCCGGGCGGGCGTCACCGACCTTGTCGAGGTGCCCGGAATCTCGCAGGCGATGGCCGAAACGATCTGGAACTTCTTCAACGACAAGATGTGAGCGCTCACATCCTGCCGAAAAATGCGGCTTGACGGATCGCGGCGGCAGGCGTAGCGGCCCGCAAATGACAGACGAAAGCCCGATCCGCCACGCACTCACCCATCCCGAAGACCTTCTGGCCGAGGGCCTGATCCCCCATGCCGCGCTGCCGGCCCTGAAAGAGGTCGCGCAGGACTTCCGCATCCGCCTGACCCCGGCGATGCGTGCCGCGATCGCCCGCACCGAGGCCACCGACCCGGTCGCGATGCAATTCGTGCCCTCGCCGAAGGAGCTCGAGATCCGCGCCGAGGAGCTGATCGACCCGATCGGCGACGGCGCGCATTCGCCCGCCCCCGGGGTGACGCACCGCTATCCCGACCGGGTGATCCTGCACATCACCAAGACCTGCGATGTCTATTGCCGCTTCTGCTTCCGCCGCGAGACGGTGGGCGAGACCGGCCCGCTGCCCGAGGAGGCACTGGCACAGGCGCTGGCCTATATCGCCGCCACCCCGGCGATCCGCGAGGTGATCCTGACCGGGGGCGACCCGCTCACGCTCTCGCACCGGCGCCTCGCTGACGTGCTGAAGCGGCTCGACGCGATCGCCCATGTCACCACGCTGCGCATCCACACCCGGGTGCCGGTGGTCGCGCCCGAGCGCATCGATGCCGATCTGGTGGCGCTGCTGTCGGGCCTGCGCGCACCGGTCTGGGTGGTGCTGCACACCAACCACGCGCAGGAATTCACCGCCGAGGCGCGCGCGGCGATTGCCCGGCTGGTCGATGGCGGCGTGCCGATGCTGTCGCAGTCCGTGCTGCTGCGCGGGGTGAACGACAGCCACGAAGCGCTGATCGGGCTGTTCCGCATGCTGCAGGACAACCGGGTGAAGCCCTATTACCTGCATCATTGCGACCTGGCCCGCGGCACCTCGCATTTCCGCACCACGATCGCCGAGGGCCGGGCGCTGATGGCGGGACTGCGCGGGCATCTGAGCGGCGCCGCGGTGCCGACCTATGTGCTCGACATCCCCGGCGGCTTCGGCAAGGTGCCGGTCACCGCCGACCATTTCACCCCCGGCCCCACCCGTGGCAGCTGGCGGGTGACCGACTGGCAGGGGCGCGTTCACGATTACGTGGACCCGCCGCGCTGAACGGCCCTCTTTCCCTCGGGGCGCGCCCCCGCTAGGGTGCGCGCATGACCTGGACCCTGCCAAATACGCTCACGGTGCTTCGACTGCTCGCCGCCCCCGGCGTGGCGGTGATGTTCCTCTATTTCCACCGCCCCTGGGCCGACTGGCTGGCGCTTGCGCTCTTCGTCGGCGCGGCGATCACCGATTACTTCGACGGCTACCTTGCCCGACTGTGGAAGCAGGAGTCGAAATTCGGCGCCATGCTCGACCCGATCGCCGACAAGGCGATGGTGGTGATCGCGATCATGGTGCTCACCGGCTATTCGGGCATGAACCCCTGGCTGATCCTGCCGGCGACGGTGATCCTGTTCCGCGAGGTCTTCGTCTCGGGGCTGCGCGAATACCTCGGCGCCGAGAAGGGCAAGCTCAAGGTCACCAAGCTCGCCAAGTGGAAAACCACCGCGCAAATGGTGGCGATCGCCACGCTGTTCCTCGGCACCGGGCTCGACTTCCTCGAAAAGGGCCGCGCGCCGCGCGCGGGCGAGGGCGACCTGCCGACCGGGCTCAGCCCCGCCGACATGGCGAACCACGTCGGCCTCGGCCTGATCTGGATCGCCGCGATCCTGACCGCGATCACCGGCTGGGACTATTTCCGCAAGGCCCTGCCCTTCCTGCGGGACCCCGGCCGTGATTGACGTCGTCTATTTCGCCTGGGTGCGCGAGCGCATCGGCCTGCCGCGCGAGCGGGTCGAGACCCGGGCGGCGACGGTGGCGGATCTGGTGGCGGAACTGAGCGCGCGCGAAGAGCGCTATGCCGCGGCCTTCGCCGACATCTCGGCACTGCGCGTCGCTCTCGACCAGGAGCTGTCCGAGTTCGACGCGCCGCTGGCGGGCGTGCGCGAAGTGGCCTTCTTCCCGCCGATGACGGGCGGCTGAGATGCGGATCGCCGTGCAATCCGCCCCCTTCGACGCTGCGGCCGAGATCGCAGGCTTCGGCGCGGGCACGAATGCCGGCGCGCTCGTCACCTTCACCGGCCTCGTGCGCGACGACAGCGGCCGGATGCAGGCGCTCGAGCTCGAGCATTACCCGGGCATGACCGAACGCGCGATCGCGAAGATCGCCGAGGAGGCAATGACCCGCTGGTCGCTGGCCGATTGCCTGGTGATCCACCGCTTCGGCCGGCTGACGGTGGGCGAGCCGATCATGATGGTCGCCACCGCCGCCCGTCATCGCGCCGCCGCCTTCGAGGCCGCCGAGTTCCTGATGGACTATCTGAAATCGCGCGCCCCCTTCTGGAAGAAGGAGATCAGCCCGGATGGCACCTGCTGGGTCGCGGCGAAGGCAAGCGATGAAGACGCCCTGACGCGCTGGTGACATCGCACGCAAGGGGGGCAGCGCCCCCTAGAGATTGTCCTCGACCCGGAACCCCGCCGGGATCGCGTCGCGCCCCTCGAGGATCAGATCCGCCATCACCTGTGCCACCTTTGGCGCCATGCCGAAGCCGATCTTGAACCCGCCATTCGCGATGAACTGTCCGGGCCGTCCGGGCCAGGCGCCCAGCATTGGCGCGCGCGAGCGCGCGCGTGGCCGCACCCCCGCCCAGCGGTCGACGACCTCGGCCCCCGCAAGCGCCGGGCAGATTGCCCGCGCCTTCTCGATCAGCGCCTCGAGCTGTGCGTCGGTGCTGTCGGGCGCGTCGAAGTCGCGCTCGGAGGTCGAGCCGATCGCCACGGTGCCATCCGCATGCGGCACGATATGCACGGCGTCGGCATAGATCTGCGGCACCGCGCCTGCATCGTGGCGCAACAGCGCCGATTGCCCCTTCACCCCGCCGCCAAGCGTCTTGCCGAAGGCCATCCCGAGATCCGCAAGCCCCGGCGCGCCGGTCGCGTGCAGCACCGCGCCCTCGTCCTCGGCCGCGCCGATCACGATCTCGCCGCCAAGCGCGGTCAGCGCCGCGGCCAGCGCCGCGCAGGCCGCGCGCGGCGCGGCGCGGGCCGAAAGCGTGTCGTGGACCACGAGCCCGGTCGGAGAGAGCGGCACGAAGGGGGCGAATGTCTCGGCCGGCAGCACCCGCCACAGCGCCGCGGTGCGCCAGTGTTCGGCCGCGCCGGCGGCGCGGGCCCGCGCCCGCTCGACCGCAGCAGCGTCAACCAGCGGCTGGATCCGGCCGAGTCGGGCATAGCCCGCGCCCTGACCGCCCGCGGCCTCGACCGCCGCCCAGAACGCCTCAGCCCCAAGCAGGCTTTCAAGCTGGAACTGCTTCTTCGGGTTCCAGGTCTCGGGCACATGCGGGGCAAGCGCCCCCACCGTGCCGCCCGACGAGCCCGCGCCGATCCGCACCCGCTCGATCACCCGCACCTGCGCGCCGCGCCGTGCCATCTCGAAGGCGCAGGCAAGGCCGAACACGCCGCCGCCGCGCACTGTCACCCGATCCCCTCTTGCCATTGCCCGGACCTTTCGCCAGTTTCCACGGGAATTCGCCTCAGGCACTACCCGCAATGACCTCCCCTGACCAGAGCCCTGCCGCGCTCGACTGGCGCGACGGAACGACGCCCGTCTCGACGCGCTTCGACGACCCCTATTTCAGCCTCGCGGGCGGGCTTGCGGAAACGCGCCACGTCTTCCTGGCGGGCAACGACCTGCCGTCGCGGTTCCGCCCGGGCTTCCGGGTGGCGGAGCTGGGCTTCGGCACCGGGCTGAACCTGATCGCGACGGCGCTGGCGACCGACACGCCGATCCGCTTCACCTCCTTCGAGGCCTATCCGATGTCGGCGCCCGAGATTGCCCGCGCGCTCGCAGCCTTTCCCGAGGCCGAGGCCGCCGCCGGCTCCTTCCTTGCCGCCTGGGGCCGCGGCGAGACCTGCTTCACCCTGCGCAGCGTCTCGGTCGAGGTGATCCTCGGCGATGTGCGCGAGACCCTGCCCGCCTGGGCAGGCGCCGCCGACGCCTGGTTCCTCGACGGCTTCTCGCCGGCGAAGAACCCCGAGATGTGGGGCGAGGATCTGATGGCCGAAGTCGGCCGCCACACCGCGCCCGGCGGCAGCTTCGCCACCTATACCGCCGCGGGCTTCGTGCGCCGCGGCCTTGCCGCCGCGGGCTTCGCGGTCAGCCGCGCCCCGGGTCATGCCGGCAAGCGCCACATGAGCCGTGGAGTGCGCCCATGACCGAACAGAACACCCGCCTCGGCGTCGCGATGATGGTCGCGGTGACCTTCATCTTCGCCGCACAGGACGGCATCTCGCGCCATCTCGCGGGCACCTACAACGTCTATCTGGTGGTGATGATCCGCTACTGGGTCTTCGCACTTTTCGTGCTCGGCCTCGCGCTGCGCAGTGCGGGCGGGCTGAGGGGGGCGCTGCGCACCAAGCACCCGCTGATGCAGAGCCTGCGCGGCGTGCTCCTGGTGGTCGAGGTCTGGGTGGCGATCATCGCCTTCGTCAAGCTCGGACTGGTCGAGAGCCACTCGATCTTCATCTCCTACCCGCTGATCGTCGCCGCGCTCTCGGGCCCGGTGCTGGGCGAGAAGGTGGGCTGGCGGCGCTGGCTGGCGATTGCCACGGGCTTCGTCGGCGTGACGATCATCCTTGCCCCCGGCAGCGGCGTGTTCCGCCCCGAGGCGCTGATCCCGCTCGCCGGCGCGATCATGTTCGCGATCTATGCGCTCGCCACCCGCTGGGTCGCGCGCGATGATTCGGGCGAGGTGTCCTTCTTCTGGACCGGCATCACCGGCGCGCTCACCGCCACCGCCGGCGGGATCTGGTTCTGGCAGCCGATGAGCGCGGGCGACTGGGGCTGGATGGGCCTGCTGTGCCTGACCGCGATCGCCGGGCACTGGCTGATGATCCGCGCCTATGAGATCGCCGAGGCCTCGGCGCTGCAGCCGATCGCCTATCTGCAGCTCGTCTTCGGCGCGATCTTCGGCATCACCATCTTCGGCGACGTGCTGCGCCCGAACGTGGCGCTTGGCGCAGCGGTCACCGTCGGCGCGGGGCTCTTCACCCTGTGGCGGGCGCGCCGCGCGGCGCAGCGCTAGGGCGCGATGCCGCGCAGCTCGTCCGAGAAGGTGATCGGGCCGTGGCCCGCCACGCCCAGCCGGGCGCGATAGACCGGCAGGCTCTCGGCCACCCGCATCACATAGGTGCGGGTCTCGGTGAAGGGGATCATCTCGACCCAGTCGACCACGTCGACCGTCGGCACCCGCGGATCGCCCATCTCCTCGATCCAGCGCCGCGGCCGGCCCGGGCCGGCGTTGTAGCCCGCCGCCACCAGCACCGGCGAGGCGCCGAACTCGGCGCGCAGCTTCGCCAGATAGGCCCCGCCAAGGCGCAGGTTGTAGGTCGCGTCCGTGGTCAGCCGCGGTGCGCTGTAGGTCTCGCCGATCGTGGGCGCCATCAGCTTCGCCGTGCCCGGCATCAGCTGCATCAGCCCGCGTGCGCCGACATGGCTGATGACGGCGTGGTCGAATTCGCTTTCCCGCCGCGCGATCGAGAGGGCCAGCTCCTCGGGCACACCGAGGTCATGCGTGGTCAGCTCGGGAATCGGATAATAGGCCTGCACCAGCACCGTGCCGCCACTTGCCGCGCGCTTGGCCAGAAGCAGCGCCAGATGCGGATCGCGCCATTCGTCGGCCAGCCGGGCCAGTGCCGGCAACGCCGCATCGGGCAGGCCTTCCTCGAGATGCAGGATGAAGCGCGCCGCCAGATCCCCGTCGCCCGCCGCCTGCAGCTCCTGCGCCGCGGCGAAGACCGAGCTGGTCGTGAACCCCTGTCCGCGCCAGTCGGGCAAGGGCGCGGGGGCCGAGAAGGCGGGATCGAGCGGCTCGCCCGCGCGCTCGGCGCACAGGAGGCCATAATAGGCCGTCTGGAACCGTGCCCCGTCGCGATAGGCGGCCTGCGCCTCGGCGGTCTTGCCCATCCGCTCGAGCGCGCGGCCGCGCCAGTAATCGGCACGCGAGGTGCTGATCGGGCTTGCCACCTCGGCGCCAAGCGCCTCGAAATGCGCAAGCGCCTGCGGCGCATCGCCGAGCTTCAGCGCGGCAAAGCCCGCCAGCCATTCGAGATCGGCCCAGTCGCCGCCCCCCGCAGCCAGGTGATGGCCCGCCGCCAGCTTGTAGGCGAGCGCCACATCGCCCTTGCGCAGGAAGAAACGCGCCAGCTGGCCGCGCAGCGTCGACCAGGCCCCCGGATCGCCCAGGGTCTCGGCGCTGTCCGAGCGTGACAGAACGATCTCGGCTGCCCCCTCCTCGAGGCTCTTGCGCCAGCGCCAGACGGCGCGGTCGCGCGCCAGACCGGCCGAGTGCATCATGTAGTCGGGCACGGCCGCGATCAGCGCATCCACCCCCTGCGCGCGGCGCTGGAGCGCGATCCGCGCCGCGGCGACCGCCCGGGTACCAGAGGTGACAAGCGGCAGCAGGCGCGCCGCCTGCGCGGTCTCACCGCGGTCGAGCATCGCCTGCATCCGCCCGCCATGCGCCGGCGCCACCAGATCGCCATAGCGCGCGAGGAAGGCGGCCTCCTCGGCCTCGGTCAGGGTCAGGCCGCGCCAGGCGGTCTCGGCCACCTGCCGGGCGGCCTCGTCGCGGCCAAGCGCCTGCAACGCCGCAATCAGGGCAAGCGCGCCCTGCCCGGTCTGCGGCGCGGAATGGGCGAACCAGGCGACGACCGCGGCGGGGCTCGCTTCACTCAGTGTGTCCTCGCCCTTCCGGCGCAGAAGCGGCATCCCCGGCCAGTCGGCCCGGCGCGCGATGAAACCCGCGTAATCGTCGAAGCTGCCCCGCCCCGCGCGCAACCGCTGCCATTCGATCAGATCGGCGGCGATCTGCCCCGCCGGGCGGGCGGCGGCCGCCGCACCATCCCAGTCGCCGGCCTGCGCCGCCGCCAGCGCCGCGGCGAGCGCGGTGGCATCGGCCGCCCGGACGGGCGGCGGGGAAAGGGCAAGGGCGACGGCCAGAAGGACCGCCTGCGGAAGGGTTCGGATCATCGCTCTGCTCGTTTTTTCAAGTGGTGACCCGAAGCCCGCCCGGATGCAATTCACAAGTTGGCAAGAGGCGAAGGCTCGCCTATGGTCCGGCCGATTTCAACCGGGCGAATCCGCCCACACCGCAGGAGCGTGTCATGTTCAAAGGGTCCTTCCCCGCACTCGTCACGCCGTTCACGAACGGCGCAGTCGATTGGGACACGCTCAAGAAACTCGTCGAGTGGCACATCGAGCAGGGCTCGAGCGGCATCGTCCCGGTCGGCACCACCGGCGAGAGCCCGACGCTGAGCCACGAGGAGCACAACCGCGTGATCGAGGTGGTCGTGCAGGCCGCCGCCGGCCGGGTGCCGGTGATCGCCGGCGCGGGCTCGAACTCGACCTCCGAAGGGATCGAACTGATCCAGCACGCCGAGGCCGCCGGCGCCGATGCCGCACTTGTGGTGACGCCCTATTACAACAAGCCGACGCAGCGCGGCATGGTGGCGCATTTCACCGCGATGCACGACGCCTCGTCGCTGCCGATCATCATCTACAACATCCCCGGCCGCTCGGTCGTCGACATGTCGCCCGAGACGATGGGCGAGCTGGCGAAACTGCCCCGCATCGTCGGTGTCAAGGACGCGACCGGCGACCTCAGCCGCGTGGCGAAGCAGCGCCTGACCTGCGGGCCCGATTTCATCCAGCTCTCGGGCGAGGATGCGACGGCGCTCGGCTTCAACGCCATGGGCGGCGTCGGCTGCATCTCGGTCACCGCGAACGTGGCGCCGAAGCTCTGCGCCGAGTTCCAGGCGGCGACGCTGGCGGGCGATTACGAGAAGGCAATGGAATATCAGGACAAGCTGATCCCGCTGCACATCGCAATCTTCCTCGAGCCGGGCGTTGCGGGCGCGAAATACGCGATGTCGAAGCTGGGCCTGTGCGCGGCCGAGGTGCGGCTGCCGCTGACCGAGCTCACCGACGCCACCAAGGCCGCGATCGACGCGGCGATGGCGCATGCCGGCCTGATCTGAGGCGACGTCACAATCGGACACCGGGTCGGGGGGCGCTGCCCCCCGTCTTCGTTTCACGAAGACTCCCCCGGCCGCCTCAGACGTTGTGCAGGTAGAGCGCGTAATCGACGTCGGCGATCCAGCGCGCGACGCGGGCGTGCTCGGCCGCCTTGATCGCGGTGAAGGTGCGGTGCATGTCCGCACCAAGTGCCTCCTTCAGGAACTCCGACGCCGTCGCCCGATCGATCGCCTCGCGCCAGTCGCGCGGCATCGGCAGGTCGTCGGTGCCCTCATAGCCGTTGCCGGTGGTCTCGGGGCCCGGGTCGATGCGCTGCGCGAGGCCGCGGCGGATGCCCGCAAGGATCGTCGCACCGACGAGATAGGGGCTGGCGTCGACGCCCGAGGGGCGATGCTCGATCCGCCGCGCCTTGACCTCGCCCGCGGGGATGCGCAGCGCGACCGAGCGGTTGTTGACGCCCCACGACGGTGAGACCGGGGCATAGCTTTGCCCGACGAAGCGGCGCCAGGAATTCGCATGCGGCGCGAAGACCAGCATTGACTCGCCCATCGTCTGGCGTAGCCCGCCGAGCGCGTGCCTGATCGTCTCGGTCCACACCCCCTCGACCGCCTCGGCGAAGATGTTGCGCCCCGTGCCGTCCTGCAGCGAGACGTGGAAATGCATGCCCGAGCCCGCGTATTTCTCGACCGGCTTCGCCATGAAGCAGGCGGTGACGCCGTGCCGGCGCGCCTGCATCCGCACGATGCGCTTCAGCCGCACGAGGTCATCGGCCGCCTGCATCACGTCGGTGCGGTAATCGAGCGTCAGCTCGTATTGCCCCGGCGCATATTCCGAGATCACCGTCTCGGCGCGGATCCCCATCGCCTCGGCGGCGCGGTAGATGTCGGAAAACAGCGGCTGCATCCCGTGCAGGTGGTCGACGGAATAGACCTCGGTCCAGTCCGAGCGGCGCCCGTCGAGCACCGCGGCCGCCGGCCGCACGCCCGCGCTCATGTCCGGGTCGAGCAGGAAGAACTCGAGTTCGAAGGCGCCGGCGGGGAACAGCCCTTCGCCCGCCATCGCCTCGACCTGACGCTTCAGGGCATGGCGCGGATCCGAGCTCATCGGCACGCCCTCGAGCGAATACATGCTCATCAGCAACTCGGCCCGCGGCGGCGTGGTGCCATGGAGCGGCTTCAGCGTGCCCGGGATCGGCCAGGCGCGCAGATCGCCATCGCCCTGATCCCAGATCAGGCCGGTCTCGTGCACATCCTCGCCGACGATGTCGAGCCCGAGGATCGAGATCGGCAGGTGACGGCCGTTGCGGTAGAGGCCGATCAGCTCATGGCGGCGGATGATCTTGCCGCGGCCGATGCCGTTGGCGTCGGACAGGACGATGTCGATCGCCTCGATCTCGGGATGGGCGGCGAGGAATTCCTCGGCTTCCTCGATGGAGGAGCCGGACGGGGAAAGGGTCATGTCAGGTCTCGAAAAGAAGGCCCAGCACCGCGCCGAAGGCCTCGACCAGGCGGTCGATCTGGGCCTCGGTGGTGACGGGCGAAATCAGCATCATGTTGTGGAACGGCGCGATCAGGCAGCCGCGGTTCAAAAGCCCCTGGTGGATCGCCGCCTCGAGCGCGGGGGCATGGGCGGCCTCGGCTTGCGTGCCGTTCAGCAGTGGCCCGGGGGCGCAGATGAACTCGACCCGCGCGCCGACGCGCACCACATGCCAGGGGGCGCCGACGCGGACGATCGCCTTCGTCAGTCCCGCGCTCAGTCGCGCGGCGCCCGCCTCCATCCGGGCATAATTCTCGGCGGTCATCACCTCGGAGAGGGTGGCGACGAGGCAGGCGACCTGCATCGGATTCGCCGACAGCGTGGTGCCCATGCCGGAATGGCCGGCGGGGCGGGTGGCGTCATAGGCGGCAAAGCGGCGCGCAACGGTCTCGGTCACGCCCCAGATCGCGGTGGGCATCCCCCCCGCCACGCATTTGCCGGTGACGAAGATGTCGGGCATCAGCCCGTGCACGCGGCTGTACCCGCCCCGCCCCGACGAGATCGTGTGCGTCTCGTCGATGATGAGGAGCGCGCCGTGGCGGGTGGTCAGATCGCGCAGCCCGGCGTGGAACCCAGGCGCCGGCAGCACCATGCAGGAATTGGTCAGCACCGGCTCGGTCAGGATCGCGGCGACATCGCCCGCGGCCAGCGCCGCCTCGACCGAGGCGAGGTCGTTGAACTCGGCCGCGACGGCGACCTGCGTCAGATCCTCGACCTGACCGACAAGGCCCGGACGCGCCGCGGTCCGGCCGCCCTCGAGCCGCACCATCGTGTCATCGACCGTACCGTGGTAGCAGCCGTTGAACACCAGCACCTTCGGCCGCCCGGTGACGGCGCGGGCAAGGCGCAGCGCGAAGCGGTTCGCATCGGTCGCGGTCGTCGCGATCTGCCAGCGCATCGGACCGAAGACCTCGCACAGACGCCGCCCGGCCTCAAGTGCCGCCTCGCTCGGCAGCATGGTGGTGAGGCCGCGGTCTGCCTGCGCGCGGATCGCGCGGGCGACGGGGGCGGGCGAATGGCCGAACATCGAGCCGGTGTCGCCCAGACAGAAATCGTCGATCACATGGCCGTCGAGATCCTCGATCACCGCCCCCTCGGCGCGGGCGACCAGCATCGGGAACGATTGCGGCCAGTCGCGCATCCAGTGCATCGGCACGCCGTCGAGAAAGGCCCCGGCGCCCGCCGCAAGCGCGGCGCGGCTGCGCGGGCGAGCCGCAGCATAGACCGCAGCCTCGGTCGCCGCGAAATCGGCAATCCGTGCGGCGCTCGCCCCGCCGATGCGTTCATCCGTCATCTGCCCCTCCCGAGATCGGCGCAGATCAGCACGCCGGACGGTTCGCCGTCAACGCCCCGCGACGTGCCGTTCCGGCACGCCGTCTGCCAAAAGGAAAAGGCCCGGGCGCGCGGCCCGGGCCTTTTCGACAATCCTGTCCTCAGTGCGCGCGGGCGGCGACCGAGAAGAGATCGGCGTTCAACAGCAGATGCGCGCCGATCGCCACCGCATAGCCAAGCGCGATCGCCCAGGTCCATTTGAGGTGGGTGGTGAAGGTATAGATGCCACGCGCCTGCCCCATCAGCGCCACGCCCGCCGCCGAGCCGATCGACAAAAGCGAGCCGCCGACGCCGCAGGTCAGGGTGATCAGCAGCCACTGGCCATGCGTCATGTCCGGGTCCATCGTCAGCACCGCGAACATCAGCGGGATGTTGTCGATGATCGAGCTCATCGCACCGAGGATGGTGTTTGCCGCGGTCGGCCCGAGCCCCTGATAGAGCAGCCCCGACAGCATATCGAGATAGCCCAGAACGCCCAGACCGCCGACGGCGAAGATGATGCCGAAGAAGAACAGCAGCGTGTCCCATTCGAGCTGCTCGAACTGCTTGAAGGCGTCGAGCACCAGCTCTTCGTGCGGGCGGCGCTTGGTGATCTTGCGGGTCAGGAAATAGCTGTAGATCTGCATGTAGCCGAGGCCGAGCATCATGCCCAGCGCCGGCGGCAGGGCGAGGAAGTTCTTGAAGCAGATCGCGGTGACGATGGTCGCGAAGAACAGGAACACCACCATGCCCGCGCCCGGCTTCGGATGCGCGGTGCCATGCACGTCGGCCGGCATCTCGTTCGGGATCACGAAGGACATGATCAGCGCCGGCACCAGCCAGTTCAGCAGCGACGGGATCAGCAGGTCGAAGAACTCGAAGAACTCGATCACGCCCTTTTGCCAGACCATCAGCGTGGTGATGTCGCCGAAGGGGGTGAAGGCGCCGCCCGCATTCGCCGCGACGACGAGCGAGACGAAGGAGGTGGAGACGAATTTCGGATGGCCCTTGCCCACCGCCATCACCACCGCGCCCATGACCAGCGCCGTGGTCAGGTTGTCGAGCACGCCCGACAGGAAGAAGGCGATGACGCCGGTGATCCAGAACAGCTTGCGATAGGTCAGCCCGAGACTGACGAGCTTGGCCCGCAGCACATCGAAGACGCGCCGTTCCTCCATCGTGTTCACATAGGTGATGGCGACAAGGAGGAAGAGGAAGAGCTCACCATATTCCTCGACGATCCCGATTGCCTTCTCATGCGCGACGCCGGTCAGCCCCGCCCGCATGTAGGCGATGCCGATCAGCATCCAGATCAGGCCGGCCGCCAGCATCACCGGCTTCGACTTGCGCATGTGGGTCGCTTCTTCCGTGATCACCAGCGCATAGGCGCCGATGAAGATCAGGATCGAGGCAATGCCGATCACGCTGCCCGTAAGGTCCAGGCTTTCCATTCCGAGAGTTCTCCAGTCCCTGTTTCCGCTGGATTTACCCCCGGGCAGGCGCAGGAAACAAGTGCAATCGCGCCCAGGCGCAAAGACCGGGGGAGGCCCGCAGGAGCGGCCGGCCGGGACCGGGCGACTCACCCCTCGGGCGGGCGGCGGTGCCGGGCCGGCAGGGCCCGGCGAAATCCTCTCGCACATGCAGAATGCGCAACAACCTGCCGGTTCCGGCGTGGTCTGAGCAACAATGCGCTGAACCGCTGCGGCAGCAGCGCCGCACCCGCGACTTTGACGACTGTGTGACGCAATGCTCTCTTGCAAGTTTATGGGCACTATGCCTAAGGATTTGGCAACGAGGCTGCCCTAGGGTGGCCTCAAGAACTATCTGAGATACCTTGGAAAATAGATGCCTGCCCGTCGTCTTCAAAGACCAGCCCTGGTGACCCGCCGCCGCCTGCTCGGAACCCTGTCCGCCGGGGCCGTTCTGGCCTGCAGCGGCGGTTTCGCACGCCCGGTGCTGGCCCAGGACGCAGCTCCGGCGACCGAGCCCACCCTGGCGCCCCCCCCCGAGGTTCCAGCCGAACCCGCTGCGCCGCAGCAGGCGCCGTTCAGCTTCGACAGCCTGACCGAGGAGATGCGCGCGGCGACGGCGAAGCCCGACCAGCCGCAGCAACTGCCCGACAGCTTCCTGTCGCAGCTGACCTACGACGACTACCGGCTGATCCGCTTCAACCCCGAGCGCGCCCGCTTCGCCGATGTCGAGGAGACCCGCTTCCAGCTCCACGCCTTCCACATGGGCTGGCTGTTCAAGGAACCGGTGCTGCTCTACGAGGTCTCGGGCGACCAGGCCCGGCTGATGGGCTTCGACACCGACGATTTCATCTATGAGCGCGAGGCCCGCACCCATGTGCCCGAGCACACGGTACTGCCCGGCGTCGCCGGCTTCCGCCTGCACACGCCGCTGAACCGTCCCGACGTCTTCGACGAGCTGGTGGCCTTCCAGGGCGCCTCCTATTTCCGCTCGCTCGGCCGCGGCTCGGCCTATGGGCTCTCGGCGCGGGGGCTGGCGGTGAACACCGGCATGTCGATCGCCGAGGAGTTCCCGCGCTTCACCCGGTTCTGGATCCAGCGCCCCGAATCGGGCAGCAGCACGATCACCGTCTGGGCCGCGATGGAGAGTGCCTCGCTCACCGGCGCCTATCAGTTCGTCATCACCCCCGGCGAGGAAACGGTGATGGAGGTGACGGCGCGGCTGTTCCTGCGCAACAATGTCGAGCAGCTCGGCATCGCGCCGCTGACCTCGATGTTCCTCTTTGCCGAGCGCAACCATTCCGACTTCGACGACTATCGTCCGAACGTGCATGACAGCGACGGGCTGGGCATCACCCGCGCCGACGGCGAACTGCTGTGGCGACCGCTCGCGAACCCGCCGCGCCTCGCCTCGAGCTACTTCACCGAGACCACGCCGAAAAGCTTCGGCCTCTATCAGCGTGACCGGAATTTCGATCATTATCAGGATGCTGCCGCACTTTACGAGCGCCGCCCCTCCTGCGTGGTCGAGCCTCTGGGCGACTGGGGCAAGGGCGCCGTGCGGCTGGTCGAGATCCCCTCGGACCTCGAGGTCAACGACAATATCGTCGCCTTCTGGGTGCCTGAGGCGCCGGCGAAGGCGGGCGATGCGTTCGAATACCGCTATCGACTGCGCTGGGGCGACATCGAGCCCTTCGACGGCAGTGCGCTTGCGCGCGTGCTGGAGACCCGCGCCGGCGCCGGCGGCGTCTCGGGCGTGGCGAATACCGATGGCACCCGCAAGTTCGTCATCGACTTTGTCGGCGGTCTGCTGGAAAATCTCCCGGCGGAGGCGGTCGACAAGCTGAACATCGTCGCCTCGGTCTCGAAGGGGGAGATCGTGACGCAGGTGCTGCAACGCATTCCCGAGGACGGGATCTGGCGGCTCGTCCTCGACGTCAAGGCGCCCTCGGGCGCCACCGTGGAACTTTCCGCCCATATCGCGGGTTATGGCCGCAAGCTGACCGAAACCTGGCTCTATCAATGGATCAAGGCATGACCGCACTTCTCGAACCGCAAGCGGCCCGTTCCTCCGTTTCCGCCGAGGCGCTCAGCCCGGCAGAGCTCGTCGCGGGCCCCTGTGCCCTGCCCAACGCCCCCCTCGCAATGCCGATGCAGATCATCGAGCCGCGTGTGGGCCTGCTGCGGAGGCTTCTTTCAGGGCTGATCCCGCATCACCCCGCGGCGCCGTCGGCGGGCGCCGGCCTCTGACAAAATGAACCGCACAAGCATCTCGCGCGCGGGGCTCTATGCCCTGCGCTCGCTGGCCGTGGGCCTCAGCCTCGTCGCGGGGCTGGGGGCTTTCGTGCTGTTCCTGCAGTTCGGCGACGCGGACGGGCTCGACACGCTCGACATCCTGCGCGCGCTGCTGATCCTGATCTCGACGCTGTGGCTTGCCTGGGGCGCGATCCAGGCGCTGATCGGGCTGACCTCCTTCGCCCATCCGCCTGCCCATGACCCGGCCGCGCCGATCCGTGGCCGCAGCGTGATCCTGATGCCGGTCTACAACGAGGACCCGCTCGCCACCTTCTCGCGCGTCGCCGCGATGGAAGCCTCGCTGCGCGAGACGGGCGACCCGGCGCAGATCCATTTCGCGATCCTCTCCGACACCCGAAACGAGACCATCGCCCGACGCGAGCTGGTGCTGTTCAAGCATCTGGTCGAAGACCGAAACGGCATGGGCCGCTTCTTCTATCGCCGGCGCGAGAACAACGTCGGCAAGAAGGCCGGCAATATCGAGGATTTCATCACCCGCTCCGGCGGCGCCTATGACTATGCGGTGATCCTCGACGCCGACAGCCTGATGGAAGGCACGACGATCCTGTCGATGATCCGCCGGATGGAGGCCGAGGAGCGTCTCGGCCTGTTGCAGACCCTGCCGAAGGTGATCCGGGCCCGCTCGCGCTTCGGCCGCGCGATGCAGTTCTCGGCCTCGTTCTTCTCGCCGATCTTCGCGCGCGGCCTTGCGATGATGCAGGGTGAGACCGGCCCGTTCTGGGGCCACAACGCGATCGTGCGCGTGCGCGCCTTCGCCGAAAGCTGCGGCCTGCCGGCGCTGCGCGGCAAGCCGCCCTTCGGCGGCCATGTGATGAGCCACGACTATGTCGAGGCCGCGATGCTGGCCCGCGCGGGCTGGATCGTGCGGCTTGACGACGACCTCGGCGGCAGCTTCGAGGAAGGCCCCGAGAACATCGTCGACCACGCGAAACGCGACCGGCGCTGGTGTCAGGGCAACCTGCAGCATTCGCGCATCATCGGCGCGCCGGGCCTGCGCGCCTGGTCGCGCTTCGTCTTCGCGCAGGGCATCATGGCCTATATCGCGCCGCTGTTCTGGCTGGGCTTCATCCTCGCCTCGATCGCCGCGCCGATCCTTGCCCCGCCGCCCGACTACTTCCCGATCCCCTACTGGCCCTTCCCCTATTTCCCGCCGTCGGAGGCCTCGAAGGCGATCTCGCTCGCGATCGGCATCTTCGGCCTGCTGCTGCTGCCGAAGATCCTGATCGCCACCCGCGCCGCCTTCACCGGCCGGGCGAAGGGCTTCGGTGGCGCGCGGCTCGCTTTCCTGTCGACGCTGGGCGAGCTGGCCTTCTCCTCGCTCACCGCGCCGGTGCTGCTGATGTATGCGACGCGCTCGGTGTTTCAGGTGCTGCTCGGCCGTGATGGCGGCTGGCCCACCAACAACCGCGGCGACGGCACCCTGACGCTTGGCGAAAGCTTTGCGGCCTCGCACTGGATCGTCACGATCGGCACCGTCGGCCTGGCCGCGACCTGGGCCTTCGCGCCCGGGCTGCTGTTGTGGCTGCTGCCCGTTGGCGTGCCGATGATCTTCGCCCCGGCGCTGCTGCGCTGGTCCTCGCTGCCATCGAAGGGGCGGCTGATGGGCGTGCCCACCGAATATGCGCCGGCCCCGGTGATGGTGCTGCACGACCAGATTCTCGAGCGCTGGACCGCCGCGCTCATCCCCGAAGACGCGCCGGCCGCCCCGGCCGTGGCGCCGGAGAAGACCCATGCCTAAACTGTCCCCCGCTGCGGGGTCGGCGCTGCCCGTGGGCGCGCGCGATCCCCGTCTTGATTTCTTCCGCGGGCTCAGCCTGCTGATGATCTACATCAACCACGTGCCGGGCACGGTGTACGAGAACTTCACCTCGCGCAACTTCGGCCTGTCCGACGCCGCCGAGGGCTTCGTCTTCATGTCCGGCTGCGCCGCCGCGCTGGCCTATGGGCCGAAGATGAAGCAGGGACTGAACTGGGCCGCCGTCCGAAAGGGCTGGGGCCGGTCCTGGACGCTTTATCTCACCCACATGTTCACCACGATCTGGGCAATCGCCATCGTCTCGGGCGCGGCGCTGTGGTTCGGCGGCACCGCGATGCTCGAGCAGCAGGGCTATCAGGTGATGGGCAGCGATCCGCTCGCCTTCATGATCGGCATCGCCACGCTGGGCCATCAGCTCGGCTACGTCAACATCCTGCCGATGTATGCGGTGCTGATGCTGGGCGCGCCCTTCCTGATCCGGCTCGGGCAGCGCAACCCGCTGCTGTTGCTGCTGTTCAGCATCGGCTTCTGGGCGCTCAGCGGCCTCTTCCGCTTCGACCTGCCGAACTTCCCGCAGGAGGGGGGCTGGTTCTTCAACCCCTTCTCCTGGCAGATGATCTTCTCCTTCGGCATCCTCACCGGGCTGGCGCTGCGCCACGGCCACCGCTTCGCCCCGCTGAAGGGCTGGCTGATCTGGGTCGCCGCGATCTGGGTGGCGATCTGCCTGGTCTGGGTGAAGTCGGAGACGATCAAGGCCGGCGTCGGCGAGTATGTGCACCACCTGCGCGACCTCGGCGTGCCGTTCTTCCTGGTCGAGTTCGACAAGACCTATGTTTCGCTGCCGCGGTTCGCGCATTTCATCGCGCTCGCCTATCTGCTGTCGCTGCCCTGGGGCGTGCCGCGCTTTGCCGCCTCGAAGGCGATGGCGCCGGTGCGGCTGCTCGGCCGGCACGGTCTGCAGGTGTTTGCGGCGAGCACCGTGCTTGCGATCTTCTCGCAGGCGGTGAAGCAGGTGCATCCGGCGGGCTTCGGGCAGGACAGCGTGCTGATCCTCGGCGGGCTGGCGATCCTGTGGGCCTTTGCCGGGATCCGCGACCGGATCAGGCAATCCGACAAGGCCCGGGCCGAGGCGCTGCACGCCCGCCACGCCGCTCCCCATGCACCGGGCGCGGCGGCCGCGACGGCCGACGGCAAGCCGCAGTATGCCGCTGCCGCCCGCTGATCAGCCCTGCGGCGCGTCCAGCGCGCCGCAGCTTGCCGCCACGGTCTTCAGCGCCTTCAGCACCGCCTGCACCTTGGGCGTGCGGTGCAGGTCGACATGGGTCACCAGCCAAAGCGAGGATTCCCACTCCGGGATCGGCGCGATCACCTCGATCACCCGAGGATCGCGCCGCGCCTCGATCACCGGCAGGAACCCAAGCCCCATGCCATCGCGCACCGCCGCCGCCTGACTCTCCGGATCGTTCGCCATGAACACCACCGAATCCGCCGGCTGGTTCGCCGCAAGCCAGCGGAAGAACGGCGCCCGGCTCTCGCGGTTCTCGGCCCCGACGAAGCGGTGCCCGGCAAGATCGTCGATCGACGCGGGCCGGCCCATACGCTTCAGGTAATCCTCGGAGGCATAGAGCGCGACGCGGTTGACGCCGAGCGGCTGCACCACGTTGTCGGGCTCGGTCGGGCGACCGCCGGCGCGGATCGCCACATGCGCCTCGCCATATTCCAGACGGAACACCCGCTGATCGGTCAGATAGCGCAGCCGCAGCCCCGGATGGTCGATCATCAGCTGGGCAAGCGCCGGCAGCACGATCCCGGTCAGCGTCGGCAGCGAGGTGATGATGAGCTCGCCCGAGACCTCCTCCCCCGCCCCGGCGATACGCGCGGCAAGCTGCGAGAACTGATCCTCGGTCGCCTGGCCCACGGCCAGCAGCTGCAGCCCCGCCTCGGTCGGCGTATAGCCGCGCGGGTGGCGCTGGAACAGCTTGGTGCCAAGCCGCTCCTCGAGCGCATCGACATGGCGGATCACCGTTGCATGGTGCACGCCCAGCACCTCGGCCGCACCGGATACGGTGCCCACCCGCGCGACCTGATAGGCAGTGCGGATCTCGTCCCAATTGTCGAAATTCATCTGTTCACCCGCGAACACTCATTGCGCAATCATGACAATTGAGTTCACGGGCGCAAGGGCATTTCTTTGCTGCAACAGCAAACACCCGGAGTCCTCCTCATGACCAAGACCCTGCTTCTTGAAACCTCCATCAAGGGGCCGATGTCGGTCTCGCACAAGATCGCCCAGAAAGTGATTGCCAAGGTCGGCGGCGACGTGACCGTGCGCGACTGCACCACGATCCCGGCGATCGACGGCACCTGGATCGGCGCCGCCTACACCCCGGCCGAGAACCGCACCGACGCGCAGAAGGCCGCGCTTGCCCTCTCCGACGCGCTGATCGCCGAACTGAAGGCCGCCGACACCGTCGTCATCGGCTGCGGCGTCTACAACTTCGGCGTCACCGGCCCGCTCAAGCACTGGATCGACATGGTCTGCCGCGTCGGCGAGACCTTCCGCTACACCGAAGCCGGCCCCGAGGGCCTGGCCGGTGCCAAGCGCGTGATCGTGGCCTATTCCTCGGGCGGCGTGCCGGCCGGGTCGGGCTATGACTTCGCCACCCCCTACATCAAGCAGGTTCTGGGCTTCATCGGCATCACCGATGTGACCGTCGTCGCCGCCGAAGGCGTGGCGGTCGACGAGGCCGCGGCGCTCGCCCGCGCCGATGCGCAGATCGCAACGCTCGCCGCCTGATTCGGTCGCCGCGCCCCACCCGGCTTCGTGCTCTGCGCGGGATCGGGACGCGGTGGACCTGCCGGTTCTCCCAACCGGCTCGAGGCCCCTCGGTTGACTCCGGGGGGCTTTTCGCCTAGAAGGCCCCAGATTCCCCGGAGGCAGATTCCTCCGGTCCCCGCATGAGGCGGGGATCGCCACCAGTCAGCGCGTTGCGCCCACTGGTGCGCTTGTCGTTTGTCGTGCCGGCCTGCCGGTGCCCCGCATGGAGGTGGCCATGTTCGAGAATCTCTCCGAGCGCCTTGGCGGCGTCTTCGAGCGCCTGACGAAACAGGGCGCGCTCTCGGCCGACGACGTGCGCACCGCGCTGCGCGAGGTCCGCACCGCGCTGCTCGAGGCCGACGTGTCGCTGCCGGTGGTGCGCGACTTCGTCAAGCGCGTCGAGGGCAAGGCCACCGGCGCCGCGGTGACGAAATCGGTCACCCCCGGCCAGCAGGTGGTGAAGATCGTCCATGACGAGATCATCGCCATGCTGTCGGGCGAGGGCCCGGCCGATGCGCTGAAGATCGACAACCCTCCGGCGCCGATCCTGATGGTCGGTCTGCAGGGCTCGGGCAAGACCACCACCACCGCAAAACTCGCCCGCCGCCTGAAGGAGCGCGAGAAGAAGCGCGTGCTGATGGCCTCGCTCGACATCTACCGCCCGGCGGCAATGGAGCAGCTCGCCATCCTCGGCACCCAGATCGGCGTCGACACCCTGCCGATCGTGCAGGGCGAAAGCGCCGTGCAGATCGCCAAGCGCGCCAAGCAGCAGGCGACGCTCGGTGGCTATGACGTCTACCTGCTCGACACCGCGGGCCGCCTGCACATCGACGAAGTCCTGATGGGCGAGGTGCAGCAGGTCCGCGACGCGGTTTCCCCGCGCGAGACCCTTCTGGTCGTCGACGGCCTCACCGGCCAGGTCGCGGTCGAGGTCGCGCAGGAGTTCGAGGACAAGGTCGGCATCTCCGGCGTCGTGCTGACCCGGATGGACGGCGACGGCCGCGGCGGTGCGGCGCTGTCGATGCGCGCCGTGACCGGCAAGCCCATTCGCTTCGTCGGCCTCGGCGAGAAGATGGATGCGCTCGAGACCTTCGAGGCCGAGCGCATCGCCGGCCGCATCCTCGGCATGGGCGACATCGTCGCGCTCGTCGAGAAGGCCCAGGAGGTCTTCGAGAAGGAGCAGGCCGAACGCATGATGAAGCGGTTCCAGAAGGGCCTCTTCAACATGAACGACATGAAGTCCCAGCTCGAGCAGATGCTGAAGATGGGCGGCATGCAGGGCGTGATGCAGATGATGCCGGGCATGGGCAAGATGGCGAAGCAGGCCGAGGAAGCCGGCTTCTCCGACCGCGCCATCCGCCGCCAGATCGCGCTGATCAGCGCCATGACCAAGCAGGAACGCGCCCATCCCGAGATGCTGCAGGCCAGCCGCAAGAAGCGCATCGCCGCCGGCGCCGGCCTTGACGTGGCCGAGCTGAACCGGCTGCTGAAGATGCACCGGCAGATGGCCGACACGATGAAGAAGCTCGGCAAGATGGGCAAGGGCGGCATGCTGAAGCAGGCGATGGCCGCGATGCAGGGCAAAATGGGCGGGCTTCCCGACGCCGGCGACATGGACCCTGCGAAGATGGAAGAGGCGGCGAAGGCGCTTGGCCAGATGAAGGGCCTGCCGTCGATGCCGGGGCTTGGCGGCATGGGCCTGCCGGGCAGCCTGTCCGGGCTGATGGGCAAGAAGAAATGACGATCCTGCTCGACATCCCGGTGATCGAGACCGAGCGTCTGGTGCTGCGCGCGCCGGGCACGGACGACCTGCCCGCGATGTATGACTTCTACGATTCCGAACGCTCGCGCTTCGTCGGCGGCCCCTGCTCGCACGAGCAGGCCTGGCGCTCGCTCGCGATGGAGATCGGGCACTGGGCGCTGCGCGGCTATGGCCGCTGGAGCGTGGTCGAGAAGGCAAGCGGCGAGATCGTCGGCATGGTCGGCATCTTCAATCCCGAGGGCTGGTTCGGCCCGGAAATCGGCTGGGATCTCTACGAGGGCTTCGAGGGCCGCGGCTATGCGACCGAAGCCGGTCGCGCCGCCCGCGCCTATGCCTATGACACCCTCGGCATGTCGAGCGTGGTCAGCCTGACGCGGCTGGCGAACGAACAGTCGGCGCGCGTGGCACAGCGCCTTGGTGCGGTGCTCGAGGGCACCTTCCAGCACGAGCGCCACGGCATGATGAACGTCTGGCGTCACCCCTCGGCCGCCCAGCTGAAGGAGATGGCCGCATGACCGATGCCATCACCCGCGCCGCCGAACTGCTGAAGGGGCATCGCGCCTCGATCGACCGGCTCGACGCGATCCTCGTCTTCACCCTGGCCGAGCGGTTCAAGCACACGCAATCGGTGGGCCGGCTGAAGGCCGAGCACGCGCTGCCCCCCGCCGATCCCGCGCGCGAGGCGCAGCAGATCGCGCGGCTCGAAATGTTGGCGAAAGAGGCCGATCTCGACCCCGAATTCGCCAAGAAGTTCCTGACCTTCGTGATCTCGGAAGTGATCCGGCATCACGAGCAATTCCAGAAATGACGGGCATCTGCCCGCCCCCAGCCATCTGAAGGAGAGACACCCATGGCTATGAAGATCCGGCTCGCCCGCGGCGGCTCGAAGAAGCGCCCGCACTACGCGATCGTCGCCACCGACTCGCGCATGCCGCGTGACGGCCGCTTCCTCGAGAAGCTCGGCACCTACAATCCGCTGCTCGCCAAGGACAGCGAAGACCGCGTCAAGATGGACATGGAGCGCGTGCAGTACTGGCTCGCCCAGGGCGCCCAGCCGACCGACCGCGTGGCCCGCTTCCTGGAAGCCGCCGGCGTCGTCGCGAAGACCGAGCGCAAGAACATGAAGAAGGCCGAGCCCGGCGACAAGGCGAAGAAGCGCGCCGAGGAGAAGGCCGCCAAGGCTGCCGCTCCGGCCGAAGAATAATCTGGCCCAAGGCCCGATTTCGGCTAAGACAGGCGGGCCGGGCAGC
Organism: Paenirhodobacter ferrireducens; assembly: GCF_004022265.1. Taxonomy (GTDB): domain Bacteria; phylum Pseudomonadota; class Alphaproteobacteria; order Rhodobacterales; family Rhodobacteraceae; genus Rhodobacter; species Rhodobacter ferrireducens. Next base: position 129,675 of record NZ_SAVB01000004.1, read on the forward strand.
GATGCCCGGCCCGTTGCACAAGGAGGCCCCCGATGACGAAAGAGGATCGCGTCTGTGTCGGCGCCATCGCCGGAGCCTTCGGCGTGAAGGGCGAGGCGCGGCTGAAGAGCTTTTGCTCGACCCCCGAGGACATCGCCACCTACGGGCCGCTCTGGCTCGAGGACGGCACGCGCAGCTTCACGGTCAAGCTGACGCGCCCGGTGACGGGCGGGCTGGGCGCGCGGCTGGCGGGGCTGGCGACCAAGGAAGAGGTCGACGCGCTGAAGGGTGCGACGCTCTGGGCCGACCGCGACCGCCTGCCCTCGCTGCCCGATGACGAATTCTACCACACCGACCTGATCGGCCTGCCGGTCTTCGACGCGGGCGGGGTGCAGATCGGCAAGGTCCGCGCGGTGCAGAACTTCGGCGCCGGCGACATCCTCGAGATCTTCGCGCCCGGGCGCAAGACGACGCTGATGCTGCCCTTCACCCGCGCCGTGGTGCCCACCGTCGATCTCAAGGCCGGCCGGATCATCGCCGACCCGCCCGAGGAACTGGAATGACGCGGCTGATCGTCCATCCGGGCTTTCACAAGACCGCAACGACGACCGTGCAGACCCAGCTGGCCGAGGCCCGCGCGGTGCTGGCGCCCGACTGGATGGTGCTTCTGCGCGACGATCTGCTGGATGCACCCGCCGCCGCACGGGCCTATTGCGGCCCGCGGTCGCCGCTTGATCTCGGCCTGTTTCAGGCCGCGATGGCCGATGTGCTGGAGGCCCAGCTCGGAGCGCCCGGGGTGGTGATCTCCTGCGAGGGGCTGTGCGGCCATATGCCCGGCCGCCCCGGGATCGAGGATTATTCCGCCGCGCCGGCACTGATGGCGGCCCTTGCCACGACTGCGCGCAAGATCTTCGGCGCCAGCCTCGATCTGCAATTCTATCTCTCGACCCGGTCGGCGCAGCCCTGGCTGGAAAGCGTGCATTGGCAGCATGTGCGCACCGGCACGCTCACCGAGGGGTGTGCGGAGTTCTGCGCCCGGATGGCCGGGGCGGCGGCGCTCGACACGATCGCCGCCGCGATTGCCGAGGCGACCTCGGCCCCGGTTCGGGCCGTGCCGATCGAGGTCTCGACGCTGATGGCACAGGGCCCGATCACGCCCCTGCTCGACCTGATGGGCCTGCCCGAGCCCGCCCGCAGCGGGTTCCGGGCGCAGGATCGGCGCAACGGCCGCCCCCGCCGCGCCGATCCGACGAAACTGGCGAACCGCCTCGCCCAGATCAACCGCCGCTTCCCGCCGGCAGAGGCGCGCAAACGCAAGGCCGCGGTGCTCGCCCCGGCCCCGAAGCCGGCATCGAAGGAAACGCCATGAGCGACGAGACCGACGCCCCCGACACCCCGCCCGCCCCCCGCCGCGTCGGCAAGGGCGCCGAGAAATACTCGACGAGCTATCTGGCCGAGGCCGAGGTGCCGGCGGACGTCCCCACCCGCGCGATCGGCCGGCGTCATGTCGTCACCTCGCTTGCCGGTGGCAAGCTGCGCCCGCGCGACCTGATGGAAGAACAGGCCGAACCCGCCGCCGGCTGGCGTGCGAAGGTCGTCACCCTCTTCCCCGAGGCCTTCCCGGGCGTTCTGGGCCTCAGCCTGACCGGCAAGGCGATGACCGAGCGGCTGTGGTCGCTCGAAACCATCGATCTGCGCCCCTTCGGCATCGGCAAGCACCGCAATGTCGACGACACGCCCGCCGGCGGTGGCGCGGGCATGGTGCTGCGCGCCGATGTGGTGGCGGCAGCGCTTGATACCGCGGCGGCGGGCACGCCCGCGGACCGCAAGAAATGGCCGGTGATCTTCATGAGCCCGCGCGGCAAGCCCTTCACCCAGGCCGACGCGCGCCGTTTCGCCGCGGCCGAGGGGATGACCATCCTGTGCGGCCGCTTCGAGGGCGTCGACGAGCGGGTGCTGGAGCATTACGCGATCGAGGAGGTCTCGATCGGCGATTTCGTCCTCACCGGCGGCGAGCTGGCGGCGCAGGTGATCCTCGACGCCATCGTGCGGCTGCGCCCGGGGGTGCTGGGCAATGCCGAAAGCGCGGTCGAGGAAAGTCATTCGAACGGGCTGCTGGAGCATCCGCAATACACCCGCCCTGCCGAATGGGAGGGGCGCACGATCCCCGAGGTGCTGACCTCGGGCAATCACAAGAAGATCGCCGAGTGGCGGCGCGCGATGAGCGAGGCGCTGACCAGGGCGCGGCGGCCCGACCTGTGGGAGAAGTTCGGCAAGTGATGCCACACGGCACGCGCGGGACCGGTCGCGCGGGGGCTCTGCCCCGCCGAGGTATTTGGGGCAAGATGAATGGGGGGCGTGCGCGCCCGATTTCCCGAGGGAGGACAGTATGAGCCCCATTCGATTGCAGCGCGGCCGGCTTTTCGATCACGTCCAGCTTGTGGTCCGCGACCTTGCGGCGAGTGCCGAGTTCTACAGGGCGGTTCTGGGCGAGCTCGGGATCGCGGTGACCGACACCGGCGCGGGCTGTTTCTTCGCCGATGAGCTGGTGGTGTCGGCGCTCGACAGTCCGACCGCCTCGGGCGTTCTGACCGGGCGCCAGCACCTGGCCTTCCAAGCGAAGGACCGCGCCACCGTCGATGCCTTCCACCGCACCGCCCTCGCCCATGGCGGGCGCGACAACGGCGCCCCCGGGCTGCGCCCCTACCATCCCGCATATTATGCGGCCTTCGTCCTCGATCCCGATGGCAACAACATCGAGGCGGTCTATCAGGGCGAAGCCCGACGCAGCGCGCCATCTGTGGTGATCGAGATCTGAGGCGGCAGTGGTCGCGCAACCCGGACGGGACGCGCCCCCCGCCACCACTTCCCCCTTGATCCGTTGGGCATTTGACCGTATGACGCGCCGGTCCGGACCGGAATCGGCCCACGGACCCTTTGCCCGTTGCCTGTGGCCGCCTGCTTCGGCGGTCGCGTGGGGCGCCGGGGGGAGGCTGAAAAAGACGAACGATCCTCCGGCGGGCGCGCCTTTCCAAAGGCCCGGACCCGATCGAAGACCGGAGCTCTCGGGCGCGACATCTTTGCGGGCTTACCGCAGGCAACGAAAGGACATGCGATGAACCTGATCGCGCAACTCGAGGCGGAACAGATCGCCGCCCTCGGCAAGACCATCCCGGATTTCAAGGCTGGCGACACCGTTCGCGTCGGCTTCAAGGTGACCGAAGGCACCCGCACCCGCGTGCAGATGTACGAAGGCGTCTGCATCTCGCGCAAGGGCGGCTCGACCCTCGCGGCCTCGTTCACCGTGCGCAAGATCTCCTTCGGCGAAGGCGTCGAGCGCGTGTTCCCGCTCTACTCGACCAACATCGACTCGATCGAGGTCGTCCGTCGCGGCCGTGTGCGTCGTGCGAAGCTGTACTACCTGCGTTCGCGTCGCGGCAAATCGGCCCGTATCGCCGAAGACACCACCTACAAAGCCAAGGCCTGAGGAGCGGACCGATGAAAGCCGAAATCCATCCCGAATACCACTTCATCACCGTCAAGATGACCGACGGCACCGAGTATCAGACCCGGTCGACCTGGGGCAAGGAAGGCGAAGTCATGTCGCTCGACATCGACCCGACCTCGCACCCGGCCTGGACCGGCGGCAACGCCCGTCTGATGGACACCGGCGGCCGCGTGTCGAAGTTCAAGAACAAGTACGCCGGTCTGGGCTTCTGAGCCCCGCCGCTTGCGGAACCGGAAAGGGCGCCCTTGCGGCGCCCTTTTTCATGGCCCCGGCGCGGGCAGCGGCGCCACGGCCCGGCACATTCGCCAACATCCCCTTGCGCCAGAGCGGAACCTTGGTTAGCCCGATTCTGACCATAAGCGCCCTGCCAGGCGCGTCAGAACCCGGGGGAAGAACGTGGCGCATATCATTGTGACCGGAAACGAGAAGGGCGGTTCCGGCAAGTCGACCACCTGCATGCATGTCGCCACGGCGCTGTGCCGGATGGGGCATCGGGTCGGGGCGCTCGACCTCGACATCCGCCAGCGCAGCTTCGGCCGCTATGTCGAGAACCGCCGCGCCTTCCTGGCCCGCGAGGGGCTCGACCTGCCCACCCCTGAATATCGCGATCTGCCCGAGGCCGAGTCCGAAAGTCTTGCGCCGGGCGAGAACCCCTATGACCACCGCCTCGCGGCCGCAGTGGCCGAGCTGGAACCCGAGTGCGATTTCATCCTGATCGACTGCCCCGGATCGCACACGCGGCTGAGCCAGGTGGCGCATTCGCTGGCCGACACGCTGATCACGCCGCTGAACGACAGCTTCATCGACTTCGACCTGCTGGCGCGGATCGACCCCGAGACCTCGAAGGTCCTGGGCCCCTCGATCTATTCGGAAATGGTCTGGTCGGCGCGGCAGCTGCGCGCGCGCGCCGGGCTGAAGCCGATCGACTGGATCGTGCTGCGTAACCGCGTCGGCGCACAGCAGATGCACAACAAGCGCAAGGTCGGTGCGGCGCTCGAACAGCTGTCGAAGCGCATCGGCTTCCGCGTGGCACCGGGCTTTTCCGAGCGCGTGATCTTCCGCGAGCTGTTCCCGCGCGGGCTCACGCTGCTGGATCTGCGCGACCTCGGCGTCGAGAACCTGAACATCTCGAACGTGGCGGCGCGGCAGGAGCTGCGCGAGCTGATGAAAGAGCTGCGGCTGCCCGGGGTCGAAGTCGACTTCTGAGCTCAGGCCGAAAGGCGGCCCGGGCGGAAGGGCGAGACCGGGGCGTGATGGATGAGCTTGCGGTGGCTCTGCCGGCCAAGCGCGGATAGCCGCGCCTCGAGGATCGCGTCCCCCTCTTCCTCGCGGCAGAGACCGAAGAGTTTCAACAGGCTGCGCATCGTCGTCCTCCAGCCATCCCGGGTGTTGCGGAAGTCAGACTCGGCCGTGATTGCGGCCGAATCTTGACCCGCTGACGGAGATCCGGAGGCTTTCGCGGCGGGCGGGCTCAGCCCCGGCCGAGCAGCGTGCAGATCCGGCGCGTGGCGAGTGCATAGCCCTCGATGCCGAGGCCCGCGATCACCCCCTCGGCGCGCAGCGAGACATAGGAGTGATGGCGGAAGGCCTCGCGCTTGTGCACGTTCGAGATATGCACCTCGATCACCGGCCCCTCATAGGCGTTCAGCGCGTCAAGCAGCGCGACCGAGGTATGGGTCCAGGCGGCCGGGTTGATGACGATGCCCGCCGCGGCGTGGCGCGCCTCGTGCACCCAGTCGATCATCTCGCCCTCGTGGTTGGTCTGGCGCAGCACCACCTTGAGCCCGCGCGGACCGGCCTCGGCGGCGCACAGCGCCTCGACATCGGCGAGCGTCTCGTGGCCATAGATCTGCGGCTCGCGCTGGCCGAGCAGGTTCAGGTTCGGCCCGTTCAGGATGAAGATCGTGTCGCTCATGCTTGCCTCCGTGGCCGCGCGCCGGCCCTGCCCCCTTCTGCGCCGGGACAGGGCCGCTTGCCAAGCCCTGCCGTTCAGCGCCGCTTCATCGCGTCCAGAAGCGCCGCTCCGAAAGCGCCGGTCGCGGCACCCGCGTTGCCCTTCGGCCCGGCGCTCATCGGCCCTTTCGGGCCCCGCCCCTTCGGCGCGCCCTGCGGCCCGCGCGCGGCGCGTTCCTCGCTCGCCGAGGCGCCGCCGTCCTTGCGCATGGTCAGCCCGATGCGCTTGCGCGCCACGTCGACCTCGGTCACCCGCACCCGCACCACGTCGCCCGCCTTCACCACTTCATGCGGGTCCTTCACGAAACGGTCGGCGAGCTGGCTGATATGGACCAGCCCGTCCTGATGCACGCCGATGTCGACGAAGGCGCCGAAGGCCGCGACGTTGGTCACCGTGCCCTCGAGCTGCATCCCCGACTTCAGGTCCTTGATGTCCTCGACACCGTCCGCGAAGGTCGCGGTGACGAAGCTCGGCCGCGGGTCGCGGCCGGGTTTCTCCAGCTCGCTCAGGATGTCGCGCACCGTGGGCAGGCCGAAGCTCGCATCGACGAAATCGGCCGCGTTCAGCCGCTTCAGCGCGGCGCTGTCGCCCATCAGGGCGCGGATGTCGCGGCCGCAGGCCTTCACGATCCGGCGCGCCACGTCATAGGCCTCGGGGTGCACCGCCGAGGCATCAAGCGGCTCATCGCCCTCGCGGATGCGCAGGAAGCCCGCGCATTGCTCAAAGGCGCGCGGCCCGAGGCGGCTGACCTTCAGCAGTTCCTTGCGCGAGCGGAAGGCGCCGTTCACGTCGCGATGCGCCACAATCGCCTCGGCCAGCCCCGGCCCGAGGCCCGAGACATGGGCCAGCAGCGGCGCCGAGGCGGTGTTGAGATCGACGCCCACGGCGTTCACCGCATCCTCGACCACACCTTCCAGCGCACGGCCCAGCTTCGACTGATCGACGTCGTGCTGATATTGCCCGACGCCGATCGACTTCGGCTCGATCTTCACCAGCTCGGCGAGCGGGTCCTGCAGCCGCCGCGCGATCGAGACCGCGCCGCGCAGGCTGACGTCGAGCCCGGGGAATTCCCGCGCGGCGAGTTCCGAGGCGGAATAGACCGAGGCGCCGGCCTCGGACACCACTACCTTCACCGGCGCCTTCACGCTGGCAGGTAGCAGCTTCAGCGTGTCGGCGACCAGCCGCTCGGTCTCGCGGCTGGCGGTGCCATTGCCGATCGCGATCAGCTCGACCCCATGCGCGGTGATCAGCCGCAGGATTGCCGCCTGGGCGCCGCGCACATCGTTCTTCGGCTGGAACGGATAGAGCGTGTCGGTGGCGACAAGCTTGCCGGTGGCATCGACGACCGCCGCCTTGACCCCGGTGCGGATGCCCGGGTCAAGACCGAGTGTCGCCTTCGAACCGGCGGGCGCGGCCAGCAGCAGATCCTTCAGGTTGCGCGAGAAGACGGCGATCGCCTCTTCCTGCGCCCGGCCGCGCATCTCGGCGGTCAGATCGAGCATCATCGACAGCGACAGCTTCACCCGCCAGGTCCAGCCCGCCACCGTGCGCAGCCAGACATCGCCCGGCGCCTGCGTGCGCGCATCGAGCACCGCGCCGACCATCGCGACGGCACGTTCCGCCCCCGCCTCGTCGGGCCCGATGTCGAGCGTCACCACCCCCTCGTTCGAGGCCCGCAGCAGCGCGAGCGCGCGGTGGCTCGGGATCGTCGCCCAATCCTCGGCATGGTCGAAGTAATCCGAGAATTTCGCGCCCTTCTCCTCCTGCCCGGCGACGACCTTCGCCGTCACCTTCGCCTCGCGCGACAGGAAGGCGCGCAACTCGCCCAGAAGGGTCGCGTTCTCGACCAAACCCTCGGCGACGATCTCGCGCGCGCCGGTCAGCGCGTCCTTCACCGTCGGCACCGCCTCGGTCACGAAGCCCTGCGCCAGCGCCTCGGGATCGGCACGACGATCGGCCAAGATCCCTTCCGCCAGGGGGGCGAGCCCGTTTTCCCGCGCGATCATCGCCTTGGTGCGGCGCTTCGGCTTGTAGGGCAGATAGATGTCCTCGAGCTCGGCCTTGGTGCCGGCGCCGGCCAGCGTGCGGGCCAGATCGTCGGTCATCTTGCCCTGCTCGGTGATGCTCGAGACGATGGCGGCGCGACGGGCCTCCATCTCGCGCAGATAGATCAGCCGGTCGGCCAGCTTGCGCAGCTGCGTGTCGTCGAGCCCGCCGGTCACTTCCTTGCGGTAGCGCGCGACGAAGGGCACCGTCGCGCCACCGTCCAGAAGCTCCGTCGCGGCGCGCACCTGCTCGGGGCGGGCGTCGATTTCGGCTGCGATGGTGCGGGCGATGCGGGCGGCTGTGTCCATGCTCTCCTCCGGGGTTTGGAGCGCCTTTCTAGCCCCGCCCCCGGCCGCCGCCAAGGGCGGGTTTGGCTTGACAGCGGCGTGCCGCCGGGTCCTGATCCGGGCCGAAAAGGAGATCCGCGATGACCCAGTTCGAGCGCGATGTGGAAGAGCGGCTGGTCCGCTATGCCTCGGTCGACACGCAAAGCGACGAAAATTCGGCGACGCAGCCGAGCACGGCGATCCAGCTCGATCTCGCCCGGATGCTGGCAGATGAGCTGACCGCCATCGGTGCGGCCGAGGTGACGGTGACGGACTACGGCGCGGTGCTGGCGACGGTGCCGGCAACGGCCGAAGGGCCGGCGATCGGGCTGCTCGCTCATATGGACACCGCGCCGGCCTACAACGCGACCGGGGTGAAGCCGCGGGTGATCCGCGGCTATGCCGGCGGGCCGATCCGCTTCCCCGACGCCCCCGATCTGGTGCTGAGCCCCGAGATCGCGCCCTATCTGGCCACGAAGATCGGCGATGACATCATCACCGCCTCGGGCCTCACGCTGCTCGGTGCCGACGACAAGGCGGGGGTGAGCGTGGTGATGACGCTCGCCGCGCATCTGCTCGCCCATCCCGAGATCGCGCATCCGAAGCTGCGCCTCGCCTTCACCCCGGACGAGGAGATCGGCCGCGGCGTCGACCCGCGCCTGCCCGCCGATCTGGGCGTCGATTTCGCCTATACGCTCGACGGCGGCGCGCTTGGCGAGGTCGAGCACGAGACCTTCTCGGCCGATGGCGCCAAGGTGAAGATCACCGGCGTCTCGACCCACACCGGCACGGCGCAGGGCAAGATGGTGAACGCGCTGCATCTGGCGGCGAAGCTGATCGAGCTGTTGCCGCAGGCGACCCAGACCCCCGAGGTGACGGCCGGGCGCGATGGCTTCTGGCATGTCTACGCGCTCACCGGCACCGCGGCCGAGGTCGAGCTGAGCATCATCCTGCGCGATTTCGAACTGGCGGGCCTCGCCGCGCGCGGCGAGCTGCTGCGCACCGCCTGCGCCGCCATCGCCGCGACCGAGCCGCGCGCCAAGGTCACCTGCGAGATCCGGCCGCAGTATCGCAACATGCGTTATTGGCTGGAAAAGGACATGACGCCGGTGACGCTCGCCCATGCCGCCTGCCGCGCCGAGGGGATCGAGCCCGTCGCCCGCGCCATCCGCGGCGGCACCGACGGTTCGCGGCTGACCGAGATGGGCGTGCCCTGCCCCAATCTCTTCACCGGCATGCAGGAGATCCACGGGCCGCTCGAATGGATCTCGGTGCAGGACATGGCGGCGGCGGTGCGGGTCTGCCTGCGGCTCGTGTCGCTGGCGGCACAGGCATGAAGGAGACAGACATGACCGATCTTCTGTTCGAGGCCCCGGCCCTGCCGACCCTGCCGGTGGCGGGTCAGTCGGCCCGCTACCCGGTGCGGCGCATCTTTTGCGTCGGTCGCAACTATGCCGAACACGCGAAGGAAATGGGCGCCGAGGTCGACCGCGAGTCGCCCGTCTATTTCACCAAGTCGGCCTTCGCGCTGGCGGCCTCGGGCAGCGCGCTCCCCTATCCGCCGGGAACCGAGGACCTGCATCACGAGGTCGAGCTGACCGTGGCGCTTGACGCGCCGCTCTTCCGCGCGAGCGAGGCCGAGGCGGCGGCGGCGGTCTTCGGATATGCCGTCGGGCTCGACATGACGCGGCGCGATCTGCAGGCGGCGGCGAAGGCAAAGCGCCACCCCTGGGACACCGGCAAGGATTTCGAGGGCTCGGCCATCATCGCCGAGATCACCCCCGCCGCCACCTTCGGTGCCGTGGCGGATCAGCCGATCGCGCTCACCGTGAACGGCACGCCGCGGCAGGGCTCGGGTCTGGGCGAGATGATCTGGTCGGTGCCGGCGCTGCTCGCGCATCTGTCGACGCTCTACCACCTCGGGCCGGGCGATCTGGTGATGACCGGCACGCCGTCCGGCGTGGGGGCGGTCGGGCCGGGCGATGTGCTTGAGGGCACGATCGCCGGGCTGGCCCCGGTGCGGCTGACGATCACCGCAGCGGAGTAAGGTCACGCCACCAGCTGCACCAGCGCGAAGGCGAGGCCCGAGATGAAGACCGCCGCCATCGCGCCAAGCGCCAGCGGCCGCAGCCCACGCGCCTTCAGCCGGCGGATGTCGGTCTCGAGCCCCATCGCCGCCAGCGCCACGGTGAGCAGGAAGGCGGTGCCCCTGGCAATGGCCGCATGCAGCGCGGGCGCGGGCGGCAGCACGGTGTTCAGCAGCACCACCGCGATGAAGCCGAAGACGAACCACGGCAGCGGCGGCCGCGCCGCGCCCTCGGCCCGCTCGCGCCGCAGCGCGCCCAGCGTCAGGATCAGGGGCGCAAGCAGCATCACCCGGCTGAGCTTGGCGATGGTGCCGAAATGCCCTGCCTCCTCGCCGCGGGCAAAGGCCGCCCCCACCACCTGCGCCACCTCGTGGATCGAGGCGCCGGTCCACAGCCCATAGGCGCGCGGGCCAAGGTCGATCGCCGCGGCCAGCATCGGCGCGCCCAGCATGGCGAGCGTGCCGAAGACGGTGACACAGGCGATGGCATAGGCGACATCCTCGTCATCTGCATTCGTCACCGTGTTGACCGCGATCACCGCCGAGGCGCCGCAGATCGAGCTGCCGGCCGCGATCAGCTCGGCCAGCGGCGCGGGCACGCCCAGAAGCCGGCCGAGCAGCTTCGTCACGGTGAAGGTCGCGACCAGCGTCACCGCGATCACCGCCAAGCCGGAAACCCCGACCGAGGCCGCCTGCGTCAGCGTCAGCTGGAACCCCAGCAGCACCACGCCCGCGCGCAGCACGCGCTTGAGCGAGAAGGCGATGCCCGGTTGCAGCACGGCGATGGTGCCCACGGTGTTGCGCCAGACGACACCAAGGATCAGCGCAAGGACAAGCGGGCTGAGCGCCGCGATGCCCAGCACCGCCTGCCCCCCCATCGCGAGCAGCGCAAGGGCAAGGCAGAGCGCAAGGCCGGGGGCGACAAGGCGCAGGGGCAGCGCCGGGCGGGGAAGGACGACAGAGGTCATGGCAGGAACTTTCGCTGGATGCCCCCTCTTCGCCTGACGCATTCAACAATTCCAATTCATAATTCTGGTAGGATCGTTCGTTTTCATTTATGAATTTCACATGACGCCCGAACAGCTCCGCATCTTCCTGGCCGTCGCCGACCGCGCCCATGTCACCCGCGCGGCCGAGGCGCTTGGCCTGACGCAATCGGCGGTCTCGGCAGCGCTGGCGACGCTCGAGCGCGCCCATGACGTGCAGCTTTTCGACCGGATCGGCCGGCGCATCGTGCTGACCGCCGAGGGCGCGGCCTTCGTGCCCGAGGCGCGGGCGGCGCTTGACCGGCTCGAGACGGCGCGGGCGGTGCTCGATGATCTCGGCGCGCGGCCGCAGGGCGTGCTGCGGATCTGGGCCAGCCAGACCGTCGCCAGCTACTGGCTGCCGGCGCTGCTGGTGCGGTTCCGCGTGACGCATCCGCAGGTGCGGCTGCGGCTCGATGTCGGCAACACCGCGCAGGTCGCGGGGGCGGTGCGGGCCGGGGCGGCCGATCTCGGCTTTGTCGAGGGCGCGGTGAGCGAGGGCGCGCTGCGCGCCCGCGCGGTGGCGCGCGACCGGCTGGTTCTGGTGGGGCCTGCGGGGCAGCCACTGCCCACAGGCGCGGCACTGGCGCAGGCCCGCTGGATCCTGCGCGAGGAGGGCTCGGGCACCCGCTCGGTCGCCCTTGCCGCGCTCGATCGGCTGGGCATCGACACGGCGGCGCTTGACGTGGTGCTGGAACTCCCCTCGAACGAGGCGGTGCTGGCCGCGGTGGCGGCGGGCGGCGGGATCTCGGCGCTCTCCGAGCGGGTCGCGGAACATGCCGTGGCCTCGGGCGCGGTCACGCTTGCCCCCCTGCCCGGCGCCGAACGGCCCTTCACCGCGCTCAGCCACCCCGAACGCCACCGCACCCGGGCGATGGCGGCGTTCCTTGAGCTTGCGGGTTAACTGCGCCGCAGCAGGTAGATGTCCATGATCCAGCCATGCGCGGCGCGCGCGGCGGCGCGGGTGGCAAGGATCTCGGGCCCCACCTCGGCCAGCGGGCCCGCGTGCAGCACCTCTTCGGCCATGCCGACGAAGGCCCCCCACCAGATCGTCACCCCCTCGGGCGCAAGCGTGGTGAAGGCGCAGCCGCCGTCGAGCATCACCACCACGGTCTCGGCGCCCTCGGGCCAGCCGTCGTCGCGCAGCCGCCGCCCGGTGGTGATCATGACCGGCGCGCCGATCTCGTTGAGCGGGATCGCATGGGCGGCGCAGAGCGCCTGCACCGCGGTGATCCCGGGAATGACACGGGTCGTCACCGGCATCACCCGGGCCAGCCGCGCCGCGATGCGCAGCGTCGAATCGTAAAGCGACGGGTCGCCCCAGACCAGGAGCGCCACCCGCCCCCCGGTGCCGATCTGCGCGCGGATCTCGCGCTCCCAGGCGGCGGCGATGGCGTCGTGCCAGTCGTCCACGCCTTGCCGGTAGGAGGGATTTTCCGCCTCGCGCACCGGCAAGGCAAAGTCGACGACGCGCGGGCCGGGTGTGCGCAGATGGGTTTCGCACAGCGTGCGGCGCAGCCCGGCCAGGTCCGACTTCTCGGCGCCCTTGAGCGGGATCAGCACCAGATCGGCCGCGTTCATCGCGTCGATCGCCTGCAGCGTCAGATGCCCGGGGTTGCCGGTGCCGATGCCGATGAGGGTCAGTTCGATCATGCGTGCTGTCCGCGGGCGGCAGGGTGCCCCGCCGCCCGCAGCTCCTCAGGCGTAAAGCCGCGGGGTGACGAGCGACGAGCCGCGCAGCGCGTGGATGCGCTTCGCAACCGCCAACACGCCGAGATCGACGAGCGGTTCGACGAGGATCACCGTCATGTAGGCCACGCCGAAAGTCGCAACCTCAGACACCGCACCGAAGCCCTGGCCGTAGAAGGCCCAGAAGCCGACCCAGGCGACGATGCCGCCCTGATAGGCGGTCGAGAGCGCGAGGGCCTGGGTATAGCGCAGCTCGACATAGGGCGTGCCGGGCGCGATCAGCCGCTTTGCCAGCATCTGCAGGCCGAAGAGCGGCACCAGCAGCGTGGTCATGTTCATCCCGTATTGCGGCAGGTCGAAGGGCGCGAAGAACAGCCCCTGGATCAGCAGGCCAAGTGCCAGCCCGATCGCCGCCGGCGCCGCGCCGAGGATCAGGAACAGCGTCGAGCCGAGGATCAGGTGCACCTCGGACACGCCCACGGGCAGGTGCGGCAACACCTCGAAGAAGGTGAAGACGAGGGCGCTGGCGATCGCCGAGCGGGCGATCAGTGAAACGGCGCCCTGCGCACGGATCGCGTCAAAGGCGGTCTTCAGCGTGTAGACGCCAGCAGTGGCAGCGGTGGCATAGCTCAGCAGCAGCTTGGCGCCGGTGACGATACCGGGTTCGATATGCATGTCGGTCTCCTTGCCGTCACACCCGACGGCGGTTGAGGTTGCCTGCTGGCCGGTCTCCTGGCTCGCGGGTCGCAGCACCTCTTCGCCTTCCCGGGGGATCCCCAGTGGCAATGTGAAGGGCGCTCGCCGCATACAGTCGCGGGGGCGGCCGGGGCTTCGGGCGCCGCAACTGGGTCCGCCCTTCCCCGTTCCCGATGAAGCCCGGCGCTTTGCGCGTGATGGGCACCATGCAGAGGTTCAGATAAACGCCAACGGCGGGCCGAGGTCAAGCGCCGCCGGTCTCTCCGGGCGGCAGACCGAAGGGGGCGAGCGGGCCATAGAAGATCAGCGCCGGATGGTCGGTGCGCGCGCCCGCCAGCACCTCGGCCAGCTCCGCCACAGTCGAGCGCAGGAAGCTTTGCCCCGCCTGCCCCACCGCCTCGGCCAGCATCGCGGGGGTATCGGCCGGCAGCCCGTGCGCGATCAGCCCGCGGGCGAGGTCCGGGAAGGTGCGCTTGCCCATGAAGACCACGGTGGTCACCCCGGGATCGGCGAGCGCCGCCCAGTTCAGCGTCTCGGGCAGGCCGCCGGTGATGTCGGCGCCGGTGACGAATTGCAGCCGCCGCGCGGTCAGCCGGCGGGTGAGCGGAATGCCCGCATGCGCCGCCGCGGCACAGGCCGAGGGCACGCCCGGGATGATCTCGTAGCGGATGCCGGCGGCCAGCAGCGCGCCGATCTCTTCCTCAAGCCGCCCGAAGATGCCCGAATCGCCCGACTTCAGCCGCACCACCCGCTTGCCGGCCTGCGCGTGCTCGATCAGCAGCGCGTTGACGTGTTCCTGCTTCGCCGAGGGGCGGCCGGCGCGCTTGCCGACCGCGATCCGCTCCGCCCCCGCGCCCGCATGATCCAGCACCGGCCCCGAGGCGAGATCATCGAACAGCACGACATCGGCGCGCTTGAGCCGGTCGACCGCCTTGAGGGTGATCAGCTCGGGATCGCCCGGGCCGGAGGAAACGAAGGAGACGAAGCCGGTCATGCGCTGGCCTTTGCGATCAGGTGGAAGAAGGTGCCGGTGACGCGCCCGCCGCCCGGGGTGAGGCGCAGCGAGCCGGTCTCGGCCACCGGCACGCCGGTGGCGTCGGTGACGGCGGCAAGCGGTGCGTCGGGCTGCGCGAGGATCGTGGCATAATGGAACTCGTGCCCGCGCAGGCGGGTGCCGGGCGGGGCGACGGGCGTGGGCGCCGCAAGCGTGGCGAGTCGATATCCGAGATGCATCCGGCGTGTCGCGAAAGAGGTTTCGAGCCCGAGGAGCCCGGTCATAGGATAGCGCACCCCGTCGGCCGCGACGAGCCCCGCGCCAAGCACCATGTAGCCGCCGCATTCGCCATGCACCGGGCGGGTTTCGGCAAAGGCGCGCAGCCCGGCGCGGAAGGTCTGGGCGGCCGCGAGCCGCGGCGCGTGCAGCTCGGGATAACCGCCGGGCAGCCAGCAGGCATCGGCGCCCGGATCGGGGGCCTCGTCGGCGAGCGGCGAAAACGGCACGATCGTCGCCCCCGCCGCGCGCCACTCGGCCAGCAGATGCGGATAGACGAAGGAAAAGGCCGCGTCGCGGGCCAGCGCGATGCGCCCGCCCGGCGGAGCAAGGTGCGGCGCGGGCGCGGCATCCATCGGCACGGACGTGGCCACCGCCTGCATCCGGCCAAGATCGCAGCAGCGCGCGATCACCGTGCCCGCCTCGGCCAGCAGCGCATCGAGTTCCGAGGTCTCCTCGGCCTGCACGAGGCCCAGATGCCGCTCGGGCAGGCGGATGCCCGCGGCGCGCGGCAAGACCCCCAGCACCTCGATCGCCACCGCCTCAAGCCCGCGCCGGATCAGCGCCTCGTGCCGCGCCGAGGCGACGTTGTTCAGCACCACGCCGGCAAGCCGCACATCGGAGCGGTAGCGCGCAAAGCCAAGCGCCATCGCCGCGACCGATTGCGCCGCGCCCGAGGCATCGAGCACCAGCACCACCGGCCAGCCGGTCAGCGCCGCGATATCGGCCGAGGCGCCGATCCCCGCCTCTCCGGGCACCGCGACCCCGTCGAACAGGCCCATCGAGCCTTCGGCGATCACCAGCCCCGCGTCATCGGGCGCGGTCAGCGCGGCGATCTGCCCCGCCGTCATCGCCCAGCTGTCGAGATTGACCGAGGCGCGCCCGGCGGCGGCGGCGTGAAAGGCCGGGTCGATGTAATCGGGCCCGCACTTGAACGGCCGCACCGCGACGCCGCGCGCCCGCAGCGCGGCAATGAGGCCAAGCGTCAGCGTGGTCTTGCCGGTGCCCGAAGCGGGCGCGGCGATCAGCAGCCCCGCCGTCATCCGCCCCGTCATGCGCCCGTGTCCGGGAACCGCGGCGCCGCGCCGCGCGGACGGAATCGGCGGTCGTAATCGCCGGCGTAAAGACGGCTTTCGCCGAAGTCCTCGGCGCCGAGCGAACGGCCGACGAGGATCAGCGCGGTGCGCTCACCCTCGCCCACCGCCGGGTCGAGCGTGCCGAGCGTGGCGCGCAGCACCCTCTCGTCGGGCCAGCTCGCGCGCCAGACCACCGCCACCGGACAGTCGGCGCCATAATGCGGCGTCAGCTCGGCAATCACGCGCGGCAGCACATGCACCGACAGGTGAATCGCCAGCACTGCCCCGGTCGCGGCAAAATTCGCCAGCGTCTCGCCCTCGGGCATTGCCGAGGCGCGCCCCGAGGTGCGGGTCAGCACCACCGATTGCGCGACGCCGGGCAGGGTCAGCTCGGCCCCCAGCGTCGCGGCGGCGGCGGCGAAGGCCGGCACGCCCGGGGTGACGTCATAGGGAATGCCGAGCGCGCGCAGCCGGCGCAGCTGCTCGCCCATCGCCGACCAGACCGACAGATCGCCCGAATGCAGCCGCGCCACGTCCTGCCCGGCGGCATGGGCCGCGGCGATCTCGTCGATGATCGCGTCAAGGCCGAGCGGCGCGGTGTTCACCATCCGCGCGCCGGGCGGGCAATGGGCGAGCAGCGCCTCGGGCACCAGGCTGCCGGCATACAGGCAGACCGGCGCGGCGGCGATCAGGTCGCGGCCGCGCAGGGTGATCAGATCGGCGGCCCCGGGGCCCGCGCCGATGAAATGGACGGTCATTCGGTCTCTCCTTCGGACAGGGCAAGGGCGACGGTCACGCCGCCCGGACAGATGCGGCGCGGCACCGCAAGGCGGGCGCCGGGGCCCGCGGCGACCAGCGCCGCCGCCTCGGCCACCGATCCGGTGCCATGGGCCGCCAGAATGCGCGGCGCGCGGGTGGGGGTGGGCACGCCCGCGACCGCGACCGCGCGCACCGGCAGGCCAAGCGGCGCCACCGCCGCGCGCAGCGCCGCGGCCTTCTCCGGCAGCGTCGCCAGCGCATCGAGCCGGCCCAGGGGGGCCAGCGCCGCCACGATCTCGGCCGCCGTCGCGGCCGCGCGGAACCCCACGCCCGCGACTCTCATCGGGTCACGCTCCACTGCACCACCGGCCGCGCCGGCTGCCAGCCGCGCCCCCGGCCAAGCGGCGCCACCTGCGCGATCTCGATCCGCAGCAGCGTGCCGCCGTGGCGGGCATGAAGCGCGATCAGCAGCGCCTCGGTTTCAAGCGTGACGGCATTGGCGACGATCCGGGTGCCGGGGGCAAGCGCCCCCCACAGCGCCGCGAACAGCGCCTCGGAGCCGCCACCACCGACGAAGACGGCATCGGGTGCAGGCAGACCGGCAAGCGCCGCGGGCGCCTGGCCTGCCACCGCCTGCATCCGTCCGCCAAGGCCGAACTCCGCGATATTCGCGCGGATGTTGTCGAGCCGGTCGGCGCGCGGCTCGACCGTGCAGGCGCGGCCACCGGCCAGGCACCACTCGACCGAGACCGAGCCCGAACCGCCGCCGATGTCCCACAAGAGCGCACCGGGTCGGGGGGCAAGGGCTGCAAGGGTCAGCGCCCGCACCGGCGACTTGGTGATCTGCCCGTCATGGGCAAAGGCCGCCTCGGGCAGGCCGGGGCTGCGCGGCAGGCCAGCCCCCGCGGGCAGGGCGGCACCGTCGAGCGCGACAGCAACGGGGGCCGCGATCGCGTCCAGATCGAAAGCATCGGCGCGGGTGCGGCGCAGCCGCTCGGCCGGGCCGCCCAGTCGTTCGAGCACGGTGATCTCGACCGCGCCGAAGCCGCCATCGGCCAGCCAGTGCGCAAGGTCGGCCACCGCCGCGCCGTCGCGCAGCGTGGCGATGACCCGCGCGCCGCGGCACAGCACCGGGCGCAGCCGCGCGAAAGGGGCGGCGTGCAACGCAAGGCAGGTCGTGTCCTCCAGCCGCCAGCCCATCCGGGCCGCCGCCAGCGAGCACACCCCCGCCACCGGGATCGCCCGCCACTCGCCGGGGCCGAACGCCGCCGCCAGCACCGCCCCCGCCCCCGCCCAGAACGGATCGCCCGAGGCCAGAACCACCGTGCGCCGGCCGCGCAGGGCCAGCACCGGCGCGATGTCGAAGGGCACCGGCCAGGCCCGCCCGCGCGCCCCGGCGCCGACCAGTTCGAGGTGCCGCGGCCCGCCGAAGATCACCTCGGCCGCGGCAAGCGCGGCACGGCTTGCATCCGGCAGCCCGGCAAGGCCATCTTCGCCAAGACCGACGATCAGCAGCCAGGGCTCAGCCATGACGCGCATCCTTCTTCTGGGCGGCACCACCGAGGCGAGCCGCATGGCCGCGGCGCTGGCCGCATCTGGCCTGCCCGCGCTCTTCTCCTATGCCGGGCGCACCGGGGCACCGGCGCCGCAGCCGCTGCCCACCCGGATCGGCGGCTTTGGCGGGGTGGCAGGGCTGGTGACCTTCCTGCGCGCCGAAAACATCGGCGCGGTGATCGACGCCACCCACCCTTTCGCCGCGCAGATGAGCCGCAACGCGGTTGCCGCCTGCGCCGAGACCGGCGTGCCGCTCGTCGCCCTCGAACGCGCGCCGTGGCGGGCGGGGCCGGGCGACCGCTGGACCGCCGTGCCCGACATCGCGGCCGCCGTCGCGGCGCTTCCCGAGGCGGGCGCGCGGGTGTTTCTGGCAATCGGCAAGCAGACGCTCGCCCCCTTCGCCGGAAAGCCCGGCAATCACTATCTGCTGCGCCTTGTCGACCCGCCCGAGGGGCCGCTGCCGCTGACCGATGCCGCGGCGGTGATCGCCCGCGGTCCGTTCAGCGCCGAAGGCGACAGTGCGTTGCTGCGCGCCCATGACATCACCCATGTCGTCGCGAAGAACGCCGGAGGCGCGGGGGCCGAGGCAAAGCTGATCGCGGCGCGCGCGCTTGGCCTTGGCGTCATCCTGATCGACCGCCCCGCCCTGCCGCCGCGCGAGGTCTGCGCCGAGGTCGCCGGGGTGAGTGAGTGGCTCGCCGCTCACGGCTTCACCCCGCGCGGCGTATAGACCCAGCGACCGACCCGCCGCGTCCCGGAATTGCCGACCAGCACCACGGTGCGCATGTCGGCCATCTCGGGCCGCGCCTCGGCCAGCGTCACGGTGTTGAGCGCCTCGTCGGGCGTGCTGACGGCGCGGGCGAAAGTGATGAGCCGGCCGGGCTCGCAGCCCGCGCGCAGGATCTCGAGCACACGGGCAAAGCCCTCGGGCCGCGCCTTCGAGCGGGGGTTGTAGAAGGCCATGGCGAAATCGCCGGCGATCGCGGCGCGCAACCGGCGCTCGATCACCGCGAAGGGCTTGAGGTTGTCGCTCAGGTTGATCGCGCAGAAGTCGTGGCCAAGCGGTGCCCCCGCCCGCGCGGCGGCGGCGAGCATCGCGGTGATGCCCGGCAGGATGCGGATGTCGGCGCCCGCATGCTCCGGCGCGGCCTCGAGCGCCTCGAAGAGCGCCGAGGCCATGGCGAAGACCCCGGGATCGCCCGAGGAGACGATCACCACCCGCCGCCCCTCGGCCGCGAGGGTCAGCGCAAGGGCCGCGCGGTCGAGCTCGACCCGGTTGTCGGAGGGGTGGAGTGTCAGCCCCGCCCGCGGCGCAACCCGCGCGACATAGGGGATGTAGCCCACGACATCGCTCGCCTCGGCCAGCGCCGCGCTGACCTCGGGCGTCACCAGCGCCTCGGCCCCCGGCCCGAGCCCCGCAACCGCGATCCAGCCGCTCATGCCGCCTCCTCCGCCGCGGGCCGCCGGCCCTGACCATGCACCAGCACGATCGCGAAATAGGGGCAGTCGGCATCGTCGACCTCGCTCAGCCGGGCGATGCGCTCGCCCGGCATGGTGCCGCGTTCGACAAGCCAGGCCGCCTCGAGCCGCCCGGCCTGCGCCAGCGCACGCTTCACCCGCGGCAGGTTGCGCCCGGTCTTCATGATGACCAGCGCATCGGCACGCGCCATGTGCTCCGCGAGCTCGTCCTCGGGCAGGGTGCCCATCAGCACGGTCAGCACGTCGTCGCCCCAGGTGAAGGGCTCGCCCGTGGCGTTCCAGCAGCCGGTCATGCCGGTGATGCCCGGGATCACCTCGATCTCGACCTTGCCGCGCAGCCGCACGTAAAGGTGCATGAAGGAGCCGTAGAAGAACGGGTCGCCCTCGCAGGGGATGACGACATCGCCCGCCTGCGCCAGCGTCACCAGCCGCGCCGCCCAACCGTCGTAGAAGGCCGCCAGAAGCGCGTTATAGGCCGGGCTGTCGAAGGGGATCTCGGTCGTCACCGGATATTCCATCGGATGCTCGGCGACGCCCGCGGGCAGCAGCCCCTCGACGATGCGCCGCGCCTGCCCCTGCCGCCCCTTCTTGCGGAAATAGGCGATCTGGCGGGCACTGCGCAGCGCGCGGTCTGCCCGCACCGAGATCAGGTCGGGGTCGCCGGGGCCGAGCCCCGCACAGATGATGCGTCCCATGCTCATTCCTTCCGGCTGGCGAGGGCATTCACCGCGGCGACGGTGATCGCGGAACCGCCAAGCCGCCCCTCGACGATCAGGCAGGGCACCGGCGCGGCGGCGAACAGCGCCGCCTTCGATTCCGCCGCGCCGACGAAGCCCACCGGACAGCCGATGATCGCCGCCGGCCGCGGGCAGGCCGGGTCCTCGAGCATGTTCAGCAGGTGAAAGAGGGCCGTCGGCGCATTGCCGATCGCCACCACCGCGCCGCCCAGATGCGGCCGCCACAGTTCCAGCGCCGCAGCCGAGCGGGTGTTGCCCATCTCGCGCGCCAGATCCGGCACCGCGGGGTCATGCAGCGCGCAGAGCACCTCGTTCGCGGCGGGAAGACGGGCGCGGGTGATGCCCTCGCTCACCATCCGCGCGTCGCACAGAATGGGTGCCCCGGCCTCGAGCGCCGCGCGCGCCGCCGTCGCCATGCCGGGGCTGAAGCGCACTGCGCGCTCGAGCCCGACCATCCCCGCGGCGTGGATCATCCGCACCACCACGGGCTCCTCGTCGGGGGTGAAGCGGGCGAGGTCGGCCTCGGCGCGGATCATCGCGAAGGATTGCGCATAGATCTTCGCGCCGTCCTTTTCATAGTCGTAAGGCATCAGGAAAACTCCGGCAGGGAGGGAATGTCGGCCGCACCGAGCGCGCGGCGGCAAGGGGTGTCCGCGGCGCGGCCACGGGCGATCAGGTCAAAGCCTGCGGGCGTCGCGGTCAGCGTCAGCGTGGCCGGCGCCGGATGGGCACAACCCTTGGCGCAGCCCGAGACATGCAGCACCGCCTCGGGCGGCAGCTGCGGTGCCAGCGTGCGGGCCAAAGGCCGGGTCTCGGCCAGCGCCTGCGGACAGCCCGGCGCGCCGGTGCAGGCATAAACGCGCAAGAGCGGCGCGGCCGGATCGGTGATCAGGCCCGGCAAGTCGGGCAGGTACGAAAGCCCCTCGATCAGCAGCATCCGCCAGGGCGTCAGGCGCAGCGCACCAAGGCCCGCCAACTCCGCCAGAAGCTCGGCCCGCATCTGCCCGAAGGGAAAGGCCACGAGCGCGCCCGTGGGGCACAGGCCCGGCCCGGGCGGAGCACAGGCGGATGCCGGGGCCAGCCGCGGAGCAAGGGCGCCCTCGGGCCGCGCGCCGCGCGCGATCAGCGCCGCCATCCGGCCGCGGCCGTCCGTCACGCCGCCCGCCGCCACGAACCACTGCGCCAGCGCGATCGCCGCCGCGGGGGCTTCGGCTGCGGTCACCGGCGCGCCCTCGGCCAGCCCCTCGGCGCGCAGGATCAGCCCGCCCGCCGCCGCTCGCTCCAGCCGAATGTCAGCCGGCGTCTCCCGCAGCACCGGCGCAGCGCCGGTATCGACGGCAAAGCCGAACTTGCCCGGCAGCGCCGGCGCGGTGGCAAGCACCCCGGCCAGCGCGGCCGCAAGCGCGTCGGTCGCGGCATCGGCAAAGGGGGTGACCAGGATGTTGCGCCGGGTCTCGGCGGCAATGTCGGCGTCGATGAGCCCCGCCCCGCGCAACGCGGCGATCAGCGGCGCGTGGCTCTCCCTCGTCACCCCGCGCAGCTGCACGTTCGCCCGGCCCGAGAGGTCGATGACCCCGCTGCCGAAGCGCAGCGCCGCCTCGGCCACAGCGGCCGCGGCACGGGTGTTCAACCGACCACCCGGCGGGCGCAGCCGCACCACCAGCCCGTCGCCCGAGGCCATCGGACGCAGCGCGCCCGGGCACCAGCCCTGCACCGTGAAACTCATCGCAGATCCTCCAATGCCGCGGCGATCGCATTGCGCCGGCTGTGCCACAGCCCTGCCTCGGCCAGCCGCCGGAACAGGTCGCACAGCGCTGCAAGCGCCTCGGGGTTTTCCGCCGCCATGAAATCGGTCACCTCGGGCCGGCCCAGCGTCGCCTCGAAGTAGAGGTCGAAGAGATGCGCCGGCACCGCGTCTGCAAGCTGCGCGAAGGCGGCCAGGTGATCGGCCGTCGCCGCGATCTCCGCCGCGCCGCGAAAGCCGTGGCGCATCATCCCCGCCGCCCAGTCCGGGTTCGCGGCACGCGCACGCACGATGCGGGCGATCTCCTCGGTCAGGCTGCGGGCGCGGGGGCGAGCCGGGTCGGTGGTGTCGAGGTGGTAAAGCGCCGGCGCCGGCGCCCCGAGCCGCGCCATCGCGGCGGCAAAGCCCGCCTCATGGCCGGCGTAATCGACGGCAAGCAGCAGGTCGCTTTCGGGCAGGTCCTGCGCATGCACGAAGGCATCGGCGCCCGCGAGCCGGGTTTCGAGCGCCGCGCGCGCGGGCCGCACCGCGCCATCCGCGCCGATCGCATGGGCCGAGGCCGCAAGCCAGGCCTCGCCCGCCGCCGCCCGCGCCTCGGGGGTCAGCGCCGCGGTCACATCGCCCATGCCGAGCCCGTATTGCCCCGGCCGCGGCCCGAAGACGCGCGGGATACGGGCGGTATAGGGGTTGTCCTCGGGCGCTTCCTCGCGCCCCGCAAGCGCCGCGGCGCCGGTCTCGAAAAGCTGCGCAAGGGCCGGGAAGATGTCGCGGAAAAGGCCCGAGACCCGCAAGGTCACGTCGATCCGCGGCCGGCCCAGAAGCGCCGCCGCGATCACCTCGACCCCGGTCACCCGGCCCGATTGCGCGTCCCAGACCGGCGTCAGCCCGGCCAGCTGCAGCGCCATGGCGAAATCCTCGCCCGCGGTGCGCATCGTGGCCGAACCCCAGAGGTCGACGACCAGACCCCGCGGCCAGTCGCCGTGGTCCTGCAGGTGGCGGCGCAACAGCTCCTCGGCGTGCGTCACCCCCTGCGCATGGGCGGCGGGCGTCGGCACCGCACGCGGATCGACGGAAAACAGGTTCCGCCCGGTCGGCAGCACATCCGAACGCCCCCGCGCCGGACTGCCCGAGGGGCCAGGCGCCACCCGCCGGCCGGCAAGCGCGGCGATCAGCCCCGCGCGCTCGGCCGCGCCACAGGCGCCCCGGCCGAAGACATGAAGCCCGTCGCCGAAGCGGCTTTCCTTCAGGTCGCAGACGAAACGGTCGATGCGGGTGATCGCCTCGGCGGGGCTGGCGCCCACGGGGAGGGCGAGGTCCTCGGCGACCCCGCTTGCCGCCGCTTCGTCGCGGATCGCGCCGATCAGCCGGTCGCGCCGCGCCGGGTCGAGCCCGTCGGCGGTCGAATATTCGTCGAGCAGCGCCTCGAGCCCGGCCAGCCGCTCGGGCAGCGCGGCCTCGGTCAGCGGCGGCGGCAGATGGCCAAGCGTGACCGCGCCCAGCCGGCGCTTGGCCTGCGCCGCCTCGCCCGGGTCGTTGACGATGAAGGGGTAAATGACCGGCAGCGGGCCCAGCAGCGCCTCGGGCCAGCAGGCCTCGGACAGCGCCACCGCCTTGCCCGGCAGCCATTCGAGCGTGCCATGCGCCCCCATGTGCACGAGCGCGTGCAGCCCCTGCGCCCGCAGCCACAGGTAGAAGGCGACATAGCCGTGCCGCGGCACCCGGGCGAGGTCGTGATAGTCGGTCTCGCGCGCCGCAACCTCGCCGCGCTCGGGCTGCAGGGCCAGCAGGATCTTGCCCCGGCGCAGCGCGGCGAAATGGAAGGCGCCGTCGTGGCAGGCGGGGTCCTCCGCCGGCGTGCCCCAGGCGGCGGCCAGATCGTCGCGCAGGGCCGCAGGCAGGGCCACAAGCGCCGCCTGATATTCCGCGAGCGGCCAGCTCAGCCGTTCGGTTGCCAGCGCCTCGCTCCCCGTCCCCGGCGCGACGTCATAGCCCTCGGCCGCGAGATCATCGAGCAGCGCCCCGGTCGAGGCAAGCGCATCGAGGCCCACCGCATGGGCCATCTGCCAGCTGCGCCCCGGATAGGTCGACAGCACCACGGTCACCGCCCGCGCCGGGGCCGGGGTCATGGCCAGCCGGTGCCAGGCCGCAACCCGCGCCACCAGCGCGGCGATCCGGTCGGGCTCGGGCGCGTGGATCAGCCGGGCGTGTTCCAGCACCGCATCGCGCGCGGCCGGCGCCTTGAACGAGACGACGCCGGCAAAGATCCGTCCATCGACCTCGGGCAACACCACATGCATCGCCAGATCGGCGGGCGACAGGCCGCGCTCGGCCGCGGCCCAGTCGGCGCGGGCGGCGGTCGACAGCGCACCCTGGAAGACCGGCACATCAAGCCCGTCGAAGGGCGTGCGCCCCGCCGCGCCCTGCGCCGAAAAGGCGGTGAGGTTGACCACCGCGACCGGCGGCGCCGCGGCCAGATGCGGGGCGAGCCAGTCGGCAAAGCCCGGCGCCTTGAGCGAGGGCGCAAAGCAGGCCGTGGCCTGAAACCCCGCCGCGCGGAGGGCCTCGATCAGCACCGCGACCGGCGCCATGTCGGCCGCCGCCAACCAGGCACGGTAACAGGGCACAAGCACCCACGGCCCCTCGCCCACAGGCGCGGGAGTCACCCCCGCCTCGGGCGTCCAGAAGCCGAAGTCGGGGAGCGCCGCCGGCGCATCCGGCGCGGGCGCGGGCAGGCCCGCGGCGCGGGCCAGGTGGCACAGCGCGGCGCGCGCGGCCTCGGTGCCTCCCGCATCGCACAGCGCGGCAAGGGTGGCGAGCGTCTCCGCGGGCAGGGTCGAAGCCTCGGCCAGCCGCGGATCGGGCCGGCCATCGGCCGGAAGAACGGCCAGCGCCATGCCCCGCCGCCGCGCCAAATCCTGCACCGAGGCAAGGCCATAGGGCCAATAGCCCTCGCCGCCGATCAGCCGGATCAGCACCGCCTTCGCCCCCCCCAGCGTGCGCTCGAGATAGGTATCGACCGAGACCGGGTGGCGCAGCGCCGCCAAGGGGGCAAGCCGCAAGGGCGGCAACGCCCCCGCCGCCGCATGCCAGCCCTCCGCGAAAGCGCCGAGATCGGAATCCGAGAAGGACAGCACCACCAGATCCGCGGGCGATTGCCCGAGATCGGTCGGCACCTCGGTCTCCTCGAGCCCGTGGCTTTCGCGGAAGACGACATGCATCAGGCGGCGGCCTCGCTCAGCGCGGCGCGGATCGCCCCGGCGTCGACATCGGCGCGTTCGGCGATCACCACGAGGGCCGAGCGGCGCGGCTCGGCGCCCCAGGGCCGGTCGAACTGTCGCCGCACCCGCGCGCCGACCGCCTGCACCAGAAGCCGCATCGGCTTGCCGGTGACCGCGACATGGCCCTTCACCCGCAGGATGTTGCGCTCGGCCGCCAGCCGCTCGATCGCGGCGACGAGGCGCTCGGGATCGGCGACCTCGGGCAACTCGATCACCACCGTGTCGAAATCGTCATGCTCGTGATCGCCATGATCGTCGTGATGCGAGGGGCGCGCGGCAAGGTCGTCCTCGGCCGCCGCGGCGAGCCCCAGCACCACGGCCGGGTCGATCGCCCCCTCGACCATCGGCAGGATCGGCAGCGGGCGCGGCGCCTCGGCCTCGATCGCGGCGCGGGCGGCGGCAAGCCCCGCCGCACCGGCAAGATCCGCCTTCGACAGCAGCACGATATCGGCGCAGGCGATCTGGTCCTCGAACACCTCGGAAAGCGGCGTCTCGTGGTCGATGCTGTCATCGGCGGCGCGCTGCGCATCGACCGCGGCCAGATCCGGGGCAAAGCGCCCGGCCGCCACCGCCTCGGCATCGGCGACCGCGATCACCCCGTCGACGGTAATGCGCGAGCGGATCGCCGGCCAGTCGAAGGCCTTCAGCAGCGGCTTCGGCAGGGCAAGACCCGAGGTCTCGATCAGGATGTGGTCGGGGCGGACGGGCTGCGCCAGCAGCGCCTCGATCGTCGGGATGAACGCGTCGGCGACGGTGCAGCAGATGCAGCCGTTCGCCAGTTCGACGATGTTGTCGAGCGGACAGTTCTCGTCGGCACAGGCGCGCAGGATGTCGCCGTCGACGCCCACGGTGCCGAACTCGTTCACCAGGATCGCCAGGCGACGGCCCTGCGGGTTCGCCATCAGATGGCGGATGAGCGTGGTCTTGCCGGCGCCGAGAAAGCCGGTGATCACGGTGACGGGGATCTTGGTCAGGTCGGTCATGGTCACTCCTGCGGGGGGATGCGGGCAAGGCTTTGCTTGCGGAAGATCTCGGGGCGCGCGCGCCAGGGCACGAGCCCGTCGGCGCTGGCGGCATAAAGCGCGGCGCCGGAGAGGATCTCGGCGGCGTTCTCGGGGCTCAGGCGGCCGTAGATATAGCTCCACTTGCCCGGCGCGCTCAGCGCCACGGCACAGCCCTGCGCACAGGCCGAGAGGCATTCGACGCCTCGGATGCGCAGCCCCTCGGGGCAGGTGCCGCCGGCCAGTTCGGCCAGCAAGGCAGCACCGGGGCGCGCCCCCTCGCCGGGATCCTCGCCCGCCCTGCGGCAGGTGGTGCAGACATGAAGTGTCGCGGTCATCGCCCGTCCTTCCAGTTCGCGGAAAGGGGGCTGGCCAAGGGATCGACAGGCACACGGGGGCGACCGGCAATCCACCCGGTCGCGGCACACCCCGTCCGCCCGTAATCGTCAGCGCTGGCAGGTCTCCCGGCTTGCGGATCCAGGGTTTCCCCAACGGGCGCCCACCTTCCCGGCCAAAGGCCAGTGGCTTGGGCGACCTTTCCGGTCACGGTCGCGGGGGCGGCTGCGCTTCGGGCTGACAAGGCCCTATCGCATTCCCTCTTCGCCTGTCGTAGGACAGGAACCAACGCGCGGCCACCAGAGGCCCCGCCGCGCGATTTGTCAAGCCGAAGGAGAGCCGCGATGACGCCCGAGACCGAAGCCGACGCCGCCCGCCACGCCGCGAAGATGGCCAGGAAGAAGGCCGCGCGCGACCGGATGATGGCGACGAAGACCGGCGAGAAGGGGCTGATCATCGTTCATACCGGGCCGGGCAAGGGCAAGAGCTCGTCGGGCTTCGGGATGATCCTGCGCGCCATCGCGCATGAGATGCCCTGCGCCGTGGTGCAGTTCATCAAGGGCAGCTGGGACACCGGCGAGCGGCGCCTGATCACCACCCATTTCGGCGATCTGTGCCGCTTCGTCGCCTCGGGCGAGGGCTTCACCTGGGAAACCCAGGACCGCGCGCGCGACATCGCCGCCGCCCGCGCCGGCTGGGACAAGGCCAAGGCGCTGATCCGCGACCCCGAGATCCGTATGGTTCTGCTCGACGAGATCAACATCGCGCTGCGCTATGGCTATCTCGACCTCGACGAGGTCCTGGCCTTCCTGCGCGACGAGAAGCCCGAGATGACCCATGTCATCCTGACCGGCCGCAACGCCGCCGAGGCGCTGGTCGAGGCGGCCGATCTGGTGACCGAGATGACGCTGGTCAAGCACCCGTTCCGCGCCGGCATCAAGGCCCAGCCGGGCGTCGAGTTCTGAGCCCGGACCGGGGGCCAGCCCCCGGGACCCCCGAGGTATTTTCGGCAAGATGAAAGCAGGGAAGGCTTAAGAATGATGTGCCACGCTGACGGGGCGGTACAGGGAGAGGTCCCGATGACCGCGCAAGGTGAAAGCGCCGCGTCTCCCCCGCTCCGCCGGCCCGAGGCGCGGCGCGGCATTGCTGGAACCGCCCAGCCCTTTCATCTTGCCTCAAATACCTCCGCCGGAGGCTCCCGCAGTCTCGGCCGCACGACGGCAGGAGGCCGGGGATGACGGCGCTGATGATCCAGGGCACGGGCTCGAACGTCGGCAAGTCGATGCTGGTGGCCGGGCTGTGCCGGGCGGCGCGGCGGCGCGGGCTGAGTGTCGCCCCCTTCAAGCCGCAGAACATGTCGAACAACGCGGCGGTCACTGCCGACGGCGGCGAGATCGGCCGGGCGCAGGCACTGCAGGCGCGGGCGGCGGGGCTTCTGCCCGTCACCGACATGAACCCGGTGCTGCTGAAGCCCGAAAGCGAGACCGGGGCGCAGGTCATCGTGCAGGGGCGGCGGCGCGCCGTCACCGGGGCGCGCGACTATGCCACCTTCCGCGCCGGGCTGATGGGGGCGGTGCTCGAAAGCTTCGGCCGGCTTTCAGCGGCGCATGACCTTGTCCTCGTCGAGGGCGCGGGCAGTCCAGCCGAGGTGAACCTGCGCGCGAACGACATCGCCAACATGGGCTTTGCGCGCGCGGCCGGGGTGCCGGTGGTGCTCGCCGGCGACATCGACCGCGGCGGGGTGATCGCGCAGATCGTCGGCACGCAGGCGGTGCTGGACCCGGCCGACGCGGCGCTGGTGCGCGGCTTTGTCGTGAACAAGTTCCGCGGCGACCCGCGGCTCTTCGACGATGGCTATCGCTTCATCGAGACACGCACCGGCTGGCCCGGTTTCGGCGTGCTGCCCTGGTTCTCCGCGGCGCATCGCCTGCCCGCCGAGGATGCGCTCGACCTGGTTTCGGGCCCGGCCTCGGGCGGGGTGAAGATCGCCTGTCTGAGCTTCTCGCGGATCGCGAATTTCGACGACCTCGACCCGCTCGCGGCCGAGCCGGGGGTCGAGCTGGTGATGGTGCGCGCGGGCGAGCCGATCCCGGGCGATGCGCGGCTGGTGATCCTGCCCGGCACGAAATCGACGCGCGGCGATCTCGCCTTCCTGCGCGCGCAGGGCTGGGACATCGACCTCGCCGCCCATCTGCGCCGCGGCGGCGCTGTGCTGGGCATCTGCGGCGGGTATCAGATGCTGGGCCGCGTGATCGCCGATCCCGAGGGGATCGAGGGGCCCGCGGGCGAAAGCCCCGGGCTGGGCCTTCTCGACGTGACCACGGTGATGACGCCAGAGAAGCGGTTGAGCCGGGTCTCGGCGCGCCATGCGGGCACCGGGCTGGCGGTCGAGGGCTATGAAATCCACATCGGCCGCACCGAGGGGCCGGACCGCGCCCGCCCCTTCGCCGATATTGCCGGCGCGGCGGAGGGCGCGATCTCGGCCGACGGGCGGGTGAGCGGCAGCTATCTGCACGGGCTCTTTGCCGCCGACGACTTCCGTGCGGCTTTCCTCAGCGGGCTGGGCATCGCCGCCTCGGGCCGTGGGCACGAGGCCGGGGTCGAGGCGGCGCTCGAGGCCCTCGCCGATCACGTCGAGGAACATCTCGACGTGACGGGGCTTCTGGCGCTCGCGCGTTAGCGGGCGAGCGCGGCGCTCAGCCGGCCCCATTCCGCCGCGCCGCCGGGCAGGCCAAGGCGCAGCCAGGTGGGTGACCAGGGGAAGATCCGCGACCAGATCCGTTCGCGGGCAAGGCCCTCCAGTGCCGCCGGTGCATCGGGCGTGGCATAGGTGCGAAACAGCGCCGTGCCGCCGACAAGCGACCAGCCCGCCCCCTGCGCCAGCGCATCGAGGCGGAGGGCCTCGGCCGCGAGCCGGGCGATGGTCGCCGCGCACCAGGGCGCATCGGCAAGCGCGATCCGGCCGATCTCGAGCGCGGGGCCCGAGACCGGCCAGGGCCCGGCCGCGGCCTCGAGCGCGGCGATCGTCGCCGCATCGGCGAAGACGAAGCCGAGGCGCAGCCCGGCAAGGCCCCAGAACTTGCCGAAGGAGCGCAGCACCGTCAGCCCATCGGTGCCGGCATGGGCAGCGACCGACAGCCCCGGCACCGGGTCGGCAAAGCTTTCATCGACCACCAGCCGGCCGACAGCGCCCGACAGCGCCAGCAGATCGGCGGGCGCGTGGGTCTGGCCGTCGGGGTTGTTCGGGTTGACGACCACGGCCAGATCGGCGCCGGCAAGGTCCGTCAGTCGTGCCACCTCCTCGACCTGCCAGCCGGCGGCGCGCAGCTGTGCGGCATGCTCGTTATAGGTCGGCGCCAGCACCCGGGCGCGTCCGGGCGGGCCAAGGCGGGGCAACATCTGGATTGCCGCCTGCGCGCCGGCCAGCGCCATCCCCGGCGCCGCGGTGCCAAAGGCTGCCTGCGCGGCGGCAAGCAGTGCGGCCTTGGCCGGCGCCGTGGGCAGCGCCGTCCAGACCTCGGGCGGCAGCGGCGGCAGCGGATAGGGCGCGCGGTTGATGCCGGTCGAGAGGTCGATCCAGTCGGTGCCGCCAAAGCGCGCCCGCGCCGCATCCAGATTACCACCGTGATCGCGCATCAGATCCCCCAGACTGCCGCCGCCGCGAGGAGAAGCCCGAGCCCCGCCATCGCCCGACGGTAAAGCGCAAGGCCGCGGGCAAGGTCAAGCGGCGCGGGATCGGGGGCGGTGCCGTTCAGCCAGGGCTCGGCCGCCACCGTGGTGCCGTAGATCCGCGGCCCGGACAGCCGCACGCCAAGCGCCCCGGCAAGCGCCGCCTCGGGCCAGCCGGCATTGGGCGAGCGATGCGCGCGGGCGTCGCGCATCATCACCGCAAGCGCGCGGCCGGGCGCGCGCGAGACCAGCGCGAAGACCACCCCGGTCAGCCGCGCCGGGATCAGGTTCGCGACATCGTCGATGCGCGCCGCGGCCCAGCCGAAGGCCTCGTGCCGTGCGGTGCGGTGGCCGATCATCGAATCGAGCGTGTTGATCGCCTTGTAGGCGGCAATTCCCGGCAGCCCCGCCACCACGCCCCAGAAAAGGGGCGCGGTGATCCCGTCCGAGCTGTTTTCGGCCAGGCTTTCCAGCGCCGCGCGGGCGACGCCAGCCTCATCCAGCGCCGCGGGATCGCGGCCGACGATCATCGACACCGCCTGCCGCGCAGCGCCAAGGTCACCGGCGACGAGCGGCCGGGCGACAGCTGCGACATGGTCGTGCATCGAGCGGATCGCGACGAGCGGCCAGGCCAGCACGCCGCCGATCACGATGCCGAGCGGCCCCGCCGGCAGCAGCGCCTGTGCGACCGCCCCCGCCCCCGCCGCAAGGGCGATGGTGAGAAGCGCGGCGAAGACACCGCGGGCGCGCCGCGCCGTGCCCTCGCGGTTCAGCCGGCGGTCAAGCGTCGCGATCAGCGCGCCAAGCCAGGTGACCGGGTGGCCGATGCGGCGAAACAGCGCGTCGGGCCAGCCGAAGATCAGGTCGATCGCGCAGGCGACCAGCATCATCGCGGCAAAACTCATCTTTCTCCTCCGGTGAAGCGGCGGATGCCGGTAAGGCCCGCGGCGCGCAGCACCGCCCCTGCGCCCGCGGGCAGAGTGCCCGGCACGAAGAGGAAGGCACGGGCGGCGCCGGTATGGGCAATCGCATACCCGGCGGCACCAAGCGCGCGGGCGATCCCGGCCGAGGGATCGCCCACGGGGCCGCGCAACGCAAGGGTGCGGCGCGCGCTTTCGCTGGCGAGTGCCGCCAGGGTGGGCAGATCGCCGCCCCGGGCCCAGAGCCGGGCGAGGTCGGCGATGTCGGGGAAGCCCGCGTCGCGCGGCTCGGTCCGGCGCGGCGGGCCCCAGAAACCGCCGATCGCGTGAAACCGCGGCAGCGCCGGCAGATGCGCCACCGTCCGCCCCTCGCGCGAGGCCCACAGACGCCGCGCGGGAGACGCGAACATCAGCGGGTCCGAGGCGCCCTCGGCCGCGACGCAGGCGCGGGCGAGCCCCTCGGGCGGGCCCTGCCAGCCCGCAAGCCGGGCGAGCGCCACCAGCGCAGCCGTCGAAACCCCGGTGCCCATGCCGGGCGGCGCGAGCGGGCGCAGCGCCAAGCGGCCGGGCAGCGGCAGGTCAAGCCGGGCGAGCAGCGCGCGCGCCTGCGCCGGCGGCGGCCCGCCATGCAGCATGAGCCCGCGCCCGCCGCTTGCCTGCGCGACGACGCCGAGCGACGGGCAGGGCAGCGTGATCAGCGCCACCGGCCCGTCGGGGCCAAGCCGACCCTGCAGGAACTCGCCGAAATGGCCGGGGACGTGCAGGCTCCCCCTCATCCGCAGACCCGGTTCACGCCGGCCACCGACCAGCCGCCGCCGGGCAGCGCCAGCAGCCGGGTGAGCGACAGCGGCGCCACCTGAAAGGCGAGCGCGCCCGGCACCGATCCGGTGGCGAGCGCCAGCGCCGCGCGCACGATGCCGGCATGGGCGACGACGGCCACCCGCCCCTCGCCCGCCGCCAGCGCCGCAATCGCCGGGGTGGCGCGGGCACACAGATCGGCAAAGCTTTCGCCGCGCGGCGGGCGATGCGCGGCGAGTTCAGACGCAGAGAGCGTGCCGATATCGGGCAGATCGGCGAAGGGCAGCCCTTCCCACTCGCCGAAATCCTGTTCCCACAACCGCGGATCGGTCTCGGGCTCCTGATCGGGCCAGAGCGCCGCCGCGGTCTGCCGGCAGCGCAGCGCGGGCGAGGCGACGACACGCAAAGGCCCCAGCTCGGCGCGCAGCGCGGCAAGCGTGGCCGCGGCGGGCAGATCGGCCGGCACATCGCGGCGACCGGCCAGACAGCCGCCATGGCGCGCGGGCGCATGACGGATGAAGACCAGCTCGCGCATCCCCTCGGCGGACATCTCGCATTTCTCCTTTCGCGGCTGCGCCGTTTCTGCTTTGAAGCCGGGCGGGGGACAAGAGAAACCATGAGCCAGACCATCCTGATTACCGGCGGCGTGCGTTCGGGCAAGAGCGCGATCGCCGAGGGCCGCACCCTCGGCTTCGGCACGCCGGCCGTCTACATCGCCACCGCGCAGGCCTTCGACGGCGAGATGGAAACCCGGATCGCGGCGCATCAGGCCCGGCGCGGCGCCGAATGGCGGACGGTGCAGGAGCCGCTCGACCTTGTCGGCGCGCTGGCCGCGACCGATGGCGCGCCGCGGCTGGTCGACTGTCTGACGCTGTGGCTGACGAACCAGATGCTCGGCGGGCACGACTGGCAGGCGGCGGGGCGCGATCTGTGCGCCGCACTTGCCCGACAGACCTCGCCGGTGGTTCTGGTGACGAACGAGGTCGGTCTGGGCATCGTGCCCGAGAACCGGCTTGCCCGCGAGTTCCGCGATGCCGCGGGGCTTCTCAACCAATGGGTCGCGGCCGTGGCGGACGAGGTGATCTTCGCCGTGGCCGGCCTGCCGATGAAGGTGAAATGATGACATTCCAATCGCTTGCCGAAATCGCCGCGCTGGCGGACACGCTGCCGGCCGTGGACGAGGGCGCCCGCGCTGCCGCCCTTGCCCGGCAGAACAGCCTGACGAAGCCGCCGGGATCGCTCGGCCGGCTCGAGGATCTGGCGATCTTCATGGCGGGCTGGCGCGGCACCGACCGGCCGCGCATCGCCAAGGCGCAGGCGGTAATTTTTGCCGGCAACCACGGCGTCTGCGCGCAGGGGGTGAACCCCTATCCGCAGGACGTGACGAAGCAGATGGTGGCGAATTTCGAGGCCGGCGGCGCCTCGATCAACCAGCTGTGCCGGGTCAACGGGGCCGAGCTGAGCGTCGTCGCGCTCGATCTCGATCATCCCACCGCCGATTTCACCCAGGGCCCGGCGATGACCGAGGCCGAGACGCTTGATGCGATGAACCGCGGCGCGGCGGCGGTCGATCCCACGGCCGATGTGCTGATCCTCGGCGAGATGGGCATCGGCAATTCGACGATCGCGGCGGCGCTCGCCTCGGCGCTTTTCGGCGCGACGCCGGCCGACTGGGTCGGGCCCGGCACCGGCTCGGACGATGCCGGGATCAGGCGCAAGGTCGCGGCGATCGAGGCGGGGCTGCGGCTCCATGGCGGCAAGGACGCGATGACGACGCTCGCAAGCCTTGGCGGGCGCGAGCAGGCGGCGATCTGCGGTGCGGTGCTGGCGGCGCGGGCGGCGCGGATTCCGGTGATTCTCGACGGTTTCATCTGCACCGCGGCGGCGGCGACGCTCTATGCCGCCGAGCCGCGGTTGCTCGATCATTGCCTCGTCGGCCATGCCTCGGCCGAGCCGGGGCACCGGCGCCTGCTCGCGGCGATCGGCAAGACGGCGGTGGTCGAATTCGACATGCGCCTTGGCGAGGGCTCGGGCGCGGCGCTGGCGCTTGGCATCCTGCGCGCCGCGCTCGAATGCCACAACGGCATGGCGACCTTCGGCGAGGCGGGGGTCAGCGAGGCATGATCCGCGCCCGCGCCGCCGAGGCCCAGCTGGCGCTGATGCTGCTGACGCGGCTGCCGGCGGGGCGGCTGCCCGAGCCCGCGCCGGCGATCGGCACGGCAGCCTGGGCCTTTCCGCTGGCGGGGCTCGCCGTCGGGCTGGTCGCGGCGGCGGTGCTGGCCGTGGCCGGCGCGCTTGGCCTGCCGCCGATGCTGGCGGCGGGGCTGGCGCTTGCGTCGATGGTCGTGACCACCGGCGGGCTGCACGAGGACGGGCTCGCCGATGTCGCCGATGGCTTCTGGGGCGGGCGTGAGCGGGCGCGGCGGCTCGAGATCATGCGCGACAGCCGGATCGGCTCCTATGGCACGCTGGCGCTGATCCTGTCGCTCGGCCTGCGCTGGCAGGCGCTGGCGGCGCTGACCGCGGCAGAGCACGGGATCGCGGCGCTGATCGTCATGGCCTGTGCCGCGCGGGTGGCGCCGGTGGCGCTGATGGCGGCGCTGCCGCCCGCGCGCGCCGAAGGCATGGGCCACCTGGCCCGCGGCGTACCGGGCGAAGCGGTGGGGACGGCGCTGCTGATCGGGCTTGCGGTTCTGGCGCTGATCCCCGGCACCGCGCTGGCCCTGCTGGCCGCTGCGCTGGCCACGCTCGGCGTCGGCCTGCTTGCCCGCGCGAAGATCGGCGGGCAGAGCGGCGACGTTCTGGGCACCGGCGAGCAGGCGGCCGAGATCGCGCTTCTTATGGCGCTGGTCGCTCAGCTCGGCTGAGGCGGCAGGCTCGGCCGGCTCAGCAGCCGCTCCATCACGAAGCGCGAGGTGACGGCGCGCATCGGCACCGCCTCGGTCAGGCGCCGGTAAAGCGCGTCATAGCTTGCCATGTCGACGGTGACGACGCGCAGCAGGTAGTCCGCCGCGCCGCCAAGGCGCAGCACCTCCATTACCTCGGGGATCGGCTCGAGCGCCGCCAGAAAGGCCGCGCGCCACGCCGGCGTGTGGTCGAGCGCGATCACCTCGACATAGACGGTGAGCCCGAGGCCGAGCGCCTCGGGCGCCACCCGGATCGTGCGGCCGGCGATGACACCGGCCTCTTCGAGCTTGTGCACCCGCCGCCAGCACGGACTTTGCGACAGGCCGACGCGATCGGCAAGCTCGGCGATCGGCAGCGAGGCATCGCCTTGCAGCTCGCTCAGGATGCGCCGGTCGATGGCGTCCATCTGCCCCTCCTCAGGCGGTCAGGAACTCGCGCACGAAGGCCGAGGCAGGACGCGCGCGCAGATCGGCCGGGCGGCCCACCTGCTCGATCCGGCCCATCGACATCACCACCACCAGATCGGCCAGCTCCATCGCCTCCTCCTGATCGTGGGTGACGAAGATCGTGGTCAGTCCGGTGGTGTCGTGGATCTCGCGCAGGCCATGGCGCAGCTCCTTGCGGACCTTGGCATCGAGTGCGCCGAAGGGTTCGTCCAGCAACAGCATCCGCGGCTCGATCGCCAGTGCGCGGGCAAGCGCCACGCGCTGCCGCTGCCCGCCCGACAGCTGCGCCGGATAGCGCCCGCCGATCTCGGGCAGGCGGATCAGCTCGAGCAGTTTCGTCACGCGTCGGGCGATCTCCTCCTTTTCCGGCCGCAAGGCGCGCGGCCGGGCCTTCAGACCATAGGCGATGTTCTCGAACACCGTCATGTGGCGAAAGAGCGCGTAGTTCTGGAACACGAAGCCGGCGCGGCGCTCCTGCACCGTCAGGCCGGTCGCGTCATGGCCGTCGAACAGCACGCGGCCGGATTCGGGAAACTCGAGCCCGCCGAGGATGCGCAGCAGCGTCGTCTTGCCCGAGCCCGAGGGGCCGAGCAGCGCCACCAGCGCCCCCGAGGGGATCGACAGCGACACCGGCTGCAGCGCGGCGGTGCGGCCGAAGGTCTTCGCGATCTCGTCGATCTCGATATGCATGGCAGGGCTCCTTTCAGGCACGGCGGTTGGCGGAAAGTGCATCGGCATGACGCCATTCGAGCGCGGTCTTGAGGGCAAGGGTCACCAGCGCGAGGCTCGCGAGCAGTGCGGCAAGCGAGAAGGCGGCAACGGTGAGGTATTCGTTGTAGAGCATCTCGATCGCGATCGGCACGGTCGCGGTGACGCCGCGGATCTTGCCGGACACCACCGCGACGGCGCCGAACTCGCCCATGGCGCGGGCGGTGGCCAGAAGCACGCCGTAAAGCAGTGCCCAGCGGATGTTCGGCAAGGTCACGGTGAAGAACATCCGCCAGCCCGAGGCGCCCAGCGTCAGCGCGGCTTCTTCCTCGGCGCGGCCCTGCTCGACCATCACCGGCAGGATCTCGCGTGCGACGAAGGGGAAGGTGACGAAGACGGTGGCCAGCACGATCCCCGGCAGCGCGAAGACGACCGGCATCCCCTGCCCCACGAGCCAGTCGCCAAGCGTTGTATTCGCGCCGAAGAGCAGCACGAGGCAGAGCCCCGCCACCACCGGCGAGACCGAGAACGGCAGGTCGATGAGCGTGATGAGCACCGCCTTGCCGGGAAAGTCGAAGCGCGCGATCGCCCAGCCGGCAGCCAGGCCGAAGACGGCGGTCAGCGGCACCGACAGCGCCGTGACCAGCAGCGTCAGCCGGATCGCGGCATGTGCCTCGGGCTCGGCCAGCGCGGTCAGGGCGGCGCCCGCGCCCTGTGACAGCGCCTCGCCGAAGACGGTGACGAGCGGGGCGAAGAGCAGCACCGCCAGCAGCACGAAGACCAGGCCGATCAGGCCGCGGCGCAGGGCTGCGGGCTCCTCGGTCGCGGCGCGGAAGCGGCGGGCGGGACGGGGCGGGGCAAGATGGGCGGCGTCAAACATAACCGATCCTCCGGCGGCTCCAGACCTGGACCGCATTGATGAGCAGAAGCATGGCGAAGGAGATGCCGAGCATGGCGATGCCGATCGCGGCGGCGCCGTCGATGTCGAATTCCTCGAGCCGGATGACGATCAGAAGCGGCGCGATCTCGGTCTTCATCGGCAGGTTGCCGGCAATGAAGATCACCGAGCCGTATTCGCCCACGCCGCGGGCCAGCGCGAGGGCAAAGCCGGTGAGCGCGGCCGGCATCAGCACCGGCGCCACCACCCGCCGCAGCGTCGTCAGCCGCGAGGCGCCAAGCGTCGCCGAGGCCTCCTCGACCTCACGGTCGATCTCGGCGATCACCGGCTGCACAGTGCGCACGACGAAGGGCAGACCGACGAAAACCAGCGCCACCAGAATGCCCGGGGGCGCATAGGCGATGCGCAGCCCGGCCCCGGCCGCGATCTGGCCGAAGACGCCGTTCGGCGCGTAAAGCGCAGTGAGCGCGATGCCCGCGACCGCCGTCGGCAGCGCGAAAGGCAGGTCGATCGCGGCGTCGATCAGGCGCCGGCCGGGGAAGCGGTAACGCACCAGCACCCAGGCCACGACGACGCCGAAGACGAGGTTGAAGGCCGCGGCGATCAGCGCCGAACGGAAGGAGAGCAGGAGCGCCGAGCGCACCCGCTCGCCCGAGATCGCCGCCGCGAGATCGCCGAGCCCCATCCCCGCGCCGCGCACGAGCAGCGCGCCGATGGGCAGAAGCACGATCAGGCTCAGCAGGCTGAGCACCAGCCCCGCGCTGAGCGCGAAGCCGGGCATCGGG
This sequence comes from Paenirhodobacter ferrireducens, assembly GCF_004022265.1. Lineage (GTDB taxonomy): Bacteria > Pseudomonadota > Alphaproteobacteria > Rhodobacterales > Rhodobacteraceae > Rhodobacter > Rhodobacter ferrireducens. The sequence continues at coordinate 167,349 of NZ_SAVB01000004.1, forward strand.
GATTTCGCGACGATGCGCATGGCGACCTCACTTCGCGGTATAGATCTGGTCGAAGGTGCCGCCGTCGCCGAAGTGCTCGGGCTGCGCCTTGGCCCAGCCGCCGAAATCCTCGATCGTCACCAGCTGCAGCGGGGCGAAGCGCGCGGCATCCTCGGGCGCGGCCTTCGAGGCATCCCAGGCACGATAGAAATGCTTGAGCGCAAGCGCCTGCGCCTCGGGGCTGTAGAGATGCTCGAGATAGGCATCGGCCAGCGCGCGCTGCGCGTCGGTCTTGATGTTGGCGTCGACCACCGCGACCGGCGGCTCGGCGAGGATCGAGACCGAGGGCACGACGATGTCGAAGGCATCGGCGCCAAGCTGCTTCTCTGCCAGCCAGGCCTCGTTCTCCCAGGCGAGCAGCACGTCACCGATGCCGCGCTGCGCGAAGGTCGTGGTCGCCCCGCGCGCGCCGGTATCGAGCACCGGAACATGGCGGAAGAGATCACCGACGAAGGCCTTCGGGTCCTGCCCGTTCTTCTCGGCCCAGGCCCAGGCGGCGAGGTAGTTCCAGCGCGCCCCGCCCGAGGTCTTCGGGTTCGGGGTGATGACCTCGACGCCCTCCTTCACCAGGTCGCCCCAGTCGTGGATGCCCTTCGGATTGCCCTCGCGCACCAGGAAGACGATGGTCGAGGTATAGGGCGAGGAATTGTGCGGCAGACGCCCCTGCCAGTCGGCCGGCAGCTTGCCGGCGGCGGCGATCTTGTCGATGTCGGAGGCAAGCGCGAGGGTCACGACCTGCGCGTCGAGCCCGTCGATCACCGCCCGGGCCTGCGAGCCGGAACCGCCGTGCGAGACCTCGATCTTCGCCGCCTCATGGCCCTGCGCGCCCCACCAGTCGGCGAACAGCTTGTCGTAATCGCGGTAGAATTCACGGGTCGGATCGTAGCTGACGTTGAGCAGCGTCTCGGCGGCCTGCGTCGGCTGCGGTGCCACGGCAAGGGCCGCAAGCGCCAGCGTCAGCGCCGTCACCGTGGTGCGCGCCGCCCGCACCAGGTTCACCGGAAATCCGGTGAGGATCTCGCGGCCGGTGGTGATGGTGACGCGCCCGTCGGGATGCGCCTCGACGAGCTGGCCCTGTGCGCTGAGGCGGCCGGCGAACTGGATCGTTCTGAACATGCTTCCCTCCTGTCGTGCAGGGCACCTTGCCCCTTCACGTTTATCACGACAGAGATTGTCGTTATTTGCAACGGAAAAAACTCGCCTTATTTCATCGAGATTTTGGAAAATGATTCCCCGGCGCAGGATGTGGCAACGGGCCGCAGTGCGGCCCGGAGTTTCACGTCAGTTCAGGAAGATGCCGGATCAGCCCGGCGGCAACGGCTGCGCAAGGATCTTCTGTGCCATCGGCGTGGCATGCAGCATGTCCTCGAGCGTGAGCGATTCGATCAGCACGAGATAGGACCAGTAGAGCTCGGCGAAGACGCGGCGGATCCGGCAGCTTTCCTCGTCGGAACAGTCGTCGCAGCGCTGGTAGGCCTTGCGCGACAGGCAGGGCAAGGGCGCGATCGGCCCGTCGATCATCCGCAACAGATCCGAGATCGGCACCTGCGCCGGTTCCTTGATCAGCGCATAACCGCCCGACCGGCCACGGGTCGAGGCGATATAGCCGGCGTTGCGCAGCTCGAGCAGGATGTGCTCGAGAAAGCGCTTCGGTGCACCGGAGCGCGTCGCGATCTCCTCGATGCGCAGCGCCTTGCCCTCGGCGGCCTTCTCGTCGCCCAGCACCATCAGCGCCTTCAGCGCATATTTCATCTTCTGCGTGATCATGTGCCTTGATACCGCAGCCCCGGCGCCCCCGCAACAAAACCGACCGCTCGGGTCGGGTTTTCCCGCCCTGCGCGAGCGCCCCTGCCCCGCCACACCCGCTTCTTGCCGCGCCGGCAATTGCCGCAAGGGCTTGCCGAACGCGCATTTCCGGCGCTTGATCGGACCAGAGCCCCGAAACCGGAAAGGGAGCGGAAGATGAGCCTGAAGGACGAAATCACCCAGCTTCGCGCGGAATTTGACGCCCATGTCACCTCGCAGACCGGGCGGGCGCGCAAGATGGCCGAGCCGGTGCAGGACACGGCCGAGGCCGCGGCAGCCGACAGCGCACAGCTGGAGGGGCTGATGGAAACCATCGGCGCCACGCTTGATGACATGTCAGATGAAATCGAGAAGTTTCCGAAGCTGACGGCTTTGGCCGCGCTTGGTGTCGGGCTGGCGCTTGGCGTGGTGATCGGGCGCCAGCTGCGCTGAAAGGGAAAAGCATGACCGGATTCGAATCGACCAAGTTCTACGCCCGTGTCGCGCTGATGCGGCGCCGGCTGCTGCTGAAGCAGATGATCCGCCGCGCGCTCGCGGGCATGCTCGCCGTCGCCGCGCTGATCGTCGCGGCGAGTTTTGCCACCCGGACGCTCTACCTCGCGCTGCTGGCGCCGCTGGGCGAGCTCGGCGCAACCGGCGTGCTGGCGGGCGGCTACCTGGTGCTTGCCGTCGGCCTGCTGCTTTTCGCGCTGAGCGAACCCGGCTCGGCCGAGATGACGGCACTGACCGAGATGGAGGAGATCGCCCGCGCCCGAGCCCTCGCCGAGACCCAGGGCACCGTCGCCGGCGTCGAGGGACGAATCGAATCACTTGGCAGCTCGATCTCGATCGGGCTCAGCCTGCTTGGCATGCTGCGCCGGATCATGGCCCGGAAGAAGGCGGCGGAGTAAGCCCGCCGTCCGAACTGCGGTCTTGCATGTACAGCGACCAGACCGCGACGAAGAGCGCCGCGATCAGCGGGCCGATGACGAAGCCGTTCACGCCGACGAGCGTCAGCCCGCCCACCGTCGACAGCAGCACGAGATAATCGGGCAGCCGGGTGCTTTTGCCGACCAGCGGCGGGCGCAGGAAGTTGTCGATCAGGCTGATCACCAGCATGCCCACCAGCATCAGCGCCACGCCGCGCAGCACCTCGCCCGAGATCAGCAGGTACAGCGACACCGGCAGCCACACGAGGCTTGCCCCCACCGCCGGCACCAGCGACAGCAGCGCCATCAGCACCCCCCACAGCAGTGCCGCGCGGATGCCGAGCGCGGCAAAGGCAAGCCCGCCGATCGTGCCCTGGATCACCGCGATGATGATGTTGCCCTTCACCGTCGCGCGCATCACTGCCTCGAATTCCTCGATCAGCTTGCCGGTGTGATGGTCGCTGAGCGGGCTGGCGCGGCGGATCGTGGCGGCCAGCGCCGGCCCGTCACGGAACAGGAAGAACAGCAGATAGAGCATCACACCAAAACTGACGAAGAGTTGCGCCGTCCCCTGGGTGATGGTGAAGGCGCGGGTGGCGATGGTCTGGCTGACGTTTTCGAGAAAACTGGTGATGCCCGACTGCATGTCGCCGAAATCGCCCAGGTTCAGCGACGAGAGCACGTGCCGTGCCCCGGCGGGCAGCGCCGCGCGGACCTGGTCGAGCAACGCCGCGGGATCGAATTCGCGGCTGCTGATCGAGGCGGTGAGTGCCGAGGCCTCGCGCGCCAGCGCCGCAAGGATCAGCACCCCCGGGATCACCACGATACAGATGCAGGCAAGCACGCTGACAAAGGCGGCCAGCGACCGGCGACCGCCAAAGCGGCGCTCGAGCCTGACCTGCAGCGGCCGGAACAACAGCGCCAGGATCACCGCCCAGAGCACCGAACCATACCAGGGCAGCACGAGCCAGATGAAGGCGACGGAGACCAGCACGACCAGGGCGAAGAAGCTGGCATTCGGCGAAGGGGATCTGAACATCGGGCGGAGCTCCGCAAGGGTCACGACGGGGAGCGGGCCCCGACAGCGGCAGCATATCGCAGCGCGCCGGCCGAGAACACGCGGATTGCCGCCACGGTTTCCGCCGGGCCGTAAACATCTTGTCAATAAATTGAAAAATATCGGATTTTGCTCCGACGAAACAGTCGAAGACAGCGCATGGCCGCGTTGACAGAGCGGGGCTTTCGCGTCAGCCTGCGCGCAACCGCAACGCCGGCCCCTCCCTGCCGACCCCGCGTCCCGACGCGCCGGCGCGGGAACCGTTCCGGAAGGAGATCGCGCATGATCCGTACAAAACAGGTGTCGCTGACTCGGGCCCTTCTTGTCTGCACCTGCCTCGGCGCCACGCTGCCCACTGCCGCCGCAGCCGGTGGTTTCTTCGACGATCTGCTGGTCAGACTCGGCCTGCGCGAGGCCGAGACCGCAATCGCCAGCTCGAACGGCCGGATCGAGGCGCAAAGCGTCGACGTCGCGCCGAAATACGCCGGGCGGATCACCGAGGTTGACGTGCACGAGGGCCAGATCGTCGAGGCGGGCGAGGTGATCGCGAAGATCGACGACCGTTCCTATCAGGCGCAGCTCTTGGCCGCCGAAGCCTCGGTGCTGCAGGCGAAGGCGGCGAAGGAGCAGGCGCAGGCCGCAGTGACGCAGGCGCAAAGTGCGCTTTCCGTGGCGCAGACCACCTATGACCGCACCGTCACCCTGCATGCCGAGGGCCACGCCGCGCAAAGCGTGCTGGATGACGTGACGAACGCGCTTGAAACCGCGAAGGCGGCGCTTGCCGCGGCGCAGGCGCAGGTCTCGAACGGGGACGCGCTGATCGCTGCGGCCGAGGCGAGCGTCGAGCAGGTCAAGGTGGCGCTCGACGATCTGACGGTGCGCGCGCCGCTGCGCGGGCGGGTCGAATACCGGCTGCACGAGCCGGGCGAGGTGATCGCCGCGGGCACGCCGGTGGCGACGCTGCTCGATCTGACCGACGTCTACATGAACCTCTATCTGCCGGCGACGGTGGTCGGCACGCTCGCCTCGAATGACGAGGCGCGGATGATCCTCGACCCGATCCCGCAATATGTGGTGCCGGCGAAGATCACCTTCATCGCGCCCGAGGCGCAGTTCACGCCAAAGAGCGTCGAGACGCAGGAAGAGCGCGAACAGCTGGTGTTCCGCGTCAAGCTGACGATCCCGAAGGAGCTGCTCGAGAAGTTCGAGGATCAGGTGAAGGTCGGCGTGCGCGGCATCGGCTATGTCCGCACCCGCCCCGATGCCGAATGGCCGGCGAACCTTCAAGTCAAACTGCCGCAATAGGCCGGTCATGAGCTTTGCCGCGGAACTCGAGGGCGTCAGCCACCGCTACGGATCGACCGCCGCGCTTGCCGACGTGACGCTGAAGATCCCTGCGGGCTGCATGGCCGGGCTGATCGGCCCCGATGGTGTCGGCAAGTCGAGCCTGCTTGCCCTTGTCTCGGGGGTGCGCAAGCTGCAGTCGGGCACGGTCACGGTGCTGGGTGGGGACATGGCCAGGACCGCCGCGCGCCGGCGTGCCGCGCCGCGCATCGCCTACATGCCGCAGGGCCTTGGCCGCAACCTCTACCCGACGCTGAGCGTGCGGGAGAACCTCGACTTCTTCGGCCGGCTCTTTGGCCAGAAGGCGGAGGAACGTGCCGCCCGCATCAAGATGCTGCTCGAGGCGACGGGACTTGCGCCCTTTCCCGACCGGCCGGCGGGCAAGCTGTCGGGCGGCATGAAGCAGAAGCTGAGCCTGTGCTGCGCGCTGATCCACGACCCCGATCTGCTGATCCTCGACGAACCGACGACCGGCGTCGACCCGCTGTCGCGGCAGCAGTTCTGGGAACTGATCGACAGCATCCGCGCCCGCATGCCCGGGATGAGCGTGATCGTCGCCACCGCCTACATGGAGGAGGCCGAGCGCTTCGACTGGCTCGCCGCGATGGACGACGGCAAGGTGATCGCCCAAGGCACGCCGGCAGAGCTGCGTGCGCAGGCCGGGGCGGAGACACTCGAGGAGGCCTTCATCCGCCTCCTGCCCGAGGACGAGCGCGCCGGCCACAAGCCGGTCGAGCTGCGCCCCCGCGTCGTCAGCGCAGACAAGGCGCCGGCGATCGAGGCGCGGCACCTGACCAAGCGCTTCGGCGCCTTCACCGCGGTCGACGACGTCAGCTTCGAGATTCCCGAGGGCGAGATCTTCGGCTTCCTCGGCTCGAACGGCTGCGGCAAGACGACGACGATGAAGATGATGACCGGGCTCCTCGACCCCACCGAGGGCGAGACCCGGCTGTTCGGCGAGGAGCTGAAGAATTCCGACATGCAGGCGCGGCTGCGCATCGGCTACATGTCGCAAAGCTTCTCGCTTTATACCGAGCTCACGGTGCGGCAGAACCTCGAGCTGCACGCGAAACTCTACGGCGTGGCGCCCGAGCGACGCGCGGCGCGGGTGAACGAGGTGCTGGCCGAGTTCGAGCTGGACGAGATCGCCCGCGAGATGCCCGAGAGCCTGCCGCTCGGCATCCGCCAGCGGTTGCAGCTGGCCGTGGCCACGATCCACGAACCGCGGATCCTGATCCTCGACGAGCCGACCTCGGGCGTCGACCCGGTGGCGCGCGACGCGTTCTGGCGCAAGCTGATCTCGCTCAGCCGCGACAAGGGCGTGACGATCTTCATCTCGACCCATTTCATGAACGAGGCGGCGCGCTGCGACCGGATCTCGCTGATGCATGCGGGCAAAGTGCTGGCGGTCGGACGGCCGGCCGATCTGGTTGCCGAGCGGGGCGCACAGACCCTCGAGGCCGCCTTCATCGGCTATCTTCAGGATGCGCTCGGCCCCGAGCCCGCGGCGGGCAACACCGATTTCGACGGCGCCCGCAGCCCGCGCAGCCCGCTTCGGCAATCGCTGACCCGGCTGTGGGCCTACACCTGGCGCGAAACGCTCGAGCTGGTGCGCGACCCGATCCGCCTGTTCTTCGCGCTGATGGGGCCGGTGATCTTGCTGATCACCGTGGGCTACGGCATCTCCTTCGATGTCGACGACCTGTCCTTTGCCGTGCTCGATCAGGACCAGACCCCGGAAAGCCGGCGCCTGACCGAACAGTTCAGCGCGATCCGGCAGTTCAGCGAGGAGATGCCGCTAACCGGCACCGGCGACATGACCGCCCGCATGGGCAAGGGCGAGCTGACCGTCGCGCTCGAGATCCCGAATGGCTTCGGGCGCGAGCTGCATCAGGGCAAGGTGCCCGAGGTCTCGCTCTGGATTGATGGCTCGATGCCCTTTCGCGCCGAGACCGCGCGAGGCTATGCCCTTGGCCTGCTGACCTATTTCTCCGAAGTCTATGCGCGCGAGAACGGCAGCGCCGACAGCACGGGCGTTTCGATCGAGACGCGCTATCTGTTCAATCAGGCGTTCAAGAGCACCAATGCGATCATGCCCTCGGTGGTGATGCTGATCCTGATCATGATCCCGGCGGTGATGTCGGCGATCGGTGTCGTGCGCGAGGTCGAAACCGGCACCATCGCCAATTTCCGCTCCACCCCGATCCGCAAGATCGAGTTCCTGCTCGGCAAGCAGATCCCCTACATCGTGATCGCGACCCTCAATTTCTGGATGCTCTTCGCGCTCGGCATGGTGCTGTTCCGGCCCCCCTTCACCGGCTCGCTCGTCGCGCTGGCGGCGGTGACGCTGCTTTACGTGATCGCCACCACCGGGATCGGCCAGCTGATCTCGTCCTTCACCAAGACCCAGGTCTCGGCGGTGTTTGCCGTCGCGGTGATCACCATCATCCCGACAGTGAACTTCTCCGGGCTGATCGTGCCGATCTCCTCGCTGCAGCCGAGCGGCCATGCCCTTGGCCTCGCCTTCCCCGGCGCCTGGTATCAGACGGTGTCGATGGGCACCTTCCTGAAGGGCTTCGGCTGGGCCGATATCGGCGTCAACACCCTGGCAATCGCCGGCTTCGCCCTTTTCTACATCGTCGCCGCGGTCTTTGCGCTGCGCAAGCAGGAGGCCTGAGCCGATGTGGCGAAGCCTGCTCAACACCCTGCGCCTGACCGGCAAGGAACTGCGCGCAATCCGGCGTGACACGGTGATGCTGGTGCTGATCTTCTACGTCTTCACCGTGGCCACCTACATGGTGGCCGACGCGATCTCGACCGAGATCAACGACCTCGCCGTTGCCGTTGTCGACGAGGACCAGAGCACATTGTCGCACCGGCTCACCGATGCGATCCAGCCGCCGCTGTTCAAGCATCCGGTAAGCCTGACCCCGGCGCAGGCGGAACAGGCGCTGAAATACGGCGATTACATCCTCGTCGTCTCCTTCCCGCCGAAGTTCGAAAGCGACCTGCTGTCCGGCCACGCGGCGACGCTCTCGATCGACGTGGATGCGACCGCGGTGGCCCATGCCGGCAATGGCGCCGCCTTCATGCAGGAGCTGCTGGCGGGCGAGCTTTCCACCTTCTTCACCCCGAACGGCTCTGCCGCCTCACTCGTCGACGTGGTGTTCCGCAACCGCTTCAACCCGAACCTGACCTCGAAATGGTTCACCTCGGTGATGCAGCTGATGAACTCGGTCACCATCCTCACACTGATCCTCGCCGGCGCCTCGCTGATCCGCGAGCGCGAACATGGCACGATCGAGCATGTCCTGGTGATGCCGGTGCGCCCGCATGAGATCGTCTTCTCGAAGATTCTCGCGAATGGCGCCGTGATTCTCGGGGCCTCCGTCTTCAGCCTGCTGGTGGTCATCCAGTGGCTGATCGGGGTGCCGCTGGCGCAAGGCGTGCTGCCGCTCTTCATCGCGGGCACCGCGATCTATGTCATCGCCGTCGCCTCGATCGGGCTTCTGCTGTCGACCTTCACCCATACGATGGGGCAGTTCGGCCTGCTCATCATCCCGGTGATCATCGTGATGATCCTGCTCTCGGGCGGCATGACGCCGATGGAATCGATGCCCGGCTGGCTGCGCGTGCTGATGCAGCTGATCAGCCCCGCGCCGCATTTCGTCGCCTTCACCCAGTCGGTTCTCTACCGCGGCGCGGGTCTTGCCCTGGTCGCCTGGGAGATCGCGGCGATGGCGGCAATGGCGGCAATGGCACTGGCCGTGGCGCTCGCCCGTTTCCGCCGGGTGCTGGCAAATTGATCCGATCGGCCAACCTGTTGCAGGAAGGACAGAACTCGCGCATAGCGTGTAGTCCACTCTGGCGCCGCCGGAATAATTGTGTGACAGTCAGCGGATACTGTCGGCGACGGCGAGCGCGAAAAAGAAAAGAATGATGCCCGACAAGAACCGCATCAGACGAATCAACCTGATGATCGAGTTGGCGACCTATGTCGCCATCATGCTCGCATTCGTGTCGCTGTCCTACAACCTCGAACGGTTCTCGCGGCTTGCGGCGCAGGACCAGCAGATGGCCGGCCTTTATACCGCGCAGACCCAGATCACCGAGCGCATCCACGAGGCGGTAAACCGCAAGGAGCTGTTCGCGCGCGGCATCGCGGCGGCAGTGGCGCTGCGCCCGAACATCTCGGAGCAGGAATTCGCGCGGCTCTCGTCCGGCATCCAGCTCGAGGACCCCTCCGTCGTCAACATGGCGCTGGTGCGCGACAAGTTCATCACCCATGTTTACCCCGAAGAAGAGAACCTCAGCCTGATCGGGCGCGACCTGCGCGACGTTCCGCGCCAGAGCGCCGTGCTCGACCGCATCGCCCGGACCGGCAAGTCTGCCCTCGACGGCCCGATCTCGCTGTTGCAGGGCTACACCGGCTTCATCCTGCGCGAGCCGGTCTTCCTGCTCGGGGATGATGGCGACACCGGCCAGTTCTGGGCCGTCGCTTCGATCGTGTTCAACAAGGACACCTTCCTGGGCGAGCTTGGCCTCAACGACTTCAGCAAAGACTACCAGATCACCATCCGCGCCCACAACATGCTCGGCGACGAACGCACCATCTATGGCGACAACGCGGTCTTCGCCCGCAATCCGGCAGTCCAGCAGCTCCGCCTGCCCTCCTCGATCTGGACCATCGCCCTCGTGCCGGCGGCCGGCTGGGACGCCGTCCCCGCCCAGACCGAACGCAACCGGATGCTGACCGGCATCGCAATGATCGTCACCCTGGCGATGGCGTGGTACCTGAACCGGCTGCGGGCCGCGAACTGGCGCAGCGCGGCGCAGCTGCGTGCGGCGGTGAATGTGCTGCAGTCGGGCTTCGTGCTCTTCGACCGCAATGACCGGCTGCAGATCTGCAACGAGCGCTACCGCGAGATCCACGGCCCGGCGAGCGACGCCGTTGTCAAGGGCGCGACCTTCGAGAGTATCCTGCGCGAAGGGCTGCGCCACGGCCTCTACCCCGATGCCACCGGCCACGAGGAGGCCTGGCTTAGCAAGCACCTCGCCCGTGGCGACCACAAGGCGAGCCGGTTCGAGCTCGAGCTCAGCAACGGCCACTGGCTGCAGATCCTCGAGCAGGAAACGCCCACCGGCGGCCGCGTCGCGGTGCTGAACGACATCACCGAGCTGCTGCACAGCCGCCAGCGCGCGCAGCTGGCCGAACAGCGCCTGTTCGACGCGATCGACGCGCTGCCGGTGGGCTTCTGGCTGTTCGATGCCGAAGACCGGCTGATCATGTTCAACCGCGTCGCCGGCAACATGCTGCCCGGCATGCAGCGCGCGCTGAAGGAAGGCCGCAATCTGGCCGAGCTGGTCGAGCGCCGCGCCGCGATCTCGAAGGAGATGCTGATCGGCGGCCGCCCGGCCACCAGCCCGCACGAGATCCTCGACAACCTGCACGCCGAGACCTCCGAGCTCGAGGTCTGCTATGACGGCGATCTGTGGTTCCGCTATTACACCCGCCGGACGTCGGAGAACGGGCTGGTGATGTTCCGCATCGAGCTGACCGACCTGCGCCGCCATCAGCGCCAGATCGAGACCTCGAATACCGAGCTGCGCGCGGCGCTGGCCGAGCGCGATGCCGCCGAGAGCCGCTTCCGCGACGTGGCCGACATCAGCACCGAATGGTTCTGGGAGCAGGACGAACACCTGCAGTTCACCTATCTTTCGGAAGGCTTCCGCCGCGCGATGGGACGTGATCCCGCCGATTTCATCGGCTGTTCCCGCGTCGAGCTTCTGGTCGAGCCGGACGGCAGCCCCGAGGCGGAGAACCTGATCGCCCTGCGCCAGACGATGGAGCGCCACGAGCCGTTCAAGGACGTGGTCTACAGCTATCGTTTCCATCCCGACCGCGAATCCTGGATCCGCACCAGCGGTAAGCCGGTCTTCGCCAAGGACGGCAGTTTCCGCGGCTACATCGGTACCGCGGCGGACGTGACGCAGTTCTATGCCGCGCTGCGCCGCGCCGAACAGGCCGACGAGGCCAAGACCCAGTTCCTGAACATCATCAGCCATGAACTGCGCACACCGCTGACCGTGGTCACCGGCTTCAACAGCTTCATCTACAACTCGGACCGCCTGCCCTCCTACGTCACCTTGCACAAGCTGCTCGAGGCGCAGGACAACCCCTCGCTGCGGCGGCTGTTCGACGCCTATCGCACCGACATCCGCTCCTTCTCCGACCGGATCCGCAATGCCGGGGTGCAGCTGCAGACGCTGATCGACGACATGCTCGACCTCGCCCGGATCGAGGCGAACACGATGCGCATCGAGACCACGCGCGTGGACAGCCTGCGGGTGACGCAATCTGTCCTCGACCAGATGCAGTCGATGGCCGCCGAGAAGCACCTCGAACTGCGCTGCGAGATGGCTGACCTGCCGATCGCCGCCGACGAAATGCGCTTCCGCCAGATCCTGACCAACCTGCTCGGCAACGCGCTGAAGTTCACCGATCACGGCTCGATCACCGTGCGCAACGAGCGCCAGGGCGACATGGTGGTGTTCCGGGTCGAGGATACCGGCATCGGCATTTCCCACGACAAGCTCTCGATCATCTTCGACCGTTTCGCCCAGGTCAACGAGGGCACTGGCACCACGCGCCGCAACCAGGGCGTGGGCCTTGGTCTGGCGATCTGCAAGGACCTGACGCGGCTGCAGGGCGGCTGGATCCGCGCCGAAAGCCGGCTCGGCGAGGGCAGCACCCTGATCTTCGCCCTGCCCGCCTGGAAGGACGCCTGACCCCGCCGGCAAGCCCCGGAGGCGATCCGCGTCGAAACGGCGGCACCGTGCCACGATTTCGACCTTTTCTATCCATAGTCCCGGACCAATTCGGTGCGACACCTGATGTTAACCACGAAGAAGCGGTGTCCCCCCGGGGTCTCCGGTCGGTAGAATCGGGCTGCAACGAGGTTCGGCATCCGACGGCACGGCGTTCAGGGGCTGATCATTGATGGGGTTTTGTTGACGATGGAACAGTCTGTTCGACTTGCCGTCCCGGCTGCGCCTGGGGCTTTTTCGCGCACGGCGCTTGCGTCGCTACAGGGGATGACCAAAGCGACGGCGGACGCCGGCATCGCTCCGCCGGATCCGACCGGGGACGCAGGCGCGCGGCAGGTGATGGACGGCAATGCCATGGTCATCGTCTCCGGCCCGGATGGCCGGATCCGCGAGGTCAGCGAGAAATTCCTGCACGCCACCGGCTACCGCCGCGAGGAGCTGCTCGGCATGATCGCCGAGCGCCTCTATGCGGACGAGGGCGGGGTGCTGTGCGCCGAGATCCGCGAGACCACCGGTCAGGGCCGGATCTGGTCGGGGGCGCCGCAGGTCAGGGCCGCCAACGGCCACCTGCTCGGCACCCGCTGTGTCATCGTCCCGGTGCTCGACCCCGACGGCCGGAGCCGGCGCAACGTGGCGCTGCACCTCGAACTGACCGGCGCCCGGCTGACCCAGATGGAGCACATGATTGCCTCGGCCTTCAACAAGATGCGCGAGGCCGTCTATGTCGTCGACCCGGCCACGCAATACCTGTGCTTCATGAACGACTTCGCGCTGCACGAGCAGGGCTGGTGCCTGGGCGAGATCGGCACGCGCACCATGGCCGACACCGATTACCATGCCGAAAAGCAGGTGATCGACGATCTCTTCCGCATGGTCGAAAGCGACGGCAAAGGCTCGGCCCTGTTCCAGTCGGACCACGGCGCGCGCACCTGCGAGGCCCAGGCCTATGCAATCACCACCGAAACCGGGCACCATCGCATCCTGCTGCTGCTGCGCGACATCTCGCTGCAGGCCAAAGCCGAGCGCGACCGCAAGGAGTTGCTTGCGGTCATCACCCACGAGCTGCGCACGCCGCTGACCAGCATCAAGGGCGCGCTCGAGCTGCTGAAGGCCGGGGCCGTCGGTGCGCTTTCCGAGCAGGCAAACTCGCTCGTCACCATCGCTGCGAACAACAGCGAGCGCATGCTCGGCCTGATCCGCGACATCCTCGACATGGAAGAGATCGGCCAGGACAGCTTCGAAATCGAGAGCGAGCCGGTCGATCTGAGTGCGCTGGTGCGCAACGCGATCGAGGCGCACCGCGGCTATGGCGCGCATCTGGGCGTCAGCTTCATCGACGGCGGCACCACGCCGGGGGTCTTCGTCCTGGCCGAACCCGTGCGCCTGGCACAGGTCCTGTCGAACCTGCTGTCGAATGCCGCCAAGGTCACCGCACCGGGCGGCACGATCGAGATCTGGGCCAGCCGCGAGGCAGGCTGCGGCGTGATCTACGTGCGCGACCACGGCCCCGGCATCCCGCTGCAGCTGCGCGACAAGCTGTTCAGCCGCTTCACCAAGTCCGAGGCGCCGAACCGCTCGCGCGTGTCGGGATCGGGGCTTGGGCTGAGCATCGTGAAAACCATTGTGGAGAAGCTCGACGGCGAAATCAGCTTCTCAACCGAGACCGGCAAGGGCACCACCTTCCGGGTAGCGCTGCCGTCGCTCTGATCCTCCGCCCCGCCGGGGCGCACCCCAGACGAAGGCCGCCGGCACCGAGTGCAGGCGGCCTTCGTCTGGGGGCGGGATAAGGGAATCAGCCGTCGAAGGCCGCGTCTTCCATCAGATCCATCAGCCGCTCGAGCATGGCCGACAACCCGGTCGGCACCCTCGGCCGCGGCGTGCGCAGCAGGCGCTGCAGCTGCAGGTCGAGCGCCGCCGCCTGCGCACCAAGATCGGGAAAGCCGACGGTCGCGGCAACGCCGCTGATCTTGTGAATGATGGCCGCCAGCCTGCCGATCGCCCCGGCGAGCTGACCGGGCTCGTCAAGCGCCGCCTGCAGCCGTTCGATCTCGACGATCTGCGGCACGAGGCGCCGGATGAACTGCTCCCGTGCATCGGCCAGCGCCTTCGCCAGCTGGGCCGGCATCGGTCCGGAGAAGGAAGGAGCAGGCATGAGCGTCGCCTTTGCGGCAGGGAGCCTCAGTTGAACAGACCGCGGAACTGCTGCAGCGCGCCCGACCGCGTCCGGGTCTGAGCGTAGGCCTGCGAGATCGTCTTCGCAATCAGGTCCTTCGGGCTCGTGTCGAACATCGAGGTATGGACCTGATCGCCGACCGAGACCGAGACGTTCATCGGCAGCCCGCAATCGATCGTCAGGCCGAATTCCGCCAGCGTCATGCCCAGCGCCACCTCGAGATCCTCGCGCTCGATGTCGTTCACCCGCGGCACGATCGCGACAAAGCTGCCGTTACCGTAATAGGTGATCATCACCTCGAGATGGCGCAGGTTCTCGAACACCGCCTCGGCGACGTCGGTCAGGATGCCGCGAAACTCGGACGGGCTGCTCATCGAATAGAGGCTTTCCACCCGGCGGATCTGGAAGCCGACCGCCGCCACCATGAAGCGGCGCAGACGGCTGAGCCGGTGCAGATAGTTTTCCATGGCAAGCGCGTTGATGACCCGCGGCACATCGTAAAGCGTGATCGGATCAGCCAGTTCGAAGGGCACGGCCTGGCCCTGTTGCAGGCTGTCGATCTCGGAGCGCAGCGCCTGCGCCGCCTTCACCGAATCGGAGGCGCGCTGCTGCTCGGAATAGAGCACCTGCGCCACCCGCAGCCGCGCGCCGAGTTCCTGCACTTCGATCGGCTTGGTGATGTAATCGGTGGCGCCGGTGGCAAAGGCTGCGTCGATGAACGGCTTCTCGGTGACCGAGGTCAGCATCAGGATCGGCGTGCGCCGGTGCAGCGGATTGGCGCGGATATGGCGGACGAGCTCGATCCCGTCCATCCCCGGCATCTTGATGTCGAGCAGGAAGGTGCTGAACAGATCACCGCCACGGCCGATCTTCTGCAACGCTTCCTCGCCGCTCATCGCATATTGCACATCAGCGTAACCGAGAGAGGACAGGACCCCTTCCATCAGCCGCAGGATGATCGGGTCGTCGTCGACCACAAGCAGTGCCATCGTTTCGTCTCCGCTTCTGCAGGACGGGAACACGGCCATGGGCTACACACCCTGAAGGACCGCCTTCCCTGTTGCAAACAACCATGAGACGAACGTCAGGGTTAATTCAGGCGCATTTAAGGCAATTTTTGGGAAACCATCCCGGGGCGCCGTTACCGCGACGGCAGCCACCGCGCCCCGGCGCCGCACTGCGGGCGCCGGAGCGCGGACCGGCTCAATCGTCCATCTTCAGCGCCGAGATGAAGGCCGATTGCGGAATCTCGACCTTGCCGAACTGCCGCATCTTCTTCTTGCCGGCCTTCTGCTTTTCCAGAAGCTTCTTCTTCCGGGTGGCGTCGCCGCCATAGCATTTCGCCGTCACGTCCTTGCGCATCGCACTGAGCGTCTCGCGCGCCACGACCCGGCCACCGATCGCCGCCTGGATCGGGATCTTGAACATGTGCCGCGGGATCAGCTCTTTCAGCTTCTCCACCATCGCCCGGCCCCGGGCCTCGGCGCGGTCGCGGTGCACCATGATCGAGAGCGCATCCACCGGCTCGTCGTTCACCAGAATCGACATCTTCACGAGGAAATCCTCGCGGTATTCGCTGAGCTGGTAGTCGAAGGAGGCATAGCCCTTCGTCACCGATTTCAGCCGGTCGTAGAAGTCGAACACCACCTCGGCGAGCGGCAGGTCATAGACCACCATCGCGCGCGAGCCGGCATAGGTCAGATCGAGCTGGATACCGCGGCGGTCCTGGCACAGCTTGAGCACGTCGCCCAGATACTCGTCGGGCACCATGATCGTCGCCTTGATCCGCGGCTCCTCGATATGGTCGACATAGGTCAGATCGGGCATGTCGGCGGGGTTGTGCAGGTCGCGCACCTCGCCGTCCTTCATGTAGATCTTGAACACCACGCTCGGCGCGGTGGTGATCAGATCGAGGTCATATTCGCGCTCCAGCCGGTCGCGCACCACTTCGAGGTGCAAAAGACCAAGGAAGCCGCAACGGAAGCCGAAGCCGAGCGCCGCCGAGGTCTCCATCTCGTAGCTGAACGAGGCGTCGTTCAGCGCGAGTTTCTCGATCGCGTCGCGCAGCGCCTCGAAGTCGTTCGCATCGACCGGGAACAGGCCGCAGAACACCACCGGCTGCGCCGGCTTGAAGCCCGGCAGCGGCGTCGCGCAGGGTTTCTTCTCATGGGTGATGGTGTCGCCCACACGGGTGTCGCGCACCTGCTTGATCGAGGCGGTGAAGACGCCGATCTCGCCCGGGCCCAGTTCCGGGAAATCGACCATCTGCGGCTTCAGCACGGCGAGCTTGTCGATGCCGTAGACGGCGCCGGTCTGCATCATCTTGATGCGGTCGCCCTTGCGGATCACCCCATCCATGACGCGGATCATCACGACGACGCCGAGATAGGGGTCGTACCAGCTGTCGACCAGCATCGCCTTGAGCGGCGCGTCGCGGTCACCCTTCGGCGCGGGCAGCCGGTGCACGATCGCCTCGAGCACCTCGGGAATGCCGAGCCCGGTCTTCGCCGAGATCGGGATCGCGTCCGAGGCGTCGATCCCGATCACGTCCTCGATATTCGCCTTGACCGCATCCGGATCGGCCGCCGGCAGGTCGATCTTGTTCAGCACCGGCACGATCTCGTGGCCCGCGTCGATCGCCTGATAGACGTTGGCGAGGGTCTGCGCCTCGACGCCCTGCGAGGCGTCGACGACGAGGAGCGAGCCCTCGACGGCGCGCATCGAGCGGCTGACCTCATAGGCGAAGTCGACGTGGCCGGGGGTGTCGATCAGGTTCAGGACGTAGGTCTCGCCATCCTTCGCCGGGTATTCGATGCGGACGGTGTTCGCCTTGATGGTGATGCCGCGTTCGCGCTCGATATCCATGCTGTCGAGCAGCTGCGCCTTCATGTCGCGCTCGGCCACCGTCCCGGTCATCTGGATGAGCCGGTCGGCGAGCGTGGATTTGCCGTGGTCGATATGCGCCACGATGGAGAAGTTGCGGATGTGATCGAGCTGGGTCATGGCGCGCGTATAGCTGTAAAAACAAGGGCCGGGAAGAGGGATTGAGCGCCCTTCCCGGCCGGTTTGCGCAAGGGGTTTGCGGTCCGGTTCAGCGCGGGCGCGAGAGCAGCGCGCCGGGGCGGTAGCGGGCGATGGTGGCAGTCAGCCAGCCGGCGATCGCGGCCTTGATCAGGTCTCCCGGCACGAAGGGCAGCGACAGCATCAGCGCCTCGAGCGGCCCCTTGCCCAGAACCGCCATCAGCCCGAGCGTGCCGCAGGCATAAAGCACCACGATGCCACCAAGCGCCGCACCAAGACCGGCAGCGATGCCGACATGCAGCCCGTGCAGTTTCTCGACGATCAGCCCGGTGACGAAAGCCGCGGGCAGCCAGCCGATGAGGAAGCCGACGGTCGGCCCGGCGAAGACGCCCAGCCCGCCGCGCCCGCCGGCGAGCACCGGCAGGCCGAGCGCGACGATGATCTCGACCACCAGCACGGCAAGCGCGCCGCGCATCGGGCCGAGCACCGCGCCCGCCAGCATCACGCCGAGCGATTGTGCCGAGACCGGCACGCCGGAGGCGAGCGGGATCGGCGGCACGAGGCCGAGCACCGCGATCAGCGCGGCGAACAGCACGACGAGGGTGAAATTGCGTTCCATGTCAGTCTCTCCCTTGGGGTGGGGTGGCCGGGCGCGGGGCAAGCCCGCCACGCGCACGCAGCGCATCGGCCAGATGATCCGAATCGTCGAGAAGCGAGAGCGCCAGCGGCGCGATCAGCCGCGGCCCCGGCCGGCGGCGCGAGCGCGCCCGCCAGGACAGCGCCAGAAGCTCCATCCGCCCGCGCAGCACCGGGATGAAGCGCAGCACCAGCGCGATGGCCAGCGCCGGCAGCCGCGGCGAGAGGCCGAAGCGGGCGAGCGGCCGCGCCAGCCGCTCGATCAGCGCGATGAGGTCCGGCAGCGGCGTGACCAGCGTGACGAAATTCGCCAGCGCCACCATGGTGCAGATCCGCAGGCCAAGGACGAGGCCGAGCATCGGCACCCCTTCCCAGACCTGCCAGGCGGCGATGAAGGCGACGATCCACAGCACCGGGCGCAGCGCGCGGGCGCCCTCGGCCACCGCGCGGCGGCCAAGGCTGAGATAAAGCCCTGCGGTCGCCGCCAGCGCCGCGGCAAGCGGCAGCGGGGCGGTGAGCCAGGTCAGCCCCAGCATCGCCGCTGCAAGCGCGCCGAATTTCAGCCCGACCGGCAGCCGGTGCGCCCAGCTCGTGCCCGGCAGCGCAAGGCTCAGCATGGCTCGTCCTGCGCGGCGGCCTGCATCGCCGCGACATAGGCGGGCAGCACTGCATCGGGCGGGCCGTCGGCAGCGACGCGCCCGGCCTCGATCCAGATCACCCGGTCATAGCCCGCGACGCGGGCCGGATCGTGGGTGATCAGCATCACGTTCTGCGCAAGCGCCGCGATCCGCGCCTCGATCCGCAGCGCGGCGGGGATGTCGAGGCTGTTGAACGGCTCGTCGAAGAGGATCCAGCGCGGCTCCATCGCCAGCACCGCCATCAGGCAGACCAGCTGGCGCTGGCCCTGCGACAGGGTGTGGCACAGCCGCTCCTCCCAGTCGGCATGGCCGAACCGGGCGAGCATGGCACGGGCACGCTCGCGCGCCACGCCACGCGGATGGCCCTGCTGCTCGAGCCCGAAGGCCAACTCCTCGATCACCGTCGGGAAGATGATCTGGTGGTCGGGGTTCTGGAACAGGATGCCGACGGCCGAGAGCGCCCCAGCCCGGTCGCGCGCCACATCGACGCCCGCGACCCGCAGCCGCCCCGCCTGCGGCGCGATCAGCCCGGCCACCGCGCGCAGAAGCGTGCTTTTCCCCGAGCCGTTGCGGCCGACGACGCCCACGCGCCGCTCGCCGATGCGCAGGCTCAGCCCGTCGAAGATGCGGGTGCCCTCGCGCTCCAGCGTCAGGGTCTCGATCTCGATGCTGCCGTCCATCATGCCCTCCGGTCGCGGTGGTTTGCCCGCTTGTCGGTCGCGGGTCAAACGAAACCCGCGCCGCAGCGCCGGCGCGCAAGAAATTCATCACGCGGGGCATTGACGCGGCGCCGGCGCGGGAGAATCTGTAGCGCAGAAGATCAGGAGGCACAGATGATCCTTTCCGTCCCGAACATGACCTGCGGTCACTGCAAGGCCGCCGTCGAATCCGCCATCACCGAGGTCGGCGGCAAGGCCATCGTCAGCCTCGAGGACCGCGAGGTCGAGGTGAACGGCCTGCCCGAATCGACCGTACTCGCCGCGCTGAAGGCCGCGGGCTACGAGGCCGAGGTCATCGCCTGAGACGGCATGACCGGCCTCGGCAGACTCAAGCGGTTGGGCCGGCGACGGCCCGGCCCGCAACGGCTGCGATCGCGGTTCCCGGCAAAATTCCGCATCGGCGATTTTTCGCCTGTTTCATTGTGAAACCTTGCGTGATCGGGTAGGATCGGCTGCTAATCGACGGGACTCGGGCAACGGCCCCACCCGCAGGAATGAGGCAGCAGCAGATGAAGAAATCCCTCCTTGTGGCGGCCTGCATGATGGTCGCCGGTGCGGCCGGTGCCGGCCCGATCGACAGCGCCTGCATGAAGGCCGGGCGCGCCAACAACCGCGCGCTGTGCGGCTGCATCCAGCAGGTCGCCGACATGACGCTTGGCACCGCTGACCAGCGCCGCGCGGCGGCCTTCTTCAAGGACCCCGACAAGGCGCAGCAGGTGCGGATGTCGGACAGCGCCTCGGACAACGACTT
The DNA here is from genome assembly GCF_004022265.1 of Paenirhodobacter ferrireducens. Lineage (GTDB taxonomy): Bacteria > Pseudomonadota > Alphaproteobacteria > Rhodobacterales > Rhodobacteraceae > Rhodobacter > Rhodobacter ferrireducens. Next base: position 187,269 of record NZ_SAVB01000004.1, read on the forward strand.
CTGGGCCCGCTACAAGAATTTCGCCGCGACCGCCGAATCCTACTGCGGCGGCTGAAGCCGGGCGAGCAGAGCGCTTGCCCCCGCCTCGATGATGTCGAGGCAGCCGTCGAAATCGCGGGTATAATAGGGATCAGGCACCTCTTCGGTGCCCGTTTCGCCATTCAGGAACAGCTCAAGCCGCGCCCGGGTGCCGGTGGGGGCCAGACGCGCAGCATCGCGCAGGTTCTGCCGGTCCATCGCCAGGATCAGGTCGAAGCGGTCGAAATCGGCGCGCACCAGTTGCCGGGCGCGCAGCGCGGCCAGATCATAGCCGCGCGCCCGCGCCGCCGCCTGCATCGGGCCATAGGGCGGCTCGCCCGCATGCCAGTCGCCGGTGCCGGCACTGTCGAGATCGAGCACAAGGCCCGCCTCCTGTGCGAGCCGGCGCACCACGCCTTCGGCGGCGGGAGAGCGGCAGATGTTGCCAAGGCAGAGAAACAGGATACGCATGACGCGTTGCTAACCGAGGAGCGGGCGGATGGCCAGAATCGTGTTTCTCACCGGCGCCGGGATCTCGGCCGAAAGCGGCATCCGCACCTTCCGCGCCGCGGACGGGTTGTGGGAGGATCACCGGGTCGAGGATGTGGCGACGCCCGAGGGCTTTGCCCGCGACCCCGAGCTGGTGCTGCGCTTCTACAACGAGCGCCGCGCGGCGGCGGCTGCGGCCCGGCCCAATGCCGCGCATCGCGCGCTGGCGGCACTCGAGGCCGATGGCCGGCACGAGGTGCTGGTGGTGACGCAAAACGTCGACGACCTGCACGAACGGGCGGGCACGCGCGCGCTGATCCACATGCACGGCACGTTGACCGGGGCGCTGTGCGCGGCCTGCGGCCATCGCTGGCCCGCGCCCGCAGTGATGCGGGTCACCGACCCCTGCCCCGCCTGCGCGGCGCATGCAGCCCGGCCCGACATCGTCTGGTTCGGCGAGATGCCCTACCGGATGGAGGAAATCTGGAGCGCGTTGCGGGCGGCCGATCTCTTCGTCTCGATCGGCACCTCAGGCAATGTCTATCCGGCAGCAGGATTCGTCGCCGATGCGCGGCATGCCGGGGTCGAGACGCTCGAGCTGAACCTCGAGCCCTCGATGGGCACGCGGTTCTTCGATGCGGCACGGCACGGGCCGGCGACACAGGTGGTGCCGGACTGGGTCGCAGGGATGCTGGCCTGAGGTCGCGAGGGGCGCCGCCCCTCTTCGGCTGCGCCGAATTCACCCCGAGGTATTTCGGGCAAGGAGAAAGGGCGCGGGCAGGCAGGGGCGCGGTGCGATGAATCGCTTGACGCGGGGGGGCTTTGCCCTTATGCCCCGCAAACAGATTTCCGGGCGCCGCCTTTGCGGTGTCCGCTTGGTATGAACAGGGCGGACACGCGCCCCGAGGAAACGAAGGATTGATGCCATGTCGCGCGTCTGCGAACTGACCGGCAAGGGCCCGATGTCGGGCAACAATATCAGCCACGCGAACAACAAGACGCGTCGCCGGTTTCTGCCGAACCTGAACGAAGTCACCCTGATCTCGGACGTGCTGGGCCAGTCGTTCAAGCTGCGCATCTCGGCCGCCGGCCTGCGCACCGTGGACCACCGCGGCGGGCTCGACGCCTTCCTGATGAAGGCGGCCGATGCCGAGCTGTCGGGCACCGCGCTGAAGATCAAGAAGGCGATCCTGAAGGCTCAGGCCGCCGCCTGATCCGGGATGCCCCGACGAATCGAAAGGCCTCGCTTCGGCGAGGCCTTTTCCGTTTTGCCTGCGGCATGATGACGTGCAACGGCCTCTGGCGCGGGCCCGGGCGCGCGGATATGCTGGTCTTATGTCCGTGCGATCCCTGCGCCCCCTCTTCATCGCCGTGATGGCGACGATCCTCGCGGTGACGAGCCTGACCATGGCCGTCGCCCGGGGGCAGGCGCGGGTTGCCGGCGAGATCGTGATCTGCACCGGCTACGGCATCACCACGGTCACGGTGGACGACGAGGGTCACCCCACGGGCCCCGTCCACCTGTGCCCGGACATGGTGCTTGGCATGATGGCCGCGCTCGACACGCCCCCCCCGGTCCTCACGCGTCCCGAAGGACGGGTGGAGCGGATCGAGGCGTCTGCCCCCGCGCCGCTGCGGGGCAGCTCGGTGCCCCAGCCGCGGGCGCGCGATCCGCCGGCTTTCATCTGATCCCTTCGCATTCCGAACGTTTCTGGACAGACCGAGGACTTTTCATGTTCCGCACTTCTCTTCTTGCGACCGCCGCGGCGGTCTTCCTGGCTGTGCCCGCCCTTGCCGGTGACATCACGATCAAGGACCCCTATGCCATCGCCTCGACGGCAATGTCGAAATCCGGCGCCGCCTTCATGACGATCGAGAACGCCGGCGCCAGCGACGACCGGCTGGTCGGCGTGGCCTCCGACATCGCCGAGCGGGTCGAGCTGCACACCCATATCGCCGACGCCAATGGCGTGATGAAGATGGTCGAGGTGAAGGAAGGCTTCCCGGTGCCGGCCCATGGCGAACACGTCCTGCAGCGCGGCTCCGACCACGTGATGTTCCTCGGACTGAAGCAGCCGCTGAACGACGGCGACACCGTGCATGTGGTGCTGACCTTCGAGAAGGCGGGCGAGGTGCCGGTCGACATTCCGGTCGATCTGAAGCGCGTGCCGGCCGCCTCCGCCCCCGCCGCCGGCCAGATGAACATGAACGGCATGGACCATGGCGCCATGCCCGGCATGAACATGTCGAACTGAGCCCGCCCACCCCGGCACAGCGAAACGCCGCCCCGAGGGGCGGCGTTTTCCATTTCCGCGGTTTTTCCTCAGGCGCCGAGGGCAGCCAGCATCTCGGCCGCCGCCGCCGCCGGTGCGGCCTCGCCACGGGCCACGGCGGCGCCGAGCGCGTCCATCTTCGCGCGGATCACGGGGTCGCGGTGCAGCCGCGCCAGAAGCCCCTCGCGCACCTCGCTTTCGAACCAGTGCCGCGCCTGCGCCGCGCGACGGCGGTCGAAATGGCCGTGCTCGCGGCGCCAGGCGGCCAGCGTCGACATCTCGTCCCAGGCCGATTTCAGCCCCTGCTCCTCGAGCGCCGAGACCGGCAGCGCCTTCGGGAAGCCCTCGGGGTCTTGCGACCGCTTGCGCAACAGCCGCAGCGCCCCGGCGTAATCGCTGACCGTGCGCATCGCCGCGGGCTTCAGATCGCCATCGGCCTTGTTCACCAGGATCATGTCGGCCATCTCCATGATGCCGCGCTTCACCCCCTGCAACTCGTCGCCGCCCGCGGGCGCCATGAGCAGGATGAAGAGGTCGGTCATCTCGGCCACCAGGGTCTCGGACTGGCCCACCCCCACGGTCTCGATCAGCACCACGTCGAATCCCGCCGCCTCGCACAGGGCCACCGCCTCGCGGGTGCGCCGCGCCACGCCACCGAGCTGCGCCTGGCTCGGCGAGGGCCGGATGAAGGCCATCGGATCGCGCGACAGCCGCTCCATCCGCGTCTTGTCGCCAAGGATCGAGCCGCCCGAGCGCGCCGAGGACGGGTCGACCGCCAGCACCGCGACCTTCAGCCCCTGTCCGGTCAGCATCAGCCCGAAGGCCTCGATGAAGGTCGACTTGCCGACGCCGGGGGTGCCCGACAGCCCGATCCGCAGCGCCTGCCGGCCGGCGCCCGCAAGCGCCTCGAGCAGCGCCGCGGCCTGCGCACGGTGATCCGCCCGCCCCGATTCCACCAGCGTGATCGCCCGCGCGAGCGCCCGCCGCTCGCCCGCCAGGATGCGCGGCACCAGGTCGGCGACGAGGGGATCGGAGACGGCAGGATCAGAAACGGAGACGGCGGAAATCGGATCGGTCATCGGCGGGCCTTCGCTGACGGGGCGGGAGGCACGATCCCTCAGCGGATCGTGAAACGGTTTCGGTTTTCTGCCCCCATCGGGCAGTGTATGTCCAGTGCGAAGGCCGAGTTTCCGAGGAGAGCCATGACCCGCGCGTTTCCGAACCCCCTGCGCCGCGCCTCCCTGCCGCTCGCGGGCGCACTGGCTGCGACGCTGTGTCTCGCCGCGCCGCTGCAGGCCGATCAGACCGACCGCATCGTCTTCGACGTCTCGCTGCGTGGCATCCCGGCGGGCCGGCTCAGCATCAATGGCAAGATCGAGGGAGCCAATTACGGCGCGAACGGCACACTCGAGACCACCGGGCTGCTCGGTTTCCTGCGCAAGATCCGCTACGACGCCTCGGTCAGCGGCAGCCGCACGGCGGACCGCTTCACCCCGCAGCGCTTTGACGAGACGGCGAACCGGCCGGGCGACGAATCGGAACACGTGATCGTCTACCAGAACGGCACACCGGTCTCGGTCAGCCGCAACCCGCCGCGCAAGCCGCGCAAGACCGATGTCGCCCCGGCGAAACAGGGCGGCACCGTCGACCCGCTCACCGCGCTTTATGCCGTGCTGCGCGACGTCGACCGCGACGAGGCCTGCAAGCTGAACGTGACCATGTATGACGGCGCACGGCGCAGCCAGGTCAGCCTGAACGCCCCGCAGGCGGGTGGCGACGGCGTCACCTGCTCGGGCGAGTATCGCCGGCTCGAGGGCTTCTCGGCCAAGGATATGAAGGAGAAGAGCCGCTTCCCCTTCACCCTGATCTACGCCCCCACCCCGGACGGCAAGCGCCTGCAGGTGGTCGAGATCAACACCGATACGATCTATGGCACTGGCCGGCTGAAACGGCGATAAGGGCCGGGTGAGAGACCAACTGCCCATAGACGCGGTTCTGCCGGACCTCACCTCGGCGCTCGCGCGCACGGGGCGCGTGGTGTTGATGGCGCCGCCCGGCGCGGGCAAGACCACGCGGGTGCCGCTGGCGCTTCTCGACCATGTCGAGGACCGGATCGTGATGCTGGAACCGCGCCGCCTGGCCGCCCGCGCCGCGGCCGAGCGCATGGCCGAGACGCTCGGCGAGCCCGTGGGCGCGCGCGTCGGCTACCGCATCCGTGGCGAGGCGAAGGTGTCGAAGGCCACCCGGATCGAGGTGGTGACCGAGGGCATCCTCACCCGGATGCTGCAATCCGACCCCGAGCTGTCGGGCATCGGCTGCCTGATCTTCGACGAGTTCCACGAACGCTCGCTGAACGCCGATCTCGGCCTTGCACTCGCCTGGGAGGCACGGGGGGCGCTGCGCCCGGATCTGGCGATCGTGGTGATGTCGGCGACGCTCGACGCGGGGCCCGTGGCGGCCCTTCTCGACGACGCGCCGGTGATCGTATCCGAAGGTCGCGCCTTCCCGGTCGAAACCCGCTGGCTCGGCCGCCCCGTCGCCGCGGGGATGCGGCTCGAGGCGGCGGTGGCGGGGCTGGTCACCGAGGCGGTCGCCGCGAGCAGCGGCGGCGTCCTTGTCTTCCTGCCGGGCGAGGGCGAGATCCGCCGCACCGAGGCGCTGCTGAAGGGCCGCCTGCCCGCCGAGGTGGCGATCCGCCCGCTCTTCGGCGCGATGGACTTCGCCGCTCAGCGCGCCGCCATCGCGCCCGTCGCGCAGGGCCGCAAGGTGGTGCTGGCCACCGCGATCGCCGAGACCTCGCTCACCATCGAGGACATCCGCGTCGTCGTCGATGCCGGCCGCGCCCGGCGGCTGCGCTTCGATCCGGCCTCTGGCATGGCCCGGCTGGTCACCGAGCGGGTCAGCCGCGCCGAGGCCGAGCAACGCCGCGGTCGTGCCGGCCGCGTCGCCGAGGGCACCTGCTACCGGCTCTGGACGAAGGGCGAAGAGGGCGCGCTCGCGGCCTTTGCCCCGCCCGAGATCGCGGTGGCCGATCTCGCCGGCCTCGCGCTCGAGCTCGCGCAATGGGGCTCGGACGGCTCCGATCTCGCTTTCCTGACGCCGCCGCCCGCCCCCGCGCTCGCGGAAGCGCGCGCACTCCTGCAAGGCCTCGGCGCACTCGAGGGCACGCGGATCACCGCCCATGGCCGGGCGCTTGCCGCGCTGCCGCTGCACCCGCGGCTTGCCCATATGCTGGTGACGGCCGGGCCCGAGGCAGCGACGCTCGCCGCGCTGCTCGAGGAGCGCGACCCGCTGCGCGGCGCGCCGGCCGATCTGAGCCTGCGCCTTGCCGCCATCGCCAACCCCGGCCGGTTCGAGGCCGAACACCCGTGGCCCGTCCATCGCGGCACGGTCGAACGGGTCCGGCAAGAGGCGAAGCGCCTTGCCCGGCTGGTCGCGCCGGCGCCCACCGCGCTGCCCGCGGCCGAAGCCGCGGCGCTTGCCTATCCCGACCGGATCGGGCTGCGCCGCAAGGGCGATGCCCAACGCTATGTGCTCTCGGGCGGCAAGGGCGCGGTGGTGGAGGCCGGCGATCCGCTTGGCGCGCACCGGCTGATCGTCGCGACCGATCTTGACGGCGACCCGCGCGAGGCCCGCGTGCGTCAGGGCGTGGCGCTGAGCGAGGCGGGCCTGCGCCGGCTCTATGCCGGTCAGATCGGCTGGCACGATGTCTGCGAATGGTCGAAGCGCGAGGGCCGCGTGGTGGCACGCCGGCAGGAGCGCTTCGGCGCCCTTGTCCTCGAAGACCGGCACTGGCCCGAGGCCCCGCCCGAGGCCCTCGCCCGCGGCGCGCTCGACGGGCTGCGCCAGATCGGCCTGACGCTCACCCCGGCCGCCGCGCGATTCCGCGCCCGGGTCGAGATCCTGCGCGCCGATGGCGCCGCCCTGCCCGACCTCTCGGACGGCGCACTTCTGGCGGGCGAGGCGCTGCTGCCCTTCCTGCGCGGCAAGCGGACCGAGGCCGAGCTGCGCGCGCTCGACCTGACCGAGGCGCTGCGCGCCCAGCTGAGCTGGGAGCAGATGGCCGAGCTCGACCGCCTCGCGCCCAGCCATTTCGAGACCCCGCTCGGCCGGCGCGTGCCGATCGACTATGCGGGCGAGACCCCCTCGATCGAGGTGAAGCTGCCCGAGATGTATGGCGTGACCGTGCACCCGACGGTGGGGCCGAAACGCCACCTGCTGCGGATCTCGCTGCTCAGCCCCGGGTCGAAGCCGATCCAGGTGACGATGGACCTGCCCGGCTTCTGGGACGGCTCCTATGCCGAGGTGCGCAAGGAGATGCGCGGCCGTTACCCGCGCCACCCCTGGCCCGAGAACCCGCGCGAAGCGGACCCGACGACGCGAGCGAAGCCGCGCGGCACCTGAGCCGGCTCAGCGCTTGTGGATCACCGCGACCTGATCGCGCAGGCTCTTGTTGTAATGCGCCTGAAACACGAAACAGCCCGAGATGTCGGCCCGCAGCGCCGAGAATTCCGCGGCCATCGCCGGATCGCTGTGCCGGAAGACACCGCTCTCTGAATAGATCCGAAACAGGTCGCCGGTTCGGGTGATACCGGGGCGCTCGTAGGTCGCGGGCTGCCAGCGCAAATCCTCGATGATGTAGAGCCCGCCCGAGGCAAGCTTGGGAAAGAGTTCAAGGAAGGCGAACTGCTGATGGTGCGAAGCGTGCGAGGCATCGTCGATGATGATATCGAGTTCGGGCAGCACCTCGGCCGCGGCCCGGATATTCTCGCGCTCATCCATGTTGCAGCGCAGGAAGGTGAAGCGCGGGTCCTGGAACCAGCTGAAATCCGACACGTCGAGGCCAAAGATCCGCGCCTTCGGGAAATACTCCAGCCACATCCGCACCGACGGCGCATCCGTGGTCTGCCGGTCGGCGCTGTTGCCGTGCTCGGGTCCGCCGATCTGCAGGCCCATTTCCAGGAAATTGAGCTTCCGCCCGCGGTGCGGCAGGAACAGCATCTGATAGAGCTCGGCATAGCGGTGCTTGCTCGCCCCCTTGTCCGAACCGAAGCGGTCTGCAAGGTCGGTCAAGTTCATGGCTCCGCGGCCATAGCGCGTCGCAGCAGGAAGAGGCTTACCTTGGCGCATCCCGGCCATCTCGGCAGCAGTCGTCCCGCCTGCGGGGGCACCATTCACTGAAAACTCTGACATCTTTAACTAAACCATTCTGACCCGGCGCGACACTGCGCCCGGCAGAAAGAAAATCATAGCGGACGCAGGCTGGCAATCGCGGGCAACGCCCGATCACGTCATTTCCCGAGGCACCAGCGCATCACCGCCTTCTGTGCGTGCAGCCGGTTTTCCGCCTCGTCGAAGATCACTGAATGCGGCCCGTCCATCACCGCACTCGTCGCCTCGTCGTTGCGATGCGCGGGCAGGCAATGCATGAACAGCGCGTCGGGCTTCGCCTTCGCCATCAGCGCCTCGTTCACCTGGTAGGGGCGCAGCTGGTTGTGCCGCCGCTCCTTTGCCGATTCCGGATCGTGCATCGAGACCCAGGTGTCGGTGACGATCAGATCCGCGCCCTCGACCGCCTTCGCCGGGTCGCGCTCGATCTCGACCTTCACCCCTTTCGCGCGGGCGAAGTCGATCCATTCGCGCTCGGGGTCGAGGGTCTGCGGCCCGGTGAAGGTGAGGTCGAAGCCGAACTGCCCCGCCGCCTGCAGGAAGGAGGCGCAAACGTTGTTGCCGTCGCCTGACCACACCACCTTGCGCCCGGCGATCGGGCCGCGGTGTTCTTCGTAGGTCACGATGTCGGCCATGATCTGACACGGGTGGGTGCGGTTCGTCAGCCCGTTGATGACCGGCACCGAGGCGTATTCCGCCATCTCGAGCAGCGTCGCCTCCTCGAAGGTGCGGATCATGATCATGTCGACATAACGGCTCAGCACCCGCGCGGTGTCGGCGATGGTCTCGCCATGGCCGAGCTGCATCTCCTTGCCCGAGAGCACCATCGTCTGCCCGCCCATCTGGCGCACGCCGACGTCGAAGCTGACGCGGGTGCGGGTCGAGGGTTTCTCGAAGATCAGCGCGACCATGCAGCCCGCCAACGGCTGCTCGTCGTCGGGCGCGCCCTTCGGGCGGCCGGCGCGGGCGTCCTTCATCGCGCGGGCAGAGTCGATGATCTTGCGCAGTTCGGTGGCGTCGGTGGTGTGGATGTCAAGGAAGTTGGTCATCGGTTCGTCTTTCTGGCAGCGGCCGGGGGCGCATCCCCCGGACCTGCGGAGTCTTTCGGCCGGGAAATCAGGCCAGGTGAGTCTCGAGAGCGGTGGCGGCGGCATCGAGGCGGGAAACCGCCTCGGCCATCTCCTCCTCGGTGATCGTCAGCGCCGGCAGGATGCGCAGCACGTTGTCGGCCGCGGCGACGGTCAGCAGACGTTCGGCATAGCCCGCCGCCACCAGCTCGCCGGGCGCGAGGCGGCATTTCAGTCCGAGCATCAGGCCGACGCCACGCACTTCCTCGAAGATCTCGGGATGCGCGGCCACGAGCCCCTCGAGGCGCTGGCGCAGGAAGCCGCCCTTGGCGTTCACCGCAGCGAGGAATTCGGGCTCGGCCACGATCTCCATCACCTTCGCGCCGACCGCACAGCCGAGCGGGTTGCCGCCATAGGTCGAGCCATGGGTGCCCGCGGTCATGCCCGCCGCAGCCGCCTCGGTCGCGAGCACCGCGCCGAGCGGGAAGCCGCCGCCGATGCCCTTCGCCACCATCATGATGTCGGGCGTGACACCCGACCATTCATGCGCAAAGAGCCGTCCGGTGCGCCCCATGCCGCATTGCACCTCGTCGAAGATCAGAAGCGTGCCAGTCTCGTCCGAGATCTGCTTGAGCGCCGTCAGGAAGGCATCGGGCGCGGGCCGGATGCCGCCCTCGCCCTGCACCGGTTCCAGCATGATCGCGCAGGTCTTTTCCGACACCGCCGCCTTCACCGCCTCGAGGTCGAGCCAGTCGACATGGACGAAGCCCGGCAGCACCGGACCGAAGCCCTTCACCATCTTCTCCGAGCCCGCCGCGGCGATTGCCGCCGAGGACCGGCCATGGAAGGCGCCGCGGAAGGTGATGATCTCGACCCGCTCGGGCGCGCCCTTCTCATACCAGTACTTGCGCGCCATCTTCACCGCGAGTTCGCAGGCCTCGGTGCCCGAGTTGGTGAAGAACACGGTGTCGGCGAAGGTCTTCTCGACCAGCGCATCGGCAAGCTTCTGCTGCTCGGGGATCTGGTAGAGGTTCGACACGTGCCAGACCTTGTGCGCCTGTTCCGTCAGCGCCTCGACAAGGACCGGGGCGGCATGGCCGAGGGCGTTCACCGCGATCCCGGCGCCAAGGTCGAGGTATCGGGTGCCGTCCGCCGTCTCGAGCCAGGAGCCCGCGCCCTTCACGAAGGCGAGGGGCGCGCGATTATAGGTGGGCAGGACGGAAGAAATCATCGTCAGTCTCCAGAAAGGAAGGCCAAAGGCGTGCCCGACACCCGGAGGGCTGTCAACGGCTTTGGCCGGATTTCGGCGGGTTTGCAGGGAAATGTGGCGATGGGCCACGGGTGATCGGACGTCAGGCGCTGGCGCGGCGACGTCGGGGACGAGCGATATGGGTGGTCCGTGCGATCATGTCCGCCCGATAGCGCGCGCCCCCCCTTCTGTCAAAGGAAATGCGCGCCGGCTTGACCTGTGGCGCGCTTCGCGCCATTGCGGACACAACCCGAAAGGAGCCGCCATGCCGACCTTCACCGCCTTTTGCACCCTCGACGATCGCGACGCCGCCGAGGCGCTGGCCGAACACATCGAAGAGCTCGATCCCGCGCCCTATGGTGTCGGCGTCTTCGAGATCGAGGATGGCTCGGACCGCTGGGAGGTCGGATCCTATTTCCTGTCCGCCCCCAATGGCGTGGTGCTCGACCTGCTCGCCGCCGCGCATGGGGCGACGCATTTCGTGGTCTCGGAACTGCCCGAGACCGATTGGGTCGCGCATGTGAAACGCGAGCTTGCCCCGGTCGTCGCGGGCCGCTTCTTCGTCTATGGCAGCCACGACGCCGACAAGGTGCCCGCCGATGCCGTGCCGCTGCTGATCGAGGCGGCGATGGCCTTCGGCACCGGCCATCACGGCACCACGCTTGGCTGTCTGAGCGCGCTCGACCGGCTCGAACGGGCGGGGCTGCGGGCGAAGAACGTCGCCGACATCGGCTGCGGCACCGCGGTGCTGGCGATGGCGGCCGCGAAGCTCTGGCCCGAGACGGTGCTGGCCTCCGACATCGACCCGGTGGCGGTCGAGACGGCGGCGGCGAATGTCGTGGCGAACGGGCTTGCGGGCCGGGTGATCTGCCTCGAGGCCGCGGGTTTCGCCCATCCGCAGATCGAGGCGGCCGCGCCCTTCGACCTGATCTTCGCCAATATCCTGAAGGCGCCGCTGATCTCGCTCGCCCCCGACATGGGGCGGTTCTGCGCCGAATCAGGGCACGTGATCCTGTCGGGCATCCTGCACGCACAGGCCGACGAGGTGATCGCCGCCTACGAAGCCCAAGGATTTACCCTCGTTTCGCGCAACGAATACGGCGACTGGACGACATTGGTGATGCGCCGGAAATAATGCCGCAATTGTTCAGTCGCACCCCAGCCACATTTGCGCCATAATCCGTTAATGCCTTGTTAGGCATGTCATTCGGATGACGTGGTGAGTGGACCGGGGGGCGACGATGAGCGACCATGGCCTGAAGAGTTTCGAGAAGCGGCTGGCCCGGATCGACCGGATCCACGCGGCCGGCGGCGCCTTCGAGGCGACGGGCGCGCTCGGGCGGTCCTATTTCGACTCGATGCGGCCGCGGGCGCGACGGGCAATCCCATTCAAGGCGATCGCGCTGTTCTTCGTTGGCGCATTGCTCTTCAAGGGGGCGATCTTCGCGCAGCTCGGCGCCGAGACCTATGACGCCCGCGTCGGGGCTCTGGCCCGGGGCACGCTGCCGGAGCAGGTCGGGGCCTGGGTGCTGCATGCCGATCCCGTCACGCGGGGAATCGGAGACCTGCTGCACGGGCTGATCTACTGATTTCGGGGGAGGGCGCCGGCCCGGCAGGGTCGGCAAAAACGGAAAGGGCCGCGCGGCGTCACGCCTGCGCGGCCCTTCCGATTGCGGCGCTCACGTCAGAGCCCCATGTGCTCGGCGTCGTAGCGGGTCAGGCCGATGTCGGTCAGCTCGCGGTCGCTCAGCTTGGCCAGTTCGTTGCGAGTCACGCGCGCGTCGTTCCAGGCGATGACGGCGTCGACGAGCTTCGAGAAGGTGCCGGTGCGGCCAGCGCGGCCGAGCACACGGTTGGTGTCGATAGCGGACATTTCGGGTTTCCTTGGTTTTTTTCAAACTGCGTAATTCGTGGGCGATGCCCTTGTGAGGACGCACATAGAGGGGGCCATTTGCAAAAACAACAGCGGCACAGGCAGTCCCGCCATGCGTTTTCTGCATGCCGTGGCGGGGCGAAACAGCGGCGCGCCGGCACCTGCCAGAACGTCGGAGAAATCGGTCATTCTGCAGTGCAGCAAAGGCGAGGATCGGGCATTCCGCCCGCTTTTTCCGCCGGCGCGCACAAACCGACCCGGGGGCTTTCCTGTTTGCGATGTTCACTTTTCGTGCTAGTCGTTGAAAAAATGCCACAGCGAAGGGCGAGCAGGATGCGGGTGATCGGAATCGATCCGGGGTTGCGAAACCTCGGCTGGGGCGTGATCGAGATGGAGGGCTCGCGCCTGCGCCACCTCGGCAACGGAATCATCCACTCGGCCGGGGAAGAGCTTGCGCTGCGTCTCGTCACCCTGCACGCCGGCCTGACCGAGGTCGTCGCCCGCTTCGCCCCCGAGGCGGCGGCGGTCGAACAGACCTTCGTCAACAAGGATGCCGTGGCGACCCTGAAGCTCGGCCAGGCGCGCGGCATCGCGTTGCTGGTGCCGGCACAGGCCGGCATTCCGGTCGGCGAATACGCCCCCAATGCGATCAAGAAGGCGGTGGTCGGCGTCGGCCATGCCGACAAGGTCCAGGTGCAGCACATGGTGCGCCATCAGCTGCCCGGCGTCACTTTCGAGGGGCCCGACGCCGCCGATGCGCTGGCGATCGCGATCTGCCACGCCCATCACCTGCAATCGGCACATCGCGCCAATGCCGCCCAGCTTGGCCGCGACGCGATCGAGATCACCGCCGGTCAGGCCCGGATCCGGAGGGCGGTGCAATGATCGGCCGCATCGCTGGCACCATCCTGCACCGCGCCATGGATCACGTGCTGATCGACGTGCGCGGCGTGGGCTATATCGTCCATGTCTCGGCCCGCACCGCCTCGAGCCTGCCGCCGGTGGGCGAGGCCTGCGCGCTTTATACCGACCTTCTGGTGCGCGAGGATCTGCTGCAGCTCTTCGGCTTCCCGACGCTGCTCGAGAAGGAGTGGCACCGGCTGCTGACCTCGGTGCAGGGGATCGGCGCCAAGGCCTCGCTCGCCATTCTCGGCACGCTCGGCCCCGAGGGTGTGGGCCGCGCGCTTGCGCTTGGCGACGCGTCGGCGATCAAGGCCGCCCCCGGCGTCGGGCCGAAGCTTGCACAGCGCGTGGTGATGGAGCTGAAGGACAAGGCGCCCACGGTGATGGCCATGGGCGGCACGCTGACCGTCGACACCGCCCCCTCCGACGAGGTGATCGAGGCGGCACCGAAACCCCGCACCCGCCCCGCCCCCGCCGCGACGCCGAAGGTGAACTTCACCGCCGAGGCGCTCTCGGCCCTCACCAACCTCGGCTACAACCCGTCCGAGGCGGCCAGTGCCGTTGCCCAGGCCGCGGAAAACCCCGAGGCCACCGACACCGCGAAACTGATCCGCGCCGCGCTGCGCCTGCTTGCGCCGAAGGACTGATCCCTTCATCTTGCCGAAAATACCTCGGGGGCGCGGGGGCAGCGCCCCCGCCCTCGCCACAAAGGCCCTGACCGATGACCGAGCCCGACCCCACCCTTCGCCCCGACCGCCTGCCCGAGGATGCCGACCGCGCGCTGCGGCCGCAGGCGCTCGAGGAGTTCGTGGGCCAGGCCGAGGCCCGGGCGAACCTGCGCGTCTTCATCGAAAGCGCGAAGATGCGCGGTCAGGCGATGGACCACACGCTGTTCCACGGCCCGCCCGGCCTTGGCAAGACCACGCTGGCGCAGATCATGGCGCGCGAGCTTGGCGTCAATTTCAAGATGACCTCGGGCCCGGTGCTGGCGAAGGCGGGCGATCTGGCCGCGATCCTGACCAATCTCGAGCGCAACGACGTGCTCTTCATCGATGAGATCCACCGGATGAACCCGGCGGTCGAGGAAGTCCTCTATCCGGCGATGGAGGATTTCGAGCTCGATCTGGTGATCGGCGAGGGCCCGGCCGCGCGCACCGTGCGGATCGAGCTGCAGCCCTTCACCCTCGTCGGCGCCACGACCCGTCTCGGCCTACTGACGACGCCCTTGCGCGACCGCTTCGGCATCCCGACACGGCTGCAGTTCTACACCGAGGACGAGCTTGACCTGATCGTCGCGCGCGGCGCACGGCTTCTGGGCATTCCGGCCGACCCGGACGGCACCCGCGAGATCGCCAAGCGCGCCCGCGGCACACCGCGCATCGCCGGCCGCCTGCTGCGCCGGGTCGTCGATTTCGCGCTGGTCGAGGGCGACGGCCGGCTCACCCGCGCCATCGCCGACCGCGCGCTCACCCGGCTCGGCGTCGACCATCTCGGCCTCGATGGCGCTGACCGGCGCTACATGATGCTGATGGCCGAGCATTACGGCGGCGGCCCGGTGGGCGTGGAGACGCTGTCCGCGGCGCTGTCGGAAAGCCGCGACGCGATCGAGGAAGTGATCGAGCCCTACCTGCTGCAGCAGGGGCTGGTGCAGCGCACGCCGCGCGGGCGGATGCTCGGCCAACGGGCCTGGCGCCACCTTGGCCTGGACGCACCGCCTGTTCCGGGTACCGTGCCGCCGCCGCAGGGCGAGCTGTTCGAGGACCGCTGAGACATCCTGTCGCTGGACGCGCCCGCCCCCGTGCCCTAGCTCGGGCGGGAAGGAGACCCGCATGACCGCCATTCCGCCGCGTTTCGAGATCACCGAGGCCGAGATCGACCTCGTCGTGCAGCGCTTCTACCTGCGCGTGCGCGCCCATCCCGAGCTTGCCCCGATCTTTGCCGCCCATGTCACCGACTGGCCCGCGCATGAGGCGAAGATCGCGCGGTTCTGGAAAGGGGCGATCTTGCATGCGCCCGGCTACGAGGGCAGCCCGATGATGGCGCATCGCCGCGCCGGCAACGTCGCGCCCGGGCACTTCCCCGACTGGCTCGGCACCTTCGACGCGGTGCTGAAGCAAAGCCTTGCGCCCGAGACGGCGGCGGGCTGGTCGGCGCTGACCCATCGCATCGGGCTCGGCCTGCGTCAGGGGGTCGAGGATGTGGGGCGCGCCCCGGGCGCGGTGCCGAACCTGCGCTGATGCCCCCGGCCCCGCAGGCAGGTTTCGAGTATTTTTGCCAGGAAAAAGCCCGGGGGCGGAACAGCGTCAGGGGGCTGGGTCTTCGGGCGCCTTGTCGCGACCGAAGAGCCCGGTCAACGCGCGCCGGGTCAGGTTCGTCACCCGCGGTTTTGGCAGGGCGCGAAACGGCATCGGCCGGCACACCTCGATCGCCGCCACACCGACACGGGCGGTGAGCGCGCCGTTCACCACCCCCTCGCCGAAGCGGCGCGAGAGTTTCGCGAAGAGATGCCCGCCGGTCACCGTCTCGATCAGGTCGTCGCCCGCAGCGACCGCGCCGGTCGCGACGAGATGGGTCATCACCGTGCGCGCAAGCCGCATCGCCCCCAATGTGCCGGCGCGGCCGCCATAGATCTCGGCGACGCGGCGGATCATCCGCAGGTTCGCGGTGAGCGCGGCAAAGACATCGGCGAGCGCCAGCGGCACCACCGCCGTCACCGTCGCCACCATGCGCGCCGCCGCCTCGACCTCGAGCCGCGCGGCGGCATCAAGCGGCGCCATCAGCTCGGTTTCGGCGAGCCGCAGCAGCGTATCGGTATCAAGCTGCTCTGGCCCGCGCTCGGCCAGCGTCCGGCGCGGCCAGTCCATCTCGGCGCGCGCCGCGTAAAGCCCCGAGACATGGGTGACGACCTTGCGCGCCCGCCCGAGGTCATCGGCCTGCGCCGCCTCGAGCACCTCGCGATGCACCCGGTCGAGCCGGCCGAGCCGGGCGAAGGCCGCAAGCTCGCGCACCGCGATCAGCAATGCCGCCAGCACGAAGGCGGCAAACAGCACGGTGGCGATCCAGCCGAGCACCGGGTTCGACGCGAACAGCCCCTCGACGAAGCGCCAGGCCGCGACCGTGGCGAGGAAGGTCACAAGCGCCCCGGCAGCGCGCCAGAAGAAGCGGCCGAGTTTCGAGGGCGGGCGCGCGGCGATGCGCGCCGCGATCTGCATCGCGCGGCCTTCGGGCGGGGGGACGTCGCCCAGATCGGTGACCGGCGGCGCCTCGGCCGGCGAGGGCGCGGCCTCCTCGATCTCGATCAGCAGGGGTTTCTTCACAGCTTGTCTCCGATCAGGAATTCGGCGGCGCGGTCGAGGCGGATATGCGGCGGCCCCTCGCCCGGGCGCAGGGTGACGGGGGCGGGGACGAAGTCCATCAGCGTGTAATCGGCATCGAGCCAGCGCGTCGCGCCCTCGCGCGCGGGCGCCAGAAGCTGTGCCGGATCGGCCGGCAGATCGCCCGGGAAGAGCGCGACCGAGCGGCCGTCGGCCAGCCGGCCGCGCAGCGCCGGCAGTTCCTCGCCCTCGTGGCGGATCACGTCCTCGGTGGTGGTGCGCAGGCTGGCAAGCGACAGCGCGAGCGTCTGCGCACCGGCGAAATCGGCGCGATCCTTCGCCTCGCGCAGAAGCGCGCCGGTGATCGCGGTCAGCCGGGCGTGCTGCGAATGGTGCAGGTGATCGGCCTTGGTCGCGGCAAAGAGAATGCGCTCGATCCGCCGCGCGCCAAGGAGCGAGGCCAGCACCCCTGCCTTGCCCGGGCGGAAGGCGACCAAGATCCCCGCCATCGCCGCCCGCAGATCCTCGAGCGCGGCGGGCCCGGCATGGATCGCGCCGAGCACGTCGACCAGCACTACCTGCCGGTCGATGCGGGCGAAATGCTCGCGGAAGAAGGGTTTGACCACCTTGTCCTTGTAGGCCTCGAAGCGGCGCGCCATCTCGCGGCCAAGCGAGCCGCGGGGATACTCGCCCGGCGGCAGCGGCGCGAAGGTGAGCGCGGGCGAGCCCGCCATTTCACCGGGCAGCAGGAAGCGGCCTGGTGAACAGTCGGAAAAGCCCGCCGCGCGCGCGGCTTGCAGATGCGCGGTGAAGGGCGCGGCCAGCGCCTGCGCCGCAGGTTCGGTGAAGGGCGCGGCAAGATCGGCCGACGCGAGCGCGGCAAGGAAGGGCGCGCTTTCGGGACGCCCGGGCAGACGCGCCAACACCGCTTCGGACCATTGCGCGAAGCTGCGGTCGAGCAGACCGAGATCCAGCAGCCACTCGCCCGGATAGTCGACGATGTCGAGATGCACGGTGCGCAGCCCCCGCAACCCGCCCAGAAGCCCCGTCGGCGCCACGCGAAAGCTCAGCCGCAGCTCGGAGACGGCACGCGTGCCCTCGGGCCAGTGCGGCGCGGGACCGGTCAGCGCGGCAAGGTGGCGCTCGTAGTCGAAGCGCGGCACGGTATCGTCGGGCTGCGGCTGCAGGAAGGCCGCGCGGATGTTGCCGCCCCCGGTCAGCGCCGGCATCCGGCCGCGATCGAGCAGGTTCGCGACGAGCGAGGTGATGAACACCGTCTTGCCCGCCCGCGACAGGCCGGTGACGCCCAGCCGGATCACCGGCTCGAACAGCGCCTCGGAGACGGTGGCGCCCAGCCCCTCGACCTGGCGGGTGAGCGTGTCGGCGATGTCGGAAATGCCCAAAGCGCTGCCTCGTGTCTTGCCTTCCCTAGATAGGCAACTGCCCGCCGGTTTCACAGGGGGAAAGGCGGGGGCGCTGCCCCCTCTGCGCCTGCGGCACATTCACCTCCGGGATATTTGAAGCAATTGGAAGCGGGTCGTCCCCTGCTTTCTCCTTGCCGGAAATACCTCGGGGGTGAGGCCGCGAGGCCGAGGGGGCAGCGCCCCCTGCCCCGCTCGGGGCCCCTGCTCGCTCGGGGATTGCGCGCGGGCCGGCGGCAGGCTATCGCCGGGGCATGCCCAGATATGCGTTCAGGATCGAATATGACGGTGGCCCCTTCGCGGGCTGGCAGCGACAGGCGGACCAGCCCTCGGTGCAAGGCGCGGTCGAGGCGGCGCTGGCGCGGCTCGAGCCCGGGCCCCACACCATCGCCGCGGCGGGCCGCACCGATGCGGGCGTGCATGCGACGGCGCAGGTCGCGCATGCGGATCTCGCCAAGGACTGGGACCCGTTCCGCCTGTCCGAGGCGCTGAACTTCCATCTGAAGCCCGCGCCGGTGGCGATCAGCGCCTGTGCGCGGGTCGCCGACGATTTCCACGCCCGCTTCTCGGCGCTCGAGCGGCGCTATCTCTTCCGTCTCGTCGCCCGCCGCGCGCCGGTGGTGCATGACCGCGGCCTCGTCTGGCAGGTGCAGAACCCGCTCGATGTCGCGGCGATGCGGGCGGGGGCGGCGCATCTGCTCGGTCGGCACGACTTCACCACCTTCCGCTCCTCGCTGTGTCAGGCGGCAAGCCCGGTGAAGACGCTCGACGAGATCCGGATCGAGGAGATCGACTATCCCGCGGGCCGCGAGATCCGCTTTCATCTGCGCGCGCGCAGCTTCCTGCACAATCAGGTGCGCTCGATCGTCGGCACGCTCGAGCGGGTCGGCGCCAGCTTCTGGGCGCCCGATCAGGTGCGCACGGCGCTCGAGGCCTGTGACCGCGCTGCCTGCGGGCCGGTTTGCCCGCCGCAGGGGCTCTACCTGAACGGGGTAAGCTATCCGCAGGAGCCGTTCGGCTGAGTCATTCGGCCGGCACGTCGGCGGCGTGCTGCGCCTCGACGATGCGGCATTGCAGCGCCGATTTCGGCAGGCTCTGCGGATTGTATTCGCGCACCGCCCGCGCCACGACCGAAATCACCTCGGCATCGCTGCCATGCTCGACCGCGTCGCGCAGATCCCGCAGGGCCGCCGCGGTTTCCAGCTCGGACAGGTGATCCTCGCGCACCCGGATGATCTTCGGATGCGCCGTGGCCTGGGCGCCCTTGCGCACCATCAGCTCCTCGTGCAGCTTCTCGCCCGGGCGCAGGCCGGTGACCACGATCTCGATATCGCCATGCGGGGTCTCGGCATCGCGCACGGTATAGCCCGAGGCCGCGATCATCCGCCGCGCCAGATCGCCGATGCGCTGCGGCTTGCCCATGTCGAGCACGTAAACCTCACCGCCCTCGGCAAAGGAACCCGCGAGCAGCACGAGGCGTGAGGCCTCCTGGATCGTCATGAAATAGCGCGTCACCCGCTCGTCGGTGAGCGTCACCGGGCCGCCGCGGGCGATCTGTTCCTGAAACAACGGGATCACCGAGCCCGAGGAGCCGAGCACATTGCCAAAGCGCACGATCGAGAAGATCGTCTTCGGCGCCCGCGCCGCCAGATCCTGGATCACCAGCTCGGCGAAGCGTTTCGAGGCGCCCATCAGGTTGCCCGGCCGCACCGCCTTGTCGGAGGAGACGAGCACGAAGCG
This sequence comes from Paenirhodobacter ferrireducens, assembly GCF_004022265.1. GTDB lineage: Bacteria > Pseudomonadota > Alphaproteobacteria > Rhodobacterales > Rhodobacteraceae > Rhodobacter > Rhodobacter ferrireducens. Next base: position 206,785 of record NZ_SAVB01000004.1, read on the forward strand.
CTTCACCCCGGCGTCGCGCGCGGCCTTCGCCAGCACCGCGGTGCCGAGCGTGTTGTTCGCCAGACCGACACGCGGATTCATCTCGACCAGCGGCACGTGCTTGTAGGCCGCGGCATGCAGCACCACGGCGATCGCGTTGCGCTCGATCACCTGGGAGACGTGGATGCCGTCGCATACCGAGCCGAGCACTGCGACGATCTCGACACCAAGCGCCTCGGCCAGCACCCGCATCTCCGCCTCGGCGTTGTAGAGCGCGATCTCGGACAGCTCGAACAGCACCAGCCGCGCCGGTCGGCAGCCGATCACCTGGCGACAGAGTTCGAGCCCGATCGAGCCACCGGCGCCGGTGATCATCACATTCGCGCCACGATAGGCCGAGCAGCCGGTGGCCAGCGCCTCGTTCAGCGGGTCGCGCATCAGCAGCGCCGCAGGCCCCGCGGGCAGCAACCGGCTCATCAGCTCGTCACCGCCGTGCAACTGCGAGAAGGCCGGCAGGGTCTGCACCTCGAGCCCGAGCTTGTCGAGGCGCTTCGAGATGAAGGTCTGCTTGTCGACCGACACCGAGGGCATCGCGAGGATCACCCGGTTGATCTTGTAGCGGTCGCGCAGCGCCGCCGCATGCACCCCCGAAAAGATCGGCAGCCCGTTGACGTTCATCCCCGACAGCGTCGCGTTGTCGTCGAGGAAGGCATAGACGACGAGCCCGTCGACCGCCCTCAGCTCGCGCGCAAGCGCCATGCCGGTGCGACCGGCGCCGTAGATCGCGACCCGGGTGAAGATCCGCGACCGGCGGTAAAGCTGCGTCAGCAGCCACACCATGAGCAGCCGCGAGCCGAAATAGGCGGCAAAATAGACCAGCGCAAAGATGACATGGAAGCCGCTGGAGATCCCGGTGCCGGTCGCCTGCGAGAAGATCGCCGAAATGATGCCGAGCGCCGCCGCCATCAGCATCGAGCGGCCGACGGCCTCGCCCGAATAGTCCTTCAGCTTGATCCGGTTCATCCCGAGCGCGATGCAGAGCCCCCCCGCCGAGACCATCAGCACCGGCAGCAGCAGCCAGTGCCGCAGCAGCAGCGTGTCGAACAGCACCTCGGCGCGCGTGCCCTTGAGCGCCATCGTCGCCAGCAGGGCGAGCGGAACAAGGCAGACGTCGATCACGAGAAGGATAAATGCCTTCTGCACGCGGGTTAGAGAGATGATTTTCTTAACAGGTTGCTGAATTAATCTGATGCGTGGAACGGTTTCCCTTGGCAGGCTGGCCGAAGCAGGTTCGTTGCGGAGGTTCGGTGTACTTGGGCGCCACCATTCGGCCTCATGCGGTCAGCAACCGC
>NZ_SAVB01000055.1 GCF_004022265.1 Paenirhodobacter ferrireducens
TTAACAGGTTGCTGAATTAATCTGATGCGTGGAACGGTTTCCCTTGGCAGGCTGGCCGAAGCAGGTTCGTTGCGGAGGTTCGGTGTACTTGGGCGCCACCATTCGGCCTCATGCGGTCAGCAACCGCGGCAGTCGAGCGAGGTTGCAGGCTGCCATCGTCAGGGTGAACTGGGCGCCCACCCGTTTGATGCCCCGCAGCATGGTTTGCGCCATCGGGCCGACGGTCTTGGCCCAGCCGAACGGCTCCTCGATCTTCTTGCGGCGTTTCTGCGAGACGGCGTAACCCGGATGCCGGGTGGTCCGGCCGTCGATCGCCGAATATCGGATCTTCTGCGCGACATGGGGCGTGACGCAGGCCTGGCGCAGGTCCTTCACGAACTCCGCGCAGTCGTAGCCCTTGTCGGCGGCCAGCGTCAGCCGCCTGGTCGACCCCGGAGAATGACGGTGGATCATGGCGAGGGCGGCGCGCCGCTCGGCATGGCCATCGGCCTGCGTCATCTCGGTCTGAACGATCAGGCCGTTGCGGTTCTCCATCAGGGTATGGCCGATGAAGCAGAGACTCGCACCGGTGCCGGGCGACTTCCGGTAGAGCCGCGCCTCCGGATCGGTCACCGATGCATGGGTGGCGTTGGACCGCTTCTGGCCGCGAAAGTCGACCTCGGCATTGCGATCCCTGGGCTTGGTGGCGGTCATCGGGGCGGTCTCAGGGCTGGGGCTGGGGTCGGCGGCGGCATCGGCGGCGGGTGGCGGAGGCCCGTCACCGCCTTCGGGAGGGGCAGCTTCCGGCTTCGGCTGAAAGCTCTTCATCGACGCCCAGGCCTTGACCAGTGTGCCGTCGACCGAGAAATGCTCATCCGACAGCAACGGCGCCACTTCGCGATGCGCCAAAATCGCTGCGAGGAACTTGCGCGACATCTCGGTGGTCAGCAGCCGGTCGCGGTTCTTCGTGAAGACGGTGGGAACCCAGACTTGGTCATCGATCCCCAGCCCGACGAACCACCGGAACATGAGGTTGTACTGCATCTGCTCCATGAGTTGCCGCTCGGATCGGATCGAGAACAGGATCTGCAGCAGGCTGGCCCGGATCAACCGTTCCGGCGCAATCGAAGGACGGCCGAAATCGGCGTAGAGCGCGGTGAACTCGGCATCGAGACTGACCAGCGCATCGTTGACGACCTGCCGGATCTTGCGCAGCGGGTGCCGGGCCGGAATGCGCGCCTCAAGATCGACGTAGCTGAACAGCGACCCGCTCGTCTCGTCCGATCCCCGCATCGCTTTCCCCCGCCAAACCGCCCGGAAAGTGAATCATGTTCCGATTTCGGCGTCCAGCGTGGGGTTTTTCAGCAGCGTGTTAATC
>NZ_SAVB01000056.1 GCF_004022265.1 Paenirhodobacter ferrireducens
TGAGCACCTCCCCGAAAATTGGACAGTGACGGAAGCTACGATCTGACGTCTGCTGGTCTCCAAGAACGAGGAGATCAGAACATGTCGAAACGCAGAAATCACGACGCGGGCTTCAAGGCTCGCGTGGCTCTGGAAGCCGTGAAGGGCGAGCGCACCGTGTCGGAGCTGGCCGCCGAATACGGCGTTCACCCGACGATGATCCACCAGTGGAAAAGATCGCTGCTCGAAGGGGCATCGGACATCTTTGAACGCGGCGGGAAGAGGAAGGCCGAAGTTGACGAGGAGACGGTGCGGGATCTGCACGCCAAGATCGGAGAGCTGGCTGTCGCCAACGATTTTTTGTCACGAAAGCTCAAGCCCTGGATCGGCAAGTGAGGCGAGGCATGATTGAACACGCCCACCCCAAGCTGTCGATCCGTGCGCAATGCGGCCTGCTGTCGATCTCGCGGTCGTCGTTCTACTACGCGCCGCAAGGCGAGACCGAGATGAACCTCGCCCTGATGCGGTTGATAGACAAGCAGTTCCTGGAAACCCCGTTCTACGGTGTTCGGCAGATGACTTGGCACCTGCAGAACGAGGGTCACGCCGTCAACGTGAAGCGCATCCGGCGGCTGATGCGGCTCATGCGCCTGATGCCGATCCACCAGAAGCCCAACACCAGCAAGCCCGCCAAAGGGCACAAGACCTACCCCTACCTACTGGGCGGGCTGAAGGTGGAACGGCCAAATCAGGTCTGGTGTGCCGACATCACCTACCTGCCAATGCGCCGAGGCTTCCTTTATCTGGTCGCCATCATGGATTGGGCCACCCGCAAGGTGCTCGCGTGGCGCATCTCGAACACGCTGGAGGCGGGCTTCTGCGTCGAGGCGCTGAACGAAGCGGTCCACCGCTTCGGCCCGCCTGAGATCATGAACACCGATCAAGGGTCGCAGTTCACATCCTTCGTCTGGACCGACGGACTGAAACGGCTCGGCACCCGGATATCGATGGACGGCAAGGGGCGCTGCCTCGACAACATCTTCATCGAACGGCTCTGGCGCTCCCTTAAGTATGAATGCGTCTACCTGCACGCTTGGGAGACCGGATCTCAGGCCAAGGCGGGCGTTGGCCGATGGATCGCCTTCTACAATCACCAGCGGCCCCACGCCGCCCATGGCGGAAAGCCGCCCGCCGTGGTCTACTTCAACCAGATCGAAACCGACCAGCAGGCGCAGAGAGTAGCTTAAATCATCCCGGAAACTGTCCAAGGGATCGGGAGTAGCTCA
>NZ_SAVB01000057.1 GCF_004022265.1 Paenirhodobacter ferrireducens
AGGCGCTGACCAACGACTTCTCGAACGTCAACTTCTCCTCGGCCCGGATGGGGCGGATGGAGATGGACCGCAACGTGTCGTCCTGGCAGTGGCTGATGATGGTGCCGCAGATGATGCAGCCGATCGGGCGGTGGATCGTCGACGGCTGGCGGCTGATGTCCGGGGCGCGGTCGGCGGCCGTGGCGCTCGACTGGGTGCCGCCGCCGCGGGTGATCGTCGATCCGACGCGCGAGATCCTTGCCATGGCAGACCAGGTGCGGGCGGGTTTCGTGAGCCGGTCCGAGATTATCCGCCGCCTCGGCTATGATCCCGAGCGCGTGCTCGAGGAGATCATCGCAGAGCGTGGGGTGGATCGGACGGCCGGTCTGGTCTTCGACAGCGATGCCGGGGCGCAGACGCCCCTTCGCGCCTATCCGGCCGATAGCGCGGGTCAATCAGCAAAGGAGCAGGGATGAACGAGATCCGACTTTACGGCAGCTGCGGCAACGCCTGGTGGGACGAGGAGTTTTTCACCGCCGCACAGGTGCGCGAGCAGCTTGCCGCGATGAGCGGCCCGGTGACGGTGCGGATCAACTCGGGCGGCGGGATCGCCGCCGAGGGGCAGGCGATCTACACGATGCTCGTCGACTATCCCGGTGAGGTGCACGTGGTGATCGACGCCGTGGCGATGTCCTCGGCCAGCCTGATCGCGATGGCGGGCGACACGATCACGATGCGCCTTGGCAGCTACATGCTGGTGCACGACCCGGCGAGCCCCTGTGCCGAGGGCCGGGGCACCGAGGCCGATCATGTGCGCGCCGCGCAGGCGCTGCGGGTGATCGCGGACGCCTATGCGGCGGTCTACGCGAAGCGCGCCGGGATCGGCGCCGAGGAGGCGCGCCGGATCATGCGCGACGAGACGGTGATGGATGGGCCGACCGCGCTGGCGCTCGGCTTCGCGACGGCCATCGACGACAGCGCCCCGGCCGAGCCGGTCGCGCGCTTCGACTACCGGATCTACGCCCACGCGCCGCAAGCGCTGCGCGAGGCGTCGAAGAGCCTGGGCGAAGCGCCCGGGCAGACGGCCATGATGGCCATGATGTCGGGCATGGCCC
>NZ_SAVB01000058.1 GCF_004022265.1 Paenirhodobacter ferrireducens
GTGCTGAAGTAAGCCGATGGTCAGCGTGTTCGATGGCATCGGGCGGATCTGCACGACGGCCTTCGGCGCCGGCATCACCTATCTGGCCGAGGGACAGCCGGCCCGTGTCGTGCCGTCCAAATTCCGCGAGGGGCCGGTCGAGGTCGAAGACGATGACGGGCGCATGGTGCTGATCATCGCTCCGACCTGGTGGGTGCGGCGGGACCTCGTGCCCGAGATCGCCCGTGGCGACCGGATCGAGCCGGGCAACGGCAAGACCTACACGGTGATCACCGATCGCCCGAACGGATCACCGGCATCTGATGCGACCCTGATCTGCGAGCTCGAGAGGATCTTCCCGTGAGCGCGCGGGCCAGTTTCCGGGCGATCGCGCGCGAGGCGCTTGCGGCCGATCCGCGGATGTCGGGGTTCAGGCTGCTTTCGGCCTGGGCGGGCGGCATCAATGCCGAGCTCTTGCCGGTGATCGGCGTGGTGACGCCGCAGGAGCGGGTGGCGCCGCTGACGCTGAAGCAGGCGCAGCGCAGCTTGCGCCTGCAGGTGGTGGCCAAGCGTCTCGGCGCGGCCGAGCTCGAGGATGAGATCGACGACGATTCCGACGCGATCGAGGCCTGCGTGACCGCAGCGATGCTGGCCCTGGGCATCCGCTGCCTGCCCGAGGACATCACCACCACGCTCAACGGCGAGGGCGAGCAGAAGATCGGCACCGTCGTCGTGAGCTTCGGGATCGACTACCGCCGCCCGATCGGCGGGTGAGGGCAGGGTGCCACTGCAAACAGTCCCGGCCGCAATTCCGCGGCCGGGGCGTCCCCGGGGCCCCGTCCGCGTGCGGGGCCTCGTCATTTGAGGAGGCGAGATGCCGAAAGTCACCAACCTGGGGAAGGGCGATCTGACCCTTCCGAGCGGGCACCTGCTGCCTGCCGGCAAGGCGGTCGAGATC
>NZ_SAVB01000059.1 GCF_004022265.1 Paenirhodobacter ferrireducens
CATGAACAAGTGGTACGGCGCGTTTCACGTGCTGCGCGACGTGAACCTGACGGTGAACCGGGGCGAGCGGATCGTCATCGCCGGGCCCTCGGGCTCGGGCAAGTCGACGCTGATCCGCTGCATCAACCGGCTGGAAGAGCATCAGTCGGGCAAGATCATCGTCGACGGCACCGAGCTGACCTCGGATCTGAAGAACATCGACAAGGTGCGCTCGGAAGTGGGGATGGTGTTCCAGCACTTCAACCTGTTCCCGCATCTGACGATCCTCGAGAACTGCACCCTCGCGCCGATCTGGGTGCGCAAGGTGCCGAAGAAGGAAGCCGAGGAAACGGCGATGCATTTCCTCGAGAAGGTGAAGATCCCGGAGCAGGCGCACAAGTATCCGGGCATGCTCTCGGGCGGGCAGCAGCAGCGCGTGGCGATCGCGCGCTCGCTGTGCATGCGGCCGCGGATCATGCTGTTCGACGAGCCGACCTCGGCGCTGGACCCCGAGATGATCAAGGAGGTGCTCGACACGATGATCGAGCTCGCCGAGGAGGGGATGACGATGCTGTGCGTGACCCACGAGATGGGGTTCGCGCAGGCGGTGGCGAACCGGGTGATCTTCATGGCCGACGGCCAGATCATCGAGCAGAACAACCCCTTCGACTTCTTCAACAACCCGCAGTCGGAGCGGACGAAGCAGTTCCTGAGCCAGATCCTCGGGCATTGAGGCCGGGGCAGGGAGGGGGCGCTGCCCCCTCTGCGCCTGTGGCGCATTCACCCCCGAGGTCTTTGGGCCAAG
>NZ_SAVB01000060.1 GCF_004022265.1 Paenirhodobacter ferrireducens
GCAGTCGAAGAGATCGAGACGGTCACCGCCGACGGAGCCTATGACACGCGCCGCTGCCATGCCGCGATCCTTGAACACGGTGCGGACCCGATCATCCCGATCCGCCGAAATGGTCGAGCGTGGAAGCCGGACTGCCCCGCCGCAATCTCACGAAACGAGATCCTCCGGGCGGCGCGGTGTCTGGGGCGATCAATCTGGAAGAAATGGACGGGATATCACTCCCGAAGTCGCGTCGAAGCCCAGATGAACCGCCTCAAGCTCTTCGGCGAACGGATCATGGCACGAGACCCTGACCGGCAGACCGCCGAAATCCAGATCCGCATCATTCGCCATTGTCGCTCGGACCAATGGCGCGACATGGCTCATTCATGAACCGCTGCTCGGCCCTGGGACGGGCCGAGATCGAGGCCGTGACATGAGACAGACGGGATAAGGCCCAGATCGGCCCGTCGTCCGATTAGCGAAACAAGGTCGTGCTGCATGCCCTCGAACACCACCTGATGGACGAAGAGGCCGTGCGGATCTTCTGCGAGGAATATACCGCCGAACGCAACCGCCTGCAGGCCCGGGCAGAGGCTGGGCGGGCCGACCTTGAGAAGGAGCTTCGCAACGTCACGACCAGCCACAAGAAGCTGGCCAACGCCATCCTCGCCGGCATCCCAGCCGAGGAGGTGAAAGAGCAGATGCTGGACCTGAGCGCGCGGCGCAAGGAACTGGATCGCCTTCTGGCAACGGCGCCCG
>NZ_SAVB01000061.1 GCF_004022265.1 Paenirhodobacter ferrireducens
CTGGCCTTTCAGGAGGACCACGCCGCAGCGCGCGACGCGATCCACGGTCGGGTCGACTGGGACGTGCTGGCGCGGGCGCTGGCGCCGCTTGCGACGCTGCGGGTGGCGAGCGCGGCGAGCGAGCGGGCGGTCTATCTGCGCCGCCCGGATCTTGGCCGGCAGCTGGCCCCGGGGACGGATCTGCCGCGGCTCGATTGCCCGCTGCTGATCGTGATCGGCGACGGGTTGTCGGCGCGCGGGGTCGCGGCGAATGCGGCGGCGCTGGTGGCGGCGCTGGTGGCGCGGCTGCCCGAGCTGGTCGCGGTGCCGGTGATCCTGGCCGAGGGGGCGCGGGTGGCGCTTGGCGACGCGATCGGGGCGGCGACCGGAGCGAGGATGGTGCTGATGCTGATCGGCGAGCGTCCGGGGCTGACGGTGGCGGACAGTCTTGGCGCCTATCTGACGTTGGCGCCGCGGGTGGGGCTGCGCGACAGCGCGCGCAATTGCGTGTCGAACATCCATGGCCATGGCGGGCTTGGCCCGGAGGCTGCGGCCGATCGCCTTGCCTGGCTGGTCGGTGCCGCGCGTCAGCTCGGCGCGACCGGCGTTGCACTGAAGGACGAAAGCGCCGCCGCC
>NZ_SAVB01000005.1 GCF_004022265.1 Paenirhodobacter ferrireducens
GATGGTCAGGTCCTTGACCCCGCTCGCGACCAGCGCGTCGATCAGAAGCTCCGGAATGCCGCACAGGCCGAACCCGCCCGCCGCAATCGTCATCCCGTCGACCAGAAGCCCATCAAGAGCCTCCGACGCCGAGCCGTAGATCTTTCTCATGAAATCCTCCCGTTTCCTGTGCGGAATTTGTGACCAAGGGGAGGGCGGGTGTCAATCGCGGCGATGCTGCGCAGCGGCGCGGGCCCTCCGCCGCGCCGCCGCGACAGGCATCACTCCGGCGCGGCGTCGGCTTTCTTGGCGGTTTTCTTCGGCGCGGCCTTCTTCGCCGGCGCTTTCGCGGCGGCGGTCTTGGCGGTCGTCTTCTTTGCCGCGGGTTTCTTTGCGGGCGCCTTCTTCGGTGCGGCTTCGGCCGTCTTGGCCGCGGCCTTCTTCGGCGCCGCCTTCTTCTTGCCGCCCTTCGCCGCCTTCGCCTCGAGCAGCGGCAGCGCGATCTCCATCGTCACCGCCTCGGGTTCGACATCCTTCGGCAGGGTGGCGTTGACCTTGCCCCATTTGACATAGGGCCCGTAGCGGCCGGGCATCACCTGCACCTCGCCGCCGTCCGGATGCTCGCCGAGCACCTTGAGCGGTTGCGCGGCAGCCCCGCCACGCCCCGGGCCGCGGGCGAGCTTTTGCGCCAGCACCTCGACGGCGCGGTTCATGCCGATGGTGAAGACCTCTTCGGCATCGGGCAGGTTCGCATAGGTCTTGCCCCATTTCACGTAAGGCCCGAAGCGGCCGAGATTGGTCTCGACCGGCTCGCCATCCTCGGGGTGCGGGCCGATCTGGCGCGGCAGAGACAGCAGCATCAGCGCACGTTCGAGGTCGATCGACTCGGGCGACCAGCCCTTCGGCAGGCTGGCGCGCGGCGGTTTCGGCACCTCTTCGCTCGCCTCGCCCTTCTGCACATAGGGGCCGAAGCGGCCGATGCGCAGCGTCACCGGCTGGCCCTCGTCCTCGCCCAGAACCTTGCCGTCGAGCGCCGCCGCCTCGCCGTCGCCCGGGGCCGAGAGCGGCCGGGTGTAGCGGCATTCGGGGTAATTGCCGCAGCCGATGAAGGCGCCGCCCGAGCGTGCGGTCTTCAGGTGCAGCCGGCCCTTGTGGCACACCGGGCATTCGCGCGGATCCGAGCCGTCGGGGCGCGGCGGGTAGAGATGCGGGCCCAGCACCTCGTCGATCTTGTCGAGCACTTCGGAGATCCGCAGCTCCGACGTCTCGCCGATCGCTGCCGAGAAGTCGCGCCAGAAGCGCGCCAGCACGTCCTTGTAGTCGCGATCGCCGGCCGAGATGTCGTCGAGCTGTTCCTCGAGATCGGCGGTGAAATCATATTCGACGTAGCGGCGGAAGTAGTTCGTCAGGAAGGCGGTGACGAGGCGGCCGGTGTCCTCGGGAATGAGCCGGTTCTTGTCCTTGCGCACATAGCCGCGGTCGACGATCGTGGTCAGGATCGAGGCATAGGTCGAGGGCCGGCCGATGCCGAGCTCTTCCATGCGCTTGACCAGCGTCGCCTCGGTGTAGCGCGGCGGGGGCTGGGTGAAGTGCTGCTCGGGGGTGATCTGGCTCTTCTTCGCGGGTTCGCCCTGCATGATCTGCGGCAGGCGGGCGCCGTCCTCGCCCTCGTCGTCGTCGCGGCCCTGATCGTAGATCTTCAGGAAGCCGTCGAAGGTGACGACCTGGCCGGTGGCGCGCAGCTCGACCTGACCATCGGCCGAGCCCACGTCGACGGTGGTGCGTTCCATCACCGCGGCGGCCATCTGGCTGGCAAGGGTGCGCTTCCAGATCAGCTCATAGAGCTTGCGCTGGTCATCGGCGAGCTTGAGCTTCTCGGGGCTGGCCGACATGTCGGTGGGCCGGATGCACTCGTGCGCTTCCTGCGCGTTCTTCGCCTTGTTCTTGTACATGCGCGGGCTCGACGGCACGTAGTTGTCGCCGAAGCGGCGCTTGATCTCGTCGCGTGCGGCCATCACCGCCTCGGGCGCCATGTCGATGCCGTCGGTTCGCATGTAGGTGATGTAGCCTGCCTCATAAAGCCGCTGCGCCGCCGACATGCAGGCCTTGGCGCCCATGCCGAACTTGCGGCTGGCCTCCTGCTGCAGGGTCGAGGTCATGAAGGGCGGGTAGGGGTTGCGGGTGGCGGGCTTCGCCTCGACCGCCTTCACCGTCAGATCGCGCGAGGTGACGGCCTGCACCGCCAGTTCCGCATCGGTCGCGGTGGCGAGGTCGAACTTGTCGAGCTTCTTGCCGCCGAGAACGGTCAGTCGCGCGGTGAAGACCTGGCCGCGGGGCGTGGTCAGCTCGGCGGTGACGGTCCAGTATTCGCGGGCGTGGAACGCCTCGATCTCCATCTCGCGCTCTACGATGAGGCGCAGGCAGACCGATTGCACCCGGCCGGCCGAGCGCGCGCCGGGGAGTTTCCGCCACAGCACCGGCGAGAGGTTGAAGCCCACCAGATAGTCGAGCGCGCGGCGGGCGAGATAGGCCTCGACCAGCGGGCCATCGACCTGGCGGGGGTGCTTCATCGCCTCGGTGATCGCCGATTTGGTGATCGCGTTGAAGGTGACGCGCGACACCTTCTTGCCCTTCAGCTTCTTCTCGAGCGCCTGTTCGAGGTGCCACGAGATCGCCTCTCCCTCGCGATCAGGGTCGGTGGCGAGGATCAGTTCGTCGTCGGAGGCAAGCGCATCGGTGATCGCCTTGATGTGCTTCTTCGAGTCGGAGCCGACTTCCCACTTCATCTCGAAATCATGCTCGGGATCGACCGAGCCATCCTTCGGCGGCAGGTCGCGGACATGGCCGAAGGAGGCCAGAACCGTGTAATCCGAGCCCAGATACTTGTTGATCGTCTTGGCCTTGGCGGGAGATTCGACAACGACGACGGCCATGACTTCCTCTTCAATGCGCAGGTTCAGCACTTGGGCGCGGAACATGTGGGCGTTGGGGGGGGATTGTCAATGACGCACCGACAGCCGGTTTTCCCGCTGGGGCTTTCGAGCCTGTGCCTCCGGAGGCGTCAGCCAAGGCTCAGCAGCCCGCCGGGGTGGCGGATCACCCGCCCCTCGATCTCGAGCAGGACGAGGGTCCGGGCCAGCACCGCGGGGGCAATGCCCAGGCTGCGCAACAGCAGGTCTTCGGGCGTCGGGCTGGGGCCGAGGGCCGCCAGGATGCGGGCCTCGGCCGCGCCGGTCTCCGGCCCCGGGAGCGGGGGCTGAACCGGCGCGGCGACAGGGGGCGGGGCTGGCCCGGAGGCGACGGGCGCGGGGCCGCCAAGCGCCTCGATCACGTCTTCGGCATTGCGCACCAGAACCGCGCCGTCGCGGAGCAGCAGGTTGCAGCCGGCGGCGCGGGCATCCATCGGATGGCCCGGCACCGCCATCACCTCGCGCCCGTAATCAAGGGCGTTGCGCGCCGTCAGCAGGCTGCCCGAGCGCGCGGCGGCCTCGATCACCACCGTCGCGCGGGCCAGCCCGGCGATGATGCGGTTGCGCTGCGGGAAGTGGCGGGCCTGCAGCTGCGTGCCGGGGGGCAGCTCGGCCAGGCGCAGCCCCTCGCGTGCCATGCGGGCAGAAAGTTCTGTGTTTTCCGTCGGATAGATCACGTCGATACCGCCCGCCTGCACGCCGATCGTGCCGGTGGCGAGCGCCGCCTCATGCGCTGCCGCGTCGATGCCGCGTGCAAGGCCCGAGACCACGGTGAAGCCCGCCGCGCCCAGCTCCCGCGCCAGCCGCTGCGCCATGCGCAGGCCGAGCGAGGAGGCATTGCGCGCGCCCACGAGCGCGATCATCGGCCGCGCGGCCAGCGCCGGATCGCCAAGCGCCCAGAGCAGCGGCGGCGCATCGTCGAGATCGGCCAGCGCGGCGGGGTAGCCCGGCGCACCGAAGGCCAGAAGCCGCGCCCCGGCGCGGCGGCCGGCGGCAAGCTCGGCCCGGGCGACGCCTTCGGGGCAGGGCGCATAGCCCTCGGCCCCGGCAATGCGGGCGATGTCGGGCAGCGCGGCCAGCGCCGCCTCGGCGCTGCCGTGTTCGGCCAGCAGGCGATGGAAGGTGGTCGCCCCCACTCGGCGGGAACGCGCGAGGCGGAGACGGTCGAGCGTCTCTGCTTCCGTCAGGGGCGGGGCGTCGGGCGTGGGACCGGAAAACAATCTGCTTCCTCCGATCTCCGTCGCATCGCCGTTTCTGCATTCGGGCGCTGCGTCGGCAAATGGCAGGCGAATCAACCAATGCGAGAATCATTTCAAAAGTGTGCGCGCAAAGGATGTGCGTGTCGCCCGCAAAACGTGCACAGATCGAGGCGATCACGGCCGCGTTACCGAAACGTCATGGCGCCGTCGCCCGGCTGTTACCCGCGCCGGGCATCCGCAGCGCATCACGTAATTGACGGAGCATCCGATGATCCTGCGACTGACGCTCGGCGGCGTTCTTGCCCTGACCACCGCGCTTCCGGCCCTGGCCGAGATGAACTTCAACCGCATCGCCGCCTTCCCGGTGGCCGACAACACGCCTTCCGGCACCGATGCCGCGCGCGAGACCTCGGCCGAGATCATCTCGGTGACCGAGGACGGCATGACGCTGGTCTACACCGACAGCCCGGCGGGCGTGATCGGGCTGATCGACATCACCGATCCGGCGGCGCCGAAAGGGCTGGGCGAGGTTTCGGTGAAGGGCGAGCCGACCTCGGTGACGGTGCTGGGCGGCAAGGCCTTCGTCGCGGTGAATACCTCGGAAAGCTATGCCAACCCGTCGGGGCGTCTCGACGTCGTCGACCTTGCGACCAAGACCGAGGTGGCAAGCTGCGATCTGGGCGGTCAGCCCGATTCCATCGCGAAATCGAAGGACGGCCGGTTCCTCGCCATCGCCATCGAGAACGAGCGTGACGAGGAACTGAATGACGGCGCGCTGCCGCAGATGCCGGCGGGCACTCTGGTCAAGCTGCCGCTGAAGAACGGCCTGCCCGAGTGCGCCGCGCTGCAGACGATCGACGTGACCGGGCTGTCCGAGATCGCCGGCGAGGACCCGGAGCCCGAATTCGTCGACATCAACGGCAAGGGCGAGATCGCGCTGACCCTGCAGGAGAACAACGCGATCGTCATCGTCGGTGCCGACGGCAAGGTGGCCAAGGCCTTCAGCGCGGGCACCGCGACGGTCGAGGGGATCGACACCAAGAAGGACGGCAAGCTCGACTTCACCGGCAAGATCGAGAACATCGCGCGCGAGCCCGACGCGGTGAAATGGATCGACGACGACCATATCGCCATCGCCAACGAAGGCGATTGGAAGGGCGGCACCCGCGGCTGGACGATCTTCGCCAAGGACGGCACGATGGTCTATGACAGCGGCAACAGCTTCGAGCGCGCGGTGGCCGCGATCGGGCATTTCCCCGACAAGCGTGCCGGCAAGAAGGGCGTCGAGCCCGAGTCGGTCGAGACCGGCACCTTCGGCGGTCAGAAGCTGATCTTCATCGGCTCGGAACGCGGCTCGGTCGTCGGTGTCTATGACGGCACCGATCCGGCGGCGCCGAAGCTGCTGCAGCTGCTGCCCTCGGGCATCGGGCCGGAAGGTTATGTCGCGATCCCCGAACGCAACCTGCTGGTCTCGGCGAACGAGACCGATCTGGGCGCCGACGGCGCGGCGCGGGCGCATGTGATGATCTATCAGCGGCAGGAGGCGCCGGCCGCCTATCCGATGCTGACCTCGGCGGGCACCGATCCGCTGATCGGCTGGGGCGCGCTCTCGGGGCTTGCCGCCGATCCCGAGAAGGCGGGCATCCTCTACACGATCTCGGACAGCTTCTACTCGGCCGAACCGCGGATCTTCACCATCGACACCACGCAGAAGCCCGCCAAGATCGTCGCCGCGCTTGATGTCACCCGCGACGGCGCGCCGGCGCAGCTGACCGACCTCGAGGGCATCACGCCCGACGGCAAGGGCGGCTTCTGGCTGTCGACCGAGGGCAACACGGCGAAGATGGTGCCGCACGGGCTGCTGCATGTCGACGCCAAGGGCAAGATCAAGGAGCAGGTCGGCCTGCCGCCGGAGCTTGCCGCGGTCGAGACCCGCTTCGGCTTCGAGGGCATCGCGAAGGACGGCGACACGCTGTGGATGGCGGTGCAGCGCGAGTGGAAGGACGACCCGAAGGGGATGGTCAAGCTCGTGTCCTACAACACCGAGACCAAGGAATGGGGCGCGGTGCATTACCCGCTCGAGCCGAAGGGCGCGGGCTGGATGGGGCTCTCCGAGCTGACCTTCCACGGGGACTGGGCCTATGTGATCGAGCGTGACAACCTGATCGGCGACAAGGCCGTGGTGAAACGGCTCTACCGGGTGAAGCGCGCCGATCTGGTCGCGGCGCCGCTCGGCTCCGAGCTGCCGGTGGTGGCGAAGGAAGAGGTGCGCGACCTGATCCCCGACCTGAAGGCCACGGGCGGCTATGTCGTCGACAAGGTCGAGGGCTTCACCATCGACTCGGCCGGCACCGGCTGGGTGGTGACCGACAACGACGGCGTCGACGACAGCTCGGGCGAGACCCTGTTCTTCCCGGTCGGCACGGTCGAGTGACGCCGGAAAAACGCACGGATGGCCCGGAACCCCTGTGGTTTCCGGGTCATCTTCACATCTGATGGAACCGCAGCGGCCTCACGGGACTTGACCATCCGGTGCGGCGCTGGCCTTTTGAGGAAAGGCTGACGTCGCGTCGGCCAGAAGGTGTTTCAGGAATAGGTGCTGTCGTGCTGTCTCTCTCGCTGCGTCGTCATGCGATTGTCTTTCCGGTGTTGCTCGTTGCGGCCCTTGCGGGCTGTGCACAGCAGCCGATGACCCCGGCCACCGTGTCCTCGAGTTCCGCCGTGCCACCCGAATACCAGTCCCGCCCCGATGGCGACCGGGTGATCCCGGCGGTCAATCCGAACTACCTGACCGACCGCAACCGCCGTCGCTGGGTCGACTATTCCGGGCCGGAAGAGCCGGGCACGATCATCGTCGATCCCTATGCGCGGCTTCTCTATCACGTCGTCTCGCCCGGCCGGGCGATGCGCTTCGGTATCGCCGTGGGCAAGGCGGGCAAGGGCTTTTCCGGCAATGCCGTGATTTCGCGCAAGGTCGAATACCCGTCCTGGACGCCGACGAAGAACATGATCCGCAACGACCCCGACCTCTACGGGCCGCTCGCGGGCGGGCTTCCGGGCGGGCTCGACAACCCGCTCGGCGCGCGGGCGCTCTATCTCTACCGGGGCGGCAAGGACACCTATTACCGCATCCACGGCACGATGGACCCGTCCTCGATCGGCAAGGCCACCTCGGCGGGCTGCATCCGGCTGTTCAATCAGGACATCATCGACATGTTCGACGAGACCGAGCTGGGCACCAGGGTGAAGGTCCGCTCGCGCGCCGAAAGCCTCGAGATGGAGGGGGCAATGACCGAGCTGCACACCGGCTATGTCGTGCCCGCCGCCGACGCCGAGGCGATTGCCGCCGACGAGGCCGCGTATGAGGCCGGGCAGATCCAGGATTACTCGCAGGTCGAGCAGGAACAGCACGAGGCTGCCGTCGCCTCGGCCGAGGAGCGCGAAGCGCAGCTGCACGGCGCGAACTGAGGCGGGTGGCGGCGTCGCGGGCGGCGACTTGGTTTCATCTGTCATCGGGGCCGGCGTGGCCCCGATGGACTTTATGCCCTTGTCGATCTGAGCCTGTGGCTGCCGGTCAAAGGCAGTGCATGGGCATGTGGTCAAGAGTTCGTGTTGCCTCCCTGAACTTCACGGGGCACACTTTCACGCGACGATTGGACGACCATCGAGAGTTTAGACCAGGCAGCAATGTGCGCTACATTTTTGTTTTCGTGCTTCCCGTCGTCGCGGCAACGGTGCTCTTTTACGCATCGTTTGGGATGAGGCAGGAAGCACACCGGGCTTCAGCCGATGTTCTTGTCCTTGTTCTCTCTGAAGAAGCGGATGCGGGGCTGAAACTGCAGAAGATGATAGAGAACGGCGTGCCTCCGGTATTCCAGCGCCTGAGGATTTTGGCGTTTGGCGCCATGATCTGTGCAGCAGGTGTCGCCTCACTTGCGATCCCCATGGAATATTCAATCAAGCGTCAGATTGATATGATGACCGCAATGGTCGCGGGCTTCTGTGTCGCCAAGGAGGTTATCGGCTTTAGTTTTTTCAATTGGCTAGATTTCTGGAAGTCGATGATCCCCTGCTTGGCGCTTGCGGCGTTCGTGGTGTGGCTTCGGCCCGCGATCAGGAATATGCGCAATAATGCGACCTGAGCATTGCGCCGGTAGCATCTCTGCCCAACGTCCGCTCCGTCCGTCTTGCCTTCCCGCGGCGCCTCGGAAAAGCCCGCGCCGCTCAGCGATAGAGGATGACGTAATCCTTGCGCAGCGTCTCGAGCACCCGCCAGATGCCGGAAAAGCCCGGGCGCAGCACGAAGGCATCGCCGGGACCGACCTCGAGCCGGCTGCCGTCGTCGCCCTCGATCACCGCGCGGCCGGTCAGGATGCGGCAATATTCCCATTCCTCGTAGGTCGCGCGCCAGGCCCCCGGCGTCGACTGCCAGATGCCGCAGTAAAGGCCGTTCTCGTCCTCGACGTTCCAGGTGGTGTGGACGGGATCGCCCTCGACCAGTTTCGCGGGATCGGGGCGGGTGACTTCGGGCTCCGCCGCGGCGGGGGTGAGCGCTTCGAGCAGCATCGGTCTTACTCCGTCCAGTGCACCTGGGTCAGGTCGTTCGCGGGCGTCGGCGCGTTCAGCCACAGACCTTCGAGTTTCGCATTCGCGACGCCGGTCTTCGCCAGCTGGAACAGGTAGGCGTTGACGTAATCGCGCGCGATCGTCTCCTCGGCGCGCTGCGTCAGCGTGCGGCGCGTGGCGGGATCCGTGGCGCGGTCGAGCTCGCTCATCAGCGAGACGAAATCGGGGTTGTTGTAGCCGAAGTAGTAATCCGGCCGCGCGTAGATGTTGATGTCGGCGGGCTCGGTGTGGCTGACGATGGTCAGGTCGAAATCATGGCCCTTGAACACCTGCTCGAGCCACTGCGCCCATTCGAGATTGGTGATCTCGGTCTTGATCCCCACGGCGGCGAGCTCCGCCGCGACGATCTCGCCGCCGCGCCGGGCATAGGTCGGCGGCGGCAGGGCAAGGCGCAGCGTCAGCCCTTCGGCTCCGGCCGCGGCCAGCAGGGCCTTCGACTTCCCGGGATCATAGGCGGAAAGCGCCGTCAGATCCTCGTAATCGGGATTGTGCGGGGCGAAATGGGTGCCGATCGGCGTGCCGTAACCGAACATCGCGCCGTCGATGATGTCCTGACGGTTGAGCGCATGGGCGATCGCCTCGCGCACCTGCACGTTGTTCAGCGGCGGGGTGCGGTTGTTCATCGCGAGGATGGTCTCGCCCTCGGTGGTGCCGACCATCACCTTGAAGCGCGGATCGGCCTGAAACTGCACCAGAGTCTCGGGGGCGGGGAAGTTCGGGAAGGCGTCGACATCGCCCGACATCACCGCCGCGAAGGCCGCGGTCGGGTCGGCGATGAAGCGGAAGGTGGCCTTGGCGAGCGCCGGCTTCGCGCCCCAATAGCCCGGATAGGCCGTCAGCGTGACGTGATCGCCCTGCACCCAGTCGGCAAGCGCGAAGGGGCCGGTGCCGACGGGATGCGTGGCCTCGGTCGCGACGCTCTCGGGGGCGACGATCACCGCATCCCCCCAGGCCATCTTTGCCGGGAAGGCGCCGTCCGGGGCGCTCAGCACCACCTTCACCGTCGCCGGGTCGATCACCTCGACCGCGGCGATGCCGGCGAAGAGCGCCTTTTGCGCATTGGCGCTGTCCTCGGCGCGGGCGCGGTCGAGGCTGAACTTCACGTCCTCGGCGTCGAAGCCGGTGCCGTCGTGGAAGGTCGCGCCGGTGACCAGGTGGAAAGTGTAGCTGGTACCGTCCTCCGACACCTCCCAGCTGCGGGCGAGCGCGGGCAGCACCGCGCCATCGGGGCCGAACCGGGTCAGCCCCTCGAAGAGGTTCGCATAGACCACCTCGTCGATCGCCGCGGCGGCGCCTGCGGTCGGGTCGAGGTTCGGCGGTTCCAGCACCATGCCCAGGGTGACGGCATCGGGCGCGGCGATGGCGGCGGTTGCCGAAAGCGCAAGGGCGGCAAGGGCCGCAGTCAGGCGATGGGGCATCGGATCTCCTCGGGCGCGCCGGCAGGGCGCGGTTCGCGCCATGATTGAGGCGAAGCCCGCCGGGGATCAAGGAATTTGCGCCGCTGTGCCCGTCGCAACGCAGCGGCATGGGGAGGGCGGCCGCCGCGCCGCGGCATTCTTTCTTTGCATTGCCGGGCCCGGAGGATTAAGGCTGCGCCCCGAGGAAGAGGAGCCTCGGGACAGGGGGAAGCCATGAGCGCAACCGCAACCACCCGCCGCCTGATGCCGGCGGAGATCACCGCGATGAAGGGGCGCGCGCCCGTCGTCTGCCTGACCGCCTACACCACGCCCGTCGCACGTCTGGCCGATGCGAGCTGCGATGTGCTGCTTGTCGGGGATTCGCTCGGCATGGTGCTGCACGGCCTGCCGTCGACCCTTGGCGTGACGATGGAGATGATGATCCTGCACGGCCAGGCGGTCGCGCGCGGCTCCGAGCGGGCGCTGATCGTCATCGACATGCCCTTTGGCAGCTACGAGGAGGGCCCGGCACAGGCGTTCCGCAACGCCGCGCGGCTGATGGCCGAGACCGGCGCAGGCGCCGTGAAGCTCGAGGGCGGGCAGCACATGGCCGAGACCATCGCCTTCCTGACCGCCCGCGGCATTCCGGTGATGGCGCATATCGGTCTGACCCCGCAATCGGTGAACACGCTTGGTGGCTACAAGGTGCAGGGGCGCGGCCATGACGCGGCCCGGCTGCGCGCCGACGCGCTGTCGGTGGCCGCAGCCGGTGCCTTCGCTGTGGTGCTCGAAAAGGTCCCCGCAGCGCTGGCCGCCCAGGTCTCGCGCGAACTCGCCATTCCCACGATCGGCATCGGCGCCGGCGTCGATTGCGATGGTCAGGTGCTGGTGATCGACGACATGCTCGGCCTGTTCACCGATTTTCGGCCGAAATTCGTCAAGCGCTATGCCGAGCTTGGTGCGCAGGCGGCCGAGGCGATCGCCGCCTATGCCGCCGAGGTCCGCTCCCGCGCCTTCCCGGCCCCTGAACATGCCTTTGCCGACGAGGTGAAAAAATGACCCAGGTGATCCGCTCCTCGGCCGAGCTGCGCGAGAAGGTCGCGGGCTGGAAACGCTCGGGGATGCTGGTCGGCGTGGTGCCGACGATGGGCGCGCTGCATGACGGCCACCTGTCGCTGGTGCGCGAGGCGCGGCGCCAGTCGGACCGGGTGATCGTGACGATCTTCGTCAACCCGATGCAGTTCAACAATGCCGACGATCTGAAGAAATACCCCCGCGACGAGGGCCATGACCTCGCGTTGCTCGATGCCGAGGGGGTCGACGTGCTCTTCGCCCCCGAGGTCACCGAGGTCTATCCCGAGGGCTTCGCCACCAAGGTCTCGGTTTCGGGCGTGTCGGAACCGCTCGAGGGCGCCTTCCGCCCGGGCCATTTCGACGGCGTGGCGACGGTGGTCGCGAAACTCTTCGGCATGACCCAGGCCGGCCGCGCCTTCTTCGGCGAGAAGGACTGGCAGCAGCTGCAGGTGGTGCGCCGGCTGGTCGAGGATCTGAACATCCCGGTGAGGATTATCGGCTGCCCGACGATCCGCGAAGCCGACGGGCTGGCGATGTCGTCGCGCAACGTGCGGCTGAGCGCGGCCGAGCGCGCCGCCGCCCCGGCACTGCACCGCATCCTCGAGGCCGCCGCCGCGACGCTGCATGGTGGTGCTTCCGCGCGCGAGACGCTGCTCGATGCCGAGGCCGAGATCCTGGAGGCTGGGTTCCGCGAGGTCGATTATCTCGACCTGCGCTCGGTCGAGGGGCTGCGCCCGCTCGAGCGCGCCACCGAGCCCGCCCGTCTGCTCGTCGCCGCCTGGATTGGCGACGTGCGGCTGATCGACAATATCGCGGTCTGAGCTCGGCGCCCGGGGGCGCCGCCCCCGGACCCCCGAGGTATTTCGGGCAAGATGAAATGAACACGGCTTTCATCTTGCCCGAAATACCTCGGGGGGAGCGGGGGGCAGCGCCCCCTCGCGATCAGGCGAGCAGTTCTGCCAGCACCAGCGTCAGCACCTTCGCGCTGTCGAGCATGTCCTCGACCCCCACCCATTCGTCGGGCTGATGCGCCAGTTCCAGCTGTCCGGGCCCGTAGGCGATGCAGTGCTTCAGCCGGCCGATGCGGTCGATGTGCTTCTGGTCATAGGTGCCGGGCGAGACGACATAGCCCGCCTCGCGCCCCAGCACCGCCTCGATCGCCGCGGCGGTCGAGCGCACCACCGGCGCGGCGCGCTCGGTCATCGAGGGGATCACCTCGAAGAGCGTGCGGATCTCGTAATCAAACGCGGGCCGGCGCGCCTTCAGCCCGTCGAGAAGGCGGGTGACCTCGGCCTTCACCTCGTCGAGGTCCTCCTCGATCAGGAAGCGGCGGTCGATCACGATCCGGCAGCGGTCGGCGACGCAGGGGGCGGGCAGGGCGGTCGAGCCGGGCTCGGGTTCCGCCTCGCCGCCATGGATCGAGTTGATGTTCAACGTCGAGCGCCGCGCCCCTTCGGGGATCACCGGCATCGCGGTGTGCTTGTGTGCCAGAAGCGGGTAGAGCGTTTCCTCGATCTCGGCCAGCACCGCCCCCATGTGGCGGATCGCACTGTCGCCGAGGAAGGGCATCGAGCCATGCGCAATGCGTCCCTTCGTCTCGATCTCGGCCCACCACACGCCGCGGTGGCCAAGGCAGATCCGGTCCTTGTGCAAGGGTTCGGGAATGATCACGTGATCGACCCGGCCGGGCGAGAAATAGCCCCGTTCGGCAAGCCAGGCGACGCCGCCGAAGCCCCCCGATTCCTCGTCCGCCGTCGCCGAGATCTCGATCGCGCCGACGAAATCGGGGCAGGTGGCGAGGAAGGCCTCGGCGGCGATCACCGCGCTCGCGATTCCGCCCTTCATGTCGCAGGCGCCGCGGCCATAGATCCGGCCGTCGATCAGCTCTGCCCCGAACGGATCGCGGCTCCAGCCATGGCCGACCTCGACCACGTCGTGATGGCCGTTGAAGTGCACGCATTGCCCGGGGCGCTCCCCCTCGCGCCGCGCGACGAGGTTCCAGCGTGGGAAGTCCTCGCAATCACCGGGCGTGCCGGTGGCGCGCAGCAGCTCGACCGCGAAGCCCTGCCGCGCCAGCCGCTCGGCCAGAAGCTCGCAGATCTCGCGGTAATTGCGCCCGGGCGGGTTCAGCGTCGGCACGCGGATCAGCGCCTGCGTCAGCGCAATGAGCGCGTCGCGGCGGCTTTCGACCTCGGCCTTGAGACGGGCGGTTCTGTCCATGCGCAAAGGCTAGCGCTGCCAATTGCCGCGGTAAACCGGAAAGGGTGGCGGGGCAGGGGCGTTTTCGATAGCGTGCCGGCAAGAGGCCGGCGCCGCGATCGCAGGGGCTGGCGGGGCAAGGGTGGGGCGAGATGAACCTCTTCGTGATCTTTCTGGTGGTGATTTCGCTCGTCATGGCGCTGTGGCTTGCGCGCGCGGACTGGGCGAAGATGCTGGCGCTGGTGCCGCTCGGGGCGCTGGTGCCCGGGTTCTACGGCGCGGCAGTCAACTGCGGGATCGGCTTTCTGGCCGATATCCTCGGGGAAGGCGCCTGCACGGGCGGCGCGACGCCGCGCGCGGCCTTCGCGGCGCTGTACGTGATCTCGATCCCGATGGTGCTGGCCGGCGGCGTGGTGTTCAAGCTGATCGGCCTTGGCCTGTCGCGCCGCCGCACGGCCTGAGCCGGGGAGGGGGCAATGATCGGTTTCCTGCGCTGTGCGGTCTTCGGGCTGGGCGCGCTTGCGGTCCTGTTCTGGCTGGTGCGGATCTACGCCCGCTCGCTGCGCCGCGAGGCGCTCGAGAAGCACTGGGCGCGGGAAAGTGCGGCGGGAGTGGACCTCGGCCCGTGCGATGCCTATGTCGAGGCCGGAATGCAGGACTATGAGCACGGGCTGATGCGGCGGCTGGTCTGGCTCGTCTTCATCCTTCCGATCGTGATTTTTGCGGTCGTGGTCTTTGTCATGAACTATCGGTGAGGCGATCATGCGCTATGTGAAATGGGCTTTCTGGACGGTGATCGTGCTCGTGGTCGGTGGGTTTCTGCACTACACGCTGCCCCAGCATGACATCGTGCGCGTCGTCGGCACCTATCAGGAACGACAGGACCTGACCGACTGGACGCGGATCTTCTGGTCGACGCCCGACGATCAGTCCGGCACGCTGACGAACCGCGACGTGCAGTTCATCCAGGCGATCCGGGCGAACGGCAAGCCGATGGTCTATCGCAACGAGGATACCGGCTGGCGCTGGCCGCCCTATTTCAAGTTCGACACCGCGACGCTGCAGACCCAAGCCGACGACCTGCGCTCGACCGCCGAGGCGCCGAAATGGGCGGTCGTCACCCATTACGGCTGGCGCAACCAGTTCCTGTCGATCTTCCCGAATGCGGTCGGCATCCGGCCGGTGGCGGGGCCCGACGTGCGGATCATCCCCTGGGTGAACATCGTGATCCTTGGCGGGCTGCTGGTGCTGATCCTGCTCATTCGCGCGATGTGGCGGCAGTTCCGCGAACGCACCATCGAGCCGCTGATCGACGAGGCCGCCGACAAGTGGGATGAGCTCGGCGACCGGGCCGAGGCGATGGACGGCAAGGCGCGCGGCTTCTGGGCGCGGCTGGTCGGGCGCGGCCGGAAGTAAGTCATTGGTCAGATCGGAAAAGGCCCGGGAGATCCCGGGCCTTTTTCATGCGCCGTAGGGCAGCCAGATCGTCTTGTGCTGCTGAGCCTGGGCCAGCGTCGCGCGGATCGGCGCGGCGGCCCAGTCCTGCGGAACGGGGCACCAGACGGGCTTGAGCGAGGCGGCGGTGTCGGCGCGTAGCCGCGCCGCGGTCTCGGGCGTGCCGCAATACCACAGCGCCGCGACCTCGTCGTGACCGGCGAGCACCGAGGCCAGCGCGTCGCGCGGGCCGGACACGAAGGTCGCCACCCCGGCCGGCAGGCCCGCGCTGGCGAAGACCTGCGCAAGCTCCGTCGCGGCGGCGGGGAAAGCCTCGGCCGGGATCGCGACGACGCGGTTGCCGGCGGCAATCGCGGGCAGCACCAGCGCGGCAAGGCCCAGAAGCGGTTGCGCGGTCTGGCTCGCGATGCCGATCACGCCAAGAGGCTCGGCGCGGAGCAGTGTCTGCATCTGCGCCCCGGTCGCGGCCAGATGGCCCGCGCCCGCATCGGCCAGCGCCGCGGCGCGGACGGCAAGCTCGACCGTCGCCGCGACCTCGGCCGGGTCATGGCCCGCGTCGTGCAGCCGCGCGGCGAGCTCGGTGCGGCGTCGCGACAGGGTCTCTGCGATGGACTGGAGCACCCGTGCCCGGCCGTGGCCCGACATCTTCGCCCAGCCCGCGGCCTTCTGCGCCGCCTCGACGGCGCCGGGGATCGTGCCGGGGCCCGGCGCCGGGGCGGCATCGAGCCCCCCCGTCGCCGCCTCGGGCAGGGCCCTCGGGGGCAGGGGGGCGAGGGCGGCCTCGAAGCCCGTGGCGCCGAAGCCGCTGTCGCGGCGCGCACCCGCGGGCGCGGCGGCGTCGAAAATCGCGGTGCTGTTGATCCAGACCGTGGCCGTGTGCAGCCGCGCGGCGATGTCGGTGGCAAGGGTGATGTTTTCCGACCAGACCGAGGCGGCGGCGCCGAAGCGGCTGGCATTCGCGAGCTCGACCGCCTCGGCGGGCGTGCGGAAGCTCATCAGCGTCGCGACGGGGCCGCGCAGCGGCGTCGCGTTGAGCGGGGTTGCCGGGGCGGTGCCCAGAAGGAGCGTCGGGGCGACGAAGGCGCCGGTCTCGGGCGGGGCGCTTGCGGGGCGGAGTGCCTGCGCGCCCTCGGCCTCGGTCGCCGCGATTAGGGCGGCGAGGCGGGTGGCCTCGGCCTCGGAGACCAGCGCGCCGATGTCGCTGCCCCTGGCGAGCGGGTCGCCCACCTGCAGCTTCGCGAGGCGGGCCGTGAGGCGGGCGGTGAAGGGCTCGGCCACCGCTTCCGCGACCAGCAGCCGCGCCCCGGCCGAAGGGAGCTGGCCGCCCGCCAGCCAGCCTGCCACCACGCCCTCGACCGCGGCGTCGAGATCGGCGTCGGGGAAGACGAGGACGGGGCTGCTGCCGTCGAGTCTGAGGCTCAGCGCCGGGCCGTGCGGGGCGCTGGCGCGGCGTGCGGCGCGGCCGGCCTCGGTCGTGCCGGCGAAGATCAGCCGGTCGAGATCGGCGCCCGCAAGGGCAAGGGCCGTGTCGGCATCGCCGGTGACGGTGTTCACCACGCCCGCGGGCAGGCCGGCCTCGGTGAAGATCTCGGCCAGCGCGAGGGCGGTCAGCGGTGCCTCGGGCGCGGGCACGACGACGACAGTGCCGCCCGCGGCGAGCACCGGGGCGATCGCGGTTGCAAGCCCCGTCAGCGGTAGCGCGGGGGCCAGAACGACGCCGGTCACCGCATGGGGGGCGCGGCCGGGATGATCCATGCCACGCAGCGCCGCGCGGCCGGCGGCGTGCTGCAACGCCCGCACCGCCTGCGCGAGGTCGGGATCGCGGCTTTCGCGGATCGGCGTGCCGGTGTCGAGCGTGGCAAGACCGGCCAGGAACGAGGCGCGTTTCTGCAGCTGGCGCGCGAGGGCATGAAGCGCCTCGGCGCGGGCCTGATCGGGCAGCGCCGCCCAGCCGGCTTGCGCCGCGCGGGCGGCGGCGAGCGCCGCGGCGATGTCCTCGGCACTGCCCCGCGCCACCTCGGCGAGCACCGCGCCGGTGGCCGGGTTCTGCACCGTGCGCACGGCGCTCGAGGCGGTGAAGGCGCCGGCGATGAAATGGCCGAAGCGGCCGTGCGTGGCAAGCCAGGCGCGGACCTCGGCCGGGGTCTCGGTGCCGGGGCCATAGTCCATCGTCTCGAGGATCTCTTTCACGGTGACCATCTTTCCCTCAGGCAAGCGCGTGGCGGGAGGAGGACGCAAAGCGTCCGGTGACATGCTGTTCGAGCTGGCGCTCGATATCGCCCAGAAGCGAGGAGGCGCCGATGCGGAAGAGGGCGGGGGTGAGCCAGTCGCGCCCCATCTCCTCGCGCATCAGGATCTGCCAGGCGAGGGCGTCCTTGGCCGTGCGCAGCCCCCCCGCCGGCTTGAAGCCGATGCGGGCGCCGGTGCGCGCGCCATAGTCGCGCAGCGCCCGCACCATGGTGAGCGAGACCGGCAGGGTGGCGTTCACCGCCTCTTTCCCGGTCGAGGTCTTGATGAAATCGGCGCCCGCCTGCATCGCCACCATCGCGGCGCGATAGACATTGGCGAGCGAGCCAAGTTCGCCCGTCGCCAGGATCGCCTTCATGTGGGCGGCGCCCGAGGCCTCGCGCATCGCGGCGATCTCGTCGTAAAGCGCGGACCAGTCGGCGCGCAGCACATGGGCACGGGTGATGACGATGTCGATCTCGGCGGCGCCTTCCTCGACGGCATAGCGGATCTCGGCCAGACGCAGCGGCAGCGGCATCAGCCCGGCGGGAAAGCCGGTCGCGACCGAGGCCACGGGGATGCCCGAGCCCGCGAGCGCGCGCACCGCGGCGCCGACCATCGTCGGATAGACGCAGACCGCGCCGGTCGTCAGCGCCTCGAGCCCCAGCCCCTCGAGGATGTGATCGGCGAGCGGGCGGCGGGCCTTGGCGCAGAGCCGCGCGACGCGCGCCTCGGTGTCGTCGCCCGCCAGCGTCGTCAGGTCGATGCAGCGGATGGCATTGACGAGCCAGGCCGCCTGCCACTCGCGCGTGAGACCGCGGCGCGCGGTCAGATCGGCGACGCGGGCCTCGGCGGCGGGGGTGTTGACGGCGACGTGCTCGAACCAGGACGGATCGAGCGGGGCGCCTGGATTGCGCGGATGGGTCTGGGTCATCGGCTCCGCCGGGGTTGAGGGCGTTCGGGGGCGAGGCTAGCGAAGCGCGGGGCCGGCCGCAACGGGGGGCGTCGGACATGCGAAGGGCCCCGCGCGGTGGCGGGGCCCCGAAACCTTGCGGTTGCGCTCAGGCGTTCGCGGCGCGGATCTGCTCGGCCGCATCCTTGTTGTAGGCGACGCCCTTGTCGTCGAAGAGCTTGTCGAGCTCGCCCGACAGCGTCATCTCGGTGACGATGTCGCATCCGCCGACGAATTCGCCCTTGACGTAGAGCTGCGGAATCGTCGGCCAGTCGGAGAAGTCCTTGATGCCCTGGCGGATATCGGCATCGGCAAGGACGTTGACGTCCTTGTAGGTGACGCCGAGATAGTTCAGCACCCCGGCGACGCGGCTGGAAAACCCGCATTGCGGCATTTCCTTGGTGCCCTTCATGTAGAGCACCACGTCATTGCCTTCGATGTCAGCCTTGATCTGGTCGATTGCGGTCATCTGATTATTCCTTGGTTCGGGGTTCGCGCAGCCCTTTGAGGCCGAAACGGAAGAGGAGGGGGAGGGCGACAAGCAAGATCCAGACTAGATAGCTCAGCTCGGAAATTGCGCGTAGCCCCTCTGCGACGGTCATTCGGCCTTGGTGGTGAGGGCGAGAGCGTGGAGCGGCGCGTTCGGCCCGTCCATCGCCCCTTTCAGCGCGGCGAAGACGGCACGTTGCTGCTGCACGCGGTTCATGCCCTTGAACGAGGCGTCGATGACCTCGGCCGCCCAGTGATTGCCGTCACCGGCCAGGTCGGTGATGGTGATCTTCGCGTCGGGGAACCCGTCGCGGATCAGGGCTTCGATGTCCTTGGCTTCCATCGGCATGTGGCACTCCTCGTCCTTTGCCCCAATCTAGGCCGGCCCGGGAGGGGGGGCAAGGGGCCGCCCGCGGGTGCGTTGGGCGGGGGCCTCCGGCGGGCGGATTTGAACAAGGAAAAGCGGCATGAAAAAAGGGCCGGAAGGCCGGCCCTTTCCTGATCATGTTCCGGGCGTCCGTCTCAGTCGCCGATCGCGGCGGCGAAGGCGCTGCGGTAGAGCGCCGAGAGCTCGGCGAGCGGGGCGCTGTCGGTGCCAAGGGTCACTGCGGTGCCGCCGAAGCGGCCGACACGGGCGAGCGGCACGCCCGCGGCCTTGGCGGCCGCTTCCAGCGCGGCGGCGCCGGTCGCGTCACAGGCGACGAGATAGCGCGCCTGATCCTCGCCGAAGAGCTGGGCGATCTCGCCCACGTCCAGCGTCACGCCAAGGCCCGCGCCTTCGGCCATCTCGAAGGCGGCAAGCGCCAGCCCGCCATCGGCGAGGTCGGTCGCGGCCTTGAGAGCGGCACGGTTCGTGCGCAGGAATTCGCCGTTGCGGCGCTCGGCCGCCAGATCGACAGGCGGCGCGTCGCCGGTCTCGAGCCCGAAGGCCTCGAGCGCCAGCGCCGACTGGCCAAGGTGCCCCGCGGTCTCGCCGATCACCAGCGCGATGTCGCCCTCGGCAGGCAGGCCGGCAATCATCTCGTCGAGCGATTTCAGCAGGCCCACGGCGCCGATCGTCGGCGTCGGCAGGATGCCCGAGCCGTCGGTCTCGTTGTAGAGCGAGACGTTGCCCGACACGATCGGGAAGTCGAGTGCGCGGCAGGCCTCGCCGATGCCTTTGATCGCGCCGACGAACTGGCCCATGATCTCGGGCTTCTCGGGGTTGCCGAAGTTCAGGTTGTCGGTGGTGGCGAGCGGCAGGGCGCCGGCGGCGGTGAGGTTGCGATAGGCTTCGGCCACCGCCTGCTTGCCGCCCTCGAACGGGTTCGCCTTGACGTAGCGCGGAGTCACGTCCGAGGTGAAGGCGATCGCCTTGTCGGTGCCATGCACGCGCACGACGCCGGCGCCAAGGCCCGGACGGCGCACGGTGTCGCCCATCACCTGGGTGTCATACTGCTCGAAGACCCAGTCCTTCGCGGCATAGTTCGGCGAGCCGATCAGCGCCTTCAGCGCGGCGATCGGCGCAATCGCCGGCAGCGGCGCCATCGCGGCGGGGGCGGGGGGCTCGATCCACGGGCGGTCGTATTCGGGCGCCGAGGAGGACAGTTTCGACAGCGGCAGGTCGGCCTTCACGTCGTTGCCGTGCAGGATCAGGAAGCGGTCCTCGGCGATGGTCTCGCCGACCACGGCGAAGTCGAGGTCCCATTTCGCGAAGATCGCGCGGGCCTCGTCCTGCTTCTCGGGATGCAGCACCATCAGCATGCGTTCCTGAGATTCCGACAGCATCATCTCGTAGGCGGTCATCGCGGTCTCGCGCTGCGGCACGGCGTCGAGCACCAGCTTGATGCCGAGCCCGCCCTTGTCGCCCATCTCGACCGCCGAGCAGGTCAGACCCGCCGCGCCCATGTCCTGGATCGAGATCACCGCGTCGGTCTGCATCAGCTCCATGCAGGCCTCCATCAGGCATTTCTCGGTGAAGGGGTCGCCGACCTGGACGGTGGGGCGCTTCTCCTCGATCGTGTCGTCGAATTCGGCCGAGGCCATGGTGGCGCCGCCGACGCCGTCCCGGCCGGTCTTGGCACCGACATAGACGACGGGCATGCCCACGCCCGAGGCGGCGCAATAGAAGATGCGGTCGGTGTCGGCGAGGCCCGCGGCGAAGGCGTTGACCAGGCAGTTGCCGTTGTAGGAGGGGTGGAAGCGCACTTCGCCGCCCACGTTCGGCACGCCGAAGCAGTTGCCGTAATGGCCGATGCCCTCGACCACGCCCTTCACCAGCTGCGCGGTCTTCGGATGCGCGGGCACGCCGAAGGACAGGCTGTCCATCGCCGCGATCGGGCGTGCGCCCATGGTGAAGACGTCACGCAGGATGCCGCCGACGCCGGTCGCCGCGCCCTGATGCGGCTCGATGTAGGACGGGTGGTTGTGGCTCTCCATCTTGAAGATCACCGCCTGACCGTCGCCGATGTCGACGACGCCCGCGTTCTCGCCCGGGCCGCAGATCACCTGCGGGCCCTCGGTGGGCAGGGTGCGCAGCCATTTCTTCGAGGATTTGTAGGAGCAGTGCTCGTTCCACATCGCCGAGAAGATGCCGAGCTCGGTGAAGGAGGGCTCGCGGCCGATGATCTCGAGGATGCGCTGATATTCGTCGGGCTTCAGGCCATGGGCGGCGACGATTTCGGGGGTGATCTGCGGCTCGGTCATCAATGTCCTCCGGGATGCGGGGCGGGCGGCTTTGCGCATCCCATAAGCCATGTGGCCTTGCGGGGAAAGGGGCTGCGCATGCGAAAAGGGCCGGCGCGGCGGCGCGGATCGGAGCCGCGCCCCGAGCTGGCTTGGCCGGTTTGGAGGCGTCCTGTGGAGCGGCCCCGGTTTTCGCCGCGGCGTCCGCCGGCCTTCCGGCCCTGCGCATCCGGGCGCTGGCGTCCGGCCCGCCGCGGCGGCGGATGCAAAACGGGGGGGATTCGCCGGGCGCGGGAGCATAGGGCCAAAAAAAAGGCCGAGACAAAGTCTCGGCCGTAGTCCAACAGGGAGGTAGAAGGTGATGAGAGTTTCCTCGTATCATCCCCTTCTGCGCCTGATTTATGTGCAGAGTTGAAACGGTTCAAGGAGAATTACGCTGCACCTGCAACATGCCCGCCATGCGTTGCGGTAATGCCTCAGTGCAACCTCCGGTTGAGGTCTCGTGTTGCATGTCTTTCACGGTGTGAACAGGCCCGGTCAGGGGCTCAGTCGAGGGAGGGCTCGCCGGTCTGCTGGCGGCGGTAGGCGATGATCTCTTCCTGCACGAAGTCGCGGAAGGCGGTGACGCGGCGCGACTGGCGCAGTTCCTCGGGGTAGGCGAGGAAGACCGGGACCTCGACCGACTCGATCTCGGGCAGGACGCGCTCGATCTCGGGGAAGTCGACGGTCAGGTAATCGGGCAGGATGCCGATGCCGATGTGGTTCAGCACGCCCTGCAGCACGCCGAAATAGCTGTTCACCGTCAGCATCGAATGCACGTCCTGCGCCATCACCATATGGGCAAGCTGTGCGCCGGCATGCACCTGCGGCGTCGCCGGGTTCTGGCAGATCAGCCGGTGGCGCTCGAGATCGGCGAGGCTTTCGGGCCGGCCCACGGCGTCGAGATAGGTGGGCGTCGCGTAAAGCCGCATCCGCAGCGTCAGCAGCCGCTTGCGTACCAGATCGGCCTGCGAGGGCTCCTTCATCCGGATCGCCACGTCGGCCTCGCGCATCGGCAGGTCGAGCACACGCTCCTCGAGCAGCAGATCGATCTTCAGTTCGGGATAGCGTTCATAGAGCTTCGACAGCCGCGGCGTCAGCCACAGCGTGCCGAAGCCGACGGTGGTCGTCACCTTCAGCTCGCCGAAGACCTCTTCCTCGCTGTCGCGGATGCGCGCGGCGGCGGAATCGAGCTTCTTCGCCATGGTCGAGGTCGCCTCGAACAGCAACTCGCCCTGTTCGGTCAGAATCAGGCCGCGGGCGTGGCGGTGGAAGAGGGTGGTGCCAAGCGCATCCTCGAGCGCGCGGATCTGCCGCGACACGGCCGATTGCGACAGATGCAGCGCGTCGCCGGCATGGGTCAGCGAGCCGGCATCGGCCACCGCGTGGAAGATTCGCAATTTGTCCCAGTCCATGCCACTCATAATCGGTCTTTCGGCCTCTTGTTGCAGTCTTCCTGCATATAGGGATCGCACCCCGTTGCCAAACCCGTTCACGCTGAAAAACGCCGGTCCGGCGCACCGATTTCCGGCTTTTGGCGCGAAGATGCCGCATCCCGGCGGAAGCCCGCCCAAGGGGGAGGCAGGGTGGGGCCGGCACCGGGCTTGCAGGATGGCGGGGGCAAGATGCGATTTCGGCTTTCCCTCCGGTCGGTCGCGGGACTAGAAGAGGCAACCCCCGCCCGGTCCGGCGGGGCGCTCTGGCGTGGGAGGGAGCAATGGCGGTTGGGGTTTTCGACAGCGGTCTCGGCGGGTTGACTGTCTACGAGGCGATCTCGCGCAAGCTGCCTGATCTGGCCCTCGTCTATTACGGCGACAACGCCAACGCGCCCTATGGGGTGCGCGACGCCGACGACATCTTCAACCTGACCTGCAAGGGCGTCGAGCGGCTGTGGAACGAGGGCTGCGACCTTGTCATCCTCGCCTGCAACACCGCCTCGGCCGCGGCGCTGAAGCGGATGCAGGAGACCTGGATCCCGAAGGACAAGCGCGTTCTGGGCGTCTTCGTGCCGATGATCGAGGCGCTGACCGAACGCAAGTGGGGCGATAACTCGCCGCCGCATGAGGTCGCGGTGAAGCATGTCGCGCTGTTCGCCACGCCCGCGACGGTGGCGAGCCGCGCTTTCCAGCGCGAGTTGGCGTTCCGCGCGATCGGTGTCGACGTCGAGGCCCAGCCCTGCGGCGGCGTGGTCGACGCGATCGAGACCGGCGACGAGATCCTCGCCGAGGCGCTGGTGAAATCGCATGTCGAGGCGCTGAAGCGGCGGATGCCGCATCCCGAGGCGGCGATCCTCGGCTGCACCCATTACCCGCTGATGCAAAAGACCTTCCAGGAGGCGCTCGGGCCGCAGGTGAAGGTCTATTCGCAGGCGAATCTGGTGGCCGACAGCCTCGAGGATTACCTTGAGCGCCGGCCGGAATTCCTGGGCAAGGGCACGGTGTCGAAGTTCCTGACCACCGGCGACCCCGCCTCGGTCTCGGTGCATGCGACGCAGTTCCTGCGCCACGAGATCCGGTTCGAGGCGGCCTGAGCCGCCCCGACGCTGTTCTGGCCGCGGGGCTCAGCCGAAACGGTTCGGCCCGCGCGTGCCGCGTTGCACCATGAAGACCAGCATCGCGATCGCATAGGCGAAGATCGCGATCCCGAAGATTGCGAGCAGCCCGAGCCCGGTGGTTTCCGAGGCGCCGGCCTGCGAAGTGATGGCGGCGAAGACGCCGATCGCCAGCCCGAGGCCGATCATCGCGAGGTAGAAGCCCCCGACCCACCAGCCGGACCGGTCGGTGTCATGCAGCCGCCGCACCGTCACCGCGAGCGAGGGCAGGAAGGTCGTGAGCCCGAACAGCCCCGAGATCGCCGCGCCATCATTGCCCATGGCGGCTTCGAGCACGCCGCCGACGGCGCTGCCGAGCGTGGTGAAGAGGGTGAACCACCAATATTCCGAACGGCTCGCCCGGCCCTTGAAGGTGATGTATTTCGTGAAGCAGACCTTGATCGCCTCGCCGAAGCTGCGGCGGGGCGCGCCCGGATAAAGCCCGTCCGGGCCGATCCCGGTCGCGCCTGTGCGCAGGCCCTGCGCCATGCGCTGCGTGCCAAAGCCGGTCGCGCCCGCGGGCAGCGGCGGCGGGGCGCCGAAGTCGAAATGTGCCGAGGCGGGGTCCCAGTTCGTCATCCCCTCGCTCCACACCAGCGTGTCGGCGCGCAGCCGGCCGGCGCGGATCAGATCGGCCATCGTCTCGGCGCTCACCGGCCCGTGGCTTTCCCCCTGCCAGGCGTAATGCCAGTCTTTCGTCATGCAATTCCCTTCCGGCCGTTCAAATTCTGCGTGGGTGGTAAACATCGCTTGCGCGGGACTTTAGGCTGAGGCAGGACAGGCCGACAAGTCGCGGAGATTGCCATGACCCAGAATATCGCCATCCTCGGCGCCTCGGGCTACACCGGTGCCGAACTCGCCCGGATCATCGCCACCCATCCCTCGATGCGCATCACCGCGCTCTCGGGCGACCGCAAGGCGGGGATGAGCATGGGCGAGGTCTTCCCGCATCTGCGCCACATGAACCTGCCCGATCTGGTGAAGATCGAGGAGATCGACTTCTCGACCATCGATCTGGCCTTCTGCGCGCTGCCGCATGCGACCAGCCAGGCGGTGATCAAGGAGCTGCCGCGCGATCTGAAGGTGGTCGACCTGTCCGCCGATTTCCGGCTGCGCGACCCGGCCGAATACGAGAAATGGTATGGCAAGCCGCATGCGGCGGTCGAGCTGCAGAAAGAGGCCGTCTATGGCCTGACCGAGTTCTACCGCGACGAGATCCGCACCGCGCGGCTCTGCGCCGGCACCGGCTGCAACGCGGCGGCCGGGCAATATGCGCTGCGCCCGCTGATCGAGGCGGGGGTGATCGACCTCGACGAGATCATCATCGACCTGAAGGCGGGCGTTTCGGGCGCTGGCCGCTCGCTCAAGGAAAACCTGCTGCATGCCGAGCTGTCGGGCGGCACCATGCCCTATTCGGCTGGCGGCAAGCACCGCCACTTGGGCGAGTTCGATCAGGAATTCTCGAAGATCGCCGGGCGCGACGTGCGGGTGCAGTTCACCCCCCATCTGATGCCCTTCAACCGCGGCATCCTCGCCACCGTCTATGTCCGCGGCGAGCCGCAGGCGATCTATGACGCGATGTCGCGCCGTTATGCCGATGAAGTGTTCCTCGAAGTGCTACCTTTTGGCACACTGCCTTCGACTCGATCCATCGCCGGCTCGAACTATGTTCATGTCGGTGTGGTCGGCGACCGCCTTCCCGGCCGCGCGCTGGTGATGGTGGCGCTCGACAACCTGTGCAAGGGCTCCTCGGGGCAGGCGATCCAGAACGCCAACCTGATGCTGGGGCTCGAGGAGACGGCTGGGCTGATGCTGGCCCCTGTGTTCCCTTGATCGAGGTCAAGGCGGCGCGGGGCGTTTGGTCCGAGAACGCGCCGACACGGCGAAGGAGACGCGGATGAAGAGCCTGAAGAAGAAGCGCCGGATCCAGGTGCTGGTGGTCGCGGCGCTGGCGCTGCTGATCTCGACGGCGATGATCGGTTACGCGATGCGCGACGGGATCAACTTCTTCCGCGCGCCCTCGCAGCTGGCCGAGAACCCGCCGAAACCGGGCGAGACCTTCCGCCTCGGCGGGCTGGTCGAGACCGGCACGCTCACCCGCGGCCAGGGCGAGACCGTCACCTTCAGCGTCACCGATGGCGGCGCCTCGGTGCCGGTGCGCTTCACCGGCGTGCTGCCCGACCTCTTCAAGGAGGGACAGGGGATGATCGGCACCGGCAAGATGGAGGACGGCACCTTCGTCGCCTCCGAGATTCTCGCCAAGCATGACGAGAACTACATGCCGAAGGAAGTGATCGAGGCGCTGAAGGAACAGGGCGTCTACGAGCCGCCGAAGCCCAATTCCTGATCCGCGCGCCCGCTTGCGGCGCCGTTAACCGGATCGCGACAGCATTCCCCGGGGGAGCCTCTGGGGAATGCGCATGAAATCAGTCACCGACATCGCCAAGGAAATCGTCGCCCGCGAGGGCGGCTATGTGAAGGACCCCGACGATCCCGGCGGGGCCACGAAATACGGCGTGACGCTTGCCACGATGCGCCGGCTCGGCATCGACCTCGACCGCGACGGTGTGGTCAGCGAGCGCGACGTGAAACTGCTGACCCCCGCGCAGGCGGTGCAGATCTATGTGCGCCATTACTTCGAAACGCCGCATCTTGGCGAGCTGCCCGAGGCGGTGCAGCCTTCAGTCTTCGACATGCAGGTGAACGCCGGCGACAATGCGGTGAAGATCCTGCAGCGGCTGCTGAACCGGATGGGGCAGGCGGTCGCGGTCGACGGGCAGGTCGGGCCGCAGACGATTGCCGCCGCGCGCCGCGCCGCCGCCCCCGATCCGGGGCTCTTCGCCGACGCCTACGGCATTGCCCGGCGCACCTATTATTACGACCTCGCCGCCGCCCGCCCGGCCTCGCGCAAATATGCGACGACCACGGCGGGCACCAAGGGCGGCTGGATACTGCGCGCCGAGGAGTTCATCTCGCCGCGCTTCCACCTGAGCCCGGCACAGCACAAGGCACGGGTGGCGGCATGGGGCTGATCGGGCGGATCCTTGGCGGGCCGGCCGCGACCACGGCTCTCGGCACCGCGGTGACGCATGTCGCCGAGGTGTTCACCGTCAACGCGACGAAGAAGATGGAGGCCGAGGCCGAGGCCTATCGCGCGGCCCTCGACGAGCACGGGGCCGAGTTCCGATATGCCAGGGCGGGCCTCTTCGACCGCATCGTGAACGGGCTGAACCGGCTGCCGCGGCCGATGCTGGCGCTCGGCACGCTCGGGCTCTTCGTCTATGCGATGCTCGATCCCGCCGGCTTCGCACAGCGCATGGTCGGGCTGAACTATGTGCCCGAGCCGCTGTGGTGGCTGCTGGGGGCGATCGTCAGCTTCTATTTCGGCGCGCGCGAGGCCTATTATCTGCGCCACCGCGCGACGCCCGCGCCCACTCCGGCCCCTGTCGAGGCGGACGAGAACCCGGCGCTCGCCGAGCTGATGGCGAAGGGGGCGGTGGCCGAGGTCCCGGCGGGCTGATCCTCAGAACGAGCGGGTGGGCCGGTCGAAGACCTTCCGGCCCATCAGCGAGCCGACCAGATCGACCATCAGCTTCGCGGTGCGGCCGCGCTCGTCGAGGAAGGGGTTCAGCTCGACGAGATCGAGCGAGGTGACGAGCTCCGATTCGTGCAACAGCTCCATCACCAGATGCGCCTCGCGGAAGGTGGCGCCGCCCGGCACCGTGGTGCCGACAGCAGGCGCGATCGCCGGGTCGAGGAAATCGACGTCGAGCGAGACATGCAGCAGCCCGTTCGCCGCCCGCACCCGGTCGAGGAATTCGTGCAAAGGCGCGCCGAAGCCGCGCTCGTCCAGGACCCGCATGTCGGCGATCTCGATCTCCTCGGGGATCAGCGCGGATTTCTCCGCCGGATCGACCGAGCGGATGCCGAGCATCGCGATCCGCTCGCCGGGCACCGGCGCGGGGAAGGGCGGGAACGGGGCAAAGCCCGGCCGGCCGGCGATATAGGCGACGGGCGTGCCGTGCAGATTGCCCGAAACCGTGCTTTCCGGGGTGTGGAAATCGGTATGCGCGTCAAGCCAGAGCACGAAGAGCGGCCGGCCTGCCTTCTTCGCATGGGCGGCCATGCCGGCGACCGAGCCGAGCGACAGCGAATGATCGCCGCCGAGAAAGACCGGCATCCCCTCGGCCGCCGCAGCCTCGCCCGCGCGCGCGAGCGCCTCGGTCCAGGCAAGGGTCTCGGCCAGATGATGCACGGCCGGGTTCGGATGGGGCAGGGGCGCGCAGGGGGCAATCGCCACGTCGCCGCGGTCGATCACCTTGTGGCCAAGCTCCTCGATCGCCGTGGCGATGCCGGCGACGCGATAGGCCGCCGGGCCCATCAGGGCGCCGGCGCGTTTCTGTCCGCTGTCCACGGGCGCGCCGATCAGGATGCAGGTCTGGGCCATGGCTGTCTCCTTTTTCCCCGATGATGGGGCCTTGCGCGGGAAAGGAAAGGGGCGCTGCCCCTACGGGCAATTCACCCCGGGATATTTGCGGCAATTGGAAGCCGGGAGAAGCCCCTGTCTTCCAATTGCCGCAAATATCCCGGGGGGTGAGGCCGCAGGCCGAGGGGGGCAGCGCCCCCCTGCGCGCTCAGTCGCGGATGCCGGCGAAGCGGTTTTGCCAGTCCTCGCGTTCCTCGTCGGCAATCTTGCGGAACAGCACCTCGGGGGTAGTGAAGGCATGGCCCGCCGGCAGCACCTCGAGCGCGGCGCGGATGTCTTCGGGCCAGCTGCGGTCCTCGGTCTGCATCGCGGCCAGCATCGTGGCGGCGGCATCGGGGATGAAGGGCTCGGACAGCACCGCATAGAGCCGCACCAGGTTCAGCGCGAGCCGGGTCTGCGCCGCGGCCTGCGCCGGATCGGTCTTGAACACCGTCCAGGGGGCGGCCGCCTGCAGGTATTCGTTGCCCGCGACCCAGATCGCGCGCAGCTCGGTCGCGGCCTTGCGGACTTCCTTTTCGTCCATCAGCCGTTCGTACTCGCGCACGCGGGTGGCGAGCTCGGCGATCAGCGCGATCTCGCGCTCGCCCCAGAGCCCGCCCTCGGGCAGCGCCTCGCCGAATTTCGAGCGGCAGAACTTGGTGATGCGGCTGACGAAATTGCCCAGAACGTCGGCGAGATCCTTGTTCACCGAGACCTGGAAATTCTCCCAGGTGAATTCGGCGTCGGCGCTTTCGGGCGCATGGCTCAGCAGCCACCAGCGCCAGTAGTCGGGCGGCAGCAGGCCGAGCGCCTGGTCCATGAACACGCCGCGCCCGCGCGAGGTCGAGAACTGGCCGCCGTCATAGTTCAGGTAGTTGAACGACTTGATGTAATCGACAAGCTTCCAGGGCTCGCCCGAGCCGAGGATGGTCGAGGGGAAGGAGAGCGTGTGGAAGGGCACGTTGTCCTTGCCCATGAACTGGGTATAGGTCACGTCCTCGGCGCCCTTGTCGGTGCGCCACCAGCGCGCCCAGTCCCCGCCGGTCTTGTCCGCCCATTCCTGGGTCGCGGCGATGTATTCGATCGGCGCGTCGAACCAGACGTAGAAGACCTTGCCCTCCATGCCCTGCCACGGCGCGCCCTCGAACTGCGCCGGCACGCCCCAGGCGAGGTCGCGGGTGATGCCGCGGTCCTGCAGCCCGTCGCCGTCGAAGAGCCATTTCTTCGCGATCGAGGTGGTCAGCACCGGCCAGTCGGTCTTGCTGTCGATCCAGGCCGCCAGCTTGTCCTTCATCTCGGACTGGCGCAGGAACAGGTGCTTCGTCTCGCGCATCTCGAGATCGGTCGAGCCCGAGATCACCGAGCGCGGGTTGATCAGGTCGACCGGGTCGAGCTGCTTGGTGCAATTGTCGCACTGGTCGCCGCGCGCCGAGGTATAGCCGCAGTTCGGGCAGGTGCCCTCGATGTAGCGGTCGGGCAGGAAGCGGCCGTCGGCGACCGAATACATCTGCTTTTCGGTCACTTCGCGGATCAGCCCATGCTCGGCCAGGACCTTGGCGAAATGCTGGGTCAGCACCCGGTTCTGCGCCGAGGACGACCGGCCGAAGTGGTCGAAGCTCAGCCGGAAGCCGGCGGCGATCTCGGCCTGAACCTCGTGCATCTCGGTGCAATAGACATCGACCGGCTTGCCGGCCTTCGCCGCGGCCAGCTCGGCCGGCGTGCCGTGCTCGTCGGTCGCGCAGATGAACATCACCTCGTGGCCGCGTGCGCGCAGATAGCGGGCGTAGAGGTCCGCCGGCAGCTGCGAGCCCACGAGATTGCCGAGGTGCTTGATGCCGTTGATGTAGGGAATCGCCGAGGTGATGAGGTGACGCGCCATGATCCCGCCCTTGCTCCGGTTTTGCGGCGGTTTAACGCGGTTGTGCGGGCAAGGCCAGAGACTTTGGCCAGACCGGGGCGGGGTGGGGCCTGTCATGCCACGGTCATCTTGCGGATGTAGGCGCCGCCCCGAACGGAAGGAACGGGAATGGCCAGCATCGAGACCTCGCACCTGCGGCTTGCCTTCGGGGCGACACATGCCGTCGACGGCATCACCATGGAGGTGCCCTCGGGCGCCTTCTTCGCGCTGCTCGGCCCCTCGGGCTGCGGCAAGACCACGTTGCTGCGCCTGATCGCCGGGCTCGAGCGGCCCGATGCCGGCGCCATCCGCATCGCGGGCGAGCAGGTGGCGGGGCCCGGGCGCTTCATCGAGCCGGGCGCGCGCGGGCTTGGCATGGTGTTTCAGTCCTACGCCCTTTGGCCGCAGATGACGGTGGCGGGCAACGTGGCCTTCGGGCTGAACCGGCTGCCCGCGGCCGAGCGTGCGCGCCGGGTCGAGGAGGCGCTTTCTACCGTGGGCCTTGCCCATGCCGCCGGGCGGCGTCCGCATGAGCTGTCGGGCGGGCAGCGGCAGCGCGTGGCGCTTGCCCGCAGCCTTGCCGCGCGGCCGGCGCTCATCCTGCTCGACGAGCCGCTGGCCAACCTCGATGCGCATCTGCGCCAGTCGATGCTGGCCGAGTTCCGCCGCATCCACCGCGCCTCGGGCACCACCTTCGTCTTCGTCACCCATGACCAGAACGAGGCGATGGCGATCGCGAGCCTTGTGGGCGTGATGGACCGCGGCCGGATGGAGCAGATCGCCCCGCCCGAGGTGCTGTTCGACCGCCCGGCGACGCCGATGGTGGCGCGCTTCGTCGGCAATGGCCGGACGCTGCCGGTGACGGCACTCGCGGCGCAGGGCGGGCGGGTGAAGCTGCGGCTGGGATCGCGGCTTCTGTCGCTGCCCGGCGATGCGCCGCCCGGCCCGGCCTGGCTGTGCCTGCGCCCGCGCGATCTGTCGCTTGCGGCCGGCACGGCGGATCTGTCGGCGCGGGTGATCGACCAGCGCTTCGAGGGCGGCGAATATGTGCTTGCCTGCCTGCCCGAGGGGCTTGATCTGCCCGAACCGCTCGAGCTGCGCAGCCGTGCGGCGGTGGCGCCGGGCACGCTCGTCGGGTTGCAGCTGCGCGGCGGCTGGGTCCTGCCGCGCGAGGAGCTGGCGCCCGAAACCGCGTCCGCCGAGCCGGCCTTCGCCTGATGCCGTCTCTCATCGCGATCTCGGGCTTCGATGCGAAGGGGCCCGCCTGTTTCCTGCTTGAACTTTCCGGCCGGCGGTTCCTGCTCGACCTCGGCACCGGGCCCGATGCCGGGCGGATGCCTGATCTGGCGGGGGTGGGGCGCGTCGATGCGGTGCTGATCTCGCACGGCCACCCCGACCACATCGGGGCGCTGTCCCTGCTTGGTCAGATCGGCCTGCCGCCGGTCTTTGCCACCGCGCCGGTCACGGCGCTGTCGCCGGCGGTCGCGGCGGCTGCGGGCGGGTTGTTGCCGGTGCGGGGCGCGGTGCTGGGCGTGCCCATCGAGACCGGCCCCTCGGGCCATGCGCCGGGGGCGGTGTGGATGCGGATCGGCGGCGAAGACGGGCTTCTTTATACCGGCGATCTGTCGGTCGAGGGCAGCCTCTGGCCCTGCGCGACGCCGCCCACGGCCCGCGCCGCGGTGCTGGATGCAAGCTATGGCGCGGCGGACGAGGCCTTGCCCGATCAGCGCGCGGCAGTGCTGGCGCTTGCCGCCGAGGGGCCGCTTCTGCTGCCCGCCCCGGCCGCGGGCCGTGGGCTCGAGATGGCGCGGGTCTTCCTCGAGGCCGGGCACGAGGTCTTCCTCTGCCCCGCGCATCGGCGTGTTGCCGCGGTGATGCAGGCCTTTCCGGGCTGGCTCGCGCCGGGTGGTGCGGCGGCGCTCGCGCAGCTTTTGGCGGCGACCCGCCCGCTTGGCCCCGAGGCGCCCGCGTGTGGCGTGATGATCGCCGCCGGGCCGAATGCCGAGGGCGGTGTGGCGGCACGGCTTGCCGCGCGCTTTGCCCAGACCGGCGAGTCGCAAATCGTCTTCACCGGGCATCTGGGCGTCGCGACCCCGGCCGAGGTGCTGACCCGCGCTGGCCGGGCCGCGTTCCTGCGCTGGAACGTGCACCCGCCGCTTGCCACCACCCGCGCGCTTCTCGACGCCATCGCCCCCGCGCAGGCGATGGCGGCCTTCACCCCGGCCGCGGGCCGGCGCGCGCTGGCCGCCGCGCTGCCTGCTGCCCCCCTTGCCGAAACTGCGGAGCTGCACTGGTGATCCTGCCCTTCGACGCCCCCTTCCTGTTCCTGCGCCATGGCGAGACCGCGGCGAATGCCGCCGACCTCATTGCCGGCGCAATGGACCTGCCGCTGACCCCCACCGGCCGGGCGCAGGCACGCGCCGCGGCGCAGACCCTTGCGGCGCTGCCCGCGGCCGAGCGACCGGCGACGATCTGGTGCTCGCCGCTCGCCCGGGCCCGCGAGACGGCGGCGCCGGTCGCTGCCCGTCTTGGCCTGCCGGTGCGGCTTCATGCCGGGCTTTCCGAGCGGAACTGGGGCATCTGGGAGGGCGCGCCACGCGCCACGCTGCGCCGCGACGAGACCCCGGCGGGCGGCGAGGGGCCGCTCGATTTCCGTGCCCGGATCCGCGCCGCGCTCGTTGGGCTCGATGGCCGCACTCCGGTGCTGATCGTCGCGCATTCGGGCGTGGCGCGCGAACTCCATGCGCTGATCGGCGCGGGCGCCTTCCGCCGGCCGCTGAACGGCGAGGTCTCGCGCTGGTCGCCCGCCCCCGACGGGCGCTGGCACGAAAGACCGCTCGCCGACACGGAACTGTAAAGGCGCTGTCACCCCGCTGTCGTATCGCGGCGCTAGCCCACGCCCAGTTTCAAAGATCAGGGATACCCAACCATGACGCTCCTGCGCCGCCTCGCCCTCGGGCTCCTCACCTCCACCGCGCTCGCCACCGGCGCGCTGGCCCAGGCCGGAGGCACGATCACCGTCTACACCTCGCAGCCGAGCGACCAGATGGCCGCCGTCGTCGAAGCCTTCAACAAGGACCACCCGGAGATCACCGTCGAGGTCTTCCGCACCGGCACGACCGAGCTGATGTCGAAGCTGCAGGCGGAGTTTGCCGCGGGCAGCAGCCCGGCCGACGTGATGCTGATCGCCGATGCCGTGGCGATGACCCAGCTGAAGAACGACGGCCGTCTTTACGCCTATGACAACGCGCCGCTGGCCGGCATTCCGGCGGCAGTCGTCGACCCCGACCACACCTTCTTCGGCACCAAGCTGATCACCACCGGCATCGTCTACAACACCACGCTGGTGAAACAGGCGCCGACCTCCTGGGCCGACCTCGAGAAACCCGAGATCGCGGCGCAGACGATCATGCCGAGCCCGCTCTATTCCGGCGCGGCGGTGATCCATGTCGGCACCATGGTGCAGCAGCCCGAATTCGGCTGGCCCTATTACGAGACGCTGGCGAAGAACGGCGCGGTCGCGGGCCAGGGCAACGGCACCGTGCTCGAGGCCGTGGCCCGCGGCGAGAAGGCCTATGGCATCATCATCGAATACATGGCGATGAACGCCAAGGCGAAGGGCTCGCCCGTCGATTTCGTCTTCCCGAAGGAAGGCGTCTCGTCGATCACCCAGCCGGTCGCGATCCTGAAGGACAGCGACAACATCGAGGCGGCGAAGGTTTTCGTCGACTGGGAACTCGGCCGTGCGGCGCAGGAACAGTCGGCCGCGCAGGGCTATTTCCCGATCCTCGAGGGCGTGGCCCAGCCCGCGGGCTATCCCGACCCCGCCTCGCTGAAGATCCTGTCGGCCGATCCGGCGAAGATGCTCGCCGCCGACAAGGAAACGAAAGAGACCTTCTCGGATCTCTTCGGTGGCTGATCTGACGGCCTCTGCTGCGCGCGCAGGTTTGCGCGCGCGCCTTCCGGGCGGTGACGGTCTCGTCATCGCCCTGATTGCCCTTTACGTCCTGGGTCTTGGCCTGTGGCCGCTGGCGCGGCTGCTGCTCGAGGCCTTCGGGCCCGACGACGCCGGCCGCCCCCTTGGCCTGATCCGCGAGGCGCTTTTCAGCCGCGCGGCAAGGGCGGCGCTGGCGAACACGCTCGCCGCCTCGGCCGGATCGGTCGTCGTTTCCGTTACGCTCGGCACCGCGCTGGCGCTGGCGCTCGGGCTGATGCGGCTGCCGGGGCGGGTGGCGATGACCTTCCTCGCGCTCGCGCCGATGCTGATCCCGTCGCAGATCATGGCGCTCGCCTGGATCGAGCTTTTCGGGTCGTCCTCGCCGATCCTTGCGCCGCTGGGCCTTGCCCCCGGGGCGGGCGCGCGCAATCCGCTTTATTCGGGCGCCGGCGTCGCCTGGCTGATGGGGATCGAGCACATGCCGCTCGTCTTTCTCGCCGTGCGCGCGGCGCTGGGCGCGGTGCCCTCGGATCTGGTCGAGGCGGCGCGGATCGCGGGCGCGGGCCCGATGCGCATCGTCGCGCGGGTGATCGCGCCGCTCTGCCTGCCGCAGATCCTGGCCGGCGCGATCCTCGCCTTCGCGGCGGCGGTCGGCAATTTCGGCGTGCCCGCACTTCTGGGCATCCCGGGCCGCTTCCCGATGCTGACGACGCTGATCTATCAGCGGCTGAATGGCTTCGGCCCGCAGGTGCTCGGTCAGGTCGCGGTGCTGGCGCTGATGCTGATCGGGCTGGCCGGGCTGGCGCTTCTGGCCCGCAGCGCGCTGATCCGCCGCCTCTCGGTGCCGGTGGCCGCGGGGCGGCCCTTCGCGGGCTTTGATCCGGGGCGCGGGCGCGGGGGGGCGCTGGCGGCGCTCTGGGCCGTGCTCGGGGTGCTGCTGATCGCGCCGATCGCGGCGCTTCTCGGCACGGCGCTGGTGCCGGCGCTTGGTATGCGGCTGACGGCCGAGACGGTGACGCTCGCGAATGTCACGCAGACCCTCGCCGATCCGGTGATCCGCCGCGCCTTTGCGAATTCGCTGGGCCTGTCGCTGAGTGCGGCGGCGCTCTCGGCGCTGGTGGCGCTGCCCTTCGCCTGGTTCGCGCAGGTCGCCCGCGAGTCGCTTCTGCGCCGGCTCGACACGCTCGCCGACGCGCCCTTCGTGGTGCCTGGAACGGTGCTGGCGCTGGCGATGATCCTCGTCTTCCTGCCGCCGCTGCCGGGGCTGGGCGTCTCGGTCTACGGCACGCCGGTGATCCTGCTTTTCGCCTATCTCGCGCGCTTCCTGCCGCTGGTGTTGCGTCCGGTGGGGGGCGTCGCGCAGGCGATGGAGCCCGCGCTCGACGAGGCGGCGCGGATCGCCGGCGCCCCCGCGCTGCGCCGCATCGCGCGGATCTTCACGCCGCTTGCGGCGCCGGCCGCCGCTGCGGGGGCGGTGCTGGTGGTGATGACCGCTTTCAACGAGCTCACGCTCTCGGCACTGTTGTGGTCGGCCGGGACCGAGACCGTGGGGGTGATGATCTTCGCGCTGCAACAGCAGGGCAACTCGACCGGGGCGGCGGCGCTCTCGGTGCTGTCGCTCGCTCTGGTGCTGGCGCTGGCACTTCTGACCGACCGCATCGCGCGCCGCTCGGCCCCCTGGGTGCTGCCCTGGCGCGGCGGCGTCTGAGCTCGGCCGCCGCCGGCCACGCCCCGGCGGCGCGTCTTTCCGCCTTGTCATTCCGCTGCGGAATGCCGCGCCGAATGCGCTGATCGCGCCGGTGCCGCGGAGCGAACCGAGTGCGCTGTGCGTCCGATATGGCCGCTTTCGAGGCCAGCGCGCGGCGGACTCGGCGGAAATGGCCGGAAATCCGGAAAACCCCTTTCTTTTAAAGCCGGCAAAGAATCGTTCTTTGCCGGCGAAATCGCGCCCAAAGATTGGGCGCTTCGCGGAGCGCGTTCCGCCGCAATGCTCCTGTGGCCCGCCGTCGCACTGTGCAGCCCGCTGGGATTCAATGGAAATCCGAATGTTCATTCTGAAACGGAATGAGCTTTTGCGCATCGCTTGATTGTCTGCGATGCCGCTTCGTCGCCGATCTGAAGACGAGCCCGCGGCCCTGCCGCCCCGGGTGCCAGCAGAAGAACCGTCTCATCAGGGAGTGCCCCCGTGATCCACCCGTTCAAGACCCTCGCCGCGCTTGGCCTTGCCGCCGTGCTCGGCCTTGCCGCCCCCCTCGCCGCAACCGCCGGCTCGCCCGAAGAGGGCTGGGCGGGCGTGCAGGCCGCGGGCAAGCTGCGCTGCGGCGCCGCCGTCTTCCCGCCCTATGTGATGCGCGACCCGGTCACCGGCGAATACAGCGGCTTCTTCGCCGATCTGTGCCGCGAGTTCGGCGAGGAAGTGCTGAACGTGCCGGTCGAATTCG
Organism: Paenirhodobacter ferrireducens; assembly: GCF_004022265.1. GTDB lineage: Bacteria > Pseudomonadota > Alphaproteobacteria > Rhodobacterales > Rhodobacteraceae > Rhodobacter > Rhodobacter ferrireducens. The sequence continues at coordinate 36,599 of NZ_SAVB01000005.1, forward strand.
TCGACACCACCTGGGACAACATCGTCGCCGGGCTGCAGGCCGGCAAATGGGACCTGTCGCTCGCGCTGAACCGCACGCCGACCCGCGCACTCGCCATAGCCTTCTCGGACCCGGCCGTGCCCTACGAGATCACGCTCCTTTACAACAAGGACAACCCGAAGATCCCGGCGGGGGCGAAGAGCCTGGCCGATCTCGACAAGGAAGACGTCACCATCGCCGTCGTCTCGGGCACCGCGATGGACAAGTCGATCTCGCCGCTGGTGAAGACCGCGAAGATCGTGCGCCTTCCGTCCTCGGACGAGGCGCGCCTGGCGGTGATGTCGCGCCGCGCCGATGTGCTGGCCGACCCGTCCGACACCAACCGGCTGTTCATCGCCGCGAACAAGGACTGGGCCGTCGATCTGGCGCCCGAACCCGCCATCGCCAAGCAGGGCATCGGCTTCGGCCTGAACGCCGGCTTCCCGGCCAAGGACATCGACGCGCTGAACATCTTCATCGAGGAGAAGGTCGCCACCGGCCACGTCGAGGCGCTGGTCGAGAAATCGGTGCAGGAGGTTCTGGCCGAGGGCCAGTGAGCCCCACCCAAAACCGGCGGGCGGGGGCAGACCTCCGCCCGCCCCTCTGCACGAAGGCACGGACGATGGCTCAGGACAAGCTCCTCAAAATTCACAACCTGCACAAATCCTATGGTGATCTGGAAATCTTCAAGGGCCTGACGCTCTCGATGGACCGCGGCGACCGGCTGGTCATCATCGGTCCCTCGGGCGGCGGCAAGTCGACGCTTCTGCGCATCGTCATGGGGCTCGAGGACATCGTCGGCGGCGACATCTATATGGACGGCAAGCCCTATATCCTGCGCGACGGGGCAAAGACGAAGATCGACCGCAAGTTGCAGGCGCGCGTCGGCATGGTGTTCCAGCACTACACGCTGTTCCCGCATCTCGACATCCTGCGCAACCTGACCCTTGCCCCGGTGAAGACCCGCGGCATGTCGCGCGCCGAGGCCGAGGAAAAGGCGATGGGGCTGCTGACCCGCTTCGGGCTGGATGCGAAGGCCCACGCCTATCCCTCGCAGCTGTCGGGCGGGCAGAAGCAGCGCGTCGCGATCGCCCGTGCGCTGATGCTCGATCCCGATCTGCTGCTGTTCGACGAGGTGACCTCGGCGCTCGACCCGGAACTCGTGGCCGAGGTCGAGGCGGTGATGATGGAGCTGGCCGAGGCCGGCATGCCGATGATGATCGTCACCCATGACATGCATTTCGCCCGCAACATCGCCAGCCGCGTGGTCTTTGCCGCCGGCGGCGTGGTGGTCGAGGACGGCCCGCCCGAACAGGTGCTCGACGCCCCGCAGGTCGCCCGCACCCGCGAATTCGTCGAGCGCGTCTTCGCGAAGAAGAGGTGAGGGCGCGATGAGCTACGATCTGCAGTTCTTCTACGTCTGGCAGAACCTCGACAAGCTCGGGCAGGGGCTTGTGGTCTCGCTCGAGCTCACGGGGCTTGCGAACCTGATCGGGCTGACGCTGGGCTTTGGCGTCGCGCTGCTTCTGCGCGCCAAAAGCGCGCTGCTGCGCGCGCCCGCCGCGGCGATGGTCGAGGTCTTTCGCTGCACCCCGGTGCTGGTGCAGGTGGTGTGGTTCTTCTACTGCGTGCCGATCCTGTTCAACCTGTTCATCGACCCGATGGTGATGGGGGTACTGGCGCTTGGGGTGAACCTTGCCGCCTTCAACGCCGAGGGCTATCGCGCCGCGATCCAGTCCGTCCCGCGCGAGCAATATGATGCCTGCGCGGCGCTTGGCCTGACCGGCTGGACCCGGATCCGGCACGTGATCCTGCCGCATGCCCTGCGCGCCGCGCTGCCGGTGCTGATGACGAATGGCATCACCATCTTCCAGCAAAGCGCGCTGGTCGCGCTCGTGGCGATTCCGGACCTGATGTATGCGGGCAAGATGCTCGCCACCGAGACCTATCGCCCGATCGAGACCTATACCGTCGTCGCCGCGATCTATTTCGCGATCTCGGCGCCGGTCTCGCTGATCGTGCAGCGCATCGAGGCGCGGTTCGACCGCGTCCAGGCCTGAGGAGGCATTGCGATGATGCATTTCGACCCCATGGTCCCGTTCAAGTACTGGGACGCGCTGCTGATCGGGCTGTGGATGAGCCTGCGGCTGACGCTGATCTGCCTGGCCCTCGGCATCGCGCTCGGCTTCCTCACCTCGCAGGCGCGGCGGTCGCGGTTCATGCCGCTGCGGGCGCTCGCCACCTTCTATGTCGAGCTGTTCCGCGGCACGCCGGTGCTGATCCAGCTGTTCTGGATCTTCTACTGCCTGCCGCTGCTTCTGGGCTTCGAGCCGGGCAACTTCGCCTCGGCGGTGGTGGCGCTGACGCTTTATGCCGGGGCGATCACCTCGGAAACCTTCCGCGCCAGCCTGAAGTCGATCCCGCGCGAGCAATATGACACCTGCCGCGCGCTCGGCATCACCGGGATGAGCCTCGCGCTCTGGGTGGTGCTGCCGCAGGCGCTCCTGCGGGCGATCCCGACGCTTTTATCGAACGCGGTCGCACTCTTCAAGGAAAGTGCGCTGATCTCGGCGGTCGGCATGGCGGATCTGATGTTCATCGGCTCCTCGATCTCGAACCGCACCGGGCGCCCGGTCGAGATGCTGACGGCGATCGCGGTGATCTATTTCGCCGTGGCCTTCCCGCTGACCCGCATCGTCGGCCGCGTCGAGGCGCGGATCCTGCGTCGCCTTGCTGTCTGAGCGGCAGAAAATGCTTGTCTCGGCGCGGGGGGCGGGCGAAAGCAGGCGCGATCTGCTCGGAGCCCTGCTGATGAAAACCCCGCGCCGTTTTCTGCCGTCGCTGTCGCTGCTGCAGGCCTTCGAGGCCGCGGCCCGGCTGCAGTCGATCACCGGCGCCGCGCAGGAGCTGTCGCTGACGCAAAGCGCCGTGTCGCGGCAGATCCGGGCGCTCGAGGAACAGCTCGGCACCTGCCTGTTCCACCGCGAGAAGCAGACGATCCGGCTGACGCTGGGCGGGGCCTCCTATGCGCGCGAGGTGCGCGAGGCATTGCAGAAGATCTCGCAGGCCTCGATGAACCTGCGTGCGAACCCGCATGGCGGCACGCTGTCGCTGGCCATCCTGCCCACCTTCGGCACGCGCTGGCTGGCGCCGCGGCTGCCGGGGTTTCTGGCGGCGAACCCGGGCATCACCATCAACCTCGTGACCCGGCTGACGCAGTTCGACTTCCGCAACGAGGCGGTCGATGCCGCGATCCATTTCGGCCGCACCGACTGGCCGGGCGCCGATTGCGTCTATCTGATGGGCGAGGACGTGGTGCCGGCCTGCGCGCCGGAGGTGCTGGAACGCTATCGCTTCGGCACGGCGGCCGATCTGCGCACGGCGCCGCTTCTGCACCTGACCTCGCGCCCCGACGCGTGGGAGCGGTATTTCCTGCGCCATGACGTCGATGCGCAGAACGTGCATGGGATGCTCTTCGACCAGTTCGCCACGGCGGCGCAGGCGGCCGCGGCGGGGCTGGGCGTGGCGCTGCTGCCAACCTTCCTCATCGACGACGAGATCGCGGCGGGGCGGCTGGTGCGCGCGCTCGATGCGCCGATGCGCTCGGAAGAGGCCTATTACCTGTGCTGGCCGCACGATCAGGACAGCTACGAGCCGCTGCAGGTGTTCTGCAAATGGCTGACGGCCGAGACCCGCGCCTTCGAGGCGGCGCGGGCCGCTGCGGCGGGCTGATCAGCCCGCCATCCGGTCATGGGCGAGGATCGCCGCGGCCAGATCCTCGAGCCCCGAGCCCACCCCCTTGAACAGCGTGATCTCGCGCTCTGATCGGCGTGGGAACAGGTTCTCGCGGCACAGGGTGTCGAGCGTGCCCTCGATGTCGCCAAGGCCGATCGCGCCCGAGGCGAGCGGCTGCGCGATGTCGCCGCTTTCCACCCGCGCGTGATCGGTATCGAGGAAGATCCGCGCGCGGCGCATCACCGCATCGTCGGCCTCGCGCATCTCGGGGGTGAAGGAGCCGATCAGGTCGATGTGCTGACCCGGGCGCAGCCAGTCGCCGCGGATCAGCGGCGCGCGGGCGAGCGTGGCGCAGGAGATCACATCGGCGCGCCCGACGGCGGCGGCCAGATCGGTGACCGCCTGTGCCGCGATGCCGTCTGCGCGCAGCTCGGCCGCCAGTGCCTCGGCCGAGGCCGCGGTGCGGTTCCAGACCTCGACCGTCTCGATCGGCAGCGCGGCGCGATAGGCCTGCGCGAGGTTCGCGCCGACCCGGCCGGCGCCGACGATCAGCTGGCGGCGGCTGTCGGGCCGGGCAAGGCGTTTCGCGGCCAGCGCCGAGGCCGCCGCGGTGCGTCGCGCCGTCAGCTCGCCGCCATCGAGGATCAGCGCATGCGCGCCGGTGCGCCGGTCGAACAGGATATAGCTCGAGGCGATCGCCGGCAGGCCGAGCGCGGCATTGCCCGGGTGCACGTTGACGATCTTCACCCCGCCCCAGCCCTCCGCCTGCCACGCGGGCATCAGCAGCAGCACGTCTTCAGGGCCGCCGGGGGTGGTCATCAGGTGCTGGTGGCGCAGCGGCACCTCTCCCCCGGCGCGAAAGCCGGCGTCGAGGGCCTCGATCAGCGCGTCGAAGGGCAGCGCGGCGCGGGTTTCCGCAAGGCTCAGGATCTTCACGGGCGTTCTCCTATGCGGCCTCGAGCCAGCGCGCGCGGGCCGAGACGTCGCGCAGCGCCGGGGTTTCGCCGGTGAGGTGCTGGGCCAGAATCTCGCCCGCACCAAGGCTCATGGTCCAGCCGAGCTGGCCGTGTCCGGCATTGATCCAGAGGTTGGCAAAGTGCTTCACCTTGCCCAGGAAGGGCGGGCCCGCGGGGGTGGTCGGGCGCAGGCCGGTCCAGAATTCGGGCGTGTCAAGGTCGACCGCCGCGCCGAAGCTGCGCCGCACATAGTCATCGAGCAGCTTCACCCGCGCGGCCGGCAGGCTGCGGTCGCGCCCGGCGAATTCGGCAATTGCCGTCACCCGCAGCCGGTCGCCGTAATTGGCGACGGCCAGCAGCTCGGTCTCGTCGACGAAGGGCAGGCGCGGCACGCCGGCGGGGTCGGTGATCCGCCAGGTGCCGGAATAGCCCTTCACCGGATAGATCGCCGGCGCAAAGCCGAGCGGGCGGGTCAGATCAGGGGTCTCGCCCCCGGTTGCCAGCACGACCGCGCCGCAGGGCACCGGGCCGGCCGAGGTCTCGACCGCGACGATCTTGCCGTTGCGGCGGGTGAAGCCGGTGACGGCAGTGTCATAGCGGATCTCGATGCGGCCCGTGTCGGCCAGCCAGGCGGCGGTGCGGCGGGTGAAGAGGTGACAGTCGCCGACCGAGTCGATGTGGCTGAGCAGCCCGCCCGCCAGACGGTCGCGCATCGCCGCAAGCCCCGGCTCGCGCGCGATCAGCGCCGCGGGATCCAGCGCCTCGATCTCGCCGCCGGTGCCGACCTTGGCGGCATAGCTGCGAAACTGCGCGGCATCCTGAAACAGGTAGAGCGCGCCTTCGTGCGCGGTGGCGACGGGCAGGCCCATCTCGGTCTCGGCCGCCTTCAGCATGTCGCGGCTGAACCGCGCCAGCCGCCGCTCGCGGTCGCTGTTCACCGCATTGGCGGAGGCGGTGCAGTGGCGCAGGAAGTCGATCCCCCACCGCCACAGCGCCGGGTCGAGCAACCGGCTCACCCGCACCGCCGGTTCGCGACCGAGCAGCGCCCGGCCAAGCGCCGGGATCGCCGCGGGCTCGGCCCAGGCCTTGGCATGGCCCACCGCCATCATCCCGGCATTCCCGCGCGAGCACAGCTCGGCCGCGCCCGGCAACCGCTCGATCAACGTGACGCGCCGCCCGCGTTTCGCCAGGGCACGCGCCGTCATCGTGCCGATGACCCCCGCACCGATCACCACCACCCGGTCGTCTTGCATTTGTCTCTCCTTACGGGGTCTCGCGCAGGTCGCAGACCCACAGAACGATTGCCGGCTCCGCCTCCAGCGAGACCAGCGCATGCCCCATCGCACTGTCGAAGGCGAAGCTGTCGCCGGGGGCGAGGTCGACGGGGGCGTAATGTTCGGTGAAGACGCGCACGCGGCCGCTTTGCACCACCACCTGTTCCTGACCGGGGTGGGCCTGCAGCGTCTCGAATGCGTCCAGGCTGCGGGCGCGGATCTCGGCGCGGAAGACGAGGTAGGGCTTGCGGATCACGTCGTCGCACAGCAGTTCGAGCCGGTAATGCGGCGTCTCGATCACCCGCCCCTCGCCCGCCCGGGTCAGCGAGCGCCAGCCCGCGAGCCGCTTCATCGTGCCATAGCTCAGCAGCTCCTCGATGCCGGTGCCGAGGCCGCGGCAGATCTTCGCAATCACCTCGAAGGTCGGCGAGAGCTGGCCGCTTTCGATACGCGACAGCGTCGCCGCCGAGACCCCGCTTCCGGTCGCAAGCGCGGTCAGGGTCAGCGCCCGGTCAAGCCGCAGCGCCTTCAGACTGGCGCCGAGCGACACCGCCGGCGTGGCGGCGGGGGCGGTTTCGGCGCTGTCACGGATTTCGGTCTTCCACATGGCGGGCCCTTTCATTGTCCCGAGCATGTGCAAGAATTTTGCGGATACGCAAACTATTTCCGGAAGCGCATGGACCGGAATCCGCTCGGCCAGCGGGGTCTGCCCAAGGATTGGGCGCTCAGCCGCCCGGGGCGGCGGTGACGCGGCTGCCCTCGGCAATGCGCGCACCGGGGAAGGCGATCACCTGCGCCCCCTCGGCCAGCCCTCCGGTGATCTCGGCGGTAAGGTCGGTCTGATGCCCGATCGTCACGGCCCGCAGCCTTGCGCGCCCGTTCTCGACCACGAAAACCGCCCAGCCGGCGCCGTCGCGGAACAGCGCGCCGATCGGCACCTGCAGCACTGCGGGCGCCTGCCAGATCACCACCCGCACATAGACGCGATACTGATCGCCGAGCCCCGGCCGCGCCTCGGGCGGGGTGAGCAGGTCGAGCTTGAGATGCACCCGCTGCTCCTCGATGCCGAGGGCCGAGACCTTGGTGAAGGCGGCGGGCTCGATCTGGCGCACCCGCGCGGCCAGTGTCTCGGGCCCGCCCCAACGCTCGACATGGGCGCTTGCCCCCGACACCACCCGCACCGCGTCCGAGGAGAGGAGGTCCAGCTCGATCTCGAGATCGCCCAGATCGCCCAGCGTCATCAGCACATCGCCCGCCTGCACTGGCCGCGCGCTTTCGTTCGCAAGCTCGAGCACGGCGCCGCTCGTCGGGGCGCGGATCTCGATGCAGCAGGCGCTGCCCGCGCCATCCTCGCCCGGGCCGAGAAGCGCGGCCTGGGTGCGCGCCAGCGTCGCCTGTTGCAGGTCGACCGAGGATTGCGCCGCCTCAAGCGCGCTGCGGGCGACGGCGCGGGTGGTCGTCGCCTCCTCGAGCAGGTGCTGCGACACCCGGCCAAGCGCAGCCAGCGCCTCGTTGCGGGCATAATCGCTTTCCGCCTGCTCGAGATCGGCGCGGGCCTGCGCGAGCCGCGCGCGGGCAAGGGCAAGCGCCGCCTGTGCCTCGGCCACCGCCGCCTCGGCCCCGGCCCGCGCGCGGGCATCGAGGAAGGCGGGTTCGAGCGGCTGGATCTGTGCGACGACGGTCTCGCCCGCCCGCACCGCATCGCCCACGGCGACCGGCGCGCGCAAGACCGTGCCGGCAAGCGGCGCCGTCACCTCGTAGCGGTCGCGCACCCGCGTCACCCCCTCGGCCGAGACGGTGACCTCCATCGGCGCGCGGGTGACACGGGCCAGATCGACGGTGACCGGCTCGGGCCAGAACGCCCAGACCAGCGCGGCGAGGGCAAGCAGACCGCTTGTGGCCCAGGTGAGGGACCGCGGGGCGAGGAAATGGCGGGCGGGGCGGCGGGGAGCGGTCATGTCATTCCCTCTGTTTCAGGGCAGTGGCGAGGCCGACGCGGTCAAGCCGGCGGCGCACGGCAAGGGCTGCGACAAGGGCCGAGACGGTGGCGATCAGCGCCGCCACGGCATAGGTGCGCCGCGCGATCACCAGCGGGATGCGCACGACATCGGTCGAGAAGCCCTCGGCGATCAGCGCGGCGAAACCGTAGCCGCCCAGCAGCCCGGGGGGGATGGCGAGAAGCGTGAGCAACATGAGTTCCCCCACCAGCACGGCGCCGACCTCGGCCCGGCTGAAGCCGAGCACGCGCAGGCTGGCAAGTTCATAGGAGCGTTCCGACAGCCGGATGCGCGCGGCATTGTAGACGACGCCCACGGTGATCAGCACGCCAAGCACGGCATAGATGCTGACCGAGCGGGTCAGGTTCTCGTTCAGCGTGGCGTCGAACTGGCGCTGCACGTCGGGCCAGAACAGCGTGCCGGCGATCGCCGGGGTCGCCTTCACCGCGCGGTCGAACTCGGCCAGCCGGTCGGGGTCGAGCAGCAGGTCGATGCGGTTCACCTGTTCGGCCATGCGCATCCGCGCGGCAAGGGCCGCGGCGGGGATGCTGGCGGTTTCGCCCAGATCCTGACGGATCACCCGGGTCACCGGAATCTCGAAGCTGTCGCGCGGCGGCGCAAGCAGGGTGACGGTGACGCTCTCGCCCGCGTGCAGATCAAGCTTCGTTGCAAGGCTTTCGGGCAGCGCCAGCCCGTCGGCGGGCAGCGGCACGGCATGGCCCCCGGCGTCGAGGGTCTGCACCAGCGTCGCCTCGGGGCTGCGCGCCTCAAGGAGTGTGCGTTCCGAGCGCGGCCCGTGGCTCAGCCGCACCGGCACGGCAAGCGCCCCCTCGGCGCGCAGCACTCCGGGCAGATGGGCCGCATCCTCGATCACCGAGCGCGGCGCGTTCTCGGCGAGCGTCAGGGTGACGCTCTGGCGGTTGGTGCGGCTGAAGGCGGCGTCGATCACCGAGGAGATCGCGTCATAGGTGAAGAAGCAGGCCACCAGCACCGCGATCGAGGCCGCGACGCCGAGCGAGGTGACAAGCGCCCGCCCCGGCCAGCGGGTGATCGCGCGCAGGATCATCATCGTCGTCTGCCGCAGGCCAAGCCGCACCGCCAGCGCGTCGATGTGGCCGCGGCGGAAGCGCGGCGGGGCCGGGGGCTGCATCGCCACCGCCGGGGCGAGCCGGGCCGAGCCGCGCACCGCGCGCAGCGCGCCCGCCACCACCGCGCCAAGCCCCATCAGCGCCGACAGCGCGAAGCTCGCCGTGCCCGGGGTGTAGACGAGCCAGGGGAAGCGGTAGAAGCGGGTGTAAAGCGCCGTCAGCTCGGCGCCGAGCCACCAGCCCGCGCCCCAGCCGATCAGCACCCCGACCAACCCGATGCCGGCCGCGAGTTTCAGGTAATGCAGCGCGATCTCGCGCCCGGTGAAGCCCATGGCCTTCAGAAGCCCGATCACCGGCCGTTCGAGCCCAATGAGCCGCCCCATCACCATGTTCACCAGAAAGGCCGAGACGATCAGGAAGATCGGCGGCAGGATCACCGCCATCGCGCCGAGCTGGTCAAGCTCGCCCGAGAGGAACTGGTCCGAGCTTTGCAGGTCGCGGCCATAGGCGCCGGTGCCGCCCCAGGGCGCAAGCTGCCGGTCGAGCGCGTCGATCACCCGATCGCGCGAGGCGCCGCGGGTCAGGGTGAGGCTGAGATCGTTGAAGGCGCCGGTCAGCCCCGCAGCCGCCGCGGCCGGCACCTCGCCCATCCAGATCACGCCATAGCGGCTGTCGTCGGGCATCAGCGAGCCCGGCCCGATCAGATAGACGAATTCGGGCGAGAGCATCAGCCCGGTCACCCGCAGCTCGCGCCATTGCCCGTTCAGGATCGCGCCGAAACTGCTGCCGGGGAAAAGGCCGTTCGCCTCGGCAAAGCTTTCCGACAGCGCCACCTCGTCGGTCGCGCGCGGGTCGGGCAGGCGGCCGGTGCGCAGCACCGGGCGGTTCAGCACCGGCGCCCCCGCCTCGGGCAGCGAGACGAGCCGCGCCTGTGCCGGCTTCGTCTGCCCCGGCAGGTCGAGCACCACCTGCATCGAGATCCGCGCCTCGGCCTGCGCGACGCCCGGGATCGCGGCGATCTCGGCTAGCTGCCCCTTCGGCACCCGCGTCGCACTGGCGAAGACATCGGCGAATTGCATGCGGTCGTAGAAGGATTGCCGGGCCAGCCGCAACGAGCGTTCGGTGCCGGTCGCCAGCACCAGCACCATCACCCCGCAGCCAAGCACGAGGGCAATGGCGAGGGCCTGCGCCCAGATCCGGCGCAGATCGCGCAACAGCTTGCGGTCGAGGGCGCGCATCACCATTCGATCCCCTGCGGCGGCTGCGGGGAGGCGTTCTCTTCGATCGCGGTGACGCGCCCGTCGGCGAGCCGGATCACCCGATGCGCCATCTGCCGGATCGCGGCATTGTGGGTGATGAGGGCGGTCACCGTGCCGAGATCGCGGTTCGCCTCCCAGATCGCCTGCAGCACCGTCACCCCGGTCGCACTGTCGAGCGCGCCGGTGGGCTCGTCGCACAGCAGCACCTCGGGCCGCTTCGCCAGCGCCCGGGCGATCGCCACGCGCTGCTGCTCGCCGCCAGAAAGCTCGGCCGGAAAATGGTCGAGCCGCGCGGCAAGGCCCACCCGGTCGAGCGCCTCTTCGGGCGGCATCGGGTTGCGTGCGATCTCGGTCACCAGCGCGACGTTCTCGCGTGCGGTGAGGCTGGGCACCAGATTGTAGAACTGGAAGACGAAGCCGACATGGGCGCGGCGGAAGGCGGTGAGCCCGGCATCGTCGAGCCCGGTCAGCTCGGTATCGCGGAAGAACACCCGCCCGGTCGTCGGGCTGTCGAGCGCACCAAGGATGTTGAGCAGCGTCGACTTGCCCGAGCCCGAGGCGCCGAGCAGGACCACAAGCTCGCCCTCGTTCAAGATCAGGTCAATGCCGCGCAGCGCGGCAACGGTGACGCTGCCGGTGACATAGGTCTTTGTCACCCCCTCGACGCGAAAGACGGCGGGCTGCGCCATGCGGTCTCCTCCTCCTCCCACCCGGTGCGATCATGGCACGATCGGGTCGTCACCACCTTGATCCCGCACAACTGCGTATCGGGGCAAGATCGGTCGTGGGGCGAAGCGCCGCATCCTGTGCCCTTGCCGGCACCGGCACCTTGCCCCACCTTGATCTCCGGAATTCACGCAAGGAGACTCCCATGCCCTCGGAATCGCTTACCTTTCCGGGCCACGACGGCACCCCGCTCGCGGCCCGGCTGGAGCTGCCGGCGGGGCCGGTTCTGGCCACGGCGCTGTTCGCGCATTGCTTCGCCTGTGGTGGCGACATCGCCGCGGCCCAGCGGATCGCGGCGCGGCTGGCGGCGGCGGGCATTGCCGTGCTGCGATTCGATTTCACCGGGATCGACGGCGCGGGCGGAGGGTTCGCGACGCGCAGCTTCACCGCGAGCATCGGCGATCTGACCGCGGCGGCGCGCTTCCTTACCGCGCGCGGCATGGCGCCGGGGCTGCTGATCGGCCATTCGCTCGGCGGCACCGCGGCGGTTCTGGCGGCCTCCGAGATGCCCTCGGTGACGGCGGTGGCGACGATCGGTGCCTCCTTCGCGCCGGCCTCGCTTGCGCGGCATTTCGGCGAGTCGATCGCCGAGATCGCGGCCGAGGGCGCGGCCGAGGTCAGCATCGGTTCGGCCCGGCTGCGGATCGGGCGCGATTTCGTGCAGAGCCTTGCGGGCCTCTCGGTCGGCCCGGCGGTTGCGGCGCTGCACCGCGCGCTGCTGGTGCTACACGCGCCGCGCGACATGGTGGTGGGGATCGAGAATGCGACGCGGATCTTCCTGGCCGCGAAACACCCGAAAAGCTTCGTCACCCTTGATGACGCCGATCACATGATCAGCGATCCCGCGGAGGCCGATTATGCCGCCGGCGTGATTGCCGCCTGGGCCGCGCATTACCTCGATTTGTCCGAGCCCGCGTCGGAAGGCGTGCCCGAGGGCGTGGTGCGGGTGTCCGAGGCTGACCCGGCGGGGTTCGCCCAGGATGTCACCGCCGGCCCGCGCCATCACCTGATCGCCGACGAGCCGCTGGCGCAGGGCGGCACAGACCGTGGCCTCTCGCCCTATGGCCTGCTGTCGGCGGCACTTGGCGCCTGCACCTCGATGACGATCCGGATGTATGCGCGGCGCAAGAACTGGCCGCTCGAGCATGTCCGGGTCGAGGTCAGCCACCGCAAGCTCCATGCCGAGGATGCGGCGGCGGCCGAGGCCGCGGGCGGGCGGATCGACGTCTTCTCGCGCGAGATCACGCTGGCCGGCCCGCTCGATGCCGAGCAGCGCGCGCGTCTGGTCGAGATCGCCGATCGCTGCCCGGTGCACCGCACGCTGTCGCACGGTGCCACGGTCGAGACCCGGCTTGCGGGCTGATCAGGCGGGCTCGGTGCTGCGCAGGCGCAGTGCGAGGTCAGGCCGGTCGCTGGTCAGATGGCCGATGCCGAGCTCGAGGAAATGGCGGATGCGGTCGGCGTCGTTCACCGTCCAGGCGCAGAGCCGTTCCTTCGGCCAGAGCGCGGTGATCGCGTCCCATTCCGCGTCGAGATAGTCGTGGCGCAGCGCCACGATGTCGACGAGGTGCCCGACGGTGCCGAGGAAGGTCTCGAGCCCGCCCTGACGCGCCACCCAGTCGGCATCGGCCGAGACGAGGCGGGCGATCGAGGGGGCGACCTCGGCGCAGTCGCGCAGGACGCCCACATCGAAGGAGGTCAGATGCGCGCGGCGGTCAAGCCCGTGCGCGATCAGCGCATCGGCGACGCGGGCGGCGATGCCGGGGTAGGGCTGGCCGGCCTCGTCGAGCTTGATCTCGACATGCAGGCCAAGGCCGTGCACCGGCGCCAGCACCTCGAGCACCTCGCCGAACGTCGGCACGCCGGTGTCGCTGTCCTTCAGAAGCGTGCGGCGCCGGGTCTCGGGCGTCAGCGCGCGCACCGGGCCGGTGCCGTCGGTGGTGCGGTCGAGCAGCGGATCGTGGATCACCACAAGCTCGCCCGCATCGGTCAGATGCACGTCGAACTCGATCGCGTCGCAGCCGAGCTGCAGGGCGTTGCGAAAACCCGGAAGCGAGTTCTCGGGCCAGAGATTGCGGGCACCGCGGTGGCCGTTGATGGCGGTCATGGGAAGCTCCTTCAGCGAATGGTGGGATCGAGCCGGTCGCGCAGCCAGTCTCCGGCCAGCGAAATCGAAAGAGTTGTCAGGGTGATGACAACGGCGGGGGCAAGCATGATCCAGGGCGCCGTCGTCAGGTAATCGCGGCCGAAACCGACCATGTTGCCAAGGCTCGTCTCGGGCGGCTGCACCCCGAGGCCGAGGAAGGAAAGCCCCGATTCCATCAAGACGATCTCGGGAAAGGTCAGGGTCATCGACACGATCAGCGTCGAGGCGACATTGGGCAGGATGTGGCGCAGATAGACCCGGGCGGGGGACGCGCCAAGCTGCACCACGGCCGCGGCATAGCCCTGCGCGCCGGCCGAGATCGCGAGGCCACGGGCGATGCGGGCATACCGCTCCCAGCCGTAAAAGCCCATCAGCCCGACCAAGAGCGGCATCGACGAGCCGAAGAAGGCCAGCACCGCCAGCGCCATGATGAGGAAGGGCAGCGCCGCCTGGAAATCGGCAAGCATGACGACGGCATGCTCGACCCAGCCGCGCGCCTTGGCGGCGAGAAAGCCGAGCGTGGTGCCGAAGACGGCCGAGAGGATCGTCGCGCCGAAGGCGATCACCAGCGAGACCCGCACCGACTGGATCAGCCGCGAGAGCACGTCGCGGCCCAGCTCGTCGGTGCCGAGCCAGTGGTGCGGCGTCAGCGGCGGGGCGAGGCGCGCGGCCAGATCCATGCGGGTGATCGGGTAGGGGCGCAGCAGATCGGCAAGCGCCGCACAGATCAGCATTGCGGCCAGCCAGAAAAGGCTGAGCGCGACCGAGACGGGCAGGCCCGCGGGCAGCAGGCGGCGGGTGCGGGGCAGGATGTCGGCAAGGGCCATGGCGTCCTCCTCAGGTGGTGGGCTGCGCGCGCAGCCGCGGGTCGAGCGCGCCATAGAGCAGATCGACCACAAGGTTCGAGACGACCATCACCGCGGCGATCAGCAGCAGGATGCACTGCACCACGGCGAGGTCGCGGTTGCTGACCGAGACGATGAGCAACCGCCCGATGCCGGGCCAGCTGAAGATCGTCTCGACCACGACGGCGCCGGCGATCAGCGAGCCGACCATGAAGCCCACCAGCGTCACGATCGGCACCGCGGCATTCGGCAGGGCATGGCCGCGCACGACATTGCGCCATTTCACGCCTTTTGCCGCAGCGGTGCGGATATAGGGCTGGCCCATCACCTCGATCATCGCCGAGCGCGAGAAGCGCGCCAGAACGCCGATGCCGCCGATCGAGATGGTGAGGGTCGGCAGGATGCCATGCACCCAGGTCCCCGAGCCGCCCGAGGGCAGAACGCCGAGCGTCACGGCAAAGATCAGCACCAGCACCAGCCCCAGCACGAAGGAGGGGATGGTGAAGCCCGCAACGGCCAGCAGGATCACCCCGCGGTCGATCAGGCTGTCGCGGTGCAGTGCGGCATAGACGCCGGCCGGGATGCCGAGGCCGAGCTTCAGGATCAGCGCCGGGATCGTCAGTTGCAGCGTCGCCGGCACGCGTTCGAGCACCAGCGCCAGCGCCGGCGAATGGTCGCGCATCGAGACGCCGAAATCGCCGCGGAAGATCGCGCCGAGATAGGCGAGGTATTGCTGCCACAGCGGCGCATCGAGCCCCCAGGAGCGGCGGAAGGCCTCGACCGCCTCTTGCGGTACGTCGGGGCCCAGCATCACCTGCGCCGGGTCTCCGGACAGGCGCAGCACGACGAAGGCGAAGGTCATCACGGCGATCACCGTGGCAAGCGCGCGGGCAAGCCGCAGGGCGACGAAGCGCAGCATCGGCGGTCCTTTCAGGCGGCGACGGGGCTTTGGGCCCCGGCGGTGACATGGCAGGCGACGGCGCGGCCGGGCTCGGGCACGCGCAGCGCCGGCACCCGGGTGCGGCACAGGCCCTGCGCCAGCGGGCAGCGCGGGTGGAAGGCACAGCCCGGGGGCCGCGCCGCGGGGTTCGGCGGTTCGCCCTGCAGCAGGATGCGGGCATCGAGCGGCCGCCCTGGCACCGGGATCGAGGAGACGAGCGCCTGGGTATAGGGGTGGCGCGGTTCGGCGAAGATCTGCTCGGCCGGGCCCTCCTCGACGATCCGCCCGAGATACATCACCGCGACCCGGTCGGCGAGGTTGCGCACCACCTTCAGGTCGTGGCTGATGAAGACCATGCCAAGGCCCTTTTGCCCCTGCAGGTCGCGCAGCAGGTTCACCACCTGCGCCTGGATCGAGACATCGAGCGCCGAGACCGGCTCGTCGCAGACCAGCAGCGCGGGGTTGGTGGCCAGGGCCCGCGCAATCACCACGCGCTGGCGCTGCCCGCCCGAGAGCTCGTGCGGATAGCGCCCGCCCTGATCGGCACGCAGCCCGACCGCGGTCATCAGCGAGGCGGTGCGGGCCGGGCGCTCCTCGGGCGTGCCGATGCGGTGGATGTCGAGCGGCTCGCGGATCTGCGCGGCGACCGTCAGCCGCCGGTCGAGCGCCGAGAGCGGATCTTGCCAGACCATCTGCATGCGCGACCGCAGCCGGCGCCAGATCGGCGTGCCGAAGCGCGGCAGGGGCATGCCCTCGAACAGCACCGTGCCGCCCTGCGCCGGGTCAAGGCCCAGAAGCATCCGCCCGAGCGTCGACTTGCCCGATCCCGACTCGCCGACGATGCCCAGTGTCTCGCCCGCGCGCAGCTTCAGGCTGACCTCGTCGACGGCGCGGACCTCGGTCACGGCGCCGGTCAGGCCGCGGCGGGAACGGTAGATGCGCACCAGATCGCGCGCCTCGAGAAGCAGGGGACGGCTCATGTCATCGCCCTTTCCATGCTGAAACTGTCAGCCCGCGCCTCGGGCACCGGATAGGCGCAGGCGAGGGTGCGGCCGTCGGGCTGCGCGAGCAGATCGGGGCGGGCGCGGCTGCAGGCGTCATGCGCGCGGGTGCAGCGCGGGGCGAAGGCGCAGCCCGGCGGCAGGGCGCGCGGATCGGGCACCGTGCCCGGGATCGGCACCAGCCGCCGCCGCGGCCCGGTCATCTGCGGGATCGCGTCGAAAAGGCCGCGGGTATAGGGGTGGCGCGGATGCGCGAACAGGCGCTCGACCGGCCCCGCCTCGACGATCCGGCCGGCATACATCACGCAGACCCGCTCGCAGATCTGCGCGACGGCGCCCAGATCGTGGCTGATGAAGACGGTGGCCATGCCGGTCTCGCGCCGCAGCCGGGCCAGAAGCTCGAGGATCTGCGCCTGAATCGTGGCATCGAGCGCGGTGGTCGGCTCGTCGGCGATCAGCAGGTCGGGCCGGCCGGCCAGCGCCATCGCGATCATCAGCCGCTGACACTGGCCGCCGGAAAATTCGTGGGTGTAGAGGTCGAAGCGGCGCGGCGCGTCGGGGATGCCGACCATCTCCATCAGCCGGATCGCCTCGGCCTTCGCCGCCGCGCCGCGCAGGTCGCGGTGCAGCCGCAGCGCCTCGCAGATCTGCCGGCCCACCCGGATCACCGGGTTCAGCGCGCTCGATGGGTCCTGGAAGATCATCGCGATGCGCTTGCCGCGCACGGTTTCCAGCGCCTCGCGCGGTGCGCCCACCAGCTCGCCCGCGCCAAGCCGCACCGAGCCCGTGACCCGTGCCTTCGCCGGCAGCAGGCCAAGCGCCGCAAGCCAGGTCACCGACTTGCCGCAGCCCGACTCGCCCACCAGGCCAAGCGCCTCGCCGGGCGCCACGTCGAGGTCGATGCCATGCAGCACCGGGACGCCGTCGAAGGCGACGCGCAGGTCGCGGATTTCCACCAGTCTGTCCATGAGATCCTTCCGAAAGGCGCGCATCCGGCCGGGACCGGAATGCAAAGCCCCGGCGGGCACGCGGCCCGCCGGGGGATGGCCGGGGCAGGGGGTCAGCCCGCGGCCCAGTTCGAGGCGCGGAAGTCCATCGCGAAGGCCGGTGCCGCCTTCCAGTGCAGGTCCGAGCGCATGCCGGTGAAGACCGCGTTCTGGTGCAGCACCTGATAGGCCGGGTCCTCGCGCTCAGCGATTTCCAGCATCCGCGCGATCGCCTTCTTGCGGGTGGCGTGATCGGTCGAGGTCTCCATCACCACCGAGAGCTGGTTCAGCTCGGCGTTGGTCCAGTCCTTCTTCTGCTGGGCCTCGCCGTTCGGGCCGAACTGCACCACAAGCGGGGTGATCGGGTCGTTGATCAGGTTCGAGGCCGACCAGTCGCGCACGCCCTTGATCCCGGCGGGGTCGTGGATCTGCGCCCAGTTCTCCTTCATCTCGATCTCGACGTTCATACCGACCTGACGCCACATCTCGACCATGATCTGAGCGGTCGGCGTCTGGTTGGTGTAGTAGTTGTTCAAGAGCCGATAGGGCACCGCATCGCCCTTGTAATTGGCCTGCTTCAGCAGGTCGCGGGCCAGTTCGGGGTTGTATTCGGGCGCGGCCCAGCCCTCGACGAACATGTCCGAGCTGCGGAAGCTGTCGAACTGCAGCCCCGCGGGCACCACCGTCTGCCCGGCCCAGAGCGCCTCGACGATCGCCTGACGGTCGATCGCATGGGTCATGGCGCGGCGCACGCGCGGATCGGCCAGCACCTCGTTTTGCGTGTTGAAGACCGAGATCCGGTGGTTCCAGATGGTCGAGCTCTGCACCTCGAAGCCCGGGGTGCCGGTGACCGCGGCGATCTGGTCGGGCGGCAGGTCGCAGGCGAAGTCGTATTCGCCCGACAGCAGCCCGTTCACCCGGCTCGACACTTCCGGCACCTCGACGAAGGTGATCTTCTCGAGCGGCGGCTGGCCGCCCCAGTAGTCGTCGAAGGCGACGAGGGTCAGCGACACGTCGGGCTTGAACTCGGCGACCATGTAGGGGCCGGTGGTGACGGGCCTCGCCGCCCACTCGGCATAGCTTGCCGCCTC
Organism: Paenirhodobacter ferrireducens; assembly: GCF_004022265.1. Classification (GTDB taxonomy): domain Bacteria; phylum Pseudomonadota; class Alphaproteobacteria; order Rhodobacterales; family Rhodobacteraceae; genus Rhodobacter; species Rhodobacter ferrireducens. Next base: position 54,661 of record NZ_SAVB01000005.1, read on the forward strand.
GTCCCAGGCGCGGCGGTTGGCGATCTGGCTGCCGAAGGCATAGAGCCGGCCCTCGAGCGTCACGTCGGGCGTCGCGTTGTGGAAGCGCACGGTGTACTTGTCGACGATCTCGACGCCCTGCAGCGCCGGCCACAGGCGGCGGCCGATGCCCGGCACGTTCGCCGGCAGGTCCTTCGCCGTGGCGGGGGTGTAGTTCTCGGCGAAGATCGTGGTGCCGCCGACCGGCTGGGTGTCGCCGAAGACGCGCTCGGGCGAGAACGAGAAGGCCACGTCCTCGGCGGTCATCTCGTCGCCGTTGTGGAACTTGACGCCTTCGCGCAGCTTCAGCTCGATCGTCTTGTCGTCGATGCGCGACCACGAGGTCGCCAGCCCCGGCACCGGGCCCTGATCGCCCATCCAGTTGCGCAGGATCAGCCCTTCCCAGAGGTTCGGGAAGAACACCCGCTCGCCGACGTTCGACTGTTCGTTCCAGATGTCGAGCGTGTTGTTGTTGGTGATCTTCTGCACCGCGACGGTGATCGAGCGGCGGGCGCCCTGCGCGCGCAGATAGCCGGGCAGCAGCAGGCTGCCGGTGGTGGCGCCCAGCAGTCCGAGGGCATGGCGGCGGTTCAAGCGGATCATCGGTGTCTCCTGAAATGGCACAAGGCGGGGCCGGGCCCCGGGAGCAGGGACCGCCGCGGTGGAGCGGCGGGACTGCCGGTCATTGAGCAGGTTCAGGTGACGTTCCGGCGACCGCCGTGCGAAACTTGCGTAACAGGCCCGCGCGGGCTCAGCCGCGGGGCAGCCAGGGCGGGTGCTCGCCGATCGTGGCGACGAGATGGTCGACGAAGAGCCGCAGCTTGCGCGGCATCGGCCGGATCGGCGGCCAGACGGCGCTGATCGGCAGGGGCGGCGGGGCAAGGCCCGGCAGCACCGCGACGAGCCGCCCGTCGGCCAGCGCGTCATGCACGATGAACGAGGGCAGCAACGCAAGGCCCAGCCCGGCAATCGCCATGTCGCGCATCGCCTCGCCGTTGTTCGCGGCGACGCGGGCCGGGCGGGGCGGCGGCACGCCGGGGCCGAGTTCCCAGGCCTCGCCCGGGCGCGTGTTGAGATAGGTGATCGCCTCGTGCGCGGACAGATCGGCGGCCGTGGCGGGCGTGCCCATGCGGGCAAGGTAGTCGGGGCTCGCGACGATCGCGCGCGGGTCCTCGCACAACCGGCGCGCCATCAGCGTGCTGTCGCGCAGCCGGCCGATGCGCAGCGCCACGTCAAAGCCCGCCCGCGCCAGGTCGATGTGCTGGTCGTCATAGTTCAGCACGATCTCAAGCCCCGGATGGGCGCGGGCGAAGCCCGCCACCACCGGGCCGAGATGGCGGATGCCGAAGCTCATCGGCGCAGCGATGGCAAGCCGGCCGCGCAGCGCGCCGCTGGCGGCACTTTCGGTGGCGGCAACCAGGGTGGCCAGCGCCGGGCGCAGCCGCTCGGCCAGCTCCTGCGCGGCGTCGGTCGCGGTGATCCGCCCGGCGCTGCGCAGGAACAGCGCGGTGCCGAGCGCCGCCTCGAACTCGGCGATGCGCTTGCTGACCACCGATTTCGACAGCCGCAGCCGCGCGCCCGCGGCCGAGACGCTGCCGGTCTCCATCACCGCGAGGAAGGTCTCGATATCCGCGAGCGTCCAGTTCATGCGCAGACGATATCCGCCGCCCGCTCCGTTCGCAAATCCCGAACGCAGCTTAAAGCGGCAGTTTCGGTTTCTCGCCCGGGGCGGTGGTGAAGACATCGGCCCAGTCCGGGTTCCGGGTATAGAGGAGCTGCACATAGGGGCAGAGTGGGATGATCTTCACCCCCTCGGCCCGGGCATCGGCCACCAGCCGCTCGACCAGCGCCGCGGCGGCGCCGGTGCCGCGCAGGGCCTCCGGCGCGCCGGTGTGATCGGCACTGAGAACCGCCGGGCCGCGCCGGGTGAAGGTCAGTTCCGCCTCGGCGTCGATGCCGGCGATGTGGGCGACATAGCGCCCGTGCAGGTCGTCGTGCCATTCGCGGGTCAGGGTGATCTCAGTCATCGGTCTCTCCTGTCATCCAATGGTGCACCGCGGCCTCGTCGGCCGTGGTGATGTCATGTCCGGCATCGAGCGCGCGCAGCGTGACCTCGGCCCCGGCCGCAGTCAGTGCCGCGGTGAGCTTCGGCGCCTCGGCGCGGAAGAAGTCGCGCGTGCCGGTCAGCGCCAGCACCCGGGTGCCGTGCAGGTCAGCCGCGGGGGCCTGTTCCAGCGCCGCGGCCGGGCGCAGCAGCACCGCGCGCCGCACAGCCCCCGGGTAAAGCTGCAGCACCGCGCCGAGGAACGCCGCCCCGTTCGAATAGCCGATCACGCTCAGCCCGTCCGGGTCGAGCCCATAGGCGCGGCGGGCCTCGGTCAGGAAGGCGTCGAAGGCCTCGGCCTCGGCGCGGATGTCGTCCTGATCGAAGCGCATCAGCCCCTCGCGGCGGAACCAGCGCGGCGTGCCTTCCTCGACCGCCCGGCCGCGCAGGGCGACCAGCGTCGCGTGCGGGGCCACCCGATGCGCGAAGGGCAGCAGGTCGGCCTCGTTCCCGCCCGAGCCGTGCAGCAGCACGAGCGTCGTGCCGTCCGGCTCTTCGGGGGTGAAGATCCGGTGCACGAAGGGCAGATCGCGCTGCGGCAGGCGCGGCGCGCCCGGCAGGGCGAATTGCGGCAGCATCACCCGCAGATCGGCAGCGCGGCGCGGATCGTCGACCGGCACGAAGAGCGTCTCGCCCAGATGGTCGGGTGCCTCGTCCACCGCAAAGCCGGGCCCGTCCGTCGCATATTCCAGCAGGCTGCCGCCCGGCTCGCGCACATAGAGCGAGGTGAAATAGGTCCGGTCATGCAGCGCAGTGGGCTCGGCCGGGGCCAGTGCCGCCTCCATCGCCGCGACGGCCGCCACATCGGGGGCGCGGAAGGCGACGTGGTCGATGCCGCCGGTGCCCGGCGCCGCCTCCCAAAACCCGGTCGCGTCGCGGATGTCGAGCGCGTCTGTGTCGGACACCAGCCGCCGCACCGCGCCCTCGCGCGCCGCCTCGCGATAGCCGAAGCGGGCGACGAAGGCCGCGGTCTCGTCCGGGTGCTCGGTGAAGAGCGTGACCGCACGCAGCCGCCGCGGCGCCTCGACGGGGCCGAGCGGCGCGGTGGCGGGCAGATCGGCGCCGACCAGCTTCACGATGATGCCGTCGGGGTCCTTCAGCCGCAGCACCGTCTCGCCGAATTCGCGCAGGGGCCCCTCGACCGGCACATGCGCGGCGAGCGCCCGGGTCAGCCACAGGCCGATGCTGTCGGCGGGAACGGCGAGCGCGATCTCGCCCGGCGCGCCATGGCCCGCGCGGCCCGGCCCGCCATCCTCCCACACCAGGAAGGTGACGAGCGCGCCGGGCGCGCCGGCGGCATCGCCATAGAACAGGTGCAGCTGGTTCGCATCCTCGAAGCCGCCGGTGCGCTTGACGAGCCGCAGGCCGAGGAAGCCCGCGTAGAAGTCGACATTCGCCTGAACGCGGCGGGTGAGGGCGGTGACGTGATGCAGTCCGGTGGTCATGGGCGTTCTCCTGAAGGAGGTTCGACCAGAAGATAGGGCGCGGCCGCGCGCCGGCGAAGCGGCCCGGAGCAGAACCCGGTGTTCTCGAATTGCGAACGTGTTACGTCTCACGCGTTTCATGATTTCGTGCTATCTCAGAGTCAACCAACGACAGGAGAACGCCATGAGCTGGAACCCCGCCCTCGCCCCGGGCGATCCCGACACCGTCGGCCCCGACGCGATCGAGACCCCGATCATTCCCCGCGCCCGCGATCTGGGCGGCTTCGAGGTGCAGCGCCAGATGGTCGGGCCCTTCATCTTCTTCGACCACATCGGCCCGGCCGAGTTCCTCACCGGCAAGGGCATCGACATCCGCCCGCACCCGCATATCGGGCTGGGCACGGTGACCTATCTCTACCGCGGCGACTTCCACCACCGCGACAGCACCGGCGCCGATCAGGTGATCGTGCCCGGAGAGGTGAACTGGATGGTCGCGGGCAAGGGCGTGACCCATTCCGAGCGCACCAGCGAGGAAGGCAAGCACGGGCCGCACAGCCTCTATGGCATCCAGACCTGGATCGCGCTGCCCGAGGACCGCGAGGACATGGCCCCGGTGTTCGAGCATCACGGCAAGGGCGCGCTGCCGCTCTTCGAGGATGGCGGGGTCAGCGCGCGGCTGATCCTCGGCACCGCCTATGGCGAGGCAGCGCCGGCGACGATGTTTTCCGAAACCTTCTACCTTGACGTGACGCTGGCCCCCGGCGCCCGCTTCCCGCTGCCCGACGATCACGAGGACCGCGGCATCTATGTCACCGAGGGCGAGATCCGTGTCGCCGGTCAGCGCTTCGAGGCGGGGCGGATGATGGTCTTCCGCCCGGGCGACCGGATCACCGTCGAGGCGGGAGAGCGCGGCGCGCGGATCATGGCGCTTGGCGGTGCCACGCTGAACGGGCCGCGCCACATCTGGTGGAACTTCGTCGCATCGAGCCGCGAGCGGATCGAGCATGCGAAGGAAGAGTGGCGTGCGGCGCGGTGGGGGCGGGGGCTGTTCGACCTGCCCGCCACCGACCACGACGAGTTCATCCCGCTGCCCTGAGCTGGTCTGCCTCACCCCGCTGCCCCGGTGCATTGACGCGCCGGGGCGCTTGGTGAACTAATCGGCGCCGGACCAAGGCTGCCCCATCGCGCGGGGCGCCGATGCGGAGGCGCTGCGATGACCCACTTCCCCTTGCGACCGGCGCGCGCGCCCCGTTTCCGGGCGTGCCGATGAGCGAGGCGCTCTCCGACCCGATCTTCGCCGTCCTCCTCGACAGCCCGCCGCCGCCCGTCGATACCGCGGCGGCCGAGGCGCTGTTGCGCGAGCTTTGGGGGATCGAGGGGCGGGCCGAGAGCCTCGCTTGCGAGCGCGACGCGAATTTCCGCGTCACCACCGACGCCGGGCCGGGCTATGTGCTGAAGGTCGCAAACCCGGCCGAGGCGCGCGCCACCACCGCGTTTCAGGTCGAGGCGCTGCGCTGGCTGGAAGGCCGCACCCCGGCGTTGCCGGTGCCGCGGATGGTCGCGACGCGGACGGGTGATTTCCTTGCGCCGCTTACCCTTGACGACGGACGGAACAGCACGGTGCGGCTGCTCAGCTGGGTGCCGGGCACGCCGGTGGCGCGCACGGGCGGGGCAGGGCGGCTGGCGGCACAGATCGGCACGCTGGCCGCGCAGCTGGGCGCGGGGCTGGCGGGCTTCCGCCATCCCGCCTCGGGGCACGAGATCCTGTGGGACATCCGCCACCTGCCGCGGCTGATGCCGCTGCTCGCATCGCTGCCCGCCGGCGCCTTGCGCGACCAGCTTCAGGCCGAGATTGACCATTTCGCCGCCGCGGTGGCGCCGCGCCTGCCCGCGCTGCGCTGGCAGGTGGTGCACAATGACCTCAACCACCACAACATCGTCATCGACCCACAGGCGCCCGAGCGGATCGCGGGCGTGCTCGACTTCGGCGACATGGTGCGCACGCCGCGCGCCGTCGATGTCGCGGTGGCGGCCTCCTATCTCACCCATCTCGAGGACGATCCGCTTGCCCCGGTGGCGCGGATGGTGACGGCCTATGCCGCGGTCACGCCGCTCGATGCGGCCGAGGTCGAGCTGCTGCGCGACCTGATCGTGGCGCGGCTGGTCGCCTCGATCACCATCACCGAGTGGCGCGCGGCGCGCTATCCGGAGAATGCCGAGTATATCTTGCGAAACAACCGCGGCGCGCGGGCGGGGATGGCAGGCTTTGCCGCCCTGCCGCGCGAGGTGGTCACGGCGGCACTGCGAACCGCGGCAGAGGAGGGCGTGCGATGACGCGCGAGACGATGGTGAACGCCTATGTCGAGGGGGCGGCCGACCTCGATGCGGAGACCGCGGCGCTGATCGCGCGGCGGCAGGCGCTGCTCGGGCCCGCCTATCGGCTGTTCTACGAAAAGCCGCTGCATCTGGTGCGGGGCGAGGGCGCGTGGCTTTATGATGCCGCGGGCGAGGCCTATCTCGACGGCTACAACAACGTCACTTCGGTCGGGCATTGCCACCCGAAGGTGGTGGCGGCGATCGCCGCGCAGGCCGGCGTTCTGGCCACCCACACCCGCTACCTGCATGCGGGCGTTCTGGACTATGCCGAGCGGCTGCTCGCCACGCTGCCCACCGGGATCGGGCAGATGATGTTCACCTGCACCGGCTCCGAGGCGAATGACCTTGCCGTGCGCATCGCGCGCGCCTTCACCGGCGGCACCGGCATCATCGTGACCGAGACCGCCTATCACGGCGTCACCCAGGCGGTGGCGGAGTTCTCGCCCTCGCTCGGCCCGGCGGTTGACCTTGGCGTGCATGTGCGCACCGTGCCCGCCCCCGACAGCTACCGCGAGGCGGATGTGGCGGGCGCCTTCACCGCCTCGGTCGAGGCGGCGATCGCCGATCTGACCCGCCACGGCATCCGCCCGGCGCTCTTCATCTGTGACGGCATCTTCGCCTCGGACGGGGTGTTCGACGGGCCGGCGGGCTTCCTGCAGGGCGCCGTTGCCGCGATCCGGGCCGCGGGCGGGCTTTACATCGCCGACGAGGTGCAATCGGGCTTTGGCCGCACCGGCGACGCGATGTGGGGCTTTCAGCGCCACGGCGTGACCCCCGACATCGTCACCATGGGCAAGCCGATGGGCAACGGCTATCCGGTCGCGGGCGTCGCGCTGCGCCCCGAGGTGGTCGCCGAGTTCGGCCGCAAGGCGCGCTATTTCAACACCTTCGGCGGCAATGCGGTGGCGGTTGCGGCGGCGACCGCGGTGCTGGATGTGATCGAGGGCGAGGGGCTGGTCGCGAACGCCCGCGACGTCGGCGCGCATCTGCGCGACGGGCTGCGTGGGCTCGCCGACCGCCATCCCTGCATCGGCGACGTGCGCGGGGCGGGGCTCTTCATCGGCGTCGAGATCGTCTCGGACCGCGCCGCGAAGACCCCCGATCCGGCGCGCACGGCGGCCATCGTCAACGGGTTGCGCGCGGAGCGCGTGCTGATCTCGGCCTGTGCCAAGGGCGCAAATGTGCTGAAGATCCGCCCGCCGCTGATCTTCACCCGCGAGCAGGCCGATCTGCTGGTGGCGCGGCTCGACCGGGTGCTTGGCGGGCTCGGCGCCTAACCCTGCAGGAAGCTTTGCGGCGGCCGGCCGAATTGCGTGCGGAAGGCGGCGACGAAGGCGCTCGGGCTGCGATAGCCGAGCGACCAGGCGATTTCGGTGCTGCTTTGTCCGCGCTCAAGCCGCTCGATCGCCGCCATCAGCCGCAGCCGGCTGCGCCATTGCCGGAAGGTGAGCCCGGTCTCGGCGCGGAACAGGCGTTCCAGCGTGCGCGGGCTCGCCCCGGCAAGGGCCGCCAGATCGGCAAGCGGGCGCGCCTCGTCGGGCGTCTCGCGCAGGTGCCGCATCAGCCGCACCAGCCGCGCGTCATGCGCGCCGGGCAGGCTGAGGGGCGCCTCGGCCAGCGCCTCGATCTCGTCGGTGATGACCGCGGCCAGATGCAGCCGCCGTGCGTCGAAGGGCGCGTCGGTGCTCAGCGCGGCGAGCCGCAGGATCAGTTCGCGCAGCAGCGGCGTCAGCAGCAGCACCGCGCAACGCGGCACCTGCCGGCGCAGCGCCAGCGTCGGGTCGACGTAGAGGTTGCGGATCTCGACCTCGGTCTCGGTCGTGACGTGGTGGTCGGTGCCGCCCGGGATCCAGACCGCGTGACTGGGCGGCACGATCCAGACGCCGCCGCGGCTCGTCACCCGCAACACCCCCTGCATCGCCCAGATCAGCTGGCCGCGCGGGTGGCTGTGCGGCTCGACCATCTGCCCGGCCGGCATCCGCCCGCTGTGCACCAGCACCGGGCGCGCGGCATCGCGCACGAAGCCGGCACCACTGGCGGGCCGGGTTGGCGTTTCGGCGACATCCTTTGTCATGATGATGGTCTAACGCAGGGGCGCGCGCCGGGCTAGTGTGGCGGCGCGTGCGAACGGGGGTCCCATGTCTGTCGCAAGAATTTCGATGAAACCGCTTTTCGTCGGGCTGGTCGTGCTGGCGGCGCTGGTGCTGGCGTTGCTGCCGCCCGCCGGGCTGACACTCGAGCAGGCGCGCACGCTCGGCATCGTGCTGGTCACGCTGGCGCTCTGGGCGACGGGGGTGGTGCCGGGCTATCTGGCCAGCCTGATCTTCTTCGCCGTGGTGCTGATCCTCGGCCTTGCGCCGGCGGCGACGGTCTTTGCCGGCTTCGGCTCGACCGCGGTCTGGCTGATCGTCTCGGGTTTCGTCATCGGCACGGCGATCGGCGTGTCCGGCCTTGGCGGTCGTCTGGCCGAAGCGGTGGGGCCGGTGCTCGGCCGCTCCTATCCGCGGCTCATCGGCGGGCTGATGATCGTGGCGATGGCGCTTGGCTTCCTGATGCCCTCCTCGGTCGGGCGCGCGGTGGTGCTGGTGCCGATCGGCATGGCGCTTGCCGACCGGGCGGGCTTTGGCCGCGGCTCGAACGGGCGGATCGGCATCGCCGCGGTGCTGGCGATCGGCTGCAACATGCCGAGCTTCGCGATCCTGCCCTCGAACATCCCGAACATGGTGCTGTCGGGCGCGGCCGAGACCATCCACCACGTCCATTTCGGCTATACCGAATACCTGCTTCTGCATTACCCGGTGCTGGGCATTCTCAAGGCGGCGCTGACCGTCGCGCTGGTGCTGCGCCTGTTCCCGGCCGAGGTCGGTGCGCCGCTGCCGGGTGTGCTCGAGGCAGAGGCCGCGGCGGGCGCGCAACCCGGCGAGCGCGGCAAGCAGATCCGGGTGGCGGTGATCCTGCTTGCGACGCTCGTGCTGTGGATGACCGACAGCTGGCACGGGGTGAACGCGGCCTGGGTCGGGCTGGTCGCGGCGGTGATCCTGCTGATGCCGGGGATCGGCGTGGTGACGCCGCCGGCCTTCCGGCAGGGCGTCGACTTCGGCATGTTGCTGTTCGTCGTCGGCGCGCTGGCGCTTGGCGCGATGGTCAATGCCTCGGGGCTGGGCGCGCTGCTCGGCGCGGGGCTGCAAAAGGTGCTGCCGATGGCGCCCGGGGCGGATGCGACGAATTTCCTGTCGCTCGTCGCGATGGCCAGCGGCACCGGCCTCTTCGCCACCGTGCCGGGGGTGCCCGCGGTGCTGACGCCGATGGCGCAGGATCTGGCCACCCTCACCGGTTTCAGCCTGAAGGCGGTGCTGATGACCCAGGTGATCGGCTTCTCGACGGTGTTCTTCCCCTATCAGGTGGGGCCCCTGGTGGTGGCGATGCAGCTCTCGGGCGAGCGGCTTTCCCACCTCGTCAAGGTGGTGCTGCCGCTCGCGCTGATCACGCTTCTCGTGCTCGCCCCGCTCGACTTCCTGTGGTGGAAGCTCCTGGGCTGGATCTGACGCGTCAGGGGATCAGCACTGTGGTGCCGGTGGTGCGCCGCCCCTCGAGCGCGGCATGCGCCTCGGCCGCCTCGCTGAGCGGCCGCGTCGCCACCACGTCGGCCCGCACCTCGCCGCGTTCGAGCCGGCCGAACAGATCGGCGGCGCGGCGTTCGAGGTCTTCGCGCGCATCGACATAGTCGAAGAGCATCGGCCGGTTCGCCGACAGCGAGCCCCGGGCGAGGTCGGAGAGCTTGAAATCCTCGATCATCCCCGAGGACTGGCCGAAGTTCACGAACATGCCGAAGCGCTTCAGACAGGCGAGCGAGCCGCGCCAGGTGTCGCGCCCGACGCTGTCATAGACCGCGGCGCAGAGCGCGCCCCGGGTCAGCCGCGCGACCTCGGGGGCGAAGTCGGTGGCGGTGTAGTCGATGACGTCGCTGTAGCCATGTTCGAGCGCCAGCGCGACCTTGGCGGGCCCGCCCGCGGTGCCGATCGCCCGCGCCCCGATCGCGCGCAGCCACTGGCCGAGGAGCAGCCCGACGCCGCCCGCTGCCGCATGGACAAGAACGGTGTCGCTCGGTTGCACCGCGTAGGACGAAGTGACGAGGTATTGCGCCGTCAGCCCCTTCAGCATGACGCTTGCCGCCACCGTGTCGGGGATCGCGTCGGGCAGCCGCACCAGCCGGCCCGCGGGCACCACGCGGCGCGTGCGATAGGCGCCGAATTTCAGCACATAGGCGACCCGGTCGCCGGGCCGCACCGTGTTGACGCCGGGGCCCACCGCCTCGACCACCCCCGCGGCCTCGGCGCCGGGGATCATCATGCCCTCGGGCCAGGGGTACAGGCCCGAGCGGTGATAGACGTCGATGAAATTCACCCCGATCGCGGTGTGGCGGACCAGCGCCTCGCCGGGGCCGGGGGCGGCGGTCTCGACCGCGCTCCATTCCATCACCTCGGGGCCGCCCGGGCGGCGGGCGACAAGGGCCATGTCCATCGCGTGGCCTCCTTACAGCTGGAATTCGGGATCGACCGGGATCTGCATCCCGGTGACGAGGTGGTTCGTCTGCGCCGCGAGCGCGACGATCGACAGAAGCTCGGCGTGTTCGGCCGCGCCCATGCCCTTCGCCTTCGCCTGTGCGGTGTGCGAATGCACGCAATAGCTGCAGCTGTTGGCGATCGAGACCGCGACATAGATCATCTCGCGCGTCTTCGGGTCGATCTCGCCGGGCACGGTCATCACCGCCTTCAGCCCTTCCCAGGTGCGCGCCAGAAGCCCCGCGTCGAAGGCGAGCGCGCGCCAGAAGTTGTTGATGAAGTCGGTCTTGCGCGTCGCGCGGATGTCGTCGAACACCGCCTTGACCGCGGGGATCGTCTCCGCCTCGGCATCGCTCATCAGTCTCACGGTCGCCATCGCGTCCTCCTTTTTCCGCCGCTCAATGCACGGCGGCATACATGATCCTGGCCTCGGTCGCCTCGCCGGGCGAGAATTCCTCGACGATCCGGCCCTGACGGCACACGAGGATGCGGTCGGAGAGGTTCATCACCTCGGGCAGGTAGGAGGAAATCACCACCACCGCGAGCCCCTCGTCGGCGAGCCGGTTGATCAGCGCGTGGATCTCGGCGATCGCGCCGACGTCGACGCCGCGGGTGGGCTCGTCGAAGATGACGAGCCGCGGCTTCTGCACCAGCCCCTTGCCGATCACCACCTTCTGCTGGTTGCCGCCCGACAGCTCGACCACCCGGGCATTCTCGTTGATCGCGCGGATGTTCAGGGTCTGCGTCCACTCGGCCGCCACCGCCGCCATCTCGGCCCGCCCGACATACCAGGCGTGGTCGTGCCCCGCCGCCAGAAGCCCGGAATAGATGTTCTCGGCAATCGACATCGTCTCGAAGAAGCCCTCGGCCTTGCGGTCCTCGGTGATGTAGACGATACCGTCGCGCACCGCCTCGCGCGGCACGGTATAGCGCACCGGCCGGCCGTCGAGCGCCACCGCCCCGCCGCGCAGGAAGTCGCGCTTGTAGATCCCCGAGACCACCTTGAAGGTCTCGGTCCGGCCCGAGCCCACCAGCCCGAAGACCCCGGTGACCTGCCCGGCAAAGACCGAGAACGAGGTGTTACGCACCATCGCCCCCATCGACAGGTCCTGCACCGACAGCACCTTCTGCCCCGCCTTGCGGGTGCCCGCGGCGGAGCGGTCGCGGTAAAGCGCGTCCGACAGCGTGCGCCCGACCATCGCGGCGACGATCGTCTCGCGGGTGAAGTCTGCGGTCGGCCCCGTCGCCACCAGCTCGCCGTCGCGCAGGATGGTGATGCGGTCCGACAGGTCGAGCGCCTCCTCAAGCGCGTGCGAGATGAAGACGATCGACACGCCGCGCGCCTTCAGCCGGCGGATCAGCGCGAAGAAGTGGCGTTTTTCCTCGGGGGTCAGGGTCGCGGTCGGCTCGTCGAAGATGATGACCTCGGCGTTGTGATGGACGGCGCGGGCGATCTCGACCATCTGCTTCTTCGCGGCGCCCAGCGTCTCGACCATCGCCGCCGGATCGACCGGGAAGTTCAGCGATTGCAGGAATTGCTGTGCCGAGATGTAGGTGCCGCGCAGCCGGTTCAGGAATTTCTCGGAGCCGAGATAGAGGTTCTGCGCCACCGTCATCGAGGGCACGAGCGAGGTCTCCTGGAAGACCATCGCGATGCCGGCCTCGAGCGCCGCGTTCGGCGTGGCGAAGACCGTCTCGCGGCCATGCAGCCACATCCGCCCGGAACTGGGCGCGACGACCCCCGCCATCATCTTCGTCAGCGTCGACTTGCCGGCGCCGTTCTCGCCCAGAAGGGCGTGGATCTCGCCCTTGCGCAGCTCGAAATCGACCTCGCGCACGGCGGGGACGCCGCGATAGGCCTTGGTGATCTTCTCGAGCCGCAGGATCGCATCGTCCATGCTCAACCCTCCGCCGGCAGGGTGACGATGACGTCGCCGCCCTTCGAGGCGACGACAAGCCGGCCCGCGTGCACGATCGCCGAGCATACGCCATGGCGGTGGCCGTTGGCGCGGCTGTGCGCGCTCGATACCGGGTTCATCTGCCGGTCGAGCCGCACCACAAGGCCCCAGGAGCGCGAGGGCGACCAGGGCTTGTGCACGCCCATGGTGCGGATGCCGCCGCATTGCAGCGGTTCGAGGAAGCTGCGCCCCGAGGCGAGCGCCGGCGCGATCCAGTAGTCGCGCGGCACCTCGCGGATCATGTCCGCGCGGTAATGGGTTTCCTGCAGCACGAATTCGATCAGCCGGTTGCGTGGCGCAAAGACCGCAAGCACCGCCCCGCCGTCGGGGGCGGGCGAGATCCGCGCGGGATAGCCCGGGATCATTTCGATCAGCGGTTTCAGCCCGCCCCCGGCGTCCAGTTCCATCACCCGGTGCCGCCAGCTTTCGGAAAAGGCGATGGCGCCGCCCGGGCGCGGGCACAGCCCGTTCGGCCAGGCCAGATCCTGTGCCACCTTGTGGAAGGGTTGCCCCTCGGCGCGGCGCACCCAGATCGAGCCGGTGGCGCGCCGCTTCATCAGATCGGCTGCCCAGTCCGAGGGCGCGTGCTCGGCCGAGCCGTTCGTCAGCCACAGCGCGCCGTCGGCCGAGAAGGCAAGGCCGGTGATCGCCCGCACCTCGGGCAGCAGGTGCTGTGCCACCCCGTCGACCAGCAGCGCGCCGGTTTCAAGCGCCACCGCAAGCTGCCCCCCGGCCGAGACCGCCAGCGCGGTCACCGGCGCCGCGAAGCGCTGGAGGGGCCGGGGCTCGGCCCCCGGCACGAGGCGGTAGAGTGCATTGCCCGAGGAGGCGACGAGCTCGTTCCCGAGCACGGCGAGGTTGTCGGGCTCGTCCAGAAGCGCCAGCACCGGCGCCTCGTCAAGCGCGGTATTCGGCCGGAACGCGCCGTCCATCGGCGGGATCGTCACCGCCTTGCCGCGGAAGAGGTCGAGGATCGGATCGAAGATCATGCGCGGGTCCCCCAATAGGCGCGCATCCCGGTCCACTCGGGGTCGGCGCCCTCGATCCGGTAGCGGCCGATGCGGTTGTTCAGGATGCCGCCGATGAACAGCTCGCCCTTGTGTTCGCGCATCGAGGTGACCATCGGGTGGTTCTCGCCGGTGAGGTCGCCGAAGGTCTGCAGGATGCGGCCGCTGTCGTCGAATTTCACGATGCCGCCGGTGTTGATGTTCGGGAACAGCCAGTCGTCCTGCGGCAGGCGGCGGGTCATCCGCTTGCGCATCGCCGGGTGACGGAGCGACAGGTCGAAGCTGGGCGTCCGCATGCCGAGCCAGGCCATCCAATAGGTGCCGTCCGAGGCGCGGTTGATGTTGTCGGTATAGCCCGGCATGTCCTTGATCACGCATTCCGCGGTGCCGGCCTTCGGCCCCTCGAGCCAATAGCGGTGGATCCGGCAGGCCCAGCTTTCGGCGAAATAGAGCGACTTGCCGTCATGCGCCATGCACACGCCGTTCGTGTAGCGATAGCCGTCGAGCAGCGTCTTCGTCGAGCCGTCCCTGGGATCATAGACCAGCAGCCGGCCGGTGCCGCGGTTCTCGATGCTGTCGAGCGTCCAGTCATGCGCGTCATAGCGCTTCGTCGAGTCGGTGAAATAGATCCGCCCGTCCGGCGCAATGTCGAGGTCATTGGGGTCGCGCAGCCGCGCGTCATCCTGCACCGAGGTGAGCGAGCGCCGGGTCTCGGCGCTCAGCCGCGTCACGGTGCGGTCGGGCGCGATCTTGTAAAGCCCCATGGCGCCCACGCAGGAGATCAGGTTGCCGTCGCGGTCGAAGGCGAGGCCGAGGGGGAAGCCGCCGACATGGGCGAAGACCTCGGAACGGGTGTAGTCGGGCGCGAAGAAGCGCACGATCTCGCCATGCCGGGTGCCGCAATAGAGATGGTCGTCGGCGTCGAGGATCACGTCCTCGGGCCCCTCAAGTGCGCCCAGACCGATCGACTCGGCCGCTGCGAGGCGGCTGTTGAGCGCAAAGGGCGTGCCCGACTGCGGCTCGGCCGACTGGGTCTCGCCCATCTTCAGATAGACCGGCGCGACATAGACCTCGTTCAGCACCTTGTGGCGGTTCTTCAGCCAGCGGATGTCGATGGTGACGGCGACGGCCAGCATGATGCCCAGAACCATCTGGTTGGTGCCGGTGCCATAGCCCAGGCGAATGAGCCCGTTCGTCATCACCAGCACGATCACCGCGCCCATCAGCCCCTTGACCACCGAGCCGCGCCCGCCGCCAAGGGCGTTGCCGCCGACGACCGCCGCGGTGAGGGCGAGGATCTCGAGCCCGGCGCCGGTGCCCGGGCCTGCGCCCGAGAGCCGGCAGGCGATCAGGAACCCCGCCGCGCCCGAGCACAGGCCCGAGAAGACATAGGTCAGGAAGACCGTGCGCCGGACCTTGATGCCGGCGTTATGCGCCGAGCGGCGCGAGCCGCCGACGGCGAGGATGTGCCAGCCGATGCGGGCTCGGGTCAGGGTGACATGGGTGACAAGCGCCAGCAGCCCGGCCGCGATCACCGGCACCGAGAGCCCGGCAAGGGTGCCGTCGCCGATGAAGTCCCACGCATCCGAACTGGCGAAGGACATCTGGATCGCGGCGCCGAACTGCACCACCAGGATGTCGAAGACGGCGCGTCCGATGATGAAGGTGACCAGCGTGGTCAGGAAGGCCCGCAGCCGCAGGAAGCCGACGAGATAGCCGTTGATCGCACCGAAAAGCGCGCCGGTCGCCAGCGCCGCCAGAAAGGCCACCCAGACCGGCAGGCCGAGGATGAAGAACGAGCCCACCGAGGCGAAGGTTGCAAGCGCGAAGATCGAGCCCACCGAAAGGTCGATGCCGCCGCCGAGCATCACCACGGTCAGCCCGATCACCACGATCGCGAACTCGCCGAGCTGTCGGGTCGATTCCTGCAGGCTGAACGGGTTGAAGAACCCCGGTATCGCCGTGCCGAAGAGCGCGATCACCGCCACCAGCACCAGGAACGGGATCGCGTTGTCGGTCCAGCGCTTGGTCAGGATCTCGCCGATCAGGTGATCGGGAATGAGGTTGTAGCGCAGGGCCTGCAGGCGTTCGCGTGACGGCATGTCGGGGGTGTCCGGCTCGGGAGGAGGGGAGGGCGGCCCCGCAGGGCCGCCCCGGTTCGCGTGAGTGGTCGTCGCGTGAATGGGGAAGGGCTTACTTCGCCGCCGCCTGCAGTGCCTGCAGATCCCAGCAGGTGCCGGGCGTCAGGTCGGCCTTGGTGGTGGCCTTGAGCAGCGTGTAGAGATAGGCTGACGAGGTGCCCGGCGCCTGACCGCCTTGCAGCAGGTACTTGATCATCGCCACCATGTCGCTCGACTCATGGGCGAGATCGGTCATCACCACGGCGTCATAGGTGCCGTCCTCGAGCCGGTCGCAATCGGCGGTCTTCTCGCCGCCGCCGGTGGTCACCAGGTAGACCTGATCCTGCTTTCCCGCATCCCGGATCGCGGCGGCGGCGCCGGTCGCGTCACCGTCCCAGAAGTCGATGATGCCGCAGATGTCGGGGTTTTGCTGCAGCATCGTGGTGGTCACGTTGCGCGAGGTGGTGGCGTCCCAGTTCGAGTCGGGTTTCGCCACGACCTGGAAATCGGGATATTTCGCCAGCACCTCCATGATGCCCGCATATTGGAACAGGCTGGTGGCGTTGACCTGATCGCCCTGCACAAGGCCGATCTTCTTCGAGCTGCCCTCGCCACAGCCCTTGACCACCGCCTCGGCCTCGAGCCGGCCAAGCTGGGTCCAGTCCGAGCCGGTGTAGACGTCGGCCTTGAAGTTCGCCGGGTTGTCGACAAGGATCACGTAGATCCCGGCCTGCTGCGCCTTCTTGAGCAGCTTCGAATAGCTGTTCAGGTCGGGCGACATCACGATCAGCACGTCGGGCTTCTCGGCCGAGGAGATCGCCTCGGTGATCGCCTGCGCGCCCGCTTCGGCCGACCAGTTCGGGTCGCGGGTCTCGAGCGTGCCGCCGAAGGCGTCGATCTCGCGCTTGAGGAAGGCGGTCCAGCCCTGGGCGAGGTCGAAGCCCATCGACAGCGGCACCAGCATCACCTTCTTGCCCTTCAGCGCGGCCGAATAGGCGGCCGGGCCCGGGTCGTCGAGCGCCGCGGCGGGCAGCGTCGCGGCGCCGAGGAACCCCGCGGCCGCGGCGGTCATCACGGCAGTCTTCAGCAGTGTCTTCATGTCGTTCCCCTTGTTGGAAATGGCCCGCCGCCCGCCTCGCGCGCGGGGGCGGTCGTCGGTCTCAGATGTCGCCTTGCTGCGCGGTCTGCTCGTCGCGCGGGTTCAGCACCCCGTCGAAGATGATCGCGGCCAGCAGGATCGCGGACTTGATCAGGTTCTGATAGAGAAGCGGGATGTCGAGGATGGTCATCGCGTTCAGCATGATGCCGATCAGCGCCGCGCCGATCAGCACGTTGCGCACGCCGCCCTTGCCGCCCGCAAGCCCGATGCCGCCGATCACCGTCACCAGAACGATGTCGTAAAGCTGGGTCGAGTTCACCACGCGGGTGTTCATCGACTGCAGGCTGCCCGCGGTCAGGATCCCGGCGGCGAAGGCGACGAGCGACGAGAGCACGTAACGCAGCACCAGCATCGGCCGCACCGGCATGCCGACATTGCGCGCCGCCGCCGGGTTGTCGCCCGCGTAATAGACATAGCGCCCCCATTTGGTGAAGCGCAGGAAGACGAAGGCCGCAAGGGCGAGACCGGCGAAGACGAAGACCTCGACCGGCACGTCGGCAAGCCGCAGCGCGCCGAGCTCGGCCACCCAGTGCCCGGGCGGCACCGGCACCGCGTCCGAGCCGATCAGCTGCGAGCGCACCAGCCCGTAGACGAAGGAGGCCGAGGCCAGGGTGACGAAGATCGCCGGCACCTCGGCATAGGCGACAAGGAAGCCGTTCGCGAAGCCGATCACCACCACGCCCGCCAGCGCAAGGCCAAGTGCCGCACCGTCGCTCATGCCGTTGCCCAGCATCTGCAGATACCACGCCACCGACATCGCCATCACCGCCACCATCGACAGGTCGATGCCGCGGCCGATCACGATCACCGCCATGCCGAGCGCAAGGATGCCCAGCACCGAGACCGAGCGCACGATCGCCACCAGATTGTCGGCGGTGAAGAACCCCGGCAGGGTCAGTGCCGCGATGACGAAGATCGCCACCGCGATCGCGAAGACGATGCGCTCCTGATTGAGGGATCCGAGAAAACCCATCGGCAAGACCTTCCTGTGGCGGCCGTCCTCTCGCGGGGCGGTCCGATTGGGTCAGGCTAGTCGTGCGCGCGCGGCACGGTCCAATGAATAATATCGGGCAAAACCGATGCGAAACCGGAATGGATCCGGGGCTCAGACCACCTGCAGCCGGCCGTAGCGGGTGGCGGGAAGGCGGCCGTCCTCGGGCGCCTGATCGGCGCGGATATGGGCGCCGAGCGCCTCGATGAAGCGCCGGCCATAGACCGGCAGCCCGGCCCGCGCGTTCCACATCGCGCAGATGCCGAACAGCACCGGATCGCCATTGAGCGCGATCGGCCGGCTCACCAGCCGATCGACCGGGGGCTTGGCCGAGGAGGGCACCACCGCGATGCCGTTGCCGCCCTCGGCCATGGCGAACAGCGTGTGCGGCGAATAGCTTTCCAGCACGATGTCGGCGACGACGCCCGACACCCGGCAGGCGGCATCGAACACCTCGCGCGAGGCGTGGCGACGGTTCAGCGTCAGGATCGGCCGGTCGAGCAGATCGGCCAGTTCCACCGGCGCATTGCCCTCGGGCAACAGTTCTGGCTCGGCCACGGCCAGAAAGCCGAGCCGGCCGAGGGGCAGGCTTTCGAGCACGTCGATCGGCGCCGAGGGCGCCGCCGAGAGGGTCAGGTGCAACTGCCCGTCCTTGAGCTTGCCGGCCAGTTCCGGCCCGCCGCCATCCTCGAGCCGCAGCTCGATCCCCGGATTGGCCGCGCGCCAGCCGCGTAGGAAGGTGGGCAGATAGCGCTCGATCATCTGCGAGCAGGCGCCGACGCGCAGAAGCCCGCTGTCGCCCTTCGCCAGATCCTCGGCGCAGGCCAAAAGGCTGCGGTCCGCGGCGAGCACCGCGCCGACCCGCCCGCGCAGCGCCTCGCCCGCGGCGGTCAGGCGGATGTTGCGCCCGGCCTTTTCGAACAGCGCGACGCCCAGGTGATCCTCGAGCGCCTTGATCTGCCGCGACAGCGCCGATTGCGTCAGGTTCAGCCGTTCCGCCGCGCGGGTGACGTTCAGCGTCTCGGCGGTGGCGGCGAAGGCGGTGTAGGTGCGAATGTCCATGGGCGCTCCGGTTTGGCCGGGGAAAGCCTAGGCGCGGGCAGGGCGATGCGTCAACAATCCTGCTGCATCCGCGGCGGCGCGAAGCGGCAGGTCTTTTTCCGTCGATCCGGTGTCGCAAATGTCGATCGGCGCCACGAAAACTCTGGCTAGAGTGGGCTCATGCGGCCCCGTCCGCAGCGAGTCACGGCGGCCTGCCGCCCCCCTTCAGCCCGATCCGTGCACAAGGCGCGGAGCCAACAGAGGTGCCACATGCTGGGCAAGACCGAAATCCGCGCGCTTCTCGACGCACGCCGCCCGAACTATGCGCTCGAACGCGATCTCTACTGCGATCCGGGCGTCTTCGAGGCGGATCTCGAGCAGATCTGGTACAAGGAATGGCTGTTCGCGATTCCGGCGGTGCAGCTGACCAGGACCGGCGCCTATGCGACGCTGCAGATCGGCGCCTATCCGGTCGTCATCGTGCGCGGCGCCGACGGCGCGATCCGCGCCTTCCACAACGTCTGCCGTCACCGCGGCCAGCGGCTGTGCGCGAAGGAAACCGGCTCGGCGCCGAAGATCGTCTGCCCCTATCACCAGTGGACCTATGAGCTGGACGGCCGGCTGCTCTATGCGAAGGACATGCAGCAGGGCTTCGATCCGGCGGCGCACGGGCTGAAGCCGGTCGCGTGCAAGACCATCGGCGGCATGGTCTTCGTCTGCCTCGCCGACACCCCCCCCGACACCGCGCTGCTGGAAGAAAAGCTGTCGGCCTATCTCGCCCCCTCGGGCATCGCCGAGGCCAAGGTCGCCTTCACCTCGACCATCGTCGAGAAGGGCAACTGGAAGCTCGTGCTGGAAAACAACCGCGAGTGCTATCACTGCGGCGGTTCGCACCCCTCGCTGTGCCGCACCTATTCCGACAGCCCGACGATGACGGCGATGGAAGGCCCCGACAGCGCCGCGCCCGAGATCCTCGAGCACTGGAAGCGCTGCGAGGAGGCCGGCCTGCCCTCGCGCTTCACCAACGAGCCGAAGATGCAGTGGCGCCTTGCCCGCATCCCGCTGCTGAACAACGCCGAGAGCTACACCATGAGCACGAAGCGCGCGGTGAACAAGCTGATGGGGCAGATGCCCTTCCACGACGCGGGCTCGCTGCTGTTCTACCTCTATCCGAACACCTGGAACCACTTCCTTGCCGATCACGCGATCGTCTTCCGCGTGCTGCCGGTCAGCCCCACGGAGACCCTCGTCACCACCACCTGGCTGGTGCCGAAGGACGCGGTCGAGGGCGAGGACTACAACCTCAAGGAACTGACCGAGGTCTGGGAAGCGACGAACGACGAGGACCGCCGCGTCGTCGAGGAGAACCAGAAGGGGATCCTGTCGCCGGCCTACGAGCCCGGTCCCTATTCGACCGTGGTCGAGGAGGGCGTGATCCAGTTCGTCGACTGGTATTGCGGTCTGATGACCGAACGTCTCGCGCCGAAACCGGCGCTGGCGGCGGAGTGATCGGATGGCGAAACCCCGGCTGAACTGGGGCGCCGAGCCCTGGCAGGATTCGGAGCCGCTCGAATGCGCGATGGTGGTGCCGGAGACCTCCGACACCGCCACCTTCACCTTCCGCGCGCCTTCGGGCGCGTGGTTCGACTATCAGCCGGGGCAGTTCGTCACCCTTGATCTGCCGGTCGATCCGGCGAAGGGGGCGGCGGGCAATGTGCAGCGCACCTACACGATCTCGTCGAGCCCGTCGCGGCCGCTCTCGATCTCGGTGACGGTGAAGGCGCAGAAGGACAGCATCGGCACGCGCTGGATGCTCGATCACCTGAAGCCCGGGATGCGGATCCGCGCCTTCGGCCCCTCGGGGATCTTCTCCTTCCTGCGCCACCCGGCGAAGAAGTACCTGTTCATCTCGGCGGGCTCGGGGATCACCCCGATGATGTCGATGACCACCTGGGCGTGGGATTCGGGCGAGATGCCCGACATCGCCTTCGTCCACGCCGCGCGCCGGCCCTCGGAGATCATCTTCCGCGAGCGGCTCGAGCAGTTCGCGAACCGGGTGCCGGGGTTGCAGCTGCGCCTGACCGTCGAGGAGCCGGACCCGTTCCGCTCCTGGCCCGGCTATCACGGCCGGCTGAACCAGATCATGCTGGGCCTGATGGCGCCCGACTATCTCGAGCGCGAGGTGTTCTGCTGCGGCCCCGAGCCCTTCATGCAGGCGGTGCGCGAGATGCTGATCTCGCTCGGCTATGACATGGAGCATTACCACCAGGAAAGCTTCGGCGCCCCGGTGGCGACCGAGGCCGAGGCGCCGGTGATCGAGGATGTCACCCCCGAGGAAGGGGTGAAGGCCGAGATCACCTTCACCGAAAGCGGCATCACCACGCCCTGCGCCGAGACCGACACGATCCTTGCCGTCGCCAAGCGCTCGGGGCTGAACATCCCCTCGGGCTGCACCTTCGGGCTGTGCGGCACCTGCAAGATCAAGAAGGTCTCGGGCGAGGTGCACATGGTGCACAACGGCGGGATCTCGGACGAGGATATCGAAGAGGGCTGGATCCTTGCCTGCTGCTCGAACCCGATGGGCAAGGTCGAGGTCGAGGTCTGACCCGTTCAGGGGCCGGCAAGAGCCACCACTCACAGACTGAAACGCCCGCCATTTCCGGCGGGCGTTTTCTTGTCTGCGGAGGAGGGCTCAGGCGGCCGAGCTGGCCACCGGAACGTAGTTCAGCACCGGGGCAAGCCAGCGCTCGGCCTCGGCGAGCGTCATGCCCTTGCGCCTTGCGTACTCCTCGGCCTGGTCGCGCTCGACCCGGGCGACGCCGAAGTAATAGGCGTCGGGATGGGCGATATAGAGCCCCGAGACCGACGAGCCGGGCCACATCGCCATGCTGTCGGTCAGCGTCACCCCGGTCGCTTCGGTGGCGTCGAGCAGATCGAAGAGCGTCACCTTCTCGGTGTGGTCGGGCTGTGCCGGATAGCCGGGTGCCGGGCGGATGCCGCGATAGGGCTCGGCGATCAGCTCCTCGGGGGTATAGCCCTCGTCGGGCGCATAGGCCCAGAACTCGCGCCGCACGCGGGCGTGCAGCAGCTCGGCCAGCGCCTCGGCGATGCGGTCGGCGAGCGCCTTGACCAGGATCGCGCCGTAATCGTCATGCGCGCGCTCGTAGCGCGCGGCGATCTCCTGCTCCTCGGGGCCTGCGGTCACCACGAAGCCGCCGACATGGTCGGGCACGCCCGCCGGGCCGACGAAATCGGCGAGCGCCACGTTCGGCCGGCCCTCGCGCTTGCGGGTCTGCTGGCGCAGGGTGTGGAGCGTGGCCAGCGGCGTCGTCCGGTCCTCGCCGGTGAAGAGCCGGATGTCGTCGCCCTCGGCATTCGCCGGCCAGAAGCCGACCACCGCCTTGGGGTTGAACCACTTCTCGGCGATGATGCGGTCAAGCATTGCCTGCGCATCGGCGAACAGCGCGCGCGCCGCCTCGCCCTGCTTCTCGTCCTCGAGGATGCGCGGATAGACGCCCTTCAGCTCCCAGGTCTGGAAGAACGGGGTCCAGTCGATATAGCGCGCGATCTCGGCCAAGTCCCAGTCGGCCAGAACCTTCGTGCCAAGGAAGCGCGGCGCCGGCGCGGCATAGCCCGCCCAGTCGATCGCCAGCGCATTCGCCCGCGCCTCGGCCAGCGGCAGGCGCTGTTTCGCCAGTTCCGCGCGCTCGTGCCGCTCGGCCACGTCGCGATACTCGGCGCGGACCTGGTCGATATAGGCGACCTTGTGCTCGGCGCTCAGCAGCTGGCTGACGACGCCCACGGCGCGGCTCGCGTCGGTGACATAGACCGCCTGGCTGTGGGTGTAGCGCGGCGCGATCTTCACCGCCGTGTGCACCTTCGAGGTGGTCGCCCCGCCGATCAGCAGCGGAATGTCGAAGCCCTCGCGTTCGAGCTCGGCCGCCATGTGCACCATCTCGTCGAGCGAGGGGGTGATGAGACCCGAGAGCCCGATCGCATCGACCCGTTCGGCCTTCGCCACCTCGAGGATCTTCTGCGGCGGCACCATCACGCCAAGGTCGATGATCTCGTAATTGTTGCACGCCAGCACGACGCCGACGATGTTCTTGCCGATGTCATGCACATCGCCCTTCACCGTCGCCATCAGCACCTTGCCTGCGGTCTCGCGCCCGGTGCCGCCATTCGCGGCCTTTTCCTCTTCCATGTAAGGCAGCAGCACCGCCACCGCCTGCTTCATCACGCGCGCCGATTTCACCACCTGCGGCAGGAACATCTTGCCCGCACCGAAGAGGTCGCCGACGACGTTCATGCCGGCCATCAGCGGCCCCTCGATCACGTCGAGCGGGCGGGTGGCGGCCTGACGGGCCTCCTCGGTGTCGGCCTCGATGAATTCGGTGATGCCGTTGACCAGCGCATGCTCCAGCCGCTTCGCCACTGGCCAGTCGCGCCAGGCGAGGTCGCGCGCCTTCTCTTCCTTCGCGCCCGCGCCCTTGAAGCGTTCGGCGATGGTCAGAAGCCGCTCGGTCGCGGTGCCGCCGGCCTTGGGCGCGCGGTTCAGCACCACGTCCTCGCAGGCCTCGCGCAGCTCGGGGTCGATCTGGTCATAGACGGCAAGCTGGCCGGCGTTGACGATGCCCATGTCCATGCCCGCCTGAATGGCGTGATAGAGGAACACCGCGTGCATCGCCTCGCGCACCGGCTCGTTGCCGCGGAAGCTGAACGAGAGGTTCGACACCCCGCCCGAGACATGGGCATAGGGCAGGTTCTGCCTGATCCAGCGCGTCGCCTCGATGAAGTCGACGCCGTAATTGTCGTGTTCCTCGATGCCCGTCGCCACGGCGAAGATGTTCGGGTCGAAGATAATGTCCTCGGGCGGGAAGCCGAGCTCGTCCACCAGAATGCGATAGGCGCGCTCGCAGATCCGGGTCTTGCGCTCGAAACTGTCGGCCTGGCCCTTCTCGTCGAAGGCCATCACCACCACCGCTGCGCCATAGGCGAGGCAGAGCGAGGCATGGGCGCGGAAGGCGTCCTCGCCCTCCTTCAGGCTGATCGAGTTGACGATCGGCTTGCCCTGCACGCATTGCAGGCCGGCCTCGATCACCTCCCATTTCGAGCTGTCGATCATCACCGGCACGCGGGCGATGTCGGGCTCGGCGGCGACGAGGTTCAGGAACTCGACCATCGCCGCTTTCGAGTCGATCAGCCCCTCGTCCATGTTGATGTCGATCACCTGCGCGCCGTTCTCGACCTGTTGGCGCGCCACTTCCAGCGCCGCGGCATAGTCGCGATTGGTGATGAGTTTGCGGAACTTTGCCGAGCCGGTGACGTTGGTGCGCTCGCCCACGTTCACGAAGGGGATGTCGGGGGTGAGGGTGAAGGGTTCGAGCCCGGAGAGGCGCAGCAGGTGGTTGGTCATGGTCTTACCTCAGGCGGGGATCTTGCGGGGGGCGAAGGGACGCACCGCCTCGGCGATGGCGCGGATATGCTCGGGCGTGGTGCCGCAGCAGCCGCCGACGACGTTCACCAGCCCCTCGCGGGCGAAGTCGGCCACTTGCCGGGCGGTGTCTTCCGGGCCCTCGTCATACTGGCCGAAGGCATTCGGCAGACCGGCGTTCGGATAGGCGCAGATCCGGGTGTCGGCAACGGCCGACAGTTCCGCCAGATGCGGGCGCATCGCGGCGGCGCCAAGGGCGCAGTTCAGCCCGACGGTGAAGGGCTGCGCGTGCTGCACCGAATACCAGAAGGCGGTCGGTGTCTGGCCCGAGAGCGTGCGCCCCGAGGCGTCGGTGATCGTGCCCGAGATCATCACCGGCAGCCGCGCGCCGTGCTCGGCGAAGGCCTCGAAACAGGCAAAGATCGCGGCCTTGGCGTTCAGCGTGTCGAAGATCGTCTCGATCAGGATCAGGTCCGAGCCGCCGGCGATCAGGCCGCGCACCTGCTCGCCATAGGCGCGGCGCAGGTCGTCGAAGGTGACGGCGCGATAGCCCGGGTCGTTCACGTCGGGGCTGATCGAGGCGGTGCGGTTGGTGGGCCCGACGGCGCCGGCGACGAAGCGCGCCCGGCCGTCCTCGGCCTCGGCGCGGTCCATCGCCCGGCGTGCAAGGCGCGCGCCCTCGCGGTTCAGCTCGAACACCTTGTCTTCCATGCCGTAATCGGCCTGCGCGATGGTGGTCGAGGAAAAGGTGTTGGTCTCGACGATATCGGCACCGGCGCGGGCATAGCGCAGGTGGATCTCCTCGATCGCCTCGGGCTGGGTCAGGATCAGCAGATCGTTGTTGCCCTTCTGGGGCTTGTCCGAATGGATGTGGCAGGCGCAGCCGCCGCCGCAGCCGGTATAATCCTCTTCGCTCAGGCCAAGGCTCTGGATCTGCGTGCCCATGGCGCCGTCGAGGATCAGGATGCGCTCGCGGGAAAGCGCCTCGAGGCGGGCGAAGGCCTCGGTGCGGGGCAGGCGAAGGTTGATCATCGGCGTCGGGCCTCCTTGCAAAGCAGCAAAGACCCTACTGCGCCGGCAACCCGCGCGCAAATTCATAATTTTCGTAAAGATTATGAGCGAAATCGAAGTTCGGGGTCAGTCGAGCGGCTTGCCCTCCGCCTTCAGGCGCCGCAGCCGGCGGATGTCGACGCGCCAGTCGGCGATGCAGTGGGCGACGCCCGCGCGCACCGCGGCGCCGATCGCCTCGCCAAGCGCGGTGTGCAGGCCGGCATGGGGCAGGGCGGGGCCTGCCTCGCGCGCGGCAATCGCGATGCAGTCGGTGCCGGTGCCGGTGGCAAGCCCGGTCGGCAGCTCGATCGCCGCCTCGATCACCGCGGCGGTGCGGGCCTCGGTGGCGATGCTGAGCGCCTCGAAAAGCGCGGACTCGGTCAGCGCGGCATGGATCTGCACCGCGATGTTGATCGTGCCCCAGTCCATGCCGGCCCAGTCCTGCCGCCGGCCCACGGCCTCGGCATTCGACAGCCCCGCGGTGGTCAGCGCCTCGACCGCCACGCCCTCGACCTCGGTGCGGGTCAGGGCATGGGCGCGGATGTCGCGCGAGGTCAGCAGGCCGACGGCATCGGCGCCACCGCGCCCCGCCATCTCGCGCGCAAGCCACGGAGTGACGTCAAGATCGGCGGGCAGGTCGGCGTTGCGTACCTCGCGCCACCAGATCCTCGAGGCGCGGGTCAGCCCGCCGTTGTGCACGGCCCAGCTGAGCACCCGGTGCGGCGCGCCGAGATCGGCACAAAGCCAGGGCCGGTCGCAGGTGACGATCATCGCGCGACCCGGCCGAGCGGCTGGAAGATCAGCCCCTCGGGTCCCTCGGACAGGTGCGCGCGGATGCCGAAGGTGCCGGCCAGCAGCGCCTCGGTCAGCACCGTGCGGGGGGCGCCGTCGGCGACGATCCGGCCCGTGTCGAGCACGATCAGCCGGGTGCAGTGCCGTGCCGCAAGGCCGAGGTCATGGAGCGAGGCGAGCACCGTGCCACCCTCGGCCGCAAGTCCGGCAAAGAGCGTCATCACCGCAAGCTGTTGTTCGGGATCAAGCCCCGCCGTGGGCTCGTCGGCCAGCAGCAGCGGCGCCTCCTGCGCCAGCGCGCGGGCCAGCAGCACCCGCGCCTGCTCGCCGCCCGAAAGCTCGGTCGCGGGGCGCTTGCGCAGCGGCGCAAGGCCGAGCCGGTCGATGGCGCGGGCGACGGCGGCGGCATCCTCGGGCCGGCGGCCGGGCCGGCCGAGTGCGACCAGCGTCTCGACCGGCATCGGCCAGGCGATCTCGCGGCCCTGCGGCAGGAAGGCCGCGGCACGGGCGCGGGCGGCGGGCGGCAGCGCGGCGACGGAGGAGTGCCCCTCGGCCGGCAAGAGCCCAAGCGCCGCGCGCAACAGCGTGGTCTTGCCCGCGCCGTTCGGGCCGAGCAGGCCGACGAATTCGCCCTCGGCCAGCGTCAGGGAAATGTCGTGCAGCACCGGGCAGGGGCCGCGGCGGACGGTCAGGTGGTCGAGGACAAGCCGCATCACAGCCCCTCCTGCCGGGTGCGCAAGATCAGGTGCAGGAAGAAGGGCGCGCCGACAAGCGCGGTCAGCACGCCCAGTTTCAGGTCGCGGTCCGGCGCGATCAGGCGCACCGCGACATCGGCCGCCAGCACCACCGCCGCCCCGCCAAGCGCCGAGGCGGCGAGCAGCCGGCTGGGCCGCGCATCGCAGGCGCGGCGCAGCAGGTGCGGCACGACGAGGCCGACAAAGCCCACGGCGCCGGCGACGGCGGTCGCGGCGCCGACCATCAGCGCGGCGGAAAGCACCGTCAGCAGCCGCAGCCGGCGCAGGTTCACCCCCATCGAGGCCGCGGCATCCTCGCCCAGCGTCAGTGCGTCGAGGCTGCGCGCGGCGGGGATCGCCAGCACCGCGCCGAGGCCGAGGAAGGGCAGCGCCAGCTGCACATGCAGCATCGAGCGGTCGGCAAGCGAGCCCATCATCCAGAAGATGATCTCGTTCGCGGCGAAGGGGTTGGGCGACAGGTTCAGGATCAGCGCCGTGGTGGCGGTGGCGAGCGACGAGATCCCGATGCCGGCGAGGATCAGCGTCAGCGTCGAGCCGCGGGGGCCCGAGAGCAGCAGCAGCACCGCGACCGAGGCAAGCGCGCCGGCAAGTGCGGCAAGCGGCAGGGCGAGCGCAAAGGCCGCCGAGACCCCGGTCTGGATTGCCAGCACCGCGCCGAGCGCCGCCGAGGAGGAGGTGCCGATCAGCCCCGGCTCGGCCAGCGGGTTGCGCAGCAGCCCCTGCAGCAGCGCGCCCGACAGCCCGAGCGCCGCGCCGATCGCCGCGCCGAGGATCGCGCGCGGCAGCCGCACCTCGCGCATCACCAGCGTCACCGCCTCGCCCTGACCATGGATCAGCGCGGCGAGGCTGTCCGACAGCCCGATCGCCGCCGGGCCGACCAGCAGCGAGGCGAGGAACAGCAGGGCGCCGGCAAGGCCGAGCGCGGCAAGAAGCGCGGGATAGGGCAGGCGCATGGTCACTCCGTCAGGCCGTCGCGGGCGGCACGCAGCGCCCGCACGGCGCGCAGAACATAGGGCGTTCCGCAGATCCAGTCACGATCCGCCATTGCGGCCCGCGCCGAGGCGGTGCCAAGGGCGGCGAGCGCCGGGTGGTCGAGCACCTCTTCCGAGCGCGAGGCACCGGGATAGCGCTGGCCCGAGATCACGAGGTCGGGGCGGGCGAGGATCAGCACCTCGAGCGGCAGGGTGCCGCCGATGCTCAGCCCCGCCTCGGCACCGACATTGCGGAACCCGGCGGCGGCGAGGATCTGCCCCGAGAGCGTCTTGTCGCCCAGCGAATAGCTGTTGGCATAGTAGAGTGCGGCGCGCGGGCCGGTGGCGGGATCGGCGCGCAGCGCGGCCAGATCGGCATCGAACTGCGCCACCATCGCGCGCGCGGCCTCGTCGCGGCCGAGGGCGGTGCCCATGGCCAGAACCTCGGCCCGCACCGCGTCCATGTCGGAGGCGGGGGCGAAGGTCTCGACCCGCACGCCGAGGCGACGCAGCAGGGCCGTGGTCGCCGGGCTGGTGTAGGTGCCGGCCAGCACCAGATCGGGGCGCAGCGCGAAGACCTCTTCGGCAAGGCCGTGGTTCTCGGGATAGGCCGCGGCCTGCCCGGCCATCGCCGAGGCGAGCGGGTCGCGCGCGAGGTTCGACACCGAGACAAGCTGTCCAGGTGCGGCGAGCAGCATCGCCAGCTGGTCGGTGCACAGGTTGATCGACACCACCCGCTGCGGCACCTCGGCCGCGGCGGGAAGCGCCAGCATCAGCGCGGCGGCAAGCGCAAGCGCCTGCCACCCCTTATGCCGCTCAGAACGACGCACGAAGCCCGACATAGAAGGCGCGGTCCGAGGTGCCATAGCCCTTGTTCGTCTGGTATTCCTTGTCGAACAGGTTCTCGACCCGCAGATAGGCCGTCCGCCCCTCGCCGAAGTCGTAGCTGAGCGAGGCATTCACCACCGCGTAATCCTCCATCCCGTCGGGCCGGTCGGCGACGTAATGCACTGACATGTCGCCCGAAAGCGCCTCGGTGATCTCGCCGGTCGCGGTGACGGTCAGGTCGTGGTGCGCGACGGCGGCCCAGCCGGTCGAGACCGAATTGTCGGTGTAGGTATAGGCCGCGGCCAGATCGAGGCGCGGCGAGACCCGGTAATGGCCGGCGAGTTCCAGCCCCGAGCGGCGCGAATGGCCGTCGACCTGGGCATAGCAGCCCCAGGCCTGACCGCAGGCGGTGGCGGCGTAATCCCAGCCGATCAGGTTCTTGGCGTCGAGATAGAAGGCCGTGGCGCGCAGGCTTGCGGTCTCGCCCCAGCGTTTCTCGATGCCGATGTCGGCGCTTTGGCTGTCCTCGCGCTTCAGGTCCGGATCGCCATAGACGCTGTAAAGCTCGTAGAGCGAGGGGGCGCGGAAGCCGTTGCCGAGCGAGGCGCGCAACAGAAGGTCGTCCTGCAGCCGGTAGACCGCCGCGATCCGGCCCGAGGTGAAGCTGCCGAAATCGCTGTGGGTGTCGTGGCGCAGCGAGAAGGTCAGGTCGAGCTTTTCGGCCGCGGCCCAGTTCAGCTCGCCGAAGACGCCGTTGGTGCGGGTCGAGGCGCCGGCGGATTTCTCCTTGGTGGTGTCGGCGCCGAAGGCGAGCCGGGCCGTGGCGCCAAGGTCGGTCGCACCCTGATAGCCGAGCTTGGTGCGGGTGCCGTCGAACGGGTCGCACCAGCCGTTCGAGCACGATTGCCGGTCGCTGTCGAACCAGGTCGCCTCGAGCGTGTTGTCGACGGTGCCGGTGACGAAATCGGCAAAGACCCGCGCGCCCTTGCTGTCGCGGGTGGTGAAGTCGTTGCCCGGCGTGCCGGCGACGTCGCCTTCGTAATCGTCGAACTCGCCCCAGCTTTTCTCGGCGAAACCGTTCGCGCCCAGCGTCAGCCCGTTCGCGAAAGTGTACTGGCCGAAGAAGCTGAGCCGGTTGGCGCGATAGCCGTCGGCCTCGTAATTGCCGTCATTCTCGTCGCGGGCCGAGAAGCCATGCGTCGAGATATGCGAATAGGTCAGCGCGGCTTCGGCGTTCTCGGTCTTGGTGGCGACCGAATAGCTGAACTTGCGGGTGGCATATTGCCCGTATTCGGCGGCGACCGACTGTTCGGTGCCAGGTTTCGTTGCGCGCTTGGTGGTGATGTTGATCACCCCGGCCACCGCCTGCGAGCCGTAAAGCGCCGAGCTCGAGCCCTCGAGCACCTCGATGCGGCTGACATCGGAGGTCGAGAGCGTGCCGAAGTCATAGGCCCCCTGGGGCGAGGCCGGATCGCCCACCTCGATGCCGTCGACCAGCACGGGGATGTATTGCGCCGGCGCGCCGCGCAGATAGAGCGAGGCGGTGGTGCCGATCGGGCCCGAGCTGTTTACCGAGATCCCGGGCAGGCGCGAGAGGTAATCGGCGACGCGGGTGTCGCCGGCCTGGGCGAGCGCGTCGGCGGTGACGACGGTGACGGTGGCGCCGGTGCGGTCGGTGCCGGTGGCCTCGAGATTGGCCGAGACGGTGATCTCGTCGAGCGCGGTGGTGTCCTCGGCGCCGGCGGGCAGCGCGGTGACAAGGGCGGTGGTGAGAAGCAGCGAGATGCGCAGGGTTTGCATGCGGAACTCCCTCAGGGCGGGGCAGGGCCCCTCGTGAAACGAAATCTGACGGGAGATCCCGCAGACGGCGACAATCACCACTGCGGATGGCCGCTGAACCGATGCGCCCCGCATCGGACAAGGGTGAGTGCCGCGGCAGGTCTCCTGGCTTGCGGGTCTGGGCTCGGACGGGCCTTCCCGGGGGA
Source organism: Paenirhodobacter ferrireducens (assembly GCF_004022265.1). Lineage (GTDB taxonomy): Bacteria > Pseudomonadota > Alphaproteobacteria > Rhodobacterales > Rhodobacteraceae > Rhodobacter > Rhodobacter ferrireducens. The sequence goes on from NZ_SAVB01000005.1 coordinate 85,236, forward strand.
TCGCCCCAGTGGCAGTTGCCGTCTTCGCTCGCCGCTTACAGTTGCGGGGGCAGCTGCGGCATGACCCGAAGGCGCACCGCATTCCCTTTTCATCCGGACTTTGGGCCCGGAACCGAGGCGCGTTCGTCTTGCGCGATCGGGGGCGGCGCTGTCAAGCGCCCGTGAGCCTGCGCGAGGGCCGCGTGAGCCGGCGATGCGGATTTGCCGCAGTGCAGCGACGGGGTGGGCCCATGCCCTCTTGCCCGCCCAAGCCCTCTTGCCCGATTGCGCCGGGGCGTGGGATGAAGGCGCATGGACATCACGATGATCGAGGCCGCCGCGGCGCGGCTTGCCGGCCATGCCCGGCGCACGCCGCTTCTCTCCTCGCCCTTCCTCGACGCGGTCGCGGGGCGGCGGGTGCTGGTGAAACCCGAATGCCTGCAGCACACGGGCTCGTTCAAGTTCCGCGGCGCCTGGTCGGCGCTGACGGCGCTGCCCGCGGGCACGCGCGGGGTGATCGCCTTTTCCTCGGGCAACCATGCGCAGGGCGTCGCCCATGCGGCGCGGCGTCTCGGGCTGGCGGCGGTGATCGTCATGCCCTCGGACGCGCCGGCGCTGAAGATCGACAACACCCGGGCCTTCGGCGCCGAGGTGGTGCTCTATGACCGCGTCGAGGAGAGCCGCGAGGAGATCGGCGCGCGGATCGCGGCCGAGCGCGGGCTGGTCTTGGTGAAACCCTATGACGAGCCGCAGGTGATTGCCGGGCAGGGCACGATCGGGCTCGAGATCGCCGAGGATTGCGCGCGGCTTGGCATTGCCGCCGCCGATGTGCTGGTGCCCTGCGGCGGTGGCGGGATGACGGCGGGGATTGCGCTGGCGCTTCAGGCGCGGGCGCCGGGGCTGCGGGTGCGGCCCTGCGAGCCCGAGGGCTTCGATGACGCCGCACGCTCGCTTGTTGCCGGGCGGCGGGTGGCGAATGCGCAGGCGGCGGGCTCGATCTGCGACGCGATCGTCACGGCGATGCCGGGCGAGCTGACCTTCCCGGTGATGGCGCGGCTGTGCGGCCCGGGGATCGCAGTCAGCGATGACGAGGCGCTGGCGGCGATGCGGGCGGCGGCGCTGCGGCTGAAGATCCTGGCCGAGCCCGGTGGCGCGGTGGCGCTGGCCGCGGCGCTGTCGCACCCGGTGGCCTTCGAGCCCGACCGGCCGGTGATCGCCGTGGTCTCGGGCGGCAATGCCGATCCGGCGATGATCGCCCGCGCGCTGGCCGGATAGCGAAAGGGGGCCCGCCGGGCCCCCTTGTCCGTCTCAGGACTGCAGCTCCATCTGCCGCGCCCGGTCGCGCAGCACGAATTTCTGCACCTTGCCGGTCGAGGTCTTGGGCAGATCGCCGAACACCACCGTCTTCGGCGCCTTGAAATGCGCCATGTTCTGCCGGCAGAAGGCGATGAGCTCCTTGTCCGTCACCTCGGCCCCCGCGCGCAGCTTGACGAAGGCGCAGGGCGTCTCGCCCCAGCGTTCGTGCGGGCGGGCGACGACGGCCGCTTCCATCACCTCGGGGTGCTTGTAGAGCACGTCCTCGACCTCGATCGAGGAGATGTTCTCGCCGCCCGAGATGATGATGTCCTTCGAGCGGTCCTTCAGCTCGATATAGCCATCGGGGTGCATCACGCCGAGGTCGCCCGAGGCGAACCAGCCGCCGGCAAAGGCCTCGTCGGTGGCGGTGGGGTTCTTCAGATAGCCCTTCATCACGTTGTTGCCGCGCATGAAGATCTCGCCCATCGTCACGCCATCGGCCGGCACCGGCTCCTGCGTGTCGGGGTTCGCCACCATGATCTCTTCCATCGCATGGTTGCGCACGCCCTGCCGCGCCTTGAGCTTCGCGCGTTCGGGCAGCGACAGCCCGTCCCATTCCTCGTGCCAGGCGCAGGTGACGCCGGGGCCGTAGGTCTCGGTCAGGCCATAGCCATGGGTGACGTCGAAGCCGAGCGCCTCCATCTTCTCGATGATGATCGCGGGCGGCGGGGCGCCGCCGGTCAGCACCTTGACGCCGGTCTGCAGGCCTTCCTTCATCTCGGGGGCCGCATGCACCAGCATCGCCAGCACCACCGAGGCGCCGCAGAAATGGGTGACGCCCTCTTCCTTGATGAGGCGATAGATCGGCTCGTCGCGCACCGCGCGCAGGCAGACCGCGACACCTGCCGAGGCGGCGATGGTCCAGGGGAAGCACCAGCCGTTGCAATGGAACATCGGCAGCGTCCACAGATAGACCGGCCGGTCCCCCATGTGCCACGACACGACATTCGCCAGCGCATTCAGATGCGCGCCGCGGTGGTGATAGATCACGCCCTTCGGGTTGCCGGTGGTGCCCGAGGTGTAGTTCAGCGTGATCGCGTCCCATTCGTCATCGGGGCGGATCCAGCGGAAATCGGCGTCGCCCTCGGCCAGCAGCTCCTCATAGCCGATCTGGCCGATCTTGCGCGCTTCGCCGAAGGCCGGGTCGGTGATGTCGACCACCAGCAGGTCGCGCGGCCGGGCGATGTGCACGGCGCGGTCGACGATCTCGGCGAATTCCGGGTCGACGAAGATCACCTTGCTTTCGGCATGGCTGAGGATGAAGGCCACGGCCTCGGCATCCAGGCGGGTGTTGATCGCGTTCAGCACGGCGCCGGCCATCGGCACCGAGAAATGCGACTCGAACATCTCGGGGATGTTGGTCGCCATGATCGAGATCGTGTCGCCCTTGCCGTAGCCACGCTTCGACAGCGCCGAGGCCATCTTCAGGCAGCGCGCATAGGTCTCCCCCCAGGTGCGGCGCACGCCCTCGTAGACCACCGCAAGCCGGTCCGGATAGACCTTGGCCGAGCGGTCCATCAGGCTCAGCGGCGTGATCGGCAGATAGTTCGCCGGGGTCTTCTCCACCCCGATGTTGTAGATGTTGTGCTCCATGGGTCCTCCCTTGGTGTGGCCGGGCAGGGCGCCCGGCCGCAGGTTGTCTGATCAGGTCTTCAGCGGCTTGCCGGTCTCGAGGATGTGCTTGATCCGGGCAAGCGTCAGCGGCACCTGCATCATCTCGACGAAGGCGCGGGCCTCGAGCGCGCGCAGATCCTCCTCGGCCAGCTCGCCGCCGAGCGGGCCGCCGGTGATGACCGAGGCGATGTGCTCCTGCACCGCCAGATCGGCCGCCGAGAGCTTGCCCGCCGCCACCATCTCGCGGCGCGGCGCGAGGATCGCCTCGGCCTCCTCGGCGCCGCCGGTGGTGATGCGCTCGGGCGCAAGCGGGGTGTAGCCGTCGATCATCGCCAGCGCGGTCTGCATCGCCGCGCCGATCCGGTCATCCGCGTGCATCACCACCTGCGTCGTCGCCGGGTCGAGGAAGCCAAGCGTCACCGCCTCGCGCGCCGAGCCCGCCGGGCGCGGCTGGGTCAGTGCCGCGAAGGCCTTCGCCGCGCCAAGCCGCGCGGTCAGCCGGGTGCAGCCGCCCCAGCCCGGCAGGATGCCAAGCGTGTGCTCGGGCAGGCCGATCTTCGCCTCGAGATGCACGACGCGGGCCGCGCAATGCAGCGTCAGCTCGCAGCCGCCGCCGAGCGTGATCCCCTGCACCGCCGCCACCGAGGGCACCGGCGCCTGCCGCAGCAGCGGATAAAGCGCGTGGCCGCGGGCGATGAAGCCGCCGATCGCGCCCCAGTTCGCGCTTTCGATCATCCCGACGAAACGGGCGAGGTTGGCGCCGGCCGAGAAGGCGCGCGGGTCGTGGTTGCCGACCACCAGCGCCTTCACCGCACCGCCCATCCGGCCCAGCGTCTCCTCGATCATGTCGAAGACGCCGTCGTCGACCGCGTTCATCTTGGTGGTGAGTTCGAGGCAGCCGACGCCGTCGCCCAGATCCCACAGGCCGGCCGAGGCATTGCCGGCAAGCTTCGCGCCCGCCGCCTTCGCCCGGTCGAGCGGATCCTGCGCCGCGGCGTCCTTCACCACCGCGGGCATCGCCGGCAGGGTCAGCGCGGCGCGGCTGGCGGCATCGAGGCCCCGGGCGATCGCGAAGGGCCCCTTGCGCCAGGCAAAGCCCAGCTCCAGAGCCGCATCGAGCGCCGCGGGGCCGGTCGAGATCTCGGCGACATGGGCCGCGGCATAGCGCAGCACCTCGCCCAGCACCTCGCGCGCATAGGCGCCGAGCTTGCCCTGATCGGCCAGAAGCGCCGCCAGATCCTTGCCGCCGCCGGGCACGGTGACGGGCTGCACCGCGCGGTATTCGCCGGTTGCCGGGTCGATCACCTCGCGGCTGCCGTCGGCCGCCTTGCGGTAGAAGCCCGCGCCCGACTTGCGGCCGAAGCGGCCCTTGGCGATCATGTCCCTGACCAGCGCATTCGCCGGCAGGTCGAAGCGGTTGATCGCGTCGCCGGCGGGCAACTCGCCCATCAGCGAGCCCCAGATGCTCGGGATCATGTCGACGCCCACGAGGTCCGACAGGCCGAAGACGCCGGTGCGCGGGATGCCGAAGACGGTCTGCACGGCGTCGGCCTCCTCGATCGTCAGGCCAAGGCGCAGCGCCTCGACCATGGCGATCGACATCCAGGTGCAGCCGATGCGGTTGGCGATGAAGCCGGGAGTGTCGCGGCAGTCGATCACCGTCTTGCCCAGCACCGCGCGCCCGGCCTTGCGGATGAAGGCCTGCGCCGGCCCGCCATCCTCGGCGACCAGCTCGAGCAGCGCCATGTGCCGCGGCGGGTTGAAGAAATGCGAGATCGCGAAGCGCGCGGCGAAGTCGGCGCCGAAACCCTCGGTCAGCAACTCGCGCAGGATCGTCGAGGTGTTCGAGGACACCACGGCACCCGGCGCCAGAAGCGGCGCGACCTTGGCGAAGAGCGCGCGCTTCACCTCGAGGTTCTCGATCACCGCCTCGATGATCCAGTCGGCCTCGGCGATGCGGGCGATGTCGTCCTCGACGTTGCCAGGGCGCACGAGTGCCGCGGGGCCGGGGCCGGCGAAACCGCCTGCCTTCAGCTGCGCGGCGATGCCGGCCTCGGCGCGGGCGTTGCGGTTGCCCTCGGCCGGGATGTCGAGCAGGTCGACCGGAACGCCGGCGTTGGCGAATTGCGCGGCGATGCCCGCGCCCATCGAGCCCGCCCCGATCACCACGGCGCGGCGGCATCCGCTTGTCGCCACGCCCCAGGCCTGCGTCAGTTCCGTCATCTTCGTGCCTTTCTCGTCTTTGCCCCGCGGGGCCGTCGGGACCGGGCAGCGTGCCGCCGCGGTCGTCTGTCTCGGGGCCGGGGATGGCCCGGCAGGGGTGCACGGGCCGCCACCTTCCGCCTGGGAAGTGTGCTGGCCGCTGGCCCCGAAATCTGGTGACGGGTCCTCCCGCGCGCAGCCCGAACCCCTCCGATCCCGGCTGCATCCGGCACTAGCTCATGCAGGTGTTGCGCAAGTTTTGTCGAATTGTATCGAAATGTGACGTCCGCCGCTTCGGGCTTTTGGAGGGGGCGAGGGATGTTGCATGCTGGCCGCGGTGGAGGAGAACCGATCGGAATCGCGATGCAGAACAGACCCGTGCGCCCCGGCCTGTCGGTGCCGCTCGAAGAGGCGCTGAACGAGCTCGAGGAGGGCTTTGCCGTCTTCGACGCCGAGTTCCGGCTGTTGGCCTGGAACCGGCGCTTTCTGGAATTGCACGACCTGCCCGCGGCGCTGGCCTTTCCGGGGGCGGAATACGAAAGCTTCGTGCGCTGCTTTGCCGAGCGTGGCGATTACGGCCCGGGCGAGCCGGCGGCGCTGGTGCGCGGGCGGATGACCGGCGCGCGGCGCGCCGAGCGGATCGAAATCGAGCTGGCGAAACCGATGGATCGGGTGATCGAGGCGGTGGGGCGGCCGTTGGCCTCGGGCGGCTATCTGTCGACCTGTGCCGATGTCACGGCGCGGCGCAACCGCGCCGTGCAGCTCGAGGCGCAGGTCGAGGAGCGCACCCGCGCGCTGCGGCTGAGCGAGGAGCGTCTTGCCCTGATCGCCGACGAGGTGCCTGCGGGCATCGCGCATTTCGACAGCGAGTTGCGCATCCTCTATGCCAACCGCCGCTTTGCCCGCGCCTATCGCCGCAGCCCGGCCGAGATGATCGGGCTGCACGCGACCGAGGTGCTGTCGTCCCGCACGCTGGGCGACTCCGAATGCTATTTCGAACAGGCCCGGCGCGGCGCGCTCGTCGATTTCGAGATGCGGGTGGAGCTGCCCGACGGCCGTTTCAAGGACATCCGCACCCTGCTGCGCCCCGAGCGACCGTCCTCGGGCGAGGTGATCGGGTTTTACCTGCTGTCGATCGATGTCACCCGGCGCAAGGCGGCGATGGCGGCCCTGATGGGGGCGCAGAAGATGGATGCGCTTGGCCGCATGGCCTCGGGCATCTCGCATGATTTCAACAACCTGCTGACGGTGATCCTGGGCAACCTGCTGCCGCTTGCCGAGGAGATCGGCGAGGGCGAGCTGAACCGCGAGTTCCTGGCGCCGGCAATTGCCGCCGCCCGCCGCGGCTCGGCGCTGACGCAGCGGCTTCTGACGCTTGCCCGGCGCGAGCAGTTCGCGCCCGAGCCCACCGACATTCCGGGCGCGGTGGCCGAGATCTGCACGCTGCTGCGTGCCTCGATGCCGCGCAAGCTGGTGATCGGCACCGAAAGCACGGCCGAGGTGCCGTCGGCGCTGGTCGACCGCGCGCAGCTTGAGATGGCGCTCCTGAACCTTGCGATGAACGCCCGCGACGCGACCGGCGGGGCGGGGCACATCCGGATCGAAATCGCGCCCTACGACCTGCCGCCGCAGGAGGCGGAACTTCTCTATCTGCCGGTCGGCCGCTATGTCCGGCTGCGGTTTTCCGACGACGGCTGCGGCATGTCGCCCGAGCAGGTGGAGCGGATCTTCGAACCCTTCTTCACCTCGAAGGCGGCCGGCGCCGGTTCGGGGCTCGGCCTCTCGATGGTCTATGGTTTCGTCAAGCAGTCGAATGGCGCGATCATGGTCGACAGCGCGCCGGGCAAGGGCGCGAGCTTCACCATCCTGCTGCCCAGCGTCGAGCTGGCCGCGCTGCCGCCCGCGCCACTTGCGCTGCCCGCCCCCGAGCCCGCGTCCGAGGAGGAAAGCCCGCCGCTGCTGCTGCTGGTCGAGGATGACCGCGACGTGCGCCGCACCCTGCGCCGCAAGATCGCTGCCCTCGGCCATCCGCTGATCGAGGCCGACAGCGCCGACGAGGCGAAGCTGCTGATCCAGCGCATCGGCGCGATTGCGGTGGTGATCTCGGATATCGACATGCCCGGCACGCTCGACGGGTTCGGCCTGGCGCGCTGGCTGGCGGCCGAGCGGCCGGGCACCGGCGTCGTGCTGATGAGCGGCAAGGCGGGGCTTGCCGGTCAGGCGGCGGCCGAGCTGCCGGGCCTGCCCATCCTGCGCAAGCCCTTCACCGATGCGGCGCTGGCCGCGGCGCTTGCCACCGCGCGGGCGCAGGCGCATGCACCCCAGCCGGCAAGGAGAGACTGATGCCCCTGATCTACCTGCTCGAGGATGACCTCGACATCGCCCGGCTGATCGAGCGCACGCTGAGCCAGCAGGGCTATGCGCTGCGCAAGTTCCGCCGTCTGGCCGAGTTCGAGCGCGAGGTGCGCCGGCAATTGCCCGACCTGTGCCTGATCGACCTGTCTTTGCCCGATGGCGACGGGCTCGGCCTGCTGGGATCCGGGCTGTTGCCGCGCTCGGTGCCGCGGGTGGTGGTCACCGGGCGCGGGTCGGTCACCGACAAGGTGATCGGGCTCGAGATCGGGGCGGACGACTACATCACCAAGCCGTTCGAACCGCGCGAGCTGGTGGCGCGGGTGCGCGCCGTGCTGCGCCGTGGCACGCTCGCCCGCGAGGAAAGCGAGGCGGCGGCGCATGCGCAGGCGCGCTTCGGCGGCTGGGTGGCGAACCTGACGGCCTGCACGCTTGCCGGCCCGGCGGGGCAGCAGGTGGCGCTCAGCTCCTCGGAGACCAGCCTGCTCGGCGCCTTCCTGAATGCGCCGAACCGGGTGCTGAGCCGGGCGCAGCTGCTCGATGCCACGCGCGGGCGCGCCGACGAGCCCTTCGACCGCTCGATCGACGCGCGGGTGTGCCGGCTGCGCCGTAAGCTCGAGGATGACAGCCACGCGCCCGAGCTGATCCGCACCGTCTATGGCGCGGGCTACATCCTGACGAGCGATGTCGACTGGCTGTGACGCGCCTCAGCGATAGGCGCGCAGATAGTGGTTCTCGAACATCCGCTTGAGCCAGTGCAGCGGTTTCAGCGCCGACAGCACGATGTTGATCTTGCCGCGACGGAACACCAGCATGCCGCGGTCGAGGCTGTCCATGATGCACACCAGCTCGGCCTCGAAGGCGGCCTTCGGCGCCTCGCCCTTCAGCGTCGCGGCGATGTTCGCGGCGGCGGCCTTCGCCTGCAGGTCGGCCTGATGCGCCTGTTTCGGCATCCAGTCCGGCCCCGGATAGCTGCCGGCATCGCCCGCGACCCAGATCCCGGGCCGGTCCGCCACCCGGCACAGCCCGTCGGCCAGCACCATGCCGCCCGGCGAGAGCGGCAGATCGGCATTCGCGAGCCACGCCGGCCCGGTCATGCCGGGCTGGAACAGGATCAGGTCGGCCGCGATCTCGCCGCCCTCGGTCACCACCTTGGCGGGCTCGATCCGCACCATCTTGTGGCCCAGATGGGTCTCGACGCCGCGCTTCGCCATCTCCTTCAGGATGCCGTCGACCGCCTTCTCGCCAAGGCGCTGGCCGGGGCGGGACGAGGGGCTGAAGAACACCAGACGGAACTTGTCGCGCCGGCCCTCGCGGCGCAACAGCGTGTCGAGGATGAAGAGATATTCGAACATCGGACCGCCGCGCATCGCGCCCGGCTCGTTCGGGTTCGTCGCCATGCCGATCGCGATGGTGCCGCCCACCATCGCCTTCAGCCGCACCGCGATCTGCTCGGCGGCAAGGATGCCCTCGCAGGGGATGATGGCGTTCTCGACGCCGGGCAGCTTGCGGATGAAGCGGCCGCCGGTGGCGATCAGGATCTGGTCGGCGGTGATCGGGCCGGCGTCGGTCTCGATCACCTTCTCGGCGGCCTGCATGCCGGTGACCGAGGCTTTCACGTGCTTCACCTGGTGGCGCGCGAAGAAGGCCGCGAGCGGCAGGCGCAGCGCCTCGGCCTTACGCAGCCCGGCCGGGATCCAGATCGAGGAGGGCAGGTAATGCAGTTCCTCGCGCGGCGAGACGACGGTGATCTCGGCCTCGACCTTCTGGCGGCGCAGTTCGCGAACGGCGGTGAGGGCGGCAAAGCCCGAGCCGAGAATGGCAATTCTGGTCATGTGCTGGATCCGGGCTGAGATATTCGATCTCTGGAATGTAACTTTGCCGCAGCGCAGAAGCAAGCGCGGCGTCGTGGCGCAGGGGGCGCGGGGGATCAGCGGCGGCGCAGGGCGCGGGGCGGAATGCCGGCGCGGGCACGCAGCTTCGCCACCACCCGGCGCGAGACGGTGATGCCCGCCTGCGCCAGTGCCTCGGCCAGTGCGCCGTCGGTCAGCGGTGCGCTCGGATGCTCGGCGCCGACCAGCGCGCGGATGCGGGCGATGACGGCGGGGCCGGCCTCGGCATTCTCGGCCTGGGCGACGGCGCGGCCGAAGAAGGCCGCCAGCGGTTCGGTCCCGCGGGGCGTCTCGGCCGAGCCCGCGGCGACCATCCGGCTGACCGTGCTTTCATGCAGCCCGATCGCCGCGGCGACGGCGCGGCGGGTCAGCGGGCGCAGCGCGGCGGGGCCGTCGCGCAAGAAGCCCGGCTGTTCGCGGGCGAGCGCCGTGCCAAGCGCCAGAAGGGCAGCGTTGCGCCGCTCGACCGCGGCAATCAGCGCCTGTGCCGCGCGGCGCTCGCGCGCGGGGCCGGTGATCGCGGCGAGGGTCAGGCGCGGCGCGGTCTCGCGGTTCAGCCGCACGGCCCAGCCCGTGCCCTCGGGGGCGAAGACGAGATCGGCGATGCGGGCGCGGGCAGGGGGCGTGGCAAAGCCCGCGGCGGGGCGGGGGCTCAGCCCGCGCAGCTGGGCGAGCAGCGGCGCAAGCATGTCGGGCGGCAGCCCCGTGGCGCGGGCGAGCGCCGCGGGGCCGCCCTCGGCAAGGGCGGGAAGCGCCTCGAGGACGCGGCGCATCTCGGGCGCGATCGGGCTTTCCTCGGCCAGTTGCAGGGCGAGGCACTCGGCAAGCGAGCGGGCGAACAGCCCGCGTGGCTCGATCCGCTGCAGCTGCGCCAGCACCGCCTCGATATGCGCGGGCGGCAGGCCGAGGCGGGCGGCGATTGCGGGCGTGGGCGTGGCCAGAAACCCCTGCGCATCCAGCGCCTCGGCCAGCGCCAGCGCCACCGCGCGATCGGCAGGGGCGGGGACAAGCCCGGGCAGGCACTCGAACACATGGGCGATGAGCGAGGGCCCCTCGTCGGCGATCTCGACATCCTCAAGCGCCGCGGCCCTCGGCAGCTCGAGCCGCAGGAAGGGGTTCTCGGCCGCCGCCTCGCGCAGGCTCTCGCCCAGATCGAGGTTCGACAGGCCGAGCAGGCCGATCGCGCGCACCAGATCCTGGCTGAGGGTCAGCCGGGTCTGCTGGCGCAGCGCGATGTCCTGACGCAGCTTCATCCGTGCGCGATCTCCTCGCCGCGCAGCACGCGGGCAAAGCCGCGGGCGATGCGCTGCTGATCGAGCGGGCCCGACAGCGAGGCCATCGCCTCGGCATGCAGATCGTCGGCCAGCCGCACCCCGTCGGGCGGGGTGATCAGCGCGCGCAGGAAGTCGAGGGTGAACTCCGGGTGGGCCTGCGACGAGATCGCCGGGAAGTCGCTGTAGAGAAAGCCGCCGTTCGGCGAGGCGGCGGTCGAGAACAGCCGCTCGGCCCGCGGCGGCGGCACCATGACCTGATCCTGATGGATCGAGAGCGCGGGCAGCGCGCCCGGCCCGAAGACCGCAGCCCCCGTCGCGCTCAGGTCGTGGTCATGCCGGCCCACCACCCAGCCGTCGGGCGACTTGCGCACCTCGCCGCCGAAGGCCTGCGCCATCACCTGATGGCCGAAGCAGACGCCGGCGAGCGGCACCCGCGCCGCGGCGATGCGCTGCAACCCGGCGATCAGCGGTGCGATCCACGGCCGGTCCTCGTAGACCCCGGCGCGCGAGCCGGTGACGAGGAAGGCGTCGAAGGCGGTCAGATCCTCGGGCACCGTCTCGCCCTCGGCGACGAAGACGCGGGTGAACCGCGCCTCGGGCAGCACGGGGGCAAGCCAGCGCGAGAACATATCGGCATAGCTGCCATGGACGGGCTCGAAGGCGGGGCCGGTGGTGTCGGTCTCGAGAATGCAGATCTTCATGGGGTCCTCGGAAGGGGCGGGGGAGGGCCCCCCGCCCGTTGCGCTCAGCTCAGTTCGATCCAGACGGATTTCGTCTGGGTGTATTGCGTCAGCGCCTCGAGGCACTTGTCGCGGCCGTTGCCCGATTGCTTGAAGCCGCCCCAGGGCGTGGTGGCATCGCCCGCCTCGTAGGCGTTGACCCAGACGATGCCGGCCTCGATCTCCTGCGCGAAGCGATGTGCGCTTTTCAGATTCGAGGTCCAGATCGCCGAGGCGAGGCCGTAGATCGTGTCGTTCGCGGTGGCAATCGCATGGTCGAGATCGTCGACCGGGATGATCGAGGCGACCGGGCCGAAGATTTCCTCCTGCGCGATGGTCATCTTGTTCGAGACATCGGTGAAGAGCGTCGGCTCGACATAGCAGCCGGCGTTGAACCCCGCCGGCACGCCGCCACCGAAGGCAAGCTTCGCGCCCTCGGCCTTGCCCTTCTCGATGTAGCCGAGCACCCGCGCCTGCTGTTCGGGGGTGACCAGCGGGCCCATGGTGGTCGCGGGGTCGAGCGGGTTGCCCGGCACATGCATGCCCTTCGCGGCCTCGGTGAAAAGCGCGACATACTCGTCATAGACCTTGCGCTCGACCAGGATGCGCGAGCCGGCCGAGCAGACCTCGCCCTGGTTGCCGTAGATGCCGGCTACGCCGAAGGTCGCGGCCTTCTCGAGGTCGTCGCAATCGGCCAGCACGATCTGCGGCGACTTGCCGCCGCATTCGGTGGTGACGCGCTTCATGTTCGACTGGCCGGCATAGACCATCATCAGCTTGCCGACCTCGCCCGAGCCGGTGAAGCCGATCTTGTCGACATCCATGTGCAGCGCGAGCGGCTTGCCGGTTTCCTCGCCAAAGCCGGTGACGACGTTGAAGACGCCGGCGGGCCCACCCGCCTCGCAGAACAGTCGGGCGAGCAGCAGCGCCGAGAGCGGCGACTGTTCGGCCGGTTTCAGCACCACCGAGTTGCCGCAAGACAGCGCCGGGGCCAGTTTCCAGGCCGCCATCATCAGCGGGTAGTTCCACGGCACCACGATGCCGCACACACCGAGCGGCTGGCGCAGGATGTAGTGCAGCGCATCGGCCTTGGTCGAGGTGACGACGCCCTCCATCTTGTCGATCGTCTCGGCAAAGAAGCGGATCGTCATCAGAGAGCCGGGGATGTCGATGTTGAGCATGTCCGAGATCGGCTTGCCCATGTCGAGCGTGTCGAGAAGCGCGAAATCCTCGGCGTGCGCTTCGATCAGATCGGCGAAGCGGCGCATCACCGACATCCGGTCCGAGGGCGCCATGCGCGACCAGACGCCCGACTTGAACGCCTTCCTGGCGCTGGCGACGGCGCGGTCGACATCCTCGGCGGTGCCGCGGGCGAGCTCGGCCACGACCTCGCCGGTGGCGGGGTTCACGGTCTCGAACTTGCCGCCCTTCGCGGCATCGACGAAGGTGCCGTCGATGAACAGGCGGGTGTCGGGTTTCAGCGCGGCGGCGCGCGCCTGCCAGTCTTTCAGCGTCAGGGTCATGGGGGAACCTCCTGTCATTTCTGTTTTGTTTCTCGTGTTGCGACGACGGATGCGACGATGAGGACGAGCGAGAGCAGGACGATGATGGTGCCGACGGCGTTGATCTCTGGGGTCACGCCGCGGCGCAGGGTGGAATAGATGTACATCGGCAAGGTGTTGTCTCGGCCGGTCAGGAAGAAGGTGACCGGGATCTCGTCGAAGCTGAGCACGAAGCTCAGCATGCCGGCGCCGACGATGGCGGTGCGGATGTTGGGGAGCGTGATGTCGACGAAGCTGCGCCAGGGCGAGGCGCCGAGATCGAAGGCCGCCTCCTCGAGCGATTTCGGCAGCCGCTGTAGCCTTGCATAGACCTGGGTCACGACGACGCCCAGAAGCGCCGTGGCATGGCCGAGGATCACCGTTTCCAGGCTGAGCGGGAAGCCGATCAGCTTGAACATGTTCAGCATCGAGATGCCGGTGACGATGCCGGGCAGGGTGATCGGCAGCAGGATCAGGCGGCGGAACACGGTCTTGCCGGGGAAGCTGACCTTGTGCAGCGCGAGTGCCGCGGGCACGCCGACGCAGAGCGTCAGGATCGTCGCCCCGGTCGCCACGTAGAAGCTGTTGCGGATCGCGGCGAGCAGGTCGCCGTTCGAGGCAAGCTTGACGTACCAGTCGAGGGTGAAGCCCGACAGCGGCCAGGTCAGCGAGCGCGAGTCGTTGAACGAGAAGGCGATCAGCACCCAGATCGGGATGTAGAGGAACGCCATCAGCGCCGCGACGAAGGTCATGAAGGCGGTGTCGGCGCCATAGCGCGAGACGAGGCCCGGGGCGCGGTTCGGTGATTGTGCCATGTCAGATCCCTCCCGTGGCGCCCTTGCGCTCCATCCGGTCGCTGAGCGAGACGATGGTCAGCACGACGACCAGCATCACGATGGCGAGCGCGGAGCCGAGCGGCCAGTTCAGTGCGGCGCCGAATTGCGTGGCGATGACGTTGGCGATCAGGTTGCCGTCCGGCCCGCCCACCAGGAAGGGCGCGATGAAGTCGCCGAACGACAGGCAGAAGGTGAGCGTCGCCCCCGCCGCGATGCCCGGTGCCGAGAGCGGCAGCGTCACCGTCCAGAAGCTGCGCCACGGCCCCATGCCCAGATCCGCCGCCGCCTCGGTCAGGTTCGCGGGGATCTTCTCGAGCGCGGTATAGATCGGCATCACCATGAATGGGATGAAGATATAGGTCAGCGTCACCACCATCGCGAACTGGTTGTAGAGGAAGATCGAGGAGGGCTCGTCGATCAGGCCGATCGATTTCAGGAACGAGTTCAGCACCCCCTCGGTGCCGAGGATCGTCTTCCAGACATAGGCGCGCAGCAGATAGCTGACCCAAAGCGGCGCGATCACCGCCATGTAGAGCCAGGTGCGCAGCTTGGCCGAGCGGCAGCGGAACACCAGCCAATAGGCGAAGGGATAGGCGAGCAGCAGCGAGGCCACCGAGACCAGCACCGAGATCTTCAGCGTGCGCAGCAGCACCAGCACATATTGCGGGTCGGTGAAGAGGGTGACGTAATTGCCGAACTGGAAGGCCGGCACGAAGGTCGGGTATTTCTTCACCCAGAACGAGAAGGTGACGATGATCCCGTAGGGGAGCAGCATGAAGAGGGCGATCCAGAGCAGCGGAATGCCCAGCACCATGCCCCCCGAGAGGTTGCGGCGGGCGTGGCTCACGGCGTGACCTCCCCCTCGAAGACGAAGACGTTGTGCGGCTCGACGGCGAGACGCAGGCTTTGTCCGAGCGGCGGCACGGCGCTGAGCGCGAGGCGGTCGGGAAGCAGGCTGTCGGTATAGACGCGGCTGCCGTCCGCGAGCTCGACCGCAAGCCGCAGCCCGAGCCCGTAATAGATCACCTCGGCGACCCGGCCCTCGAGCACGTTCTCGGCGGTCTCGCCCTCGGCGAGCAGGCGCACCTTCTCGGGGCGGCAGCCGGCGGTGACGGTGCTGCCCGCGACCAGCGGCGCATCGACGATCGCGCTCAGCCGGCCGCCGCCGATCTCGATCTCGGCGCGCTCGCCCGCACAGCGGATGACGCGGCCGGGCAGGAAGTTGGTGGTGCCGATGAAATTCGCGACATAGGGCGAGGCGGGGTGGTCATAAAGCTCCTGCGGGCGGCCCTGCTGGGCGATGCGGCCCTTCTCCATCACCACGACGCGGTCGGACATCACCAGCGCCTCGGTCTGGTCGTGGGTGACCATGACGAAGGTGATGCCGACCTTCTCGTGCAGGTGCTTCATCTCGATCTGCATCTGCTCGCGGAGTTTCGCGTCAAGCGCCGAGAGCGGTTCGTCGAGCAGCAGCACCTTCGGTTCGCGCACGATGGCGCGGGCAAGGGCGATGCGCTGGCGCTGGCCGCCCGAGAGCTGCTGGGGCCGCAGCTTGACCTTGTCGAAGAGGCCGACGAGCTTCAGCGCATCATGCACCTTGGTCTCGATCTCGAGCCGGCCGAGGCCCTTGACCTTGAGCCCGTAGCCGACGTTCTCGCCCACGGTCATGTGCGGGAAGAGGGCATAGTCCTGGAACACCATGTTGACCTCGCGCTTGTAGGGCGGGTCCCAGGTGACGTCCTTGTCGGCGAGGCGGATGGAGCCGGCGGTGGGCGTCTCGAAGCCGCCGATCATCCGCAGGAGCGTGGATTTCCCGCAGCCCGAGGGGCCGAGCAGCGTGACGAATTCGCCGTCCTCGACCGTCAGCGAGACATTGTCCACGCCGATGATCGTCGGGCTGTAGTGCTTGGAGATGTTCTCCAGTTCGATGATTGCGGCCATGTCGCCTTTCCCTGAAACGTGGCGCCCGGGCTCTCCTCCCCCGAAAACCCGGCGCCTTTTGATTGGTGGCCCGGCCCGGGATGCCGTGCGGCACCCCGGATCGGGCGGGTCGTCATTGCGCCTTCACGGCGTTCCAGGCGTTGGTGTAGGCCTCGAAGCGGTCACCGAGCGGCTGCCAGACCATCAGGCTGTCGAGATAGGCCGGGTCGTCCTGATGCAGGTCCTTGTACTGCTCGGGCGTCATGCAGGCCTTGGCCGAGACCGGGTTGGTCACCGAATAGCCGTTGATGTTGGCGACACCGCACTGGCCGAGCGGCGACAGCTGCATGTTCAGGAACTTGTAGGCGCATTCCTTGTTCGGCGTGCCCTTGACCACCATCCAGCTGTCCATCCAGCCCTCGGCGCCTTCCTTCGGGATGAACTCGGTGACCTTGATGCCCTCGGCCTTCAGCAGCCCCGACTGGTAGCCCGCCCAGGTGTTCGAGATCACCACTTCGCCGGCTTTGTAGAGGTCGACGAGCTCGCCCGCGGTGGCCCAGTACTTGCGGATCAGCGGTTTCTGCTCGAGCAGCTTCTTCTGCGCGGCGGCGATCTGCTCGTCGGTCAGGTTGTAGATGTCCATGTCGCCGTTCAGCCGCGCCGCGACATAGATTGAGGACTTGTCGTCCCACAGCGCGACCTTGCCCTTCAGCGCGGGGTTCCACAGGTCCGCGATCGAGGTCGGCGGCGTGGTGAAGGCATCGTCGCGATACATGAAGGCGATCGCGCCCCAGACATAGGGCATGCCGTAATATTCGCCGTCCTTCTGGATCCCGTCGAGGTCGCGGAATTTCTTGTAGATGTTGTTCCACTCGCTGATCTTCGCGGTGTCGAGCGGCTCGACGAAGTCGAGGTCGATCATCAGCTTGGTGGTGTCGATCGAGGGGGTGATCAGGTCATAGACGCCACCGCCCGACATCAGCTTGGGCGCGAAGTCGTCGTTCGAACCGACATAGGTCGCGTTCACCTTGCAGCCCGACTCTTCCTCGAACTTCGAGATGAAGGAGGGGTCGGCATAGCCTTCCCAGGTCAGCACGTTGAGCGTGCCTTCGGCAAGCGCCGGGGCGGCGGTGGTCAGGGCGAGGGCGCCAAGCGCACCGAGCAGGATCTTCCGGGTCATTTCGTGTCTCCACTGTTGGTTGAACGGCCGTTCACGGCTCTTTTCGGGTCTTTCGCGAGATGGTGCCGATATCGACACCCAGAGCGGCAGCGGCCTTGCGCTTGCTGCCGTGGATGCGGATCGCCTCTTCGATGATCCGCAATTCGTATTCCGCGAGCGCCTCGCGCAGCGGCAGGCCCTCGGGCCGGTCTTCCGCCCCGGCGACGGCCGGTGCCGTCGCCGGGGCCCGGACAGGCCCGACATCGAGGTCGATGGCCATCAATCGCCGCGGCAGCTCGTCGATATCGTCGCCGAGCACCGAGATCTGCTGCATCAGGTTCCACAGCTCGCGGATGTTGCCGGGATACTGATAGGCGCGCAGCCGCGCGCACAGATCCTCGCTGAGGTCGAGCGGCTGCGAGCGGCGCTGGTTGATCGCGGTGAGAAAGCGCTCGATCAGATGGTCGAGCAGCTCGGGCACCTCGCGCAGCGGCTTGATCGGCATGTTGACCACCGCCAGCCGGTAATAGAGGTCGAGGCGGAAGCGGCGCTCCTCGGCCATGGCGAGCAGGTCGCGGTTGGTGGCCGAGATCACCCGCACGCTGACCCGCCGCGGCCGGGTGCCGCCGATCCGCATCACCATCCCGTCCTCGAGGAAGGTCAGCAGCTTGGCCTGCAGCGGCAGGGGGATCTCGCCGATCTCGTCGAGGAACAGCGTGCCGCCCTCGGCCATCTCGATCAGGCCCTTCTTGCCCTCGGTCGAGGCGCCGGTGAAGGCGCCCTTCTCGTAGCCGAAGAGCTCGCTTTCGAACAGCGTCTCGGGGATCGCGGCGCAGTTGACCGCGATGAACGGGTCGGTGGCGTTCGACACGAAGGCGTGCAGGTGGCGCGCGATCTCGGTCTTGCCGACGCCCGACTCGCCGGTGATGATGACCCGCGCGCCCTGCAAAAGTGCCCGCTCGCCGCGCGACATCATCCGGTCGAGCCAGGGCGACAGGTGGCGCTGGCGCGCGAAGTCGGGGCGCAAGCGGCGCTCGGCGGTGGTCGGGAAGGGCGCGGCGTCGCGCTGGCCCGCAGCCTGGCGGCGGGCGTGGTCGAGCACCGCCAGATCGCGCAGGGTCAGCACATGGCCGCCGGTCGCGATCCGGCGCAGGGTGACAAGAACCGCCCCCACCGTGTCGCCGCGCAGCATCACCGAGCCGGTGCGCCCGGCCTCGATCATCTCCTCGACCGGCAGCCAGTTCAGCGCCGAGCCGGCACCGAGCCGGGCCAGCGTCTGGCCCGGCGCGGTCGTGGCGTCGAGCCCGCCGATCATCGCCGCCTCGCGGTTCAGGTGGGTGACGGCGCCCGCGGCGTCGAGCACGATCAGCCCGTCGGGCAGCGCATCGAGCGCGGTCTCGAGCGCGGGGCGCTGCGGGTCGGTGTGGCTGGTCATCGCGTCACCTCCCATCCCTCAGCGCTCCGCCCGGAAGCGGGCGATGCGGCCCGCGGGGGCACCCGCGAGCGCCGGGCCGCGCTTCAGCCGCAGGCTGAGCACCAGACACTCGGTCTCGCGCAGGCGCAGCGGCCGGGCCTGCATCTCGGCCCGCACCCCGGTTTCCGAGCGCAGCGGCTCCACCGTCCAGGTCCGGTCGGGATGACCTGGCAGCCGGCCCGCCGCGGCCTCGAACAGCGCCTCGAGCGGCAGGGGCAGCTCGATGTAATCGCCCAGCTCGCGCGTCGCATAGGCATCGGTCGCGAGCGACAGCAGTTCTTCCGCCGCAAGGTTCGTGCGCAGCAGGTGCCCGGCGCGGTCGATCACCAGCACCGCATCGGGCAGCGCCGTCAGCACCGCCTCGAGCGCCTCGATCTCGTCGCGCAGCACCGCGGCGCGGCGGGCGTGTTTCGAGACGTCGCGCACCGTGCCCCACATCCGGGTCAGCCGGTTGCCGCGGATATGGCCGCGCACGTCGTTCTCGACCTCGATCCAGACCCCGTCATAGCGCAGATCGTGCGAGGGCGAGGCGGTGACGTCGAAACTTGCGCGCACCAGACGGCGGACGAAATCCTCGTTTTCCGGCGTGCGCGGGAAGGTCTCGTGCACCGGCAATTCGTTGAAATCGCGCCCGGGCGGGGTGCGGTAGAGCCGTGCCATCGCGTCGTTGCAAAAGCGCCAGCGCGGGCCGTTCTCGAAGACCTGCCGGATCGTCTCCTGCTCGGGCGCGGACAGGTCGACGGGCTCGGCCCATTCCATGCACCAGCCCGCATCGTCCGAGGTGGCGAGGATCGAGGCGATCACCTCGTTCTCCTCGGCCAGCCGCTCGACCGCGTCGATCATCCCGCCGCGCGGCCATTTGAAGAGCCGCAGGCAGGGGCCCGCGAGCGGGTCCTCGACCCGCTCGATCACCGCCGTCACCGGCAGCAGCGCCGCGCCGGCACAGCGCAGCTCGAGCGCCAGCACCTGCGGCCAGGGGCCGGTGAGGGCAAACAGCGTCTCCAGCCGCTCGCGCGCGGCGAGCGGATAGATCAGCGACCACGGACGGCCTGCGGCCGCGCCCGGGGCAAGCCCGAGCGCGGTGTCCTGTGCCGGGCTCGCGCGCAGGATCGTCCCGTCGCGCGCGAGCCAGTCTTCCAGCATCGAACCTTGCGGTTCCCGTGCTCCCATCAGGTGATCTCCCCCGGTCGGCACCGCGTCAGGGCACGCAGTGCAAGTAGCGTTCCACATCCCAATTGGTGACCTCTCGCAGGAAGCGCGTCCACTCATCCTGCTTGTATTCGTCGAAGACGTCGTAGAGCCGGCCGGGAAGTGCCGAACGGATGACCTCGTCCTTTTCCAAAGCGGTCAGTGCATCGCGCAGATTGAGAGGGATGAGTTTCACCGGCTCTCCCGACTGCCAGACCTCGGTGACGTTGCGCGATTCGGGGGCGCCCGGGTCGATATTGTTGCGGATGCCGTCGTCCATCGCCTTCAGCAGCGCGCCGCAGAAGAGATGCGGGTTCACCATGCTGTCGACGGCGCGGAACTCGAAGCGGTCGGGCGACGAGATGCGGATCGTGCAGGAGCGGTTCTGCAGACCCCAGTTCGCGCCGATCGGCGCCCAGAGGCCGAAGTCGTTGAAGCGACGATAGGAGTTCACCGTCGAGGCGCCGAGGCAGGTGAGCGCGTCGATGTGCTTGAGCGAGCCGCCGAGGATGTGGTGGCCCAGCTCCGTCGGCAGCCAGCCGCCGTCGGTGTTCTCGAACTCGTTCACCCCGCCTTTTGAGTAGTGCCACAGCTCTTCCATGCCCGGCAGCTCGCCCGGGATCAGCTGTTGCAACTCGCGCGAGCCGCCGGTCCAGACCGAGCAGTTGTGGTGACAACCGTTCGCGGCATAGCCCATGAAGGGTTTCGCCATGAAACAGGCAATGAGCCCGTTCTGCCGCGCCACCTCGGCGCAGATCTGCCGGTAGGTGGTCATCCGGTCGCAGGTCGGCAGCGCGTCGTCGAACTGGTAGTTCAGCTCGATCTGGCCGGGCGCGTCCTCGCAATCGCCCTGGATCATGTCGAGGCCCATGGCGCGGGCGTAATCCGAGACCTGCATCCAGATGTTGCGGGCGCTCTCGAACTGGCCGATGTGATAGGCATAGGCCTCGGTGATGCCCTCGTAGGGGCGGACCTCGCCGTCCTTCGGCTTGAGCCACAGCATCTCGGGCTCGAGGCCGACCCGCAGCGTGAGGCCGTTATGCGCCTCGCGGAACTCGCGGTCGAAGCGCTTGAGGTTGCCGCGGGTGTCGTATTCGTAATGCTGGCCGGGGAAATTCGGGTCCTCGAGGCTGTAGTAGAGCGTGCAGAAGACGCGGGCGACGCGCTTGTCCCAGGGCAGCTGGCAGAAGGTGTCGGGATCGGGCAGCGCGATGCATTCCATCGCGTTGCTGTCGAAGCCGATCAGGTTGCCCTTGAAGTTCGGGGTGACGTCGGCGACGCCGCCCATCCAGGTCTGCACGCCCTTGCGCGCCTGGGTCTCCCAGTGCCGCGCCGGGGCGGCCTTGCCCATCACGCGGCCGGTGATCGAGATGTATTGGTAGTAGATGTAATCGACGCCAAGCGCGTCGATCTTGCGGCGCACGCGCTCGACGAGCGCGGCACGGCCGGGCGCCTCGATCTCGCGGTGATAGTCGGTGTCGGTGGTGGTCATGGTCGTCTCCCTGTTGTTCTGACCACTCAGCCTTCGAGATAGCGGGCGCGTTCTTCGGCGCTGACCGCTTTCGCGAGGCTGGCGTATTCGGCGCGGCAGGCAGCCGCGAAATTCTGGCAGAAGGCCTGCCCGAAGAGGCGCGCGGCATCGGCCGAGGCGTCGAGGCGGTCGGCCGCCTCGGCAAGGTCGCGCGGAAAGCGTTGGGCGCCCTCGGGCACGACATCGGGATGCGTGGCGGTGGCGGGGGCGGGGGTGGCAAGCTGCCGCTCGATCCCGTCGAGCCCCGCGCCCAGCATCAGCGCAAGCGTGAGATAGGGGTTGCAGTCGGCCGGCGGCACCCGGAATTCGAGTCGCGCGCGGTCGCCCGCATGGGGGGCCGAGCGCACCGCAACGGTGAACGGGTATTCGGCCCAGGTCAGCGATTTCGGCGCCCAGCTGCCCGGCGCAAGCCGGCGATAGGCGTTCACCGTCGAGGTGCACATCGCGAAGGCCTGCGGCACGATCTGCATCATGCCGGCGATGAACGAGCCCGCAAGCGCCGAGGTCTTCGCCTCGGGGTCCGAGAACAGGTTCTTGCCGGTGGCCTTGTCGCGCAGCGAGACGGTGCAATGCCCGCCGATGCCGGGGTAGTCCGCGCCGAGATAGGGCATGAAGCTCGCCGTCTTGCCCATCTTGCGGGCATAGGACCGCGCCGCCATGCGGAAGAAGGCGGCGTCATCGGCCGCGCGCAGCCCCTCGGTCGCGCCGAGCGTCGCCTCGAGGCAGCCCGGCCCGAGCTCGACGCCCAGACCGTAGAGCGCGACGTCATGGCCGAGGATCTCGGCCTCCATCCCGGCGATGAACGCGGCATGGGTGTTTGCCGTGGCGCCCGACCAGCACTTGTTGTCGGGGGCGAATTTCGCAAGGCCGGCGAAGCCCTTCTCGCGCACCGAGGTGTCGGTCTCGTCGAGCACGATCACCTCGAATTCGAAGGCCGCGTCGACGGTGAAGCCCATGGCGGCGGCGCGGTCGATCTGCCGGCGCAGCACCTCGCGCGGCATCAGCTCCTTCGCGGCACCCGAGAGCTCGGCGATCACCGTGACGGCGCCGGGTTCGGACGGGTTGCGGCGCATCGAACTCGGGTCGATCTCCACCGTCTCGGTGTAGAAGGCATCGCCGCCATAGAGGTTGTCGGCGCTGTCCCAATAGGCGAGGACGTTGGCAAAGCGCGCGTCCGTCGCCCAGTCGAGGAATTGCGGGCGGCGCAGCCGGCGTTCGCGGAACACCGAGGCATAGTCGAACTGGCCGACATGGACGATCTCGGCATTCAGGGCGTCAAGGGCGGCGGTCAGGGCGTGGGTCATCGGGGCCTCAGGCGGTAAGCGTTTCGGTCAGCGCCGCGTCAAGACGGGCGCGGGCCTTTGCGAGGGCGGCAGGGTTCGCGCCGAGGCCGAGCACGCCGACCGGCTCGCCCCCGCGCAGGTATTCGACGATCACCGGCGCGCGGCCGACAAGCGACAGCTCGCCTTCCAGCACCCGGCAGGCGTCGGCGAGAGAGGGCGCGCCGAAGGCCTGCAGCCGCATCCCGTGCTGGTCCGACCAGAACGAGGGCATCGGTGCGAAGCGGGTGGCAAGCGCGGTGCCCGCGGCCTCGGCGGCCAGCGTCTCGCCCACCCGTTTCGCGGTCTGGCCGGGCACGCACCAATGCTCGGTGCGGCGCGCCTCGGGGCCGAAGAGCGGGTTGACGAAGCGGGCGACGTCGCCCACGGCCATCAGCCCTTCGGCGCCGGGGGCGACCATCCGGTCGTCGACCAGCACGCCGTCGCGCAGATCGGCGCCCGATCCGGCAAGCCATTCGACATTCGGGTGCGAGCCGAGCGCCTCGACGATCACCTCGGCGGCAAGCGCCTGACCGTCGTCGAGGATCACGCCCTCGTCCGAGAAGCCCGCGACCGAACGGCCGGTGAGCAGCACGACGCCATGGGCGCGGTGCAGCGCCGCCATCGCCGCGGCGACGCGCGGGCCGAGGGCGCGCAGCATCGGTTGCGGCGACGGCTCGACGATCGTCGCCTCGAGACCGAGCTTGCGGCCGGTCGCGGCGATCTCGCAGCCGATGAAGCCGCCGCCGATCACCACCATCCGCGCGCCGGGGC
Source organism: Paenirhodobacter ferrireducens (assembly GCF_004022265.1). Lineage (GTDB taxonomy): Bacteria > Pseudomonadota > Alphaproteobacteria > Rhodobacterales > Rhodobacteraceae > Rhodobacter > Rhodobacter ferrireducens. The sequence continues at coordinate 108,366 of NZ_SAVB01000005.1, forward strand.
GCAGGCTCGGGGCCAGGCGGACGAGGTCGTCGAAGCTGCGCAGCACGTGGCGGCGGGCTTCGGCGCCCGGAAGGGGCAGGCGGCGCGGGCGCAGCCCGGTCGCTGCGATCACCCGCTCGCCCGGCACCAGCGCACCATCGGCGAGCCGCACGCCGCCCGGTTCGAGCGCCACCGCGCCCGACCCGAGACGCAGGCTCAGCGCTGCGGGCGAAAGCTTCGAGCGCAGCAGCAGCTTGCCGAACACCGCCTCGCGCGCCGTGGTGTCGCGGGCGAGCGTCTCGGCCGCCTCCTTCGACAGCGGCGGGCGGTTGTAGGGGGCAAGCGGCTCGTCGCCCACAAGGGTGATCCGCGCCGCGGGCAGGGCGGCGTGAACCGCCTCTGCCGTGCGCAGGCCCGCAAGCGAAGCCCCGACGATGGTGATGCGCGGCGCGGTCATGGCGTCAGCCGAGAAGGATCGCCTGCTCGGGGCAGGCGTCGGCGGCGGCTTCGACATCGGCGCGCTGCGCCTCGTCCACTTCGGCGACCCAGACGAGCCCGCCGTCGTCGTCGAAGGAGAACACCTGAGGCGCGGCGATCACGCATTGGCCGTGCAGCAGGCAGATCGACATGTCGACATCAACTTTCATTTTCGCTTCCCTGTGTCTGATGGGGTCTGGGTGGCCTGGATCAGGCCGGATCGAAGGCGATCGGCAGGGTGATGGCGCCGGTGTTGCCGCTGTCGGCCAGCCATTTCACCTCGCCGTTGAAGCGCGGGTTCTTCAGCCGCTGGGCAAGCAGCTTCAGCGCCTCGGTCATGTCGCCGCGGGCGATGAAATGGCCCAGGCAATGGTGCGCGCCGCCGCCAAAGCCGAAATGCGGCTTGCGCTCGGCGGTGATGTCGAAGCCGGGTTCGGGGAAGACCGCCGGGTCCGAAGTCGCCGATTGCGAGAACAGGTGGATCGTGGTGCCGGCCTTGATCGGCAGGTCGTTGTAGGTGAAGTCCTCGGTCGCCTCGCGGGTGACCCAGGTCACCGTCGGGCGCACGCGCATCACCTCCTCGACCGCGGCGCGGGCCAGATCGGGCTGTTCGGCCAGAAGCGCCCATTGCTCGGGGTGCTCGATGAAGGTCGCCATCGCCAGACCGAGCTGGTTGCGGGTGGTGTCGATGCCGCCGAAGATTGCCAGCACGATCATGTCGAGCAGCTCCTGATCCGAGAGCTGCGACTTGTCGGCATTCGCCTGCACCAGCATGCCGACGAAATCGTCGGACGGATTGGCGCGCTTCAGCGCCACCAGATCCTCGGCGTATTTCAGTAGCCGCGCGGTCGCCGCCTCGACCGTGGCGAGGTCCTGCTTGAAGGTCACGCCAAGCGCGAGGCCCATCTCGGCGGCGATGTCGGCAAGCTCGCGCCAGGTCTCGAAGGGCAGGCCGAGCAGGTCGCAGATGACGCCGGTGGCATAGGGTTCGGTGAACTCGGCGATGAAGTCGCATTCGCCCTTCGCGGCGAAGCCGTCGATCAGCTTGTTGGCGAGCGCCTGGAACTTCGGCCGCAGCTCGGTGATGAGCTTGGGCGAGAAGGCGGGGTTGGCCATCCGGCGCAGGCGCGAATGGGTCTCGCCCTCCTGCGACAGCAGCATCGCGCCCCACCAGCGGGCGAAGAGGCCGCCGTGCACACCGCTCAGCTCGGGCCAGCGATAGGAGCCCTGGCGCAGCTTCGGATGGCGCAGCAGCTTCATCACGTCATCATAGCGCAGCACCGCGATGCCGTAGTTGGTGCGGGCATACCAGCTCGCCTCGCGGGCCTCGAGGACCGCCTGCGAGCGGATCGAGAAGGTGGGGTCGGCAACGTCCAGATAGGGCGCTTCGGCGAGGGTTTCTTGCGTCATCGGCTCAGGCTCCGGTCAGGGGTGCGCGGTTCACCGAAGCAAGATGCAAGAAGCATTCCAGAATTTCAGATGGCCGCAATAAAATCGCATCTCATTGAAATTTATGGGAAAGAAATTTTCATTCTGGGGGCGGCCGGGGAAGGTTTGCGGTCGCATCGGGCCGGGGGCTGCGGGTGATGCGTCGCTGCATCGCCTGCAGCCGGCAGTTGCGCATCACTTGCGTCTGCGCAAAGGGGGCGCGGGGGCATGAAAAAATACGGGTCCGTCCGCATTTTGGCCAGATTCTAGGTGAAGGAAGCTTTAAGACCTTTTGCCCATCACCAAGCCCGCCGGCCAAGTGCGGGCGTCAGAGCAGGACAGACACGATGACGAACCGCCCGAAGGCCGCCCTGCGCGGCCTGCTCCTTCTTGCTGCGCTGCTCGCGCCCGCCGTGGCCCGGGCCGAGATCGACTTGTCCGGGCGCTCGACGCTCGGCCTGGGGCGGTTCTTCAACAACGACTATCTGGGCGATGGCAAGGACCGCTGGCAGACCGGCAGTTACAACATCTCGGTGGTGCGCGGCGTGAGCTGGGACGGGGCGCTGCCGTCGCGGCCGTTCGAGATCATGGAATACCGCTTTGGCGCCTCGATCGTCGCGCCGTCGAAGCTGCGCAATCCGCCGGCCGGGGATCGTCGTTATGCGGGCGTGCTGCATTTCGCCGCGAAAACCCAGTTCGAGCTGGCGCCGAAGGTCGAGGCGGGGCTCGGCTTCGGCCTTGTTGCCGTCGGCCCCTCGACCGGCGTCTCGCATTTCCACGAATCCGTGCACCGGATCTTCTCGGCGCCGGCACCGAAGGCGGCGAAGGATCAGCTCGGGGACCATCTCTATCCGGTGATCGACGGCGAGCTTGGCCGCAGCTTCTCCTTCGGTGGGCTCGACGCGCGGCCCTTCGTCGAGGCGCGGGCGGGCGACGAGACGCTGGTGCGCGCGGGCGTCGACCTTGCCTTTGGCATGCGCGAACAGGGCGCGCTGTGGCTGCGCGATGAGATCACCGGGCAGCGCTATGTCGGTATCTCGGGCCGGTCCGAGCCGCTGGTCCCGAGTCTCGTTCTGGGCGCCGATGTCGCCCATGTCTTCGACAGCAGCTATTTCCCCTCGGAAGACGGGGTCGACTTCGAGGGCACCCGTACCCGTTTGCGTGCAGGCGTCAGCCTGCGGTCCGGGACCTTCGGGCTGTTCTACGGCGTGACCTGGCTGTCGAAGGAATTCGAGGGCCAGCCCGAGGGGCAGGTGCTGGGCAGTCTGCGCGCGCGCGTCAACTTCTGACGCGGGGGGGGGGGCGCCTGCGGCACGCTGCCACAATCGTTGCCAAGGGGGATTCCCAAGAAGATTCGCCCATGTTAGCGTGGTCCCCAATCAAGGGCCAAAAGGTCCATAAGAACGAGCGCGGGACATACAGGCAATGAAAACGGGCTATCAGGGCACGTTTGTCATTTCATGGGCACAGACGGAGATCGACGGCGTGGCTGGCGCGCCGGCGTCCGCTTTGGCGATCGGCAGCTGCTGGCGCTGGGGCGGCGAGGCGGTCTGCGTCGATGGTCCGCGCGGGCTTTTGGTGCTGAGCGGCGCCGAGGGCGAGGCCGCGGTGCGGCGGCGCGCGGCGAAGATGGTGCGTCGGCTGCTGGGCGCGGCCCCCGAGGAGACGCCACTGCCCGACGACCCGCTGCGGGTGGCGCTGCCCGAGCTTCCCGACCAGAGCTTCACCGTGACCGATGGCCATGCCGCCTGGGTGGTGACGCTGGTCGAGGCGGCGGGGGGCGTGCGGCTTCTGATGTTCTCGGGCGGGGTGCCGCCGCGCGGCGCCGATCTGTGGGTCGTCGAGCTCGGGCTCGATACCCGGGCCGAGCCGGTGCGGTTGCCGCCGCCGGGGGTGATCTGCTTCACGCCGGGCACGCTGATCGACACGCCGGGCGGCATGCGCCCGGTCGAGTCGCTGCGCCCGGGGGACCGGGTGCTGACCCGCGACGACGGCGCGCAGGAACTGCTGTGGATGGGCTCGCGGCGGATGACCGGGGCGCGGCTGCATGCGCTGCCGCATCTGCGCCCGGTGCGGATCCGCGCCGGCGCCTTCGGCATCGGCCGGCCGACGGGCGACCTGATCGTCTCGCCGCAGCACCGGATGCTGATCCGCGGCCCGCAGGCGCGGATGCTGTTCAACGAGCCCGAGGTGCTGGTGCAGGCCTGCGACCTGGTCGACGGCGGTGCGGTGCGGGTCGAGCAGGGTCTGGCGGGGCTGCACTACATCCATCTGCTCTTCGCGCGCCATCAGGTGATCCGTGCGAACGGCATGGAGAGCGAGAGCTTCCACCCGGCCTCGACCGCGCTCGAGATGATTTCCGAGCCGCAGCGGGCGGGGCTGCTGGCGCTGCTGCCCGAGATCGCCACCGATCCGCTGCGCTATGGCACCTTCGCGCGGCGCGCGCTGAGCGGGTCCGAGGCGGCGATCCTGCGCCACGATCTGGCTGCCTGAGGGCAGGCCGGGCTGGGGGCGCTGCCCCCTCCGGCGCCGCGGGCGCCGTCACCCCCGAGGTATTTTCGGCAAGGAGAACGCCGGGCGAGGGGGCAGGGCATTCGGGCATTGACTCCGGTCGGGCGGGCTGTATAAGCCCCGCCAGTCCGGATGGCCGCGGTCTTCCGGATTTCATTGGTGTTGGTGGACCCCGCAAGGGGAAACCTGTCGCCTGAGGCCTCGCGGATGGGGCCGAGGGAGGAGGACAACGCCCTTCGGAACACATGAAGGAGATCAGCCGTGACCAAACGCACGTCTGCCAAGTACAAAATCGATCGCCGCATGGGCGAGAACATCTGGGGCCGCGCCAAGTCGCCGCTGAACAAGCGCGAATACGGCCCGGGCCAGCACGGCCAGCGCCGCAAGGGCAAGCTGTCGGACTTCGGCACCCAGCTGCGCGCCAAGCAGAAGCTCAAGGGCTACTATGGCGACCTGACCGAGAAGCAGTTCCGCCGCATCTACGGTGAAGCCGAACGCGTCAAGGGCGACACCGGCGAAAACCTGATCGGCCTGCTCGAGCGCCGTCTGGACGCGGTCGTCTACCGCGCCAAGTTCGTGCCGACCGTCTTCGCCGCCCGTCAGTTCGTCAACCACGGCCACGTGACCGTGAACGGCAAGCGTGTCAACATCGCCTCCTACCGTGTGAAGGAAGGCGACGTGATCGCGGTTCGCGACAAGTCGCGTCAGCTCGCGCTGGTGCTCGAAGCCGTGCAGTCGGGCGAGCGTGACGTTCCGGATTACCTGGAAGTCGACCACAACAAGATGACCGCGACCTTCGTTCGCACCCCGGCTCTGGGCGACGTGCCCTACCCGGTGCAGATGGAACCGAACCTGGTCGTCGAATTCTACGCGAAGAACTGATCCTTCAGTCTTCGCCGATCTTGCGGGGCCGTCCTTCGGGGCGGCCCTTACCTTTTGCGCGCCCGCAGGGGCGCGGCGGGCGGGCTGCGACGCAAGTAGCCCTTCCCATGTGCGGCGCCCGCGGCTAATACGGCGGCGAGAGCAAGGAACCCCGCCATGAACGATCTGATCCGCCCGAAGCCCGGCATTCTCGACATCGCCCTCTACGAGGGCGGCGCCGCGCATGTCGCGGGGCTCAGCGACGCGATCAAGCTGAGCTCGAACGAGAACCCGTTCGGCCCCTCCGACAAGGCGAAGGAGGCCTTCTCGCGCGCGGTGCACAAGCTCAACCGCTATCCCTCGACCGACCATGCCGGGCTGCGTCAGGCGATCGGCGAGGTGCACGGGCTCGACCCGGCACAGATCATCTGCGGCGTCGGCTCGGACGAGCTGATCCGGATGATCGTCAATGCCTATGCCGGGCCGAAGGACGAGGTGCTGTTCACCGAACACGGCTTCCTGATGTATCGGATCGCGGCGCTTGGCGCGGGGGCGACCCCGGTCGCGGTGCCCGAGCGCGAGCGCACCACCGATGTCGACGCGCTGCTGAAGGCCTGCAGCAAGAAGACGAAGCTCGTCTTCCTGGCGAACCCGAACAACCCGACCGGCACGATGATCGGTCTGGCCGAGCTCGAGCGTCTGGCCACGGGGCTGCCGAAGCAGGCAATCCTGGTCATCGACGGCGCCTATGCCGAATATGTCGAGGGCTATGACGGCGGGGCGGAGCTGGCGACGCGGCTGCCCAACGTGTTCATGACCCGCACCTTCTCGAAGATCTACGGGCTTGGCGGGCTGCGCATCGGCTGGGGCTACGGCCCGCGCCACATCGTCGACGTGCTGAACCGCATCCGCGACCCGTTCAACCTGTCGACCGCGCAGCTCGAGACCGCCGAGGCGGCGATGCGCGATCAGGACTGGATCGCGCGTTGCCGCGACGACAACACCCGGCTGCGCGGCTGGCTGGCCGAGGCACTGGCCGAGAAGGGGGTGCCGTCGGACACCTCGACCGCGAACTTCATCCTCGCCCGTTTCGGCTCGGAAGACGAGGCCGTGGCCTGTGACGAGTTCCTGAAGAAGGACGGGCTGATCGTGCGTCGCGTCGCGGGCTATGGCCTGCCGAACTGCCTGCGCATCACCGTGGGCGACGAGCCCTCGTGCCGGCGCGTTGCGCATATGATCGGCCAGTTCAAGGCGGGTGCGTCGGCATGACGGAATACAGGCGCGTTGCGCTGATCGGCCTTGGTCTGATCGCCTCCTCGATGGCGCATGCGATGCGGGCGAAGGGGCTTGCGGGCGAGATTGTGGGCCATGCCCGCTCGGCCGAGACGCGGGCGACGGCGCGCGAGATCGGTCTGGTCGACCGGGTCTGCGACACCGCGGCCGAGGCGGTGCAGGGCGCGGACCTTGTCGTGCTGGCGGTGCCGGTCGGTGCCATGGGCGCGATCGCGGCCGAGATCGCCCCGCATCTGGCCGAGGGCGCGACCATCACCGATGTCGGCTCGGTCAAGCAGGCGGTGATCGAGGCGGTGGCGCCGCATCTGCCGGGCCATGTGCATTTCATCCCGGGCCACCCGCTTGCCGGCACCGAGCATTCGGGGCCGCGCTCGGGCTTTGCCACGCTCTTCGTCAACCGCTGGTGGCTGCTCACGCCGCTCGAGGCGACCGACCCCGCGGCGCTTGCGCGGCTGCGCAGCTTCCTGACCGGTCTTGGCGCCAATGTCGACGAGATGGACGTGCATCGCCACGATCTGGTGCTGGCCGTCGTGTCGCACACGCCGCACCTCATCGCCTATACCATGGTGGGGGTCGCCGATCACCTGCGCCGGGTGACGCATGAAGAGGTGATCAAGTATTCCGCCTCGGGCTTTCGCGACTTTACCCGCATCGCGGCCTCGGACCCGACGATGTGGCGCGACGTGTTCCTGACCAACCGCGAGGCGACGCTCGACATCCTCGGCCGGTTCACCGAGGAGCTGTTCATGCTCCAGCGGGCGATCCGGATGGGCGACGGCGACATGCTGTTCGACTATTTCACCCGCACCCGCGAGATCCGCCGCGGCATCATCGAGGCCGGTCAGGACACCGCCGCCCCCGACTTCGGCCGTGGCGCGCCGGTGCCGGAGAAGAAGGCGTGATGCGGCGGGCGGCGGGACTGGTCGCGCTGCTCGCGAGCCTGAGCGCGGGGCTTGCCCATGCCGAGGCGCCGGGCGCCTCGCCCCGCCCCGTGGCGCGCCCGGCCGATGCCGCCCCCGCGCCCGACGCCCCGCTTCTGCTGACGGCTGCCGTGCCGGTGCGGCCGCAGGCCCGTCCGGCGGCTCTGGCGCCAGAGGCCGGACCGGCCGCCGGGGCCAGCCTTGCCGCGGGGGCGCTTGCCGCCGAGCCCGAGACCGCCTCGCTGGCGCTCGCCGCCTTGCGGCCGCTGCCGAAGCCCGCGGTGGCACGTGCCCCGACGGCCGCCGCCCCGCGCGAACAGCTGATCCAGGTCTCGGGGGCCGGTCCGGCCAAGCGTCTTGCCGCGCCCGGCCGCAGCGGCGCACTGTGCGGCGTGCCGGGGCTGACCGGTCATCCGATCGCGCCCATTGCCTCGCGCGTGCAGGGCTGCGGCCTGCCCGACGGCGTCGAGGTCACGGCGATCTCGGGGATTCCGCTGTCGTTGCCGATCCAGGTTGATTGCAACACTGCGGTGGCCTTCAAGCGCTGGATCGACCGCGGCATCCTGCCGGCCGTGGGCAACCGCGGCGGCGGGCTTGCGCGGCTCGAGGTTGCGGGCTCCTACATGTGCCGGCCGCGCAACAACCAGCGCGGTGCGAAAGTGTCGGAGCACGGCCGCGGCCATGCCGTCGACCTGTCGGGGCTGCGGCTGCGCAATGGCCAGACGATCACCGTGCTCGCCGGCTGGAAGAGGGACGCGCGGCTGCTGAAGGCCGTGCATGCCTCGGCCTGCGGTCCCTTCGGCACGGTTCTCGGCCCGAAGTCGGATCGCTTCCATCAGGATCACATCCACGTCGACACCGCGGCGAACCGCGGCGGGCCCTACTGCCGCTGAACCAGCACCGGTGCGCGGCCAAGCGGCACCGGGCCGAGGCTCATCCGCCCCTGCGCGAAGGCGAGGGGCAGCTCGACCGCGCCATCGGTCGACTGCTGCGCCAGATAGGCGCCGAGCGTGGTCAGCATCGGCACCCGCTTCGCCTCGACCAGCCCCGCCGCCACCGCGACCTTCAGCCAGGCGGCCCAGTCCCGGGTTGACAGCGTGATCGTGCCCTCGGGCCGGCCTCCGGCGTCGATGGTGAGCGCGCCGCGGGCATCGAGCGCCCGCCCGCCCCAGGAAAGATGCGCGTCGCTCAGATCGAGCGCGGTCAGCTCGGGCATCCGCTCGGCCATCAGCGCGGGCGGGGTGTCGAGGCTTGCCGTCGCATCGACCGTGACCGTCTCGATCACGTCGGGCAGGCCCGCACCGGGGGCGAGGCTGTCGTTCAGACCCTTTGGCAGGGCAAGCGCCGTGGCTCCGGCGACGATCTGCCAGCGCCCGTCTTCGGCCCGCGTCGCGGTGGCGGTCACGTCCTGAGCGGCCAGCGCGGGGGCGGTGGCGCCCTCGACGCTCAGCCGCGGCGCGTCGAGGGTGAGGGTCGCGCGGCGCAGCGGCAGTGCGGCGCCAAGCCCGAGGCCGAGCGTCGCGACGCTGTCGGTGGCGGCAAGGGTGAAGCGCTGCCCGGCCAGGGTCAGTTCCTGCGGCGCGGTCGCGGCGATGCGCCAGTCGAGCGGCGCCCAGAGTGGCGCGGCGAGTTCGGCCGAGGGCGCCTGCCAGCGTCCGCCCGCTTCGGGGAAATCAAGCGCGGGCGCCGTCACCGCGGCACCGATGCGCAGCGGAAAGCCTGCGGCGCTGACCGAGGCCGCGCCGCCGCGCCCCTCGGCTGCAAGCCGGGCAAAACCCTCGGCCGCCTGCCGGGCGAGCAGCGTGCCGCCGCCCCAGCTTGCCGCTGCGCCAAGGGCCGCAAGGGCCGTGATCGCTCCGAGCCAGCGCATCGCTGCCCCCTTCCCAAAGACCTGCCTCCCATGTAACCACGCCCCCGCAGGAGGGCCAGCGCAATGACCGAAACGTTATGGATCTTCGGCTATGGCTCGCTGATCTGGGACCCGGGCTTCGCGCCCGCCGAGAGCCGCCGCGCACGGCTTGACGGCTGGGCGCGCAGCTTCTGCATGCGCTCGATCCATTTCCGCGGCACCAGTGCAGCGCCGGGGCTTGTGCTGGCCCTCGATGCGGCCGAGGGGGCAAGCTGCACCGGCCTTGCGCTGCGCGTGCCCGAGGCGCAGGCCGAAGAGGTTCTGGCCGCGATTCGGGCGCGCGAGCTGGTCTCGGACGCCTATCTCGAGCGGCGCCTGACGGTGACCTGCGAGCAGGGCGAGCAGGTCTCGGTGCTGGCCTATGTCATCGACCCTGCCGGGCCGCAATATTGCGCGCTTGGCGCCGAGGAACAGGCGCAGATCATCGCCCGAGCCGCGGGCGCGCGCGGGCCGAACCGCGACTATCTGTGGAACACTGCTCAACATTTGCGCGCGCTTGGCATTCCCGACCCGGAACTCGAGGCGCTTGCCGCACGGGTGCGCGACCTCGCCGGTTAAGTCTTGGCACTGTCGCAGCCGCCGCCTATCCTCGCGCCAAGAACAAGCGAGAGGCAGACCATGCGCGCCCCTGTCCGGCGGCCCGAGCCGCATTTTTCCCAGCCGGTCCGGCAGGTCACGCTGATGCTGATGGCGCTTGCGCTGGTCGGCGCGGGCGGCTGGTTCGCCTATGCCCGGATCTTCCCGGTCTTCCTCGCCAACCCCTGGCTGAACGGGCTGATCGGTACGGTCTTCGTGCTGGGCATCCTGACCTGCTTCTGGCAGGTGGCGCAGCTGGTCGCGGCGGTGAGCTGGATCGAGAGCTTTGCCGCCGACCGCCCCGGCCGGCCGCAGCTGCAGGCGCCGCAGATGCTCGCGCCGCTGGCCGCGCTGCTGGGCAGCCGCGGCGCCACCCGCTCGATCGCGACCACGGCCGGCCGCTCGATCCTCGAATCCGTCGCCACCCGGATCGAGGAGGCGCGCGACATCACGCGCTATCTGACCAACCTGCTGATCTTCCTCGGTCTTCTGGGCACCTTCTATGGGCTGGCAACGACCGTGCCGGCGGTGGTCGACACCATCCGCGCGCTGGCCCCGCAGCCCGGCGAGACCGCGACGGCGGTCTTCGACCGGCTGATGACGGGGCTTGAATCGCAGCTGGGCGGCATGGGCACGGCGTTCTCCTCCTCGCTGCTGGGCCTTGCCGGGTCGCTGGTCGTCGGCCTGCTCGAGCTGTTCGTGACGCATGGCCAGAACCGCTTCTATCGCGAGCTCGAGGAATGGATCTCCTCGATCACCCGGCTCAGCTTTGCCGCCGCCGAGGGCGATGGCGAGGCCTCGGCGGTGGTCGAGATCCTCGACCACATGGCCGAGCAGATGGACGCGCTGCAGACGCTTTTCGTGCGTTCTGAGCACGCGCGCGGGCAGACCGAGACGCAGCTTGCGCAGCTGACCGACGCCTTCGCCGGGCTGGCGCAGAACCTTGGCACCGATCTGTCGACCCGCGCCGAGCAAAGCGCGTCGCTCGCCAAGATGGCGGGCGGGCAGGACCGGCTGGTGACCGCGCTCGAGGCGCTGACGCAGCGGGCGGCTGCGGCGCAGGACAGCGAGGTCGATGCCGAGATGCGGATGCGGCTGCGCTCGATCGACCTGCAGCTTTTGCGCCTGCTCGAGGAGCTGTCGGCCGGCCGGCAGGAAAGCATGGCCGAGCTGCGCAACGATTTCGCCGCGCTGACCCGCGCGATCCTGACCCGCCCGCGCGGGCAGGAGGGCTGAGATGGCGCTCCCCCGCCGCGGCGGCGCGCGGTTCTCGACCAATGTCTGGCCGGGCTTCGTCGACGCCATGGGTGCGCTGCTGATGGTGCTGATCTTCGTGCTGTCGATCTTCATGATCATGCAGTCGATGTTGCGCGACACGATCACCAGCAAGGAAAACGAGCTGACCGCGCTGACCCAGCAGGTGAACGGCCTGTCGCAGGCGCTGTCGCTGGAGCGGGCGCGGGCGAAGGATCTGGCCGGGCAGCTGGATGCGGCGGGGCAGAAGATCACCGATTTCGAGGCGCAGGTGGCCAGCCTGATCGCCGCGCGCGATGCGGCGAAGGCCGATGCCGATGCCAGCGCCGCGGCGCTCAAGCTCGACAAGGCGACGATCGAGGAGTTGCGGGCCAAGCTGAAATCCTCGGGCGACGAGGTCGCGGCGATGACCCTTGCGCTCGAGGCCGAGCGGCAGAAGGCGGCCGAGACGCTGACCCTGCTGGCCGCGGCGCAGGCCTCCGAGGCGGAGCTGAAGCAGCAGCTGGCGACGCAGATGACCGAGGCCGAGAAGGCCGCGGCGCTGCGCGCGGTGGCCGAGAAGGCGCTGGCCGATCAGACCCAGCTCAGCGACCGCAATGCCGAGAAGGTGGCGCTGCTGAACGTGCAGATCGCGGCGTTGCGCAATCAGCTTGGCGAGCTGCAATCGGTGCTCGATGCCGCACAGGCGCGCGATGCGGCCTCGAAAGTGCAGGTCGAGACGTTGGGGGCGCAGCTGAATGCGGCGCTTGCCCAGACCGCGGCCGAGCAGAAGCGCCGCGCCGAGCTGGAGGCCGAGGCGCGCAAGAAGGCCGAGGCCGAGGCGCAGGATCTGGCGAAGTATCGGTCCGAGTTCTTCGGGCGGATGTCGCAGCTCTTGCAGGGCCGCGAGGGGGTGCGCATCGTCGGCGACCGTTTCGTCTTTTCCTCGGAAGTGCTGTTCCAGCTCGGCTCGGCGGATCTCTCGCCCGAGGGCAAGGCGCAGATCGCCCGCGTCGCCGAGACCTTCCGCGAGCTGGCCTCGGACATCCCTCCGACGATCTCCTGGATCCTCGAGGTCGACGGCTTCACCGATGACACGCCGCTGTCTGGGCAGGGGGCATTTCGCGACAACTGGGAGCTGAGCCAGGCGCGGGCGCTGTCGGTGGTGCGCTACCTCATCGACGATCTGGGCTTTCCGCCGCGGCGGCTGGCGGCGACGGGCTTTGGCCAGTATCAGCCGGTGGTCGGTGGCACGAGCGAGACGGCGCGGGCGCAGAACCGGCGCATCGAGCTGAAGCTGACCGAGCGCTGAGACGGCGGGCGGAGGCCTGCGGTCTTGGTCGGGCAGGGGGGCGCTGCCCCCCGTGGCCTGCGGCCACGCCCCCCGGGATATTTGCGGCAATTGGAAGCCGGGGGCGGTTTTTCACGAAATCACGAGGGCGCGCGCGGGGGCTTGACGGGTGCCGCGCGGCGCTGCATCTGGCGCTGTCCCCTGCCTAGGTCGATCATGCGTCAGCCCCTGTCGTAACCCCCCGTTCCTGACCCCTTGCCCGTGTGTTCAGGAGCCTTGTGATGACCCCCCCCCCAGTTTTCTTCCGGCGATCTGATCGCCGATCGCCGCGCCGACTATGCCGAGGGCCTGCTGACCGCGGGCGAGGCGGCGGCGGCGGCCGATCTTTATGCTCAGGCGCTCGAGGTTGCGCCGGGTTGGGGAGCGGGCTGGTATCGGCTGGGCGAGATCCGCGCCGAGCACGATCTGCCGGGGGCGGCCGAGGCCTTTGCCGAGGCGCTGCGGCTAGACCCGGCCGATGTGATGGGGGCGGCGCTGCGGCTTGACCTGTTGCGCCCGCGACCGGCGGCCGAGACCATGCCCTCGGCCTTTGTCGAGACGCTGTTCGATCAGTATGCCAGCCATTTCGACGCGTCCTTGGTCGGCACGCTCGACTATCGCGGGCCGCAGCTGATCCGGGCGGGGCTGGGCGGGTGCCACGGTCGGGTGCTGGATCTCGGTTGCGGCACCGGGCTGATGGGGGCCGAGCTGCGTCCGCTCGCCGGCTGGCTCGAGGGGTGGGACATCTCGGCCGAGATGCTGCGCGAGGCCGGGGCGAAGGGGATCTATGACCGGCTGGAGAAGGCCGATCTGTCGGCGCTGCCGGTGCCGGCCGAGCGGTGGGATCTGGTGACGGCGGCCGATGTCTTTTCCTATCTCGGCGCGCTCGAGCGGATCGTCGGCTGGGTGGCGCTGGCGCTGGTGCCGGGGGGCAGTTTCGCCTTCACCACCGAGGCGCATGACGGGCCCGAGCCGCTGGTTCTGCGCGAGAGCCGCCGCTATGCGCATTCCGAGCCCTATCTGCGGGCATTGCTAGCCGAGGCGGGGTTCGGCGAGGTGACGGTGCGGCGGGGGATGCTGCGTCGCGACCGGGGCGCCGAGATCGAGAGCTTCGTGGTTCTGTCCCGGCGCAATCCGGATATGATGGCGGCCATCGGAGAGGCGGTCGTCACCGCCTGAGAGGAGGCGGGATGAACGCGCTGGCCTATGAGCATTACACCTATGCCGCGGTGGCGGTGATCGGCACCTTGGCGGCGGTCTGGGCGGTCGATCACCTGTTGAACCGCCCGGCGGTCGCGTCGCGCACGGTGCCCTGGCGCGGCGTGGTGGCGCCCTTCATCAACGTCAATGCGATGCTGTTCGGCCTGACGCTTGCCTTCATCGCGAATGACACCTGGTCGGCGCGCGACCGGGCGATGGATGCGGTCTTTCGCGAGGCGGACAGTCTGCGCAGCCTGCTGGTGCTGGCCTCGGCGCTGCCAGAGCCTGCGCGGGAGACGATGGCGGGGGCCGTGCGCGACTATGGCGCGGCGGCGGCGGGCGAATTCGCGCAGCTGCGCGAGCGCGGGGTGGCGCCTGCGGCGGCGGCGGCGGCCGATGCGCTGTTGCGCCGGGTCGCGGGGGGCAGTGCCGCGGCCGCGGGCGAGGTGGTGCAGGCCGAGATGCTGCGCCAGGTGATGCGGCTGCGCGATGACCGCGACCTGCGGGTGTCGCTGTCGCGCACCCATCTGAATCCGCTGAAATGGCTGGGCATGGCGGCGCTCGGTTTCCTCACCATCCTGTCGATCGCGGCGGTGCATCTGGGCGCGCCGAAGGCCGGAGTGCTGGCGACCGCGCTCTTCGCGCTGGCCGCCGCGCCCTCGGCCGCGATCGTGCTGGTGCAGGGCAACCCGTTTCAGGAGCCTGCCGCGATCAGCGCCGCGCCGATCCTTGCGGCGATCGCTGGCGAGCCCTGATCGCGCCTATTTGTCGTAGGCGGGCAGGCGCGCGAAATCGAGCGTGGCGAGCACCGGCAGCATCGTCGCGCTGTCCATTCCCTGCGCCTGCACCAGCACCCGCCCGCCGACCAGCGCCGAGAGCGAGCCGTCCTGTTCCAGCATGTCCTGCGATCCGGCCTTCGCGATCTTGCCCATCATCGCCATCATCTGCGGATTGCCGAGCATCCCCGCCATCGAGGCGACCATCGGGCTGTCGGCGGTGAGGGTCAGGGTGAAGCTGTCGCCCGCGGCGTTGGCATAACGCCCCTCGACGAAATTGCCCGCCATGCCGATCAGCGCCATGCCCTGTCCGCCCTCGGTGGTGACCTCGCGGGTCCAGCCTGCGGGCGCCTCGGGCAGCATCGCGGCGAGCCTGGCGCTTTGCAGCGCCTGCACCTCCTTCGCGGCCACGGTGATCTGCGTCGCGGTGGTCGACAGATCGCCCGTGGCATGGGCCGCAAGCGCCGCCTCGAGCGCATCGCCCACTGCATCGGCATGAAGCGGCGCGGCGAGCAGGCCGGCAACGAGGAGGGCGGTGGCAAACGTCTGTTTCATCGTCGTCTTTCCCTGGGTTCAGTCGGTGGCGCACGCCTCGGGCGCGGGGGTGAAACTGTGGTCAGTCGCGCCTGTCCCCTTGCGCGGGTCCGGGGGCACTGCGCAAGGGGGGCAGGCGCACCGCCGACCGGCCGGAAACCCGGTGCCGGTCGCCCGGATCTGCCGTCCTGAGGCTGAAATGGCTCATGTCAAAATCCGGTGGGCTGCGGGGCGCACCGGAACATTGCACATGGAAAATGACGTCAGGTCAATCGCCGAGAGCGGGGCGCGGCGAGCCGCGCCCCGGAAGGTTCAGCCCTGCGCGTCCCCGGCAGCGACGCAATCTGCATAGTAATGCACCGTGCCGTCGGCCTCGGTCTCCTGCACGAGGCCGTGGATGTCGGTCTCGAAGCCCGGGCATTCGCGCGCGAATTCGCGGTTGAACTTGAGGTATTCGACGATGCGCGGGTTGAACACCTCGCCCGGGATCAGCAGCGGGATGCCCGGCGGATAGGGGGTGACGAGCGAGGTGGTGATGCGCCCCTCGAGATCGTCGATCGCCACCCGCTCGGTGGTGCGGCGGGCGATATGGGCGAAGGCGTCCGAGGGTTTCATCGCCGGGGTCAGGTCGCTCAGATAGATCTCGGTGGTCAGCCGCGCGACGTCATACTTGGCGTAAAGCGCGTGCACATGGGCGCAGAGGTCGCGCAGGCCCATGTGTTCATAGCGCGGCTGCTTGGCGCAGAACTCGGGCATGGTGCGCCACATCGGGTGGTTCTTCTCGTAATCGTCCTTGAACTGCTGCAGCGCGGTCAGAAGCGTGTTCCAGCGGCCCTTGGTGATGCCGATGGTGAACATGATGAAGAAGGAATAGAGCCCGGTCTTTTCCACCACCACGCCATGTTCGGCGAGGTATTTCGTCACGATCGAGGCCGGGATGCCCCAGTCCTCGAACCGGCCGTCGAGGTTCAGCCCGGGGGTGATGATCGTCGCCTTGATCGGGTCGAGCATGTTGAACCCGGGCGCCATGTCGCCAAAGCCGTGCCAGCTGTCCTCGCCGTCCGAGGGGTGGACGCCATCGGCATCGGTGCGCCGCAGCACCCAGTCCTTGGTGCGGCCGATGCCTTCCTCGGCCAGCTCCTCCGGGCCCCAGACCTTGAACCACCAGTCGTCGTCGCCGTATTCGTCGTCGACCTTGCGCATCGCGCGGCGGAAATCGAGCGCTTCCATGATGCTCTCTTCCACCAGCGCCTCGCCGCCCGGCGGTTCCATCATCGCCGCGGCGACGTCGCAGCTTGCGATGATCGAGTATTGCGGGCTGGTCGAGGTGTGCATCAGGTAGGATTCGTTGAAGAGATGGCGGTCGAGCTTGGTCTCTTCGCTGTCCTGCACCAGCACGTGGCTCGCCTGGCTGATGCCGGCGAGGAGCTTGTGGATCGACTGCGTCGCATAGACGACCGAGGCGCGGGTGCGCGGCCGCTTGCGGCCCATCGAGTGATACTGGCCGTAGAACGGGTGGAAGGCCGCATGCGGCAGCCAGGCTTCGTCGAAATGCAGGTTCTCGACCCAGCCGTCGAGCAGGGTCTTGATGACCTCGGTGTTGTAAAGGACGCCGTCATAGGTCGATTGCGTCAGCGTCATGATCCGCGGCTTCACCCGCTCGGCGTCATAGTCCCTGAGCAGCGGGTTCGCCCGGATCTTGGCGCGGATCGTCTCGGGCTCGAATTCCGAGCGCTGGATCGGGCCGATGATGCCCCAGTGGTTGCGCGTGGGCTTGAGGAACACCGGGATCGCGCCGGTCATGATGATCGAGTGCAGGATCGACTTGTGGCAGTTGCGGTCCACCACCACCACATCGCCCGGCGCCACGGTATGGTGCCAGACCATCTTGTTCGAGGTCGAGGTGCCGTTGGTGACAAAGAAGCAATGGTCGGCGTTGAAGATCCGCGCGGCGTTACGCTCGGAAGCGCCGATCGCGCCGTTGTGGTCAAGCAGCTGACCGAGTTCCTCGACCGCGTTGCAGACGTCGGCGCGCAGCATGTTCTCACCGTAGAACTGGTGATACATCTGCCCGATCGGCGATTTCAGGAAGGCGACGCCGCCCGAATGGCCCGGGCAGTGCCACGAGTAGGAGCCGTCCTCGGCATAGTCGAGCAGGGCGCGGAAGAACGGCGGCTGGATCGCCTCGAGATAGCTTTTCGCCTCGCGGATGATGTGCTTGGCGACGAACTCGGGCGTATCCTCGAACATGTGGATGAAGCCGTGCAGCTCGCGCAGGATGTCGTTCGGAAGGTGCCGCGCGGTCTTCGTCTCGCCATAGATGTAGATCGGCACCTCGGCGTTCTTCCAGCGCACCTCCTCGATGAAGTTGCGCAGGTTCATCACCGCCGGGTCGAGATCGGGGCCGGGGGTGAATTCCTCGTCGTCGATCGACAGCAGGAAGGCCGAGGCGCGCGACTGCTGCTGGGCGAATTTCGACAGATCGCCATAGCTCGTCACGCCGAGCACCTCGAAGCCCTCGTCCTCGATCGCCTGGGCCAGGGCCCGGATGCCGAGACCCGAGGAGTTCTCGGAGCGGAAATCCTCGTCGATGATGACGATCGGGAAGCGGAACTTCATGCGGCTCTCCTTCGGGGAGCGGGGCCCGGAGTTGGAACGGGCCGGAGATTGCCAGGATGCGCGGGCGGGCTGGGCGCGGGTCCCTTGTTCCTTGCGTTGCGTGCCCCGTCAAGAGCCCTGTGCGCCCCCGCGCGGCAGGGTACCGGTGCGGCTGTGACAAGCCCGTGACCGGGGCCGGTGCGGGGCCCGGTTGCTGGGGCGGTACGGGGCGGAATGCGCCTCGATTATGAACGATCGGGCGATAGTGCTTCCCGGATTTCGCCATTTTGTGGATGGAGCGCCTGCACTACCTTCTGGGCAAGCCGGAACAGTTCCGGGGGGCACGGGGCAGGACAGGCGGCGCGGAGGCCGCACCGGCCGCCCGCAGCGCCCGCACCAGATCAGGAGGTTTTCGATGAGCACCGTTCCCACCCTCGACGCCCTGCGCGACAGCCTGCCCCCGACCGAGCGGATGCCGCTCGTCTTCCTCGGCCATGGCAGCCCGATGAACGCGATCGAGGACAATGCCTACAGCCGCGCCTGGACCGACCTTGGCCGCAAGCTGCCGCATCCAAAGGCGATTCTCGTCGTTTCGGCGCATTGGATGACACGCGGCACGACGCTGGTCGATGTCTCGGCGATGCCGCGCACGATCCATGACTTCTACGGCTTCCCGCAGGCGCTGTTCGACGCGCAATACCCGGCCCATGGCGCGCCCGATCTGGCACGCGAGGTGGCGACGCTTCTGGCCAGCCACCATGCCGAGACCGATGACACCTGGGGGCTCGACCACGGCGCCTGGACGGTGCTGAAATACCTCTATCCCGGCGCGGATGTGCCGGTGTTCCAGGTCTCGGTCGACATGTCGCGCGACCTTGAACATCAGCTCGAGATCGGCCGCACCCTGTCGCAGCTGCGCGACCGCGGCGTGCTGATCCTCGGCTCGGGCAACGTGGTCCATAACCTGCGCGCCATGCGCTTCAACGGCCGCCCCGCCGATTTCGCAATCGAGTTCGACACGCTCTTCGCCGACCGTCTGGCCGAGCGCGACTTCGCCGCGCTGGCCGATCGGCCGAAGCTGGGCAGCCTGCTGCAGATGGCGCACCCTTCGGTTGACCACTACCTGCCCGCGCTGACGATCGCCGGCGCCTCGGACGCGCGCGACGACCTGACCTTCATGACCAGCTCGATCGACCTTGGCACGGTGTCGATGCGGTCCTTCGTGTTCCACGCCTGAGGAGGGTGCCATGCTTGTCGACGGAAAATGGGTGAAGGCCTGGCAGCCGGTGCAGAAGGCCGACGAGAAGGGCCGCTTCGTGCGCCAGATCTCGAGCTTTCGGAACTGGATCACGCCCGATGGCAGTGCGGGACCGACCGGCGAGGGCGGTTTCGCCGCCGAGCCCGGGCGCTATCGGCTCTATGTGGCGCTGATCTGCCCTTGGGCCTCGCGCACGCTGATCGCGCGCAAGCTCAAGGGGCTCGAGGCGATGATCCCGGTGACGGTGGTGAATCCGACGCTCTCGGACGAGGGCTGGGCCTTCGGTGGCTATCCGGGCGCCGACGCGGACCCGCTGTTCGGCGCGCGTTACCTGCACGAGATCTACACCCGCGCCGATCCGCATGTCACCGGCCGCGCGACGGTACCGGTGCTGTGGGACATGAAGCGCGACCGGCTGGTGAACAACGAAAGCGCCGACATCCTGCGCATGTTCGACACGGCCTTCGAGGGGCTGGTGCCCTCGGACCTGCGGCTCTATCCGGCCGATCTGGCCGAGGAGATCGACGCGCTGAATGCCCGGATCTACGACCGGCTGAACAACGGCGTCTACAAGGCGGGCTTTGCCGTCACCCAGGAAGCCTATGACGAGGCGGTGGCAGGCGTCTTCGAGATGCTCGACGCGCTCGAGGCGCGGCTCGATGGCGACTATCTCTTCGGCGACCGGCTGACCGAGACCGACATCCGCACCTTCGTCTCGCTGATCCGCTTCGACGCGGCCTATCATGGCCTGTTCAAGACGAACCGCCGGCAGATCGCCGATTACCCGCGGCTCTCGGCCTATCTGGAGCGGATGTTGCGCCTGCCCGGGGTGATCGATACCGTGAACATGGACCACATCACCCGCGGCTATTACTCGATCAAGGCGCTCAATCCGAACGGCATCCGTCCCGTCGGCCCGGCCCATGTCGAGGCGCTGCTCGCCGCGGTGCGCTGAAGGGCGTCACATCGCCGTGTAAAGCGGAGGGGGCGGGGCCCCAGGGGGCCGGGCCGGATTGCGTTGCTCCGGCCCGTTGGCTAGGGTCGGGCCATTCGTCGGAAAGGACCTGCCCGTGCCCGCCACCCCCCGTTTGCTGCGCCCCCTCCTGCTTGCCGCTTTGCTGGGATCGGTCGCCGTGCCGCCGGCCGGAGCGGATGTCGCGGGGCCCTATCTGGCGGCGCGCGCGGCCACTGTCGCGAATGACTATGCCGCCGGGGTCAGCTATTACGACCGGTTGCTGGCCGCGATGCCCGAGGACCGCGACGTGCAGGACGGAGCGCTCCTGACCCATGTCGCGATGGCCGATTTCGACCGCGCCGGGGCGCTTGCCGCGGTGATGGTGACACAAAAGAACCCGTCGCAGATCGCGACGCTGGTGATGCTGGCGCAGGATGCGAAGACCGGCGACTTCGCCAAGGGGATCGCGCTGCTCGACGGCGGCGCCGATGCCGGGGCGCTGGTGGGCGGGCTCTACCGGGCCTGGGCGCTGGTGGGCGAGGGGCAGATGGGCGATGCCGCCAAGGCCTTCGATGCGCTGGCGCAGACATCCGGGCTCGAGGGCTTCGCCTTCTATCACAAGGCGCTGGCGCTGGCGCTTGTGGGCGATTACGAGGGCGCCGAAAAGATCTTCACCGGCAAGTATGCGCAGGTGCTGAACGGCACCCGGCGCGGTATCCTTGCACATGTGCAGGTGCTCTCGCAGCTCGAGCGCGGCCCCGAGGCGATCAAGCTCCTCGATAGCAGTTTCGGGCCGAACCTCGACCCGGAGCTGACGGCGATCCGCGCCGGGCTGGACAACAAGGAAACGCTGCCCTTCACCGCGATCCGCTCGGCCGCCGATGGCGAGGCCGAGGTGTTCTACTCGGTGGCGCAGGCGATCAACTCGGATTCCTCCACCGCCTTCGCGCTGCTGCACGCGCGGCTGGCAAGCTGGCTGCGCCCGGCCGATGGCGATGCGTTGCTGCTCTGCGCCGCGATCCTCGAGGCGCAGAAGCAATACGACCTCGCGATCACGACCTATGAGCAGGTGCCCGCGGACAGCCCGATCGCCCATGCCGCCAAGCTCGGCCAGGCCGAGGTGCTGGTGCAGGCGGGGCGTGTTGATGATGCGATCGGCGTGCTGCAGGCACTGGCCAAGGCGCATCCCGAGCTGCCCTCGGTCTGGGCGACGCTCGGCGACGATCTGCGCCGGCAGGAGCGCTACAAGGAAGCCGCCGAGGCCTATGACAAGGCGATCGCGCTTCTGGGCGAGCCCGAGCCGCGCGACTGGTTCGTCTGGTATGCCCGCGCCATCGCGCAGGAGCGCTCGGGCCAGTGGGACAAGGCGGAGCCCGGCTTCCGCGAGGCGCTGAAGCTCAGCCCGGAACAGCCTTCGGTGCTGAATTACCTCGGCTATTCCTATGTCGAGAAGAAGCTCAACCTCGACGAGGCGCTCGACATGATCAAGCGCGCGGTCGCGGCCCAGCCCGATCAGGGCTACATCGTCGACAGCCTCGGCTGGGCGCTCTATCGCCTCGGCCGCTATGACGAGTCGGTGGTGCAGATGGAGAAGGCGGTCGAGCTTGACCCGACCGAGCCGCTGCTGAACGACCACCTCGGCGATGTCTACTGGGCCGTCGGGCGCAAGCGCGAGGCGGAGTTCCAGTGGCGCCGGGCGCTGAACCTCGGCCCGGGCGAGGATCTCGACTTGGACCGGGTGCGCAAGAAGCTCGACATCGGGCTCGATGCGGTGCTGAAGGCCGAGGGCGCGCCGCCGCTCCATCCGGCGACGGTCCATGCCGGCGATTGAGGTCTTTGCCCCGGCGAAGGTGAACCTTGCGCTGCACGTCACCGGGCGGCGCGCCGACGGCTATCATCTGCTCGACAGTCTCGTGGCCTTTGCGCCGGTGGGCGACCGGCTGCGGCTCGATCCCGCGCCCGCGATGGCGCTGCGGGTGACGGGGCCCGAGGGCGCCGGCGTGCCCGAGGGGCCCGAAAACCTCGTCCTGCGCGCGGCGGCCCTGCTGCCGGCGGGGCAGGGGGCGGCGATCACGCTTGAAAAGCACCTGCCGCCGGCCTCGGGGATCGGTGGCGGCTCGTCCGATGCTGCGGCCGCGCTGCGCGGGCTCGCGCTTTTGCGCGGGGGTGCGGTGCCGGTTGCGGGGCTCGAGCGGCTGGGCGCCGATGTGCCGATGTGCCTGGTGCCCGCGCCCGCCCGCACGCAAGGGATCGGCGAGGAGTTGAGCCCTGTTTCTCTGCCGCCGCTGCCTGCGCTGCTGGTCAACCCACGCCTCGAGGTGCCGACGCCGGCCGTGTTCCGTGCACTGGCGTGCCGCGAGAACCCGCCGCTGCCCGATCTGCCGGCCTTTGCCGATGCGCCGTCCTGCATCGACTGGCTGGCACAGATGCGCAACGACCTGCAGGCGCCGGCGATCGCAACCGCGCCGGTGATCGCCGAGGTGCTGGACCTGCTGGCGGCGCTGCCGGGCTGCCGGCTGGCGCGGATGTCGGGATCGGGGGCCACCTGCTTTGCACTGTTTGCAAGCGAGGGCGAAGCCCGCGCGGCGCAGGCGCAGCTGCGCGCGATGCGGCCGGATTGGTGGAGTGCCTGCGGCCCGCTCGGCGATCAGACGGCCGCGGCCGCGCCCCGCCGCCTCTAGGCGCGGGACGCGGGGGCGCTCATTTCACCCGCGCGACGACGTACTCGGCCAGATCCGACAGCATGTCGCGCAGCGGATGCTCGGGCAGCGCGTTCAGCGAGGCGCGCGCCCGGTTGCCCCAGGCCAGCGCCTCGTCGCGCGTCGCCTCGAGCGTGCCGTGCAGGTGCATCAGCCGCAGCGCCTCTTCGAGGTCGCCCTCGCGCTGGTCGCCCTTCTCGATCACCCGCACCCAGAAGGCGCGTTCCTCGGTCGAGGCCGCCGCCACCGCCTTGATCACCGGCAGCGTCAGCTTGCGCTCGCGGAAATCGTCTCCGGTGTTCTTGCCGATCTGCGCCGAGGCGCCGCCGTAATCGAGCAGGTCGTCGGCCATCTGGAAGGCGATGCCGAGCGCGTCGCCATAATCATGCAGCGCCCGCACCGCGTTCTCGTGCGCGCCGGCCAGCACGCCGCCGACCTCGGTTGCGGCCGAGAACAGCGCCGCGGTCTTGCCGCGGATCACCTTGAGATAGGTCGCGGGCGTGGTCGCCAGATCCTGCGCCGCGGTCAGCTGCAGCACCTCGCCCTCGGCGATCACCGCAGAGGCATTGGCGAGGATGTTCAGCACCCGCATGTTGTTCGCCTCGGTCATCAGCTGGAAGCTGCGCGCGAAGAGATAGTCGCCCACCAGAACCGAGGACTTGTTGTCCCATAGCAGGTTGGCCGTCGGCCGGCCGCGGCGCTGCTTGCTTTCGTCGACGACATCGTCATGCAGCAGCGTGGCGGTATGGATGAATTCGACCGTCGCGGCGAGGTGGACGTGATAGGGCCCCTCATAGCCGCAGACCTTCGCCGCGGCGAGGGTCAGCATCGGCCGCAGCCGCTTGCCGCCGGCCTCGATCAGATGGGCCGTCACCTCGGGGATGCGCGGCGCATGTTCCGAGCTCATCCGGTCGCGGATCAGCAGGTTCACCGCCTCCATCTCGGCGGCCAGCGCCTGCGCCAGGCGGTCGTGCGGCTTCGTGGCCTTGTCGTCCAGGCTCATTCTTCTTCCTTCCCGCTTCCCATCGTCTCGACAGGGCGTCACACTGCCCCTAAGTGAGGGAACATGAAAGAGCTTCTGCGCACTACGGACCCGGTGAAACTTGCACTTGCGACCGCCCTTCTCGAGGGCGAGGGTATAACGGCCTTTCAGATGGACGTCCATATGAGCGTGCTCGAGGGCAGCCTCGGCATTTTGCCGCGCCGGCTGATGGTGGCAGAGCGCGACGCCTTTCTGGCGCGGGCGGTTCTGGCCGACAACCGGATCGGCTCCGACTGATGTTCGCACCCGAGGAGCTGACGCAGGACCGCTTTCTCGACGGCCGGCTTCTGGTGGCGCAGCCGCGCAAGGGCTATCGCGCGGCGATGGACCCGGTGTTGCTCGCCGCGGCCTGCCCGGCGCGGCCGGGGCAGGCGGTGCTCGAGCTTGGCTGCGGTGCCGGGGTGGCAAGCCTGTGCCTTGGCTGGCGCGTGCCCAATCTGCGGCTTGCCGGGCTGGAACTTCAGCCCGCCTATGCGGCGCTTGCGCGCGCCAATGCCGAAGCCAATGGCATCGCCCTTGAGGTGATCGAGGGAGACCTTGCCGCGATGCCCTCGTCCCTGCGGGCGCGCAGCTTCGATCACGTCATCGCCAACCCGCCCTATTTCGCGCCGAAGGGCGGCACCGCCGCCGCCGATCCGGGGCGCGAAATGGCACAGCGCGAGGCGACCCCCTTGGCCGAGTGGGTGGTTTCGGGCTATCGTCGTCTGGTGCCGGGCGGCTGGCTGACGGTGATCCAGAATGCCGACCGCCTGCCCGAGCTGCTGACCGCGATGGCGGGGCAGGGCGGCTCGATCCGGGTGCTGCCGATCGCGGCGCGGTCGGGACGGGCCGCCGGGCGGGTGATCGTCCAGGCGCGCAAGGGCGGGCGCGGGCCCTTTGCCCTGCTCGCGCCGCTGGTGCTGCATGCGGCGCCTGTTCACGCGGGCGATGCCGAGGATTTGACGAAAATTGCGCAAGATGTGCTGCGCTGCGGCGAAGTCTTGCGCCTGCAGTCCTGATCCTTTCGCAAGATTTCGCGAGCGAGTCTGACATTCTGTCGCGCCGATGCGACAGGCGCGTGACACGACTCGAAAAACATGTTGCACTCAAGGGACCGAAACAGAGAGGAGACTGCAATGTCGCTTGGTTCGCACATCACCGAACTTCGCAAGAAACATCAGGCCCTGTCGGTCGAGGTCGAGAAGGCGATCCGTCGCCCCGGCTTTGACGACCTGCATATTTCCGAACTGAAGAAGCAGAAACTCCGCATCAAGGAACAGATCAGCCGCCTCGAAGGCGTCACCGCCTGACGCCTTCCCGGCCCGGATGGCGGCCGGGCCACGTTCAGCGCGATCGACCCGCCATGGCGGCGAGGAAGGCCCCGGCGGCGATCATTGCGGCTGCCAGCACCAGCACCGGGCTGGCGGCCGCGACGCCCGCAGCGATCAGCGCGAGCGTCGATAGCAAGGGAGCCGCGTAGGAGGCCGTGCCCAGCATCTGGATGTCGCCGCGCTTGACGCCGATGTCCCAGGTGTAGAAGGCCAGCCCCACCGGACCGATCCCCAGAGCCAAGACCGAAATCCAGCCGCGGGCCCCGACGGGCCAGAGCGTGTCTTCGAGGGCGACATGCGCGACGGCGGACAGAATCGCCGTTGCCAGGCAATAGACCGCGACCGCCGCGGTCGGCACCTGCCCGAGGCGGCGCGAGATCAGCGAATAGCTTGACCAGGTCAGCGCGCAGAGCAGCGCAAGCCCATAGCCTGGCAGGGCCTCGGCCCGCGCCGAGATGCCGCCGCGGGTGACGATCAGTGCGGCGCCGGCAAAGGCGATCAGCGCGCCGACGACATGCAGCCCGCGCAGCTTCTCGCCCGGCAGCAGGCCCGAGAACAGCACGATCAGCAGCGGCCAGAGATAGGCGATCAGGCTTGCCTCGGCCGGCGGCGCGAGCCGCAGCGCCGAGAAATAGAGCAGGTGATAGCCGAAGAGCGCCACCGTGCCGAAGGCATAGACCTTCCACGAGATCCGCTTCAGCACGCCGAAGCCTTCGGTCGCGGCGACCCAGACCAACCCGATGGCGCCGCCGATCGCGAAGCAGATCGCGTTCAGCTGCAGGGGCGGCACGGGGGCCGATCCGACGGTGAAAAGGGCCAGAAGTGCCCAGAGGGCAACGGCGGAAAAACCGATCAAAGTGGCCTGCTTGCGCGA
Source organism: Paenirhodobacter ferrireducens (assembly GCF_004022265.1). Taxonomy (GTDB): domain Bacteria; phylum Pseudomonadota; class Alphaproteobacteria; order Rhodobacterales; family Rhodobacteraceae; genus Rhodobacter; species Rhodobacter ferrireducens. The sequence continues at coordinate 134,129 of NZ_SAVB01000005.1, forward strand.
CATCTGGTCCTCGAAATGCAAAGAGGCCCGCACCATGCGGGCCTCTTGCCGTTTTGCCAAGGGCAAATCAGGTCAGATACTGGCCGCCGTTCGCGGTCAGCGTCGAGCCGGTGATGAAACCGGCCTCGTCCGAGGCGAGGAAGACGACGCAGCGCGCGATGTCCTCGGGCTCGCCCAGACGGCCGACCGGGATCGTCGAAATGATCGATTCGCGCACCTTTTCCGGCACCGCCATCACCATCTCGGTGGCGATGTAGCCCGGGCAGATCACGTTGACGGTGATGCCCGAACGAGCGCCTTCCTGCGCCAGCGCCTTGGTGAAGCCGATGTCGCCCGCCTTCGCCGCCGAGTAGTTGGCCTGACCGAACTGCCCCTTCTGCCCGTTGATCGACGAGATCGAGATCACCCGGCCGAACTTGCGCTCGCGCATGCCGGGCCAGAGCGGATGGGTCATGTTGAACAGGCCGGACAGGTTGGTGTCCATCACCTCTTTCCACTGCTCGCGCGTCATCTTGTGGAAGGGGGCGTCGCGGGTGATGCCCGCGTTGTTCACCAGCACGTCGACCGGGCCGAGATCGGCCTCAACCCTGGCGATGCCCTCGACACAGGCATCATATTCGGCGACCGACCATTTGTAGGTCTTGATGCCGGTTTCGGCGCTGAACTTCGCCGCGGCCTCGTCATTGCCGGCATAGTTCGCCGCAACGGTGTAGCCCGCGTTCTTCAGGGCGACCGAAATCGCGGCACCAATGCCGCGCGATCCCCCGGTAACAAGTGCAACTCTGGACATGACTCCTCCTCTGGATCAAATGCCTTTGAAACGCTGTTACTCAAGAAGAAGCTTGCGCGCAACATTGTTGCGCGCAGAATTTTCAAAAACTGGCTCGCTGGTGCGTCACAGCCCCTCGATGCACATCGCGACGCCCATGCCGCCGCCGATGCACAGCGTGGCGAGGCCCTTCTTCGCACCCGAGCGCTTCATCTCGAACAGCAGGGTGTTCAGGATGCGGCAGCCCGAGGCGCCGATCGGGTGGCCGATGGCGATGGCGCCGCCGTTCACGTTCACCTTCGACAGATCCCAGCCCATGTCCTTGTTGACCGCACAGGCCTGGGCGGCGAAGGCCTCGTTCGCCTCGATCAGGTCGAGGTCGGCCGCGCTCCAGCCGGCCTTGGCCAGCGCCTTGCGCGACGAGGGGATCGGGCCGCAGCCCATGATCGAGGGATCGACGCCGGCGGTCGCCCAAGAGGCGATGCGCGCGAGCGGGGTCAGGCCGCGCTTTTCGGCCTCGGCTTCCGACATCAGCAGCACGGCAGCGGCGCCGTCGTTGAGGCCCGAGGCATTGCCGGCGGTGACGGTGCCGTCCTTGATGAAGGCGGGCTTCAGCTTCTGCATCGATTCGAGCGTGGCGCCGTGGCGGATGTATTCATCGGCATCGACGATGATCTCGCCCTTGCGGGTCTTCACCGTGAAGGGGATGATCTCGTCCTTGAACCTGCCCGCGGTCTGCGCCGCCTCGGCCTTGTTCTGCGAAGCGAGGGCGAATTCATCCTGCATCTCGCGGGTGATCTGCCACTGCGCGGCGACGTTCTCGGCGGTCTGGCCCATGTGATAGCCGTTGAAGGCGTCCCACAACCCGTCCTTGATCATCGTATCGACGAATTTCATGTCGCCCATCTTCTGGCCGGCGCGCAGATGCGCGGCGTGAGGGCTGAGCGACATGCTTTCCTGGCCGCCGGCGATGACGATCTCGGCGTCGCCGCACAGGATGTGCTGGGCCGCCAGCGCGACCGAACGCAGGCCCGAACCGCAGACCTGGTTGATGCCCCAGGCCGCCGATTCGATCGGCAGGCCGGCCTTGATGTGCGCCTGGCGGGCCGGGTTCTGGCCCTGACCGGCGGTCAGCACCTGGCCGAGGATGGTTTCCGACACTTCGCCCTTCTCGATGCCGGCGCGGGCGACGACGGCCTCGAGCACGGTGGCGCCCAGATCATGGGCCGGAACGTTGGCGAAAGAGCCGTTGAAGCTGCCGACGGCGGTGCGCGCCGCCGAGACGATCACGACATTGGTCATGGATTCTCTCCTCACAGGATCCGGGGGCATGGATGGCTGCCCCTTTCCGGTCTGCAGCATGCCCCATGCGGGGGGCAGGTCAAGGAGATTTCCAACGTTGGCGCAAACAGTTGCGCAATTTTCTTTCGTATTCTGCGCAAATTTTGCAGCTCCGCTAGGCGCGCTTCACCTTCGCCGATTCCGGCACCTTCCAGGGCGGCATCACCGTCGGCGCGCCGAAATAGTAGCCCTGCATGCAGTCGATGCCGAGCGTGGTGAGGAAGGCGGCGTCAGCGGCATTCTCGACCGCCTCGGCCACGGTGAACATGTCGAAATGCTGCGCGATCGAGATCAGCGCGGCGGTCAGCACCTGATTGTCGGCATTCTCGGCGATGCCGGTGATGAACTGGCCGTCGATCTTCAGGATGTCGAAGTAGAACTCGCGCAGGTAGCGAAACGAGGTGTAGCCCGCGCCGAAATCGTCAAGCGCGAAGCTGACGCCACGGGCCTGCAGGTCGCGCATGAAGACGCTGACGATCTCGGGCATGCTCATCGCCGAGCTCTCGGTGATCTCGAGAATCAGCCGTTCGGCCGCGGTGTCGTCAAGCGCGAGCCCCTTGTTCAGGGTCTTCATCCAGTCCGGATAGCCGATCGAGCGCGCCGACATGTTGATCGCCAGCCGCAGGTGCCGGTCCTCGGCGAGCGAGGCGAGCCCCATTTCGAGGGCGAGGCAGTCGAGCCGGCGGCCCAGTTCGGTGCGTTCGACCGTCTCGATGAAATCCTTGGCGGGGATGATCCGCCCGGTCTCGTCGAGCACGCGGATCAGCCCCTCGTAGAAGGCTGGGCGTTCAGGGCTTGCGGTGCGCACGATCGGCTGGAAGGCAAGGATCACGTCGCGCCGTTCGATTGCGTGGCGCACCATGTCGATCACGTCGCGGTCCCGCTGGGCGATCGCGAAGTCGAGCGGGCTCGTGAGCGCGGGCTCGAGCGGCTCCTGAGGCGGCAATTCGCGTTTCGACATCTTCGACTCCCATTGCGGACCCCGCCAGCTTCGGCGCCGCTTGCTAACAACGCGTAAAGGTGCGGAAAAATCTTTCCCTATGGTAAAGAAAGGGTTTTCGGCGCCGTAAACCCTTCGGTAAGGCGCTGCGGCTACTGTGACGGCGCATGTCAAGCGGGGGGGCACATGGCCAGTCAGGCAGAGATCGCGCGCAGTCCGTCGGGCGAGGTTCCCTTCGCCATCTCCGAGCTGTTCTACTCGCGCACCGATCCCCGCGGGGTGATCCTCGCGGGAAATGAGATCTTCCGGCGGGTGTCGGGCTATGACTGGGCGGAGCTGCTTGGTGCGCCGCACCGGCTGGTGCGCCACCCGGACACGCCGCGGGGGGTGTTCCGGACCCTGTGGGAGGCGCTCGGCAAGGGCAACCCGATGGCCGCCTATGTGAAGAACCGCGCGAAATCCGGGCAGTATTACTGGGTCTTCGCGGTGATGTTGCCGATTGCCGGCGGGTTCCTCTCGGTGCGGCTGAAGCCCACCGCGCCGCTGTTCACCCGCATCCGCGAGATCTATGACGATCTCATTGCGCGCGAGCGCGACGGGCTCGACCCCGAGGCCTCGGCGCGCTGGCTGCATGACGTCGCGCAGGCACAGGGGTTCTCCAGCTACACGAGCTTCATGGCCTCTGCGCTCGGGCAGGAGCTGGCGGCACGGGATGCGCGGCTTGAACGCGCTGCGGATGCGCGCACCCGGGTGCTGACCGAGATGAATGAGGCGCTCGAGGAAACCACGCGCGAGCAGGGGCGGCTGCTGCGCAGCTTCGATGCGCTGCAGTCGATTCCGAACAACATGCGCATCGTTGCCTCGCGGATGGAGCCGACCGGCGGGCCGATCTCGGCGATCTCGGAGAATTACAAGATCTCCTCGCAGGCGATTTCCGTGCGGTTGCACGGCTTTGCGGGCGCCCGCGACAGCCTGATCGACCGGGTCTCGCGCGATGTGGCGAAGGCGCTGTTCCTGCTCGGCTGTGGCCGGCTGCTGGGCGAGATGAACGCGAGCTTCCTCGCGGCGGCGCCGGTTCCGGGCATCGACTGGGAGGTCGAGCGCGCCCTGCTGCTTGGCCTCGAGCGGGACTGCGCCCGCGACGGGCGCGAGGCAATGCTGCACGCGGTCGAACATTCCGCCACGCTGAACCGCGCCAGCGCCGAGGTGCGCCGCCACATGCTCGGGCTCGACACGATCCGGGTGCTTGGCCGGGTCGAATGCGGGCGGATGCGCGACGCGAATGGCGGACTGGCCGCCACCATCGACCAGCTCGATGCCTTCCATGCCGAGATCAAGGGGCGGCTGGAGACGATCATGCGGCTGTCGGAGAATGTCGGTCTCGCGATGGACCGCTATCTGCGCAGCAGCGCGGCCACCGTCGTCTGAGAGGCGGCCGGCGCGCGTCGCCCTAGTCGGCGATCAGCGCCCCGATCACCGCGCGCGCGGCGGGCCCGTTCCAGTCCGCCTCGCCGATCAGCCGCGCGACCTCGTGGCCGTCGCGGTCGATCAGCACGCTCACCGGCAGCCCCATCACCCCCATGGCGCGCGACAGCGTCTGTCTCTCATCCTGGAAGCGGGGCAGCCGGGTCACCCCGGCCTCCTCGAAGAACTTCGCGATCTTCGGTTGCGGGTTGCGGCCGGTGGCCAGCGTCACCACCTGGAAATCCGCGCCGCCAAGCTCGCCCTGCAGCGCGTCGAGTCCGGGCATTTCCACCCGGCAGGGCGCGCACCAGGTGGCCCAGAGGTTCAGCAGCACGACCTTGCCGCGGAACTCGGTCAGGCGATGCTCGGCCCCGGTCTCGTCGACGAAGGGCAGCTCCGGCGTGGCGAGCGGCTGCTCGTAGACGACAAGCTTTCGCATGTCGCCCGATTTCAATGCGCCGAGGTCGGCTGCCGCGGCGGCATTTGCAGTGAGGCTCAGGGCCGTATAAAGGACGAACAACCGCAGCATGATGCCTCCTGACAAAGGGCCGACCGATGACCGACAGCACGGAAAAATCCTCGAACGCGATGTGGGGCGGGCGTTTCGCCGCCGGCCCGGACGCGATCATGGAGGCGATCAACGCCTCGATCGGGTTCGACAAGCGACTTTACGCCCAGGACATCCGCGGCAGCCGGGCCCATGCCGCGATGCTGGCGGCGCAGGGCATCCTTACCGATAGCGATGCGGCGGCGATCCGGGAAGGCCTGCTCACGGTCTTGTCAGAGATCGAGGCCGGGGATTTCCCGTTCTCGACCGCGCTCGAGGACATTCACATGAATGTCGAGGCGCGGCTGAAGGAGATCATCGGCGAACCGGCCGGGCGTCTGCACACCGCGCGGAGCCGCAACGATCAGGTGGCGACCGATTTCCGCCTCTGGGTGCGCGATCAATGTGACGCGGCGGGCACGGCACTCGAGGCGCTGATGCGCGCGCTGCTGACCCAGGCCGAGGCGCATGCCGACTGGGTGATGCCCGGTTTCACCCATCTTCAGACGGCGCAGCCGGTGACCTTCGGCCATCACATGATGGCCTATGTCGAGATGATCGCACGCGACCGGAGCCGCTTTGCCGATGCGCGCAAGCGGATGAACGAAAGCCCGCTCGGCGCGGCGGCGCTGGCCGGCACCGGCTTCCCGATCGACCGCCAGATGACCGCCGAGGCGCTCGGCTTCGACCGGCCGATGGCGAACAGCCTCGATGCCGTGTCGGATCGCGACTTCGCGCTCGAATTCCTCTCGGCCTCCTCGATCTGCGCGGTGCATCTGAGCCGCCTCGCCGAAGAGTTGGTGATCTGGTCCTCGGCCCAGTTCCGTTTCGTCGCAATGTCAGACAAGTGGTCGACCGGCTCGTCGATCATGCCGCAGAAACGCAACCCCGATGCGGCGGAACTGATCCGCGCGAAGATCGGCCGCATCCTCGGCGCGACCGTTGCGCTCTTCACCGTGATGAAGGGGCTGCCGCTTGCCTATTCGAAGGACATGCAGGAAGACAAGGAACAGGTCTTCGACGCCGCCGACACGCTGATGCTGGCGCTGGCCGCGATGACCGGGATGATCTCCGACCTCACGGTGAACCGCGACAAGCTGGAGGCTGCCGCCTCGAACGGCTTCTCGACCGCGACGGACCTCGCCGACTGGCTGGTGCGCGAGGCGGGGCTGCCCTTCCGCGAGGCGCATCACGTCACCGGCACGCTCGTCGCGATGGCCGAGAAGAAGGGCGTCGATCTGCCCGATCTGAGCCTTGCCGAGATGCAGTCGGTCAACCCGGCGATCACCGAGGACATCTTCCGCGTACTCGGGGTTCACAACTCGGTCGCTTCGCGACAATCTTACGGTGGCACCGCGCCCGATCAGGTCCGCGCGCAGATCGCACGCTGGAAGCAGGTGCTTGGCTGAGGAGGCCGCGATGAAGGCTTTCGTGCTTGTGACGATGCTGGCGGGTCTTGTCGGCTGCGGTGTCGACGGTCCGCCGACCCCGCCGAAGGGCGGGCCGGCCGTGCCGGTGACCGGTGTGACAGTGAGCGGCGAGGTCAGCGCCGGCGTCGTGGGGCAGCTGTGACGGCGCGTGCCGCGGGTCTGTTGCTCGCGGCGCTGCTTGCCGGCTGCGCGCCGCGTGCCGGGGTCCGTGTCGGCCCCGACGGGCAGACGCGCGGCGCGGTCTCGGGCGGTCTCGGTCCGGTCCGCGTGGGCGTGAACAGCACCGGCGGCGGCTTCGTCGGCACCCATCTGGGGCCGATCGGTATCGGCGCGGGGTTCTGAGGCCCGGGTCGTCCTGTCTCCAACACAATAGTCCGCTTTTCCCGTCGGACGCTTCGCGCTAAACGGGGCAAAACCGGAACGAGGGCGCAATGGACCATTTTCTCTACCGCAACGGGGTGCTGCACGCCGAGGATGTCGCGATCCCCGAGATCGCCGCGGCGGTCGGCACGCCCTTCTACGTCTATTCCGCCGCGACGCTGACGCGGCACTTCCGCCTCTTCGACGAGGCGCTCGGCGACACGCCGCATCTCGTCTGCTTCGCGATCAAGTCGAACTCGAACCTTGCGGTGCTGAAGCTGCTGGGCGATCTGGGCGCGGGCATGGATGTGGTCTCGGGCGGCGAGTATCGCCGGGCCAAGGCCGCGGGCGTGCCGGGCAGCCGCATCGTCTTTTCGGGGGTCGGCAAGACCCGCGACGAGATCCGGCTCGCGCTGACCGGCGGCATCCGCCAGTTCAACGTCGAGAGCGAGCCCGAACTGCTGGCGATCTCCGAAATCGCCGCCGGGCTTGGCGTCACCGCGCCGGTCGCGCTGCGGGTGAACCCCGATGTCGACGCCCATACCCACGAGAAGATCGCCACCGGCAAGTCGGAGAACAAGTTCGGCATCCCGATCGCCAAGGCGCGTGCGGTCTATGCTCTGGCGGCCAGCCTGCCGGGCCTCGACGTGATCGGTGTCGACGTGCATATCGGCAGCCAGCTGACCGAGCTCGGCCCGTTCGAGGCGGCCTTCCGCAAGGTGCGCGAGCTGACGCTCGAACTGCGTGCGGACGGCCACGACATCCGCCGCCTTGACCTTGGTGGCGGCCTCGGCATCCCCTACACCCGCTCGAACGAGGCGCCGCCGCTGCCGGTTGAATATGTCGGCGTCATCAAGGACGTGCTCGGCGATCTCGGCTGCGAGATCGAGATCGAGCCGGGCCGGCTGATCTCGGGCAATGCCGGGCTGCTCGTCTCGGACGTGATCTATGTGAAGGAAGGCGAGGGGCGCAAGTTCCTGATCGTCGACGCCGCGATGAACGACCTCGTGCGGCCCTCGATGTATGGCGCCTGGCACGACATCGTGCCGGTGGTCGAGCCCGCGCCCGGCACCCCCGCGACCCCCTTCGACGTCGTCGGCCCGGTGTGCGAGACCGGCGACACCTTCGCCCGCGCCCGCGCGCTGACGCCGCTCGCGCCCGGCGATCTGATCGCTTTCCGCTCGGCCGGGGCCTATGGCGCGGTGATGGCCTCGGAATACAATTCGCGGCCGCTGATCCCCGAGGTGCTGGTGCAGGGGGATCACTTCGCTGTCATTCGTGCGCGTCCGAGCTTTGAGGAAATGCTCGCCCGCGATAGCATCCCCGAGTGGCTCTAGGCACGTCTGCCCGGGGCCGGAAAGGCAAGATGCAGCGACGCCCCCGTTCCGCCCCCACAGCGCCGATCGCGGCGCTGGCCCGTCCGATCGCGCTGACCCGGGCGGGGCTGGCGCTGGAGCGGGGTCTGCGGGCGTTCTGGCCGGCGCTGTCGCTGCTGGCACTGGCCTTTGCCGCGCTCGCCTTCTGCCTGCCCGCGCTGCTGCCGCCCGGTGGCGGGCGCATCGCGGCGGGGATCTTTGGCCTTGCGCTGATCGCCGCGCTCGGGGCGGGCCTGTGGCGCTTTCGCTGGCCGACACGGGCCGAGGCGATCGCCCGGCTTGACGCGACGCTGCCGGGCCGACCGCTCACTGCGCTCACCGATGCGATGGCGCTTGGCCAGACCGACCCGGCCAGCGCCGCGCTGTGGCAGGCGCATCTCGACCGCAGCGCACGCGCTGCGGCGGGCGCCCGCCCGGTGCCGCCCGCGCCCGACCTTGCCCCCCGCGATCCTTTCGCGCTGCGCATCGCGGCGCTGAGCGCCGCGGTGATGGCGCTGATCTTCGGCGTGCCGCTGGCACTCTTCGAGCCCGGCGCCCGCCCCGGCACCCCGGGCGGTGCCGAGGCGGCGATGGGGCCGAGCTGGGAAGGCTGGGCCGAGCCGCCGCGCTATACCGGCAAGCCCGGGCTCTACCTCAACAAGCTCGAGCATGACGCGGTGACGCTGCCCGAGGGCACGCGGTTCTCCTTCCGCTTCTACGGCGCGCCGGTGCCCTTCGAGGAAAGCGTCTCGAACCCCGCCGCCGCGCCCGATCCCGCCGCCGATCCGCAGCGCCGCGATTTCGAGGCGGTGCGCTCGGGGCGCATCCACCTGGGCGGCACCGGCGGGCGCGATTTCATCGTCACGCTTTTGCCCGACGAGGCGCCCTCGGTGGTGCTGGTGGGGCAGGCGGAGCGGCGCGCCGATGGCAAGCTGTCGCAGCCCTTCCATGCGCTCGACGATTACGCCGTGACCGCCGGCGAGGCGCGGATCACCCTCGACCTTCCCGCGCTCGACCGCCGCTATGGGCTGAGCGTCGCGCCCGAACCGCGGCCGGATCTGGTCTATGACCTGCCGATGCCGATCTCGGGCTCGCGCGCCGATTTCTCCGAGGCGCTGGTCGAGGATGCGGCCGAGCATCCCTGGGCGAACCTGCCGGTGACGCTGAGCCTGTCGGTGACGGATGGCCGCGGGCAGATGGGCGACACCGGGGTGCAGCATCTGGTGCTGCCCGGCCGGCGCTTCTTCGACCCGCGGGCGGCGGCGCTGATCGAGGCGCGGCGCGATCTGCTGTGGTCGCGCGAGAACGGCCCGCGCACCGCCGAGATCCTGCGCGCGATCACCAACCGCCCCGAGGGGCTGTTCCCGAAGGCGGACATGGCGCCGACGCTGCGGCTGGCTGCGCGCCGGGTCGAGGTGCCGGGGCTGACGCCCGAAGTGCGCGACGAGGTCGCGGCGATGCTGTGGCAGATGGCGGAGCTGCTCGAGGATGGCGGGCTGTCGGATGCGCTGGCCGCGATGGAGCAGGCGCAGCAGAGGCTGAGCGAGGCGATGCGCAACGGCGCCTCGAAGGACGAGATCGCCAAGCTGATGCAGGAGCTGAAGGAGGCGACCGACAATTACCTGAAGATGCTGGCCGAGCGCGACGCGCAGAAGGAGCAGGGCCCACAATTCGGCCAGCAGGGGCCGAGCCAGCAGATCACCGGCGACCAGATCCAGCAGATGATGGACGCGATCCAGAAGCTGATGGAAGAGGGGCGCATGGCCGAGGCGCAGGAGCTGCTCGATCAGCTCGCCCGGATGATGCAGAACCTGAAGGTCACGCAGGGCCAGGGCGGGCAGGGCGACGGCCCGGGCAGCCAGTCGATGAAGGACCTGAGCGAGACCCTGCGCGAGCAGCAGAAGCTGTCGGACGATGCCTTCCGGCAGATGCAGCAGCCGCCGGGCGCGGGGCAGGACGGCACGGGCAACGAGGCCGGGCCCGATGGGCAGGGAGCTCAGGATGGCGGGCAGAGCCTCGCCGACCGGCAACGCGCGCTGCGCCGCGAGCTTGACCGGCAGCGCGGGCTGATGCCGCGGCTTGGCGGCGAGGCGGGCGATGCCGCGCGCCAGCGCCTCGAAGAGGCGGGGCGGTCGATGGACCGCGCCGAGCAGGCGCTGCGGCAGGGCGAGAATGGCGCCGCACTCGACCGGCAGGCCGACGCGATCGAGGCGCTGCGCGAGGGCATGCGCAACCTCGGTCAGGCGATGGCCGAGGAGCAGGGCCGCGGCACGCCGGGGCAGGGCGCCGAGGGCGAACAGCGGATGGGCGATGCAACGGGTGGCAACGGCGCCCGTGAGCTGCCGCGCGACCCGCTCGGCCGGACGACGGGCGAGGGCGGGCGGATCACCAGCAATCAGGACCTGCTCTCGGGCGAGGACGTGCGCCGGCGCGCGCAGGATCTGCTCGACGAGATCCGCCGCCGCTCGGGCGAACGGCTGCGGCCCGAGGACGAGCGCGACTATCTGAAACGGCTGCTCGACCGCTTCTGAGTGGTCGGGCGGGGTCAGCCCCCGGTGTGCGGCTGCAAGGTCTCGATCACGCCGCGCAGCTGACCATCGAGCCAGACCCGCCCGTCGTTCACCGCGCCGACATAGGTGTCGAGCGCGGAGGCTAGCGGCGGCACTGCGGCGCCGAGCCGGGGGGCAAAGCCGTAAAGCGCGGCAAGGACCGCGGCGAGCCCCATCACCAGCGTGAAGCCAAGCCGGAAGCCCGAGCGCTGCCGGGCCAGGACCTGCGGCGTGTCATGCGCCGCGGCCTCGCCGGCCCGGTCGGCGCTCGCCCGCAGGGTCGAGTTGATCTGCTCGATGTCCGGCAGCCGGCCGCGGCCGCGCGGGGCGCCGCCGGGCGTGGTATCCTCGCGCTCGTTCAGGTCAGCGAAGCGTTCCTCGTCGGTCTCGGCTCGGGTCTCGGTCTCGGCGGCGTCGGGGACGGAGAGGTCGCTGAAATCCGGCACCTGCTGGGCCGTGGGGGCGGCCGCGATGCCGGCGAGCTTCGCGGCGGCACGGCTGGCCGCGGCGGCGGGCGGCGGCTCGAGGTTCATCTCTTCCTGCGTCTCGAAGGGCGCGGCCGTGCCCTCGGCGCGGCGGGCGCGGGCCTCGCGCTCGGCCTCCTCGCGCAGGATCGCCAGCAGGCTGTCGTCGAGCGTGCGGCGCTGCGGCGGTGCCGCGGCGGCTGGGGCTGGGGCCGGGGCCGGAACGGCGGCGGGCTCCGGTTCGGGCCCCTCCGGTTCGGGCTCTGTCGCGGCGGCGGCATTCCCCACCGCCTCTTCTGCCGGTGCGGCCTCGTCGGCGGCGATCCCCGCGAGGGCGCGGGCGAGCGCCGCGTCGTCGGGGTCCTCGGCCTCGGGCATCGCGGCGGCGGGCTCTGCCGCGCCGGCCGGTTCCGGCAGGGCGGGTTTACCGGGGGCGTCAGCCCCGGGAATGTCCCACCCCTCCGGCGCCGCCAGCGGTTCGCGCAGCTCGCCCTCTTCGGCCTCGAGCATGGTGTGGCTCTTTTGGAACCACAACCGCCCGCAGGCGGAGCATTGAACGTCGCGCCCGGCTTCCGGGATCACCGCGTCGTCGACCTCATATTGTGCGCCGCAATTCGGGCAGATCAGCCGCATGCCCGCTCCCATCCCGCTGTCACAAGCCATTCTGGCAATTCTTCTGCATATGTTGTAGCAAGCGCCTGACCAATATCCAAGGGTTTGCGTTCCGAGGACAATTCCGTCCCGGGTGCCACCAGATGAAGGGGCCGTGCAGTGATCGAGCTGCAAAATGTCGCCATGGGCTACGGCGGGAGCGAGCTCGTCGCCGAGATGACGTTGAAGCTGGTGCCCGGATCGTTCCATTTTCTCACCGGGCCATCCGGGGCGGGCAAGACCAGCTTTCTCAAGCTGTGCTACGCCGAGATGCTGCCCACGGCCGGCTATCTGAACCTGTTCGGGCAGGACGTGCGCACGATGACGCGCGACGACATCGCCCATGTCCGGCAGAAGATCGGTGTCGTGCATCAGGACTGTCAGTTCCTCGACCACCTGCCGGTGGCCGAGAACGTCGCTCTGCCGCTGACCGTGGCCGGCCGCTCGGTCGACGGCGCCGAGCTGCGCGAGCTGCTGACCTGGGTCGGGCTGCGCGCACAGGCGGGCGCGCTGCCGCCGCAACTCTCGGGCGGCGAGCGTCAGAGGGCGGCGCTGGCCCGTGCGGTGATGATGTCGCCCGAGGTGATCATCGCCGACGAGCCGACGGGCAACCTCGACTGGGAAATGTCGCTGCGGCTGCTGTCGCTGCTGGTCGAGCTGAACCGGATGGGCAAGACCGTGGTGATCGCCACCCATGACCTGAACCTGATCCGGCAGGCGAAGGCGCAGGTCTCGGCCCGGGTGCTGCGGATCGCGAACCGGCGGCTGCATCTGGCGGGGGCGGATCTGTGATGATGCGACTGACAATGTTCCGCGCCGACATGAGCGCCACCGACCGCGTCGTGCCGCCCTCGGGGCACACGGCCAACCTGACCGTGCTGACCTCGGCGGCGATGGCCTTCCTCGCCGTCTTCGCGCTGGCGCTGTCGCTCGCCTCCGGCCGGCTCGCCGATCGCTGGTCCGAGGCGCTGGCGCGCTCGGCCACGATCCGGATCTCGGCCCCGCCCGAGCAGATGGAGGCACAGACCAAGGCGGTGCTCGACGCGCTGTCGACGACGCCCGGGGTCGAGAGCTATCGCGCCCTCGACGACGCCGAGATGAAGAAGCTGCTCGATCCGTGGTTCGGGCCCGACCTGCCGGTCGACAGCCTGCCGCTGCCGAAGCTGGTCGAGCTGACCGAGACCGCGCAGGGCATGGACACCGAGGGGCTGCGGCTGCGGCTTGCGGCCGAGGCGCCCGGCGCGGTGCTCGATGACCACACCCGCTGGCGCCGGCCGCTGGTCTCGGCGGCGGGGCGGCTGCGCTTCCTGGGGTGGCTCTCGATGATCCTGATCGGCGGGGCGATGGCGGGGATGATCACCCTTGCCGCGCAGGCGGCGCTTGCCGCGAACGGGCAGGTGATCCGCACGCTCCGGCTGGTCGGCGCGCGCGACGCCTTCATTGCCCAGGCCTTCGTGCGCCGCTTCACCCTGCGCGGGCTGAGCGGCGCCGCCGCGGGCACCGTGGTCGCGATGATCGCCATCGCGCTGCTGCCCGCCACGGACGAGGCCGGCGGCTTCCTCACCGGGCTGGGCTTCACCGGCTGGGGCTGGCTCTGGCCGCTGTTCATCCCGCCGCTGGCAGCCCTTGTGGCCTTTGGCGCGACCCGCCACGCGGCCTTCCGCATGCTGAAGGAGGTGCGCTGATGGTGCCGGCAGACAAGATGCGCCCGGGCAAGGTGACTTGGTTCACCTATCTGCGCTCGGTCTTCTTCTACATTCACATCGCGCTGGTGACGCTGGTTCTCGGCCTCTGGGGGCTGATCTTCCAGGTGCCGTGGTATGGCCGCAGCGGCGTGCACCGCGTCGCCTCGGTCTGGAGCCATGCGCTCTTGTGGGCAGCGAAGGTCGACCTCGGCCTGAGCTACGAGATCCGCGGGCAACCGCCCGTGGGCGACTGCATCATCGGCGCCAAGCATCAGAGCTTCTTCGACATCCTGATCATCGCCCGCCACGCGCCCGAGCGTGCCTTCATCATGAAGAAGCAGATCCTGCGCGTGCCGATCATGGGCTGGTTCGCCTGGAAGGCGGGCTGCATCCCGATCGACCGCTCGAAGGGATCGGAGGCGATGAAGGTGATGCTGGCGGAAGTGACGGCGCGGCAGCAGGGCGAGGGGCTCGGCCAGCTCATCGTCTATCCCGAGGGGACGCGGGTGAAGCCGGGCGAGAAGCGGCGCTACAAGCCGGGCATCGGCGCGCTCTACGAGGCGACGGGGCTGTCGGTGGTGCCGGTGGCGACGAATGTCGGGCTGTTCTGGTCGAAGCGCGGCTTCCCGATCCGCTCGGGCGTGGGCGTCGTCGAATACCTGCCGGCAATCGCGCCGGGGATGGCGCTGCACCCGCTGATGGAGCGCATCGAGGCCGAGGTCGAGGGCACGTCGGACGCGCTGATGGCCGAGGCGGGGTTCGTCGCAAAGGACGCGGGACGGCGCTGAGGCGCCGGATCCGGACGGCTCAGGCGATCTTCAGCGCGGCGATGCCGGCGACGATCAGCACCACGCCCAGCCCGTGCATCAGGTTCAGCGGTTCGGTGAAGAACATCGCTGCATAGATCATCGTGCCAAGCGCGCCGATACCGCTCCAGACCGCATAGGCGGTGCCCACCGGCAGCGCGCGCATCGCATTCGCCAGCATCAGGAAGCTGATGACCACCGTCACCACGGTGACCACCGAGGGCACCAGCCGGGTGAAGCCCTCGGAATATTTCAGCCCGACCGCCCAGACCACCTCGAGCAGGCCGGCGATGGCAAGGGTGATCCAGGGGTTCACGCAGCGAGCCCCTTCGAGCCCATGTCGAGGAACTTCTTGCGGCGGTCCTTGATCAGCTCGGCCGGCTTCTTGCCCTTCATCTCGTCGAGCATCAGCGCGATTTCCGAGCCGACCGCGGCGATGGCTGCGGCGCGGTCGCGCTGTGCCCCGCCGAGCGGCTCCTTGATGATCCGGTCGATCACCGCAAGCTTCTTCAGGTCCTGCGCGGTCAGGCGCAGCGCCTCGGCGGCCTCGCGCATCTTCTCGGCATCCTTCCACAGGATCGAGGCGCAGCCTTCCGGCGAGATCACCGAATAGACGGAATGCTCGAGCATCGCGATCCGGTTCGCCGTGGCAAAGGCCACCGCGCCGCCCGAACCGCCCTCGCCGATGATGACCGAGACCAGCGGCACGCCGATCTGCAGGCATTTCTCGGTCGAGCGGGCGATCGCCTCGGCCTGGCCGCGCTCTTCCGCGCCCTTGCCCGGATAGGCGCCGGGAGTGTCGACGAGGGTGATGACCGGCAGCCGGAAGCGGTCGGCCATGTCCATCAGGCGGATCGCCTTGCGATAGCCCTCGGGGCGGGCCATGCCGAAGTTGCGCTCGATCCGGCTTGCGGTGTCATGGCCCTTCTCGTGGCCGATCACCATCACCGGCGCGTCGTTGAAGCGGGCAAGCCCGCCCATCACCGCGTGATCGTCGGCGAAGTTCCGGTCGCCGGCGAGGGGCGTGTATTCGGTGAACAGGGCCTCGATGTAATCCTTGCAATGCGGCCGGTCGGGGTGGCGCGCGACCTGGGTCTTCCGCCAGGGGCTCAGGTCCTTGTAGAGGTCCTTGAGCAGCTGCGCCGCCTTCTTGTCGAGCGCGGCGGCCTCTTTCTCGACATCCATCTCCTCGTTGGCGCGCGCCAGTGCCCGCAGCTCCTCCGCCTTGCCCTCGATTTCCGCGAGCGGCTTTTCGAACTCGAGATAGGTGGCCATCGAAACCCTCCGTCAGTGCTGCCGACTATATGCCGGCGCGGCACGGGAATTGCAACTGACGCCGCGGGAAGGTGACGGAGCGCGCGGGCGGTGGCATGCTGGAGCGGGGAGGATCCGGCACGGGTGAAGGAGCGGATCCGATGGGCTACGAGATTTCGGTTCGGGAACTTGGCGCGGCGCGGCTGGCGGGGGTGCTGCACCGCGGCGACTATCGCAAGCTGGGCAGCAGCTTCGAGCGGCTGCGGGAATTGCTCGGCCCCGGAGACTGGGCGCAGGTGCGTCGCGCGGCGGCCGTGGGCCATGACAATCCGCGCCGCACCGCCGAGGCCGACCTGCGTGCCCATGCCTGCGTGCTGGTCACCGAGGCCTTCGCGCTGCGCCCGCCGTTTGAGGAAATCCGTTATCCTGCGGGACGATACGCGGTCATGCTGCTGCGCGGCCCCTGCGATCAGCTGCCCGAGGCCGGGCGCGGGTTCATCGAGGACTGGCTTGCCGCCTCGGGTGAGATGGCGGCCGGCCCCGCGCCCTACGAGGTCTATCTGAACGATCCGCGCGACACGCCGCCGGCCGAGCTGCTGACCGAGGTGCGGCTGCCGCTGGTCTGAGAGAGCCGGAAAAGGAAAACGCCCCGATCCGGGGATCGGGGCGCCCCTGTTTCCCTCATGCAGGCGGGGCCTCCCCTCCCCACCGCTCCGGGATCCAGACCGATTCGCGTCGGCGAATCGTTTTCACAGTGCTCAAGCTTTCATCATTTCGGCCTGTCTGACAATAACTTCTGCCTGTCGGATCGAAGCAATATCGACAAGACGGCCCTTGTAGACGGTCGCCCCGGCGCCTTCGGCCTTGGCTTTCTCCATCGCGGCGAGGATTTCGCGCGCTTCGGTGACTGCCGCTTCGGACGGGGTGAAGACCTCGTTCGCAAGCGCGACCTGCTTCGGGTGGATCGCCCATTTGCCGACCATGCCGAGCGTGGCCGAGCGCAGCGCCTGCGCGCGGAAGCCCTCGTCGTCCGAGAAATCGCCGAACGGGCCGTCGACCGGCAGGATGCCATGGGTGCGGCAGGCGGCGACGATCGCAGCCTGCGCCCAGTGCCACGGGTCCGACCAGTATTTCGCGCCCTCGCGGATCATGTAGTAGTTTTCCTGCGTGCCGCCGATGCCGGTCGTGGCCATCCCCATCGAGGCGGCGAAGTCGGCGGCGCCAAGGCTCATCGCCTGCAGGCGCGGGCTCGAGGCGGCGATTTCCTCGACATGGGCGATGCCGGCGGCGGTCTCGATGATGACCTCGAGCGAGATCCGCTTCTTGCGGCCCTTCGCGGCCTCGATCGCGGTGACCAGCGCGTCGACGGCATAGACGTCGGCGGCGCAGCCCACCTTCGGGATCATGATCTGGTCGATGCGCTCGGAGCCCTCTTCCAGCAGCTCGACCACGTCGCGATACCAATAGGGGGTGTCGAGGCCGTTGATCCGCACCGACAGGTACTTGGTGCCCCAGTCGATGTCATGCGAGGCGGCGATGATGTTGCGCCGTGCCTGCGCCTTGTCGTCGGGGGCGACCGAATCCTCGAGGTCGAGGTTGATCACGTCCGCGGCCGAGGCGGCCATCTTCTCGAAGATCGCCGGGCGCGAGCCGGGCCCGAAAAGCTGGCAGCGGTTGGGACGGGCGGGGGCAGGCGGCTGGACGCGGAAGCTCATGGCACCTCTCGGCAAGTATGTTACGAGTTTTGTTGCTGCTGGGATATAATCTTGCGCATCTGCATGCAAGCCTTGTTTCGCAATCGCAGAATCGCGCGCCCTTCGTGGTGATGAATTTCATGGCGGAAAGAAAACTTGCATCTTTCTTCGACAAATCTCCGAAAGTGTCGAAGATTCTTCGATGTCCTGTGCGATCGCGGCGCATGTTTCTCAGGAAATCCGGTGCGGTCGCGGTAATCTTTCGCCAAACACCCCATCAGCACGGCCGAGGACACCATGGCGCAGATCGAGACCCCCTATCTTCTTTTCCTGGGCGATGCGCCCGACCAGCTGGCTGCCAAGGTGGCGCAGGGCATCAAGGACTGGCGTCCGGAATTCGCCGTGGGCCAGTATCGGATGGAGGGCTGCAAGGCCGACATGGGCCTGCCGGACATGAACCTCGCGACGGCGAAGGCCGCCGGCTGCAAGACGCTGGTGATCGGCGTGGCGAACCGCGGCGGCGTCATCTCGCCCGCCTGGAAGAAGGTGCTGGTCGCGGCGCTGGAAGAGGGCTTCGATCTGGCTTCGGGCCTGCACAACCTGCTGCGCGACGAGCCCGAGCTTGTCGCCGTGGCGCAGGCCTGCGGCCGCACGCTGCATGACGTGCGCGTGCCCTCGGTCGCCTATCCGATCGCGAATGGCGTGAAGCGCACGGGCAAGCGCATGCTCGCCGTCGGCACCGACTGCTCGGTCGGCAAGATGTACACCGCGCTCTGCATCGAGAAGGAGATGCGCGCCCGCGGCATGGCGGCCGATTTCCGCGCCACCGGCCAGACCGGGATTCTCATCACCGGCGACGGCGTGCCGCTCGATGCGGTGATCGCCGATTTCATGGCGGGCTCGGTCGAATACCTGACCCCCGACAATGACGCCGACCATTGGGACCTGATCGAGGGGCAGGGGAGCCTGTTCCACGTCAGCTATTCCGGCGTGACGATGGCGCTGGTGCATGGCGGTCAGCCTGACGCGCTGGTGCTGTGCCACGAGCCGACGCGGCCCCATATGCGCGGTCTGCCGGGCTACACGCTGCCCTCGCTCGAGGCGCTGCGCGACGTGGCGCTGACGCTCGCCCGCGTGGCGAACCCGGCCTGCGTGGTCGCGGGCATCTCGGTCAACACCCAGCACATGGCCGAGGACGAGGCGAAGGCCTATCTCGCCAGGCTCGAGGCCGAGATGGGCCTGCCCGCCACCGATCCCTTCCGCTTCGGTGCGGAAAAGCTCGTGGACGCGCTTGCCGCGATCTGAGACGGTGATGCCCGCCGGGGGGGATGCCCTCGGCGGGACTATTTTTGCCAAGAAAAGGGGGGAACGGGATGATTTCCGTGACCGCGGACGTGTTCCGCCTGGCCGAGGTTTTCACCATCTCGCGCGGCAGCCGCACCGAGGCGAAGGTGCTGACGGTGCGGATCGAGCGGGGCGGCCTGACCGGCTGGGGCGAATGCGTGCCCTATGCGCGCTATGGCGAAAGCCTCGAGACGGTGACCGCGCAGATCGAGGGGCTTCCGGCCGCGATCACCCGCGCCGGGCTGCAAGAGGCGCTGCCGCCGGGGGCCGCGCGCAATGCCGTCGACTGCGCGCTGTGGGATCTCGAGGCGAAGGCCGCAGGCAAGCGGGTGTGGGAGCTTGCGGGCCTCGCCGCGCCCGGGCCGCTGACCACCGCCTACACCCTTTCGCTCGATACGCCCGAGCGGATGCAGGCGGCGGCGGCAAGGAATGCCGCGCGGCCGCTTCTGAAGATCAAGCTCGGCACGCCCGATGACATGCCGCGGCTGGAAGCCGTGCGGGCGGGGGCGCCCGCCTCGACGATCATCGTCGACGCGAACGAGGGCTGGAGTGCCGAGGTCTATGCCGATCTGGCGCCGCATCTCGTGCGCCTTGGCGTGGCGCTGGTCGAACAGCCGCTGCCGGCGGCTGCCGACGAGGCGCTGATCGGTCTCACCCGCCCAGTGCCGGTCTGTGCCGACGAAAGCTGCCATGACCGGGCGAGCCTTGCCCACCTCAAGGGCAAGTACGACATGATCAACATCAAGCTCGACAAGACCGGCGGGCTGACCGAGGCACTCGAGCTGCGCAACCTTGCCCGCGCCGAGGGCTATCGGGTGATGGTCGGCTGCATGGTCGGCTCGAGCCTCGCGATGGCGCCCGCCGTGCTGGTTGCGCAGGGCGCGGAGGTTGTTGACCTTGACGGGCCGCTGCTTCTGGCCGAAGACCGCGACACGCCGCTGTGTTACGACGCAGGCCGCGTTTTCCCGCCCGAACCGGGCCTGTGGGGCTGAGAAGGAGATCTGCATGAGCCGCACCGTCTATCTGAATGGCCAGTATCTGCCCGAGGAAGAGGCCATGGTCTCAATCTTCGACCGTGGTTTCGTCATGGGCGACGCCGTCTACGAGGTGACCTGCGTCCTCGATGGCAAGCTGACCGAGTTCGAAGGCCACATGGCGCGCCTCGAGCGCTCGCTGCGCGAGCTGGAGATGACCTGCGACATCAGCCGCGAGGAATGGCTGGCGATCCACCGCAAGCTGATCGAGCTGAATGGGCTGACCGATGGCGGCGTCTACCTGCAGGTGACGCGCGGCAACGCGGGCGATCGCGACTTCCACTTCCCGCCGGCCGGCACGCCCGCGACCGTGGTGCTCTACACCCAGTCGAAGCCGGGCCTGGCGAACGACCCGCACGCGCTGACCGGCATCAAGGTGATCTCGGTGCCCGACCTGCGCTGGCACCGCCGCGACATCAAGACCGTGCAGCTGCTTTGGGCCTCGATGGCGAAGATGATGGCCGAGAAGGCCGGCAAGGATGACGCGTGGTTCGTCGAGGACGGCTTCGTCACCGAGGGCTCGTCGAACAACTGCTACATCGTCAAGGGCAACAAGATCATCACCCGCAACCTGTCGAATGACATCCTGCACGGGATCACCCGCGGCTCGGTGCTGAAGATGGCGCGCGAGGCGCAACTGGAGATCGAGGAACGCCCCTTCACCATCGAAGAGGCGCAGGCGGCGGACGAGGCCTTCTATACCTCGGCCTCGGCCTTCGTGATGCCGATCGTCGAAGTGGATGGCGTCAGCCTTGGTGACGGCACCCCCGGCCGGGTGTCGAAGCGCCTGCGCGAGATCTACATCGAGGAAAGCCGCAAGGTCGCGATCTGATCCCTCCTGCACGGCACCGATCAGGGCCCCGGCTTCGGCCGGGGCCTTTTCGTTTCAGGCATTGCTGCGGAAGCGGAAGATCGCCGGGGTCAGGCTTGCGGCCTCGGTGTCCTCGATCAGCAGAACCGGCGCGCCGGCGATCAGCACCCGGGCGTGCGGGCCCGCCTGCTCGAAGCGGATCTGCTCGGCGGCGGGGGCGGGGATGTCGAGTTCGAGCTCGAGCAGATCGCCGGGGGCGAAGCCGCGCACGTGGGTCAGGGCGGCGTCCGGCGGGCCGTCTTCCGCCTCTGGATCGGCAGCTCCGGCCGTGATCCGGGCGAGACCCGTCTCCCGCGCCCCGGTCTTTGGCGCGTCGGCCGGGGCAGGGCCTGCCGGGGTAGGGGCGCCGGCCGACGGCGGCGGCGTGTCGCGCCGGCCGGACGAGAGCTCGGCCCAGGTCAGCAGCGCAAGCGTGGCGCCGAGGGCGAAGAACAGCAGGAGCAGCACAATCATCCGGGCCTCCGCAGGCTTTGACAAAGCCTGCCCCCGGCGTGGGCGCGGCGCAAGGCTTTCGCGCCGGCGCCAGCCCCGTTCGGGTCGCGCGCCGGATTGTCAGCCGTCTGGCTATGCGGCGATCTCGATGCCGTAGCTGTTGCCACTGGTCTCGTCGGCGACCACGATCGTGTTGCAATCGCGCAGCGTGTCGAGTGTGCAGCCGGCAAGCCGCGCGACCAGCGCGTCGTTCACGAACAGCCCGACGCCGCCCTCGATGCTGTCCATCTGGAAGCTGTCCTGCGCGGGGTCGAAGTTCGGCACCGAGATCCGGATTTCGTCCTGTTCAGCATATCCTGACCCGTCGCTCCAGGAGAACAGCTGAATCTCGACCGGCGCGTCGCCCTCGTTCCAGTCGACGATGAAGAGGTCGTCGGCACCGTCGTGCACCGCGACGCCGTTCAGCCGCGAACCGCTCGACATCACGTCGCCGTCGTCGCCGATCATCACATCCCGGTCGTCGCCACCGATCAGCGTGTCGGGCGCGCCCGAGACGTCATCAAGCGCGCTCAGCGTGTCGTCGCCCCAGTTCCCGACCAGCAGGTTGCGGCCTTCGCTGTCGGTGAGCGTGTCGTCGCCAGACTTGCCATAGAGCGTGTCATCGCCTGCGCCACCGTCCAGGCTGTCGCTCCAGCCATTGCCGCTCAGGTTGTCGTTGCCGGCGCCGCCAAGGAGCGTGTCGAAGCCGTCGCCGCCAAGGAGCAGGTCATCGCCATCGCCGCCGTCGAGCACGTCGTTGCCCCATGCACCCTCAAGCGTGTCGTCGCCGTCGTTGCCGGTGAGCGTGTCCTCGCCGGTGCCGCCCAACAGCAGGTCGCTGCCGGCACGGCTGGTCAGCGCGTCGTCGCCGCCAAGGCCGACCAGTGTGTCGCCGCGCATCGAGCGCGACGAGAGCTGGTCCCAGGCCTCGTGCCCGACGATGTATTCGCCGCGCAGGACATCGGGCGACAGGCTGGGCGGAATTGCACGATGCCAGGAGTTCTTGACGAGGATCGCGGTGGTGCCGTCGAGCGCGTCGAGATCGACATTCGACAGCGTCGCGGCCGGCTCGCCGTCGATCATCAGCGTCACGTCCGACTCGCCCGAGCGCTCCATCCAGAAGCTGCCCGCATCATGGTCGAAGTTCTCGTACAGGATAACAACCCGGTCCCTGCCAGCGAAATCGGTGATGGTGACCGGGGTGTCGCCCGGCTCCCACAGGATCTGGAACGTGTCCTGCCTGCCGTCGTCACCGCCGGTCATCGTGTCGCCGTCGTCGCCCATGAGAAAGTCGCTGCCCCGGCCGCCGTCGAGCAGGTCGGGCTGGCCGTCCTCGTTGTCAGTGCTGACCAGCGTGTCATTGCCCGATCCGCCCAGCAGCGTGTTTTCGCCAAGGTTGTCAAAGAGCAGGTCGTTGCCGACATTGCCGGCGAGCGTGTCGTTGCCGGCCTCGCCCATCAGCGCATCGTCGCCGGTGCCGCCGTCCAGTCTGTCGTTGCCTTCGCCGCCCCGCAGGCCGAAGACATCGTCGTCCTTGATGGCCTGGTCGAGCTGCCACTGGCTCGCGAGCCAGCGGCTGTTCCACTGATCATATCGGTCCGACGCGATGCGGTCGTTGCCGGCATTGCCGAAGAGCGTGTCGTCGCCGGTGCCGCCCGAAAGCATGTCGGCACCGTCGCCGCCGCTCAGCCGGTCGTTGCCGTCGTCGCCCGAAAGGCTGTCGGCCTCGCCGCCGCCAAGGAGCGTGTCGTCGCCCTCGCCGCCCGAGAGCGTGTCGGCGCCGTGGCTGCCGTCGAGCGCATCATTGCCCTCGCCGCCTACCAGCACGTCGTCGCCGTCCCAGCCCACCAGCGTGTCGTTGCCCGCCTCGCCCGCCAGCACATCGTCGCCCGACCCACCACTCAGGCTGTCATGCCCGTCGCCGCCGCTCAGCGTGTCATTGCCCATCTCGCCGCTCAGCGTGTCGTCGCCCGCGTTGCCGGTGAGCAGGTCGAAGCCATTGCCGCCCGAGAGGCTGTCGTCGCCCGCGCCGCCGGTCAGCGTGTCGGGGCCGGCAAAACCTGACAGCGTGTCGCCGGCATTTCCGGCCTCGAGCGCGTCGGTGCCATTGGTCCCGAGGATCACGTGGCCCGCGGTGTCCGGGCTTCGTGCCGCGAGGCTGGCATCCGCGCCGTTGGCGGTCTGTGCCAAGTCCGCCACCCCATACTGATAGCCGGTCGCGGAGTCGGTCAGGAAGATCGCATCGCTGTCGTGCAGTTCGTCGAGTGTGGTGCCTTCGAGCGTGCCGACCAGCGCGTCGTTGACGTAAAGCCCGACGCCACCACCCTCGAGGCTGCCCATCAGGAAGCTGTCCTGTGCGGGGTCGAAGCCGTCGACCATGACCTCGATCATGTCGTGGTGGGTGAAATCGGTGATCGTGACCGGGGCGTCGCCCGGGGCCCAGACGATGCCGAAACCGTCTTCGCCGTCGCCGCCGGTCATCGTGTCGCCATCGTCGCCAAACAGCAGGTCGTCGCCCGCGCCGCCGTCGAGCAGGTCGGCCGCCCCCGCCACGGTGTCGAGCGCGATCAGCCAGTCGTCGCCCGAACCGCCCAGCAGCGTGTCCTGCCCCGAATCGTCGGCGAGCAGGTCGTCGCCGACATTGCCCGCCAGCGTATCGTTGCCCGCGCCGCCGATCAGCGCGTCGCCGCCGGTGCCGCCGTTCAGGCTGTCGTCGCCTGCGCCACCGTCAAGGCCGAAGACACCGGCATCGTGCAGCGCGCCGGTCATGTCGTCGAGCGAGGTGACCCCGTCGATGATGCTGTCGAGTTCCGAGACACCGCGGTCATTGCCGCCGCCGCCCATGATCGTGTCATTGCCATCGCCGCCCGTGAGCAGGTCCGGACCCGAGGTGCCGGTGAGGTGCTGACCGATGAGGTCTGCCGGATCCGTGACCTCCTCTTCGGGCGCCGTCTCGTCCGGGGTGTCGGGCGCTTTCGTGGCGGCCTCGGCCCCGTACTGGTCACCCGTCGCGGAGTCGGTCAGGAAGATCGAGTCGCTGGAATGCAGATCGTCGAGCGTGGTGCCTTCGAGCGTGCCAACCAGCGCCTCGTTGACGTAAAGCCCGACGCCGCCCTCGAGGCTGTCCATCAGGAAACTGTCCTGCGCGGGGTCGAAGCCGTCGACCACGACCTCGATCATGTCGTCGCGGGTGAAATCGGTGATCGTGACCGGGGCGTCCCCCGGGCTCCAGACGATGCCGAAACCGTCTTCGCCGTCGCCGCCGGTCATCGTGTCGCCATCGTCGCCAAGCATCAGGTCGTCGCCCGCGCCGCCGTCGAGCAGGTCGGCCGCCCCCGCCATGTTGTCGAGCGCGATCAGCCCGTCGTCGCCCGAACCGCCCAGCAGCGTGTCCTGCCCCGAATCGTCGGCGAGCAGGTCGTCGCCGACATTGCCCGCCAGCGTATCGTTGCCCGCGCCGCCGATCAGCGCGTCGCCGCCGGTGCCGCCGTTCAGGCTGTCGTCGCCTGCGCCACCGTCAAGGCCGAAGACACCGGCATCGTGCAGCGCGCCGGTCATGTCGTCGAGCGAGGTGACCCCGTCGATGATGCTGTCGAGTTCCGAGACACCGCGGTCATTGCCGCCGCCGCCCATGATCGTGTCATTGCCATCGCCGCCCGTGAGCAGGTCCGGACCCGAGGTGCCGGTGAGGCGCTGGCCGCTGTGCTCTTCGCTGGCATCGTCATGGGTGTTGTCGTCATCATCCCCGAAACCGCTGAATGCGGCCCCGGCAAGACCGAGCGGCAAGAGTGCGAAAAGCCACAACATATCCATGGTGAAAATACCTCAGGTAAAAACAGTGATTGGTTTCAATGTCGCGGGATCGCGGACGAGGTCAAGAAGAACGGTAAAAAAATGGTGAAGCCGTAACGTCGTATCGGACAATCTCGCGCCGGTTGCGGAATTGTTTCCCTTGCGGGGCGGAGAGGAGTCAGAGACCGCTCTCCGCCAGCACCCGGCTCAGCACCGGTGCAAGCCGGCCGGCCCATGCCTGCTGGCCCTCGGCCCCGGCGATCAGGTCGTTGCGCAGCTCGATCAGCACGTTCGGCCGGCCCGGGGCCAGCGCGTGGCGGTCGATCGAATCGCCGTCGAGATGGCCGGCATAGGGCTCGTTGTCGCCCACGCAGATCCCCTCGGCCGCGAGGGCCGCGATCAGCGGCACGGCAAGGCGGCGGTCCTTGTGCGAGGACAGTACCCCCACCTGCCACGGCCGCGGCGCATGGCCGCGCAGCTGCGGGGTGAAGGAGTGGATCGCACAGACCACGGTGTCGGGCCGGCGCGCGGCCAGGTCCTCCAGCGCCGCGTGATAGGGGCGGTGCAGGCGGGCGAGGCGCTCTTCGACGGTCGCATCCGAGATCGCCCGGTTCGCCGGGATGATCGTGCCGTCGTAAAGCTGCATCACCAGCGTCGGGTCGTCCTCGCCGCGGTTCGGGTCGATCACCAGACGCGAGAAATCGCTGTGGATGAGAGCGGCATCCAGCCGCTCGGCCAGCGCCTGCCCGAGGCCGAACGCGCCCACGTCCCAGGCGATATGGCGTGCCATGTCGGCGGCCGCGATGCCGAGGGCGCCGCCGTTCACCCAGTCGGGCACCCGGTTCGTGGCGTGGTCCACGGTGACAAGCCAGCGCGCAGGTCTTTCGGCGCCGATGATCTCGTAGGCAGGATGCGTCATGTGTTCGTCGTCTCTTTCGGTCACGACAGGTTTACGCCAGCCGGGCGGGCAGGGCCAGTTGCCCCCTGCCGGTTTTTGTTCCATAGCTGGGCGCGGCCCGCCAACCGACTGAAACAACAGGATCGAGGACGGATGAGACGCCTTCGCAACGTCAAGATCGTGGCAACGCTTGGCCCCGCATCTTCTGATTACAAGACCATTCGCGCGCTGTTCGAGGCGGGCGCCGACGTGTTCCGGCTGAACATGAGCCACGGCACGCATGACGAGCAGCGCGCCCGCTTCGACATCATCCGCCAGATCGAGGCCGACACCGGCCGCCCGGTCGCGGTGCTGGCCGACCTGCAGGGGCCGAAGCTGCGCGTTGGCACCTTTGCCGCGGGGGCGGCCGATCTGGAGGAGGGCGAGCGCTTCCGCTTCGACCTCGACCCGACCGAGGGCGACGGCCACCGCGTCTGCCTGCCGCATCCCGAGATCTTCGCGGCGCTGGTGCCCGGCACGCGGCTTCTGGTGAACGACGGCAAGATCCGGATGCGGGTCGAGGCCTGCGGCGCCGATTTCGCCGAG
The DNA here is from genome assembly GCF_004022265.1 of Paenirhodobacter ferrireducens. Taxonomy (GTDB): domain Bacteria; phylum Pseudomonadota; class Alphaproteobacteria; order Rhodobacterales; family Rhodobacteraceae; genus Rhodobacter; species Rhodobacter ferrireducens. The sequence goes on from NZ_SAVB01000005.1 coordinate 160,433, forward strand.
TGCACGGTGACGGTCGGTGGCACGATCTCGAACCGCAAGGGCGTGAACGTGCCCGACGTGGTGCTGCCGCTGGCCGCACTCTCCGACAAGGACCGCAAGGATCTGGAATTCGCCTGCGCGCTTGGCGTCGACTGGCTGGCGCTCAGCTTCGTGCAGCGCCCCGAGGACGTGATCGAGGCGCGCACGCTCGCCAGGGGCCGCGCCGCGGTGCTCTCGAAGATCGAGAAGCCCGCGGCCGAGAAGGCCTTCGACGAGATCCTCAAGGTCTCGGACGGGATCATGGTGGCGCGCGGTGACTTGGGCGTCGAGCTGCCGGTCGAGGCGGTGCCGCCGATCCAGAAGCGTCTCGTGCGCAAGTGCCGCTCGGCTGCCAAGCCGGTGATCGTCGCGACGCAGATGCTCGAAAGCATGATCGAAAGCCCGATGCCCACCCGCGCCGAGGTCTCGGACGTGGCGACGGCGATCTACGAAGGCGCCGACGCGATCATGCTGAGCGCCGAATCCGCCGCCGGTCGCTATCCGGTCGAGGCGGTGTCGACGATGAACGCGGTGGCCCGCTCGGTCGAGAGCGACCCGACCTATCGCGAGGTGATCGAGGCCTCGCGGCTGGTCGCGCGCCAGACCATCGCCGACGGCATCGTGGCGGCGGCGCGTGAGATCGCCGAGGCCACCGACATCTCGGCAATCTGCTGCTATACGCAATCGGGCAAGACGGTGTCGCTCAGCGCGCGCGAACGGCCGCGGGTGCCGATCATCGCGCTGTCGCCGCTGCCGGCGACTCTGCGCAAGCTGTGTCTGTTCTGGGGCGTGCATGCGGTGCGCTGCGAGGAGGTGGAGCGCTTCAAGATGGCGGTGGTCAACGCCGCCCGCGCGGCGCGCGATTACGGCTTTGCCGACGAGAGCAACCAGATCGTGGTGATCGCGGGGGTGCCCTTCAACGTGCAGGGCACGACCAACATCCTGCGTGTCGCGCCCTGCGACGAGCGGTTGATCTTCCGCACCGACCCGGAATAGCCTGATCCGCAGGCCGGCTGCGGGGGGAGGGGGCGCGATGATCGACAGTGACTTTCTGCTGGTGGGAGGGCTGCTGATCGCGGCCTTTGCCATTCCCGCGGCCGTCTCGGCCTTTTCCGAAAGCCGGCCGCCGCGGGCGGCGGCGGTGGCGCTGGCGCTTGGCGGGGTGCTGATCGTGGCGGCGGTGCTGCAACGGCCCACGGGCTACAGCCCGGCGCAGATCCCCGCGGCCTTTGCCCGGGTGCTGGCGCGGCTGCTGCACTGAGCCTGGACGCCGGGCGCGACGAAACGGGCGGATTTGCTCTTGCCAAACCGGCGGCGAGGCCCTATCAGCCGCCCCCTGACCACCGTGCGGCCGGCCGATGAGGCATGCCGAGTCGCGCGTTCACTCTCACAAGAGGAGACGGAAATGCCCAAGATGAAGACCAAATCCGCTGCCAAGAAGCGGTTCAAATTCACCGCGACCGGCAAGGTCATTGCTGGCCCGGCCGGCAAGCGCCACGGCATGATCAAGCGCACGACCAAGTTCATCCGCGACAGCGCGGGCACGATGATCCTGTCCGACTCGGACGCGAAGATCGTCAAGAAATACATGCCCTACAACCGCTGAACGGAGGCCTGAACAATGTCCCGCGTCAAATCCGGCAAGGTCACCCACGCCTCGCACAAGAAGGTCCTGAACAAGGCCAAGGGCTACTATTCGGCCCGTTCGCGCAACTTCCGCACGGCGACCCAGGCGGTCGACAAGGCGAACCAGTACGCCACCCGTGACCGCAAGCAGCGCAAGCGCAACTTCCGCGCGCTGTGGATCCAGCGCATCAACGCCGCCGTGCGCGCGTTCGATGCCGAGATGACCTACTCGCGCTTCATCAACCTGCTCGCCAAGGCCGGCATCGAGGTCGACCGCAAGGTCCTCGCCGATCTCGCCATCCACGAGCCGGAAGCCTTTGGTGCCATCGTCGAACAGGCGAAGGCTGCCGCGGCTGCGTAATCTCCCGATCTCGGGATTGCATTTCGAACCCCGCGCCGGCGCTTCGCCGTGCGCGGGGTTTTTCGTTTCACGCGCTTGAAATCGGGCCGGCGCACGCTTAGCACGGGCTCCGACCAGCCAGGAGAGAACAGATGAACGCGCTCGACGAGCTCAAGGCGAAATATCTCGGGGGCATCGCGCAGGCCGGCGACGAGGCCGCCCTCGAAGAGCTGCGGCTTGCCGCGCTTGGCAAGAAGGGCGAGATCAGCCTGAAGATGCGCGAACTCGGGCAGATGAGCGCCGAGGAACGGCAGACCACCGGCGCCGCGCTGAACGTGCTGAAATCCGAGATCGACGCCGCGCTGCGGGCGAAGAAGGCCGCGCTCGCCGATGCCGCGCTCGATGCCCGGCTGGCGGCCGAATGGCTTGACGTGACGCTGCCCGGCCGGCCGCGGCCCGCGGGCACGATCCACCCGGTCAGCCAGGTGATGGACGAGGTCACGGCGATCTTCGCCGACATGGGCTTCGACGTCGCCGAGGGGCCGCAGATCGAAAGCGACTGGTACAATTTCGACGCGCTGAACATCCCGCCCGAGCATCCGGCCCGGCAGGAGTTCGACACCTTTTTCATGGCACGCGACCCGGCCGACCCGCGCCCGCCGCATGTGCTGCGCACCCATACCTCGCCGGTGCAGATCCGCGCGATGGAGGCGAAGGGCGCACCCATTCGCGTGATCGCACCGGGCCGGGTTTACCGCATGGACATGGACCAGACCCACGCGCCGATGTTCCATCAGGTCGAGGGCATGGCGATCGGCCGCGACATCTCGATGGCGAACCTGAAATGGACGCTCGAGGAATTCTGCAAGGCCTTCTTCGAGGTGCCGAATGTCGAGCTGCGCTTCCGCGCCTCGCATTTCCCCTTCACCGAGCCCTCGGCCGAGGTCGACATCCGCTGCTCGTGGGAAGGCGGTCAGCTGAAGATCGGCGAGGGCGACAGCTGGCTTGAGATCCTCGGCTCGGGGATGATGCAGCCGAAGGTTCTGGCGGCGGGCGGGATCGACCCGAACGAATGGCAGGGCTTTGCCTTCGGCATGGGCATCGACCGCATCGCGATGCTGAAATACGGCATCCCCGACCTACGCGCCTTCTTCGAGAGCGACCTGCGCTGGCTGAAGCACTATGGCTTCGCGCCGCTCGATCTGCCGACGGTGTTCGGGGGGCTGAGTAAGTAATGGATTGGTTCGCCATCTGTTTCATTACGGGTGTCTGGACTTTAGAGGGCATTGTGAAATGGCTGTGCATTGACCGCCTTGTCGGTCTGCCCCATTTCGCCATGGCTCCAGATTTCGGGCCGCTAAAACGTCGCTTGCACGCGTATGATCAGATGAAAAGGCATCCGAAGAAGTTCTGTGAGTTCGTGCCAGCCGAAGGCGACGATGGCCTTCTTTCCGGAGGGCAGCATGAAATTCTGTTGGGAGTGCTAAAGAAGGTTGAAGCGAAGAATGCTGTGCTGGCCACCTTCTGGTCAATCGTGATGGCGGCGCTAGTTGCGTTCGCATTTAGCAGCTCTTGTGAACGTTTAGGTGTCTTCCCGATTTCACTGGTTGCGGTGTGCGCTCCATTCTTGACGGCGATCCTCCTTTGTGCGGTGCAGTTGGACCAAATCGACGCCAATCGAACTTTGGCCAGTTCATGCGAAGACATGGTCGTCGCGCAGAAGATGCAGGAAGCCCTGATGCTCGATCTCTTGAAGAAAGAAGCTGCGTTCCGCTTCTCTTGGCTTGGGGCGATGTTCTCTGTGTTGGCAGCCCTTGTTTTGAGCGGCTTGTTCGCGGCGCGGGCCTTTCCTGACATCTGGCCCTGAAAGGAAACTAGAAAATGAGATTCACCCTCTCCTGGCTGAAAGACCATCTCGAGACCTCGGCCACCGTGGACGAGATCGCCGAGGCGCTCACCGACCTCGGGCTCGAGGTCGAGGAGGTCGTGAACCCGGCCGCGAAACTTGCCCCCTTCACCATCGCCAAGGTGCTGAAGGCCGAAAAGCACCCCGACGCCGACAAGCTGCGCGTCTGTCAGGTGCTGACCGACGAGGGCGAGAAGACCATCGTCTGCGGTGCGCCGAATGCGCGGGCGGGGATCACCGTCGTGCTGGCGAAACCGGGCGACTATGTGCCGGGCCTCGATGTCACCCTCGGCATCGGCAAGATCCGCGGTGTCGAAAGCGCCGGCATGATGTGCTCGGAGCGCGAGCTGGAGCTTTCGGACGAGCATAACGGCATCATCGAGCTGCCCGAGGACAGCCTGAATTCCGAGGTCGGCTGCAAGTTCACCGACTGGCTGGCTGAGAACCGTCCGGCGGCGGTCGACCCGATGTTCCACATCAAGATCACCCCGAACCGCCCCGATGCGCTTGGCGTGCGTGGCGTGGCGCGCGACCTTGCGGCGCGCGGGCTTGGCGTGCTGAAGCCGCTGGTGGTCGAGACGGTGCCCGGCGGCTTTGCCTGCCCGGTCGCGGTCGAGATCGACGCGGGCCTGAAGGAAAAGGGCTGCCCGGTCTTTGCCGGCCGCCTGATCCGCGGCGTGAAGAACGGGCCGAGCCCGGCCTGGCTGCAGGCGCGGCTGATTGCGATCGGGCTGCGGCCGATCTCGACACTGGTCGATGTCACCAACTTCTTCACCTATGACCTGAACCGCCCGCTGCACGTCTTCGACGCGGCGAAGGTGCAGGGCAAGGTGCGGATCGTCCCGGCCCAGGGCGGCGAGGAGCTGCTGGCGCTTGACGGCAAGACCTACACCCTTGCCCCGGGCCAGATGGTGATCGTCGACGACAAGGGGCCGGAAAGCCTGGCGGGCATCATGGGCGGCGAGCTTTCGGGTTGTGACGAGACGACCGTCGATGTCTTCCTCGAGAGCGCCTATTGGGACCCGATCACCATCGCCGCCACCGGCCGCGCGCTGAAGATCACCTCGGATGCGCGCTATCGCTTCGAGCGTGGCGTGGACCCCGAGTTCACCCTGCCGGGCCTCGAACTCGCGACGCAGATGGTGCTTGACCTGTGCGGTGGCGAGGCCTCGGAGGTGGTGGTCGACGGCGCCGTGCCCGACACGTCGCGCGCCTACCGGCTCGACCCGGCGCGGGTGATTTCGCTGGTCGGCATGGAGATCCCCGAGGCGGAACAGCGCCGCACGCTCGAGGCGCTCGGCTTCACCTTCGCGGGCGACATGGCCGCCCCGCCGAGCTGGCGCCCCGATGTGCAGGGCGAGGCCGATCTGGTCGAGGAAGTGGCGCGTGTCGCCTCGCTCTCGAAGCTGGTGGGCAAGCCGATGCCGCGCGAGACGACCGGCGTGCCGGGGCCGATCCTGACCCCCGCGCAGGTGCGCGAGAAGACCGCGCGGCGCACGATCGCGGCGCTCGGCTACAACGAATGCGTCACCTACAGCTTCATCGACGGCGCCGCCGCGGCGATGTTCGGCGGCGGGTCCGAGGCGATGCGGATCGAGAACCCGATCAGCTCGGAAATGACGCATATGCGTCCCGACCTGCTGCCCGGCCTGCTGGCGGCGGCGGCGCGTAACCAGGCGCGCGGCTTTGCCGATCTGGCGCTCTTCGAGGTCGGTCCCGCCTTCATCGGCGGCGAGCCGGGCGATCAGGTGACGCAGGCGACCGGGCTTCTGGTCGGCGCGCGTGCGGCCCGCGACCCCTGGGGCTCGCGCCGGCCGGTCGACGTCTATGACGCCAAGGCCGATGTCGAGGCGGTGCTGGCCGCGATCGGCGCGCCGGCGCGGGTGCAGATCAACCGCAAGCTCGACGCCTGGTGGCATCCGGGCCGCTCGGGCAACATCGCGCTTGGTCCGAATGTGCTGGCGACCTTCGGCGAGGTGCACCCCCGCGTGCTGCGCGAGATGGGGGTGAAGGGCGCGGCGGTGGCCTTCACCATCCGTCTCGCCAACATCCCCTTCCCGAAGGCGAAGACGCCGACCCGTCCGGCCCTTGCCCTGCACGATCTGCACGCGGTCGAGCGCGACTTCGCCTTCGTCGTCGATGCCTCGGTCGAGGCGATGACGGCGGTGAACGCGGCCCTTGGTGCCGACAAGGCGCTGATCGAGGCGGTCTCGGTCTTCGACGCCTTCACCGGCCCGAAGGCGGAAGAGCAGATGGGCGCCGGCAAGAAGTCGATCGCGCTCGCTGTCCGGCTGCAGCCGAAGGACAAGACCCTGACCGATGCCGAGATCGAGGCGGTGTCCGCCAAGATCGTCGACAAGGTGGCCAAGGCCACCGGCGGCAGCCTGCGCAAGTGACGCCGCGGCGCTGACTTCGCGTCACGCTATCCGGTCCTGAAAATCCCGTTAGGCTCCTCTCCCATTGGGGGAGGAGCCTGATGATTTTTGACTATCTGATCTTGGGTGGCGGCTCGGCCGGCGCCGTTCTGGCCGCGCGTCTGAGCGAGGATCCGGCGCTGCGGGTCTGTCTGGTCGAGGCCGGGACCGAGGCGCGCGACATCTTCGTGCGCGCGCCGGCGCTGGTCGCGGCGATGGTGCCGGGGCGACCGCCGATTCACAACTGGGCGTTCCAGACCGTGCCGCAGCCGGGGCTGGACGGGCGGCGGGGGTTTCAGCCGCGGGGCAGGGGGCTCGGTGGCTCGTCCGCGATCAACGCGATGCTCTATATCCGCGGCCGTCCCTCGGATTACGACGCCTGGGCCGAGGCCGGGGCGGAGGGCTGGAGCTGGGACGACTGCCGGCCGCATTTCCTTGCCGCCGAGCGCAACATGCGCGGGGCGTCGGAGTGGCACGGCGATGCGGGGCCGCTTCAGGTCGGCGACCAGCGCCGGCCGCGGCCGGCGACCCGTGCCTTCGTCGAGGCCTGTGCCGCCGTCGGCTGCGCGCCGAATGACGATTTCAACGGGGCGGAGCAGGAGGGCGCGGGGCTTTACCAGGTCACGCAATTCTGGGACGGGCCGCGCAAGGGCGAGCGCTGTTCCGCGGCGGCGGCCTATCTGCACCCGGTGATGGCGCGGCCGAACCTGACCGTGCTGACCCGCGCGCGGGCCGAACGGCTGCTGCTCGCCGAGGGGCGGGCGACGGGCGCACTCGTCCGCCGCGGCCGGCGTCATCTGCGGATCGAGGCGCGGCGCGAGGTGATCGTCTCGGCCGGCGCCTTCGGCTCGCCGCAGTTGTTGATGCTGTCGGGGATCGGCCCGGCCGAGCATCTGCGCGAGCACGGCATCACCCCGGTGCACGACCTGCCCGGGGTGGGGGCGAACCTGCAAGACCACCTCGATTACATCGTCTCCTATACCTCGCCGCGGCCCGATGTGGTCGGGCTGAACCCGGCGGGGTTGTGGCGCATGGCGCGCGCTGCCGGTTTCTGGAAACGGCACGGCGAGGGGCTTTTCGCCTCGCCGATGGCCGAGGGGGCGGCTTTCCTGCGTTCGGAACCGGGGCTCGCCGAGCCCGATCTGCAGCTCCACTTCGTCGTCGGCATCGTCGACCGGCACATGCGCCGCCCACATCTGGCGGATGGCTGGTCGGCCCATGTCTGCGCGCTGCGGCCGTTCTCGCGCGGGACGGTGCGGCTCGCCTCAGACGACCCGCGGGCCGCGCCGGCGATCGACCCGGCCTTCCTCAGTGATCCGCGTGATGCGGCGCTGCTGCTGAAGGGGGCGCGGCTTCTCGACGCCATCGCCGGGGCGGAACCGCTGGCGCCGTGGCGCGGGCGGCGGCTTTATCCGCACGACGGCAGCGACGCCGGGCTGATGGCCGACATCCGCGCGCGCGCCGACACGATCTATCACCCGGTCGGCACCTGCCGGATGGGGCGCGACGCGATGGCGGTGACGGACGCAAAGCTGCGGGTGCACGGCATCGCCGGGCTGCGGGTGGTCGATGCCTCGGTGATGCCGAGCCTGATCGGCGGCAATACCAACGCGCCGACGATCATGATCGCCGAGCGCGCGGCGGGCTTCATCCGCGCCGATCGGAGGGGTGATTGACCCCGTCCGACCACGGCACGGGGTCAAGGTCGCGCGGGTTCACGCCCTCGAGGCAGCCCGCGTTCACCCCGTATTCGTTCGGGTTCGAGCGGCGCTGGTGGTGGGTGTAGATGCCGCAGGTCTTGCAAAACCAGTGCTTCGCCGTCTGCGTGCCGAACTGGTAGAGGGTCAGGTTCTCGGCCCCCTTCACGATGCGGAGGCCGTCGAGCGGGGCCGAGACGGCCACCGCGCCGCGCCGGCGGCAGAAGGAACAGTCGCAGCGCCGCTTCGTGTTCAGCCCGTCCGAAAGCGTCACCTCGATCTCGACGGCGCCACAATGGCAGGTCAGGCGGTGGGGTGTGCGGATCTCGGGCAGCATCAGCGCCTCCTGCGGCGCACCACGGGGATCGTGGTGCGGATATATTCGATGTCGGGATGCGGCGGCCGGCCATGGGTGCGGGCCCAGAAGCCCGGCCCGCCCATGCGCAGGAAATGCGGCACGCACAGCACGAGGCCGGCAAGGAAGCCGCCGATATGCGCCCAATAGGCGACGCCGCCGGTGAGGCTCGTCTCGGTGCTGCCGATCACCTGCAGCCCGAACCAGACCCCCAGCACGATCCAGGCGGGGATGGTGAAGATCCGGAAGAAGATGATGAAGATGATCAGCACGTCGACGCGGGCGCGCGGGAACATCAGCAGATAGCCCCCCATCACCCCGGCGATCGCGCCCGAGGCGCCGACCATCGGGATCGTGCTGGTCGGATCGATGGCGATCTGGGCCCCGGCCGCGGCGAGGCCCGAGAGCAGATAGAAGGCGAGGAAGCCGAGGGGGCCGAACTGATCCTCGAGATTGTCGCCGAAGACCCACAGGAACAGCATGTTGCCGCCCACATGCATCAGGCTCGCGTGCAGGAACATATGGGTGAAAAGGCCCCACAGCCACGCGCCTTGCGACACCGCCGCGGGATAGAGCGCGCCGGCCTGCCACAGCCCCTCAAGGTTGCCACCCCAGGGCGCGGTCAGCAGGTACAGGAACAGGTTGATCGCGATCAGGCCCCGGGTGATCCAGGGCGTGCGCATCGAGGGGTTGTGGTCGCGGATCGGGAACATGGGCCGAGAGTTTCCGATCCGCCCCGCGCCGTCAAGCGAGCGCGGTCACTTCATCGCACGGATCAGTACCTTGCCCGCGGCATCGGTCAGTTCGAGCACATCGCCCGCCATCTGCGCATCTTTGGCGCGGCCGATGGTCGAGTGGAAGGCGCGCTCGACCTCTTCCGCCGGGCCGAGGCAGGCCATCCGGGTGCCGGCGAGCGCACCGATCTCGAGCTTGCCGTCATGCGTGCTGACCCGGCCCGAATAGCGGTTGCAGCCCGAGGTGCCGGCGATCATCCCGTCCTCGGGGCGGGCGATGGTGACGCCGACGCCCTCGGGCACCGCGGTGCCGGCGATCTCGGTCACGTGCCACTCGACGCCCATGCCCAGCAGTTCGAGCGGGTCGGCGGCGGCCTCGTCCTTGCAGGCGGCAAGCGCAAGGCAGGCGAGGGCGGTCAGCATCAGGCGGCGCATGGGGGGCCTCCGGTCATTCGCGCGCACAGTGGGCCCGGGGGAGGGCGCCCGCAACCCGCTTCACGAAAGCGTGTCAGAAGGTGGGCGGCGTGTTCACCCAGATCACCACGGTGCGGCCGTCGGCGGCATTCGCCCAGGCATGCGGGCGGCGGCTTTCGAAATAGATCGAATCGCCGGTGCCGAGCTCGTGCACCTCCTCGCCGTCGAGGGTGATGCGAAAGCGGCCCTCGAGCACGGTGATGAACTCCTCGCCCTCGTGGCCATAGCCGCCCTCCGAGGCGGCGCCGGGGGCGAGGATGAAGCGGTGACAGTCCATCTGCCGGCGGCCCTCGGCCAGCACCTCGACGCGCACCCCCTCGACCGGCATCGGCCAGATCCGTGCCGCACCCGAGCGCACCACCGGGCTGCCCGGCGCGTCCTGCCCCGACAGCCGCGACACCGTGGTGCCGTAATATTGTGCCAGATCGGCGAGCACCTTGAAGCTGACGCCGGCACCAGTGCGTTCGAGTGTCGACAGCGCCGAGGCCGAGATCCCCATCGCCTGCGCCACGTCATCAAGCTTTTCGCCGCGGGCGTTGCGCAGCTGGCGCAGCGCGGCGCCGAGCGGTTCGTTGGTGATCGCCGCGGCAGCCTCGTCGCTGTCGCCCTCGGCCTCGAGCGTCGCACGGATCGCCGCCGGGTTCAGCCCCGCCTCGCGGCGCAGGAAGGAAATCCGCTGCAGCCGCGCCACGTCGGCGGCGCTGTAGAGCCGCTGGCCCGAGGCGCGCCGCTGCGGCGCAATCAGCCCCTGCGTCTCCCACAGCCGCAGCGTCGAGGGTGCAACACCCGCCGCGCGCGCCGCTTCGGTCACGCGGAAGGTCGGTTCGCCGTCGGTCTGGTCAGAGGGGGCGCTGGAATCGGTCATTTTCTAAGCCTTACACCGGCAATCTGCGGGGCACCATCACAGGACACAAGAAATTTCTTGCAGAAAAAATGCAAAGTGAGATGGTGAGCCATCACGAATCGGAGTTCCCCATGACCGTGCAAACCTCGCCCGAACTTACCGCCCGCAAGAATGCCGCCGTCGCCCGCGGCGTCGGCATGACCACGCAGATCTACGCCGCCAAGGCCGAGAACGCCGAGGTCTGGGACAAGAACGGCAAACGCTACATCGACTTCGCCGCCGGCATCGCCGTGGTGAACACCGGCCACCGTCACCCGAAGGTGATCGAGGCGGTGAAGAACCAGCTCGACGCCTTCACCCACACCTGCCACCAGGTGATGCCCTACGAGAACTACGTCGTGCTGGCCGAGCGCCTGAACGCCAAGGTTCCGGGCGATTTCCCGAAGAAGACGATCTTCACCACCACGGGTGCCGAAGCCGTTGAAAACGCGATCAAGATTGCGCGTCACTACACCGGCCGCTCGGGCGTCATCGCCTTCGCCGGCGGCTTCCACGGCCGCACCTTCATGACCATGACGCTGACCGGCAAGACCGCGCCCTACAAGGTCGGCTTCGGCCCGATGATGAACGACGTCTGGCACCTGCCCTACCCGAACGCGCTGCACGGCGTGTCGATGGATGACGCGCTCGAGGCGCTGAACCGTCTGTTCAAGTCCGACGCCGACCCGACCCGCATCGCCGCGATCATCCTCGAGCCGGTGCAGGGCGAAGGCGGCTTCGTGCCCGCCCCCGAAGGCTTCATGAAGAAGATCCGCGAGATCTGTGACGAGAACGGCATCGTGATGATCGCCGACGAGGTGCAGACCGGCTTTGCCCGCACCGGCAAGCTCTTCGCGATGGAACACCACGGCGTTGCCGCCGACATCACCACCATGGCCAAGGGCCTTGGCGGCGGTCTGCCGATCTCGGCGGTGACCGGCCGTGCCGAGATCATGGACCACGCCCAGCCGGGCGGCCTTGGCGGCACCTATGCCGGCAACCCGCTGTCGGTGGCCGCGGCGAATGCCGTGCTCGACGTGATCGAGGAAGAGGGTCTGTGCGACCGCGCCGCCCGTCTGGGTGCGCGCCTGAAGCAGCGCCTTGCCAGCCTGCAGGACCAGGTGCCGGAACTCGTCGAGATCCGCGGCCCGGGCTTCATGAACGCGGCCGAGTTCAACGTGGCGGGCACCGACACGCCGAACCCGGAGTTCGTGAAGAAGGTCTGTGACGAGGCGCTCGAGCGTGGCCTCGTGCTGCTGACCTGCGGCGTCTACGGCAACGTGATCCGCTTCCTGTCGCCGCTCACCATTCAGGAACCGGTGTTCGAGGAAGCCCTCGACATCCTCGAGGCCTCGATCCTCGCCGTGAAGAAGGGCTGAGACGATGTGGGGAGAGGCACCGCGCGGGGACCGGCTCGATGACACCGATCAGCGTCTGATCGCCGCCTTGCGGCGGGACGGGCGTGCCTCGGTCTCGGACCTGGCCGCGCAGCTCGGCCTCTCCCGCGCCACCGTGCGCACGCGCATCGAGAGGCTGGTCGCGCGGGGCGAGATTTCGGGCTTCACCGTGCTCACCCGCGCCGACGTCACCGCCTCGCCGGTGCGCGGCATGATGATGCTCACTGTCGAAGGGCGCGCCACCGAGCGCGTCGTGCAACGGCTGCTCGGCCTGCCTGCGGTGCAGGCCGTGCACACCACCAACGGCCAGTGGGACCTGATCGTCGAGATCGGCACGCGCAGCCTGCCCGATCTGGACGAGACGATCCTGCACATCCGCCGCATCGAAGGGGTGCAGCGGACCGAGACCAACCTGCAACTGTCGACCCGCCGGCCCTCGGCGCGTCTCTGACGCCTTCCCTCCGGCCGACGCGCGCGCCATGATGGGCGCGCAAGGGGAGGGGCGGCGATGGACGAGACGATGCTGAAGCTGGGCGTCGCGCTGGCGATCGGCCTTCTGGTCGGGGTCGAGCGCGGCTGGCGCGAGCGCGACGAGCCCTCGGGCAGCCGCACGGCAGGGCTGCGCACCTATGGCATCTTCGGCCTGCTCGGCGGCGTTTTCGCCGCCGTCAGCCTGGCGCTCGGCTCCTCGATCGTGCTCGGCGCGGCCTTCCTTGGCTTCGCGGCGCTGTTCGGCCTCTTCGAATATCACGAATCGCTCCATGACGAGAACTTCAGTGTCACCGCGCTGATGGCAGGGCTCGGCGTCTTCGGCCTCGGGGCGCTGGCCGTGGTGGGCGACTACCGGGTCGCGGCGGCAGGCGGCACGGCGCTCGCCGGCATCCTCGCCAGCCGCGAGATGCTGCACAGCGCATTGCGCCGGCTGAGCTGGGTCGAGCTGCGCTCGGCCCTTGTCCTTGCCGCGATGACGGTGATCGTGCTGCCGCTGCTGCCCGACCGCACGATCGACCCCTGGGGCGGTTTCAACCCGCGCGAGGTGTGGTTCTTCACCGTGCTGATCGCGACCATCTCCTTTCTCGGCTACATCGCGGTGCGGATCCTCGGCACGACCCGCGGGCTGATCGTCAGCGGGCTTGCCGGCGCGCTCGTCTCCTCGACCGCGGTCACCGTGGCGCTCGCGCGCATGGCGAAGGAGGCCGAGCGCCCGGTGCCGCTTGCCGGCGCCGCGGCGCTGGCGGCGATGGTCTCAGTGCTGCGGGTGACGGTGGTCGTCGGGCTGATCGGCGGGCCGGTGCTGCTGCAGATCCTGCCGGTCACCGCCACCGCGGCGGCGGTGCTGGCGCTGGTCGGCGGGCTGGTGCTGGCCCGGGCGAAAAGCCTGCCCGAGGGCAGCGAGATGCTGCGCAACCCCTTCGAGCTGCGCGCGCTGCTGGCCTTTGCCGCGCTGTTTTCCATCGTCTCGATGCTGAACGCGGCGCTCAGCGCGCGCTTCGGCGGCTCGGGCCTCCTCGTCACCTCGGCCGCCTCGGGGATCTTCGACGTCGATGTCGCGGTGCTGAGCGCGCTGCGTCTGGCGGGCGAGGGATTTGCCGCGCCAATGATCGGGGCCGCGGTGCTGATGGCGCTCGTTTCGAACACCGTCGGGCGGATCTTCCTGTCGGTGCTGGCCGGGCCGGTGCGGTTCTGGGCGGCGCTGGCCCTGATCTCGGCGCTCGCCGTTGCGGCGGGCGGGGCGGTCTTCGCGGTGCTCTCCGCCGCGGGCTAAGCATCACCATCGCGTGCCCCCGCGACAATGACGCGCAGCCACCTTGGCCGGGGCGGCCAGACCCTCTATGATCCCGCCCGCGGACAGAGAGGACATTCCCATGATTGCAGAGCTCGGCCATTTCGCCCTGATCCTCGCCTTTTGCGTGGCGCTGATCCAGATGGTGATCCCGCTGATCGGCGCCCAGAAGGGCTGGAGCGGCTGGATGGCGGTCGGAGACCCCGCCGCCACGGCCCAGTTCCTGCTGATTGCGGTTGCCTTCGCCGCGCTGATGCACGGCTTCGTCACCTCGGATTTCTCGCTGAAGGTGGTCTATCAGAACTCGCATACCGACAAGCCGATGCTCTACAAGGTCACCGGGCTCTGGGGCAACCACGAGGGCTCGATGCTGCTGTGGGTGCTGATCCTGTCGCTCTTCGGCGCCGCCGCCGCCTGGTTTGGCGGCGCGCTGCCGCCGCGGCTGCGGGCGCGCGTGCTGTCGGTGCAGGCCTCGATCGGGGTGGCCTTCCTCGGCTTCATCCTGCTCACCTCGAACCCCTTCACCCGTCTCGCCGAGCCGCCCTTCAACGGCCGCGACCTGAACCCGCTGCTGCAGGACCCGGGCCTCGCCTTCCATCCGCCCTTCCTCTACCTCGGCTATGTCGGTCTCTCGATGGCCTTCTCCTTCGCCGTCGCCGCGCTGATCGAGGGCCGGGTCGATGCTGCCTGGGCCCGCTGGGTCCGGCCTTGGACGCTGGCCGCCTGGATCTTCCTGACCATCGGCATCGCGCTTGGCTCGTGGTGGGCCTATTACGAGCTTGGCTGGGGCGGCTTCTGGTTCTGGGATCCGGTCGAGAATGCCTCCTTCATGCCCTGGCTGCTGGCCGCGGCGCTGCTGCACTCGGCGATCGTCGTCGAGAAGCGCGAGGCGCTGAAAAGCTGGACGATCCTTCTCGCGATCATGGCCTTCGGCTTCTCGCTGATCGGCACCTTCATCGTGCGGTCGGGTGTCATCACCTCGGTGCACAGCTTTGCCAATGACCCGAAGCGCGGCATCTTCATCCTGTTCATCCTCGCCCTCTTCGTCGGCGGCGCGCTGACGCTTTATGCCGCGCGGGCCGGCGCGATGCAGGCGAAGGGCGTGTTCTCGATGGTGTCGCGCGAAAGCGCGCTGGTGCTGAACAACATCCTGCTGGCCACCGCGGCGCTTGTCGTCTTCGTCGGCACGCTCTGGCCGCTCGTCGCCGAGATGGCCTGGGGGCGCAAGCTCTCGGTCGGGGCGCCGTTCTTCGACAAGGCCTTCACCCCCTTCATGGTGATCCTCGCCCTGATCCTGCCGATCGGCGCGATGATGCCGTGGAAGCGGGCGGCCCTTGGCAAGCTGATCCGCCCGCTTGCCCCGGCGGCGATCCTGGCGCTCGCGGTCGCGGGCCTTGCCTGGACGCTCGAGACCGGCCGCCCGGTGCTGGCGCTGGTCGCGGCGGGGCTGGGCTCGTGGCTCGTCTTCGGGGCCGCGGCCGAGCTTTGGGTGCGTGCAGGCCGCACGCCGGCCCGTCT
Source organism: Paenirhodobacter ferrireducens (assembly GCF_004022265.1). GTDB lineage: Bacteria > Pseudomonadota > Alphaproteobacteria > Rhodobacterales > Rhodobacteraceae > Rhodobacter > Rhodobacter ferrireducens. The sequence continues at coordinate 175,578 of NZ_SAVB01000005.1, forward strand.
CGCCCGTCTGCCGCGCGCCGACTGGGGCAAGGCCACCGCGCATTCGGGGCTGGGCGTCGTCTTTGCCGGCATCGGCCTGCTGATGGCGGGCCAGGTCGAGGACATCCGCGTCGCGCAGGTCGGCGAGACCTTCACCGTCGCGGGCTATGCGATCACCCTCGACAAGGTCGAGCATCTGCCCGGCCCGAACTACACCACCACCGAGGCGACGATCACCGTGCGTCAGGGCGGCAAGTTCGTCGCCACGCTGCATCCCGAAAAGCGGATCTACCCGGTGCAGGCGATGCCGACGACCGAGGCCGACATCGACAACGGGTTCCTGCGCGACGTCTATCTGGTGATCGGCGACCCGCAGGAGGGCGGTGGCTGGGCGGTGCGCACCTATATCAAGCCCTTCGCGAACTGGATCTGGGCCGGCGCGCTGCTGATGGCCTTCGGCGGGCTGCTCAGCCTGAGCGACCGGCGCTATCGCGTCGCCGCCGGCGCCCGCAAAGCCGCCGCTTCCACCATCCAGCCCGCGGAGTGATCATGCTGAAACGTCTTGCGCTGCTGCTGCTTCTGGCCACGCCCGCCCATGCCGTGCAGCCCGACGAGGTGCTGGCCGATCCCGCGCTCGAGAAACGCGCACGGGAAATCAGTCAGGTGCTGCGCTGCCCGGTCTGTCAGGGCGAGAACATCGACGAATCGAATGCCGATGTCTCGCGCGATCTGCGGCTTCTGGTGCGCGAGCGATTGACCGACGGCGACAGCAATGCGCAGGTTCTCGACTACATCACCGCGCGCTATGGCGAATATGTGCTGTTCGAGCCCGAGAAGACCGGCGCGAACCTGATCCTCTACTGGACCGGGCCCGCCGTGCTGCTGGTGGCGCTTGGCGGTGCCTTCGTCTGGATCCGCCGCCGTCGCCGCGAGGAACCGGCTGCGGCCAAGGCGCTCAGCCCCGAGGAAGAGGCGCGGCTGAAGGAGCTGATGAACTCCTGATCCGCGCGCAGTGCGGGCCGTGACGCACGGTTTCGCTTTCGTCCCCCGGTGTCCCCGGTAATCTTCGGCCGGGACAAGGGAGGACGGCATGAGCTGGCAGACGATCCGTTACGAGTTTTCCGAGGGGCTTGCGGTCATCGCGATGAACCGCCCCGAGGTGATGAATGCACTCAACACCACGATGCGGGCCGAGCTGCGCGAGGCGCTGAGCCGTGCGGCGGGCGAGGCGCGGGCGATCGTGCTGACCGGCGCGGGGCGGGCCTTCTGCTCGGGCCAGGACCTGGCAGATGGCGCGGCGACCGGCGTGCTCGAGCTCGAGACCGTGCTGCGCGAGGAATACGAGCCGATCCTGAAGGCGATCACCGACTGCCCGGTGCCGGTGATCGCGGCGGTGAACGGCGCCGCGGCCGGGGCAGGGGCCAATCTCGCGCTTGCGGCCGATGTGGTGATCGCCACCGAATCGGCGGTCTTCCTGCAGGCCTTCACCCGGATCGGGCTGATGCCGGATGCCGGCGGCACCTATTGGCTGCCGCGGCAGGTGGGGCTTGCCCGCGCCATGGGGCTTGCGCTTTTCGCCGACAAGGTCACCGCGACCGAGGCCGCCGCGCAGGGAATGATCTGGGAAGCCGTGCCCGACGTCGATTTCGCCCATCACTGGCGCGCCCGCGCCGAGCATCTGGCCAAGGGCCCGACCCGCGCCTTTGCCGCGGTGAAGCGGGCGATGCGGGAAAGCTCGGCCAATGATCTCGCAGCGCAGCTGTCGCTTGAGGCAGAACTGCAGGGCGGGCTTGGCCTGACGCAGGACTTCCGCGAAGGGGTGCAGGCCTTCCTCGAGAAGCGGCCGGCCCGCTTCGAGGGACGCTGAGCGCTTGCCGGCGCGCCCCGGGCGCGCTAGCCAAGGGCCGAGTGCGGGCGTGGCGAAATGGTAGACGCATGGGACTTAAACTCCCTCGGGCCCAGCCCATGCCGGTTCGAGTCCGGTCGCCCGCACCAATTCCGATTGCCGCCGCCGATCACCAGCCCGTGCGGGTCGCAAAATCCGCTTGTGCCCGTCCGGGCATCGGCCTATATCGCCCCCCACGGATGTGGCGCCTTCGTCTAGGGGTCAGGACGTGTGGTTCTCAGCCATAAAACACGGGTTCGAATCCCGTAGGCGCTGCCAATCTTCCGCGACATGAACGATCACCGCCGACCGCCCTTCGGGGTGGCGGCGGCGTTCTGCTTTTCCCTGTCATCACGGCTGCGTGCAGAGCCCGCGCGCAGGAACACAGAGCTTGCCCGAAGTCGTTTCGCCGCCTAAACGGGCAACAAACGAAGGGAGAGCCCATGGCACGCAGACCGCAAGCCCCGATCGAGGACCGGCCCACCACGAAACGCATCGGCGCGCTGAGGGGGCTTGCTCCCTTCGTGCGGCCCTATCGCGGCACCGCTGCCGCGGCGCTTGCGGCGCTTGTCCTCACCGCCTCGATCAGCCTGATCCTGCCGATCGCGGTGCGCCGCGTCGTCGACGGCTTCCAGCAGGGGGCCGAGCTGCTCGACCAGTATTTCGGGGCGGCCCTCGTCATCGCGGCATTGCTCGCGATCGGCACCGGGCTGCGCTATGCCCTTGTCACCCGCTTCGGCGAGCGCGTCGTGGCCGATATCCGCAAGGCGGTGTTCGGCCGGGTGATCGGCATGTCGCCCTCGTTCTTCGAACGGATTCTGACCGGCGAGATCATCTCGCGCATCACCACCGACACCACGCTGATCCTCTCGGTCATCGGCTCCTCGGTCTCGGTCGCGCTGCGCAACGTGCTGATCCTGATCGGCGGCCTGCTGATGCTGCTCGTCACCTCGGCCAAGCTGACCGGGCTGGTGCTGCTGGTGGTGCCGCTCGTCGTGGTGCCGATCGTGGTGATGGGGCGGCGGTTGCGCGTTCTCGGCCGCGAGAACCAGGACTGGATCGCCGCCTCCTCGGCCTCGGCCTCGGAGGCGCTGCTGTCGGCGCAGACGGTGCAGGCCTTCACCCACGAGGCGCTGACCCGGCGCGCCTTCTCGGACGTGACCGAGAAAAGCTATGACTCGGCGCGGCGGCGGATCAGCACCCGCGCGCTGATGACGGTGATCGTGATCTTCCTCGTCTTCGCGGGCGTCGTCGGCGTGCTGTGGGTCGGTGCGCGCGACGTGCGCGGCGGCGCGATGTCGGTGGGCGAGCTGGTGCAGTTCGTGATCTATGCGGTGATGGTCGCGGGCTCGGTCGGGGCGCTCTCCGAGATCTGGGGCGAGCTGCAGCGTGCCGCGGGCGCGACCGAGCGCCTGGTCGAGCTGCTCTCGGCCCATGACAGCGTCACCGACCCCGAGCATCCGGTGCCGCTGCCGATGCCGGCGAAGGGGGCGATCCGCTTCGAGGATGTCAGCTTCCACTACCCCTCGCGGCCCGAGACCTCGGCGCTCGATCATGTCGAGCTGGCGATCAATCCGGGCGAGACGGTGGCCCTCGTCGGCCCCTCGGGGGCGGGCAAGACCACCGTCGTGCAGCTGATCCAGCGGTTCTGGGACCCGGAGACGGGCCGCGTCACCATCGACGGCTATGACCTGCGCAGCCTGGCGCGCGCCGACTTCCGCCGTGCCATCGCGCTCGTGCCGCAGGACCCGGTGATCTTCGCGGCCTCGGCGCGCGAGAACATCCGCTTCGGCCGGCCCGAGGCGACGGATGCCGAGGTCGAGGAGGCCGCGCGGGCGGCCCATGCCTGGGACTTCCTGACCGCGCTGCCGCAGGGCTTCGACACCTATGTGGGCGAGCGCGGCGTGATGCTGTCGGGCGGGCAGAAGCAGCGCATCGCCATCGCCCGCGCGATCCTGCGCGACGCGCCGATCCTGCTGCTCGACGAGGCGACCTCGGCCCTTGATGCGGCTTCCGAGCGCGAGGTGCAGGCGGCGGTCGACCGGCTCTCGGTCGGGCGCACCACGGTGATCGTGGCGCACCGTCTGGCCACGGTGAAGAAGGCGCACCGGATCGTCGTCTTCGACGAGGGCCGGATCGTCGCCCAGGGCACGCACGAGGAACTGGTGGCCCAGGGCGGGCTTTATGCCGAGCTTGCGAAACTGCAGTTCACCGACGGCACCGCCCTCTGAGGGCGGTTATCCGCCGGGCTGCGGCCGCACCCCGGTTTTTCCCCCTGTCGCCCTTGTGCGTTCCGGGGCAGGCTGGTCCCCGTGCCCGGCCTGTGCCGGGGGCGCGGACTGGCAGAGGAGAGAGACATGGGCCTGTGGAATTTCGTGAAGGACGCCGGAAAATCACTGTTTGGCGGCAAGGCGGAGGCCGCCGAGGCGCCGAAGGCCGAGGTGCTGAAAGCCGAGCTGAAGGACCTCGGCCTCGACACCAGCGGCGTTGACCTGAAGGTCGAGGGCGACAAGGTCACCGTTTCGGGCAAGGCGGTCGATGCGGCGACGAAGGAAAAGATCATTCTGGCGGTCGGCAATGTCGGCGGCGTCGCGCAGGTCGAGACCGATCACGACGAAGACACGCAGGAGGCGGTCTTCCACACCGTGGAAAAGGGCGACACGCTGTCCGCGATCGCGAAGAAATATCTCGGCAACGCCAGCCGCTATCCCGAGATTTTCGAGGCGAACAAGCCGATGCTAAGCCATCCCGACAAGATCTATCCGGGCCAGATGTTGCGCATCCCCGGCGCCAAGGCCTGAGCCGGGCGCGGGGCCTCCGTCCGCGCCGCAGGCGGGCGGAGCCCTTCCCTCGCGTCATGGCTGCCATGACGTGACGTTTTGGTAAGCCTTGCCCTTGCCGCCTATCGGCGCTTTGACGCATTCTGCGGGCGAGGCCCGAGGAGGAACGGGCAGGGGAGGTTGAAATGTCGGAAATCTATGCCACGGTTGCGGATCGTGATCGTATCGAGCGCGAGATGCCCTGGGCAGAACGCGACACTGCGAAGACGCTCTATGAATTCCTGACGCGGACGAAAGAGCGCCACGGCGCGCGTCCGGCGCTGTCGTTCCAGCTGTTCTCGGATCCGCAGACACCGGCACAGACGCTGAGCTGGGCGGCGCTCCATGCCCGGGTGACGCAGGCCGCGAACCTGCTGCGCAGCCTTGGCGTCGGCGAGGGCGACACGGTGGCCTACATGCTGCCGAACTGCCTCGAGACCGCGATCACGCTGCTGGCCGGGGCGACGGCGGGCATCGTCAACCCGATCAATCCACTCCTCGAAGCCGAGCAGATCTCGGCGATCCTGCGCGAGACCAAGGCCAAGGTGCTGGTCACGCTCAAGGCCTTCCCGAAGACCGACGTGGCGCAGAAGGCGGCCGAGGCGGTGAAGTTCGCGCCGAACGTGCAGACGGTGCTCGAGATCGACCTGAACCGCTATCTCGCGCCGCCGAAAAGCTGGATCGTCCCCTTCCTGCGTCCGAAGGTCGAGACCCGCCACCACGCCGACGTCTTCGATTTCAACCGCGAATGCGCGAAGATGCCGGGTGACCGGCTGACCTTCGCCGACAGCACCGGCGACCGGGTCGCGGCCTATTTCCACACCGGCGGCACCACCGGCATGCCGAAGGTGGCGCAGCATAAGTATTCGGGGATGATCTACAACGGCTGGCTCGGCGGCACGCTGCTCTTCGACGAGACCGACGTGATGATCTGCCCCTTGCCGCTGTTTCATGTCTTCGCCGCCTATCCGATCATGATGTCGGCGATCGCGGCCGGGTCGCATGTGGTGATGCCGACGCCCGCGGGCTATCGCGGCGAGGGTGTCTTCGACAATTTCTGGAAGCTGGTCGAGCGCTGGCAGGTCACTTTCCTGATCACCGTGCCGACGGCGATTTCGGCGCTGATGCAGCGGCCGGTGAATGCCGATATCTCCTCGCTGCGCACCGCGATCTCGGGCTCGGCGGCGCTGCCGGTCGAGCTTTACAACCGCTTCCGCGAGGCGACCGGGGTCGAGGTCTGCGAGGGCTACGGGCTGACCGAGGCGACCTGCCTCGTCGCGGTGAACCCGCCTGACGGCAAGAAGAAGGTGGGCTCGGTCGGCCTGCCGCTGCCCTACACCCATGTGCGGATCCTGCGCCGGGTGAACCACGAATACATCGAATGCGGCATCGATGAGGTCGGCGAGATCTGCGTCGCCAACCCGGGCGTGTTCGAGGGCTCGACCTATACCGAGCCGGACAAGAACCACGATCTGTTCGCCGAGGACCGCTTCCTGCGCACCGGCGACCTCGGGCGCCTGGATGGGGACGGCTATCTGTGGATCACCGGCCGCGCGAAGGACCTGATCATCCGCGGCGGGCACAACATCGACCCGGCCGAGATCGAGGAGGCGCTGCTCAGCCATCCGGCGGTGGCCTTCGCCGGCGCCATCGGCCAGCCTGACAGCTTCGCGGGCGAGCTTCCCTGCGCCTATGTCGAGCTGGTGGCGGGCGCCGAGGTGACCGAGGCCGAGATCATGGCCCATGCGAAGAAGCACATCCACGAGCGCGCCGCGATCCCGAAGCATATCGAGATCATGGCGGAACTGCCGAAGACCGCGGTCGGCAAGATCTTCAAGCCCGACCTGCGCAAGCGTGCGATCCAGCGGGTGCTGGACGGGGCGCTGAAGGAGGCGGCGATCGCCGCCCATGTCGTCTCGGTGATCGAGGACAAGAAACGTGGTCTGGTCGCCCAGATCGCCACCACCGGCGCGGTCGAAGACGAGGCGATCAAGCACCGGCTCGGCGAGTTCACCGTGCCCTGGGAATGGGCGAAGTAAGCGCCGGATGACTGCGGGCGGGCCAAGGGGGCCGCCCTTTTCCTGTGCGCCCTCAGCCGCCGAGATCGGCCAGGGTGCTGCGCTGTGCGATCACCTTGCCCGCACGCAGGAGGCTCGCCTCGGCGCGGTAGGTGCCGGCCGGGAAGCCGGCCGCGGGAGCCTTGCGCCCGGCATAGCCGAGAAACAGCGCCTGCCCCTTCTTGAGCGGCCTCTCCTGCTCGAAGCGGAACCCCGCGGGGCCGTCGATGACAAAGCGCAGCACGTCGCCGGTCACGCTTTCCCAGCCATAGGCCCACAGCAGCAGCGCCCCGGCATCGGCCGGCAACCGCGTCGCGGGCGGTAGCCCGGCCCGGACCGCACCGTAATCGGGAGGGGCGATGGCGAGCCCCGTCTCGAGCAGGCCGCCGGGGCGGTAGGGCAGGGCGCTGCCCCACAGGCCGGTCTGCGCCACGGGGGTGCAACTCGCGTCGTGGGCGGGCCGGAACGGGTCGACCGGCGTGCCGTTCTCGCGCAGCGTCAGGTGCAGGTGCGGGAACTCGGCCAGACCCGACATGCCCACGAGGCCGAGCGGCGTGCCCGCCGCAACCGTCTCGCCCGGCTGCACCCGGATCGAGCCGCGCTTCAGGTGGCAATATTGCGTCTGCCAGCCTGCGCCATGCTCGATCAGCACGCCGTTGCCGCATTCCTTGCCCTTCACGCTCGCGCCGGCAAGCAGCGCGCCGTCGGCCTCGCCGTCGCGCACCGCGCGCACCCGTCCGGGTGCGGCCGCCAGCACCGCGACGCCCGCCGCCATCGCGGCGCGGGTGGGCAGGGCGAAATCGGTGCCGTCATGGCCCTCGTAGGTGACGGCGCCACAGCTGTAGTCCCGCACCCCCGGGCCCGGGTCGCGGTCGGGGTAATGCTGGATGTAGCAGGTCTCGCCCAGCCTGCAGTCGATCGGCAGGGCCAGCGTGATGTCCCCGGCCCGTGTGGCCGGGGCAAGAAAAATCCCGGCCCCGAGGATCAGGGCCGGGATCGGATGGGGCAGGCGCTGCATCGCTCAGCCGGCGGGCAGCAGGCGCGGTTTCGCCTCGCCGGTCAGGCGCGGCTTGCCGGGTTCCTCGACGTCGAGGACGATGGCGTCGTCCCTGACCCCGATGAAGACCATGCCGCCCTTGGTCAGCTTGCCGAAGAGCAGTTCCTCGGCGAGCGGCTTCTTGATGTATTCCTGGATCACGCGGCCAAGCGGGCGCGCCCCCATCTTGTCGTCATAGCCGCGCTCGGCGAGCCAGTTCGCCGCCTCGGGGCTCAGCTCGATATGCACGTTGCGGTCGATCAGCTGCGCCTCGAGTTGCAGCACGAACTTGTCGACCACCTGCAGGATCACGTCACGCGACAGCGGCGCGAAGCTGACCACGGCATCGAGACGGTTGCGGAACTCGGGCGTGAAGGTGCGCTCGATCGCCGCCGTGTCCTCGCCCTCGCGCCGGTCACGGCCGAAGCCGATCGCCGCCTTGGCCTGTTCCGAGGCGCCCGCGTTCGAGGTCATGATCAGGATCACGTTGCGGAAGTCCACCGTCCGGCCGTTGTGGTCGGTCAGCTTGCCGTGGTCCATCACCTGCAGCAGGATGTTGTAGACATCCGGGTGTGCCTTCTCGATCTCGTCGAGCAGCAGCACGCAATGCGGGTGCTGGTCGACGCCATCGGTCAGCATGCCGCCCTGATCGAAGCCGACATAGCCCGGAGGGGCGCCGATCAGCCGGCTGACGGCGTGCTTCTCCATGTATTCCGACATGTCGAAGCGCAGCAGCTCCACACCAAGCGTGTCGGCCAGCTGCTTCGCCACCTCGGTCTTGCCGACGCCGGTCGGACCCGCGAAGAGATAGTTGCCGATCGGCTTTTCCGGCTCGCGCAGGCCCGCGCGGCTGAGCTTGATCGCCGAGGCGAGCACCTCGATCGCCTTGTCCTGGCCGAAGACGACGCGCTTGAGCGTCTTCTCCAGATCGCGCAGCACCTCGGCATCGCCCTTCGAGACGGTCTTCGGCGGGATCCGGGCGATCTTCGCCACCACCGCCTCGATCTCCTTCGGGCCCAGCGTCTTGCGCCGCTTGCTCTCGCTCAGCAGATGCTGGGCGGCGCCGGCCTCGTCGATCACGTCGATCGCCTTGTCGGGCAGCTTGCGGTCATGGATGTAGCGCGCCGACAGCTCCACCGCCGCCTTGATCGCGTCGTTGGTATAGCGGATGTCGTGGTGCTTCTCGAAATAGGGCTTCAGACCCATCAGGATCTTCACCGAATCCTGCACCGAGGGCTCGTTCACGTCGATCTTCTGGAACCGGCGGCTGAGCGCGCGGTCCTTCTCGAAGTGCTGGCGGAACTCCTTGTAGGTGGTCGAGCCCATGCAGCGCAGCTTGCCGCCGGCCAGCGCCGGTTTCAGCAGGTTCGAGGCATCCATCGCCCCGCCCGAGGTCGCGCCGGCGCCGATCACCGTGTGGATCTCGTCGATGAAGAGGATCGCGTCGGGATGGTCCTCGAGCTCCTTCACCACCGCCTTCAGCCGTTCCTCGAAATCGCCGCGATAGCGGGTGCCGGCCAGAAGTGCGCCCATGTCGAGCGAGAAGATCGTCGCGCCGGACAGGATCTCGGGCGTCTCGCCGCGGGTGATCTTGAGCGCGAGCCCCTCGGCGATGGCGGTCTTGCCGACGCCCGGGTCGCCCACCAGCAGCGGGTTGTTCTTGCGCCGGCGGCACAGCACCTGGATCGCGCGCTCGACCTCTTCCTCGCGGCCGATCAGCGGGTCGATGTCGCCCTTTTGCGACTTCTGGTTCAGGTTGACGCAGTATTTCGCCAGCGCCGATTCCTTCGCCTCGCCGGGCTGGGCGGCCTCGGATTTCTGCTCGTCCTCGGCGCCGACGACCGGGCGGGCCTCGCCGAAGGCGGGGTCCTTGGCGACGCCATGGGCGATGAAGTTGACCGCGTCGTAGCGGGTCATGTCCTGCTCCTGCAGGAAGAAGGCGGCGTTGCTCTCGCGTTCGGCAAAGATCGCGACGAGCACATTCGCCCCCGTCACCTCGGTCCGGCCCGAGCTTTGCACATGGATCGCGGCGCGCTGGATCACGCGCTGGAAGGCAGCCGTGGGCACGGCCTCCGACCCCTCGACCTCGGTGATCAGGGTCGAGAGGTCGTCGTCGATGAATTCGTTCAGCGTCTGGCGCAGCTCGTCGAGATCGACGCCGCAGGCGCGCATGACGCGGTTCGCGTCGGGCTCGTCGATCAGGGCGAGCAGGAGGTGCTCGAGCGTGGCGAGCTCGTGCTTGTGCGAGTTTGCCAGCGCAAGCGCCCCGTGGATGGCTTGTTCGAGCGTGGTCGAGAACGACGGCATATGGTGCTCCTTTCCTGCGGTGCGGGGCCTGAGCCCTTTGCTGGCCTTATGGGATTAAAGTTCGGCGGAAATGGCCGCGCTTCAAGCCCTCTTTGCGTAAAAATCACTCACTGTTTCCGTTCTGCCCGAAAAGTGAACAGGGCCTTCGCCCGATCTCCTGTCCTCAGGGCAGGTGCTCCGCGCGCCGGGGGCCCGGCTACAGGGGCGGAAATCCCGCGTCAAAGCCAGTTCCGGGTTGAAATAGGGTGGGGGAGGGTTCATTGGAAGGGCCTCTCGATACGGAAAGAACGGAAAGAACGATGGCCTCCTTCCGGATCTCGCGCCTCGCGATGTGGCGTCGCTCGCGGGCGATGAACGCGCCCCGGCTGTGGAAGTCGCGGTTCGTGTTCTGGCTCGGCGCGCTGGCGATCGGCGCGATCAGCGCAGGTTTCGCGATCGCGGCCGATTTCGCGCAGAAGACCTTCGCCGCCTTTGCCGCGACCGAGGATTTCCGCCTGGCGCCGCTGATCGTCACTCCGCTCGGCTTCGTCGCCTGCGCCTGGGTGGCGCGGAGCTGGATCCCGAACTCGCAGGGCTCGGGCATCCCGCAGGCGATGGCGGCGCGGGTGCTGCGTGACCTGCCCGACCGCGGCGCGATGCTGAGCCTGAAGATCGCTGTGGGCAAGGTGGCGCTGACCGTGGCCGGCCTGTTTTGCGGCGCCTCGATCGGGCGCGAGGGGCCGACGGTGCAGGTGGGCGCCTCGATCATGATGGCGGCGGGGCGTTTCGGCGGCATCCCGGCGGGGCGCGGGCTGATCCTTGCAGGCTCGGCCGCGGGCATCGCGGCGGCCTTCAACACCCCGGTTGCGGGCATCGTCTTCGCGATCGAGGAGATGAGCCGAGCCTACAAGGCGCGCACCAACGGCGTGGTGCTGATCACGGTCATCATTGCCGGTCTCTCGTCGCTCGGCATTCTCGGCAACTACACCTATTTCGGCCATTCCGATGCGTTGGCGAATGGCTGGCGCGACTGGGTAATGGTGCTGGTCTGCGGCCTCGTCGGCGGTCTGGCGGGGGCGCTGTTCAGCCGCGGCACGATCCTCATCACCCGCCGGCTGCGGCGGTGGCGCTCGGCCTCGGCCGGGCGCAAGACGGTGATCGTGGCGCTGGTTGCGGGCATCGTCACCGCCGTCGCGGGCGTCGCCTGCGACGGGCTGACCTGGGGCACGGGCTATGATGTCGCCCGCGCCGCGATCGAGGGGCAGGCGCCGCCGCCCACCTATTTCCTGGCGAAGCTCGTCGCGACGCTGGCCGCCACCGTCTCGGGGATTCCGGGCGGGCTGTTCGCGCCCTCGCTTTCGGTCGGGGCCGGGCTTGGGGCCACCGTGGCGCTGATCCTGTCGACCGAGGTGGGCCTTGCCGCGATCCTCGGCATGGCGGGCTATTTCGCCGGCGTGACGCAGGCGCCGATGACCGCCTTCGTCATCATCATCGAGATGACCGGCAACCACGAGATCATCGTGCCGGTGATGGCGGCAGCGATGCTCGGCTATGGCACCTCGCGCTTCATCTCGCCCGAGCCGCTCTATGCCACGCTGTCGCGCCTCTTTGTCGCCGATGCGCTGCGCCAGGCCCGCGCGGCCGGGGCGGCGGGGCGTGCGGCGGCGGCGCAGGAGGTGGCGGCGGTGGCCGAGGCCGAGGCGCTGTTCGAGGACAGCCCTGCGGACGACCGGCCCGCCGGCGCCGCCGGCAAGGACGGCGACGGGCCGCGCTGAGCGGCCCGCGGATCGCTCAGAACCGGTCCTTGCGCGCCCGCGCCTCGGTGAAGGTGTCAAGCGCGCTTGCCTCGGGGGGCAGCCCGAGGGCGTGTTTCAGCGCCGGATCGGTCCCGCGCAGGAACGGGTTCGTCGCTTGCTCGAGGTCGAGCCGCGCCGGCACCGTCGGCCGCCCCTCGGCGCGCAGCGCCTGCACCTCGGCCATCCGTGCGCGCAGGGCAGGGGCCTCCGGCTCGAGGCTCAGCGCGAAGCGGCCGTTCGCCTCGGTGTATTCGTGACCTGAGCAGACCAGCGTGTCGTCCGGCAGCGCCGCCATCCGGGTCAGCGTCGCCAGCATCTGCGCCGGGCTGCCCTCGAACAGCCGTCCGCAGCCCCAGCTCATCAGGCTGTCGCCCGAGAACAGAAGCCCCGCGAGCGGCATGTGAAAGGCGATGTGGCCGAGCGTGTGGCCCGCCGCATCGAGGATCTCGGTGCGGTGGCCCGCGACCTCGATCACCTGGCCCGGATGCACGGCCTGGGTCAGCGGCGGCAGCCGGTGCGCGTCGGCCGCGGCGCCGATCACCGCGGCCCCGGTCGCGCTCGCGAGCGTCGGCACCCCGGCGATGTGGTCGTTGTGGTGGTGAGTGATCAGGATCGTGTCGAGCCGCCAGCCGCGCTCGGTCAGCAGCTGCTGCACCGGTGCCGCCTCGGGCACGTCGACGACCGCGGTCGTGCCGCTGCCGGCATCGTGCAGCAGATAGGCGTAATTGTCGGCAAGACAGGGGACGATCAGCAATTCGAGAGTCATGGCTTTTCGTGTCGCATTCGCTATTGTGACCCCAGTTACGCCCGGGGAGGGACCGCACGCAATGCACCTCGACGTGCTCGACCTGCGCAATTTCTATTATCGCACCCAGCTTGGCCGTGCGGCGCAGCGCGCGGTGCGCGACCGTCTGCTCGAGCTCTGGCCCGCGACCTCGGCCGAGATGGCGGGGCTGACCGTGGCGGGCTATGGCTTTGCGGTGCCGCTGTTGCGCCCCTATCTCGCGCCGGCGCGGCGGGTCATCGGGCTGATGCCCGCGGCGCAGGGGGTGATGCCCTGGCCCGCGGGGATGCCCAATGTCTCGGTGCTGTGTGAGGAGACGCGCTGGCCGCTCGAGACCGGCATGGTCGACCGGCTCGTCGTGCTGCACGGGCTCGAGGTCTCGGACAACCCCGATGCGCTGCTCGAGGAATGCTGGCGGGTGCTCGGCCCCGGCGGGCGGGCGATGCTGATCGTGCCGAACCGCTCGGGCCTCTGGGCACCGCGCGAGACCACCCCCTTCGGCTTTGGCCGGCCCTACTCGCTCGGGCAGCTCGACCTGCAGGCGCGCCGGGCGGGGTTCGTGCCCGAACGCCACGCCGCGGCCCTCTACATCCCGCCCTCGCACCGCCGGTTCTGGCTGCGTTCGGCCGCGATGTGGGAGCGGATGGGGGCGCGGGTGTCGGGCTTCCTCGCCGCGGGCGTGCTGTTTCTCGAACTGTCGAAACAGGTGCATTCACCGCGCCGGCCGGGGCTTGGCGCCGCGGTGCGCAAGCCGCTGTCGATCCTCGAGGGGGCGGCGAAGCCAATGGCCGATCCGGTCTGAGCCGGGCCGCCTTGCCGCTGGGGAATCACGTGCTGCCCGGGGCCCCGCGGCAGCCCTTCCGGAGGCGCAATGCTGCATTGCGGCATCATGTTAGCGCCGCAACTTCCGAAGGGCTTGCGCTAACAGTCTCGGCCCCGGTGTAATTCCGTTCACCCCATTCACATTCTGTTGTGCAAGACGGTTGCGAGGGGGGGAACGCTCTGCTACACGCGGTCCCGAATGCGGCGTCCGGGCGGGAACCCGAACGCCGAAGGGAGCCTCCGGCCCGGCCCGGTCGGTGCGATCGGATCGGACGCGCGGGGGCAAGAGCATCGGAAGGGTGGACGTGTCCGAACCAGCTTCGATTTCCGCAGCCATCGCCGGGCGCTATGCCACGGCCATCTTCGAACTCGCACGGGATGCCGGGGGCGTTGATGCCCTCGAGGCCGATGTCGGTGCGCTCGGTGCGGCTCTGGCCGCCTCGGCTGAGCTGCGCGACCTGATCTCCTCGCCGCTCTACAGCCGCGACGATCAGGGCAAGGCGATCGCCTCGGTGGCCGCGCGCATGGGTCTCTCGGCGCCGATGGCGCAGGGGCTTGCGCTGATGGCGTCCAAGCGTCGCCTGTTCGCGCTGCCGCAGCTTCTCAAGGCGCTGGCCGAGGCGATTGCCACGGCGAAGGGCGAAGTGACCGCCGAGGTCACCGCCGCCGCGCCCCTCAGCGACGCGCAGGCCGCCAAGCTGGCCGCCACGCTGCAGGAAAAGACGGGCAAGACCGTCAAGCTCAATGTCGCCGTCGATGACAGCCTGATCGGCGGAATGATTGTCAGGCTGGGCTCGCGCATGATCGACACCTCGATCCGCTCGAAGCTCGCTTCTCTCCAGAACACCATGAAAGAGGTCGGATAATGGGCATCCAAGCAGCTGAGATCTCTGCGATCCTCAAGGAGCAGATCAAGAACTTCGGGCAGGACGCCCAGATGGCCGAAGTCGGCCGCGTGCTCTCGGTGGGCGACGGTATCGCCCGCGTGCACGGGCTCGACAACGTCCAGGCGGGCGAAATGGTCGAGTTCCCCGGCGGCATCCGCGGGATGGCGCTGAACCTCGAGGTCGACAACGTCGGTATCGTGATCTTCGGCTCCGACCGCGACATCAAGGAAGGCGATGTCGTCAAGCGCACCAACGCGATCGTGGACGTGCCCACCGGCCCGGGCCTGCTCGGTCGCGTCGTTGACGCCCTCGGCAACCCGATCGACGGCAAGGGTCCGGTGACCTTCGTCGAGCGTCGCATCGCCGACGTGAAGGCCCCGGGCATCATCCCGCGCAAATCGGTGCACGAACCGATGGCGACCGGCCTGAAATCGGTCGACGCGATGATCCCGATCGGCCGCGGCCAGCGCGAGCTGATCATCGGCGACCGTCAGACCGGCAAGACCGCGATCGCGCTCGACACCATCCTGAACCAGAAGTCGTACAACGAGGCCAATCCCTCGAACAAGCTGCACTGCTTCTACGTCGCCGTCGGCCAGAAGCGCTCGACCGTGGCGCAGCTGGTGAAGAAGCTCGAGGAATCGGGCGCGATGGAATACACCACCGTCGTCGCCGCCACCGCCTCGGACCCGGCGCCGATGCAGTACCTCGCCCCCTACACCGCGACCGCGATGGCGGAATACTTCCGCGACAACGGCCAGCACGCGCTGATCATCTATGATGACCTGTCGAAGCAGGCCGTGTCCTATCGCCAGATGTCGCTGCTGCTGCGTCGTCCCCCGGGGCGTGAAGCCTATCCGGGCGACGTGTTCTACCTGCACTCGCGTCTGCTGGAACGTTCGGCCAAGCTGAACGAGGACTACGGCCTCGGCTCGCTCACCGCTCTGCCGATCATCGAGACCCAGGCGGGCGACGTGTCGGCCTACATCCCGACCAACGTGATCTCGATCACCGACGGCCAGATCTTCCTTGAAACCGAACTGTTCTACCAGGGCATCCGCCCGGCCGTGAACACCGGTCTCTCGGTGTCGCGCGTCGGCTCGTCGGCCCAGACCAACTCGATGAAGTCGGTCGCCGGCCCGGTGAAGCTGGAACTCGCGCAGTATCGCGAAATGGCGGCCTTCGCGCAGTTCGGCTCGGACCTCGACGCCGCGACGCAGAAGCTGCTGAACCGCGGTGCGCGCCTGACCGAGCTGATGAAGCAGCCGCAGTATGCGCCGCTGACCAACGCGGAAATCGTCGCGGTCATCTTCGCGGGCACCAACGGCTTCCTCGATGCCGTGCCGGTGAAGGAAGTCGGCCGCTTCGAGGCTGGCCTGCTGAGCTACCTGCGCTCGAACCGCAAGGATGTTCTTGACTGGATCACCAACGAAGATCCGAAGATCAAGGGCGATGCCGAAGCCAAGCTGAAAGCCGCGATCGCAGAATTCGCCAAGACTTTCGCTTGAGCCGCCTGAAAGGACAGGGACATGCCCAGCCTTAAGGACCTCAAAAACCGGATCGCGAGTGTCAAGAACACTCGCAAGATCACGAAGGCGATGCAGATGGTCGCGGCGGCGAAGCTCCGCCGCGCCCAGGAAGCCGCCGAACACGCCCGGCCCTATGCCGAGCGGATGAATGCCGTGATGACCAGCCTTGCGGCCTCGGTCGGCGGCTCTGCCTCTGCGCCCCGGCTTCTGGCCGGGACGGGCTCTGACCAGACCCACCTCCTGGTGGTGATGACCGGCGAACGCGGGCTTTGCGGTGGCTTCAACGCCAACATCGCCAAGCTTGCGCGGCACCGGGCAGACGAACTGCTGGCTGCCGGCAAGACGGTGAAGATCCTGACCGTCGGCAAGAAGGGCCGCGACGCGCTGCGCCGCGACTATGGCCAGTATTTCGTCGGGCACGTGGACCTGAGCGAGGTGAAGAAACTCACCTATCTCACCGCCCGCGGGATCGGCCGTGACATTCTCGCCCGCTTCGACGCCGGCGAATTCGATGTCGCGACCATCTTCTACTCGGTCTTCGAGAGCGTGATCTCGCAGGTGCCGACGGCGAAACAGGTGATCCCGGCCCAGTTCGAGGAAAGCGAGGGGCATGGCGCCTCGGCGCTCTTCGACTACGAGCCGAGCGAGGAGGCGATCCTCCACGACCTGCTGCCGCGCGGTGTCTCGACGGCGATCTTCTCGGCGCTGCTCGAGAACAACGCCTCGTTCAACGGCGCCCAGATGTCGGCGATGGACAACGCCACCCGCAACGCGGGCGACATGATCGACAAGCTGACGATCGAGTACAACCGCTCGCGCCAGGCCGCGATCACCAAAGAGCTCATCGAAATCATTTCGGGCGCCGAGGCGCTCTGACGGAACCGGAGATAGACAATGGCAAGCAAAGGCAAAGTGACCCAGGTCATCGGCGCCGTCGTCGACGTGCAGTTCGAAGGCGGCCTGCCCGCAATTCTGAACGCGCTCGAGACCACCAACAACGGCAAGAAGCTGGTGCTCGAAGTTGCCCAGCACCTCGGCGAGAACACCGTCCGCGCGATCGCGATGGACGCTACCGAGGGCCTCGTGCGCGGCGCTGAAGTCGTCGACACCGGTTCGCCGATCTCGGTGCCGGTCGGCAACGCGACGCTCGGCCGCATCCTGAACGTCATCGGCGCGCCGGTGGACGAAAAGGGCCCGGTCGAAGCGGCCGAATACCGCGCCATCCACCAGCCGGCCCCGGATTTCGCGGCGCAGTCGACCGCGTCGGAAATCCTCGTCACCGGCATCAAGGTCATCGACCTGCTCGCCCCCTACTCGAAGGGCGGCAAGATCGGCCTGTTCGGCGGCGCCGGCGTGGGCAAGACCGTTCTGATCATGGAACTGATCAACAACATCGCGAAGGTGCACTCGGGCTTCTCCGTGTTCGCCGGCGTGGGTGAACGGACCCGTGAAGGCAACGACCTCTATCACGAGATGATCGAGTCGGGCGTTATCAACCTCGACAACCTCGAGGAATCGAAGGTGGCGCTGGTCTACGGCCAGATGAACGAGCCTCCGGGGGCCCGTATGCGCGTCGCCCTCTCGGGCCTGACGCTCGCCGAACAGTTCCGCGACCAGTCGGGTTCGGACGTGCTGTTCTTCGTCGACAACATCTTCCGTTTCACCCAGGCGGGTTCGGAAGTGTCGGCGCTCCTTGGCCGTATCCCTTCGGCCGTGGGCTATCAGCCGACGCTCGCCACCGACATGGGCGCGCTGCAGGAACGCATCACCTCGACCAAGGCGGGCTCGATCACCTCGGTGCAGGCGATCTACGTTCCGGCCGACGACCTTACCGACCCGGCGCCGGCGACCTCGTTCGCCCACCTCGACGCCACCACGGTTCTGTCGCGTGCGATCTCGGAACTCGGGATCTACCCGGCCGTCGACCCGCTCGACTCGACCTCGCGTATCCTCGATCCGCAGATCGTCGGCGAAGAGCACTACCAGGTCGCCCGTGACGTGCAGGGCATGCTGCAGCGCTACAAGTCGCTGCAGGACATCATCGCCATCCTCGGCATGGACGAACTGTCGGAAGAGGACAAGCTGACCGTGGCCCGCGCCCGGAAGATCCAGCGCTTCCTCAGCCAGCCGTTCGACGTGGCGAAGGTCTTCACCGGCGCCGACGGCAAGCAGGTTCCGCTCGAGGACACCATCAAGTCGTTCAAGGCGGTGGTGGCCGGCGAATACGACCACCTGCCGGAAGCTGCCTTCTACATGGTGGGTGGCATCGACGAAGTGATCGCCAAGGCCGCGAAACTCGCTGCTGCGGCGTAAGGGGGATAACCCATGGCCGATATGATGCAGTTCGACCTCGTCGCGCCCGAGCGGAAGCTTGCTTCCGCTCCGGTGACCGAGGTGCGGATTCCGGGCGCCGATGGCGACCTGTCCGCGATGCCGGGGCATGCGCCCCTGATCACCACGCTGCGGCCGGGGATCCTGACCGTGGTCAGCGCTGCGGGGACCGCGGAATACGCGGTGACTGGCGGCTTCGCCGAGATCACGCCCGAAAGCGTGATCGTGCTGGCCGAGCGCGGCATGCCGAAGGCGGAACTGACGCCCGACGTGCACGCCGAGATGGTCGCCGAGGCCCGCAAGGCCGTCGAGGAGGCTGCGCCCTCGCTCGTCGACGCCGCGATGAAGGTGCTCGCCGACATGGAAGCCCTTGGCTCGCACATGACCCTCTGAGGGGCGGTGCAGCAGGATTGAAGGCCCCGGGGGAGACCCCGGGGCTTTTTTCTTTTCCCGCGGCGTCGTAGACCTTCGGAAAAGCCGGAGATTGAGGCATGTTGAAGATCGCGTCCCACCGCGTGGGAATTGCCCGGGGATCGCTGGTGCTGTTCTCCGATTTCCAGGACGGCGGCATCATGTGGACCGGCGAGGGCCCGCGCGAGCTGCGTCGCGTCGTGACCTTCCGCGAGCCCTTCCGCGAGGCGCCTGCGGTGCAGGTCTCGCTGTCGATGTGGGACATCGACCAGAAGCACAACGGCCGGATGGACATCTCGGCCGACATGGTGACGCCCGAGGGCTTCGTCATCGTGTTCCGCACCTGGGGCGACACCCGCGTGGCGCGGGTGCGGGCGGACTGGATGGCGATCGGCGGTGTCGGACACGAGGACGACTGGGAGGTCTACTGAGGGGCAGGGCAGGGGAGCGCCGCGCTCCCGCAAGCCGCCGCTGCAGGCCGCCGTGCACGGCGCCCCCGCACACTTCCAATTGCACCAAATATCCCGGGGGGAGAGGCCCGCAAGGGCCGAGGGGGGCAGCGCCCCCCTTTTCCGGCAGTCGGACAGCAAAAGGGCGCCCCGAGGGGCGCCCTTCCGTTTCCCGCAAGGGAAGGCGTGATTACATCATGCCGCCCATGCCGCCCATGTCGGGCATGCCGCCAGCCGGAGCCTTGGGCTCGGGCTTCTCGGCGATCATCGCCTCGGTGGTGATCAGCAGGCCGGCAACCGAAGCCGCGTTCTCGAGCGCGGTGCGGGTCACCTTGGCCGGGTCGATCACGCCGAACTTGAACATGTCGCCATATTCTTCGGTCTGCGCGTTGAAGCCGAACGAGAGCGATTCCGAGTCGCGGATCTTGCCGGCGACCACGGCGCCATCGACGCCCGAGTTCTCCGAGATCTGACGCAGCGGCGCTTCGAGGGCGCGGCGGATGATCGAGATGCCGACGTCCTGATCGGCGTTCGAGCCCTTGAGGCCGTCGAGCGTCTTCGTGGCCTGAACCAGAGCCACGCCGCCGCCGACGATGATGCCTTCCTGCACGGCCGCACGGGTCGCGTTCAGGGCGTCATCGACGCGGTCCTTGCGCTCTTTCACTTCGACTTCGGTCATGCCGCCGACGCGGATGACGGCGACGCCACCGGCGAGCTTCGCGACACGCTCCTGCAGCTTCTCGCGGTCGTAGTCCGAGGTGGTTTCCTCGATCTGGGTGCGGATCTGGGCGACGCGCGCCTCGATCTCGGCCTTGTCGCCGGCGCCGTCGACGATGGTGGTGTTCTCTTTCGAGATCGACACCTTCTTCGCCTTGCCGAGCATGTCGATGCCGACGTTCTCGAGCTTCATGCCGAGGTCTTCCGAGATCACCTGGCCGCCGGTCAGGATCGCGATGTCCTGCAGCATGGCCTTGCGGCGGTCACCGAAGCCCGGAGCCTTGACGGCGGCGATCTTCAGGCCGCCACGCAGCTTGTTGACCACGAGGGTGGCCAGCGCTTCGCCCTCCACGTCCTCGGCGATGATGAGGAGCGGCTTCTGCGACTGGATCACGGCTTCCAGCAGGGGAACCATCGGCTGCAGCGACGAGAGCTTCTTCTCGTGCAGCAGGATGAGGCAGTCTTCGAGATCCGCGATCATCTTGTCGGGGTTGGTCACGAAGTAGGGCGAGAGGTAGCCGCGGTCGAACTGCATGCCTTCGACGACTTCGACTTCGGTCTCCATGCCCTTGTTTTCTTCGACGGTGATGACACCCTCGTTGCCGACCTTCTGCATCGCGTCAGCGATGAAGCGGCCGATCTGGGCTTCGCCGTTGGCCGAGATCGTGCCGACCTGGGCGACTTCGTCGCTGTCGGCGACCGGGCGCGAGGCGGCCTTGATCGCGTCGACGACCTTCGCGGTGGCGAGGTCGATGCCGCGCTTCAGGTCCATCGGGTTGAGGCCGGCGGCGACCGACTTCAGGCCTTCCTTGATGATCGCCTGGGCGAGCACGGTGGCGGTGGTGGTGCCGTCGCCGGCTTCGTCATTGGTGCGGGCGGCGACTTCTTTCACCAGCTGCGCACCCATGTTCTCGAACTTGTCCGAAAGTTCGATTTCCTTCGCGACCGAGACACCGTCCTTGGTGATGCGCGGGGCACCGAACGACTTCTCGATGACGACGTTGCGGCCTTTCGGGCCGAGGGTGACCTTCACGGCGTCCGCGAGGATGTTCACACCCTTCAGCATGCGGTCGCGGGCATCGGTCGAGAACTTGACGTCCTTGGCTGCCATTGTTTGGCTCCTTCAGAATAGCGTTGAGATCAGGGGATCGCGTGGGCGGATGGGCCTCAGGCGATGATCCCCATGATGTCGGATTCTTTCATGATCAGCATTTCGGTGCCGTCGAGGGTCACCTCGGTGCCCGACCACTTGCCGAACAGGACGCGGTCGCCGACCTTGACCGACGGCGCGATCAGCTCGCCCGAGTCCTTGCGCGCGCCTTCGCCCACGGCGACGATCTCGCCTTCGGCCGGCTTTTCCTTCGCCGAATCCGGAATGATCAGCCCGCCCTTGGTCTTTTCTTCGCTCTGCACGCGCTTGACCAGCACGCGGTCATGAAGCGGTTTGAATGCCATCTGGGTCACTCCCTAAGGTTCCAGGTCCATTGCTTTTAGCACTCAGCACTGGCGAGTGCTAACGATGCCGGAGTTAGTCACGCCCCCGCCGGCCTGTCAACACCCGGACCGGCGAAAATTTCCGCCGCGCCGCGGCGGCGGCGGGCGGCGGAGCGGGGCCGGGCGGGAAACCACGCCGCTTCGCCCGACGGGCTCTGCGCGGAGCGTGACAAGTCTTGCTGCAGCGCCTATAAGACGCGCGAAACCGACCATCCGAGGGATCCCATGACCACCAAGGTTTTCGGCCACAAGGCCCCTGACACCGACTCGACCGGCTCGCCCATCGTCTGGGCGTGGTATCTGAACGAAGTGAAGGGCGTGGCCGCCGAGCCCGCGCTGCTCGGCGAACCCAACACCGAGGCGGCCTTCGTGCTGAAGCACTGGGATCTGCCGAAGCCCGCGATCATCGCCGGCGTCGAGCCGGGCGAGAGCGTCGTCATCGTCGACACCAACAACCCGGCCGAGCTGCCCGAGGGCATCAACAAGGCCGACATCACCGCGATCATCGATCACCACAAGCTGGTCGGCGGGATCGAGACCAAGGGGCCGATCGACATCACCATCCGCCCGCTCGCCTGCACCGCCACCATCATGCACGACCTGATGGGCGCCGACGTGGAGAAGGCGCCGCGCGCGATCAAGGGCGCGATGCTGTCGTGCATCCTCTCCGACACGCTCGAGTTCCGCTCGCCCACCACCACCGCCCATGACAAGGCCGTGGCCGAGAAGCTGGCCGCTGATCTGGGCGTGAACATCAACGAGCTCGCCTCGGCGATGTTCGAGGCGAAATCGGACGTCTCGGCCTTCTCCGATGCGGCGCTGCTGCGGATGGACAGCAAGGAATACAACGTCGACGGCACCGAGCTGCGCGTTTCCGTCCTCGAGACCACCGCGCCGAAGCTGATCCTCGACCGCAAGGACAGCCTGATGGCGTCGATGCCGGGGGTGGCGCAGGAAGACGGCGCCGATCAGGTCCTGCTCTTCGTCATCGACATCCTGAACGAGGAAGCCACGCTGCTGGTGCCGAACGATCTGGTGAAGAAGATCGCCGAGGCCTCCTTCGGCTGCACCGTCGAGGGTGACACCGTGGTCCTGCCCGGGCTGATGTCGCGCAAGAAGCAGATCATTCCGGCGCTGAAGGTCTGATTCTTCGCACAGGGCAAGCTTGCGGGGCGGGGGGAAACCTCCGCCCCTTTCCTTTGCGCCGGGGGCCGGATGGCGGCGGCGCATGAAAAAGGCCGGAGCATATGCCCCGGCCTTTCGCGTTGCTTGTGCGGGGCGATCAGAACGCGCTGAGCACGGTCTGGGTCACGGCGCTGTGGCTCGGGGTCATGACGGCACCGGCGACGCTGTTCGCGGGCAGTTTCGAGCCGGTCTGGCCGAAGGGGAAGGTCACGCCGAGACGCACGGTGTTGCCGTGGCCGTCTGCGTCCAGATCGTCGCTGTCGAGGTTGGTGCGGGCCAGCTCGAGCGAGAGGACCGTCGGCACGGCAACCATGCCGCTCAGGTCGTAGCTCGCGCCGAGGCCGAAGGTGGTCACGTCCGTGTCCGCGACCGAGCTGCGGGTAAGGCCGCCGAACACGGTCCAGGCCGGAGCCACGTCGTAGACCGCCGCGAGGCCGACGAGGTCAAGATTCTCGTCCTCGCCGCCGAGCGCGATGTTGGTGCGCATCAGGTTGCCGCCGAAGGTGAGGCCGTCCATCGCGGTGTAGCGGCCGGTCACGCCGTAGTCATGCACGTTCAGATCCCCGAGATCCGAGCCGGCGCTGCGGCCGTAGAAGCCCTCGACGGTGCCGGCGGCGAAGTCGTAGCCGACCGTGGCGCCGTAGGAATTGGCCGTGCCGGACATGCCGGCAAAGCCGAGGTGGGCGCGCTCGTAATAGGCGCCGCCACGCAGGCCGCTGCCGAGACGGTAGCCGCCCGAGGCACCGAGCAGCGAGGCGTTCAGGTCCGGTGCATCGTCGATGCTGACGTTCATCGCGGTGGCGCGGGCGCCGAACAGGAGGCCGTTGTCAAAAGTCGCGGCGACATTGCCGTCGAAGGTGATGCTGTCGAGATCGGTGCTGGTGTCCGACACGTCGGTGCGGCCATAGCCGATCGTCGCGGTGCCGGAGATGTCCTGTGCGGCGACCAGGCTGGCGCTGGCGATCAGCGCGAGGGCGGAGCTGGTGAGAAGTTTCGTCATCTTATGCCTGTTTCTGTGGTTGGCTCCGCGGCGCCGAAGGCCGGCCGGGCGGAACGATGCGGTTTCGAACCTGCGCCCCTGCGAACGCAGAGAGGGCGGAACTCAAACGCTACCCAATTGCCAAAAAAAGAAAATTCAACCCTCTGTCGTTGCTTATGCCCGCCGGCCGGCGACTTCAATCGCGATTGCGCAAACATTCCTCTGCGTCATTGCGTCATCACGGGATGCGCCGGGCGAGGGGCGGCCTTTGCCTTTCCTCATCGAAGTGTCATATAGCGCCTGTAGGACAACGCGGCGGGAGACGACCCGCCGGATCAAGGACTTGAGGCAGATATGACGCGGATCGTGCAATCCCTGGCCGAGATCTCGGCGCCCTATGACGCGCTCTTTTGCGACCTGTGGGGCTGTCTGCACAACGGCGTCGCGGCCTTCCCGGCGGCCGTCGCCGCGCTGCAGGACTTCCGCGCGAAGGGCGGGCGTGTGGTGCTGCTGACGAATGCGCCGCGGCCGGCGAAATACGTCATCGCCACGCTCGACCGGCTGGGCGTGCCGCGCGATGCGTGGGATCTGGTCGTCAGCTCGGGCGATGCCGCGCAGGACGCGATGTTTGCCGGCGCCGTCGGTCGCAAGCTCTGGCATCTCGGGCCGGCGAAGGACAACGGCTTCTTCGAGGAGGTGCCCGAGGCCTGGCAGGGCCAGCCCGGCGTCACCCGTGTGCCGCTCGAGGAGGCCGAGGGCATCGTCTGCACCGGCCCCTTCGACGAGCTGAACGAGGTGCCCGAGGATTACCGGCCGCGCTTCCTTCTGGCCAAGACCCGCGGCCTGCCGCTGCTTTGCGCCAACCCCGATATCGTCGTCGACATGGGCGAAACCCGGATCTACTGCGCCGGCGCGCTGGCCGCGCTCTACGAGGAGATGGGCGGCGAGGCGCTCTATTTCGGCAAGCCGCACCCGCCGGTCTATGACCTCGCGCGCCGACGCCTCGCTGCGCTCGGTGTGGCCGAGGACGCGCGCATCCTGGCGATCGGCGATGGCGTCAACACCGACGTTGCCGGCGCCGCAGGTGAGGGGATCGACGCGCTTTTCGTCACCGGCGGGCTGGCGGCCGACCAGTTCGGCCCCGATGTCGAGGCGCCGGACGCCGAGCTGCTCGACACCTGGCTGGCCGCGCGCCAGCAGGCGCCGCAATTCGCCATCGGCCACCTGCGCTGAGCGCTGCTGCGCGCCCCGGCTTTCTGCCGGGGTGGCTGTCGCATTTTTGCAATTTTCTTGCGCAGGGTGGCGCGTTCCGGCATGGAAGTTGCGCGGCGCCTTGCGCGCCAGGCGCCGGAGTGTTATGCCGCGGTGCAACATGAACCGCGGCAGGACAGCGACAATGGCGAATGACTTCACCCCCGGCACGATCTATCTGGAAGACCTCGAGATCGGCATGACGCGCTCGCTCAGCAAGGTCATCACCGACAAGGACATCGAGATGTTCGCTGAGGTCTCGACCGACCACAACCCGGTGCACCTCGATGCCGATTATGCCGCGAAGACCATGTTCAAGGGCCGCATCGCGCATGGCATGCTCTCGGCCGGGTTGATCTCGGCGGTGATCGGCGAGCAGCTGCCGGGCCATGGCACGATCTACCTTGGCCAGTCGCTGAAGTTCCTCGCGCCGGTGCGCCCGGGCGACGAGGTGGTCGCCGAGGTCAAGGTGGTGGCGATCGACCACGCCCGTCGTCGTGTCACCCTTGAAACCACCTGCTCTGTGGGCGATACCACCGTCATCAAGGGCGAAGCGCTGGTTCTGGCGCCCTCGCGGAACTGAGACGCGCCGGCCACGGCGCCGGAAGACGGGGAAGATGCAGACGTTCACCCACTGGCAGGATGTGCCCGAGGCGTTTCGCGGCGCCTCGGTCGCGATGGGAAATTTCGACGGGATCCATCTCGGCCACCAGTCGGTGATCGATCTCGCGCGCGGCAAGGGCCCGCTTGGCATCGTCACCTTCGAACCGCACCCGCGGCAGGTCTTCGCCCCCGAGGCGCCGCCCTTCCGGCTGATGAATGCCGAGGCGCGGGCGCACCGGCTGGCGAAGCTGGGCGTCGAGCGGCTGTTCCAGCTCCCCTTCGACCGCGCCCTTGCCGGGATGAGCGCCGAGGCCTTTGCCCGCGACGTGCTGGCCGAGGGGCTTGGCGTGTGCCATGTCGCCGTCGGCGGTGACTTCCGCTTCGGCAAGGCCCGCGAGGGCGACACCTCGACGCTGATCGAGCTCGGCCACCGCTTCGGCTTCGAGGTGACGGTGGCGCCGCTGCTGCATCTCGAGGGCGTCGAGATCTCGTCGACCGCGATCCGCAAGGCCCTGGCTGAGGGCCGCCCGCGCGATGCCGCGGCGATGCTCGGTCACCTGCACCGCATCGAGGGGCCGGTCCTGCATGGCGACAAGCGCGGCCGCGATCTGGGCTTTCCGACCGCGAACATGAGCGTCGCCGGGCTGCACCTGCCGCGGCTTGGTGTCTATGCGGTGAAGTTCGACGTGCTTTCGGGCCCGCATGCGGGCAGCTACGAGGGCGCGGCAAGTCTGGGCGTGCGGCCGATGTTCGGCGAGAACACCCCCAATCTCGAGACCTATGTCTTCGACTTCAAGGGCGATCTTTACGGCGCCGACGTGTCGGTGGCGCTGGTCGAGTATCTGCGGCCCGAGCTGCGCTTCTCGAGCCTCGATGCGCTTGTTGACCAGATGAAGGCCGATTGCGCGCAGGCGCGGATGATCCTCTCGGGGGCGTGACGCAGACCCCCCTTTCCCTTGGCTCCGCTTTGCGTCAGGGTGCGCCGATGACCGATCTTCGCCCCGAATTCTGGACCCTGCCGCTCGCGAAGCTGACGCCCGCGGAATGGGAAGCGCTGTGCGACGGCTGCGGCCGCTGCTGTCTCAACAAGCTCGAATACGAGGACACGGGAGAGCTCGAATTCACCCGCGTCGCCTGCCGGCTGCTCGATGACGAGACCTGCCGCTGCACCCGCTATGAAACGCGCCACCAATACGTGCCCGAATGCGTGCTGCTGACGCCGAAGTCGATCCGCAAGATCGCCTATTGGATGCCCACGACCTGCGCCTATCGGCTGCGCTTCGAGGGCAAGCCGCTCGAACCCTGGCACTACCTGGTCTCCGGCTCGCATGAGACCGTGCACGAGGCGGGGGTCTCGGTGCGCGGGCGGACGGTATCGGAAACCGAGGTGCCCGAGGATCTGTGGGACCAGTTCATCATCGAGGAACCGTGATGCATTTCGCCTCTGACAACACCGCGGGGGTGGCTCCGCAGATCATGGCGGCGCTCGAGGCCGCGAATGCCGGCAACGTGCCCTCCTATGGCGCCGATGCGCTGACCGAGGCGGTGACGGTGCGGCTGCGCGAGATCTTCGAGGCGCCGCAGGCCGCGGTCTATCTGGTGGCGACGGGGACGGTGGCGAATGCGCTCTCTTGTGCGATGCTCTGCGCGCCCTGGGAGACGGTGTTTTGCCACCGCAACGCCCATATCGAGGAAGACGAGTGCGGCGCGCCCGAATTCTTCATCGGCGGCGGCAAGCTGACGCTGGTCGACGGGCCGCATGCGAAGATGGACCCCGACGCGCTGCGCCGTGCCATCGCCCATACCGGCCGCGGCGGCATCCACAACCTGCAGCGCGGCATGGTCTCGATCACCAATGCGACAGAGGCGGGCACCGTCTATTCGGTGGCCGAGGTGACGGCGCTTGCGGCGGTTGCGCGCGATTTCGGCCTGCCGGTGCACATGGACGGGGCGCGTTTCGCCAATGCCCTGGTCGCGACCGGGGCGAGCCCGGCAGAGATGACCTGGAAGGCGGGCGTCGACGTGCTGAGCTTCGGCGGCACGAAGAACGGCTGCATGGGCGTCGAGGCGGTGATCCTGTTCGACCCCACCCGCGCGCGCGAGTTCGAGCTGCGGCGCAAGCGTGCGGGGCATCTCTTCTCGAAGCACCGCTTCCTTGCGGCGCAGATGCTCGCCTATCTGGCGGGCGGGCTGTGGCTCGATCTTGCTGACCATGCGAATGCAATGGCGGCGCGGCTGTCCGAGGGAATCGCGGCGCTGCCGGGGGCGAGCCTCGTGCATCCGACCGAGGCGAACGCGGTCTTTGCCGCCGTCCCGCGCGCCGCGCATCGCCGCGCGCAGGCGGCGGGCGCGGCCTATTACCTGTGGCCGTTCGATCAGTCGCTTGACGGCCCGGGCGAGGAACCGCTTGCCGCGCGCCTCGTGTGCAGCTGGGCGACGACCGAGGAAGAGATCGACGAGTTCCTCTCGCTTCTGCGCTGAGGGGGAAGGGGGGCGCTGTCCCCCGTCCTTCGGACTCCCCCCCCCGGAGTATTTTTCCAAGGAAAGGCCCGGAAGGGGCCCTCAGCTCCGCTCGAGGTTCAGCGCGATCAGCTCGGTGACCTGACGGGTATGGGTGAGCGGCAGCATGTGCCCCGCGCCCGGCACGCAGGCGGTGCCGACATCGGCCATGCGCGCGGCCAGCGCCTCGCAGACCCGCGCCGAGATCGGCGGGCTCTTGTCGCCATGGATCAGCATCACCGGCGCGTCGATCGCCTCGATCCCGCCCGGGCGGCAGATCTGGCCCGGGTCCTCGAAATTCGACGGGGTGACATTCGCCACGATCGGCATCTGCGCGATGAAGCGGGCGCGGTGGCGGTCCGGGATCGTGTCCCAGGGCGCGCCCGCGCCCCAGTCGCGCACGAAGCGGCGTGCGGCCTCTTCCAGCGCGCCTTCGGCGAGGAGGGTGTCGAGGTGGTCCTGATGCGGGCGCAGCTCGGCCCATTCGGGGCTGTCCTTCGCCGCGGCGAAGAGCACCGGCTCGATCAGGGTGAGCGAGCGCACCGCCTCGGGGGCGGCCACCGCAATGCGCAGCGCGACCGAGGCGCCGAAGCTGTGGCCGATCAGGTCGACCGGGCGCTCGATGAAGGAGGCGGCGATGCGGGTCGCGAGCGTCTGATAGGCGCCGGGGGCTGCACCCTCGGCCACCCAGGGGGCCGACTTGCCATGGCCGGGCAGGTCGAAGGCGGTGGTCGAGAGCTCGGCGAGCGGCGACAGCAGCGGCCCCCACATGTCCGAGGTGCCGAGCATGCAGTGGATGGCAAGCGCCGGGCGCGGGCCCGTGCCGATGACCTGCCAGCTGATGCGGGCCCCCTCGCGGATGTCCTGTTCCATCACAGCGCCCCGAGCTCCTCGTCGAGGAAGTCGAGCCGGTCCTGGCCCCAGAACCGTGCGTCGGTCTCGCGCAGGATGTAGAAGGGCGAGCCGAAGACGCCGCGTTCGACCGCCTCCTCGAGGTTGCGCTCATAGGCGAGCGCGCCGGTGAAGAGCCCAGTGCTGACGAGGTTCGGATCGAAGCCATGCGCGGTGAGCAGATCGCGCAGCACCTCATCTTCGGCGATGTTGCGCCCCTCGGCCCAGAGCGCGCGGCCGATGGCATGGACCAGTCCGCCCAGATCGCCGCCGCCCGCGGCCTGCGCCGCGATCACCGCGTAGGAGGCAGGCGCCGGGTTCGGCGGATAGCCCGCGGGGGCGAGCGTCAGCGGCAGGCCGAGCCGTTTCGACCAGCGGGTGAGTTCCTGGCCGCGATAGGCGAGCCGGTTCGGGTGCCGCCCGGCGGGCCGGGTGCCCCCCGTGCGGTCGAAGAGCCCGAGCAGGTCAAGCGGCTTGTAGGCGATCTCGGCCCCGTGGCGGGCGGCGATTTCCTCGAGTCGCAGCCCGGCAAGGTAGGTCCAGGGGCTGAAGACCGAGAAAAAGTAGTCGATATGGGCCATCAGGGCTCCTTTGGGGCATGCACGGCGTTTGCGGGGAGGCTAGCCCGGTGCTAAGGCAGGCGCAATCTTCGCGAATCCGCCGGTCTGCTCCCGGCGCAGACCAGAGGTAGCTGATGCCCGTCATGACTGAACCGAAACTCATTGCTGGCAATGCCAACACGCCGCTCGCCCATGCCATTGCTCGCCGGATGTCGATGCACCGGGGCATGTCGGTGAACCTCGTCGACGCCCGGGTCGAACGCTTCAACGATCAGGAGATCTTCGTCGAGGTCTACGAGAACGTCCGCGGCGAGGACATGTACATCATCCAGCCGACCTCGAACCCGGCGAATGACAACCTGATGGAACTGCTGATCATGACCGATGCGCTGAAGCGCTCCTCGGCCGATCGCATCACCGCGGTGATCCCCTATTTCGGCTATGCCCGGCAGGACCGCCGCGCCAAGGCCCGCACGCCGATCTCGGCGAAGCTCGTCGCCAACCTGCTGACCGAGGCCGGCGTCGACCGGGTGCTGACGCTCGATCTGCATGCGGCGCAGATCCAGGGCTTCTTCGACATTCCGGTCGACAACCTCTATGCCTCGCCGGTCTTTGCGCTCGACATTCTGCATAACTTCAAGGGCCAGCTTGACGACGTGATGGTGATCTCGCCCGACGTCGGCGGCGTGGCCCGGGCGCGGGAACTCGCCAAGCGCATCGGTGCGCCGCTCGCCATCGTCGACAAGCGCCGCGAGAAGGCGGGCGAGGTTGC
Source organism: Paenirhodobacter ferrireducens (assembly GCF_004022265.1). Classification (GTDB taxonomy): domain Bacteria; phylum Pseudomonadota; class Alphaproteobacteria; order Rhodobacterales; family Rhodobacteraceae; genus Rhodobacter; species Rhodobacter ferrireducens. The sequence goes on from NZ_SAVB01000005.1 coordinate 205,600, forward strand.
CGGCATGACGGTGATCGGTGACGTGACCGGCAAGAAGTGCTTCATCGTCGACGACATCTGCGACACCGCGGGCACGCTGTGCAAGGCGGCCGAGGTGCTGATGGAGGCCGGCGCGACCGAAGTTCACGCCTATATCACCCATGGCGTGCTGTCCGGCCCGGCGGTCGAGCGGGTGCGCAACTCGGTGATGAAATCGCTGGTGATCACCGACTCGATCCAGGCGACGCCGGCGACGCTCGCCTGCCCGAACATCCGCATCGTGCCGACCGCGCCGATGTTCGCCCAGGCGATCCTGAACACCTGGTCGGGCACCTCGGTCAGCTCGCTGTTCGAGACCGACACGCTGGTGCCGATCTACGAAGGCTTCTACTCGCAAAGCTGAGTGCGCCTGAGGCGGTTCAGAACGGGCCCGGGGATTTCCCCGGGCCTTTTCCTTGCGCGAAGGTCGGATTGCGCGGGGGCGCCGATCGGCGCAGTCTCGGGCGATGCGGCCGTTCCTGCTCACCACCCTCGTGATGATCGCCTTCGCGGCGAACTCGGTGCTGAACCGGATGGCGGTCGGCGTCGCGGGGCTCGATCCGGCGTTGACGGGCGTGCTGCGGCTTGGTGCGGGGGCAGGGGTGCTGATCGCGCTGACGCTCGCGCGGCGGGGCAGCGCCGTACTGCGCCTGCCGCCGCGGGTGGCGCTCGCCGGGATGGCGACGCTCTTTCTCTATATTCTCGGCTTCACGCTTGCGAACGGGCGCATCGACGCAGGCGTCGGCGCGCTGATCCTGTTCGGCTCGGTGCAGATCACCATGTTTGCGGCTGCGCTGATCGGCGGCGAGCGGCTGGGGCGCTGGCGGCTGATCGGCGCGGGGGTGGCCTTTGCCGGGCTTGCGGTGCTGGCGGCGCCCGCAGGCGGTGCCGCGGTCGATCCGCTGGGCGCGGCGTTCATGGTGGCAGGCGGGTTCGGCTGGGGCCTCTATTCTCTGAACGGGCGGCGGGCGCGCGATCCGCTTGGTGCGACGGCGGTGAACTTTGCACTCGCGCTGCTGCCGGCGCTGGCCTGGCTTGCGCTGCGGGGCGCGGTGCCGGACCCCACCTGGGGGATCTGGCCGGCGCTCGTCTCGGGCGCGGTCACTTCGGGGCTTGGCTATGCGCTGTGGTATGAGCTACTCCCGATCCCTTGGACAGTTTCCGGGATGATTTAAGCTACTCTCTGCGCCTGCTGGTCGGTTTCGATCTGGTTGAAGTAGACCACGGCGGGCGGCTTTCCGCCATGGGCGGCGTGGGGC
>NZ_SAVB01000006.1 GCF_004022265.1 Paenirhodobacter ferrireducens
CCACGCCGCCCATGGCGGAAAGCCGCCCGCCGTGGTCTACTTCAACCAGATCGAAACCGACCAGCAGGCGCAGAGAGTAGCTTAAATCATCCCGGAAACTGTCCAAGGGATCGGGAGTAGCTCAGGGCGCGGGTCTCAATGCCGCCCGCGACGAGGCATAGCGGTTCAGTTCCTCGTTAATCGCAACAGCCGCAGTCAGGGTGCGGGCCTCCTTTACCGCATGACCTGTAGCGCCTCGCGGCATGGGTTGCGGGGCGCTTTTCGTTTGCGCGATGAATCAGCAGCTTACGCGCCAGCGGACCTCGGGGCAGGTCTTACGCCAAACTTACGCGGTATTCATGAACTACAAAGACCGCCGGTAGCGGCCCGCGTAACTTGCTGTTTTTACTGGTTTATTTGGTGGAGCCAAGGGGAGTCGAACCCCTGACCTCTTGAATGCCATTCAAGCGCTCTCCCAACTGAGCTATGGCCCCACCGTGAGGTCCGCAGTGCGCTGGTTCAGCGCCTTGCGTGGGGCGTCGTATACGGGGGGGCGCGGATGGGCGCAAGAGGATTTTTGCGTTTCCCCGCAAAATTTTCCACGCCCCTCCGCGTGGCCTTGGAAAGGCCTCAGACGCTGACCCCGAAGAGCCGGCCGACGCCCGCGGTGATCGCCATTGCGGCCGCGCCCCAGAACAGCACGCGCAGCGTTGCGGGCAGCTTCGGCGCGCCGCCGGCCTGGGCGCCGAGCGCGCCCAGAAGCGCAAGGCAGACGAGCGTTGCGCCGACCACCACCGGAATCACCTGGCCCGCCGGCGCCAGCACCGCGGCGATCAGCGGCATCGCGGCCGCGACCGAGAAGGTCAGGCCAGATGCCAGCGCCGCCTGCAGCGGGTTGGCGGCGTGCACCTCGGAGAGCCCCAGCTCCTCGCGCACATGGGCGCCGAGCGCATCCTTCTCGGTCAGCTCGCGCGCCACCAGCGCAGCGGTCGCCGGGCTCAGACCGCGGCTTTCGAAGATCGAGGCAAGCTCGCGCTCCTCCTCCTCGGGGGTGTCGCGCAGCGCTGCGGTCTCGCGCGCGATATCGGCGCGCTCGATGTCGGATTGCGAGGAGACCGAGACATATTCGCCGGCCGCCATCGACATCGCGCCCGCGGCAAGGCCGGCGCCGCCAGCGATCAGCACCGCCGTGGGCGAGGGATCGGCGGCGGCCACGCCGACGATCAGCGAGGCGACGGAGACGATGCCGTCATTCGCGCCAAGCACGGCGGCGCGCAGCCAGCCGGAGCGGTTGATGAAATGCAGCTCCTCGTGAGCCGACTGGTAGGGAAGGGGGGACATGGGGGCCTCGCGGTATCGCTGGGTTGAAAAGGAAAGGCGGGTCAGCCGGGCTGGGAGGGCGGCAGGGTGACACGCACCGAGAAGCCGCGGTCCTGACCGGGAAGGGGGGAGGCGAGATCCAGCCGCCCGCCGGAACGGGTGACGATCGCGCGCACGATGGCAAGGCCGAGCCCGCTGCCCTTGCCGGCGCCGGGGGCGCGCTCGAAGCGCGTGCCGAGGCGGGCGAGGGTCTGGGCGGGCACCGGGGCGCAGTCGTTCTCGACCGAGAGCGTCGCGTCGGGGCCGAGACGGACCGAGACCGGCGCACCGGGCGTGCCGTGGCGCAGCGCGTTCTCGACGAGGTTGCGCACGAGGATGCCGAAGATGTCGGGATCGAGGTCGGAGAGCACCGGCGCCGTGGGCAGATCGAGCGTCACCGCGGGCGCGCCGGCGAGCCGCGCCGTGTCCTCGGCCATCAGCCGCGCGACCAGGCGCAGATCGCGGGGCGTGCCGGTGCGCAGCTTGCCGCCCTCGGCGCGGGCAAGCTGCATCAGCCCTTCGGAAAGCCGCGTCAGCCGCTTCAGCCCGGCCTCGATCTCGGCGGCGCGGGCGGTGGTGGCGGGGTCGGTGCTTTCGGCGCGCAGCCGCTGCACTTGGGCGATGGCGCCGGCAAGCGGCGTGCGCAACTCATGGGCGGCATTGGCGGTGAAGCTGCGCTCGGCCTGGAAGGCGGCATCGAGCCTGGCGAGCAGCGCGTTCAGGGTTTCCGCGAGCGGCTGCACCTCGGCCGGCAGGTCGCGCGTCTCCACCGCCGACAGGTCGGCCGCGCCGCGCCGCGCCAGCCTCAGCCGGAACCGGCGCAGCGGCGCAAAGCCAAGCCGCAGCACCAGCGCGATCGCGCCAAGCGACAGTGGCACCATCAGCGCCAGCGGGGCGAGCAGCCCCATCTGCACCTTGCCCGCAAGGCGGGCCCGATGTGCGACCGGCTCGCCCACCGAGATCGTCACGCTGCCGCGCAGCGCCTCGTCCGAATAGATCCGCAGTTGCGGCGTGTCGGAAAAACCGGGCCCGGCATAGGGCGGGAAATCGGCGGGATCGGCAGTGTGCGATTGCAGCAGGATGGCACCGGCGGCATCGCGCACGACGTAAGTGAACTGCTCTTCATGGGCGCGGATTACCGGCACCGTCTGCGCGCCGGTCGCCCCCTCGCGGCCGAGAATTTCGGTCACGGCAAGCGGCAGCACGCGCTGTGCCGTCTCTTCGAGCATCGAATCGAAGACCTCGTTCATCTCGCGGCGCAAAAGCTGCGCGGTGGTGAGTGCCCCTGCGGCCCAGAGCGCCGTGACCACAGCGCCCACGGCAAGGCCAAGGCGCAGCTGCAGGGAATGCGGCGCCCTCATCCGCGGCCCAGCCGGTAGCCGAGGCCGCGCTCGGTCTCGATCACGCCCGCGCCCAGTTTCTTGCGCAGCCGGCTGACATGGACCTCGACGGTGTTGCTTTCGACCTCGTCGTCGAAGGAATAGAGCCGCTCTTCCAGCGCGGGTTTCGACAGCAGCTGGCCGGGGCGGGCGAGGAAGGCCTCGAAGAGCGCCCATTCCCGCGCGGTGAGCGACACCGGTTTGCCGTCGCGGCGCACGGCGCGGGCGGCAAGGTCGATCTCGAGCGGGCCGAGGGTGATGATCGGGTTCGGGTTGCCGGCATAGCGGCGCGCGACAGAACCGATGCGGGCGGACAGCTCGGCGAGGTCGAAGGGTTTCACCAGATAGTCGTCGGCGCCGGCATTCAGCCCGTCGATCCGGTCCGACACCTGATCGAGCGCGGTCAGGATGATGACGGGGGTGGCATCGCCGCGCCCGCGCAGCGCGCGCAGGAAGCCAAGGCCCAGCCCGTCGGGCAGCATCAGGTCGAGCAGGATCAGGTCATAGACCGCCACCGCCATCGCATCGCGCGCCGCATCGAGCCGCGTCACCCAGTCGACGGGATGGCCGTCGGCCGCGATCTGGTCGCGCACCGCGGCGCCCAGCACCTCGTCGTCTTCGATCAGCAGAATGCGCATGGGCTCCTCCGGCGGTGTGGCCAGCTTATTCCGTGCGAAGCTGACGGCAAGCTGAACCGCAACCGGGGGGCGGTTCAGGCTCGCGTCAGATTCGCACGCCAGAGAATGGGCAACCGAAACCGGAGGAGCCGATGTCGTCATTCTCTCGCCCGCTGTCCCGTCTGGCGCTGCCTGCGCTGCTGCTTCTCGCCGCGCCGGGAGCGGCCATTGCCGGCGACCACCATTGCCGCGTGCCGATGGCCGACTGGCAGCCGCGCGCCGCGGTGCAGGCACTGGCCGAGGCGCAGGGGCTGACGGTGCGGCGCATCAAGATCGATGACGGTTGCTACGAGCTCGATGCGCGCGATGCCCAGGGCCGGGCGGTCGAGCTAAAACTCGATCCGGCGACGCTCGCGGTGCTGAAGGGCGAGATCGAGGAAGATGACGATCGCCACGAACACGGACACGGCGACTGACCCCGATTTCCGGGCCGGGGTTCCGGTCCGGCTCCCGGGAATCGTCCCCCCGGGAGAGGGCGCGCCGGGCTTGTCCCTTGTTCGACCGGCGCGCCCGACCTGACAGCCCGCTGAAGCGGAAAGCTCCACCGCTTCAGCCTGCGCTCAGCTTCGGGCGCGACACTTTGCGACAGATACCAGACACGAAGGACCCCCGATGAAATCCGTTCTTGCCCTGCTTGCCCTGACCACCGCGATCACCACGACCGTCGTCGGCGCCCTTTCCGCGGCGCCCGTGCCCGAGGTGACGCCCGCCGCCCCCGCCGCGGCATCGCCGCTCGGCCCGCTCGTCCGCTCGGCCGTCGTCGTCTCCGGCGGCGCGACCGATGCCGCCACTGCCCCGGCTGCCGCCAGCCCGGCCGCCCCGGCACCGATGCGTCTTGCCGAGGATGACGATGATGACGAGGGCTGGTTCTTCGGCCGCCGTGGTCACGACGACGAACGCCGTGGCGGTCACGATGACGACGATGACGACGATGACGAGGGCGGCCGGGGCCAGGGCCGTGGTCCGGCGCCCGCCGGCACCTCGGCGCCGCCCGCGAACGGGCTGTTCGCCCCGGGTGCGAAGCCCGCGGTGCAGACGAACTGATCCGAGGAGAGAGAGAATGAAACACCTGCTCACCGCACTTGCCCTGACCACCGCGCTCACCGCCGTGCCGGCGCTCGCGCAGGCCAAGCCCGTCACCTTCACCACGCAGATGCGCAATTACGGTGGCGACGGCGCCTATCTCGCCTTCTACGTCACTGATGCGCAGGGCGGCTATGTCGGCAGCCTGTGGATGGCGGGCGGCAAGGCCAAGTATTATCGCCACCTCACCGGCTGGCAGGCGGCGACCGGCGGCGACACCGCGCAGGTCGACGGCATCACCGGTGCCTCGGTCGGTGCCGGCCGCTCGCTGAAGATCACGCTCGACCTTCAGGACGCGCTCTTCGATGCGGGCTATGTGCTCCATGTCGATGCCGCGGTCGAGGACATGCGCGAAAGCCCGAACGAGGTGGTGCTTCCGCTGACCTCGGACAGTGTCGGCAAGGCCGTGCAGGGGCGCAGCTACATCGACACGCTGACCGTCAGCTTCTGATCCGGAGGGCCCGCCCGTGCTGCGCTCGATCCACCGCTGGCCCGGCCTGATTGCCGCGCTGCTCGTCCTTGTCCTCGCCCTCAGCGGCGCGGCGCTCTCGGTCTTTCCCGCGCTCGAGCGGGCGGGGGCGCCGCAGGCCCCGGCGGGGCTGAGCGTCGCCGACCTGGCGGCACAGGTCGAGGCGGCCCATCCCGGGCTCGAGCAGATCCGTCGCGCGCCCTCGGGCCGGATCACCGCCTGGTGGTTCGACGCGGGCACGCCCGGCAGTGCGGTGATCGACCCGGCGACGGGGGCGGATGCGGTCAGCGCCGATCCCTCGTCGGTCGAGCTGTGGCTCACCAACCTGCACCGCTCGTTGTTCCTTGGCGACACCGGGCGGCTGGTGATGGCGGCAGGTGCAGCGGCGATGGCGGTGCTGACGCTCTCGGGCGCGGCACTGGTGGCGCGGCGCATGGGCGGCTGGCGACGCTGGTTCGGCCGCACCCGCGGGCCCTGGCCCGGGCGCGTGCATGTCGAGCTGGCCCGCTTCGCCGTGGGCGGGCTGCTGCTGTCCTCGCTCACCGCGCTGTGGATGACCGCCTCGACCTTCTCGCTTCTGCCCGACGAGGCGGTCGACCCGGCCCCCGCGGTGGCGACGGCGGGCCTCCCCCGGCTTGCCCCCGCGCAGATCCCGCTGCTGGCCGAAACCCCGGTCGCCGATCTGCGCGACCTCTCCTTCCCCTCGCCGCAGGACCCGACCGACGTCTTCACCCTGAGTGCCGCGGGCGGCACCGCGCTGATCGACCCGGGCACCGGCGCCGTGCTGTCCTCGGCCCTGCCGAGCGCGTGGGAACGCGCGAGCGCGATTGTCGAGATGCTGCACACCGGTCGCGGCGCGGCAACGCTTGGCCTGATCCTCGGGCTGATGGCGCTGAGCGTGCCGACGCTTGCCGTCACCGGGGCGGTGCAATGGCTGCGCACCCGCCGCTCGGGCGTGCGCCTGCCGGGCAATGTCGCCTCGGGCAGTGCCGGGACCATCCTGCTCGTCGCCTCGGAAGGCGGCACCACCTGGGGCTTTGCCCGCACCCTGCGCGACGCGCTGGCGCAGGCCGGCCACAGCGTGCACGCCGCGCCGCTCAGCGCCTTCGACCCGGCGCGCTATGGCAAGGCGAAGCGCTTCCTCATCCTGGCCGCGACCTATGGCGAGGGCGAGGCGCCCGCCGCCGCCCGCGGTGTTCTGGATCGCATCCGCGCGCTGAAGACCCCGCCCGCCGCGCCGCTCGCCGTGCTCGGCTTCGGCGACCGCAGCTTCCCCGAGTTCTGCGCCTATGCGCAGGACCTGACCGAGGCCGCCCGTGCCGTCGGCTGGGCCGAGCTGATGCCGCTTGGCACCGTCAACCGCCAGTCGCCGCAGGATTTCGCCCGCTGGGGCCGCGATCTGGGCGATGTGCTCGGTCATCCGCTTGACCTCGCGCATCTGCCGCAGGTGCCGCAGGGCGAGGTGCTGCGCCTGATCTCGCGTCGCGACTATGGCACCGAGATGCAGGCGCCGGCCGCGATCCTGCGCTTCGCTCTGCCGAAGCTTGGACTGTGGCAGCGGCTGACCGGGCAGGGCTTTGCCCGCTTCGAGGCCGGCGACCTGCTCGGCGTGCTGCCCGAGGGCTCGGACCTGCCGCGCTTCTATTCGCTGGCCTCCGGTGCGCGCGACGGCTTCGTCGAGATCTGCGTGCGCCGGCAGCCGGGCGGGCTCTGCTCGGGCCAGCTCACCGCGCTTGCGCCGGGGGCGACGGTCACCGCCTTCCTGCGCCGCAACCCGGCCTTCCATCCGGCGAAGGGGCGCAAGCCGCTGATCCTGGTTGGTGCCGGCGCCGGCATCGCGCCGCTTGCGGGCTTTGTCCGCGCGAACCGCCGCCATCGCCCGGTGCATCTGTGGTTCGGCGCCCGCACCCCCGAGAGCGATTTCCTCTACGAGGAGGATCTGACCGCCTGGCGCGCCGATGGCCGTCTGTCGGGGCTGAGCACCGCCTTCTCCCGCGCCGGACGGCGCGAGCATGTGCAGGACCGCATCGGTGCCGAGGCGGCGCAGGTCGGGCAGCTTCTGGCCGCGGGCGCGCAGGTGCTGGTTTGTGGCGGACGCGAGATGGCCGCAGGGGTGCGCGACGCGCTCTCCGCGATCCTGGAGGGGCAGGGCAAGAGCCTTGCACTGTTGAAGGAAGAGGGACGCTATGCTGAAGACGTCTTCTGATCTGATCCGGCGCGCGCTGAGCGGTCCGACGATGGGCACGCGCTGGTCGGTGGTGCTGTTCGCGCCCGAGGGGGAGGACCTTTCCCCTCTCGCGGCCGCGCTGCAAGCGGCGGTGGACGAGGTCGATGCGCAGATGTCGACCTGGCGGCCCCAGAGCGACCTGATGCGGCTCAACGCGGCGCCGCTCGACGTCGCGGTGCCGCTGCCCGCGCGGCTGATGACGGTGCTGTCCGAGGCGCTGGAGATCGGCCGGCTGTCGGGCGGCGCCTTCGAGATCGCGATGGGCGATGCGGTCGCGGCCTGGGGCTTTGGCCCGGCGCCGGCCGATCCCGCCGCGATCCGCGCCGCGATGACCTGCCCGCGGCGGCCGAGCTTCGAGGGGCTGGAGCTTGACCGCGCCGCCGGCACCGCCTGCAAGCGCGCCGAGATGACGCTGGACCTCAGCGGCATCGCCAAGGGCTATGGCGTCGACGCGCTGGTCGAGGTGCTGGGCGCCCATGGCATCACCCGCGCGCTTGCCGCGATCGACGGCGAGCTGCGCGGCCTCGGCACCCAGCCCGACGGCCGGGGCTGGGCGGTGGCGGTCGAGCGCCCCGATCCCGCGCTCCGCGCCGTGCATTCGGTGTTCGAGCTGCATGACATCGCCATCGCCACCTCGGGCGATTATCGCCACCGGGTCGAGGTCGGCGGCCGCCAGCTGTCGCACACCATGGACCCGCGCCGCGGCGCGCCGGTGCTGGGCGGTCCCGCCTCGGTCACCGTGCTGGCCGAGACCTGCATGCGCGCCGATGCCGTCGCCAGTGCCCTGATGGTGCTCGGCGAGACCGCGGGGCGGGCGCTGGCCGGTCGCTTGGGGGTCGAGGTCCTGTTCCTGACCGAGGCCGATCGCCTTCCCGCCTGAGCTCAGATCTGTGGCGTGCTGAAGGCCTGGCGGAAGTAGCTGTAGAGCACCTGCGTCGCGGGCGTCATCTCGGTGCCGCGCCGCCAGGCAAGCCCCACGTCCATCGAGGGCACGACCGGGTCGGTCTCCACCGTCACGATCCGCCGCCCTTCAAGCGACCAGGGGCGATAGACCATGTCGGAAAGCACCGTCACCCCCTGACCGTTCGCCACCATCGAGCGCACCGCCTCGATCGACGAGGTGCGCATCTTCACCTGCGGCGGGGTCGAGCCGAAGGTCCAGTATTTCATCGTGGTGTTCGCCGCCTCGTCCACCGTCAGCATGATGTAATCCTCTTCCGAGATCTCGCTGAACTGCACCCTGCGGCGGTCGGCGAGGCGGTGGCCCTGCGGCAGCCACAGCCGCCGGGGCGAGCGCAACAGCGTGTCGGTCTCGAGCTCGGGGTTCGAGATGTTCGAGGTCAGCACGATCGCGATGTCGAAGCGGTTCGCGAGCAAGCCCTCTTCGACGCTTTCGCGGTTCAGCTCATGCACCTGGATGTCGAGGTTCGGGTGCATCCGGGCGATGCGGTCGAGGTGATAGGGCAGGAAATAGCCGATCACCGTGTAGGTGGTGGCGACGAGGATCCGCCCGGTGGTGCCGCTCGCCCGTTCGCGGATGTTCACTGCCTCGTCGATCTTGGTCAGGATCTCGTAGCTCAGCGCCAGAAGCTCGCGCCCCGATTGCGTCATCTCCATCCCGTGCGCGGTGCGGGTGAACAGCGCGGTGCCGATCTCGGTCTCGAGTTCGCGGATCGCGGTGGTCACCGCCGATTGCGAGATCGACAGCGCGCTTGCGGCGCGGCTGACCTGGCCGGTCTCGGCGGTGGCGACGAAATACTTGATTTGCCGGAAGTTCATGCCGTCCGTTCTGATATTCAGATGCCGCCCATCATATCTTCCGAAGATCCGTGTTGACGAATTGCTCAAATGCCAAGCAACCCAAGGAATCATGGAAGTTTGCACAGGGCTCCCGATGGCCTGTTTATCTGAAAATCAGAAATGGCAAAGACATATCTTTGAATTTTACATGAGGCACATCTTCGGGAAACCTGTTCATGCAAATGTTACGTGGACCTGGACATGCCGAAGATCGTCGACCTCAACTGTGACCTTGGAGAAGGCTTCGGCCACTGGACGATGGGCGCCCCCGACGAGGAGCTGATGGAAGTCATCTCCTCGGCGAATGTGGCGACGGGCTTTCACGCCGGCGATCCGACGCTGATGAACCGGGTGGTGAAACTGTGCCAGCAGCACGCGGTGGGGCTGGGCGCGCACCCGGGCTATCGCGACCTCGTGGGCTTCGGCCGGCGCTACATCCGTGCCTCCTCCGAGGAGCTGGTGAACGACATCCTCTATCAGATCGGCGCCTTGCGCGAGTTCGGCCGGCGCTATGGCATCGCGCTGCAGCACGTGAAGCCGCATGGCGCGCTCTACATGGAGGCGGCGGCGAACGAGGACCTGTCGCGCCATCTGGTCGAGACGCTGCAGCGCACCGCGCCCGAGCTGGCCCTGTTCTGCATGGACATCTCGCACACCTATGAGGTGGCGCAGCGCCTCGGTCAGCCGGTGGTGCGCGAGTTCTATGCCGACCGCGACTATGATGCGAGCGGCTCGATCGTGTTCCAGCGCCGTGTTGCGCCGCCCGATCCGGCGAAACTCGCCGAGAAATGCCTGCGCGCCTGCCTCGACAACACCGTCGAGACGGTGGACGGCAAGGAGATCCGGGTCGAGTTCGAATCGATCTGCTTCCATTCCGACACCCCCGGCGCGGTCGAGATCGGCCGCGCGATCAAGACAACGCTGCTCGAAAACGGCATCACCATCGCCCCCGCGGCGCTGGTGCTCAAACAAGACTGATCTGACAGGAGAGAGCCATGACCGATATTCTTTCGCCCCTTCCCGGCACCTTCTACCACAAGCCCTCGCCGGACGCGGCGCCGTTCAAGTCGGCGGGCGAGGCGGTCGCGGCCGAGGACACCATCGGCCTGATCGAGGTGATGAAGACCTTCATCGAGGTGAAGGCCGAGGCGGCGGGCACCTTCGCGGGCTATGTCGCGGCCGATGCGACGCCGGTCAGCGCGGGCGAAACCCTGGCGAAGCTGGACTGATCCGATGGCGATCCGCAAACTCTTCATCGCGAACCGGGGCGAGATCGCCGTGCGCATCATCCGCGCCGCGAAATCGCTGGGCATCGAGACGGTGCAGGCCCATTCCGAGGCCGATGCCGGGATGCTGGCCGTGCAGCTGGCCGATGGCGCGGTCTGCGTCGGCCCGGCGCAGGCGGCGAAATCCTACCTGAACATCGCGGCGGTGGTTGCCGCCGCGAAGGATGCGGGCTGTGATGCCGTGCATCCGGGCTATGGCTTCCTCGCCGAGAACGCCGAGTTCGCCCGCGCGGTCGAGGCGGCGTGCATGGTCTTCGTCGGCCCGACCGCCGAGACGATCGACCGGATGGGCGACAAGGTCGCGGCGAAGATCGCGGCGCAGGCGGCGGGCGTGCCGACGGTGCCGGGCTCGGACGGGCGGATCGAGGCGGCCGAGGCCGTGGCGATCGCCGAGGGCATCGGCTATCCGGTGATGATCAAGGCCGCGGCGGGCGGTGGCGGGCGCGGCATCCGCATCGCCACCTCGGCCGAGGAACTCGCCCGTCTCGCGCCGCAGGCGCGTGCCGAGGCCGAGGCCGCCTTCGGCGACGGCGGGCTCTACCTCGAGAAGGTGATCCTCAACCCGCGCCACATCGAGGTGCAGATCCTCGGCGACGGCACCGGCGCGGCCGTGCACTGCTATGAGCGCGAATGCTCGCTGCAGCGCCGCCGGCAGAAGGTCTGGGAAGAGGCGCCGGCCTTCGGTCTGCCCGAGGCCACCCGCAAGGCGCTGTGCGACAGTGCCGTGGCGCTGGCGCAGGCGGTGAACTACCGCGGCGCGGGCACCATCGAATATCTCTATGACGGCGCGGCGGACCGCTTCTACTTCATCGAGATGAACACCCGCATCCAGGTGGAACATCCGGTGACCGAGATGGTGACGGGGCTCGACCTCGTGGCGCTGATGCTGCGCATCGCGGGCGGCGAGCCGCTGCCGCTGACGCAGGAGCAGATCAGCTGCACCGGCCACGCGATCGAGGTCCGGCTGAACGCCGAGGACCCGTTCCTGCAGTTCCTGCCGTTCCCGGGCAAGGTCACGGCGCTGACCATCCCGGTGGGCGAGGGCGTGCGCTTCGACCACTTCCTCTACGAGGGCTATCAGATCCCGCCCTTCTACGATTCGCTTCTGGGCAAGCTGATCGTCCGGGCCGAGGACCGTGCCGCGGCGATCGGGCGGATGGCCGACACCCTCACCGGCATCGAGATCGGCGGGCTGAAGACGACGATCCCGCTGCACCTGGCGCTGGCCGCCGATGCGGGCGTGCGCGCGGGCGAGTTCCACACCCAATGGCTGGAACCCTGGCTTGCCGCCGGGAACCTGACCGCCCCCCACCGCAGCATAGGAGAGAGACCGTGAAGACAAGGTATTCCTTCGGCGGCGACGAGCACGTCTATGTCGAGATCGACGAGGAGATGTCGCTCGAGGCCTTCTTCATCGCGCTCTCGCTGCGTAATGCGGTGGCCGAGGCCGAGATCCCCGGCGTGACCGAGATCTGCCCGGCGAACGCCTCCTTCGAGGTGCGCTTCGACCCCGACGTGATCGCCCCCGAGGAGATCATGGCGCGGATCAGGGAGCTCGAACACAAGGCCGAGGTCTCGGACAAGCGGCTCGAGACCCGGATCATCGAGATCCCGGTCTATTTCCAGGACCCCTGGACGCACGAGACGCTGATGCGCTTCCGCGAGCGGCATCAGGACCCGACCGGCTCGGATCTCGACTATGCGGCGCGGATCAACGGCTATGACAGCGTCGAGGCCTTCCTCGAGGCCTTCCACTCGCAGCCCTGGTTCGTGTCGATGGTGGGCTTCGTCGCGGGCCTGCCCTTCCTCTACCAGCTCGTCGAGCGCGAGAAGCAGATCCAGGTGCCGAAATACCTGCGCCCGCGCACCGACACGCCGAAGCTCTCGGTCGGCATCGGCGGCTGCTTCGGCTGCATCTATTCGGTGCGCGGGGCGGGCGGCTATCAGCTCTTCGGCATCACCCCGATGCCGATCTACGACCCGACGCAGACGGTGTCCTACCTGAAGGATTTCATGGTGTTCTTCCGGCCGGGCGACATCGTGAAATGGAAGCCCGTCGACCGCGCCGAATACGAGCGGATCGAGGCTGCGGTGGCCGCCGGCACCTACACGCCGCGCATCGCCCCCGTCACCTTCGATCTCGACGCCTTCAACGCCGACATCGCCGGCACCAACGCGAACCTGATGGAGGCCCTCAATGGCATTTAAGGTCGTCAAACCCGGGCTCTCGACGACGGTGCAGGATCTGGGCCGTCCGGGCTATTTCCACCTCGGCATCCCCGAGGGCGGCGCGATGGACCGCTTTGCACTGCGCGTGGCGAACATGCTGGTCGGCAATGACGAGGGCGCGGCCGGGCTCGAGGCGGTGTTCATGGGGCCGGAGCTGACCTTCGACGCCGACACGCTGGTGGCCGTCACCGGCGCCGAGATGCCGATCTTCGTCGATGGCGAGCCGCGCGAGGGCTGGAGTGCCTTCGTGGTGAAGGCCGGCCAGACCCTGCGCTTCGGCTTCCTCAAGGCCGGCGCGCGGATCTACATCGCCTTCGGCGGCGGCATCGCGACGCCGCTCGCGCTTGGCAGCCGTTCGACCTATCCGATCGGTGCGCTTGGCGGCATCGACGGCCGCGCCATCGCCGCGGGCGACGTGGTGCCGGTGGGCGAGGCCACGACGATGACCGAGCGCAGCCTCGACCGCAGCCTTCTGGTCCCGGTCTCGGCGCCGGTCTCGCTGCGGGTGCTGACCGGGCTTTACTGGCACCGGCTGACGCCCGCCTGCCAGGCGCGCTTCTTCGCCGACGAATGGGTCGTGGCGCCCGAGGCCGACCGCATGGGCTATCGCTTCCGCGGCGGTTCGCCGATGGAATTCGTCGACCGCGAACAGCCCTTCGGTGCGGGTTCGGACCCGTCGAACATCGTCGACGGCTGCTATTCCTACGGCTCGATCCAGGTGCCGGGCGGACAGGAGCCGATCGTTCTGCACCGCGATGCGGTCTCGGGCGGCGGCTACTTCACCCTCGGTGCGGTGATCTCGGCCGACATGGACCTGATCGGCCAGCTGCAGCCGAACACCAAGGTGCGCTTCACCGAGGTGACGATGGAAGAGGCGCTCGCGGCCCGCGCCGCCCGCCGCGACCGTCTTGCAAAGCTGCGTGCCGCGCTGGCCTGAGGGCCCGCGGCGCGCCGCCACCACCACGACCACCACCACTCACCCACACTACCCAAAGAAACGCGGACCAACCGCGACCGATCCCACAAGAACAGAGAGGTCTCTGAACGATGAAACATGCCCGTCTTGCCCTTGCGCTGCTTGGCGCGACGACCCTTGCGGTGCCGGCCTTCGCCGGTGACTGGTTCCCCTATCCGGCCGAGGAGGTGACCCCCGCCTTCTCGACCGACGGCACCTCCGCGCCGATCAGCTACGAGGCGCTGCCGAAGGCCGACAAGCCCTGGAACATCTGCGTTGCCTTCCCGCACATGAAGGACGCCTATTGGCTCGGCGTCGACTACGGCGTCACCGAAGAGGCGAAGCGCGCGGGCGTGAAGCTGAACGTGGTCGAGGCCGGCGGCTATACCGAACTCGCCAAGCAGATCAGCCAGATCGAGGATTGCGTCGCCGGCGGCGCGCAGGCGGTGATCATCGGTGCGATCTCCTATGACGGGCTGAACGCGGTGGTGAAGGAAACCGCCGCCAAGGGCGTGCCGGTGATCGACGTGGTGAACGGCATGTCCTCGCCCGACATCTCGGCGAAGTCGCTGGTCTCGTTCTGGACCATGGGCCACGAGACCGGCAAGTATCTGGCCGAGAAGCACCCCGCGGGCAGCCCCGAGGTCACCGTGGGCTGGTTCCCGGGCCCGGCCGGCGCCGGCTGGGTCGAGGCGGCGAACACCGGCTTCATGGAGGCGGTCAAGGGCTCGGCGGTGAAGGTTCTGGAACCGCGCTATGGCGACACCGGCAAGGAAGCGCAGCTGAAGCTGGTCGAGGACGTGCTGCAGGCGAACCCCGAGGTGAACTACATCGCCGGCACCGCGGTCACCGCCGAGGCGGCGCAGGGCCTGCTGCGCGAGCGCGGGCTGACCGACAAGGTCGGGCTGCTGGCCTTCTACCTGACGCCGGGCGTCTATTCGGGCATCCAGCGCGGTTTCATCGAGGCGGCGCCGGCGGATTCGATGGTCATCCAGGGCCGCATCGCGGTCGACCAGGCGGTGCGCATCCTCGAGGGCAAGCCCTACGTCAAGCACGTCGGTCCGAAGATCTTCGTGATCACCAAGGACAACCTGTCGAAGACCCCGCGCGAGGCGGTGCTGCCGCCCGAGGGCTTCCAGCCCGTGTTCTCGGTCAACTGATCTCCCACGGCGTCCCGGCCCGTACCGGGGCGCCTTTCCAACCGGAGCGTTGCCGATGACCTCTCCCCTTCTCGAGACCCGGGGCCTGACAAAGGCCTATCCCGGCGTTCTCGCCCTCAACGCGGTCGATTTCACCCTGCTGCCCGGCGAGGTGCACGTGCTCTTCGGCGAGAACGGCGCGGGCAAGTCGACGATGATCTCCCTGCTCGCCGGTGCGAACACGCCGACCGAGGGCGAGATCCGCGTGCGCGGCGTGCCGGTGCGCTTTGCCTCGGTCGCCGATGCGCAGGCGCAGGGCATCTACACCGTGTTTCAGGAATTCTCGCTGATCCCGACGATGACCGTGGCGCAGAACATGTTCCTGGGCCACGAACCGGGCCCCGGCCCCTTCCTGGCGCCGGGCGAGATGCGCCGCCGCGCCGCCGCCACGCTGGCCGAGCTGGGCTTTGCGATCGATCCGGGCGCCACCGTCGCGCGGCTGTCGCGGGCGCAACAGCAGATGGTCGAGATCGCCAAGGCGATGCAGGGCGCGCTGTCGGTGCTGATCCTCGACGAACCCACCGCCTCGCTGACCGACCGCGAGGTCGACCAGCTGTTCGACGTGGTGAAGCGGCTGAAGGCCGAGGGCGTCGGCATCGTCTACATCTCGCACCGCGTGCACGAGTTCGAACGCATCGCCGAGCGCGTCACCGTGCTGCGCGACGGCGCCAGGATCGGCACCGCGCCGATGGCCGAGATGAGCGAAGAGGCGCTGGTCGACATGATGGCCGGGCGCGAGATCCGCGACATCTATCCTCAGATCGCCCGCACTCCCGGCGCGGTGGTGCTGGAGGTCGAGGGGCTTGCCGCTCCGGGCGTCTTCGACGCCTCCTTCACCCTGCGCCGCGGCGAGGTGCTGGGCGTGGCGGGGCTCGTGGGCTCCGGCAAGTCGCGCCTCTTCCGGGCGGTGATGGGGCTTGCGCCGACGCTTGCGGGCACGGTGCGCTTCAAGGGGCAGGACATCACCCGTGCCCCGACCCGGCGGGTGGTGAAGGCGGGTGCGTGGTATCTGTCGCCCGACCGCAAGCACGAGGGGCTGATCCTGGCGGAAACCCCCTTCGGCAACCTGCGCATGGACCTGATGCTGGACGGCGGCCCGGTGCTGAGCCTTGCCGCCCTGCGCCGCCGCGCCGCGCAGATCTTCGGCCATGTCGAGCTGCCCGAGGCCTATCGCCGCCGCACCGTCGCCAAGCTTTCGGGCGGGAACCAGCAGAAGGTGCTGTTCGGCAAGGCCTTCGGCCATGACGCCGATCTGTACATCTTCGACGAGCCCACCGTCGGCGTCGACATGGGCACCCGCGCCGCGCTCTACCGGCTGATTGCGGAACTCGCCGAGGCCGGCAAGGCGGTGGTGGTGATCTCCTCCGACCTGCCCGAGGTGATGAACCTCGCGCATCGCGCGCTCGTTCTGGCGAATGGCCGCATCACCGCCCGGCTCGAGCGTGAAGAGCTGAGCGAGGACGCGATCTTGCGCCATTTCTTCGACGGTGCCGAGCCCGGCGCCGCAACCGTTGCCCCCGAACTGCAAGGAGACCTCGCATGACGCAGGCCCATCCCGCGCGCGGACTGCTGGCCCTGCCGCTGCGCATCTTCGTCAAACTCGGCGTGCTGCCGTTCTTCCTGATCGCGGCGATGGTGATCTTCGCCGTGCTGTCGCCGAACTTCCTGACGCCGCAGAACCTGATGAACGTGGCGCGGCAGTCGGTCTATCTGGTGCTCGTCTCGCTCGGGCAGATGCTGGTGCTGATCTCGGGCGGCTTCGATCTGTCGGTCGGCACGGTGATCGCGCTCTCCTCGGTCGTCTCGGCGCTGGTGATGACGGCGCTGGCGCCGGTCTTTCCCGATGCGGTCTGGCTGGTGATCGCGCTTGGCGCGCTCGCTGGCTTTGCCGTGGCGCTGGTCGTCGGCGCGATCAACGGCATCGGCGTTGCCCTGTTCGACGTCTCGCCCTTCATCATGACGCTCGGCGTATCCTCGGTCGGCACCGGCTTTGCGCTGTTCCTCACCGGCGGCGTGCCGGTCTCGGGGCTGCCCTTCGCCTTCGGCGACACCTTCGGCTTCGGCAAGGTGCTGGGGCTGCCGGTGCCGGTGGCGATTGCGCTGGTGGCGATTGCGGCGATGTGGCTTTTCATGGCGCGCACCCGCGCCGGCGCCCGTGTCTATGCGGTCGGCGGCAACATCAAGGCAGCGCATCTGTCGGCGATCAACACCCGCGGCGTGCTAATCCTCGTCTATGGCCTGTGCGCGCTGATCGCGGCACTGACCGGGCTCCTGCTCACCGCCCGCGTCGAAAGCGGCGAGGCGAACCTTGGCGGCACGATCGCGATGGAGTCGATAGCCGCTTGCGTTATCGCCGGCGTGTCGCTGCGTGGTGGCATCGGCCGGGTCGAGAACGTCGTCCTCGGCGCCTTCTTCATCATCCTGGTGCAGAACGGCATGAACCTCGCGCAGATCAGCTCCTACATGCAGATGGTGCTGATCGGGCTCTTGCTGATCCTCGCGGTGATCTTCGACCAGCTGCGCTATCGGCTGATCGTGAAGGGCTGAACCCAGCCCCCTCTTCCCCCCACTGCCCCGGTCGCCTCTGCGCCCGGGGCTTTTTCATGCCCGGCGGGGGAGGGGGTGCGCGAAAGCAAAAGGGCGCGGGATGCCCGCGCCCTGCCTCCGCTCCCGAAGGGGAGGGATCAGTTCTCTTCGTCGCTGCCGCCGACATCTGCGATATCGTCGAGCGAGACGTTGTCGTCCTCGTCGTCCTCGAGCAGGTCGTCGTCGAGATCGACGTCGCTCGCGTCCTCGTCCAGATCCTCGTCGGCCAGATCGTCGACCACGAGATCATGTTCGCGCGGCGAGGCCTTGTCGGCGACCAGCACGCGGCCGCGGCCGCTCGAGGTCAGGCTCTCGATCGAGAAGCTGTTTCCGCAGACCGGGCAGGTCATCGGATCTTTTTGCAGGTCGTAAAAGCGGCTCGCGCAATGCGGGCAGAGGCGCTTGACGCCCCATTCCTCTTTCGGCATGGAAGTCTCCTGGCAAGCTCTTTCGCACAGAGTCGCAGCCAACTGCCATACATGCGGGGGGGTGTCAAAGCCTTTTCGCGCTTTCTGCCCCGCGGCGGCGCTCGTGTGCCGCGAACCGCCCCGAAGCCCCGGAAGACCGATGGACTCAAGCCGTTTCACCCTGCCTGACCTGCCCGGCGTCGCGCTCACGCTGCGCCGCTCGGCCCGGGCGCGGCGGTTCAGCCTGCGGGTGTCGCGACTCGATGGGCAGGTGGTGCTGACCCTGCCGACCCGTGCGCCGCTCGCCGAGGCGCTGGCCTTCGCGCAGGGCCATGGCGAGTGGCTGCGCCGCACGCTGGCCGCGATGCCGGCGTTGCGCCGCCCGGCCTTCGGCGCCACCCTGCCGGTCGAGGGCGAGGAGCGGCGGATCGAGCCGGGCGCGGTGCGGGCGCCGCGGCTCGAACCCGGGCGGCTGATCGTGCCGCCGGGCGAGGACCGGCTGGCGACGCGGCTCGAGGCCTTCCTGCGCCATTGCGCCCGGCTGCGCCTGCAGGCCGCGACCGAGCGCCACGCCGAGGTGCTGGGCCGTCCCTTCCGCCGCATCACCCTGCGCGACACCCGCTCGCGCTGGGGCTCCTGCGCGGCCGACGGCTCGCTCTCCTATTCCTGGCGGCTGATCATGGCGCCGCCCGCCGTGCTTGATTACGTCGCGGCGCATGAGGTCGCGCATCTGGCGCAGATGAACCATTCGCCCGCCTTCTGGGCCGAGGTGGCGCGACTGATGCCCGATTACGCTCCGCATCGCGCCTGGCTGAAGCGCGAGGGGGGCGCGTTGCAGGCGATCCGCTTCCGCGACTGACGGCGCGGCATTGACGCGGGGCGGATTCGTGATCACATACGCCCCATGACCACGATCACCACCCGCCCGATCGAGACCGCCGCGCATGACCGGATCTACCGCACGCTGCGGCTGCAGATCATGCATGGCGAGCTGGCCCCCGGCCAGGCGCTGACCCTGCGCGGGCTGGCGAAACAGTTCGACGTCTCGATGACCCCGGTGCGCGAGGCGCTGCGCCGGCTGATTGCCGAGGGCGCGCTGATGCTCTCCTCCTCGGGCCGGGTGACGACGCCGGAGCTGTCGAACGAGCGGATCGAGGAGCTTGCCGCGCTGCGTGCGCTGATCGAGCCGGAACTCGCCTCCCGCGCCCTGCCGCGCGCCCACCTCGCGCTGATCGACCGGCTCGGCGCGATCAACACCGCGAATGCCGAGGCGGTCGCCAAGCATGACGCCGTGGGCTACATCCGCACCAATCTCGAGTTCCACCGCACCCTTTACCTGCGCGCGCAGGCGCCGGCGATGCTGGCGGTGATCGAGACCGTCTGGCTGCAGCTCGGCCCCACCATGCGCGCGCTCTACGGCCGGATCCAGCGCAACGAGCCGCCGCGCCACCACCGGCTGATCCTCGCCGCATTGCGGGCGGGCGACGAGCCGGGGCTGCGGCTTGCAGTGCGCACCGACGTGACCCAGGGGCTGCGCCACCTCGCGCAGTGAAGCACGGGCAGGGCAGGGGGATTGACCTTTCCGCGCCCGGGGGCATGCTGGCCCGAAACGGAGGTGCCGATGAGCGAGACCCTGACCGACGACGAGCGAAAAGTGCTCGAGATGACGGTGCTGATGACGCCGGACATGGCGAATTTCTCGGGCAAGGTGCATGGCGGCGCGCTCTTGAACTGGCTCGACCGCGTCGCCTTCTCGCTCGCCTCGCGCTATTCGGGGCGCTATGCGGTGACGCTGTCGGTCGATCAGGTGACCTTCAAGGAGCCGATCCATGTGGGCGAGCTGGTCCTTTTCCGCGCCGCGGTGAACCACACCGGGCGCAGCTCGATGGAGATCGGCATCCGGGTCGAGGCCGAGAACATCACCCGCGGCACCCGGCGGCACACCAACAGCTGCTATTTCACCATGGTCGCGGTCGATGACGAGGGGCGGCCCGCCGAAGTGCCACGGCTGCTGCCCGCGACCGAGGTCGAGACGCAGCGCTGGAAGGCCGCGGAGATCCGCAAGGCCCTGCGGCGCGAGTTCGCGGCGAAGATGGCGGCGACCTCGGAGGCGGGCTGAGCCGCGGCGGCGGGCCGCGCTGCCCGGCTCTGGGCCTGCCGTGCCGAGTTGGCGGAACTATGCGGCGGATCTCGCCTGCGCAAATGAAGAAAGGCGGCCCGAGGGCCGCCTTTCCGATGTTCGTGGCAGGCCGGGGCCTCAGGCGTGGATTGCGCCATCGCCGCAGGCGAGCGCCGCCTCGCGCACCGCTTCCGAGAAGGTCGGGTGGGCGTGGCAGGTCAGCGCGATATCCTGCGCCGAGGCACCAAATTCCATCGCGACGCAGATCTCGTGGATCAGCTCGCCCGCCGACGGCCCGATGATGTGGCAGCCGAGGATGCGGTCGGTGCCCGCATCGACGATCAGCTTCACGAAGCCCTCCGACTGGAACACCGCCTTCGCCCGGCCGTTGCCCATGAAGGAGAACTTGCCGACCTTGTAGGCGCGGCCTTCCTGCTTCAGCACCTCTTCGGTCTTGCCGACCGAGGCCACCTCGGGGGTGGTGTAGATCACGCCCGGGATCACGTCATAGTTCACGTGGCCATGCTTGCCGGCGATCACCTCGGCCACCGCCATGCCCTCGTCCTCGGCCTTGTGGGCGAGCATCGGGCCGACGATCGCGTCGCCGATCGCGTAGATGCCCTTCACCGAGGTCGCCCAATGCGCGTCGGTCTTCACCTGGCCGCGCGGCAGCATCTCGACGCCGAGCGCCTCGAGGCCGAGACCCGCGGTATAGGGCTTGCGGCCGGTCGCGACGAGCACCACCTCGGCCTCGATCGCGGCCTCACTCTCGTCCTTGCGCAGCTTGTATTTGACGGTGTTCTTGCCCTTGCCCTTCTCGACGCCCTGCACCGCGGCGCCGAGGACGAACTTCAGCCCCTGCTTGGTGAGGATCTTCTGGAAGTTCTTGGCAACCTCGCCGTCCATGCCCGGGGTGATCGCGTCGAGATATTCGACGACGGTCACTTCGGTGCCGAGGCGGGCATAGACCGAGCCCATCTCGAGGCCGATGACGCCGGCGCCGATGACCACCATCGACTTCGGGATCTTCGGCAGCGAGAGCGCGCCGGTCGAGGTGACGACGGTGTCCTCGTCGATCTCGATGCCCGGCAGCGAGGCCGGTTCCGAGCCGGTGGCGATCACGATCGCCTTGGCCGAGTGGACCTCGTCGCCCACCTTCACCTGACCCGCGGCCGGGATCGAGCCCCAGCCCTGCAGGTAGGTCACCTTGTTCTTCTTGAACAGGAACTCGATGCCCTTGGTGTTGCCGTCGATGACGTCCTGCTTGTAGGACTGCATCTTCGCCCAGTCGACCTTCACCTTGGCGCCGGTGAGGCCCATCTTCTCGAAGTTCTCGTGCACCTCGTGCAGGTGGTGCGTGGCGTTCAGCAGCGCCTTCGAGGGGATGCAGCCGACGTTCAGGCAGGTGCCGCCAAGGGCGCCACGGCCCTCGACACAGGCGGTCTTGAGGCCCAGCTGGGCGCAGCGGATCGCACAGACATAGCCACCCGGGCCGCCGCCGATCACGATCACATCAAATTCTGCCATTTAAACTCTCCTCAATTCGGATCGGACGCGCGGCGCCCGGTTGGTCTCAGCGGTGTCGCTTCAGTTCCGACATGGCCTGCGGATTCTGGACAAGCCACTGGACAATTGCAGTCTTATCGGCGCTGCCTTGGGTGAGCTGAACCAGCGTAACCGTGCAGCCGAGCGGCTGCGTGACCGCATTGGCCCTACGGCGCTCCCCCTCGCGGATGATGTTCGGCCCCAGGGCGGAAACAACACCCGGCATCGCTGCAATCTTGCCGCTTGCCGCTTTGTAGCTCGCCTCGTTCTCGCACTGCATCGCATAGGTCACGGTCATCAGCGATGGATCCGACTGGGTGATGCCATTGTACACGGACCCCTTTCTCAGCATCTCCCGCTTATAGCTAAATGCAGCGGTTTGATCGGCTGGGGGAACGGCGCTTGGTGCCGGTGCGCAGGCCGAAAGAAGGGGCAGGGCAAGAAGCCCCAGGGCGAAGCTGCGAATGCGGATAGACTTGACAGTGGTACTCATACTTCTCGTGCAGACTGATGCGAGGGGGGCCGGTAAGGCAGCGAAGGAGCGGTGACGGCCTGAGCCGTCACCGCGAAGGATCACAGATCCAGCAGCAGGCGGCGCGGGTCTTCAAGCGCTTCCTTGACGCGGACGAGGAAGGTCACGGCGCCCTTGCCGTCGACGATGCGGTGATCATAGCTCAGCGCCAGATACATCATCGGGCGGATCACGATCTGGCCGTTCACCACGACCGGGCGATCCTGGATCTTGTGCATGCCGAGGATGCCCGACTGCGGCGGGTTCAGGATCGGCGAAGACATCAGCGAGCCGTAGACGCCGCCGTTCGAGATGGTGAAGGTGCCGCCCTGCATTTCCGCCATGGTCAGCTTGCCGTCACGGGCGCGCTTGCCCTTTTCGGAGATCGCCTTCTCGATGTCGGCGAACGACATCTGGTCGGCGTCGCGGATCACCGGAACGACGAGGCCCGTGGGCGTGCCCGCAGCCACGCCCATGTGGACGTAATGCTTGTAGACGACATCGCCGCCGTCGATCTCGGCGTTGACTTCCGGCACTTCCTTCAGCGCGTGGCAGCAGGCCTTGGTGAAGAAGGACATGAAGCCCATGCGGACGCCGTGCTTCTTCTCGAAGGCGTCCTTGTACTCGTTGCGCAGCGCCATGATCGCGGACATGTCGACCTCGTTGTAGGTCGTCAGCATCGCGGCGGTGTTCTGCGCATCCTTCAGGCGGCGGGCGATGGTGGCGCGCAGGCGCGTCATCTTCACGCGTTCCTCGCGGGCGGCGTCGTCCGACGAGACCGGGGCGCGCGGGGCCGAGGCCGGGGCGGGGGCGATCGAGACGGCCGGAGCGGCGGCAGCCTTGGCGGCGGCCGCGGCGACGTCTTCCTTCATGATCCGGCCGTCACGGCCGGTGCCGGTGACCTGCGAGGGGGTGAGGCCGGCTTCGGCCATCGCCTTCTTCGCGGCGGGCGCATCCTCGACATCCTTGCCGGCGGGCGCCGCGGCCGGGGCGGGGGCTGCGGCCGGAGCGGCGGCGGCAGGCGCGGCGACCGCACCGGCCGCGCCTTCGGCCACGACGGCAAGCTTCGCCGAGGCGGCGACGGTCGCGCCCTCGGGGGCGACGATCTCGGTCAGCACGCCGGCGACGGGCGAGGGAACCTCGACCGAGACCTTGTCGGTTTCAAGCTCGCACAGCATCTCGTCCTGCGCGACCGTGTCGCCCACTTTCTTGAACCAGGTGGAAACCGTGGCTTCCGACACGCTCTCGCCCAGGGCGGGCACCATCACGTCCGTCATCTTGACCTCTTTGGACTGTTGCGCGGCCGGCTGAGGGGCTGCCGCGCCTTCGGATTTGGGTTGCGGGGCGGGCGCCGCGGCGCCCGCTTCGTTGATCGTGGCGAGAAGGGCGTTCACGCCCACCGTCTCGCCCTCGGCGGCGACGATCTCGGCCAGCACACCCGCGGCGGGGGCCGGAACCTCGACGGTCACCTTGTCGGTCTCGAGCTCGCACAGCATCTCGTCGGCGGCGACCGCGTCACCCGGTTTCTTGAACCAGGTGGCGACGGTGGCTTCCGAGACGCTCTCGCCAAGCGTGGGGACGCGGACTTCGGTCATCGATCAGCCCTCCAGCGCGTCGTTGACGAGCGCGTCCTGCTCCGCCTTGTGGCTCTTGGCAAGACCCGTCGCCGGCGAGGCCGAGGCGTTGCGGCCGGCATAGCGCGGACGCGAGTGCTTGGCGTCGATCTTCGACAGCACCCACTCGATGTTCGGCTCGACGAAGGTCCAGGCGCCCTGGTTCTTCGGCTCTTCCTGGCACCAGATCACCTCGGCGTCCTTGAAGCGCGAGAGCTCGGTCACCATCGAATGCGCCGGGAACGGGTAGAACTGTTCGAGGCGCAGGATGTAGACATCCTCGAGGCCACGCTTGTCGCGCTCGGCCAGCAGGTCATAGTAGACCTTGCCCGAGCAGATCACGACGCGCTTGATCTCGCTGTCCGGCTTCACCCGGAACTCCGAGTTGCCGTGCTTCTGCTGCACGTCGGCGTCGTCCCACATCACGCGGCGGAAGAAGGAGCCGGTGGTGAATTCCTCGGCCTTCGAGGTGCACAGCGGGTGACGCAGAAGCGACTTCGGCGTCATCAGGATCAGCGGCTTGCGGAAGTTGCGGTGGATCTGCCGGCGCAGGATGTGAAAGTAGTTCGCCGGGGTCGAGCAGTTCGCCACGATCCAGTTGTCTTCCGCCGAGAGCTGCAGGAAGCGTTCGAGACGGGCCGAGCTGTGCTCGGGGCCCTGGCCCTCGAAGCCGTGCGGCAGCAGGCAGACGAGGCCCGACATGCGCAGCCACTTGCGTTCGCCCGAGTTGATGAACTGGTCGAACATGATCTGCGCGCCGTTGGCGAAATCGCCGAACTGAGCTTCCCACAGGGTGAGCGCGTTCGGCTCGGCCAGCGAATAGCCGTACTCGAAGCCGAGCACCGCATATTCCGACAGCATCGAGTCGATCACCTCGTAACGCGCCTGACCCGGCTTGATGTGGTTCAGCGGGTAGTAGCGTTCCTCGGTGGTCTGGTCGATGAAGGCGGAATGGCGCTGCGAGAAGGTGCCGCGGGTGCAGTCCTGACCGGACAGGCGCACCGCGAACCCTTCGGTGAGCAGCGAGCCGAAGGCCAGCGCCTCGGCCGTCGCCCAGTCGAAGCCGGCGCCGGTCTCGAACATCTTCTTCTTCGACTCGAGCAGACGCGCCACGGTCTTGTGGATGTCGAAGCTGTCGGGATGCGAGGTCAGCGCTTTGCCCAGCTCGGCCAGTTGCTCGGGCGAGATCGGGGTGACGCCGGCGTCATAGTCCTGCGTTTGCCGGTCGAGGTGCTTCCAGCGGCCGTCGAGCCAGTCGGCCTTGTTCGGTTTGAACGCCTTGCCGATCTCGAATTCCTCGTTCAGCTTCGCCTGGAAGGCGGCCTTCATGTCCTCGATCTCGCCTTCCGGGATCAGCCCGTCGGCAACGAGACGCTCGGTGTAGAGCTGCAGCGTGGTCTTGTGGCCCTTGATGTTCTTGTACATCGCCGGGTTGGTGAACATCGGCTCGTCGCCTTCGTTGTGACCGAAGCGGCGATAGCAGAAGATGTCGATGACCACGTCCTTGTGGAACTTCTGGCGGAACTCGGTCGCCACCTTGGCGGCGTGCACCACCGCTTCCGGATCGTCGCCGTTGACGTGGAAGATCGGGGCTTCCACCATCAGCGCGATATCGGTCGGGTAGGGCGAGGAGCGCGAGAAATGCGGCGCCGTGGTGAAGCCGATCTGGTTGTTCACCACGATGTGGATGGTGCCGCCGGTGCGGTGGCCGCGGATGCCGGAAAGCTGGAAGCATTCCGCCACCACGCCCTGACCGGCGAAGGCCGCGTCACCATGCAGCAGCACCGCCATCACCTGGGTGCGGTCGGCGTCGTTCAGCTGGTCCTGCTTCGCGCGCACCTTGCCAAGCGCGACCGGGTTCACCGCCTCGAGGTGCGAGGGGTTGGCGGTCAGCGACAGGTGGACGGTGTGCTCGTCGAAGGTACGGTCGGCCGAGGCGCCGAGGTGATACTTCACGTCGCCCGAACCGTCGACGTCGTCGGGCTTGTAGGAACCGCCCTGGAATTCGTGGAAGATCGCCCGGTAGGGCTTCATCATCACGTTGGCCAGGACCGACAGACGGCCGCGGTGCGGCATGCCGAAGACGACCTCCTTCAGGCCGAGGTTGCCGCCGCGCTTGATGATCTGTTCCATCGCCGGGATCAGCGCTTCACCGCCGTCAAGGCCGAAGCGCTTGGTGCCCATGTACTTGACGTGCAGGAACTTCTCGAAGCCCTCGGCCTCGACCAGCTTGTTCAGGATGGCGCGGCGGCCTTCCCGGGTGAACTGGATCTCCTTGCCATAGCCCTCGATCCGCTCCTTCAGCCAGGCGGCTTCCTCGGGGTTCGAGATGTGCATGTACTGCAGCGCGAAGGTGCCGCAATAGGTGCGCTTCAGCACGTCGATGATCTGCCGCATCGACGCGACCTGCAGGCCGAGCACGTTGTCGATGAAGATCGGGCGGTCCATGTCGGCATCGGTGAAGCCGTAGGACTTCGGGTCGAGCTCGGGGTGGCTCGTCTCGTCGCGCATGTGCAGCGGGTCGAGATCGGCGATCAGATGGCCGCGAATACGATAGGCGCGGATGATCATGATCGCGCGCACCGAGTCGAGAACGGCGCGCTTCACCGCGTCTTCGGAGACCTGCACGCCGGCCTCGGCGGCCTTCGCCTTGATCTTGTCGCCGGCAGCCTTGGCTTCCTTCGCCGGCACCATCGGCCATTCGCCGGTCAGCGCGCCGGTCAGGTCGTCATTCGGGCTCGGCGGCCAGTCGGAGCGCGCCCAGGATGCGCCCTGCGCCGATTTCTTCACGTCGAGCTCGTCGTCGCCGAGCGATGCGAAGAAGGCAGCCCAGGCGGTGTCGACCGAGCTCGGGTCGGCGGCGAAACGGGCGTAAAGCTGTTCGACGTAATCCGCGTTCGCGCCTTGCAGGAAGCTCGAGGCTTCGAACTGTTCGTTGGGGGATTGGTCATTCATGACGGTTGTCCTTGGAAACGGCTGAGGGGCCGGTGAGGGGCGGGTGTGGCGGATCAGCCTGCGCAGTCCACCACGAGAACCTTGATGCCGGGTTCGCGGTCGCCCGGCTCGGTGACGAAGGACGATTTCAGGCCCTTGCCGTAATGGCCACAGAGCTTCGCCGGCGCGGCTTTCACCGCGGTTTTGTCGGCGGCGAAGAAATCGAAATAGATATAGGCGCGCCTGGTGTCGCCCGAGATCGCCGAGACGGCATCGCCATTGATGCCGGTCATCTGCTCGAAGGTGCCGTGCGAGCGCTCGTCCTTCGGCACCGGCGGTGCCAGCGCGGCCGTCTCGGTGCTGCTGCCGGGGGCTGCAGTCATGCAGCCCGCGAGCATCAGCGCCGCCAGCGCGGCCGAGACAGCCGGAAGTCCACGTTTCATTGTCTTCATACTCCTGCGGAACGCTGCGTCACTTGTAGGGATAGGCAGCGCCCGGTTGACCGGCCGCCTGGGCACAGGCTAGCTCGTATTCACCGCCGGCATTCGCGGCCCCGCAGGTCGCGGCGGTGCCGGCGACGATGGAGCCGTTGGAACGGGCGGAATTGGCCACGGCGTAACCGGTCGAGCCGGTCGGCGTGGTTCCCTGCGGGACCTTGCTGGTGCCGATGATCGGATAGGTGGTGATCGGGCCGGATGCCGAAAGCGGGATCGGGTCCTTGCCGGGGCCGCCGCTGCAGGCTGCCAGCATCACGAGGGCAATGGCCGCGGCCAGGGTGCCAGACGTCACGTTTCTCATCTCAACCTCCGAACTCCGGCCGCGTCCGGCCTTTGGGATCACTCAGAAGGGCAGAACGGGCCATCGGGCCCGCTCGGCACTGCGGAGTGGGAATGGAGGCCGCGGTCTCCCGCGGCCTCCCGGAACTCATTCGCCCTTGATCGCCTTCATCACGGCTTCGCCGAGATGGGCGGGGCTTTCGGCCACCACGATACCGGCCGAGCGCATCGCTTCGATCTTCGAGCCGGCGTCGCCCTTGCCGCCCGAGACGATGGCGCCCGCGTGGCCCATGCGACGGCCGGGAGGAGCGGTGCGGCCCGCGATGAAGCCGGCGGTCGGCTTCCAGCGGCCCTTCTTCTTCTGCTCCTTCAGGAACTCCGCGGCTTCCTCTTCGGCCGAGCCACCGATTTCGCCGATCATGATGATCGAGGTGGTTTCCGGGTCGTCGAGGAACATGTCGAGCACGTCGATATGCTCGGTGCCCTTGATCGGGTCGCCGCCGATGCCGACAGCCGAGGACTGGCCCAGACCGATGTCGGTCGTCTGTTTCACCGCTTCATAGGTCAGCGTGCCCGAACGCGAAACCACGCCCACCGAGCCGCGCTTGAAGATCGAGCCCGGCATGATGCCGATCTTGCATTCGTCGGGGGTCATGACGCCCGGGCAGTTCGGCCCGATCAGACGCGACTTGCTGTCGATCAGCGCGCGCTTCACCTTCATCATGTCGAGCACCGGAATGCCCTCGGTGATGCAGACGATGAGCTCGATCTCGGCGTCGATCGCCTCGAGGATACTGTCGGCGGCGAAGGGCGGCGGCACGTAGATCGCGGTCGCGTTGGCGCCGGTCTTGGCCACAGCCTCGTGGACCGAGTTGTACACTGGCAGGCCGAGGTGCTCGGAACCGCCCTTGCCCGGCGTCACGCCGCCGACCATCTTGGTGCCGTAGGCGATCGCCTGCTCGGTGTGGAAGGTGCCCTGCGAGCCGGTGATGCCCTGGCAGATGACTTTGGTTTCTTTGTTGACGAGGACTGCCATGTTCTTAGCCCTTCACAGCTTTCACGATTTTCTGGGCGCCGTCGGCGAGGTTGTCCGCCGCGATCACGTTCAGGCCGGATTTCGAGATGATCTCCTTGCCCAGCTCGACGTTGGTGCCTTCGAGACGCACCACCAGCGGAACCTTCAGCCCGACTTCCTTCACCGCGGCGATGACGCCCTCGGCGATGATGTCGCAGCGCATGATGCCGCCGAAGATGTTGACCAGGATGCCCTTCACGTTCGGGTCCGAGGTGATGATCTTGAAGGCTTCGGTGACCTTTTCCTTGGTCGCGCCGCCGCCCACATCGAGGAAGTTCGCCGGTTCCGCACCGTAGAGCTTGATGATGTCCATCGTCGCCATGGCGAGGCCCGCGCCGTTCACCATGCAGCCGATCTCACCGTCGAGCGCGATGTAGTTCAGGTCGTACTTCGAGGCTTCGAGCTCCTTCGGGTCCTCTTCGGTCTCGTCGCGCAGCGCCATGATGTCGGAGTGACGGTAGAGCGCGTTGTTGTCGAAGCCGAGCTTGGCGTCGAGCAGCTTGAGATTGCCGTCGGTCATCACGATCAGCGGGTTGATCTCGAGCATCTCCATGTCCTTCTCGATGAAGGCACGGTAGAGGTTCTTGACCAGCGCGACGCACTGCTTGACCTGCGCGCCTTCGAGCCCGAGGGCGAAGGCCACGCGGCGGCCGTGGAAATCGCTCAGCCCGGTCGCCGGGTCGACCGAGAAGGACATGATCTTCTCGGGGGTGTGGGCGGCCACTTCCTCGATGTCCATGCCGCCTTCGGTCGAGACGACGAAGGAGACGCGCGAGGTCTGGCGGTCAACCAGCAGCGCGAGGTAGAGCTCGCGCGAGATGTCCGAACCGTCCTCGATGTAGATGCGGTTCACCTGCTTGCCGGCCGGGCCGGTCTGGTGCGTCACCAGGGTGCGGCCGAGCATCTGCTTGGCGAGTTCGGCAGCCTCCTCCACCGACTTCGCGAGGCGGACGCCGCCCTTTTCGCCGGCTTCCGGCTCCTTGAACTTGCCCTTGCCGCGGCCGCCGGCATGGATCTGGGCCTTGACCACCCAGAGCGGGCCGTCGAGTTCCGAGGCGGCGGTCTTGGCTTCGTCGGCCTTCAGGACCGGACGGCCCTCGGAGACCGGGCAGCCGTAGCTCTTGAGGAGCTGCTTCGCCTGATATTCATGAATGTTCATGGCAGAGTTCCCATGCTGGTGCGATTTGCATGGTGGTGTGGCACATTCGGGGCGTGTAACAAACTGATAAATGCGTGCCGGATGCCCGGATCGGCAGAAAACCGCACTTTGTGATCACACCATTCGGGAGCGTGATCACAAATGCTGCGGGGCAGCATGAGGCTTGCCCGGGACGAAGGAATCGGAAAGACTCCGGCGGGTTTCTTGAGGGGTGGAGAGGTCATGGACAGATGGGGCGTGGTGGCACTGGCGGACGAGCCGGCGGCGTTGATTGCGGCTTTCGTCGCCCATCATCTCGACCTCGGCGCCGACGAGGTCCATGTCTGCCTCGACCGCCCCAATCCCGAAGCGCGCGACCTGCTGGCAGGGGTGCCGGGGGCGGTGCTGCATGACGCGGGCGACGACGGCTGGGCGTTTTCGAACGGCTACCGCCCGGCCAAGCATCTGGGCCGGCAGAAGTATCACGCCAGCCGGATGCTGGCCGAGACGAAGCTCGACTGGCTGGTGCATTGCGACGCCGACGAATTCGTGCTGCCCACGGCGGGCGAGAGTGTGGCCGAGGTGCTGAGCGCTGTCCGTCACGGCGCGAGTTGGGTGAAGATCGCTGTCGCCGAGCGCACCCATCTCGACGATCTGCCGGCGGCCGACATCTTTTCGGGCGTCTTTCGCCGGCCCTGGGCGGGCTTCAATGCCCGCGGCGGCGTGATCTATGACGACGCCGCTCTGGCGCTGCTGAACAAGGGGCTGTGCGGGCACAACCTCGGCAAATGCGCGGTGCGGTCGGGGCGGGGGCTGTTCATCGGCGTGCACCGGCCGATGCGCGAGTGGAGCGGTGGCGGGCGCGATGTGTCCTATGACGGCACGGCCAAGCTCGAGCTTCTGCATTACGACGGGCTGACCGAGCTGCATTACGCGCTGAAGATGATGCGCCGTGCGCTGAATGCGATGGCGAAGAACCCGCCTTCGCACGCGCCACAGCGGCAGTTGCAGTTCGAGGCGATGGCGGGCGCGGCGCATAATGCGCGCGCGCTGCATGCGCAGTGGCTGGCGGCGAAGGTGATCGACGCGAAACAGGCGCGCGTGCTCGAACGCGAAGGCGTGCTCGCCCGCTTCGATCCGCAGATTGCGGCACGCACGGCGCGGGTGGTCGGCGCGGTCGACCTGACCCCCGCGGGCTTTGACCGCGCGCTCCTTGCGCATGAGGCGGCGCTGTTCGCGCGGGCGGCGCAGACGTTCGGCTTCGATCCCGCCCCCCTCGTCGCCGCCTGAGCGCAACGAAAAAGGCGCGGCCGAAGCCGCGCCTTTCCCGAGAGACAATCCTTGCCGGATCAGGCGAGGGTCGGGTCGATGCCCTTGCAGGCCGCGACGAGGCCCTTCACCGCGTCGACCGACTTGTCGAACATCACCTGCTCGTCCTTGTTCAGCTTGATGTCGACGACCTTCTCGATGCCGCCGGCACCGATGATCGTCGGCACGCCGACATACATGCCGTCGAGGCCGAAGGCGCCCTTGACGTAGGCGGCGCAGGGCAGCAGGCGCTTCTGGTCCTTGAGATAGGCTTCCGCCATCTCGATCGCCGAGGTGGCCGGCGCGTAGAAGGCCGAGCCGGTCTTCAGCAGGCCGACGATCTCGGCGCCGCCGTCACGGGTGCGCTGGATGATCGCGTCGAGCTTTTCCTGGGTGGTCCAGCCCATCTCGATCAGGTCCGGCAGCGGGATGCCGGCAACGGTCGAGTAGCGGGCGAGCGGCACCATGGTGTCGCCGTGGCCGCCCAGAACGAAGGCGGTGACGTCCTTCATCGAGACGTTGAACTCGACCGAGAGGAAGTGACGGAAGCGCGCCGAGTCGAGCACGCCGGCCATGCCGACGACCTTCTCCGCCGGCAGGCCCGAGAACTGCTGCAGCGCCCAGACCATCGCGTCGAGCGGGTTGGTGATGCAGATCACGAACGCGTTCGGAGCATGTTTGCCGATGCCTTCGCCGACCGACTTCATCACCTTGAGGTTGATGCCGAGCAGGTCGTCACGCGACATGCCGGGCTTGCGCGGCACGCCGGCGGTCACGATGCAGACGTCGGCGCCGGCGATGTCGGCGTAATCGGTGGTGCCCTTCAGCGTGGCGTCGAAGCCTTCGGAGGGGCCGGATTCGGCGATGTCGAGCGCCTTGCCCTGGGGCGTGCCTTCGGCGATGTCGAACAGGACGACGTCACCGAGTTCTTTGATCGCGGCGAGATGGGCGAGCGTGCCGCCGATCTGGCCGGCGCCGATGAGGGCGATCTTGGGTCGGGCCATGGGATTCCTCCAAAGGTCAGGATGGATGTGTTGAAACTGACGCGGCAGGGTTAGCCCTTCGCGCCCCGTCTGGCAAGGGCCCGGCGCGGCCCGAAACCGTTCGGCATGCCGTTGTATGCCGAAATCTTGATCCGGCCCGAAGGGGAAGAGGGCGAGTCGCGCGCTGCGGCTGTACCGAATGGTTCTGCGATGCGGCAAATCTCCTCTTGCTGAAAGTGTCGGATGTGTGGTCTTTGGCGAAAGATTGTTGCGAGGAGAGAATCATGACCGCTCACGGCACGTCCCGTCCCTATCGCTCGGTGCTCTATATCCCCGGCTCGAAGGAGCGCGCGCTCGAAAAGGCCACGGGCCTCGCCTGCGACGCGATCATCTTCGACCTTGAGGATGCGGTCGCGGTCGACGAGAAGGTGAACGCCCGCGCGATCCTGGCGAAGGCGCTGAAAGAGGCGGATTACGCTGCGCGGGCGCGCATCGTGCGGGTCAACGGGCTCGATACCGAGTGGGGCCGGGACGACCTGCGCGCCTTTGCCGCCGCGATCCGCGAGGGCGCCAAGGTCGACGCGATCCTGATCCCGAAGGTGTCGCGCAAATCCGACCTCGACGCGGTCGCCGACCTGATCCCGGGCGTGCCGCTCTGGGCGATGATGGAGACCGCGCTCGGCATGCTGAACGCGGCCGAGATCGCCTCGCACCCCCGGCTCGAGGGCATGGTGATGGGCACCAACGACCTCGCGAAGGAGCTGCAGAGCCGTTTCCGCGCTGACCGTCTGCCGATGATGGCCGGGCTCGGCACCTGCCTGCTCGCCGCCAAGGCCTTCGGCAAGATCATCGTCGACGGCGTCTACAACGCCTTCAAGGACGAGGACGGGCTGAAAGTCGAATGCGACCAGGGCCGCGACATGGGCTTTGACGGCAAGACCCTGATCCACCCCGCTCAGCTCGAGATCGCGAATGCGGCCTTCGCCCCCTCGGCGGCCGAGATCGACCTGGCGCAGCGCCAGATCGCCGCTTTCGACGAGGCCGAGAAAGCCGGGCTCGGTGTCGCGGTCGTGGATGGAAAGATCGTCGAAAACCTGCATATCGTGACGGCGCGGCAGATCCTCGCCAAGGCGGAGGCGATTGCCGCTCTGGGCAACTGAAAGGCAATCACATGGCGCTTCTGGTCCTCGGTCTCCTGCTGTGGAGCCTGCCGCATCTGGCGAAACGGATCTTCCCGGGCTTTTCCCGGGCCCTTGGTGCGGCGGAGCGGCCGGCGGTCACCGCGGCGATCGTCGTCGGCGTGGTGCTGATGGTAATCGGCTACCGCTCCTGGTTCGGCACCGTGTACTGGGTGCGCACCCCGGCGCTGGCGGGCATCAACAACCTGCTGATGCTGGTCGCGGTCTATCTTTTCGCCGCGGCCGGGATGAAGACCTGGGTCGCGCGACACTATCGCCACCCGATGCTGACCGGGATGCTGATCTGGTCGCTCGCGCATCTGCTGGTGAATGGCGACACGCCGAGCTTTGTGCTCTTCGGCGGGCTCGGGCTCTGGGCGCTGGTCGAGATCGTGCTGACCAACCGCACGAAATGGGCGCCGCCCGCCGCCACCGGCGGGGCGCGCAAGGAAGCGATGGCGGTGCTTGGCACGGTCATCGTCTATGGGGCGATCGCCGGGCTGCATTACGCGGCCGGCTATCCGACATTCGGGTGATGCGATGAAACTCTATCGTCTGCTGACCGAGGACGACACCTCGGCCTTCTGCCACAAGGTCTCGCTCGCACTGTCGAAAGGGTGGGAGCTGCACGGCTCGCCCGCCTATGGCTTCGACGCCGCGAAGGGCGTGATGCGCTGTGCGCAGGCCGTCACCAAGGAGGTGCCGGGCAAGGACTATGACCCCGAGATGAAGCTGGGAGAGCAATGATGGCAAAGACCAATCCGGGCCGTTTCTTCGAGGATTACAAGGTCGGGCAGGTGATCCGCCACGCCGTGCCGCGCACGGTGGCCGAGGGCGAGCGCGCGCTCTATCACGCGCTCTATCCGGCGCGCCACGCGCTTTACTCCTCGGATGAGTTCGCCGCCGCCTCCGGCCTCGACGGCAGCCCGCTTGACGATCTGATCGCCTTCCATGTGGTCTTCGGCAAGACCGTGCCCGACGTGTCGCTGAACGCCGTCGCCAATCTCGGCTATGCCGAGGGGCGCTGGCTGAAGCCGGTCTGGCCGGGCGACACGCTGCGCTCGGAAAGCGAGGTGATCGGCGTCAAGGAGAACTCGAACGGCAAGTCGGGCGTCGTCTATGTCCGCACCCGCGGGCTGAACCAGATGGACGAGGTCGTGCTCGAATATGTCCGCTGGGTGATGGTGCGCAAGGGCGACCTGTCGGCGCCGGCGCCGGAAACCGTGCTTCCCGCGCTGCAAAAGGTGGTGCCGGCCGCGGATCTGGTGGTGCCCGAGGGGCTCGATTTCAGCGACTATGACTTCGGTCTGGCCGGCGAGCCGCACCGCTGGGGCGATTACGAGATCGGCGAGAAGATCGACCATGTCGACGGCGTGACGATCGAGGAAGCCGAGCACATGATCGCCACGCGGCTGTGGCAGAACACCGCCAAGGTGCATTTCGACGCCACCTTCCGCGACGACGGCAAGCGGCTGATCTATGGCGGCCATGTGATCTCGATGGCCCGCGCGCTGTCGTTCAACGGGCTTGCCAATGCGCAGATGATCGTGGCGCTGAACGGCGGCGCGCACGCGAACCCCTGCTTTGCCGGCGACACCGTCAAGGCCTGGTCCGAGGTGCTCGACAAGGCCGAGACCGATGCCCCGGGCGTCGGCGCGATCCGGCTGCGGCTGGTCGCGGTCAAGCAGGGCGCGGCCGAGTTCGCGCTGAAGGGCGAAGACGGCAAATACGCGCCCGAGGTGCTGCTCGATCTCGACTATTGGGCGCTGATGCCGATGTGATCCGAAAGGAAAACGCCCGGGCACCTTCGTGGGCTCCGGGCTTTTTCTCGGCCCAAATACTCAAATTCCGCGTGCAACGCGGGCACGACGGCGGGGCTCAGGCGCCGCCGTTGTCCTTCAGCCAGGCCGCGATCAGCGGCCATTCCTCGGCGAGCGTCCGGCTGCCCATGAAAAGCCCGATATGCCCGCCCGGCACCAGCTTCTTGGTGATCTTCTCCTTCGGCGTGCCAAGAAGATCGCGCGCCGCAAAGACCTGTTCCTTGGTGGTGATGTCGTCCGAGGCGCCCGCCAACAGATAGGCGGGGCAGGTGATGTCCTTCAGCTGCAGCTTTTGCCCAAGCCCGCGGAACGCCCCCTTGGCGAAGAGGTTCTTCTTGAACAACAGGTCGATCGCCTGGAGGTAATAGCGCCCGGGCAGGTCGACGGGGTTCTCGTACCAGCGCTCGAAGGTCTCGGTGCGCTTGATATAGTTGCGGTCGTCGAGATGGGCGTAAAGATCGAGGTACTTCTCCACGAACTGCTTGTCGGGGTGCATGTTCTTCCAGCCCGCCAGCATGTTCGTCCCCATCATCCGGCCGCCACCCGCGGTGACAAACTCTTCATAGAAGGACAGCGGCAGCCGATGCGCCATCGCCCGGATCGGCCCGTGCCCGGCGTCGGTGTCGATCGGCGCGCCGGCAAGCACCAGTGCGGCGACCTTCTCGGGGAAGCGCGCGGCGAACATCGCGCTCATCCAGCCGCCCTGGCACAGGCCGACAAGGATCACCCGGCCCCCAAGGTCGTCGACCACGACATTGAGCTCGGCCAGATACTTGTCGATGTCGAAATCGCGCATCTCCTCGGTGGCGGTCTTCCAGTCCGTCACCAGCACCCGGCCGATGCCGTTCGCCAGCAGCGTGGCGGCAAGGCTCTGCCCCGGGGCGAAATCGGCGATGGTCGCGTTGTGGCCGGCAAAGGGGGCGTCGACCAGCACCGGCACCCCCGTCGCGCCCTCGGCCGAGAAGTCGCGCAGCCGCATCGTATCGAGATCGAGCCGCACCCGGTTCTTCGTCGCCCAGCCGGGCTGCGGCGGGTGGTCGATCTTCTCGGCAAGGTCAACGAATTTCAGGTTCCGGCGAAAGGCGTCGAGCCCCGCCTCGCCCAGTTCGATCCCCGCTGCCATCGGCCAGAAGAAGGGAACGGAATGTTCATGCACGGGGGTCTTGGTCGCGGTTTCGGTCATCGCCGGCTCCTTTCGGGCAAGTGCGTTTCCGGCCTGGAATGCTGGGCGCAACACGCTGCGGTTGCAAGGGGCGGGGCCGCATTCCGTGCCGTCGCTCGCTGAGTCGTGTGAGCGCAATCACGTGATCACGCGCTGAAAATTTGTGATCACGAAGCTCTTTTTTTGCGCGTTTCCCGGCCGGAAAGCGACAATTCGCGAATCTGGGCTCGTGACTTGGGCGAAATATGCGCTATTCAGGAGGCGCAATTCCGGCCAGCCCCGCCCGCGCCCGCCGCCCTCGACCGGCGCGCCAACGGGGCCCAGCGACAGAGGGACCCAAAATGGCTGAAACGAAACGGGTTGAACGGCCCCTTTCCCCCTTCATGATCGGCCCGTATTACCGCCCGCAGATGACCTCGATGTCGTCGATCCTGACCCGGATCACCGGCAACGCCCTCATCGCAAGCGCGCTTCTCGCGGTCTGGTGGCTGCTCGCGGCGACCACGAGCCCCGGCTATTTCGATTTCGTGAACGCGATCGTCACCTCCTGGTTCGGCGATCTGGTGTTCACGCTCTCGGCCTGGGCGGTGTGGTATCACTATCTCGCCGGCCTGCGTCACCTCTACTTCGACGCCGGCAAGGGCCTCGAGATCGAGACCGCCGAGAAGCTCGGCTGGGCCTGCATCATCGGGTCGGTGGTTCTGACCATCATCACCGTCATCATCGTCATGGTCTGAGGAGGCATTCATGCATTACCTGACCGATCGCAAACGCGCCGTGGGCAAGGGTGCCTCCCATACCGGCACCGAGCACCACTGGTACATGACGGTTTCGGCCGTCGCGCTGGCCTTCCTCGTGCCGGTCTTCCTGATCGTCTTCGGGCGTGCCCTCGGGCAGAGCCAGGAAGGCGTGATCGCGACCTTCTCGCGCCCCTTCCCGGCGATCGTGACCGCGCTGCTCGTGGTTGTGGGCATGCGCCACTTCGCCAAGGGCGCGCAGATGATGCTCGAAGACTACACCGCCGGCATGACGCGCAAGGTACTGGTCATCGCCGCCCATTCGGTGGCCTATCTGGTGATCGCCGTGGCGCTTTATGCGCTGGCGAAGATGACCTTCCTCGGCATCGTGCTCGGCGCGATGAACTGAATACGGGACGATACAAATGGCAGCTTATCCTTACGAGACGCATCACTATGACGTCGTGGTGGTCGGTGCCGGCGGCGCGGGCCTGCGCGCCACGCTGGGCATGGCCGAACAGGGCCTGCGTACCGCCTGCGTGACCAAGGTCTTCCCGACCCGTTCGCACACCGTCGCGGCGCAGGGCGGCATCGCCGCCTCGCTTTCGAACATGGGTCCGGACAACTGGCAGTGGCACCTCTACGACACCGTCAAGGGCTCTGACTGGCTCGGTGACACCGACGCGCAGGAATACATGGTGCGCGCCGCCCCGGCCGCGGTCTATGAACTGGAACACTACGGTGTGCCGTTCTCGCGCACCGAAGAGGGCAAGATCTATCAGCGCCCGTTCGGCGGCCACACCACCGAGTTCGGTGAAGGCCCGCCGGTGCAGCGCACCTGCGCCGCGGCCGACCGCACCGGCCACGCGATCCTGCACACGCTCTACGGCCAGTCGCTGAAGAACAACGCGGAATTCTACATCGAGTATTTCGCGCTCGACCTGCTGATGAGCGAAGACGGCAAGACCTGCGAAGGCGTGCTGTGCTGGAAGCTCGACGACGGCACCTTCCACGTCTTCGCGGCCAAGATGGTCGTGCTGGCGACGGGCGGCTATGGCCGTGCCTATTTCTCGGCGACCTCGGCGCATACCTGCACCGGCGACGGCGGCGGCATGGTGGCGCGCGCGGGTCTGGCGCTGCAGGACATGGAATTCGTGCAGTTCCACCCGACCGGCATCTATGGCTCGGGCTGCCTGATCACCGAGGGCGCGCGCGGCGAGGGCGGGTATCTGACCAACTCCGAGGGCGAGCGTTTCATGGAGCGCTATGCGCCCCATTACAAGGATCTGGCCTCGCGTGACGTCGTCTCGCGCTGCATGACGATCGAGATCCGCGAAGGCCGCGGCGTGGGCGAGCACAAGGACCACATCTTCCTGAACCTCTCGCACCTGCCGCCGGAAGCGCTGGCCGAACGTCTGCCCGGGATCTCGGAATCGGCGAAGATCTTCGCCGGCGTCGATGTGACCAAGGAGCCGATCCCGGTTCTGCCGACCGTGCACTACAACATGGGCGGCATCCCGACGAACTACTGGGGCGAGGTCATCAACCCGACCGCCGAAGACCAGGACGCCGTCGTTCCGGGCCTGATGGCCGTGGGCGAGGCGGGGTGTGCCTCGGTGCACGGGGCGAACCGTCTCGGTTCGAACTCGCTCATCGACCTCGTGGTCTTCGGCCGCGCCGCCGCGATCCGCGCCGGCCAGGTCATCGACCGCGAGAAGGCGATCCCGACGCCGGCCAAATCGGCAATCGACAAGGCCTTCGACCGCTTCGACGGGCTGCGCAATGCCAAGGGCTCGGTGCCCACGGCCGCGCTGCGTCTCGAGATGCAGAAGACCATGCAGTCGGACGCCGCGGTGTTCCGCACCGACAAGTCGCTGGCCGAAGGCGTGGTCAAGATGACCGCCGTCGCCGAGAAGATGAACGACCTGCACGTCACCGACCGGTCGCTGATCTGGAACTCGGACCTGATGGAAACGCTCGAGCTGACGAACCTGATGCCGAACGCTCTGGCGACGATCGTCGGCGCCGAGGCGCGCAAGGAAAGCCGCGGCGCGCATGCGCACGAGGACTATCCGGACCGCGACGACGTGAACTGGCGCAAGCACTCGATCATGCGCGTGCACGGCTCGACCGTGGACCTGAGCTATCGCGCGGTCCACGTCGATCCGCTGACGCCGCAGGACGAGGGCGGGATCGACCTGAAGAAGATCGCGCCGAAGGCGCGCGTCTACTGATGCGCGGTCTTTCGCTCCTTGCGGCGGCGGCCCTGTCGGCCTGCACGATGGGGCAGAGCGCCGAGGAAGTCGCGCGCGCTCAGGCCAAATCGGTGGTCAACGGGGTGGTGGCGCAGAAGATGCCGGGGGTGAATGCTGCCCCCGTCACCGACTGCATCATCGACAACGCCTCGATGGGCGAGGTTTACAGCATCGCCAAGGGGGCGGTCGTCGGCGTCAGCGCCGACACCGTCTCGACGGTGATGACCATTGCGCAGCGCCCCGCGACGATGTCGTGCATCGCCCGCAACGGGCTCGGCGTGCTGTGAGGGGGGCGATGGAGCGGAGCCGCGAGATGACGGGGCAGGGGGGGCGGCGGTTGCCGTGGCTGGCCTGCGTCGCGCTCGCGCCGCTTCTGGCCGGCTGCGGACCCGTGCCCGTCGAGCAGGCCGAGGCGCAGTGCTTCCGCCAGATCGCGCCGGAACCTCCGGTTTCTGGCGAAGCCGGCATCGGCATGACCAGTTCCGGCCCGCGCACCACCGCCAAGGTGCGGCTCAATCTCGGGCTGCGCACGCAAGGAGACCCGTCAGCGGCCTATGACCGCTGCGTCTATCAGAGATCCGGCCGCATGCCGACGCGGCCGCTTTACGCCAGAACCGACTGGAGAGGGTGAAAACCATGGTTCAGTTCAAGCTTCCGAAGAATTCGCAGATCCGCGTCGGCAAGACCTGGCCGAAGCCGGAAGGCGCCAAGAATGTGCGCAAGTTCCAGATCTACCGCTGGGATCCGGACACCGGGGAGAACCCGCGCGTCGACAGCTATTTCCTGGACATGGACAAATGCGGTCCGATGGTCCTTGACGCGCTGATCAAGATCAAGAACGAGATCGACCCGACGCTGACCTTCCGCCGCTCCTGCCGCGAAGGCATCTGCGGCTCCTGCGCGATGAACATCGACGGGATCAACACGCTCGCCTGCATCTATGGTCTCGACGAGATCAAGGGCGACACCGTCAAGATCAACCCGCTGCCCCACATGCCGGTGGTGAAAGACCTGATCCCGGACCTGACGCATTTCTATGCGCAGCACGCCTCGATCATGCCGTTCCTGCAGACCAAGACCAACGTTCCCGAGAAGGAATGGCGGCAGTCGATCGAAGACCGCCGCAAGCTCGACGGTCTCTACGAATGCGTCATGTGCGCCAGCTGCTCGACCTCCTGCCCGAGCTACTGGTGGAACTCGGACCGCTACCTCGGCCCGGCGGCGCTGCTCCATGCCTATCGCTGGATCATCGACAGCCGCGACGAGGCGACGGCTGAGCGTCTCGATGCGCTCGAGGATCCGTTCAAGCTCTATCGCTGCCACACCATCATGAACTGCACCAAGACCTGCCCGAAGGGGCTGAACCCGGCGAAGGCGATCGCCGAGATCAAGCGGCTGATGGTCAGCCGTCAGGTCTGAGGCAGCACCACACGATCGGGGCCCCGGAGCGATCCGGGGCTCCTGTCTGTCCGGGGTGTGACGATTTGCTGCACTGCAGCATCTGCATGGCACCCTTGCGCCTGTGCCCCTTCCCAGACGCGCCCCGATCCCCTACATGGACCGGCAGGGAGGAACTCAATCCGACCACAGGAGAGTTCCATGTCGAAGATCGTCAAATTCGTGAAGGCGTCCGAACGCGAACAGGCCGAAGAGGCGCTGCGGGTTCTGGAGCAGGCCTACGCCTATTACATCCCCGAAGACGAGGTCTCGGCCACCGCGGCGATCGCCGCTGTCGAAACCCCGATCGAGCAGATGTTCGGGTATTACTCGGCCGCCTGAGCGCACCGACCGATGTCGAAACCGAAGCCCCGCGCGTCGCGCCGGGGCTTTTGTTTTGCCGCGGCCATGGCAGGATAAGGCACCAGCCAAGGAGCCGCGATGAAACTTTCCCGTCCAGACCATGCCGCCCCCGCCGATGCCGCCGCGCGACGGGCGATCCACCCGGTGATCTGCTATCCGGTCGAAACCCTGCCGCGCCCGGACGTGGCAGGCTATCGCGCCGTGCGCCCCGGTTGGGAACTGCTCGAGGAGGTGATCGTGCCGCCGCGCGAGGCGCGCTTCTTCACGGTGCCGGCCGGGCATTTCTTCCGCATCGTCTCGATCGAGGGGCCGCAGGTCGGCGACCTCGATCTGTGGCACCTCGAAGATCTGACCGAGCGCTTCTATTCTGGCAAGACCCGCGCGCTGCATGGCACGCATCTGTCGACCGGCGATCAGCTCTGGTCCTCGCTGCCCTTCCTGCGGCCGATGGCGACGATCACCGAGGACACGCTCGACTGGTATGGCTTCGACGAGCATGGCGGCTCGGTGCATGACGTGATCGGCACTCGCTGCGACCCCTACACGCATTACCTGCTGTCGGGAGGCGAGACCTATCACCATTGCTGCCACTCGAACCTGACCCGGGCGCTCGCCGAAGGCCGCGGAATGACGACCGAGGCCTGCGAGGGGCTGGTGCACGACGTGCTGAATGTCTTCATGTGCACGGGCTTCACCCGCGACGCCGGGCAGTATTTCATGAAGGCAAGCCCGGTGCGGCCGGGCGATTTTCTCGAATTCTTCGCCGAGATCGATCTCGCCGGCGCGCTCTCGGCCTGCCCGGGCGGCGACTGCTCTTCCGAGCACAGCTCGGACGCCGCCGCCTGTCATCCGCTGAAGATCGAGATCTATCGCCCGCAGCAGGCGCCCGCGGGCTGGGCCTCGCCTGCGCCGAACGGCTATGACCGGAGCCACGGGTTCGCCTGAGAGCGGGGCAGGGGGCTGTCTGCCCCCTTCCCGGCCAGCGGCCGGTTCACCCCCCGAGGA
Organism: Paenirhodobacter ferrireducens; assembly: GCF_004022265.1. Taxonomy (GTDB): domain Bacteria; phylum Pseudomonadota; class Alphaproteobacteria; order Rhodobacterales; family Rhodobacteraceae; genus Rhodobacter; species Rhodobacter ferrireducens. Next base: position 41,595 of record NZ_SAVB01000006.1, read on the forward strand.
TATTTGGGGCAATTGGAAGAGGGGAAGAGGGCGGGAAGGGCTTTGGGCGCCGCGGCCCTCCCTTCCAATTGCCTCAAATCTCCTGGGGTGAGGCCCGTCAGGGCCGAGGGGGCGGCACCCCCTCGGCGCCATCCGTGTCGCGCAATTCCGTCTCCAGGAAGCGCTCGAAGGCATCAAGGTCGATCGGCTCCAGCTGACCGAAGCTTTGGATCCAGGTGATGGCGCCGGCCATCGCCGCAGGCTCGAGCTTGCACCATTTCACCCGGCCACGCTTTTCCTGAGAGATCAGCCCGGCCTCGGCGAGGATCGCGAGGTGTTTCGAGATCGCGGCGAGCGACATCTCGAAGGGCTCGGCGACATCGGTGACCGCCATGTCATCCTCGAGCAGCATGGTCAGGATCGCGCGGCGCGTGGGGTCGGCCAGCGCGGCGAAGACGGCATCGAGGGGGGCGGTGGCCGATGTGCTCATGGCCCAGTGATGCGGTGGGGGGGCAAAAACGTCAACCGGAAGGTTGAATATGCGATTTCCGCGCCGCAGCACATTTGGGCGGTCATGGGACAGGAGGTGATTTCAGAAACTATTTCGAAACAAGGAGTTAGTCGATCTCATGATGGGCGCTAACGGCGTTGACTCACAGGGCGGTGAAGTCTATCAAAGCCCCGAGTTGTTGCGGGGGGAGCCTATGACTGACCGTCCCTCGGACGAGCACGATCCCGAGCGCCTTGTGGCGCTGGAACGGCGCCTGGCCGAGCTGCGCAAGGAAAAGGCTCCGAAGCCCGCGGCGGATGACAAGTTCCGCCAGGCCGACATGGCGTGGCGGATGGTCATCGAGATGGTTTCGGGGCTGGGGATCGGCTTCGGCATCGGATTTGGGCTCGACGCGCTTGCGGGGACGAAGCCCTGGCTGATGCTGGTGTTCACGCTCCTCGGGCTCGTGGCGGGGATCCGGGTGGTGATCCGCTCCGCCGAAGAGATGAACAAGAAGGCACATGCGGCGGCCCCGGCCTCCGATGCAGAGGGAAAATAGACGTGGCGGAAGAAGCGAGTGAAGGTCTGGCGTTCCATCCGATGGAACCTTTCAAGATCCATTCCCTGTTCGGTGACGGGCCGATCCATTGGTACACGCCCACCAACGTCACCCTGTGGATGGCGATCGGCCTGATCTGCATGGCGCTGCTGCTCGTCGTCGGCACCCGCGGCCGCGCGATCATCCCGTCGCGGATGCAGTCGCTCGCCGAGCTCGTCTATGGCTTCATCCACAAGATGGTCGAGGACGTGACCGGCAAGGAAGGGCTGAAGTTCTTCCCCTACATCTTCACGCTGTTCCTGTTCATCGTCTTCTCGAACTTCCTCGGCCTGATCCCGCTCTCGTTCACCCCGACCGCCCATATCGCCGTCACCGGCGTGCTGGCGATCTTGGTCTTCGTCACCGTGACCGTCGTCGGTTTCGTGAAGAACGGCACCCATTTCCTCGGCCTGTTCTGGGTCAGCTCGGCGCCGCTCGCGCTGCGCCCGATCCTCGCGGTGATCGAGGTGATCTCCTACTTCGTGCGTCCGGTCAGCCACTCGATCCGACTTGCGGGCAACATGATGGCCGGCCACGCCGTGATCGAGGTCTTCGCGGGCTTCGCGCCGGTGATCCTGATGTCGGCCGCCGTCGGCGTGCTGGTCACCCCGCTGTCGGTCCTCGCGGTCACCGCGATGTACGGGCTCGAAGTGATCGTGGCCCTCGTGCAGGCCTACGTGTTCACCATCCTCACCTGCGTCTACCTGAAGGACGCGCTGCATCCGGGCCACTGAGGCCCGGACCGCAGAGAGACAAAGTTTCAACCTTTCAATCCCTAAGGAGCATCCCAATGGAAGGCAGCATCTCGGAATTCGGTCAATACCTCGGCGCGGGCCTGGCCTGCATCGGCCTGGCGGGCGCCGCCATGGGTGTTGGCAACGTCGCCGGTAACTTCCTGAACGGCGCGCTGCGCAACCCGTCGGCCGCCGCCGGCCAGACCGCCACGCTGTTCATCGGCATGGCCTTCGCCGAAGCTCTGGGCATCTTCGCGTTCCTCGTCGCCCTGCTGCTGCTGTTCGCGGTCTGATCCCTGATCCAATCCTTTCGGTCGGATGGGTCCGCACGCGGGCCCATCCGGTTATCTGAGGGTCCAGGGGGACGACATGGAAACTGAACAGCAAGTGGCCGAGATGGCGGGTGATGCGGCGCATGGTGCCGCGGCCGCCGTGCCGATGCCGCAGCTTGATCTTTCGACCTTCCCGAACCAGATCTTCTGGCTCTGCGTCGCGCTGGTCGTGATCTACTGGATGCTTTCGCGCATCGCCCTGCCGCGGATCTCCGCGGTGCTGGCCGATCGCCAGAGCACCATCGCCGGCGACATTGCCGCCGCCGAGGACTACAAGCTGAAGGCGAAGGACGCCGAGGCCGCCTATGAAAAGGCGCTCGCGGATGCCCGGGCTCAGGCTCAGAAGATCATCGCGGAAACCAAGGCCGAGATCCAGAAGGACCTCGACGCGGCGACCGCCAAGGCCGATACCGAGATCGCCAAGCGCGCCACGGAATCGGAAGCCCGGATCAACGAGATCCGTGCCGGGGCGCTCGAGGCGGTGGAAGCCGTCGCGCGCGATGCCGCGGCCGAGATCGTCGTCGCTCTTGGCGGGCAGGCTGACACCGGGGCTCTGGCCACGGCCGTTGGCGCACGGGTGAAAGGCTGAGACCATGAAGAAACTCACGCTTCTCTTCATCCTCGCCGCTTCGCCGGCGCTCGCCTCCGAGGAAGGGCCGTTCTTCTCGCTGCGCAACCCGAACTTCGTGGTGCTGATCGCCTTCCTTCTGTTCGTGGCGATCATCGTCAAGTTCAAGGTTCCGGCGCTGCTCGGCTCCCTGCTCGACAAGCGCGCGGACACGATCAAGTCGGAACTCGACGAAGCTCGTGCGCTGCGTGAAGAAGCGCAGTCGATCCTTGCCTCCTACGAGCGCAAGGCGCGTGAAGTCCAGGCGCAGGCCGAGGGCATCGTGGTGGCTGCGAAGCGCGATGCGCAGGCGGCGGCCGACGTGGCCAAGGCCGAGCTGCAGGCGTCGATCGCGCGGCGTCTGAAGGCGGCGGAGGAGCAGATCGCTTCGGCCGAGGCTTCGGCGCTGAAGGACGTCAAGGACCGTGCCGTTCAGGTGGCGATCGCCGCCGCGGCCGAAGTGCTTGCCGGCCAGATGACGCCTGACCGCAAAGCCGGGCTGATCGACACTGCGATCTCCGAGGTGCAGGCACGTCTCAACTGAGACCTGCCTTGGGAAAGTTGAAAACCCGGCCGCAAGGCCGGGTTTTTTCATGTCTGCAGCTGGGCCGGGGGCTCAGCCCGCCTTCTCGGCCTCGTGGCGCAGCCGCATCTGTGCAAGGGTCTCGTGGCGCTCGGCCTTGCGCTGTTCGGTCAGCGCCTTCTCGACGAATTCCATGTGATCGGCCACGGCGGCGCGGGCCGCGGCCCCGTCGCGCGCCTGAATGGCCGCGTTGATCGCGCGGTGCTGTTCCAGCAGCGCGTCGCGGGTCGGGCGATTGCGGAACATGACCTGGCGGTTGTAGAACACACCCTCCTGCAGCAGGTCGAACATCGCGCGCATCATGTGCAAGGTGATGACGTTGTGCCCGGCCTCGATGATCGCCATGTGGAATTGCGCATCGAGCGCCGCCTCGTCGGCCGGGTTGCGCTTCGCATGCGCCGCTTCCATGCGCTGAAACAGTGTGTCGATCACCCGCAGGTCGGTGTCCGAGGCAAGCCGCGCAGCGCGTTCGGCGGCCAGCCCCTCGAGGTCGCGCCGGAACGAGAGGTAATCGAAAACCGCCTGCTCGTCGCGCGCGAAGAGCCGGATCAGCGCCGGCGAGAAGGCCGAGCCGAGCACGTCGGCCACGAAGATGCCCGAACCCGCACGGGTGGTCAGAAGGCCTTCCTCCTGCAGCTCGGCCACCGCCTCGCGCAGCGAGGGGCGCGAGACCGCGAGGCGCTCGGACAGTTCGCGCTCGGAGGGCAGCCGTTCGCCGGGCCGCAGGATGCCCTGCAGGATCAGCCCTTCGATCTGGCGGACGACCGCCGAGGCGAGCTTTTCGGATTCGATCTTCTGGAACGGCATTGCTTCCCCCCGTTGGTCAAGATGTATGACCACATCCGGGGCCCGGCAATGGGAATCGCAGCAAAAAGGCCGGGGAGGGCCCCGGCCTTGGGTCGCCGTGCGACGCGGATCAGTTGTTCGGGCGGATGATGAACTCGACCCGGCGGTTCTGCGCGCGGCCCTCGACGGTGAGGTTCGAGGCGATCGGCTGATCTTCACCGCGGCCATAGGCGACGAGGCGCGAGCGCGGCACGCCGGCGCCGATCAGGATCTGCGCGACGGAATCGGCGCGCTGCTGCGACAGACGCTGGTTGTAGTTCGCGTCGCCGGTGTTGTCGGTGTGGCCCACCACCTCGACCGTGGTGTCGGGATAGCGGTTCAGACTGCCCGCAAGGGTGTAGAGGTCGCGCTGCAGATCGCCACGCACCACCGAGCTGTCCGTGGCGAAGAGCACGTCCTGCGGCATGGTGACGACGAGCTGCGAGCCGGTGTTGACCACCGAGACGCCGTTGGTGTCGAGGTCGCGGCGCAGTTCCTGCGCCTGCTTGTCAAGCTGGCTGCCGATCGCGCCGCCGATCAGCCCGCCGATCATCGCGCCGGTTGCGGCCTTCGCCAGCTTGTCGTCGCCGCGCCGGGTCGCGCCGAAGACGCCGCCGATCAGCGCGCCGGTGATCGCGCCCGAGTTGCGTTTGGCGTTCGGGTCGGTCGAGGCGTCATAGCCCGGGCCGTAGGTGTCGGTGCAGGCGGTCAGGCCGATCAGGCCGGTGGCCGCGACGAGGAAGGGGATGTTCTTCTTCATGTCCGTGCTCTCGCGTGGGAATGCGCCCTTGAGGCGTCTCACCCGTTCTACGCGATCCCCCGGGATTTGTTCCATCCGATCTGCGCGGGTGGCGGTTCTTTGCCCATCACTTCTGGGCGAGGCACAGCAGCGTCGGGGCGATGCCGGCGTCGCCCCGTGCCGCCTCGCGCGCCAGCATCGCGCGCTTGACCGGCAGGCCCCAGTGATAGCCACCGAGCCCGCCCGACTTGCGCAAGGCGCGGTGGCAGGGGATCAGGTAGCTGATCGGGTTGCGTCCGACCGCGGTGCCGACGGCGCGCACCGCCGCAGGATTGCCGATCCGCGCGGCGATCTCGGAATAGGTCGTCACCTCGCCCGAGGGGATGGCAAGCAGCGCCTCCCAGACCTTGATCTGAAAGGGGGCACCAATCAGCGTCAGCGCCGCCTCGCCGCGGCCGCCAAGCGCCGCCTCGACCCAAGGCCGGATCGCGTCGGCCTCCTCGCGCAGCGTGGCGCCGGGCCAGCGCGCCGCCATGTCGGCGAAGGCCGCATCGAAACCGGTCTCGGCGGTGAAGGCGAGACCGCACAGGCCGCGCGCGGTGGCGAAGGCCAGCGCCTCGCCGAAGGGCGAGGGGAAGCGGCCCCAGCGGATTGTCAGTCCGCCGCCGCCTGCGGCGAATTCACCCGGGGTCATCGCCTCCCAGCGAAGGAAGAGATCATGCAGCCGCGACGGGCCGGAGAGGCCAGCGCCGGCGGCGACCTCCTCGAGCGGCAGGTGTTCGGCCAGCAGCTCGCGCGCCAGATCGAGCGACAGATATTGCTGATAGCGCTTCGGCGAGACCCCGACCCAGGCAGAGAACACGCGCTGGAAATGCGCGGGCGAGAAGCCGAGCCGGGCCGCCAGATCGGCCAGCGGCAGCTCGCGCCGGTGACCACCCGCCGCTGCCTCGGCCCGGGCCGCGTCGATCTCGTGCAGCGCGCGCGAGATGACGCGGTAGTGGTAATCCTGCCGCTGCGCCTCGGCATCGGCGTCGGGCAGGGCGGCGGGGGGAAAGACAGTGTCGGACATCGGCGGGCTCGGGTCAGGACGGGACAACCGATCCTATCCCGAGGCAGCGCGCCGACGCGACCCGAAAGCTGCGCATTCGGCGTCTCAGGCGGCGATCACCCGGCGCCGCGCATTGCGGGCGCGGCAGAACATCTCGACCTCCCAGCGTTCGAGCCAGGACCGTGCCGCCTCGGCATGGGCCTCGGCAAGGCGCGGGCGCAGGGTCATGCGCAGTTCGGCCGGCAGCAGCGCCGCATAGGCGGCGTCGAGCTGCACCGAACTGACCCAGATCCCATTCGCCAGTACGATTTCGGGCGCGTCGAACAGCAGGGTGTAGAGCGATTGCCGCCCTTCGAGGCGCGGGGCGGTGCAGATCTCGGCGACGCGGCCGAACATCTCGCCCTCGGTGAACCAGAATTTCAGCTCGGGGCCGGCGAGCAGGATGCCAAGCCCGGGCGAGGCGATGGTCGCGTGCTCGGGATGGGTCGGTCCGAAGGCCGCGGCGGAAATCCGCAGCGGGCGCGACACCGCGGGCGCGCGCAGTGGCATCACATGATGGCCGAGCCAGACGAGCGGTCTCAGTCCGTGGTCGCGGGTGAGGATCTCGTCGCCCGGGCGCAGCCAGTCGATCGCCTGCGGCCCGTCGGCGGTGGCGATCATCGTGCCGGGGCCGAGGGCGGGCAGGCGGGCGATCTCCTCAGGGCCGGCGGCGCGGCCGGCGGTGGCGGGATGCGGCAGCTCGGTATACTCGGCACCGGGAACGAACGGTTCGGAGGCAATGAAGAGGCCGGGCAGCCCGTCGATGTCGATCCGCTCAAGCCGCAGCATCCGCCCGCTTGCCGCGCGCAGCAACAGCGGCAGCTCGGCCGAGGCAATCCCGCAGGTGACGGGGCGGTCGAGCGCGTCGCGCAGCTCTGCCCCGTCTTCGGTCTGGACCAGCCGCCACAGCATCGTGCCCGGATCGAAGTCGGGGGCCAGCGACCAGACCTTGCGCTGCGGGTCGAAGCTGAGCGCCGACACCGGGTAGCCAACCTGCATCATCCTCTCCTGCCGTCTTCCGCGCCGATTCCCTGCCGATCTTCGCGCAACAGAGAAAATGTCGGGTTAACGGCACCACCCCGGCACGAAATTTCCCGGCTCCGGCACAGCCCCCTTGCCGGCGCCGGGCGGGGCGGGCAGAAGGGGGCATGGCACGCCAGTTCGACTATGAAACCATGCAGCAGGTGTTCCGCCGGTTCGCGGCGGCCGAGCCCCACCCGAAGGGGGAGCTCGAGCACACCAACGCCTTCACCCTGCTCGTCGCGGTGGCGCTCTCGGCGCAGGCGACGGATGCGGGGGTGAACAAGGCCACCCGCAGCCTGTTTCCGATCGCCGACACGCCCGCAAAGATGCTCGCCCTCGGCGAGGAGGGGCTGATCGAGCATGTCAAGACCATCGGCCTGTTCCGGCAGAAGGCGAAGAACGTGATGAAGCTCAGCGCGATCCTCGTCGAGCGTTTCGGCGGCGAGGTGCCGTCCTCGCGCGCCGCGCTGATGAGCCTTCCGGGGGTCGGGCGCAAGACCGCGAATGTGGTGCTGAACATGTGGTTCCACTATCCGGCGCAGGCGGTCGACACCCATATCTTCCGCATCGGCAACCGCACCGGCATCTGCCCGGGCAAGGATGTCGACGCCGTCGAGCGGGCGATCGAGGACAACGTGCCCGTCGAATTCCAGCAACACGCACATCACTGGCTGATCCTGCATGGCCGCTATATCTGCACCGCGCGCAAGCCGCGCTGCGCCGATTGCCTGATCCGCGACCTGTGCGCCTTCGAGGAGAAAACCGCGTGAAGAACTATCAGGTTGTCGGTATCGGCAACGCCATCGTCGACGTCATCGCGCAATGCGACGACAGCTTCCTCGAGCTGATGGGCATCGAGAAGGGCATCATGCAGCTGATCGAGCGCGAGCGCGCCGAGGTGCTCTATGCCGCGATGCGAGAGCGCACGCAGGCGCCTGGCGGTTCGGTCGGCAACACCATCGCCGGGCTTGGCAACCTTGGTCTGAACACCGCCTTCATCGGCCGGGTGCGCGACGATGCGCTTGGCCGCTTCTACGAGGCGGCGCTGCAGGGCGAGGGCACGGGCTTTCCGAACCCGCCGGTCGCCGCAGCCGATCTGCCGACCTCGCGCTCGATGATCTTCGTCACCCCGGATGGCGAGCGCTCGATGAACACCTATCTCGGCATCTCGGCGGAGGTCTCGACCGAGGACGTGCCGCTCGAGGTGGTGGAGAACACCGAGATCCTGTTCCTCGAGGGCTATCTCTTCGACAAGGATTACGGCAAGGCGGCGTTCCTGAAGGCGGCGCAGGGCTGCCACCGTGGCGGTGGCAAGGCGGGGATCGCGCTGTCGGACCCGTTCTGCGTCGATCGTCACCGCGACAGCTTCCGCCGTCTGGTGGCGGAAGAGATGGATTACGTCATCGGCAACCAGCACGAGTGGGAATCGCTCTATCAGACCGATCTCGAGACGGCGCTGGCGCAGGCGGCGGCGGAATGCGGGCTGGTGGTCTGCACCCGCTCGGGCGCCGATGTGGTGCTGATCCGCGGCGCGGAGCGGGTCGAGGTGCCGGTGCATCGCGTCGTGCCGGTCGATGCGACCGGGGCGGGCGACCAGTTCGCGGCGGGCTTCCTCTATGGCTATGCCACCGGGCAGAGCCTGAAGGTGGCGGGCGCCATGGGCTGCGTCGCCGCAGCCGAGGTCATCAGCCATTACGGCGCGCGCCCCGAAAGCGACATCAAGGCGCTGTTCCGGGCGAAGGGCCTGATCTGAGCGGGACAGGGAGCATGGCCGCCTCGCCCTATGACGACGCCTTCTATGCGCGCGAGCTGGCGCGCGGGCGCCATCGCGAGATCGTCGGTGGCCGCTGGGACGAGACCGGCGAAGCGCAGATGATCGCGCTGCGTACGGCGGGGCTCTTGCCCGGGCACGCGCTTCTCGACATCGGGGCGGGCTCGCTGCGGCTTGGCTGCAAGGCGGTGCCCTATCTCGAGCCCGGCCACTACTGGGCGACGGATGCCTCGCGCGCGATCCTTCTGGCGGGGCATGCGGCGGAACTGGCCGATCCGTCCCGGCTCGATCCGGCGCAGCTGATCGAGGACGCGCGCTTCGACTTTCCGGGTGTGCCCGACACCATCACCCACGCCATCGCCTTCGCCGTCTTCCCGCATTTGCCGATGGCGATGCTGCGGCGCGCGATGACCGGGTTGCGGCGGTTTTCGCGGCTGGAACGGTTCCTGTTCACCGTCTTCCTTGCCCCCGATGCGGTGACCGCGGCGCGGCCCTTCCGCCAGCCCGACGGTGTCGTCACCCACGACATCCGCCCGCCCTATCATCTGCTCGAGGCGGATGTGCATGGCTTTGCCGCGCAGACCGGCTGGATCGCCACCCGCGAGGCGATGCGCCTGCCGCGGGGGCAGGTGCTGTTCACCGCCGTGCCGGCCTGAGCCGGGACGGGCTCAGTTGCCGAGCTTGGCGTGGACCTCGTCGAGATCGACCTCGCCCAGCGGATACTTGTTGTCCGGGTCGTCGAAATCGTAGCGGAAGAGCTGGAAGTCCTTCTTGTAGATCTCCCAGATCAGGTGGCGCGACAGGTCGTCGAAATACTCGCTGACCTTGTGCGCGCGCTTCGGCCCGTGGCCTTCCGATTCGTTGAACTTCGGCACTTTCGCCAGATCGACCGGCACCGGCGTGGTGATGTGGTCGAGCACCGACTGCATGCCTTCGTTGAACTTCTCGGTGAAGAAGATGTTGTCGTAGCGCCCGCCGTTCACGATGAAGGTCGAGATATGCCCCGACATCGCCGACCAGTGGATGTCGGGCTCCATCGGCCGGCGCCAGCGGATGGTGTCGCGGGCGAACAGCAGGAAGCGGCGGAACGACTTGATCTGGTCGAACTCGAAATTGTCCTCGGGGCTGCCGACCTCGACGCCGTAGCGCTGGATCAGCTGCGGCACCAGATTGCCGCGATAGCGCTTGCCGTTGCGCTGGATGCCGGCGATCTTGTCGAAGAACGAGCTGAGCAGCCGCGCATAGGGGTTGCGCACGCAGGTGAAGGCATAGCTCTTGTGTGCCTTCACGTTCTTCTCGATCAGCTTCTGGCTGTCCTCCTGCGACCACTTGTGCAGGCCGGAGGTCGAATCATGGATATCGCCGTCGAAGAAGCGGCCATGGTCGGAGTAGAACATGATCTGCCCGATCGACGAGCAGGCGCATTTCGGAACCACCCGATAGACGACGCTTTCGCTTTCCGTCATCCACGTTCCTGGAAAACCCATGGATCTTGCCTCCTTGAACGACCGGGCGTCATCTTGACGTCGTGGCCGAAATATTTACTCACTACAGATCAAAGAACCTCTGTCTTTTCAATGTTCTTTGACGGTATCAAGGCAGATAGTACGTAACGGGCGAAAGAACTGTTTCTGGTATGGCTAAAATCGCCTTCATCCTGCTGACGCACAAAGACCCGGACGGGATCATCGCGCAGGCGCAGCGGCTGACGGCAACCGGCGATTACGTCTCGATCCATTTCGACGCCCGGGCCAAACTGGCCGATTTCGAGAAGCTCCGCACGGCGCTCGCCGACAACCCCTCGGTCACCTTCGCGGCGCGGCGGCTGAAATGCGGCTGGGGCGAGTGGAGCCTTGTCGCGGCCACGCTCGAGGCGGTGAAGGCTGCGGTTGCGGCCTTTCCCGAGGCCACGCATTTCTACATGCTCTCGGGCGACTGCATGCAGATCAAGACCGCCGAATTCGCCCATGCCTTCCTCGATGCGACCGATGTCGACTATATCGAAAGCTTCGATTTCTTCGCCTCGGACTGGATCAAGACCGGGATCAAGGAAGAGCGGCTGATCTATCGCCACTGGTTCAACGAGCGCACGCAAAGCTGGCTGTTCTACCGCAGCTTCGAGCTGCAGAAGGCGCTTGGCCTCACCCGCGCGGTGCCCGAGGACATCCAGATGATGATCGGCTCGCAATGGTGGTGCCTGCGCCGGCATACGATCGAGGCGGTGCTGGCCTTCTGCACCGAGCGACCCGACGTGATGCGCTTCTTCCGCACCACCTGGATCCCGGACGAGACCTTCTTCCAGACCATCGTGCGCCATGTCGTGCCAGAGAGGGAGATCCGCACCCGGACCCTCACCTTCCTGATGTTCACCGACTACGGCATGCCGGTGACCTTCTACAACGATCATTACGACCTGCTGCTGGCGCAGGACTTCCTGTTCGCGCGCAAGATCAGCGCCGATGCGGCCGAGCTCAAGCAGCGGCTTGGCGAGCTGTGGACGCAGACCGGCGTCAGCTTCCCGATCTCGAACGAGGGACGCTCGCTTTACAAGTTCCTGACCGGTCGCGGCCGCATCGGGCGCCGCTTTGCGCCGCGCTTTTGGGAAACGGAAGCGAGCCTCGGGCGCGAGCGCACGCTGATGATGGTGGTGTGCAAGAAGTGGCATGTGGCGAAGCGGCTGGTCGAGCAGATCCGCCTGCGCACCGGTATTCCCGCGGTCGATTACCTGTTCCATGAAGAGGGCGGCCTGCCGCATCTGGGCGGCATCGAGCGCACGGTGGAAAAGCGCAATCGTCACCGCCGGGCGCTGGTGCGGATGCTGTTCGACTATTTCCGCACCGACAAGCTGATTATCTGCGTCGATCCGGCCGATTTCGACATGATGCAGGATTTCGCCTCTGACAAGGCGACGGTGCGCATCCTCGAGGTCGAGTGCGACTTCACCGACGACTACCTGATCGGCCATGCCCGGCGCATCGGCCTGGCCGGTGACAGCACGCCGCAGGACGTGATCGACCGGCTTCTGCCGACGGTGCGCTTCGATCTGAAATTCGAGAGCGACCGGATGCGCGACGCGCGCTTCCCGATGTTCGTGCGGATGCGCGAAAGCGTGCGCGCCGAGGAGAACGCGACGCCGCTTGCCCGCTTCCTGAACATCGAGCCCGAGGTTGCGCAGGACATCGCGGCGACCCATTATCTGTTCGTCGACTGAGGAGAGACCCGTGGCTTACGTCTACGATACGAACAACATCTTCGCCCGCATCCTGCGCGGCGAGATCCCGAACAACACCGTTCTGGAGACCGAGCACACGCTCGTCTTCCGCGATATCGCGCCGAAGGCGCCGGTGCATGTGCTGGCGATCCCGAAGGGGCCCTATGTCACCTACGACCATTTCTGCGCTGAGGCCTCGGACGCCGAGATCGTCGACTTCACCCGCGCCTGCGCCAAGGTCTGCGACATGCTCGGGATCGCGGCGAAGGACGGCGGCAAGGGCTTCCGCGCGATCACCAATTCCGGCGAGAATGGGGTGCAGGAAGTGCCGCATTTTCATCTGCACATCCTTGGCGGCCGCTCGCTCGGCCGGATGCTCGACCTCGACTGAGGGAAGGGGCGGGCGCAGGGCCCCTTGCCCCGTTCCCGGCAATCGCTAATATGCCGCCAAAGGCGCCACCGCGCCGCATTCCACGGAGCCGCAGATGACCGCAACCGCCCCCGACGCCCCCGAGACGCAAGTCGTGACCAGCTGGAAGGTCGCCTGTGACGGCGGTGAGGGTGCGCTTGGCCATCCGCGCGTCTGGCTGACGATCCCGCACGACACGGGCTGGGTCGAGTGCCCCTATTGCGACAAGAAATACGTGATCGACCGCGAGCATGCGCAATCGGGTCACTGAGACCTGACGCATCTTCGCGCGCATGCGGGCGGCCCTCGGGCCGCCCGTTCGCATTTGTGGCCGCGTTTCGGGTTTCGGGGCGGGCGCGGCTGTGGCACAACAGGGGCCTGAACGGAGGGACCCCATGGCTTTCGGCAAAGGCTGCCACCTGCATCTGATCGACGGCTCTGCCTTCATCTTCCGCGCCTATCACGCGCTGCCGCCGCTGACCCGCAAGTCGGACGGGCTGCCGGTGGGCGCCGTCGCGGGCTTTTGCAACATGGTCTTCCGCTATATCGAGGATGCCAAGAACGGCGATGCGCCGACCCATGCGGCGGTGATCTTCGACTATTCCTCGAAGACCTTCCGGTCCGAGATCTTCCCCGACTACAAGGCGAACCGCCCGCCGCCGCCCGAGGATCTGCGCCCGCAGTTCCCGCTGACCCGCGAGGCGACGCGCGCCTTCAACATCGCCTGCAAGGAGATGGAAGGGTTCGAGGCCGACGACATCATCGCCACCCTTGCCCGCCAGGCGCGCGAGGCGGGCGGCCGCGTCACCATCATCTCCTCCGACAAGGATCTGATGCAGCTGGTGGGCGGCGGCGTCGAGATGCTCGACGCGATGAAGAACCTGACCATCGGCCGCGACGAGGTCGAGGCGAAATTCGGTGTGCCGCCCGAGAGGGTGGTCGATGTGCAGGCGCTTGCCGGCGATTCGGTCGACAACGTGCCGGGCGCGCCCGGCATCGGCATCAAGACCGCGGCGCAGCTGATCCAGGAATACGGCGATGTCGAGACACTGCTCGCCCGCGCCACCGAGGTGAAACAGCCCAAGCGCCGCCAGACCCTGATCGACTTTGCCGATCAGATCCGGCTGTCGAAACGCCTCGTCACCCTCGATGATGCCGCGCCGCTCGATTTCACCCTCGACGATCTCGAGGTGAAGGACCCCGAGCCCGCGGCGCTGATGGCGTTCCTGAACCAGATGGAATTCCGCACCCTGACGAAGCGGGTAGCGGAGAAATTCGGCCTTGAGGTGCCGGTTGCGGCCCCGGCCGCGGTGTCCGAAACCGCCCCCGAGCGTGCCGGCGCCGGCGCGCGCGCCACCACACCCGCCGCTGTGCCCGAGGCGCCGTTCGATACCGCCGCCTATGTCTGCATCCGCGATGGCGAAACGCTGGCCGCATGGCTGGCCGAGGCGCGTGCGACCGGCATTCTCGCCGTCGATACCGAGACCACCTCGCTCGATGAGATGCAGGCCGATCTGGTCGGCGTGTCGCTCGCCACCGCGGCGGGGCGGGCGGCCTATGTGCCGCTTGGCCACAGCCGTGGCGGCGACGACCTCTTCGGCGGTGTCGAACGGGCCGAGGGGCAGATGGACCCGGCCGAAGCGCTGGCGCTGCTGAAACCCGTGCTCGAAGATCCGGCCATCCTGAAGATCGGCCAGAACATGAAATACGACTGGAAGATCTTCGCGCGTCAGGGCATCCGCGTCGCGCCGATCGCCGACACCATGCTGATGAGCTATGCGATGTTCGCCGGGCTGCACGGTCACGGCATGGATGCGCTGAGCGCGGAATACCTCGGCCACACCCCGATCCCGATCAAGGAGCTTCTGGGCTCGGGCAAGGCCCAGATCACCTTCGACAAGGTCGCGATCGACAAGGCCGTGCCCTATTCGGCCGAGGATGCCGACATCACCTTCCGGCTCTGGCGCCGTTTCGCACCGATGCTGCACCGCGCCGGGGTGACCACCGTCTACGAGACGCTCGAGCGCCCGCTGGTGCCGGTGCTGGCCGAGATGGAGATGGCGGGGGTGAAGGTCGACACCGCGGTGCTTGCCCGCATGTCGAATGTCTTCGCACAGCGCATGGCCGGGCTCGAGGCCGAGATCCAGGAGGTTGCGGGGCAGCCCTTCAACGTCGGCTCGCCGAAGCAGCTCGGCGAGATCCTCTTCGAGCAGCTGGGCGTCGAGGGCGGCTCGCGCGGCAAGGCCGGTGCCTGGTCGACCGGCGCCGACGTGCTCGAGGACATCACCACGCTCGAGGACACCAACCCGCAGGCCGCACGGCTCGCTGCCAAGGTGCTCGACTGGCGGCAGATCTCGAAGCTGAAATCGACCTATACCGACGCGCTGCAGACCCATGTGAACCCCGACACCGGGCGCGTGCATACTTCCTACAGCATCGCCGGTGCCAACACCGGCCGCCTCGCCTCGACCGATCCGAACCTGCAGAACATCCCGGTCCGCTCGGACGAGGGGCGGCGCATCCGCGAGGCTTTCGTGGCGCCCGCGGGCCGGCGGATCGTCTCGCTCGACTACAGCCAGATCGAGCTGCGCATCCTCGCCCATGTCGCCGATATTTCCGCCCTGCGCGATGCCTTCCATCATGGGCTCGACATCCACGCGATGACCGCCTCCGAGATTTTCGGCGTGCCGATCGAGGGCATGGACCCGATGGTGCGCCGGCAGGCGAAGGCGATCAACTTCGGGGTGATCTACGGCATCTCGGCCTTCGGCCTCGCCCGCAACCTGCGCATCCCGCGGGCCGAGGCGCAGGCCTTCATCGACCGCTATTTCGAGCGTTTCCCCGGCATCCGCGCCTACATGGACGACACGATTGCCTTCGCCAAGGAGAACGGTTTCGTGCGCACCCTCTTCGGGCGCAAGATCCACACCCCCGAGATCAACGACAAGGGGCCGCGGGCGGGCTTTGCGAAACGTGCCGCGATCAACGCCCCGATCCAGGGTGCGGCCGCCGACATCATCCGCCGTGCGATGATCCGGATGCCGGCGGCGATCGCCGGGCTCGATGCGACGATGCTGTTGCAGGTGCATGACGAATTGATCTTCGAGGTGGCCGAGGCCGATGTCGAGCCGCTGATTGGCGCCGCACGCGACATCATGGAAGGCGCGGCCGAGCCGGTGGTGAAGCTCTCGGTGCCGCTCGTGGTCGAGGCGGGGCAGGGGGCAAGCTGGGCCGAGGCGCATTGACCCCGGCCGCGTGCGGCGCAAGGATGGGGCGGCCCCCCGCCTCCGGGCGGCACTGAAACCGGACCTCCCCATGCCGCATGACCACACCCACGACCACGGCCATTCCCACGATCACGGGCACCACCACCTGAGCGCCGAGATGGGCGACCGGCTGGTGGTCTGGGCGGTGGCGATCAACGTCCTTCTGACCGTTGCGCAGGTGATCGGCGGCTGGCTTGCCGATTCCGTCGCGCTGATCGCGGATGGCGTGCACAACTTCTCGGATGCGGCGGCGCTGGTCCTTGCCTTCGGCGCGCGTCGCCTTGCCCGCCGCGGGCCGAGCCCCGAGATGAGCTTCGGCTGGGATCGGGCCGAGGTGGTGGCGGCGCTGGTGAACTATGTCGCGCTGATCCTCGTGGCGCTGTGGCTTCTGGCCGAGGCCGCGGGCCGTCTGGCGAACCCGCCCGAGGTCGCGGGCTGGCCGGTGGTCTGGCTGGCGCTTCTCGCCCTCGTCATCGACCTCGGCACCGCGGCGCTGACCTTCAGCCTGGCGAAGGACAGCGTGAACATCCGCGCCGCCTTCCTGCACAACCTCGCCGATGCCGGCGCCTCGGTTGCGGTGATCGTCGGCGGCGTGATGATCCTGCTGTGGGATTTCCGCCTCGTCGACCCGGTCCTCACCATCGCGATCTCGGCGATCATCCTGTGGCATGTCGCGGGCGAGATCCGGCCGGTGCTGCGCATCCTGATGCTGGGCGCCCCGCCCGAATGCGATAGCGGCGATGTGGCCACCCGCCTTGCCGCGATCGAGGGGGTCGAGGGCGTGCATCACCTGCACATCTGGGCGCTCGACGAGAAACGCGACGCGCTCGAGGCGCATCTGGTGCTGGCCGAGGGGGCGGATTACGCCGCGACCATCGCCCGGGCCAAGGCGATGCTGGCCGCCGATTTCGACATCCGCCACGCCACGCTCGAACCCGAGACCCGCGCCGCCGGCTGTGCCGATCAGGCGGCAGCGGGTGGCTGCGCCTGACGCCTTCTTTTTCTTGGCAAAATACTCCCCGGGGGGGGCGGGGCTAGTCAGCCCCCGCCGCGCGTCCCGCCGGTGACCGGCGGGGCGCTCAGATCCCGCTCAGCTCCGCCATCGGGATGATCGGGAAGAACTCCCCCTGCGAGGTCAGGCCAAGCCAGTCCGCGCCCTCGAAGGGGCCGGGGGCGGCGATCTCCACCAGCCGATAGAAGGTCTTGCGGTCGATCAGCGCCTCGAGCCCGCGGCGGATGTGGATGTAGGGGCTGGGTTCGCCATCGGCCGCGCGGGTGACGCGGATCCTGTGCTCGGGCCCCGCGGTGACCACATCGCCGACATTCGTGGTGAAGCTCAGTGTCTGATCGACGCCGGTGCCCGAGACCTCGCAATCGACGGCGACGAAGGGGGCATCGACGACGCGGATGCCGACCTTCTCGACAGGGGTGACGAGGAAATACTTGCCGTCCTCGAGTTTCAGGATCGAGGCGAAAAGCCTGACCAGCGGCGCCCGCCCGATCGGCGTGCCCAGATAGAACCAGGTGCCGTCGCGGCGGATTTCCATGTCGATATCGCCGCAAAAGGGCGGGTTCCACAGGTGCACGGGCGGCGGCCCCTTGCGGCGCGCCTGCGTCGCGGCCGCGGCGATGCCCTCGGCGCTCGGGGCTTTCACGGTCTTTTGTGAGGCGTCGGTCTGGGTCATCGGCTCTTTGCGATTGGGTCGTGGACGGATATCTGTTCAGATGACCATATCGTCGAAGGGAGCCACTGTCATGACCGAAGACCTCGTCAGCGAAATCGAGCGCCTCGGCGCCAAGCTTGGCGCGGCGCGGGCCTCGGTCAACCGCCGCTTCATCGGGCAGGAGCGGGTGGTCGAGCTGGTCCTGGCCGCGATGCTCTCGGGCGGGCACGCGCTGCTTGTCGGCCTGCCGGGGCTCGGCAAGACCATGCTCGTCGACACGCTTGCCACGGTGATGGGGCTAAACCCGGGCCGGATCCAGTTCACCCCCGACCTGATGCCCGCCGACATCCTCGGTTCCGAAGTGCTCGAGACCGCGCCCGACGGCAGCCGCGCCTTCCGCTTCCTCGAGGGGCCGGTCTTCTGTCAGCTGCTGATGGCCGACGAGATCAACCGCGCCAGCCCGCGCACACAATCCGCCCTGCTGCAGGCGATGCAGGAGCGTGAGGTGACGGTCGCCGGCGTGCATCGCCCGCTCGGGCCGCCCTTCCACGTGCTCGCGACGCAGAACCCGATCGAGCAGGAGGGCACCTATCCGCTGCCCGAGGCACAGCTCGACCGTTTCCTCGTGCAGGTCGACGTCGAATACCCGACCCGCGACACCGAGCGCGAGATCCTGCTGGCCACCACCGGCGCGACCGAGGCCGAGGCGATCCGCGTCTTCTCGGCCGAGGAGCTGATCGCCGCACAGGCGCTGGTGCGGCGGATGCCGGTCGGCGAAAGCGTGGTCGAGGCGATCCTCGATCTCGTCCGCGCCTGCCGCCCGGGCGAGCCCGAGGCGCTGCCGGTGGTGCGCGAGGCCCTTGCCTGGGGCCCCGGTCCGCGCGCGGCGCAGGCGCTGATGCTGACGGTGCGGGCGCGGGCGCTGCTGAACGGCCGCCTCGCCCCTTCGGTCGAGGATGTGGTGGCGCTCGCCCGCCCGGTGCTCAGCCACCGCATGGCGCTCGGCTTTGCCGCCCGCGCCCGTGGCGAGACCCTGTCGCAGGTGATCGCCCGCGTCGCGGCCGAGGTGACCGGGATCGAGATCGAGGCGGCTGCGTGAGCCTTCCCGGCCCCGAGATCGCCGCGCTGTCGCTGCGCCGCGAGGCAGAGCGGACGGCGGGCGCGCTGCCTGCGCTTCTGGTCGCGGCCGAACGGCTGGCCGCCACGGTGCAGATGGGCGGCCACGGCCGGCGCCGTGCCGGTCCGGGCGAGGAATTCTGGCAATACCGCCCCGCCCATTCGGGCGATGCCGCGCGCTTCGTCGACTGGCGCCGCTCGGCGCGGTCCGACACGCAATTCGTGCGCGACCGGGAATGGCAACTGGCGCAGTCGCTGTCGCTCTGGGTCGACGGTTCGGCCTCGATGCGCTTCACCGGCGCCCCCTCGGGGCGGGGCGCGCGCCCGACCAAGGGCGCGCGCGCCCGGCTGCTCGCGCTGGCGCTAGCGGTTCTCGCGGTGCGGGGCGGCGAACGGGTGGGGCTCTCCGGCCCGCTCGCCCCGCCGCGCCCGGGCCGGGCGCAGCTGATGACGCTTGCCGCGCTGCTGGGCGACGACGACCCCGCCCCCGGTCCCGATTACGGCACGCCCGAGGTCGCGGGGATCGCCGCGCAGGGGCGGGCGGTGTTTCTGTCCGATTTCTTCGGTGACATCGGGGCGATTGCCGCCGCGCTTGGCGCGCTCGCCGATCGCGGTGTGACCGGGGTGATGTTGCAGATCCTCGACCCGGCCGAGGAGGACTTCCCCTTCGACGGTCGCACCATCTTCGAATCGATGGGCGGCGGGCTGCGCCACGAGACGCGTGAGGCGGCCGATCTGCGCGCCCGCTACCGCGCCCGGCTGGCCGAGCGGCGCGACCGTCTGGCCCGGATGGCGGCCGAGGCGGGCTGGCAATTCTCGACCCACCGCACCGCGACGGCGCCCGAGGCGGCGCTTCTGTGGCTGCATGCGGCGCTGGAACGGGGGCGGGGATGACGATCTTCGGCCCCCTCGGCTTCACTGCGCCCTGGCTGCTGCTGGGCCTCGCGGCGCTGCCGATCCTGTGGTTCCTGCTGCGCGCGACACCGCCCGCGCCGGTGCGCCGCCGTTTTCCGGGTGTCGCACTGCTCGCCGGTCTTGCCGACGAGGAGGTGCAGGCAGAGCGCACCCCCTGGTGGCTTCTGGCGTTGCGCATGGCGGCGCTCGCTGCCGCGATCCTCGGCTTTGCCGGGCCGGTGCTGCACCCGGTGCCGGTCGCGCCGGGGCAGGGGCCGCTGCTGATCGTCGAGGATGGCGGCTGGCCCTCGGCCCGCGACTGGCCGCGCCGGCTCGAGCGGATCTCGCGCGCGCTGACCGAGGCGGCCGCGGCCGGTCGCCCGGTGGCGCTCGTCTCGCTCGCCGATCCGCCGCCCGCGCCGCCCGCCTTCGTCAATGCCGCCGACCTCGAGGCCGGCCTGCCGGGCCTCGCCCCGAACCCCTGGGAGCCCTCGCCCGATCTCGACCCGGCGAAGATCCTGCCTGCCGGGCGCTTCAACACGCTGTGGCTCTCGGACGGGCTTGATCGTGCCGGGCGCGCCGGGCTGGTCGCCGCCCTCACCGCGCGCGGCGCGCTGCGGGTCTGGCAGCCGGGCACGCCGGTTCTGGCGCTTGGCCCCGCGACGGTCGAGGGGCGCGTGGTCTCGCTGCCGCTTCTGTCCGCGACCCCGGTCTCGGGCGATTACGAGATCGCCGCGATCGGCCCCGACCCCTCGGGGATCGAGCGGGAACTGGCGCGCGAGACGGTGCACCCGCAAAACGCGACCGAGGCCATGGCCCGCTTCGACCTGCCGCCCGAGCTGCGCAACCGTGTCGCCCGCTTCGAGATCGCCGGCATCCGCTCGGCCGGTGCGGTCAGCCTGACTGATGATGCGGTGAAGCGGCGCAAGGTGGCACTGATTTCCGCCGCCGCGCCGCGTGAGGGGCTCGAGCTGCTGTCGCCGCTCCATTACCTGCATCAGGCGCTGGCGCCGACCGCCGATCTGATCGAGGGCACGCTCGAAGACGCGCTGGTGGCCAACCCCGACGTGGTGATCCTCGCCGATGTCGGCGAGGTGGCCGAGGCCGATGCGCTGGCCGACTGGGTCGAGAAGGGCGGGCTGCTGATCCGGTTCGCCGGCCCGCGCATGGCGGCGGCCGACACCGCGGGCGATGTCCTGTTGCCGGTTCGGCTGCGGCAGGGCGGGCGCTCGGTCGGGGGCACGATGAGCTGGGGCGAGCCCCGCCGCCTTGCGCCTTTCCCCGAGGCCTCGCCCTTCGCGGGCCTCGCCGTGCCCGAGGACGTGACGGTGCGCGAGCAGGTGATGGCCGAGCCCGGCCCCGAACTTGCCGAGCGCACCATCGCCGCGCTGGCCGATGGCACGCCGCTCGTCACCCGCGCGGCCTTTGGCGCGGGCGAGGTGGTGCTGTTCCACGTCACCGCGAATGCTGACTGGTCGAACCTGCCGCTCTCGGGCCTGTTCCCGCAGATGCTCGACCGCCTCGCCGTGTCAAGTCGCACCGCCGCCCCCACCGCCGCCGATCTTGCCGGCCGCACCTGGGTGCCGGTGAAGCGGCTTGACGGCTTCGGCCGGATCGAGACCGCCGAGGCCGCCGCGGGTGTGGCCGGCGAGGTGCTGGCCGAGGCGACGCCGGGCCCCGACCTGCCACCCGGGATCTATGCCGCCGATGACCGCAGTGTCGCGCTTGATGCGCTCGCCCGCGGGCGGGTGCTGGCGCCGGCCAGCTGGCCGCTTGGCGTGACGCTCGAGGGGCTGGCCGCGCCGCGGCAGATGCCGCTCAAGGGCGCGCTGCTGGCGGCGGCATTGCTGGCGCTGCTGATCGACATCCTCGCCTCGCTCGCCCTGGCTGGCCGGCTGCGCGGCCCGCGCGCGGGCACGGCGGTGCTGGTTCTGGCAGCCGCGCTTGGGCTGGCGCCGCAGGCCCGCGCCGAGGACACCATGCCGATCGACCGTGCGGTCGAGGCCGCCTCGAACGTTGTCCTCGCCTATGTGCCGACCGGGGATGCGGCGATCGACCGGGTGTCGATGGCGGGGCTGCGCGGGCTGACGCAGGTGCTGACCCGGCGCACCACGGTCGAGCCCTCGGCGCCGATGGAGCTGAACCTCGAGACCGACGATCTGGCGCTCTTCACCCTGATCTACTGGCCGGTGACGGCGGACGAGCCCGCCCCCTCGGCCGCGGCCTATGCGAAACTCAACCGCTTCCTGCGCGGTGGCGGGATGATCCTGTTCGACACCCGCGACGCCGATCTGGCCGGCATCGGCACCGCGACCGACGCCGGGCGGCGGCTGCAGGCGCTGGCCGCGCCGCTGGAGATTCCGCCGCTCGAACCGATCCCGGCAGACCATGTGCTGACCCGCAGCTTCTACCTGCTGCAAAGCTTCCCCGGCCGCTATGACGGGCCGATCTGGGTCGAGGCCGCGGCCGAGGCCGAGACGACCGAGGGCATGCCCTTTCGCAACCTGAACGACGGCGTGACACCGGTGGTGATCGGCGGCAATGACTGGGCCTCGGCCTGGGCCGTCGATGACGTGGGCGAGCCGATGTTCCCGCTCGGCCGCGGCTCGGCCGGCGAGCGCCAGCGCGAGATCGCCTGGCGCTTCGGCGTGAACCTGGTGATGCATGTGCTGACCGGCAATTACAAATCCGACCAGGTGCATGTGCCGGCGCTGCTGGAAAGGCTGGGGCAATGAGCGGGCTTTCGGTGATCTTCGCGCCGCTGCTGCCCTGGGCGGTGATTGCCGCCGGCGCGGGGCTGGCGGCGCTGCTGCTGGCGCTGGCGCTGTGGCGCGGGCTGCGGGGCTGGGCGCTGCGGGCGCTGGCGGCCCTCGCCCTTCTGGGCGCGCTCGCGCAACCCTCGCTGCAGCGCGAGGAGCGCACGCCGCTGTCGGACATCGTGTTGCTGCTCGATGACCGCACCGCCTCGCAGACCCTGTCCGACCGCGCGGCGCAGACCGATGCCGCGGTGGCGCGTCTTGCGGCCGAGGTGCAGGCACTGCCCAATACCGAGCTGCGCCGGATCACCGTGCCCGACGGGGCGAAGAACGCCGGCACCCAGATCGGCGTCGCGCTTGCCGAGGCGCTGGCGGCCGAGCCGCGCGCCCGCGTCGCCGGCGCCATCGTCGTCACCGACGGGCAGGCGCATGACGCCGAGCTTGCCCCCGCGCTGCCCGCGCCGCTGCAGCTGGTGCTGACCGGCCATGCGAAAGACTGGGACCGGCGATTGCTGATCGAGACCGCCCCCGCCTTCGGCATCATCGGCGAGGAGACGCGGATCCGGCTCAAGGTGCTCGACGAGGGCGCGGTGCCGAAAGCCGCGGGGACCGAGGCCGATCTGACCATCGCCATCGACGGCGGCGAGGCGCGCAGCTATCGCGTCGAGGTCGGGCAGGATCTGGAACTGCCGCTGACGCTCGACCATGGCGGGCAGAACGTGGTGCAGTTCACCCTTGCCCCCGCACCCGGCGAGCTGACCGCGCGCAACAATGCCGCTGTGGTGCAGATCAACGGCGTGCGCGACCGGCTGCGGGTGCTGCTGGTCTCTGGCCAGCCGCATGCGGGCGAGCGCACCTGGCGCAACCTGCTGAAATCCGACGCGGGCGTCGATCTCGTGCATTTCACCATCCTGCGCCCGCCCGAAAAGCAGGACGGCGTGCCGGTGTCGGAACTGTCGCTGATCGCCTTCCCGACGCAGGAGCTGTTCATCGACAAGATCGACGAGTTCGATCTGATCATCTTCGACCGCTACGGCGAGCGTGGCATCCTGCCGCCCGCCTATTTCGCCAATATCCGCGATTACGTCGAACGCGGCGGCGCGGTGCTGATCTCGGCCGGGCCCGAGTTCGCCACCGTCGAGAGCCTGTGGCAGACGCCCTTGGGTGAGATCATGCCGGCGCGGCCCACCGGGCGGGTGCTGTCCGAGGCCTATCTGCCGCGCCCGACCGAGCTTGGCCTGCGCCATCCGGTGACCGCGGGGCTCGAGGGCGCGCCGCCACCCGAGGGCGAACCCGGGCCGAAGCACTGGGGTCGCTGGCTGCTGCAGATCGAGCTGACCGACGCCACCGGCGAGGTGGTGATGAAGGGCGCCGAGGACAAGCCGCTTCTGGTGCTGTCGCATGCCGGCAAGGGGCGGGTGGCGCTGCTCGCCTCGGATCACCCGTGGCTGTGGGATCGCGGCTTCGAGGGCGGCGGGCCGCAGCTCGAACTGCTGCGCCGGATCGCACACTGGGAGATGAAGGAGCCCGAGCTCGAGGAAGAGGCGCTGATCGCCGAGGTCGAGCCGGGCAGCCTGTCGCTGACCGTCACGCGGCGCACGATGAAGGAGGCGCCTGGGCCGGTCACGGTGATGCTGCCCGATGGTTCTACGCAGGATCTGGCACTGACCGAGGCGGGGCCCGGCCGGTTCAGCGCGCGCTGGCAGGCGCCGGGACCGGGCCTTTATCGGCTGAAGCAGGGCGATCTGGAGCGGGTGGTGGCGCTCGGCCCCGCCTCGCCACGCGAGTTCGAGGGCACGATCGCGAGCGCCGGCCCGCTGGGCGCCGCCGTGCAGGCCTCGGGCGGCGGGGTGAGCCGGCTCGAGGACGGGATCCCCGCGGTGCGCACGGTGCGCGAGGGGCGGCCGTCCGCCGGGCGCGGTTGGATCGGCATCACGCCGCGCGGTGCGGCGGCGGTGGCCGACATCCGGGTGAGCCCGGTGCTGCCCGCCTGGGCCTGGCTCGCGCTGGCCGCACTTCTGAGCGTGGCGGCCTGGCTTTCCGAGGGCCGGGGGCGGCGCCGGGGCTGAGCGGGGCGAAGGGGCGCTGCCCCTCGGCCTGCGGCCTCACCCCGAGGTATTTCCGGCAAGGAGAAAGCGGGGGCGGTTCCGGTCCGGGGCCGCGGGGCTTTCGCAGGACGGAGCCCGGAAAAGAGAAGGCCCCTGCCCGCGGGAAACGGGCAGAGGCCGGGGCAGGGAATGCCGCGCCGGGGCGGCGCGGCCAGAGTTCAGCGGCTGAACTTCTTGTATTTCACCCGCTTCGGCTCGGCTGCGTCGGGGCCCATGCGGCGGATCTTGTCGTTCTCGTAATCCTCGAAGTTGCCTTCGAAGAACTCGACATGCGCCTCGCCCTCGAAGGCGAGGATGTGCGTGCACAGACGGTCGAGGAAGAAGCGGTCGTGCGAGATGATCACCGCGCAGCCGGCGAAATCTTCGATCGCCGCTTCCAGCGCCTGCAACGTTTCCACGTCGAGGTCGTTCGTCGGTTCGTCGAGGAGCAGCACGTTGCCGCCCGATTTCAGCAGCTTCGCCATGTGCACGCGGTTGCGTTCACCGCCCGAAAGCAGGCCCACCTTCTTCTGCTGGTCCGAGCCCTTGAAGTTGAACGCGCCGACATAGCTGCGCGAGTTCACCGTAGCCTCGCCGAGCTGGATCAGCTCGGCCCCGCCCGAGATCTCTTCCCAGACGTTCTTCTCGGGGTCGAGCGCATCGCGCGACTGGTCGACATAGGAGAGCTTCACCGTCTCGCCGATGGTGACGGTGCCGGCGTCGGGCGCCTCCTGGCCGGTGATCATCTTGAACAGCGTCGACTTGCCAGCGCCGTTCGGGCCGATCACCCCGACGATCGCCCCCGGCGGGATCGAGAACGAGAGGTTCTCGATCAGCTGCTTGTCGCCGAAATGCTTCGAGATGCCGTCGAGCTCGATCACCTTGCCGCCAAGGCGCGGGCCGTTCGGGATGATGATCTGCGCGGTGCCGACCCGTTCCTTCTCGGAACGGTCCGCCATCTTCTCGTAAGCCGCGATACGGGCCTTCGACTTCGCCTGACGCGCCTTGGCGCCGGCGCGGATCCACTCGAGTTCCTTGGCCATGACCTTCTGCTTGGCCTTGTCCTCGCGCGCTTCCTGCTCGAGCCGCTTCGCCTTCTGCTCGAGCCAGGCGGAGTAGTTGCCCTCGTAGGGGATGCCGCGGCCGCGTTCGAGCTCGAGGATCCAGGAGGTGATGTCGTCGAGGAAGTAGCGGTCGTGGGTGACGATCAGGATCGTACCCTTGTACTCGATCAGGTGCTTTTGCAGCCAGGCGATGGTCTCGGCGTCAAGGTGGTTGGTCGGTTCGTCGAGGAGCAGCATGTCGGGCGCCTCGAGCAAGAGCTTGCACAGCGCGACGCGACGCCGTTCACCGCCCGAGAGGGTGGCGACATTGGCGTCGTCGGGCGGGCAGCGCAGCGCCTCGAGCGCGATGTCGACCTGGCTGTCGAGATCCCACAGGTTCTCGGCGTCGATCTCGTCTTGCAGCCGCGCCATTTCCTCGGCGGTGTCGTCCGAGTAGTTCATCGCGAGCTCGTTGTAGCGTTCGAGCTTGGCGGTCTTTTCCGCGACGCCTTCCATGACGTTCTCGCGCACCGTCTTGGAGTCATCGAGCTGCGGTTCCTGCGCGAGATAGCCGACCTTTGCGCCCTTGGCGGCCCATGCCTCGCCCTGGAAGTCCTTGTCGATGCCGGCCATGATCTTCAAGAGCGTCGATTTACCGGCGCCGTTGACGCCGACGACGCCGATCTTCACGCCGGGCAGGAAGTTCAGGCGGATGTTCTCGAAGCATTTCTTGCCGCCCGGATAGGTCTTCGAGACGCCGTCCATGTGATAGACGTATTGATACGAGGCCATTCAGCGCACCTTTCGGGGAAATTCGGGTTTTCCGCTAGATAGGCGAAACACCCCCCCGAGGGAAGGGCCTCTGCCCCGTCCCCTCTTCTGCCCCGGCGAAATTTCAAGGGGAGAGATATGTGCAAGAATGCGCATTGTCATGTTTATTAGTGGGTGTTTTCAATTTATTCGAACATGCCTATCTCACTCTCACAGCGACGGGGAACCCCGAAGCGGACAGATAACCGACTGAAAAGTCGAGGATACGGAGAGAAAAGATGAAACGGAACATGGCTTATTCGGCGCTTGCGCTGGTGCTTTCGGCGGGTGTGGCCTCGGCGGCCGATGTGAACCCGGGCCTGCAGCAGATCGCCAACTATCTCGGTGTCGATGCCGGCGCCTACAGCGCGACGGAGCTGCACCAGCTGCTCGGCGCCCGCGATGCCGGTGACCAGAGCACCTACGACTACTTCCTGAAGCACGTGGGGGCGACCGAAGCTGCGGCCGTCACCGCCGGCAAGGCGCAGATCGCGGCGCAGGTCGGTCTGAACCCGGCCGAGTACACCACGGCCGAACTGATCCGCGTGCAGCAGGCGCAGCGCGAAGGCGATCTGCAGACGGTGAGCTTCGTCGTCTCGCACCAGAACCGCAACACCATCGTGAACCCGCAGGTCGCGATGGGGCGTGACAGCTGACCGGCCGATCGCGGACGGCAGCATAACAACACGGATTGACGGGGACCGGGCAGATGTGGCGAGGGCCGCCCCGGTGCCCCGCATGAACGGAGAGAAAAGATGAAACGGAACATGGCTTATTCGGCGCTTGCGCTGGTGCTTTCGGCGGGTGTGGCCTCGGCGGCCGATGTGAACCCGGGCCTGCAGCAGATCGCCAACTATCTCGGTGTCGATGCCGGCGCCTACAGCGCGACGGAGCTGCACCAGCTGCTCGGCGCCCGCGATGCCGGTGACCAGAGCACCTACGACTACTTCCTGAAGCATGTCGGCGCGGCGCAGGGCGATGCCGTGACCGCCGGCAAGGCGCAGATCGCGGCGCAGGTCGGTCTGAACCCGGCCGAATACACCACGGCCGAACTGATCCGCGTGCAGCAGGCGCAGCGCGAAGGCGATCTGCAGACGGTGAGCTTCGTCATCTCGCACCAGAACCGCAACACCGTCGTGAACCCGCAGGTCGCGATGGGGCGTGACAGCTGAGCCGACCCGCAAGGGAAGAGGCAACAGGGGCGGCCTTCGGGCCGCCCTTTTGCATGCTGCTCAGCAGCCCTTCGCGAAGACCTGCACGAACCAGGGGCCGGCATTGCCTTGGCGCGGCACATAGCCGATGCCGAGCGCCGTTACTCCGCGGCGCAGGATGTTCGCGCGGTGCCCGGGCGAGACCATCAGCGCCTGCATCGCCCGTTCCGGGCTTTTCCAGTCGAGCGAGATATTCTCGGCGGTCAGGCAGGTGCGGAAGCCCGCGCGCTTGACCCGCACCTTAGGGGTCGAGCCGTTCGGCTCGACATGGTCGAAATAGCCCTTCGCCGCCATGTCGCAGGCATGAGCCTGCGCGGCCCGGTTCAGCTTTGCGTCGACCTTCAGCGGCGGCAGGCCATGCGTCCGGCGTTCGGCATTCACCATCTGCGCCATCTGCGATACCATCGGCTGCGACACGCTGCAGGCGCCCTGGCTCGTCACCGCACCGGCGGTTTGCGGCAGGGCAAGGGACAGAAACAGCATCAGCAGGGCAGGGCGGGTCAGGGTCATTTCATCCTCCGGTTGCGGCGAACCTGCCGCAAACGGAGGCCACTGTCCGCCGCAAATCGGGCGCCATCATGGCGGACGGCGGAAAACCGCCCGCCAGGTCCGATCCGCCACTCAGATCCGCCGGCCCCAGAGGTCGTATTCCGAGGCGTCCTCGACCTCGACGGTCAGCATGTCACCGGGCTGCAGCCCCTCGAAATCTTCGTCGATGAACAGGTTGCCGTCGATCTCGGGCGCGTCGGCGCGGGTGCGGCAGGTGGCGCCCTCGGCATCGACCTCGTCGACGATCACCTGTTGCAGGCTGCCGACCTTGGCGGCGAGCTTCGCTTCCGAGATCGTCTGCGCCTTTTCCATGAAGCGCTCCCAGCGGTCTTGCTTGACCTCTGCGGGCACATGGTCGGGCAGCGCGTTCGAGCGCGCGCCGTTGACGTTCTCGTATTGGAAGCAGCCGACGCGGTCGAGCTGCGCCTCGTCCATCCAGTCGAGCAGATACTGGAACTCCGCTTCCGTCTCGCCGGGATAGCCGACGATGAAGGTCGAGCGCAGGACGATCTCGGGGCAGGCGGCGCGCCAGGCGGCGATCTCGTCAAGCGTCTTCGCCGAGGCCGCGGGCCGCGCCATGCGTTTCAGCACATCGGGGTGGGCGTGCTGGAACGGGATGTCGAGATAGGGCAGCACGCCGCCGCCCGCGCCGGTCTCGGCCATCACCGGGATCAGGTCGCGCACATGCGGGTAGGGATAGACGTAATGCAGCCGCACCCAGGCCTCGGCCTCGCGCGCCATCCGGCCCATCTCGCGGGCGAGATCGGTGATATGGGCGCGCACCTCGCCGCCCTTCCAGGGGCTGAGGTCGTGCTTGCGGTCGAGCCCATAGGCCGAGGTGTCCTGCGAGATCACCAGAAGTTCGCGCACCCCGGCCTCGAGCAGCTTCTCGGCCTCGCGCAGCACCGCATGCGCCGGGCGCGAGACCAGCTTGCCGCGCATGTCGGGGATGATGCAGAACTTGCAGGCGTGGTTGCAGCCCTCGGAAATCTTCAGATAGCTGTAATGGCGCGGCGTCAGCTTGACCCCGGTCGCCGGCAGCAGGTCGATGAACGGATCGGGCGCGGGCGGCACGGCGCCATGCACGGCATCCAGAACCTGCTCGTATTGCTGCGGCCCGGTCACCGCCAGCACCTTGGGATGCACGCCGGTGATGAACTCGGGCTCGGCGCCCAGACAGCCGGTGACGATCACCTTGCCGTTCTCGGTCAGCGCCTCGCCGATCGCCTCGAGGCTCTCGGCCTTGGCGGTGTCGAGAAAGCCGCAGGTGTTGACGATCACCGCATCGGCGCCGGTGTAGTCGGGCGAGATCGCATAGCCCTCGGCGCGCAGCCGGGTCAGGATCCGCTCGCTGTCGACCAGCGCCTTCGGACAGCCGAGCGAGACCATGCCGATCGTCGGCTGGCCCTCGCGGCGGGCTTCGTCGAAACGGGGATGCGGCGCCAGGTCGGGGCGCAGGTTCGGGGGGTTCTGGCTCATCTCGCCCTCTCGACGGCGAAGGCGGGCCCTGTGACCCGCCCTTTCATCTTGCTGGAAATACCTCGGGGTGCGGGGCAGGGCCCCGCCTGCCCGCTCACCGCCGCCGGTCGCGGCGGGTGCTCATCGGCTGGAACGCGACCGAGACATGCGCCTCGCAATAGGGTTTGCCGGGCTGGCTCGGCAGGCCGCAGAAATAGAAGTTGTCGGTCGCCGGGTCGCCGATCGGCCATTTGCAGGTGCGCTCGGTCAGCTCCATCAGCGAGATCTTGCGCGACCGCTTCTCGACCTCGCGCACCGAGGCGAGGGTCTCGGGGCTGATCTCGTTCAGCGAGGGCTGCGGCGGCAGCGGCTGGCCCGCGGGCACCACGGGCCGGCGCATCGCGGGCGTCGCGGGGGCAGCGGCAACCGGCTCGGGGCGCGGGGCGGCGGCCGGGCGCACGGGCTGTGCGGGCGCGGCGCGCACCGGCTCGGGCGCCGGTTCGGGCCGGGCGGCGACGGGTTCGGGCGCGGGTGTCGGCTCGACGACGGGCTTCGCCGCCGGGGCCTCGGCCTCGGGCGCGGCGCCTTCCGCGCCGGCGCGGTTCGACAGGCCCAGCCGGTGCACCTTGCCGATCACGGCGTTGCGGGTGACGCCGCCGAGCTCCTTGGCGATCTGGCTCGCGGACTGACCCTCGGACCACATCTTCTTCAGAAGTTCGACGCGTTCATCGGTCCAGGACATGGGCACCCTTTCATCGGTCCTGCCGGGGGAGTGGCCCCGGCTGTTCTTCCCATTCTACGGTGGGGACAGGGGGAGATACAAGCGCCGCCCCCGGAATTCAAGGCCGCACGGCGTCACAGGAACGACTGCGGGTCGATGTCGATGGCGAGCCGCACCTGCGCGGGCAGCTTCACCTGCCGCAGCCAGGCGCGCAGCGCGTCCTGCAAGGGCGCGCCCTTCTCGGCCTTCACCAGCATCCGCACCCGATGCCGTCCGCGCACCCGCGCGATCGGCGCGGGCGCCGGGCCGAAGACCTGCGCGCCGATCCGGGCGAGCGGCGCGGGCGCCCGCGCCAGCGCATTGCCGATCTCGAAGAGCGGCGCCACCTCGGGCCCCGACAGGATGATCCCCGCCATCCGGCCGAAGGGCGGAACCCCCTGCGCGCGCCGCGCCGCGGCCTCGGCGCGCCAGAAGGCTTCCTCGTCGCCGCCGAGGATCGCGCGGATCACCGGATGCTCGGGCTGACAGGTCTGCAACAGCGCAAGGCCGGGCTTGTCCGCCCGCCCCGCGCGCCCCGCCACCTGCCGCATCAGCTGGAACGTATGCTCGGCCGCGCGCAGGTCAGACCCTTGCAACCCGAGGTCCGCGTCGATCACGCCGACCAGCGTCAGTCGCGGGAAGTTGTGCCCCTTCGCCACGATCTGCGTGCCGATGATGATGTCGGCGCCGCCCGCCGCGATGTCGGCGATCGCCTCCTTCAGCGCGCGGGCCGAGCCGAAGAGGTCCGAGCTCAGCACCGAGAGCCGCGCTGTCGGGAAGCGCTCGGCCACTTCCTCGGCCAGCCGCTCGACGCCCGGGCCGACGGGGGCGAGCTTGCCCTCGACGCCGCAGCTCGGGCAGGCGGTGGGGATCGGCTTCGTCTCGCCGCATTGATGGCAGACGAGGCGCTTCAGGAACCGATGCTCGACCATCCGCGCATCGCAATGGTCGCAGCCGATCTGATGGCCGCAGGCGCGGCAGATGGTGACGGGGGCATAGCCGCGCCGGTTCAAAAACAGCATCGACTGCTCGCCGCTGCCAAGCCGCTTCACCACCTCGCCGACGAGGGTGGGCGAGATCCAGTGCGCGCTTTCGATCCGCTCCTCGCGCAGGTCGATCGCCCGCATCTCCGGGAGTTCCGACACGCCGAACCGCGCCGCGAGGTCGATGCGCGCGTATTTGCCGCTTTCCGCATTCACCCAGCTCTCGAGCGAGGGCGTGGCCGAGGCCAGCACCACCTGCGCCGTGGCGAAGGAGGCGCGCAGCACCGCCATGTCGCGGGCGTTGTAAAGCACGCCCTCTTCCTGCTTGTAGGACCCGTCATGCTCCTCGTCGACGACGATCAGGCCGAGGTCGCGGAACGGCAGGAACAGTGCCGAGCGCGCGCCCACCACCATCTGCACCCCGCCCTCGGCGCACATCCGCCACAGCCGCCGCCGCTCGCCCTGCGTCGCGCCCGAATGCCACTCGCCCGGTCGCGCGCCAAAGCGCGCCTCGACCCGGGCGATGAATTCGGTGGTCAGCGCGATCTCGGGCAGCAGTACCAGCGCCTGCCGGCCGGCGGCCAGACAGGCGGCGACCGCCTCGAGATAGACCTCGGTCTTGCCCGAGCCGGTGACGCCCTTCAAAAGCGTCACCCCGAACCCGCCCATGCCCGCACGCAGCGCGGCGGCCGCCTGCGCCTGATCCTCGGACAGCACCTTGCCCGGCAAGGCGGGGTCGAGCCGTGCGAAGGGCAGGTCACGCGGCTGCTCGAATTCGTCGACCGCGCCGGTCGCGACCAGCCCTTTCACCACCTGCGGCGTGACGCCCGCGAGCTGCGCAAGCTCGGTCAGATAGAAGCCGCCGCCGTCATGGGCGTCGAGCACCTCGAGCACCCGCTCGCGCGCCTCGGTCAGCCGCCCGGGCGCGCCCGCGCCGCGGCGATAGACCTTGCGCGCGCCGGGCGGGTCGAAGAGGCCCGGCGTGCGCGTCGCCAGCCGCAGCATCGCCGGCAGCGAGGTCATGGTATAGGCGCCCATCCGGATCAGGAAGGCCTGCAGCTCGGCGCGCATCGGCGGCACGTCGAGCACCCGCGCCACCGCGCGCAGCCGGGCCGCGTCGAAACGCCCGTCGCCCGGCCCCCAGACCACGCCCATCACCTTGCGCGGGCCAAGCGGCACCTCGACGAAGGCGCCGGGGAAGCAGCCGCCCTCGGGCGCGAGATAGTCGAGCGGTCGCCCGATCGGCTCGGCCGTCAGCACCGCGACGCGGCTGCCTTCGGGATAAAACCCGACCTCAGTCATGGGACAGACTTTCGATGCCTCCGGCGGGAGTATTTTTCCAAGGAAAGGCCCCGGGCTTTTCCCTGGCCGAAATACTCCGGGGGGAGGCCGCCTTGCCGCCGGGGGGCAGCGCCCCCCTCTGCCCGGTCCTGTCTGGCCCGATCCCCTCTCGCCAAAGCGAGGCGTTTGCGCTATCTGGCCCGCAATTGCTGCTCTGGAGGCTTCCCATGAAATTCTTCGTCGATACCGCCGATGTGGCGGCGATCAAGGAACTGAACGATCTCGGCATGGTCGACGGTGTCACCACCAATCCCTCGCTGATCCTGAAATCGGGCCGCGACATCCTCGAGGTGACGAAGGAGATCTGCGACATGGTTTCGGGCCCGGTCTCGGCCGAGGTCGTGGCCACCGAGGCCAAGGACATGATCACCGAAGGTCTGAAGCTTGCCAAGATCGCCTCCAACATCGCGATCAAGGTGCCGCTCACCTGGGATGGCCTGACCGCCTGCAAGGCTTTCGCATCCGAAGGCCACATGGTCAACGTCACGCTGTGCTTCTCGGCCGCGCAGGCGATCCTCGCGGCGAAGGCCGGGGCGAGCTTCGTCTCGCCCTTCATCGGCCGTCTCGACGACATCAACCTCGACGGTGTCGAGCTGATCGACGACATCCGCACGATCTATGACAACTACGATTACAAGACGGAAATCCTGGCCGCCTCGATCCGCAACGTGAACCACATCACCGAATGCGCGAAGATCGGCGCCGACGTGATCACCGCGCCGCCCGCCGTGATCAAGGCGATGGCGAACCACGTGCTGACCGACAAAGGGCTCGACCAGTTCCTCAAGGACTGGGCGAAGACCGGGCAGAAGATCGTCTGATCCGAGCCGCAGATCCCGTGCACCGGCCCGCCGTCTCGGCGGGCCGTTTTCGTTTCGGCGCCGTGGTCCGGGGACAGAATTCACCTGCAATTGACCACGATCGCGTGTAGGATCGCGCAAAAGACCGCGAACCACCGGGCACGAGACAGGCATGAGCGACACCGCATTCGCGCAGCAGCTGCGCGACAAGATCATTTCCGATCCCGACGTGATCCTCGAGGACCGCGACCTGATGCGCGCGCTTGTCGCCGCGAACGAGCGCGCGATGGGGGCGAACATCGTCGACCTGCGCGGCGTCGCCATGGCGCGGCTCGAGCGGCGGCTCGACCGGCTCGAGGATACGCATCGCTCGGTGATCGCCGCAGCCTATGAGAATCTGGCGGGCACCAATCAGATCCATCGCGCGGTGCTGGCGCTGCTCGATCCCGTCGATTTCGAGGCCTTCCTCAAGAACCTCACGACCGAGGTCGCCGAGGTGCTGCGCGTCGACACGGTGCGGCTGGTGCTCGAAAGCCAGCATGGCGGCGAGGATGCGGTCCTGCGCCGGCTGGGCGAGGTGCTGTGCGTGGCCGAGCCGGGCTTCGTCGCCGAATACATGCGCCCCGCGCGCGGCGGCCAGCCGCGGCAGGTGGTGCTGCGCCAGTGCCAGCCGCAATCCGAGGCGATCTATGGCGAGGCGGCGGCCTGGATCCGCTCGGAAGCGGCGCTGGCACTCGATCTGGGCGCGGGGCGGCTGCCGGGCATGCTGGTCTTCGGCGCCGAGGACCCGCATCAGTTCAAGCCGACGCAGGGCACCGACCTTCTG
This sequence comes from Paenirhodobacter ferrireducens, assembly GCF_004022265.1. GTDB lineage: Bacteria > Pseudomonadota > Alphaproteobacteria > Rhodobacterales > Rhodobacteraceae > Rhodobacter > Rhodobacter ferrireducens. The sequence continues at coordinate 75,547 of NZ_SAVB01000006.1, forward strand.
GGCTTCTTCGGCGCGGTCTTCGAGCGCGCGATGCGCCGCTGGCTGGCATGACCCAGCCGGGCTTTTCGCCCGCGACAGGCGATGCACTGGCGCGCTGGCTTGACCAGATGCGGGCGCTCGACGGCGCCTCCGAGCACACGATCGCCGCCTATCGCACCGATGTGGCAGGCTTTCTGGGCTTCCTGCACGCCCATCACGGCGAAAGTCTCGGGCTGGCGCGGCTTGGCGCGCTCGGGCAATCCGACATGCGGGCCTGGATGGCGTATGAGCGGGGGCGGGGGCTTTCGGCGCGCTCGCTCGCCCGGGCACTGTCCTCGGTGAAAAGCTTCATCCGCTGGCTGTCCGACCGCGAGGGGTTCGATGCCACCCATGTGCTGTCGGCGCGCGCGCCGAAATACAGCCGCAAGCTGCCGCGGCCGCTTGCCGTCGATGCGGCGAAGGCGGTGATCGAGCAGGTCGAGCTGCAGGCGATGGAACCTTGGGTCGCGGCGCGCGACGCGGCGGTGGTGACGCTGCTTTACGGCTGCGGGCTGCGCATTTCCGAGGCGCTCGGGCTCACCGGCGCCGCCCATCCGCTGCCCGAGGTGCTGCGCATCCGCGGCAAGGGCGACAAGGAGCGGCTGGTGCCGGTGCTGCCGGCCGCGCGTGCCGCAGTGGCCGAGTATGTGCGGCTCTGCCCCTGGCCGGTCGAGGCGCAGGCACCGCTGTTCCGCGGCGTGCGCGGCGGCGCGCTGAACCCGCGCCAGATCGAGAAGGCGATGGAGCTTGCGCGCAATGCGCTTGGCCTGCCGGCGACGGCGACGCCGCATGCGCTGCGCCACAGCTTTGCCACCCATCTGCTGGCCGCGGGCGGCGATCTGCGCGCGATCCAGGAACTTCTGGGCCACGCCAGCCTGGCGACGACGCAGGTCTATACCGCGGTCGACACGGCGCGGCTGATGCAGGTCTATCAGGCCGCGCATCCCCGCGCCTGAGGGGGCGCGGCAACGGTTCGGCCAATTGCTGACGCGAGGTGAGGCGAGGCTTGCACCCTTGGCCCGATTGCGGCAGGAAGGCCCGCATGAACATCCGTCTCAAAGCCCTTTCCGTGCATCTGCTCACCGCCACCGGCGCCGTGCTGTCGATGCTTGCCATGCTGGCCGCCGTCGAGCAGAAGTGGTCGCTGATGTTCCTGTGGCTGGTCGTCGCGCTGGTCGTCGACGGCATCGACGGGCCGCTGGCCCGCCATTACGACGTCAAGCACAACTGCCCGACCTATGACGGCGTGCTGATGGACCTGATCGTCGACTATCTGACCTATGTCTTCGTGCCGGCCTATGCGCTGTTCAAGTCCGGCCTGCTGCCGGGCTGGACCGGCTGGCTCGCGATCATCGCCATCACCTATGCGAGCGTCATCTATTTCGCCGATACCCGGATGAAGACGAAGGATAATTCCTTCTCGGGCTTTCCCGCGTGCTGGAACATGGTGGTGCTGGTGCTGTTCGCGCTGAAGCCCGATTACTATGTCATCCTCGGCGTGGTGCTGGTGCTGGCGGTGGGGATGTTCTTCCCGCTGAAATTCATCCACCCGACCCGCACGAAACGCTGGCGCACGCTGTCGCTGCCGATGTCGCTCGCCTGGACGGTGTTCGCCGCCTGGGCGGCGATGGTGCATTTCCACCCGCAAAGCTGGGCGCATTGGGGGCTGGTGGTGACCTCGGTCTATCTGCTCTTCGTCGGCATCGTGCAGCAGATCGTGCCCGAGCGCCGCGCCGCCTAAAGCCGGGTCAGGACAACGCCCGTCACGATCAGCGCCGCCGCCACCGCCTTCGTGCGCGTCATCCGCTCGTGGAAGACGAGCCAGCCGATCAGCACCGCAAACAGGATCGAGGTCTCGCGCAGCACCGCGACCAGGGCGATCGGCGCGCGGGTCATCGCCCAGATCGAGATCGCATAGGCGCCGTAGGAGGCCGCGGCGCCGAGCGCGGCGAAGAGCCAGTCGCGCGCCGAGCCCCGCAGCATCGCCGGGCCGCGCCAGGCCGGGGCCGCCAGGGCGAAGATGAGCCCGCTGCCCATCATCAGCCAGCCGACATAGCCCGCCGCATCGCCCGAGACCCGCGCGCCGATGCCGTCGACGAGGGTATAGCTGGCCGTGGACAGCGCGGCGCCCAGGGCGAAGGGCAGAAGCCGCCGGCTTTCGCCATCGGTGAAGACGCCATGCGCCATGAAGAGGATCCCCGAGGCCAGCACCGCGACGCCGAGGTAGCCCGCGGGTGCGATCGGGTCGATCGCGAAGAGCGCCGAGACGATCGCCACCAGCATCGGCGCGGTGCCGCGCGAGAGCGGATAGACCCGGCTCAGATCGCCCGCCTCATAGGCATGGGCGAGGAAGGTCTTGTAGGCGACCTGCAAGCCGCAGGAGGCGATCAGCCAGGGCCAGGCCTCGGCGGCGGGGAGCGGGCGGGCCAGCACGATCGCAAGCCCCACGCCCGCCTCGGCCAGCGACAGCATCGCCATCGCCCGGATCTTGGAGCCGCCAAGGCGGACGAGGGCGTTCCACAGCGCATGCAGCAGGGCCGCGGCCAGCACCGCGAAGAAGATCGGCAGGGACATTGCACACCTTGGTGCCGGGGGCAGATCCCTGCCCCTAGCGCGGGGGGCGCGGCCTTGCAAGCTGGGCTCTGGCGACAGGGCAGGGAGGGGGCGCTGCCCCTCGGCCTTCGGCCTCACCCCCGGGATATTTCGGGCGATTGGAAGCGCAGGGGGGTCAGCCCGGGCTGCGCTCGGCCCAGCCGGCGAAGATCTTCTCGAGCGCGACGACGGCGTAGTAGAGCACGATGCCGAGCACGGCGAGGGCGATCAGCACCGCGAACATCAGCGGATAGTCCGAGTTCGTCTGCCCCGACAGGAACAGCGCGCCGAGCCCCTTGCCATGCGGGCTGACGATCTCGACGAGGTTGGTGCCGATGAAGGCGAGCGTCACCGCGACCTTCAGCGCGCCGAAGAACTCGGGCAGGGTCTTCGGCAGGGCGATCTTGCGGAAGATCGTGAACTTCGAGGCGCCGAGGGCGGCGAGGATGTCGCGGTATTCGGGTTCGAGCGTGCTGAGCCCGATGCCGACCGAGACCGCGATCGGGAAGAACGAGATCAGGAAGGCCATCAGCACGGTGTTGAAATCATGCTGGCCGATGAAGATCAGCGCAATCACCGGCACCAGCGTCGCCTTCGGGATCGCGTTGAAGCCGACGAGCAGGGGGTAGAGCCCGTCGCGGGCGATCTTCGAGAACCCCATCACCATGCCGAGGAAGGTGCCGAAGACGACGGCGAGCGCGAGCCCCAGCACGGTGCGCCACAGCGTCTGCCAGCCCATGGTCAGGAACAGGGTGTGGAACTTCCAGAACGCCGGCGGCAGGTCCGAGGGCGCGGCCATCTTGTAATCGGGCCAGCCGTTCACCCAGACGACGAACTCCCACAGCACGAGGAAGATCACGATCGCCGCGAGCGGCACGAGGATTTTCTGAGCGCGGTCCATCAGTGCAGGTCTCCGTCGCGGCCCTGGGCGATGCGGATCTGCTCGCGCAGAAGGTGCAGCATCGCGACCGCCTTCGGTTCATAGAGAATGTCGATCGTGCGGTCGGCCGGCAGGTCGACATCAAGCACGTATTGCGTCCTGGCCGGGCGGCCCGAGAGCACGATCACCTGATCGCCGAGGAACACGCTTTCGCGCAGGTCATGGGTGATGAGGATGCAGGTGAAGGGCTCTGCCGCGCGCAGGTCGCGCATCGTCTGCCACAGGTCCTCGCGGGTGAAGTTGTCGAGCGCGCCGAAGGGTTCGTCCATGATCAGCACCTGCGGCTTGTGCACGATCGCGCGGCACAGCGAGGCGCGCTGACGCATGCCGCCAGACAGCTCCGACGGGCGCTTCTTCTCGAACCCCTTCAGCCCGACCATCTCGAGCAGATGGGTGGCGCGTGCCTCCTTCTCGGCCCGGCCCATGCCCGGCGCGACGATCTCGAGCGGCAGCATCACGTTCTCGAGGATCGTGCGCCATTCGAGCATCACCGGGTTCTGGAATGCCATGCCCACGGTCTTGCGCGGGCTCGACACCTCCTGCCCGTCGAGGATCACCGCGCCCTCGTCGGGGCGCATCAGCCCCGAGACAAGCCGGGTCAGCGTGGACTTGCCGCAGCCCGAGGGGCCGACGACGGCGCAGAACTCGCCTTCGCCCACGCCCACGTCGAGCCCGTCGAGAACGGGCAGCAGGCCGTTCTTCGTCTTGTAGGCGTGTTTCACGCCGCGGATGTCGATGAATTTCTGCATGGTCCCACCTTGAGCGAGGACGGGGGCCCGAAGGCCCCCGGTCCGGTCATTGCAGCATCAGGCTGCCGTCGGTGGGCAGGTATTCGGCGTCGAAGAAGGTCTTCGCCTCGGGCGTGGTCTTGAACTCGTAGGTGGTGCCGAGCTGTTCGATCGACTTGGCAAAACGGGCCGTGTCGACGTTGCCCATGCCGTGCTCCTTGACGTAGTCGGTCAGCACGTTGCCGGCGATGGCAAGCTCGAGGCGCTTGGTCTCGAGCCCCGCATCGGCGGCCGGGTTGCGTTTCACCAGCGTCTCGACCGCGGCGGCGGGGGCGGCGATCGCCTCTTTCCAGCCCTTCGCGGTGGCGCGCAGGAAGCCCGTCACCATCTCGGGGTGGGCCTTCGCCCAGTCGGTGTTGACGATGATCGCGTTGCCGTAGAGCGCGACGCCGTAATCGGCCATCAGCAGCACGGTCAGATCGTCGGCCGGCACGCCGAGCCGTTCGGCGTTCAGCGTCGAGGTGAAGGAGAAGCCGGTGATCGCGGCGACCTTGCCCTCGGCCAGCATCGGCTCGCGCACCGGGAAGCCCACCGGCTCGACGGTGATCTTCGACATGTCGAGGCCCTGTTCCTTGGCGAAGATCGGGAACTGCGCCCAGGCCCCGTCCGGCGGCGGCGCGCCGAGCGCCTTGCCCTCAAGGTCCTTCGGCGTCTCGATGCCGAGCGACTTGCGGCCGACGACGGCGAAGGCGGGCTTGTCATAGACCATCATCACCGCGGTGACCGGGGCGCCGGGGTTCTGGTCGAGGAATTTCATCAGCGAGTTGATGTCGGTGAAGCCGAGCGGGAAGGCACCGGTCGCCACTTTCGGGATCGCGTCGAGCGAGCCCGCGCCCTCGGTCACCTGCACATCGAGGCCCTCGGCCTTGTAGAACCCCTTGTCGACGGCCAGCGTGTAGGGCGCGGCGGGGCCCTCGAACTTCCAGTCGAGGGCGAAAGGCACGGTGGTTTCGGCGTAAAGCGCGGGGGCGGTGAAGCCCAGCACCGTTGCGGCGGCGGCCAGTCCCGTCAGGGTGCGGTGAAACATGTCGGTCAAACTCCCGGTTCTGAGGTCGGGCCGATCCTGCGCCCATCCGTCGGGCGGGGGGAATGCGCCATGCGCCGCACGTCGCGGCAGATATGGGATGAGTGGTCAAATTTTGACCGATCACCCATGATTGGCCTTAATTTTGCGCATCTGATGAAAGACTTTGCGCAATCTGGTCAGAAATGCACCCGAATCTGAAGAAAGCCGGCGGCGTTCAGGCCGAGTTCCTCAAGCCGCGCGGCGGCGGGGCCGGCCTCGGCCAGACGTCCGGCAGCGCGCGGCGAGGTTTCGAGGAGTGCGCTTGCGCCCGGGATCGGGGCAAAGCGCCAGACCGGTTCGGCCACCGGCCGCAGGGGGCTGTGCCGTTCCAGCAGCTCAAACAGCACGGCGCGTGAACTTTTCGGCGGGCCGAGATCGATCGCCCCCTCCGCCGCGCCAGGAAAGCCGCCCGCGCCCGCGCTGCGATAGCTGTTCGTGGCGATCACGAATGCGGCGGTCGGGTCGACCGGGCGGCCGGCGTGGCGCAGGTCGCGGATGCGGCGGCTGTCGGCGGCGAGGCTGCCGTCGGGGGCGAAGCGGGCCGGGTGGCTGAGGTCGATCTCGTAGCTCAGCCCGGCGAGCACGTCGAAGTTGTAGCAGGGGAAGGCCGGGGCGAGCAGCGGCTGGTCGGCTTGTCCCGGGGTGATGGTGGCGAAGACGCAGGCCGCGCGCTCGAGCCAGTCGGCAAGCTGGGCGCCGCGCACCAGCACGGCCGTGGCAGTGTTCGGGAACAGGCTCATCTCGAGCACATGGCGGCGCGAGAGCGGCCCGGCGGGGATGTCGGTGAAAAAGCCCGGGCCGCCGCGCCCGCCGCATTTTCCCGGCGCTACCGCGGCCAGCACCGGCAGCGCCGCCTCGGGCCGGCCGGCAAGGCGGGCGCGGACATGGGCAGTCTGCGCCGCGGCGATCAGGCTCAGCCCGGCGTCGGGGGCGATCATCGAGAAGAAGCTCTGGATCGGTCCGGCGAGCCGGGTGACCGGCTGCGACAATTCGCAGATCACCTCCTCATGCGCCGGGGCGAGCCGGGCGACGAGGGCGGGGGCTTCGGGCACCGGCCGGCCGGTGGCGGCCTCAAGCACCGGGCGCAGCGCGGCGCGGCTGTCGACCACCCCCCAGCCGCCGGCGCCGTCCGGGGCGAGCGCCAGGTCGATCACGCCGAGATGCGAGCCCCAGCGGCCCGGCATCACCGCGGGTTTGCCGTGGAGCAGGCCGCGCCGGGGATCGACGACCTCGGTCGCGGCGGTGTCGGGGCCGGGGAAGGACAGGTGGCTGTGGCCGCAGATCAGCGCATCGATCCCGGGCACGGCGGCAAGCGGCACGGCGGCATGCTCGGTCGCCCGGTCGGGCAGGCCCGGGGGCAGGTGCGGCTCGATCCCGGTATGGGCGAGGGCGATGACGACATCGGCCCCCGCCGCGCGCAGCGCCGGCACATGGGCGCGCGCCGCCTCATCGATGCCGCGCACGCTCAGCCGGCCCTCGAGCTGCAGCCGGTCCCACATCAGGATCTGCGGCGGCACGAAGCCGATCACCCCGATCTTCAGCCGATGGAGCTGCCCCTCCGCATCGGTCAGCGCGCGCTCGAGGATCGCCCAGGGTGGCAGCAGCGTCTCGTCCTCGAGCGGCGTCGCCCCGGCGCGCCGCACCGCATTGGCACAGACGAGCGGAAAGCCCGCCCCCTCGATCGCGCGGCAGAGGTAGTCGAGGCCGAAGTTGAACTCGTGGTTGCCGATCGTGCCGGCGTCGTAACCGAGCACGTTCATTATCTCGAAGACCGGGTGCACCTCGCCCGGGTGCAGTCCGCGCCGCGCCCAGTGATCGACGAGCGGCGTGCCCTGCAAGATGTCGCCATTGTCGAAGAGCAGCGTGTTCGCCACCTCGGTGCGTGCTGCCTGCACCAGACTCGCGATCCGGGTCAGGCCACAGTCGGTGCCGGGCTGATCCTGGCCGTAATCGTGGCTGCGCAGATAGCCGTGCACATCGGTCGTCGCCAGCACGCGCAGCAGCACCCGGCCCGCTTCCGCACCGTCCGAAGCCTCCCGCTCTGCCGTTCGTGTCATGTCCGATCCCTTCCGATATCGCCCCGGAGCCACAAAATGCGTCGGCGACCGGAACGACGGAGTGCCAGCCTAAGCAGAATTTTCCGAGTTTCAACCACCGGTTGCGCCTTTTCGGGCGGGCCGGGGGCGCCCGGGCGATGATGCGGAGGCGCAACGCCACTGGCCTTTCATCGCTGCCGCATGGCAAAAGGAAGGCGCGGGGCAGGCCGTTCCGCGCCGTGCCGGAGCCCCCATGTCAGACGCCCGTTCCCCAGATGTCCGTTCCGATGCCGCCGTGATGGCGGTCGATGCCCGCCCGGGCCTTGCCTTTGCGGGCTCGGGGCTCGATCGCGCGGCCTCTCTGCGCGGCGATGCCGCGGCGCTTGCCCGGATGGCGGTGGATCCTGCCGCCCGGATCGTGCCGTTCTGGCGCGGCCGGCCGCTGCTGGCGGGTGCGGAATCACCGGCCGATCCGGCGCTCGGTGCGGGGCTTGCCGGGCTCGCGCCGGGGGCGGCGCTGCTGTCGCACGCGGCGGGCGGGTTGATCTTCCTCGGCCTTTCCACCGGCGTGCCGGTTTTTGCCGCCGATATCTCGCCCTGGGTGCCCGAGGGGCCCGAGCCCGATTTCGGTGCCTTCTTCGATGACAGCGCGCAGCACCACCCGGATCTGCCGGCGGGGGCGGCCTTCGCCGACCTGCGCGGCGCGATGATGAGGCTCGACCCGCGCGCGGCGGAGCTTGCGGCGACGGCGCGGGCGCTGCTGAACTGGCACGGCACGCATGGCTTCTGCTCGGCCTGCGGCGCGGCGAGCACGCCTGCCCTTGCCGGCTGGCAGCGGGTCTGCCCGGCCTGCGGAGCGCAGCATTTCCCGCGCACCGATCCATGCGTCATCATGTGCGTGACCCACGGCAATTCGGTGCTGCTTGGCCGATCGCCGGGCTGGCCCGAGGGGATGTATTCCTGTCTCGCGGGCTTCATGGAGCCGGGCGAGCCGGTCGAATCCGCCGTCCGTCGCGAGGTGTTCGAGGAAACCGCGGTGCAGGTCGGGCCGGTGCGGCTGCTGGTGTCGCAGCCCTGGCCCTTCCCGGCCTCGCTGATGATCGGTTGCGCCGCCGAGGCCGTGAGCACCGAGATCACCTGCGATCCGGCCGAGATCGAGGATGCGCTCTGGATCAGCCGCGAGCGGCTCGCGGCAGTCTTTGCCGGTGCCGATCCCGTGATCCGTGCGCCACGCTCGGGGGCAATTGCGGGCTGGATGCTGCGGCAGTGGCTTGCAGACCGGCTGCATTGACTGCACGCTGCCCCCATATTCATTTCGCCCGAGCCCACCGGGCAGCGACCGTTCAAGGAACCCCGGCATGAAGTTCTCCAGCCGTGTCGACATCGCCGCCCCGGCGGAGTTTGTCTTCGACCAGATCGCCGACTTTGCCTCCTTCGAGCATGCGGCGCGGCGCCGGGGCGTCAGCCTGCGCCGGATCGATGCGCGCGCGGTGCCGGGGCCGGGGATGTCGTGGGATGTCGGCTTTCACTTCCGCGGCCGGTTGCGCCAGCTGACCGCCGAGATCATCCGCTTCGAACGCCCCGCGGCGATCGACTACAGCGGCAAGTCACATGGCTTCGAGCTGCTGCTCTCGCTGCAGATCACCGTGCTCGCGCCCGGGCGCTCGCGGCTGCATGTGATGCTCGACGCGCGGCCGCGCACGCTGGGCGCTCGGTTGCTGCTGCAATCGGCAAAGCTCGGCCGCAGCCGGCTCGATCGCAGCTTCGAAGAGCGCGTCGCAACGTTCGGTGCCGCGCTCTACACGCGCTTCGCGGCGGCGCGGTCTGGCGCCCGCGACGGGGTGGCGCCGCAGGCTCAGCCGTGGCGGCGCGGGTCGGCCGGATAGACGCCGAGCAACGCCATGTTCGAGGTGAAATAGTCGAGCTCGTCGAGTGCGAGACGCAGGTTGCTGTCGTCGGGGTGGCCCTCGACGTCGGCATAGAACTGCGTCGCGGTGAAATTGCCGTCGACCATGTAGCTTTCGAGCTTGGTCATGTTCACGCCATTCGTCGCGAAGCCGCCAAGCGCCTTATAAAGCGCGGCCGGGATGTTGCGCACGCGGAACACGAAGGTGGTCATCATCCGGCCGTGGCCGCGCCGCTTCAGGTCGGGCTCGCGCCCCATCACCAGGAATCGGGTTGTGTTGTGGGCGTGGTCCTCGATGTCATGGGCGAGCACTTCTAGGCCATAGATCTCGGCGGCAAGGGCCGAGGCCAGCACGCCTTCGCCCGGGGCCTGGCTGCGCGCCAGATCCGCCGCGGCACCGGCGCTGTCGGCGGCAGCATGCCCCGTGATGCCATGCTCGCGCAGGAAGCGCGCCGATTGCGGCAACAGCACCAGATGCGCGCGCACGTCGGTGATCTCGTCGAGCTTGCGGCCCGGCACGCTCATCAGGCAGATCCGCACCCGCACGAAAAGCTCGTCAAGGATGTGCAGCCCGGATTCGGGCAGGAGACGGTGGATGTCGGCGACGCGGCCATAGGTCGAGTTCTCGACCGGCAGCATCGCGAGATCGGCATCGCCCCGGCGCACCGCTTCGATCACCTCCTCGAAGGTGTTGCAGGGGAGGGCCTCCATGTCCGGGCGCGCCTCGCGGCAGGCCTCGTGCGAATAGGCGCCCGGTTCGCCCTGGAATGCGATCACGCCTTTGCGCTGAATGCTCATTGGTTCCTCCGTCTGCAGCTGCGGTCTGCCTATACCGCGCGCGCGCACAGGAAAAGCCGGATCGCGCCGACGGGGCAGCCGAAAACGCGCCCGGGCGCGACAAAAGGCGCCGAATTCAGGGCTTTCTTCAAAAAATCTTGAAAGGAAGGGGGCAAACCGGGTAAGTGCCGGCAACTGGACAGAGAAACTCAGGGGCGAGTCATGCTCAATTCGACCACGATCACCAAGGCTGCGGGCGGCGTGCTGGGCGCCTTCCTGTTCTTCCTCGTCGCCAATGGCGCCTCGGGCAAGCTGTTCTCGCTCGTCTCCGGCACGCATGTCGCGGCCGACGGCACCGAGGTCGCGATGATGACCGCCGCGCCGGGTGGCGCGGGCGGCGGTGACGCGGCCGCCGCGGCGCCGGTGGAAGAGGTCCAGATCGTGCTGGGCGAGGGCGATGCCGAGAAGGGCGCCAAGGTCTTCGGCAAGTGCAAGGCCTGCCACAAGGTCGACGGCACCAACGCCACCGGCCCGCATCTTGACGGCGTCGTCGGCCGTCCGGTCGCCTCGGTCGAGGGCTTCGGCTATTCCGACGCGCTCAAGGCGCATGGCGGCGAATGGACGCTCGAGGCGCTGAACGACTGGCTGAGCGGTCCGAAGGACTACATCCCGGGCAACAAGATGTCCTTCGCCGGTCTGCCCAAGGCGGAAGATCGCAACAACGTCATCACCTATCTGAAAAGCCTGAGCAACTGATCGCCGAAAGGCCGATCGGATCGCATTCCGGAAGGGCCGTCCCGCGGGGGCGGCCCTTTTGCCATGCTCTCACGCAGTTGCAACTTGCACCCCGGCGCGATGCCCTTTTAGCTGGGCGGGCAAGATACGGGAGAGACGGATGACGGGATCGGTGGTCGCGGTGCGGCGGATGCAGGGCAATGGTGCGGGACGGATGGTCGGGGCACTGCTGCTGGGCGCGGCGCTCTGGGCGGGGGTCGCGGCCGGGGCCCGGGCCGAGGAGACGATCACCGCCACGGCGATCTCGACGCTGGGCAATCTGAAATACGGCCCCGATTTCGCCCATCTCGATTACGTCAATCCCGAGGCGCCGAAGGGCGGCGAGATCTCGGAATGGGCGCCGGGGGGCTTCGACAACTTCAACCCCTACACGCTCGAGGGGCGGGCGGCGGCGCTGTCCTCGATCTCGCAGGAATCGATGCTGACCGGCACCGACGACACCGTGGGCGAGGCCTATTGCCTGCTGTGCGAAAGCCTCGAATACCCGGCCTCGAAGGATTGGGTGATCTTCACCCTGCGCGACGGCATCACCTTCTCGGATGGCACGCCGCTGACCACCGAGGACGTGCTCTTTTCCTACGAGCAGCTGCGCGACAAGGGGCTGTCGAGCTTCCGCGCGGTGGTGGCGCAGCAGATCGCCTCGGTCGAGGTGCTCGATCCGAAACGGGTGAAGTTCACCTTCGTGCCGGGCTCTCCTCGGCGCGACATCATCCAGTCGGCGGGCGGGCTGCCGGTGTTCTCGAAGGCGGAGTTCGCGCGCGACGGCATCGACCTGGCGAAATCCTCGCAGGCGGCGCTGATCGGCTCGGGCCCCTACATGTTCGACAGCGCCAAGAACGGCCGCACCGTGGTGTGGAAGCGCAACCCGGCCTATTGGGGCGCGAAACTGCCGATCAACGTCGGGCGCTACAACTTCGACAAGATCCGCGTCGAGTATTACGGCGATTATCAGGCCGCCTTCGAGGGCTTCAAGGCCGGCAGCTATACCTTCCGCAACGAGGCGAGCTCGCTTGCCTGGGCGACGGGCTATGACTTCCCGGCGCTGACCAAGGGGCAGGTGGTGAAGGCGGAACTGCCGAATGGCAATGTCGCCTCGGGACAGGCCTTTGCCATCAACCTGCGGCGCGAGCGGTTCAAGGACATCCGCGTGCGCGAGGCGCTCGGGCTGATGTTCAACTTCGAATGGTCGAACGAGACGCTGTTCTATGGGCTTTACGCGCGGGTGAACTCGATCTGGGAGAACTCGCCGCTGGCCGCGACCGGCACGCCCACGCCCGAAGAGGCCGAGATCCTGAAACCCTTCGCCGCCGATCTGCCCGAAGGGGTGCTGACCGATCCGGTGGCGATGGCGCCGGTGTCCGGCAAGCGCCAGCTTGACCGCGGCAACCTGCGCAAGGCGGCGGCGCTGCTGGATGCGGCGGGCTGGCCGGTGGCCGACGACGGGATGCGGCGCAATGCGAAGGGCGAGACGCTGAAGGTCGAGATCCTGAACGACGACCAGAGCTTCGACCGAGTCATCAATCCCTATGTCGAGAACCTGCGCGCGCTTGGCGTCGACGCCGCGATGGCGCGGGTGGACGACGCGCAATACGAGAACCGGCGCCGCTCGCATGACTATGACATGATCACCACCTCGCTTGGCCAAAATGAGATCCCGGGCGCCGATCTGCAGCAGTATTTCGGGTCGGCCGGGGCGGGGGATGCGTTCAACGCCATGGGGCTTGCGAACCCGGGCATCGACGGGCTGGTGCGGCTGGTCGAGGAGGCGCAGACGCAAGACGAGCTGACGCCGCGTGTGCATGCACTTGACCGGGCCCTGCGCGCCTTCCACTTCTGGGTGCCGCAATGGTTCAAGGCGAGCTACACCGTCGCCTATTACGACATGTACGAGCACCCCGCCGCGCTGCCGCCGCATGCGCTCGGCGAACTGGACTTCTGGTGGTACAACGCCGAAAAGGGCGAAAAGCTGAAAGCGGCCGGGGCGTTCTGAGCCAACAGGCGGCACGAAAGGGCGGGCAGGCATGGGTGCCTATATTCTGCGGCGGTTGCTTCTGGTGATTCCGACGCTGTTCGGGATCATGCTGATCAACTTCACGCTGACGCAATTCGTCCCCGGCGGGCCGATCGAGCAGATCGTCGCGCGCGTGCAGGGCGAGGCGGACACGATGCGCAACCTCTCGGGCGGCGGCGACGCCGGCACGCAGGGGCAGGGCGGCGTCGAGGACGGCGGCTATCAGGGCGCGCGCGGCATCTCGCCCGAGCTGCTGGCGCAGCTCGAGGTGCAGATGGGCTTTGCGCGGATCACCTGCCCCGAGGGGGTGGCGCCCGACCTGAAGAACCCCGCCTGCAGCAAGGAAAAGATCCCGGCCTGGCGGCGCTTCGTCACGATGATGGGCGATTACCTAACCTTCGATTTCGGCAAGAGCTTCTTCCACAACAAGACCGTGGTCGAGCTGGTGCTCGAGAAGATGCCGGTGTCGATCTCGCTCGGGCTGTGGTCGACGCTGCTCGCCTATCTGATCTCGATCCCGCTTGGCATCCGCAAGGCGGTGAAGGACGGCTCGCCCTTCGACACATGGACCTCGGGGGCGATCGTCGTCGCCTATGCGATCCCGTCGTTCCTGTTCGCGGTGATGCTGATGGTTCTGTTCGCCGGCGGCAGCTTCTGGAAGATCTTCCCGCTGCGCGGCCTGACCTCGGACAATTTCGACAGCCTCAGCATGGCGGGCAAGGCGCTCGACTACCTGTGGCACATCACCCTGCCGACGGTGGCGATGACGATCTCGGGCTTTGCCACGATGACGCTGCTGACGAAGAACTCCTTCCTCGACGAGATCAACAAGCAATATGTGATGACCGCGCGGGCGAAAGGGCTGAGCGAGCGCAAGGTGCTGTATGGCCACGTCTTCCGCAACGCCATGCTGATCGTGATCGCGGGCTTCCCGGCCACCTTCCTCGGCGTCTTCTTCGGCTCCTCGATCATCGTCGAGACGATCTTCTCGCTCGACGGGCTGGGGCTTCTGGGCTTCCAGGCGGCGGTCGAGCGCAATTATCCGGTGATCTTCGGCACGCTCTATGTGTTCGGACTGATCTCGCTGGTCGTCGGCATCCTCAGCGACCTGACCTATGTCTTCGTCGATCCGCGCATCGACTTCGAGCGGAGGGCCGGCTGATGATCCTGTCGCCGCTGAACGCCCGGCGCTGGCGCAACTTCCGCGCCAACCGCCGCGCCTTCTGGTCGCTGGTGCTGTTCGCCACGCTCTTCGTGCTGTCGCTCTTTGCCGAGGTGATCGCGAACGACAAGCCGATCCTCGTGCGCTATCGCGGCGAGGTCTTCGTGCCGGCCTATCGCTTCTACCCGGAAACCGCCTTCGGCGGCGATTTCCGCACCGAGGCGATCTATCGCGACCCCTCGGTGCAATGCCTGATCGTCACCGGCGGGCGCGAGGAATGCTGGGACACGCCCGAGGAGACGATGGCCGAGGCGAAGACCACCGGCACTGTCGGCGGCGAGAAAATCGAGCGCGGCTGGATGATCTGGCCGCCGATCCCCTACCATTACCGCACCATCAACAACGTCGGCGCCGCGCCGTCCGCCCCTGATGCACAGCACTGGCTGGGCACCGACGACACCGCGCGCGACGTGCTCGCCCGGGTGATCTACGGCTTCCGCACCTCGGTGCTGTTTGCGCTGATCGTCACCTCGATCTCCTCGGTGGTGGGGATCGCGGCGGGCGCGGTGCAGGGCTATTTCGGCGGCCGCACCGACCTGATCTTGCAGCGCCTGCTCGAGATCTGGTCCTCGACCCCCTCGCTTTACGTGATCATCATCCTCTTCGCGATCCTCGGGCGCGGCTTCTGGCTGCTGGTCTTCATCGTCATCCTCTTCGGCTGGCCGGCGCTGACCGGCGTGGTGCGGGCCGAGTTCCTGCGCGCGCGCAACTTCGAATACGTGCGTGCCGCCCGCGCGCTTGGCGTTGCCGACCGGGTCATCATGTTCCGCCACATCCTGCCCAATGCGATGGTGGCGACCCTGACGATGCTGCCCTTCGTCATCACCGGCGCGATCTCGACCCTCGCCTCGCTCGACTACCTCGGCTATGGCCTGCCGAGTTCCGCGCCGTCGCTGGGCGAACTGGCGCTGCAGGGCAAGCAGAACCTGCAGGCGCCCTGGCTTGCCTTCACCGCCTTCTTCACCTTCTCGATCATGCTTTCGCTGCTCGTCTTCGTGTTCGAGGGCGTGCGGGACGCCTTCGACCCCAGAAAGGTGTTCAAATGACCCCCGTCCTCCAGGTCGAGAACCTGCGCATCTCCTTCCGCGCCGACGGCCGGCTTGTGCCCGCGGTGAAGGGGGTCAGCTTTGCCGTGAACAAGGGCGAGACCGTGGCGCTGGTGGGCGAGTCCGGGTCCGGCAAGTCGGTGACGGCGCTGTCGACGGTGGCCCTTCTGGGGCCGAACGCGGTGCTCGAGGGCTCGGTGCGCTATGCCGGCGCCGAGATGATCGGCGCGCCCGAGGCCGAGCTGCGCCGGGTGCGGGGCAATGACATCAGCTTCATCTTCCAGGAGCCGATGACCTCGCTCAACCCGCTGCACACGATCGAGAAGCAGATCGGCGAGAGCCTCGCGCTGCATCAGGGGCTGAGCGGCCCCGAGGCGCGCGCCCGCATCCTCGAACTGCTGACCCGCGTCGGCATCCCCGAGCCCGAGACCCGGCTTGCCGATTACCCGCATCAGCTCTCGGGCGGGCAGCGCCAGCGCGTGATGATCGCGATGGCGCTGGCGAACGGGCCTGACCTGCTGATCGCCGACGAGCCCACGACCGCACTCGACGTCACCATCCAGGCGCAGATCCTCGAGCTTCTGGCCGAGCTGAAGGCCGAGGAGGGAATGTCGCTGCTGTTCATCTCGCACGATCTGGGGGTGGTGCGGCGCATCGCCGACCGGGTCTGCGTGATGAGCCAGGGCGAGATCGTCGAGCAGGGCCCGGCGGCCGAGATCTTTGCCAACCCGCAGCACCCCTATACCCGCAAGCTGCTGGCGGCCGAGCCGACGGGCCGGGCCGAGCCGGTGCCGGCGGATGCGGCGGAGCTGTTGAAGGCCGATCACCTCAAGGTCTGGTTCCCGGTCAAGCGCGGGCTCCTGCGCCGCACCGTGGGCCATGTGAAGGCGGTGAACGACGCGACGCTGAGCGTGCGCGCCGGCGAGACGCTGGGCATCGTCGGGGAGTCGGGGTCGGGCAAGACCACGCTCGCCCTTGCCCTGATGCGCCTGATCGAGAGCGAGGGGCCGATCACCTTCGCCGGGCAGGAGATCTCGCACTGGCAGGCGCGGGCGCTGCGACCCCTGCGCCGCGACATGCAGATCGTCTTCCAGGACCCGTTCGGCGCGCTCTCTCCGCGGATGACGGTCGAGCAGATCATCGCCGAGGGGCTGACCGTGCATGGCCTCGAGCCCGGCCGCAACCGGCGCGAGATGGTGGCCGAGATCATGGCCGAGACCGGGCTCGACCCGGCGATGATGGAACGCTATCCGCATGAATTCTCGGGCGGGCAGCGGCAGCGCATCGCCATCGCCCGGGCGATGATCTTGCGGCCGCGGCTCGTGGTGCTGGACGAGCCGACCTCGGCACTCGACATGACGGTTCAGGTGCAGATCGTCGAGCTGTTGCGCGAACTGCAGCGCCGCCATGGCCTTGCCTATCTCTTCATCAGCCACGATCTGCGCGTGGTGCGGGCGCTCGCGCACAAGGTGCTGGTGATGCGCCGCGGCGACGTGGTCGAGGCCGGCCCCGCGGCCGAGATCTTTGCCGCACCGAAGACCGAGTACACCCGGGCGCTGATGGCGGCCGCACTTGGAGACAGTGTTTGAAGATTTTGTTTGTTCACCAGAATTTCCCGGGGCAGTTTCCCCGCCTTGCCCCGGCGCTTCAGGCGCGCGGCCATCAGGTGCTGGCGCTGACCGTCGAGACGAACACCCGCCCCTCGCCGGTGCGGGTGGTGAAATACCGCAAGCCCGACGCGGTGACGATCGAACCGCGGCTGACGCGGATGTATGCCGAGGTCAGCGAACGCGGCCTGCGCGCGGCCTTTGCCGCCCGCACCCTGCGCGAACGCTACGGCTATGTGCCCGATGTGATCTTCGGCCATTCCGGCTGGGGCGAGACGCTTTACCTGAAAGAGGTCTGGCCCGAGGCGAAGCTGCTCGTCTATGCCGAGCTGATGTATCGTACCACCGGGCTCGACACCGATTTCGATCCGGAATTCGCCCGCCCGGGGCTGGAAAGCCGGATCTCGACCACCGCGCGCTCGGCGCATCTGATCCAGGCAATGGTGCAGGCCGACGCGGCGCTCTCGCCCACCGCGTTCCAGGCCGGCACCTTCCCGCCCGAGCTGCGCGCAAAGATTACCGTATGCCATGACGGTATCGACACCGAGCGGGTGAAGCCCGACCCGGCGGCGCGCTTCACCGTGCCGGGCACGACGCTGACTTTCCGCCCGGGCGACGAGGTGCTGACCTTCGTCAGCCGCTCGCTCGAACCCTATCGCGGCTTTCACACCTTCATGCGGGCGCTGCCCGCGGTGATGGAGGCGCGCCCGGCGGCACAGGTGCTGATCGTCGGCGAGGAGGGGCAGAGCTATGGCGGCGCACCGAAGGACGCGGAAAGCTGGAAGCAGAAGATGCTGGCCGAGGTCGGTGACCGGCTCGATCTGAGCCGGGTGCATTTCCTCGGCCGCGTCAGCTACAATGATTTCGTCTCGATCCTGCAGGTCGGGCGGGTGCATGCCTATCTGACCTATCCCTTCGTGCTGAGCTGGTCGCTGATGGAATCGATGGCGGCGCAGGCGCTGGTGGTGGCGTCGGACACCGCGCCCCTGCGCGAGGTGATCACGGACGGGGTGAACGGGCGGCTCGTCGATTTCTTCGATGTCGCGGGCTGGTCTGCTGCGCTGACCGAGGCGCTGGCCGATCCCGCGCGCTACGATCCGCTGCGCGTGGCCGCGCGCGCAACGATCCTCGAGAAATACGACCTGCAGACGATCTGCCTGCCGCGGCTGGTGGAGTTCGTCGAGGCCGCCGGGCGTGCCGGCTGAGGCCGCGGCGGGGGCTGCCTGCCCCCGCGCCCCCGGGAGTATTTCCTCCAGGGAAAAGGGCATCGGCTTTTTCTTGGCCCAAATACTCCCGCCGGAGGCACCTGTGACCGGGGCAGGGGAGGGGCGGATCAGAAAGGGGGCGCCCGCTGGCGCCCCCTCCTTCTGTCCCTCGGCCGTGACTCAGATCGCCGAGCTGTGGCCCGCCTTCGACAGGTCATAGGCGTCGAAATGGCGTGCGATCATCCGGGTGAGGGGGCGGCCCTTTTCCGGGATCTCGAGCCCCCCGGCGGTCACTTTCACCATGTCCTCGAACTGCGCGGCACAGCTGCGGAACATCGCGGACAGCTCGGCCGGATCGGCGGCGTAATCGGCGACCAGCTCGGCCGCCGAGACGCGGAAGTCGCACATCAGTGCCTCGATCAGTCGCGCGCGCATCTTGTCCTCGGCGGTGAAAACATGGCCGCGGGCGGTGGAGAAATGCCCGTCGCGGATCGCGCCGGTATGGGCGCCGGTGGCCGGGGCGTTCTGCGCATAGCCCTGCGGGAAGCGCGAGATCGAGGAGGCGCCCATGCCCACCAGCGCCTCGGCGAGGTCATCGGTGTAGCCCTGGAAATTGCGCCGCAGCTTGCCCGCCTTCTGCGCGACCGACAGCCCGTCGGTCGGCAGGGCGAAATGGTCGATGCCGATCTCGTCATAGCCGTCGGCGACGAAGAGCTTGCGCGCGACCTCGAAGAGTTCCAGCCGCTCCTGCGGCGTCGGCAGGTGGTCCGAGGGGATCATCGTCTGTCGCCGCGCCATCCACGGCACATGGGCATAGCCGTAAAGCGCCACCCGGTCGGGGCCGAGCGACAGCAGCTTCTGCACCGATTCCGCGATCTTCGTCGGCGTCTGGTGTGGCAGGCCGTAGAGGATGTCGGCGTTCAGGCTGGCGACGCCGCGGTCGCGGATCATGTCCACGGCGGCCTTCGTCACCTCATAGCTCTGCTCCCGGCCGATCACCTGCTGGATCTGCGGGTCGAAGTCCTGCACCCCGATCGAGGCGCGGTTGAGCCCGCTTTCGGCGAGCGCATCCATCCGTGCGGCGTCGATCTCGTTCGGGTCGATCTCCACCGAGAACTCGCCGCCCTCGCCCATCGGCACGGCATCGAAGACCGCGGCTGCGATCCGGCGCATCATGTCGGCGGGCATCAGCGTCGGCGTGCCGCCGCCCCAGTGCAGCCGCGACAGGGTGACCCCCGGCGCCAGCCGCTCCTTCAGCATCTTCAGTTCGCTCAGCAGCGTCTCGGCATAGGCGCGCACCGGCTCGTCGCTTTGCGTGCCCTGGGTGCGGCAGGCGCAGAACCAGCACAGCCGGCGGCAGAAGGGGACGTGCATGTAGAGCGAGATCTGCGACCCGGCGGGGATCGCCTCGATCCACTGGGCGAAAAGCGACGGCCCCACTTCGGTCGAGAAATGGGGCGCGGTCGGGTAGCTCGTATAGCGGGGCACCCGTGCGTCGAAGAGCCCGAGCCGGGTGAGTTGCGATTCCTGTTCCATGCGCCTATCTTTAGGAGGAGAAAACGAAACGCGAATTGACCCAAATCAAGTGGCAACGATGGCTCACGACGACGTGCATCCGGTCTCCCTCGCCTGCGGGGACTGTCCGATTCGGCACCGTGCCGTCTGCGCCCGTTGCGAGACGGACGAGCTCGAAGAACTCGAATCGATCAAGTATTACCGCAGCTTCGAGGCCGGCCAGACGGTGATCTGGTCGGGCGACAAGATGGATTTCGTGGCCTCAGTGGTCTCGGGCATCGCGACGCTGACGCAGACGCTCGAGGACGGGCGCACGCAGATGGTGGGGCTGCTGCTGCCCTCGGACTTCGTCGGACGGCCGGGGCGCGAGAGCGCGACCTACAATGTCTCCGCCACCACCGATATCCTGATGTGCTGCTTCCGCCGCAAGCCCTTCGAGGAGATGATGGAGCGCACGCCCCACATCGCGCAGCGGCTGTTGCAGATGACGCTCGATGAGCTTGATGCGGCGCGCGAATGGATGCTGCTGCTGGGGCGCAAGACGGCGCGGGAGAAGATCGCCTCGCTGCTGTCGATCGTGGCACGCCGCGATGCCTCGATCAAGCTGCGCACGGCGGCCGGGCGGATGACTTTCGATCTGCCGCTGACCCGCGAGGCGATGGCCGATTATCTTGGCCTGACGCTCGAGACGGTGAGCCGGCAGATCTCGGCGCTGAAGCGCGACGGGGTGATCGAGCTCGAGGGCAAGCGCCATGTCACGGTGCCGGACATGGACCGGCTGCTGATCGAGGCCGGCGACGACAGTGACGGCGGTTTCCTCGTCTAGACTGGAAGACGTCTGAACTTGGCGACCGCTCTTGCGACGGAGAGGCACTGCCCCCTATCCTGTTAACGATTGTTAAAAGGATGGGACATGATCCGTTTTGCTTTTGCCTTTGCCTTGATGTTGGCGAGCGCCGCCGCGGCGCAGCCGGTCGGCCTGATCCATCTGACTGTTCGGCCGGAAGCAGCCGGCACGCCGGTTGCGCACGGGGGAGGGTGTCGCAAATCCTCGCCGCCCGGTCAGTGCTGCCACATGGACCGGAAGGCCGGCCGGGTCCATTGTCATTGATGTCATGCGGCGGCCGATCATGTGAAAACGGCGCCCTGAGGGGCGCCGCTTCCGTTCGCGGAGTGGATTTCGTCAATGCGCCATCAGCACCGGCACTTCGGCCAGTTCCAGCATGTGCCGGGTGGCGCCGCCGAGGATCGCCTCGCGGAAGCGCGAGTGGCCATAGGCGCCCATCACGATCATGTCGGCCTCGGTCTCGCGCACGTGGCGGTTCAGCACGTCCGACACCCGCGGCATCGTCTTTGCCAGCACCGAGACCTCGGCATGCACGCCGTGGCGGGCGAGCATCTGGCTCAGCTGGCCACCGGGGTCCGAGCGTTCCGGGCCGTGCGGCGGCGGGTCGATTACCGTGATGTCGACCAGCTCGGCCGCCTTCAGGAAGGGCAGGGCCTTGCGGATCGCGCTCATCGCCTCGTTCGACTGGTTCCATGCGACGACCACGCGCCGCGCGCCGACCGCGCCCGCATAATTGTCGGGAACGATCATCACCGGCACCTGCCCCTCGAAGAGCGCGGCCTCGATCGCGGCCTCGATCTCCTGGCCGCGGCCCTTGCCGTAGGGCCGGCCCATGATGACGAGATCGGCGAAGCGGGCGCGCAGCCCGGCCACGGTGGCGATCGCGCCGATCTGCACCACGACCGCTTCCGCGCTCCAGCGGATGTCCTCGGCCTCGAGACGGGCCTTCACCGCGGTCTCGATCTCGCGCGCCTCTTCCTGAGCGCGGTCGAGCGTCTCCTGCTGTACGAAGGCGGTTGCCCCGGCGTAGTAATACCCCGTCTGGGTCCGGTCGACGCCCATGCACAGGACATCGAGATGCGCATCCTCCTGCCGGGCGACGGCGACCGCCGCATCCAGCTGTGCCTTGGCGGCCGCAACATCCGTCACGATCGTCAACAAGGTCTTGTAAGCCATGGTTTTTGTCCTCCGCGTCTGCTTCCTGGGCGCAAACTAGCTCTATGACATGGGGAATACCTTGATCCCGATCAAGTGTGTTGCTGGCCGGGGACGATCCTGCGGCGAATGAGCTCACCCCCTCGTGATTGATTTGATACAGATCAAGGCATCAGGCATACCCTGAGACCACAAGAGCGATAGTCGAAACTTCCCGCCCCGGATCGACCGATTCTGGGAACGGGGGGAAGACAAGACGAAGGGACGCACAACATGTGGGATTACATCAAGCTGATCGCGCTTGGTCTGGTAGCGGTGCTCGCCGCTATCGCGGCCAACTACGCGCGCGATCTTCCGTACATGGTGAACGCGATCGAGATCATGCTGGCAGCAGCGATCGCGTTCATCTGGGTGCTGCGCACCATGGGAGGGCCGAAACCCTCCGAAAGCGAATATTTTGACGGCGTTATCCGCGCAGGCGTGATCGCGACGGTGTTCTGGGGAATCGTGGGCTTCCTCGTCGCCGTCATCATCGCCTTCCAGCTCGCCTTCCCGGCGCTCAACTTCGAGTGGGCCCAGGGCTACCTGAACTTCGGCAAGCTGCGGCCGCTGCACACCTCGGCGGTGATCTTCGCCTTCGGTGGCAACGCGCTGATCGCTACGTCGTTCTATGTGGTGCAGCGCACCTCGGCGGCGCGTCTCTTCGGTGGCACGGCCTTTGGCTGGTTCGTGTTCTGGGGCTGGCAGCTGATCATCGTGACCGCGGCCTCGGGCTATATCCTCGGTGCGACCCAGTCGCAGGAATACGCCGAGATGGAATGGCACGTCGACTGGCTGATCACGATCGTCTGGGTCACCTATCTGATCACCTTCCTCGGCACCATCTTCAAGCGCAAGGAACCCCACATCTACGTGGCCAACTGGTTCTACCTGTCCTTCATCGTGACCATCGCGATGCTGCATGTGGTGAACAACCTCGCGATCCCGGTGTCGATCTTCGGCTCGAAGTCGGTGCAGGTGTTCTCGGGTGTGCAGAACGCGATGACGCAGTGGTGGTACGGCCATAACGCGGTGGGCTTCTTCCTGACCGCGGGCTTCCTGGGCATGATGTACTACTTCGTGCCGAAGCAGGCTGAACGCCCGGTCTATTCCTACAAGCTGTCGATCGTGCACTTCTGGGCGCTGATCTTCCTCTATATCTGGGCCGGTCCGCACCATCTGCACTACACCGCCCTGCCGGACTGGGCCTCGACCCTCGGCATGGTGATGTCGGTGATCCTGTGGATGCCCTCGTGGGGCGGCATGATCAACGGCCTGATGACGCTCTCGGGCGCCTGGGACAAGCTGCGCACGGACCCGGTCATCCGGATGATGGTGGTCTCGGTCGGCTTCTACGGCATGTCGACCTTCGAAGGTCCGATGATGTCGATCAAGGCGGTGAACTCGCTGTCGCACTACACCGACTGGACGATCGGTCACGTGCACTCGGGCGCGCTCGGCTGGAACGGCATGATCACCTTCGGCGCGCTCTACTTCCTGGTGCCGAAACTGTGGTCGCGTGAACGGCTCTACTCGACCAAGCTCGTGAGCTGGCACTTCTGGCTCGCCACCATCGGCATCGTGCTCTACGCCGCGTCGATGTGGGTGACGGGCATCATGGAAGGCCTGATGTGGCGCGAAGTCGACAGCCAGGGCTTCCTCGTGAACGCCTTCGCCGACACCGTCGCCGCGAAGCATCCGATGTACGTGGTGCGTGGTCTGGGTGGTGTGATGTATCTCACCGGCGCCTGCATCATGGCCTACAACCTGTGGGCCACCGTCGCCAAGCAGCCGCGCGCTGCCGCCGCCTCGGTCGCCGCAGTTCCGGCCGAATAAGGAGATCCGCAGATGGCACTTCTGGACAAACATGGCGTCATCGAAAAGAACGCCACGCTGCTGCTGATCTTCTCCTTCCTCGTCGTCACCATCGGCGGCATCGTGGAGATCGCGCCCCTGTTCTATCTCGAGAACACCATCGAGAAGGTGGAAGGCGTGCGTCCCTACACCCCGCTCGAGCTGACGGGCCGCGACATCTACGTGCGGGAGGGCTGCTATGTCTGCCACTCGCAGATGATCCGTCCGATGCGCGACGAGGTGGAACGTTACGGTCACTACTCGCTCGCCGCCGAGTCGATGTATGACCACCCGTTCCAGTGGGGCTCGAAGCGGACGGGGCCCGACCTCGCCCGCGTCGGCAACCGCTACTCGGATGCGTGGCATGTGGACCACCTGACGAACCCGCAATCGGTCGTGCCGGAATCGGTGATGCCGAAATACGGGTTCCTCAAGACCCGCATGATCGAACCCACCTATATCGAGGACCGTCTCAACACCGATCAGCTCGTGGGCGTGCCCTACACCTCCGAGATGATCGCCAACGCGAAGGCCGACTTCGCCGCGCAGGTCAATCCTGACGGCGATACCGATGGCCTGACCGAACGGTATGGCGCGAAGGTCAACATCCGCAACTTCGATGGCCAGCCCGGCATTTCGGAGATGGATGCGCTGATCGCCTATCTGCAGGTTCTCGGCACGATGGTCGACTTCTCGACCTTCCAACCCGTGGCAAGTCGCTGAGGGGGCAGGGGATGGACTACCATATCTTCCGTGAATTCGCCGACAGCTGGGCTGCGCTGGCGATGCTCCTTGTCTTCGTGGGAGCCGTCGTCTTCGCGCTGCGCCCTGGCTCGCGCCGGGTCCATGACGATACGGCAAGCATCCCCTTCCGACATGATGACAAACCCGCCTGTTCTGGCGGCGGCTGCAAGGACGGCTGCTGCAAGGACGACGGCGCCACGTTGTAAGGAGGCGTGGACATGAGCAAAAAACCGACCACCAAGAAGCAAGTCGAGACCACGGGCCATTCGTGGGACGGCATTTCCGAATACAACAATCCGCTGCCGCGCTGGTGGCTGTGGACCTTCTACGCCTGCATCGTCTGGGGTGTGGCCTATTCGATCGCGATGCCGGCCTGGCCGATCTTCGCCTCGGGGGCGACGCCGGGCCTTCTGCACAGCTCGACCCGCGCCGATGTCGCGGCCGACATCCAGAAGTATGCCGACGCCAACAAGCCGATCGAGGAAAAGCTGGTGGCGACCGACCTGAACCAGATCGCCAACGATCCGGAACTGGTCGACTTCACCCGCAACGCCGGCGGCGCGGTGTTCCGCACCTGGTGTGCGCAGTGCCACGGCGCGGGCGCGGGCGGCAACCCGGGCTTCCCGAACCTGCTCGACAGCGACTGGCTGCATGGCGGCACGATCGAACAGATCTACACCGACGTGCTGCACGGCATCCGTGACCCGCTGGATCCGGACACCAACCCGGCCGCGGCGATGCCGGCGCACCTGACCGACGGTCTGCTCGACCAGACCCAGATCGACGACGTCGTGCAATACGTGCTGCAGATCTCGGGCCAGCAGGCCGATGCCGCCAAGGCCACGGCCGGCGCGGAGGTCTTCGCCAACAACTGCACCGCGTGCCACGGCGAAGACGCCAAGGGCATGCAGGAGATGGGCGCTCCGAACCTGACCGACGCGATCTGGCTCTATGGCGGCGATCAGGCCACCATCACGAAGACCGTCGAATTCGGCCGCGCGGGCGTCATGCCCTCGTGGAGCTATGCCCCCGAAGGCGGCACGGCGCGTCTGAGCGAAGCGCAGATCCGTTCGGTCGCGGCCTACGTCCACTCGCTGGGCGGCGGTCAGTAACACAAGAAATTCGGGGGACTGCGGAGCGATCCGAAGCCCCCCGGGTGGCACCGGCGCCCCGTCCTGTTCGCGCGTTTCCTGGGGGCGCCGGTGTTTTTCCTGCCGGACGATGCAATCGCCCCGCCGCCTGCGCGTGCGGGGTTTCCTTTTCCCGGGCCGGCATATCCTGTATCAGAAATCTGCAATTTTGACGCATGTCAAAGCCTTTCCGGTCCTGCCATAGCAGAAGGGACCGGAATTGAGAGATCAGACAACGGAGAGAGACCTGTGAGCTCCACCGAACCGAGTGAATCCGGCCCGCTTTACGCCGCGCGCGAACCCGTCTTCCCGCGCCGTGTGAAGGGTCATTTCCGTACCCTGAAATGGGTGCTGATGGCCCTGATGCTGGGCATCTACTACATCACCCCGTGGATCCGCTGGGATCGCGGTCCGGCGCTGCCTGACCAGGCGGTGCTCGTCGACCTGGCGAACCGGCGCTTCTTCTTCTTCATGATCGAGATCTGGCCGCACGAGTTCTACTTCGTCGCCGGCCTTCTCATCATGGCGGGGCTCGGGCTCTTTCTCTTCACCTCGGCGATGGGGCGCGTGTGGTGCGGCTATGCCTGCCCGCAGACGGTCTGGACCGACCTCTTCATCCTCGTCGAGCGCATCGTCGAGGGCGACCGCAACGCCCGCATCCGCCTGCTGCGGCAGAAGTGGAACTTCGAGAAGATCCGCAAGCGGATGACGAAGTGGACGCTGTGGCTCCTGATCGGCGTCGCCACCGGCGGTGCCTGGGTCTTCTACTTCACCGACGCGCCGACGCTCCTGCATGACCTGCTGCACGGCTCGGCCTCGGCCGTGGCCTACACCACGATCGCCGTCGCCACCGCCACCACCTTCGCCTTCGGCGGCTTCGCGCGCGAGCAGATCTGTATCTATGCCTGCCCCTGGCCGCGCATCCAGGCCGCGATGATGGACGAGGACACGATCACCATCGCCTATCGCGAATGGCGTGGCGAGCCGCGCGGCAAGCCGGGCGTCGCGGGCAACGGCGACTGCATCGACTGTCAGGCCTGTTTCAACGTCTGTCCGATGGGCATCGACATCCGCAACGGCCAGCAGCTCGAATGCATCACCTGCGGGCTGTGCATCGACGCCTGCAACGAGATGATGGACAAGGTCGGCAAGCCGCACGGGCTGATCGGCTACATCGCGCTGAAGGACGAGGCGAAGGAACGCGCGGGCGAGCATCCGACGAATGTCTGGAAGCACATCTTCCGGCCGCGCACGATCCTCTATTTCACCCTCTGGGCCGGCATCGGCATCGGGCTGGTGGTGGCGCTGTTCATGCGCTCGCCGATCGACTTCAACGTCACCCCGAACCGCGACCCGCTCTACGTCGTGCAGGGCGACGGCTCGATCCGCAACATCTACACGCTGCGGCTGCGCAACAAGCATGGCGAGGCGACCACTTACCGGATCTCGGTCACCACGGAGGACCATGAAGAGCGCGCGCCGCTGACGCTGACGCTCGAAGGCCAGCCGGGCGATACGGTGACCGCACCTGCCGACCAGCTTTCGACCCAGCGTCTTTATATCGAGGCGCCGGCCGGGTCGAAGATGGCCCGCGAGGACCGGTCCGAGATCAAGATCTGGGTTGAAGACGTGAAGGGCACCGACCGGGCTGCGGCCGAAGCGGTGTTCAATGGCCGTGAACAGCATCACTGAGGAGCACAGAATGGGAAAACCCCTGACCGGCCGGAAGGTCCTGCTGATCGCACTTGCCTTCTTCGGCATCGTCATCGCCGTCAACGTCACCATGGCGGTGAAGGCGGTGAAGACCTTCCCCGGGCTCGAGGTGTCGAACTCCTACGTGGCGTCGCAGACCTTCGACGCCGACCGTGCCGCGCAGGAAAAGCTCGGCTGGGTGGTCGAGCCGACCTATGACCGCGGCGTCCTTTCGCTGGTGATCCGCGACAAGGGGGGGCTGCCCGCACGGGTGGCCACCCTGAACGCCCTCGTCGGCCGCACCACCATGGCCAGCGAGGATGTCGAGCCCGAGTTCTCCTTCTCGGGCGGGATCTTCTCGGCGCCGGTGGCGCTGGCGCCGGGGGCCTGGCTGATCCATCTCGATGCGGTCGCCCATGACGGCACCAAGTTCCGCCAGCGCATCGACCTCTTCGTGGACAAGTAAGCCGATGACGGTCGCCCCTGCCGCCAATGGTCTGGCCCCTTCCGCCCCGCAGACGGGGGAGGCAGAGCATGTTTCCGCCTCGGCCTGCCCGGCCTGCCTTGCGGCCCCCTCGGCCGAGGCGCTGGCGAAATCGGGTGACCTCCGCGGCGCGCGGATCATGCTGTCGCTGCCGACGGCGCATTGCGCGGTCTGCATCACCGATGTCGAGCGGGAACTGTCGCGCCAGCCCGGCGTGCGCTCGGCGCGGGTGAACCTGACGCTGAAACGCGTCTCGATCGACGCCGAGCCGGGGGTGGAGGCGGCACCGCTTGTCGCCGCACTCGACGGCATCGGCTATGAGGCCTACGAGCTCGATCCGGGCCTGCTCTCGGCGACCGAGACCGACAAGCGCGGCCGTGACCTGCTGATGCGCATCGGCGTCGCAGGCTTCGCGATGATGAACATCATGCTGCTCTCGATCTCGGTCTGGTCGGGGGCCGAGGACGCCACGCGCGACATGTTCCACTGGATCTCGGCGGCGATCGCGCTGCCGACGGTGGTCTTCGCCGGGCAGCCCTTCTTCGCCTCGGCCTGGGCCGGGCTGCGGCACGGGCGCGTCAACATGGACGTGCCGATCTCGCTGGCGCTGATCCTCGCCTCGTCGATCTCGCTTTACGAGACCGCGCATCACGGCCATCAGGCCTATTTCGATGCGGCGGTGATGCTGTCCTTCTTCCTGCTCGTCGGGCGCTATCTCGATTACCGCACCCGCGCCGTGGCGCGCTCGGCGGCCGAGGAGCTGGCCGCGCTCGAGGTGCCGCGGGCGACGGTGCTGCGCGATGGCGCCGAGGTCGTGGTGCCGGTGGGCGAGCTGGTTCCGGGCGACATCATCCGGGTGCGCCCGGGCGGCCGGATCCCGGCCGATGGCACGGTGACCGAGGGCACGTCCGAGACCGACCGTTCGCTTCTGACCGGCGAATCGCTGCCCGTCTATGCCGGGCCCGGCGTGACGCTTTCGGCGGGCGAGGTGAATCTCACCGGCCCGCTCACCCTGCGCGTCACCGCGGCGGGCAAGGACAGTTCGCTGCACCGCATGGCGGATCTGGTCGCCACCGCCGAATCGGCGAAGACGAAATACACCTCGCTGGCCGAACGGGCGGCGCGGGCCTATTCGCCGCTGGTGCACACGCTCGCCTTCTCGTCCTTCCTGATCTGGCTGTGGATCACCGGCGGCGACGTGCGCCACGCGATCAACATCGCTGCGGCGGTGCTCATCATCACCTGCCCCTGCGCGCTTGGCCTTGCGGTGCCCGCGGTGGTCACCGCGGCCTCGGGGCGGCTTTTCCGCAAGGGGCTGCTGATCAAGGACGGCACCGCGCTCGAGCGGCTGGCCGAGGTCGACACCGTCGTCTTCGACAAGACCGGCACGCTGACCATGGGGGCGCCCACGCCCGAGAACCTGTTTGACCTCACGCCCGCGCAATTCGCCATCGCCGCGGCGCTTGCCGGGGCCTCGTCGCATCCGCTGGCGACGGCGCTCGCCGCGGCGGCGCAGGCGCGCGGCATCGTTCCCGCCGCGCTTGACGATCTGCGCGAGGTGCCGGGCTATGGCGTCGAGGGGCGGCTCGACGGCGCGATCCTGCGCCTTGGTCGGGCCGACTGGGTCGGAGCCGAGGCGGGCAGTGTGACCGCGACGCATCTGCGCATCGGCGCCGAGGCGCCGGTGACGCTGCGCTTTGCCGACAGCCTGCGCCCGGGCGCCGAGGCGGCGGTCACGGCGCTGCTCGCACAGAAGAAACGCGTGCTGCTGGTCTCGGGCGATGTCGAGGGCGCGGTTGCGGCCCTTGCCCGCCGGCTTGGCATTGCCGAGTGGCACTCGGGGGCCCGGCCCGAGGAAAAGGCGGCGCTGGTCGCCGAGATGACCGGCGCCGGCGCGCGGGTGCTGATGGTGGGCGACGGGCTGAACGACACTGCGGCGCTCGCCTCGGCGCATGTCTCGATCTCGCCGGCCTCGGCGCTCGATGCGGCGCGCACCGCCTCGGACATCGTGCTGCTCGGTCAGGATCTGGCGCCGGTGGCCGATGCCGTGCGGATCTCGGTGCAGGCGCGGCGGCGGATCAAGCAGAACTTCGCGCTTTCGGGGCTTTACAACGTCGTCGCGGTGCCGATCGCGCTGGTCGGTCTGGCGACGCCGCTCGCCGCGGCCTTGGCGATGTCGGCCTCCTCGATTACGGTGTCACTGAACTCCCTGCGGCTGAAGTGAGCGGAGGCGCCGATGTCCGTCCTGACCTATCTTATCCCGATCTCGCTATTCCTTGGCGGTTTTGGCCTTGTGGCCTTCTTCTGGACGCTGCGCACGCGCCAGTATGAGGACCCGAAGGGCGACAGCGAGCGCATCCTGTCGGATGAATACGACGATCACCCCAAAGGCTGATCAGCAAGACTGTCAGAGATGAAAAAGCCGGCCCCGGGCCGGCTTTCGTTTGTCTGGCGGTGGGGCAGGGGGCTCAGGGCCCGATCACCGTGCAGTCCGAGGCGCGGGCGTTCAGCCGCGCGCAGGCCAGCTCGGCGCCGGCCTTGGTCATGCCGACGAAATTCGCCTCGAAGCCGGTCTTGCCGCGGGCGACCTTGCGCAGCGCATCGCCGAGCGTGTCGCTTTCCATCAGCGCAGTCTTCAGCAGCGAGCGTTCGGCGGCGTATTGCGAGGGGAACTTGCCGACATTGACCCCCCAGTTGCGCCCGCCCGAGCTCGAGGCGCGGGCGACCACCTCGCGCTCCTGCTGCGGCGCGGGGGCAGGCGGCGTCAGCGCGGCCAGGATCACCGTGTTGTCGGTCGGGTTCTTGTGGCCGGCCATCTCCAGCGTCTCGGGTTGCGGCGTCGAGGTCTGCACGAACATCGGCTCGCGCGGATCGGGGGCGTCGCCCTCGGCCGGCGTGTCCTCGGAAAAGTCGCTCATCGCCAGCGTCTCGGGCTGCGGCGTCGCGGCCTGGACGAAGCCCGCCGCGGCGACCGGAACGGTTTCGCGCGGGGCGGCGGCAGGGCGCGGGCTGGGGGCCTGGGCCACGACATCGGTGACCTCGGCCACGGCGGCGGCGACCGGCGCGGGCGCCGCGGGCTCGAGCGCCTTCGCCAGCGCGAGCTCGACCGCCTCGCGGTCATGCGCCGCGGTGCCCGGGCGCGCCATCGGCCGCGGGCTTGCCGGCGGGGCGGCGGCCAGACGCAGCGTTTTTGCCGCGGCGACCGGGGTATCGCCCTCGTCCGCGTCATCCTCGGCGCCGGTGACCTCGGGGCCGGCGACGCCGGTCGCATCCGCCATCAGGGCAGGCGGTGCCGGCTTGTCGAGGGTGGTCTTGCCCGGCGCGCGTGCGAAGCCGAGATCGAGCAGCTCGGCCACCTTGGCATTGCGCTGTGCGGTCGAGGTACCGCCGAAGACGGTGGCAATGATGCGCTTGTTGCCGCGCTGCGCCGAGGCGACGAGGTTGAAGCCCGCGGGCACGGTATAGCCGGTCTTGATCCCGTCGGCGCCCTCATAGGCATCGAGGAAGCGGCGGTTGGTGCTCGACACTTTGGCGATGCCGGCGTCCGCGGTGCGGCGGGAGAACAGATTATAATACTGTGGGAAGTCGTAGATCACGTGGCGGCCGAGAATCGTCATGTCCCGCGCCGTCGACATGTGGCCCTCGCGGGTCAGGCCGTTGGCATTCCGGAAGGTGGTGTTCTTCATGCCAAGCGCCTTGGCCATGCGGTTCATCTTGGTGGCAAAGCCCGCCTCGTCGCCGCCGAGATAATCGCCGATCGCCGCGGCCGCGTCGTTTGCGGATTTCACCGCCGCGGCACGGATCAGGTAGCGCAGCTGGATCTTCTGGCCGGCACGCAGGCCAAGCCGCGAGGGCGGCTGGCTTGCCGCATGGGCGGTGACGGTGACGACGGAATCGAGGCTGACCTGGCCGCGCTCGATCGCGTCGAAGGTCAGGTAGAGCGTCATCATCTTGGTCAGCGAGGCAGGGTGCAGACGGGTATCGGCATTCTGCGAATAGAGCACCTCGCCGGTTCGCGCATCCATCACCATTGCGGCAAAGGGCGCGGCCAGCGCAGCCAGCGGCAGGAAGATCAGGGAGAGTGCAAATAGCCCGTAACGGACCCATCGCGCGAGCGTGGTCACGGTTTCTGTCCTTGTGCTGCCTCGTGCCCCGTTGTTTTGATCCGGAGCTTTGGCGTTCAGCCTAACACGGCTTTTTCGCCCTGAAAACCGCCTATTTTCAAGTGCTTTCGTCACGACATTCAGGTGTGCCCCAAGATCTCGTGGTTGTGCCGGGCCGGGCGGCGACGGGTAGTAACGCGGCTGTGACCGTTCCCCCGGCGACATGGTGTCGCGGGAGCGAAATCGCACAAGATCAAGGCGTTGTCCGTCATCTCCCGGGGCTCAGCCGATCCGCTCGAGCAGTTCGTGCAGCCCGGAAAGCGAGGGCAGGGCGGCAAACCGCGGGTGGCCCTGCGGCACCTCGGCTTCCTCGAGTGCCCAGGTCATCTCATGTGGCACATGCACGCCCCAGCCGCCTGCGGCGATCATCGGAAGCACGTCGGATTTCAACGAGTTGCCGACCATCATCGCAGCCTCCGCGCCGGTGCCGTGGCGGGCGAAGACCTCGGTATAGGTGGCCTGGCGCTTGTCCGACACGATCTCGACCGCGTCGAAGAGATCGCCGAGACCCGACTGGGCAAGTTTCCGCTCCTGGTCGATCAGGTCGCCCTTGGTCACCAGCACCAGCCGGTAACGGCCGGCAAGCGCCTCGACCGCCGCACGCGCCTCGGGCAAAAGCTCGATCGGATGGGCGAGCATCTCGCGTCCGGCCGAGAGAATCTCGGCGATCACCGCGCCCGGCACCGCGCCGGCGCTGACCTCGACCGCGGTCTCGATCATCGAGAGGGTGAAGCCCTTCACCCCGAAACCATAGATCCCGACGTTGCGCCGCTCGGCCGCCAGCAGCCGTTCGCCGAGGAGCGTGCGGTCAGCGTGATCGGCCAGCAGCTCGGTGAAACGGGCCTGGGTCAGACGGAAGAAGCGCTCGTTGTGCCACAGCGTGTCGTCGGCATCGAAGCCGATTGTCGTGAGTTTCATGCGACACTCCCGGTCGCGGGACCCGTCGCGGGCAGATTCCTCGCCCGCAATGTCTTTCCTTGTGGCATGATCTTCCTATATTCCCCCGATACCGCGAGCGATTCCCGAAGACCGAGGCGCAATGTTCCACCCGCTTGAGATGATGGCCGACCGCAAGGACGATGCCGAAGGCGAGGCCGGCGTTGCCCTGAAGACGAAACCCAAGACGCAGCGCCCGCCGATGTACAAGGTGCTGCTCCTGAACGACGATTACACCCCGATGGAGTTCGTCGTCCATATCCTCGAACGCTTCTTCGGCCTGAGCCACGCGCAAGCTTTCGAGATCATGCTGACCGTGCACAAGAAGGGGCTCGCCGTCGTCGGCGTGTTCAGCTTCGAGGTGGCCGAGACCAAGGTCGCGCAGGTGATGGATTTCGCCCGCCGCCATCAGCATCCGCTGCAATGCACGATGGAAAAGGAGTGAGGCGCGCGCGCCTCTGCCAGCCATGAGCCATTCCCGCCTGTCCCTTGCGCTTGACGCGCCCGATGCCCTGCCCGCCGCGGGGCGCATCGCGCTGTTCCGCCCGACCGCCGCCACCGATCTGAGCGATCTGCCGGCCGAGCGGCTGCATGCCGTGCAGGGCTTCCGCCCGGACTGGGAGGCGCTGCGCGCCCGCGGTATCGCCGCCGATCCCGCGCCCGAGGGCCCCTATGCCGCCGCGGTGGTGTTCCTGCCGCGCGCCAAGGCCGAGGCGCGGGCGATCCTTGCGCTTGCCTGCGAGGTGGTGGTGCCCGGCGGGCCGATCTGGGTCGACGGGCTGAAGACCGACGGCATCGATTCCATGCTGCGCGATCTGCGCGCGCGGCTGCCGGTGGGCGAGCCGATCGCCAAGGCGCATGGCAAGATCTTCCGTCTCGAGGCCGTGCATGGCGCACTTGATGACTGGAAGGGGCACCGCACCGAAGTGGTGCCGGGCTTCGTCACCCAGCCGGGCGTGTTCTCGGCCGATGGCATCGACCGTGGCTCGGCGCTGCTGGCCGCGGTGCTGCCCGACACGCTGCCCGCCCGCATGGCTGACATCGGCGCCGGCTGGGGCTGGCTTGCGGCGCAGGTGCTGGCGCGCAAGGGCGTCGAGAGCCTCGACCTGATCGAGGCGGAACATGCTTCGCTCGACTGTGCGCGGCTCAACATCTCCGATCCGCGGGCGCATTTCGTCTGGGCCGATGCCACCGTCTTCAAGCCCGAGGCGCGCTATACCGCGGCGGTGATGAACCCGCCCTTCCACAGCACGCGCGCCGCCGATCCGGCGCTTGGTCAGGCTTTCATCCGCGCCGCCGCCTCGATGCTGTCGCTCTCGGGCACGCTGTGGATGGTGGCGAACCGCCATCTGCCCTACGAGGAGGCGCTGCGTGCCGCCTTCCACGAGGTGACCGAGATCGTGCCGCCCGGTGGCCCCGATGGCGCCTTCCGCCTGATCCGCGCCGAACGGCCGATCGTGCAGGGCGCCGCCCGCCCGTCGGCGCCCGCCGTGGCGTCACCACGTCGCCGTCTCTCTCGCTCCCGGCGATGAAATGCGCTAACAGGGGCGAAAACCACTCCGAAGGGAGCTGCCATGTCTCTGGCCATCACCGGAAAGACCGCGATCATCACCGGCGCCGCCAACGGCATCGGCCTTGCCATCGCGCGCCATTTCCTCGACCGCGGCGCGCAGGTGATGTGCGCCGACATCGACGAGGCGAAGCTGATGGCCGAGTTCGGCGACAGCGCCAAGGCCGATGGCCCGGCGCGCGTCTTCGCCGGCGATCTGTGCGAGAAGCTGAGCATCGCCAACCTGCTCTCGGCCACGATCGACGCCTTCGAGCGCATCGACATTCTGGTCAATGCCGCGCGCAGCTTCACCCCCTGCGACCCGCTCGAGCCCGATGCGGACGTGCTGGAATCGATGCTGCGGCACAACATGAAGGCCGGGTTGCGGCTGTCGCAGCTGACCGCGAAGCGGATGATCGCGCTGGCCGAGAAGGACGGGCGCACCACCGGCGAGGTCGGTTGCATCGTCAACGTCTCGACCCTCGCCGCGCAGCGCAGCCAGCCCGAGCTGCTTGCCTATTCCATCGCCTGTGCGGCGCAGGACCAAGCGACGCGCGGGCTCGCGCTCGCGCTCGCGCCGCACCGGATCCGGGTGAACGGCGTCGCCTTCGCCTCGATGATGAGCGCCTCGCTGCATGCGGCGCTGCGCGAGAACGCCGACTGGCGCGAGGCGATCACCGCCGGCACGCCGCTGGGCCGCATCGCGCCACCGACCGAACTGGCGGAAACCGTGCAATACCTCGCCTCGTCGGGGGCGGGCTTCGTCACCGGCCAGATCGTCACCGTCGACGGCGGCCGCGGCATCGCCGACACGGTGCGCGTGCCGGTCTACTGAGCGGCACGCCCGGGCGGGCCTACTTCGCCTCTTCGGGATAGGCCGCCCGGCAGGCCGCGATTTCTGCATTCATCTGCGGGCCGAGGGCGCGGATTTTGGCGCGCAGGTTGTCGCGCTTGCGGGTTTCCGTGACCGGGTCGATCACCACCTGCCGGCGCCGGGTGATCGTGTCATCCTCGAGGCACATCCGCGGCTTCTGGATCACCCGACCGTCGCGCCGGGTGTAGGTGTCATAGCCGCACACTTCCCACCGCGTCGTCGGCACCTCGTATTCTTCCCAGGCATAGCCGCGGGCGAGGTTGCCCTCGGTTTCGGCCAGCAGCGACTGCAGGGTGCGGGTCTCGCGCGTGGCGCGGTTGATGCACTGTTCCTGCGGCGTGCCGCAGGCGGCAAGGATGAGCAGGGCGAGAAGGGCAGGGGTCTTGCGCATGGCGGGTCTCCGGCTGATGGCGCATTCTTCTCCTCCGGCGCGGAAAACGCAATTCCCCCCTCGCGTCTTGCCTGTTAGGACGGCGCAAAAGGGAGATCGCCATGACCGACACATTCGAGCCCCGCAAGGCTGCCGCCAGTGCCTGGTTCTCGACCCTGCGCGACCGCATCGTCGCCGCCTTCGAGGCGCTCGAGGACGGGTTCGAGGGGCCGGGCGACATGCCTGCCGGCCGTTTCGAGGTGACGCCCACCACCCGGACGGGCGCCGATGGCGAGGATCAGGGCGGCGGCAAGATGTCGGTGCTGCGCGGCGGGCGCGTCTTCGAGAAGGTCGGCGTGAACATCTCGACGGTCTGGGGCACGTTGGCACCGCGGGCGCAAAAGGCGATGGCGGCGCGTGGCGTGCCGGGGATGGAGGCAGACCCGCGCTTCTGGGCCTCGGGGATCTCGCTCGTCGCCCACATGCGCAACCCGCACACGCCGGCGGTGCACATGAACACCCGGATGTTCTGGACGCCCGGCGCGTGGTGGTTCGGCGGCGGCGCCGACCTGAACCCCTGCATCGAGTATGCCGAGGACACCGCGCATTTCCATGCTGCGCTGCAGGCCGCCTGCGACGCGCATGACCCGGGCTATTACCCGCGCTTCAAGGCCTGGGCGGACGAGTATTTCTTTATCCCGCACCGGCACCGGGCCCGCGGCGTCGGCGGCATCTTCTATGATGACCTGAACAGTGGCGACTGGGAGGCGGATTTCGCCTTCACCCAGGCGGTGGGGGCGGCCTTCCTGCCCGCCTTCCTGCCGGTGACCGAGCGCCGCCTCGGCACCCCTGCCTCCGAGGCCGACCGCGATGCGCAGCTGATCCACCGCGGGCTCTATGCCGAATACAACCTCGTCTACGACCGCGGCACGAAATTCGGGCTCGAGACCGGGCACAATGCCGATGCGGTGCTGATGAGCCTGCCGCCGCTGGCGAAATGGGTCTGAGGGGCAGGCCCCCCGGATCTCCGTCTTGCCTCAGTCGACCGTTTCCACTGCGATTGCCCTTTGACGCCCCGCCGCCTCGGCGGCCCGGGCGAAGCTGCCATGCAGCAGGTCGTCAAGCGCGCCCTCGTGCGGGGCGCCGATCACCACATGTGTGGCGCCGCCCGCTTCGGCGCGGGCAAGCGCGGCGCGCACCGCCTGGCCGGGCGTCGCGTGCAGCACCTCGCCCTGCGCCGCGATGCCCGTGGCCGCGATCCGGGCGCGGGCGCGGGCCACGATCGCCTCGGCCTGCGGGCGGGGTTCGGTCTCGGCCTCGGCGCCGTCGAGCACGTCGCTGACCCGGACATGGAGCGCGAGCACCGCGTGCCCGCCCATGGCCTTCGCCAGCGCCACGGCGCGGTCGATCACCCGCGCGTCGGCATCGCTGCCATCGACCGCGGCGACGATCAGCCCCGGCGTCGGGGCAATGGCAGGGGCCGCCTTGTGATGCGCGATCGAGCCGCGGCGCAGCCACAGCGTCGCGGGTGCCAGCAGCGCCGCCAGCGCCGCCACCGAGAACGCGATCAGCACCGAGCCATGCTCGGCGATCGTCGGCACCGCCCAGGGCGCGACCACCCCCGCGAACCAGCGCAGGAAGTTGTAGCCCGCCGAGGCGACCGGCCGCGGCACGTCGGAGACCTCGAGCGCGAGCTCGGTGAAGAGGGTGTTGCACACGCCCATGATCGCCCCCGACAGGATCACCGCCGCGGCGATCGCGGGCTTGTTGCCCGATCCCATCACGACGAGCAGCACGGCAAGCGCCGCGAGCGCCACCGCGACCACCGGCACAAGGCCGAAGCGGGCCTCGACCCGCGGCGCGACGAAGACTGAGCACAACGCGAGCATCAGCCCCCAGCCGAAGAAGATCGCGCCGACCGCATGGGCCGAGAGGTCCAGCACGAAGGGCGCGAAGGCCAGCACCGCGAAGAAGGCGAAGTAATAGAAGAAGGCGGCGAGCGACACGGTGAACAGCCCCGGGTGCCCAAGCGCGCGGAGCGGCGCGCTCAACGCCGTCTTCTGCGCCGGCCGTGGCAGCGAGGGCAGGAAGACCAGCGCCGAGACCAGCCCCACCGCCATCAGCGTCGCCGTGCCGAAGAAGGGCCAGCGCCACGAATGGGCCCCGAGCGCCGCCCCCAGAAGCGGGCCGACCGACAGGCCAAGCCCCATCGCCGCCTCGTAGATCAGCACCGCGCGCCCGGTGCCGCCCTTCGCCACCGCGACCAGAACCGACAGCGCAGTGACCACGAAGAAGGCATTGCCGAGCCCCCAGCCGGCGCGGAAGGCGACGAGCTCGCGCACCGAGCCCGAGGTGCCGGCCAGCGCCGCGAAGATCACGATCAGTCCGGCGCCGAGGATCAGCGTCGCGCGCGCGCCGATCCGGCTTGAGACAAAGCCGGTCACCAGCATCATCACCGAGGTGACGAGGAAGTAGGAGGTGAAGAGCAGCGACACCTGCGACGGCCCCGCGTTCAGCCCGGCGGCGATCGAGGTCAGGATCGGGTCGACAAGACCGATCGACATGAAGCCGACGACACAGGCGAAGGCGGTGGCCCAGACCGCGGTCGGCTGGTCGAGAAAGCGCGATGGCGCGGCGGTGTCGGGGGACGGATGGGACATGGAAAGCTCGCATCAGGGGAGGGCAGGCTTGCCGGGGGCAGGCGGGCCGGATAAACTTGGTGCATGATACACAAGTTGTATAATGCAAGTAAAGTGGAGGCGTGCATGGACGGGACCGATCTGGCGCAGGGCAACGGGGCCTCGCCCGGCACGCAGGCGATCGAGCATGACCTTGCCGTCCTCGTGCGCGCGCTCGAGGGGCTTTATCGCTCGCGCAAATACCCGCTCGACCGGGCGCAATACCTGCTGCTGCTGGCATTGCGTGCGGGGCCGCGGCCGAGCGGCGATCTGGCGGCGACGCTGGCGCTCGATCATTCCACCGTGACGCGGCAGCTGGCAGCGCTCGAAAAGGGCGGGCTGATCGCGAAACGGCCGAACCCGCTCGATGGCCGCAGCGCGCTGATCGAGGCGACGGCAGAGGGACGGGTGCGCTGCGCCGAGATGCAGGCGCTGCGGCTGAGCCGCCTCGAGGAGATGCTGGCCGACTGGAGCGAGCCCGAGCGACAGCGCTTCGCTGCCGACATCGCGCGCTTCAATGCGCAGGTGATGGGGCGTGGTCGTGCGACCCCGGGCGAGCCCGGCCTCGGCTGAGCTTCGCGCAGCCCCGGCGGGCCTTTGCGGAAAGGGCTTTCCTTCCTGGGCGAAAGCCGCTAGAAGCCGCGCTTTCCGCCGTTGCGAAAGCCCCAGACATGACCCAGTTCGATCACCTTCCCGCCACGCTGCAAGAGGCGTTGGCCGAGAAGGGCTATGCCGCCCTCACCCCCGTTCAGGAGGCGGTTTCCGATCCGGGGCTGTCCGGGCGCGATCTGCTGGTCTCGGCGCAGACGGGCTCGGGCAAGACCGTGGCCTTCGGTCTTGCCATGGCCTCCGAGTTGATTGGCGAGGAGGGCATCCCGCCCTATGCCGATCTGCCGCGGGCTCTGGTCGTGGCGCCGACGCGCGAACTGGCCCAGCAGGTCAGCCGCGAGCTTGCCTGGCTTTACGCCCGGGCGGGCGCGGTGATCGCCGGCGCCGTCGGCGGCATGGATGCGCGGGCGGAACGGCGGGCGCTTGAACGCGGCGCGCATATCGTCGTCGGCACCCCGGGCCGGATCTGCGACCACATCCGCCGCGGCGCGCTCGATCTGAGCGAGCTGAAGGTCGTCACCCTCGACGAGGCCGACGAGATGCTCGACCTCGGCTTCCGCGAGGATCTCGAGTTCATCCTCGAGACCGCGCCCGAGACCCGCCGCACGCTGATGTTCTCGGCGACCGTGCCGGCCGAGATCGCCCGCCTCGCCGCGACCTTCCAGCGCGATGCCGAACGCATTTCGACCATCTCGGCGCGCAGCCAGCACGCCGACATCGACTATCGCGCCCTCGTCGTCGACAAGACCGACCGCGAGAACGCCATCGTCAACCTGCTGCGCTTCCACGAACCGGAGCGCGCGATCGTCTTCTGTTCGACCCGCGCCGCGGTCACCCACCTGACCGGCAAGCTGCTGAACCGCGGCTTCTCGGTGGTGGCGCTCTCGGGCGAACTGACGCAGGACGAACGCTCGCGCGCGCTGCAGATGCTGCGCGACGGCCGGGCCCGGGTCTGCATCGCGACCGACGTCGCGGCGCGTGGCATCGACCTGCCGGGGCTGGAACTTGTCGTGCACGCCGACCTGCCGCAGAACAAGGAAGCGCTGCTGCACCGTTCGGGCCGCACCGGCCGCGCCGGGGCAAAGGGGATCTCGGCGCTGGTGGTGCCGCTGAACCTGCGCTCGAAGGGCGAACGGCTGCTGCGCGAGGCGGGCGTGAGCGCCACCTGGGAAAGTGCGCCGGGCCCCGAAGAGATCTTCGCCCGCGACGAGGAACGCATGCTGCAGCAGGCGGTGCTGACCGAGGCGCCGACCGCCGATGAGCTCGACGGCATCGAGCGCCTGCTTGAGGCGTTCGAGCCGCGCGCGCTGGCCGCTGCCGTGCTGCGCAACTTCCGCGCCGCGCGCTCGGCGCCCGAGGATCTGGTGCCGGTCACGCTCGACGGGCCGAAGCCGCGCGCCCGCGAGGAGTTTGGCAATTCGCGCTGGTTCCGGCTGACCATGGGCCACGACCAGTGGGTCGACCCGAAATGGCTTCTGCCGATGCTGTGCCGCGCGGGCGACCTGACCCGGCGCGACATCGGCATGATCCGGGTGATGCAGGACCACACCTTCGTGCAGATCCACGCCGAAGCCGCTGCCCGGTTCGAGGCCGGGCTGGCCCCCTCGATGGTGATGGAAGACAAATGCACCGTCACGCCGCTCGCCGAGGCCCCCGAAGGGCTCGACCGTCCGGCACCGCGCCCGTCGCGCTGGTCGAAGAGCGACGACGACCGCGGCCCGCGCAAGCCGCACCGCAAGGGGCAGGGCTGGGGCGACGGCGCGCCGAAGCCCGCGCGCAAATATGACCGCGCCGAAGGCGAGGGCGCGCCGCGCCCGGCGCGCAAGTTCGACCGCCCCGAAGGCGAGGGTGGTGCGCCGAAGGCCCGCAAGGCCGCCCCCTGGGCGCGCGAGGGCGGCCATGGCGCCGCCGCGAAGGACGCGGCCCCGAAGGCGAAATACGCGAAGGGCGGCAAGCCCGCCGACAAATACGCCGGCAAGCCCGCGGGCAAGTTCGCCGGCAAGCCGGGCGGCAAGCCCGGGCCGAAGACCTTCCGCGGCAAATGATCCACGCATGACAAAAGGGGCCTCGCGGCCCCTTTTTCTTGGCAGAAATGCTCATCTTCGCCGGGCGCCGGCCCCGACGGTCGTGGGCTTACCCCTTGCGGATCGTCTCGACCATCAGCGCGACATTCTCGGGATCGGCGTCGGGGGTGATGCCATGGCCGAGGTTGAAGATATGCGGCCCCTTCGAGAAGGCGCGCACCACCGCGCGCGTGGCCTCGACCAGCGCGTCGCCGCCTGTCACCATGTGCCGGGGGTCAAGGTTGCCTTGCACGCAGCCGTCCTTCTGCACGTTTGCCGCCGCCCACTCGGCCGAGACCGAATTGTCGATCGCGACGCAATCGGCGCCGGTCTTCTTCGCAAAGCCCACATAGCCTTCGCCGGCCTCGCGCGGGAAGGCGATGACCGGCAGGCCCGGGAAGCGCGCCTTCAGCTCCGCGATGATCCGTGCCGTGGGGGCCACCGCGAAATCCTCGAAATCCTGGCCCTTCAGGCTGCCCGCCCAGCTGTCGAACAGCTTGACGACCTCGGCCCCGGCCTCGACTTGCTTCGCCAGATACTCGATCGTCGCCTCGGTCAGCCGGTCGATGATGCCGGCGAAGGTGGCGCGGTCTGTGGCCTTCAGCGCATGCGCCGGGCCCTGATCGCGGGTGCCGCGGCCGGCGATCATGTAGGTCGCGACGGTCCAGGGCGCGCCGGCGAAACCGATCAGCGTCGTTTCCGACGGCAGCTCGCGGCGCAGGATCCGCACCGTCTCGTAGATCGGGGCGAGCGTGTCGTGGATGTCGTCACGGCCCTTCAGCGCGGCCAGTTCGGCGGGCGTCGTGGTGGTCGACATCCGCGGTCCCTCGCCGGTCTCGAACCACAGATCGACGCCAAGCGCCTGCGGCAGAAGCAGGATGTCTGCGAACAGGATCGCCGCGTCGAACCCATAGCGGCGGATCGGCTGCAGCGTGACCTCGGCCGCCAGCTCGGAATTGTAGCACAGCGAGAGGAAATCTCCCGCCTGGGCCCGGGTCGCGCGATATTCGGGCAGGTAGCGGCCCGCCTGCCGCATCATCCAGACCGGAGGGGTGGGCAGCACCTCGCCACGCAGGGCGCGCAGGATCGTCTTGTCGCTCATCGGGATCTCCTTTGCCCCTCTTCATCGCGGGCTGCGGCCGATTGTCAAGCATTGCGCGCGCGCGCCCCGCTTGCACGGGCAATCGGTCGCGGCTATGCCGTGGGCCATGAAACAGATGCCCTCCGCAACGGACCCGCTGAAGATCGGCACCCGCGGCTCGCCGCTCGCGCTCGCGCAGGCCTATGAGACCCGCGCGCGGCTCAGTGCGGCGCATGACCTGCCGCCGGAGGCCTTCGAGATCGTGGTGATCCGCACCACCGGCGACAATGCCGCGCTGATCGCGGCCGATCAGCCGCTCAAGGCGCTTGGCGGCAAGGGCCTGTTCACCAAGGAGATCGAGGAGGCGCTTGCCTCGGGTGCGATCGACATCGCGGTGCATTCGATGAAGGACATGCCGACGGCCCAGCCCGAGGGGCTGCTGCTTGACTGCTTTCTGCCG
Source organism: Paenirhodobacter ferrireducens (assembly GCF_004022265.1). Lineage (GTDB taxonomy): Bacteria > Pseudomonadota > Alphaproteobacteria > Rhodobacterales > Rhodobacteraceae > Rhodobacter > Rhodobacter ferrireducens. The sequence goes on from NZ_SAVB01000006.1 coordinate 117,799, forward strand.
CGCGAGGACACGCGCGACGCCTTCGTCTCGATGCGCTACGCAAGCCTCGCCGACCTGCCCGAGGGGGCGGTCGTCGGCTCGTCGAGCCTGCGCCGGCGCGCGCAGCTGGCGAACCGCCGGCCCGACCTGAAGCTGGTCGAGTTCCGCGGCAATGTGCAGACCCGGTTGAAGAAGCTCGAGGACGGGGTGGCGGATGCCACCTTCCTCGCCATGGCCGGGCTGAACCGTCTGGGCAAGGCCGAGGTCGCGCGCTCGGCGATCGGCCCCGACGAGATGCTGCCCGCCGTCGCGCAGGGCGCCATCGGGATCGAGCGGCGCGCCGCCGACAGCCGTTGCGCCGACCTGCTCGCGGCGATCCACGACGGCCCGACCGGGCTGCGGCTGGCGGCCGAGCGCAGCTTCCTCGCCACGCTCGACGGCTCGTGCGAGACCCCGATCGCGGGTCTGGCCGAGATCCTCGGCGACCGGCTCTGGCTGCGCGGCGAGATCCTGCGCCCGGACGGCTCCGAGTCGATCTCGGGCGAGGCGCATGGCGCGCTGACCGAAGGCGCTGCACTTGGCGCCGATCTGGCGCGCCGACTGCTCGCGCAGGCGCCGAAAGGCTTTTTCGACTGGCGCTGAGCCGGCCGCGATGACGGTTGCCTCCGGGGGCGGTGGCGCGACCTGCGCCCGAACGCCCCGGGGCGGCGGCCGCCGCATCCACGGGAGACCCATATGACCCTTCTTGACCGCCTGCGTGACCTGCTTGGCCCCGCCCATGTGCTGACCGGTGACGATACTGCGGGCTACCGCGACGACTGGACCGGGCACTACCACTGGACCCCGCTCGCGGTGCTGCGCCCGGGCTCGACTGAGGAGGTTTCGGCGGTGCTGCGGCTGGCCAGCGAGACCGGCACGCCGGTGGTGCCGGTGGGCGGCAACACCGGGCTGAACGGGGGGGCCGCGGCCGAGGGCGCGCTGATGCTGTCGCTTGCACGGATGAACCGGCTGCGCGAGGTGAACCCGGCGGCGCGCACGATCACCGCCGAGGCGGGGGTGATCCTCGAGACGCTGCACGACGAGGCGGCGCGGCACGGGCTTGTCTTCCCGCTGACCTTCGGGGCGAAGGGCTCGGCGATGGTGGGCGGGTTCCTCTCGACCAATGCCGGCGGCTCGAACGTGCTGCGCTATGGCAATGCGCGGGCGCTGTGCCTTGGCATCGAGGTGGTGCTGGCCGACGGGCGGGTGATGAACCTGCTGACCGGGCTGCACAAGGACAACAGCGGCTATGACCTGCGCGATCTGATGATCGGCGCCGAGGGGACGCTCGGCGTCATCACCGCGGCGGTGCTGAAACTGGCGCCTGCGCCCGTCGCCCATGCGACCGCGCTTCTGGGCATGGACACGCTCGCGGGGGCGCTCGCACTGTTGCACCGGCTGCAGGCCGGCAGCGGCGGCGCCGTCGAGGCCTTCGAGTTCATGCCCGCCCATTACATGGAGCGTCTCGGCCGGCTGAAGCCCGAGCTCGCCTGCCCGTTCGAGCCCTGTGCGGTGAACGTGATGGTCGAGATCGCGACCACCATCGCCGGCGAGGACCCGGTCGAGCGGCTGGAAACCCTGCTCGAGGCCGCGCTCGAGGACGGCTCGCTCACCGAGGCGGTGGTGGCGACCTCGGAGGCGCAACGCCGCCGGCTCTGGACGATGCGCGAATCCGCGGCCGAGATCACCTTCGTGCAGCCGGTGATGGTCGACACCGATGTGGCGCTCCCGCTCGACCGGCTGCAGGAGTTCCTGACCCGGATGGAAGAGCGGCTCGCCACGCTCGACCCCGAGGCCGAGGTCTTCCTGGTGGCGCATCTGGGCGACGGCAACATCCACTATTCCGTCTATCCGGGCCGCGACGAGGCGAGCCATCTGGCCGCGATCCGCGCCGCGATCGCCGGCGAGGCGGTGGCGCTTGGCGGCAGCTTCTCGGCCGAGCATGGGGTGGGGCTGTCGAAGCGCGCCACGCTCGCCGCGCACAAGGACCCGGTCGCGCTGAGCGTGATGGCGGCAATCAAGGCGGCGCTTGATCCGAAGGGGATCCTAAACCCCGGCAAGATGCTGCCCTGAGCCGCAGGGCGCCCCCGGCGCCCCCTTGCATCACGCTGCGCCCCGGCGCATGAGGCGGCATTGCCCGAGGTGACGATGCCGTTTCTTGCCCCGTTCCGACCGATCCTGCGTGACCCCGCGCTGCTGCTCGCCGCCGCGCTGCTGCTGCTTTATGGCGCCCATGCCGCGACGATGGCGCCCTATGTCTCGGCGCTGGCGGTCACCGTCTTCCATCTGAGCGACAGCGCCTTTTCGCTGCTTCTGGTGGTGGCCTCGGGGCTCGCCGTCTCGTCCTCGGTGGTGTTCGGCATCCTCGCCGATCAGCGCGCGAACCGGCGGGGCATCGCGCTCGTCACCGGGGCGTTCCTGACGCTCGGCACCGGGCTCGTCATCCTTGCCCCGAACGCGCCGGGCTTCGTGGTGGCGCATGCGTTGCTGCTGCCGCTGTCGGGCTCGTTCTTCGGCCAGCTTTTCGCGCTCGCCCGGCTTGCCGCGACCACCCATCCGGAAGAAGACCGCCGCGCCGTGCAAAGCACGCTGCGCGCGCTTTTCGCCGTGCCGTGGGTGGTGGTGCTGCCGGTCTGGGCGGTGGCCTTCCGCGCCGGCACGCCGCTGACCGCGGTCTATCCCGTGTGCCTCACGCTCTCGGTCGCGATCCTCGCCCTCACCGCGCTGTTCTGGCCGCGCGACGGCGCGACGCGCTGGAGCGACACCCGCTCCGGCCTCACCTTCCGCCAGTCGCTGGGCGAGATCGCCGGCGGGCGGGTGCTGGCGCGGGTGCTGGCGCTTGGCACGATCCATGGCGCGGTGACGCTCTACCTCGTCGTCATCGGCCTTGTGTTCGAGTTGGTGCCGGGGCGCGGCGCCGGGGCGACGGCGCTTTACGCCGGGATCATGGCCGGGCTCGAGGTGCCCTTCATGCTGGCCTTGCCGCGCATCCTCGGCCGGGTCGAGGCGCGCAGCCTGATCTGGGTGGGGATGGCGCTTTACGCCGTCCACCTCGCCGGCATCCCGCTTCTGGCCGGCACCCCCTTCGTCTGGCTCTTGATGCTGCCGGGTGCCGCGGGGGGCGCGATCGTGCTGACCCAGCCGATGGCCTATCTGCAGGAGCTGCTCAGCGACCGCCCGGGTGCCGGCGCCTCGCTGATGGCCTTGCAGAAACTGGCGGGCGACGGCATCTGCGCCGCCACCTTCGCGATCGGCACGGCCCTTGGCGGCTATGGGCTTGTGGCCGGGCTGGGCGCGGGGCTGGGCGTTCTTGGCGCCGGCATGCTGTGGTGGATGGACCGCCGCCCGGTCTGAGCTCAGGGCGCGGGCTGCGCCTTTGCCAGCAGTTCGAGCACCTTCGGACCAAGTTCCGCCACCACCAGCTTCACCCCCGCGGCCGAGGGGTGGATGTTGTCGCCCTGCATCAGCCCGCGCGCGGCGCGCTCCTCGGGCGGCAGCGCGGCAATCGGCGCGAGCAGATCGGGCAGCAGCAGGGCGTGATACTTCGCCGCAAGCGCCGGCCAGATCGCGTCGAACTCGGCCTTGTAGGCGGGGCCGTAATTGCCGGGCGCGGGCAGCCCGACCAGCAGAACCGGCAGCCCGCGCGCCGCCACGGCAGACAGGATCGCATCGAGGTTCGCGCGCGCCGCGGCGGGCGGCAGGCCGCGCAGCAGGTCGTTGCCGCCAAGTTCCACGATCACCGCGTCGATCCCGGGCGTCAGCGACCAGTCGATCCGCGCCCGCCCGCCGGCGGTGGTGTCGCCCGAGACGCCTGCGTTCACCACCTGCACCGCGGTCCCCTGCGCGGCGAGCCAGTCCTGCAGCTGCGGCACCAGACCCTCGCCCGGCATCAGCCCGTAGCCCTGCGTCAGGCTGTCGCCGAAGGCCAGAACCTCGGGCACTTCCGCCGCGGCAGGCAGGGCGAGGGCAAGGAAAGCCGCCGCCGCCAGCTTGCACAGCCGCGCGCGCGGCCCATATCCGGAGACAGGCACGGAAAAATGGTTTCTCATGACGGACACGGTCCTTTCGCTCGACGACGCCCGGCTCACCCTTGACGGCAATGCCGGCCCGGTCGAGATCCTGCGCGGCATTTCGCTGAACATCAACCGGGGCGAAAGCGTCGGGCTGACCGGCCCCTCTGGCTCGGGCAAGTCCTCGCTGCTGATGCTGATGGGCGGGCTGGAACGGGCAAGCGGCGGCCGGGTCACGGCGCTGGGGCAGGACCTGACGGCGATGGACGAGGATGCGCTTGCCCGTTTCCGCCGCGGCACGATGGGGATCGTGTTCCAGTCCTTCCATCTGGTGCCGACGATGACGGCGCTCGAAAACGTCGCGTTGCCGCTCGAGATCGCCGGGGTGGGCGACGCCCGGGCGCGGGCCGAGGCCGAGCTTGCCGCCGTGGGCCTTGCGCATCGGCGCGGCCATTACCCGTCCGAGATGTCGGGCGGCGAGCAGCAGCGCGTGGCGCTGGCCCGGGCCGTGGCGCCGCGCCCGGCGATCCTGCTCGCCGACGAACCCACCGGCAATCTCGATGCGGCGAACGGGGCGGCGATCATGGACCTTCTCTTCGGCCTGCGCGACCGGCACGGGGCGACGCTCGTCCTTGTCACCCACGCGCCCGAACTTGCCGCGCGCTGCGACCGGGTGGTGCAGATCGCCGACGGGCTGGTGCGCGCATGAGCCTTGCCTGGCGCATCGCCCGGCGCGAGCTGCGGGGCGGACTTCGCGGCTTTCGCGTCTTCCTGCTGTGCCTGATGCTCGGCGTCGCGGCGATTGCCGCGGTCGGGCTGGTGCGCGGCGCGATCCGGGCGGGGCTGGCCGATCAGGGGGCGGTGCTGCTGGGTGGCGACGCGCAATACGACTTCACCTATCGCCGCGCCACGGCGGAGGAACGTGACTGGATCGCCGCCCATGCCGCGCAGGTGTCGGAACTGGTCGAGTTCCGCTCGATGCTCAATGCGGGCGACGAGTTTGCGCTGACGCAGGTGAAGGCGGTCGATGGCGCCTATCCCTTGACCGGGACGCTGGTCCTCGACCCGCCGCTGCCGCCCGCGGCGCTGGCCGGCGAGGGCGGCGTGCCGGGCGCCTTCCTCGACCCGGTGCTGGCCGACCGGCTCGGGCTGAAGCCGGGCGACCGCTTCACCCTGGGCGGACAGGCGTTCGTGATGATGGCGCGGATCGTGCGCGAGCCCGACAGCACCGGCGGGGGCATCGCCTTCGGGCCGCGCAGCATCGTCTCGCTCGCCGCGATCGAGGCCGGGCCGCTTCTTGCCCCCGGCTCGCTCTACGAAACCCAATACCGCGTCACGCTGCCTGCCGGCGCGACGCTCGACACCCTGAAGACCGCGGCGCTGGCCCGGTTCGAGGGGGCGGGGATGCGCTGGAGCGACAGCCGCCGCGCCGCGCCGGGGGCCGAGCGCTTCACCGACCGGCTGGCGACCTTCCTGGTGCTCGTCGGGCTGGCCGGGCTTGCCGTCGGTGGGGTGGGGATTTCGGCCACCGTCTCGGCCTGGATCGAACGCAAGGCCGAGACTATCGCCACGCTGCGCGCGCTTGGCGCGACCTCGGGCACGATCCGTGCAGCCTTCCTGATCCAGCTTGCGGTGCTGGGCGCGGCGGGAATCGCGGCCGGGCTGATCCTGGGGGCAGGGGCGGTTCTGGCGGCCTCGGGCACCATCGCGCGGGCGATGCCGGTGCCGGTCGAGGTCGGGCTTTCGGTTCGTCCGCTCTTCGAGGCGGCGCTTTACGGCGCGCTGACCGCCGCGATCTTCGCGCTCTGGCCGCTCGGGCGGATGTCGGCATTGCGTGCGGCGACGCTCTATCGCAGCACCGGGCGCGGCCGCCGCCTGCCGCCCGCGGGCTCGCTGGTGCTGATCGGCGCGCTTGTTGCCGCGCTGGTCGGGGCGGCGGCCACGCTTTCGGGCGAGGTCGGGCTGACGCTGGCAGCCTTTGCCGGCGTCGCGGGCGCGCTTGGCCTGCTGGCGCTTGCGGCGCTTGGCCTGCGCGGGCTTGCCCGCGCGGCGATCCCGCTGGCACAGGGCCGGCCCGCGCTGCATGCGGCGCTGGCCGCGATCGGCGGGCCGCGCTCCGAGGTGCTGCCGGTGGTGCTGTCGCTCGGTCTCGGGCTGTCGGTGCTGTCGGCCGTGGGCCAGATCGACGCCGGGCTGCGCGGCGCCATCGCGCGCGACCTGCCGCAGGTGGCGCCGGCCTATTTCATCATCGACATCCAGCCCGATCAGCTGGATCCGCTGCTCGCCCGGCTGGAGGCCTTCCCCGAGGTGAGCCGCGTCGACACCGCGCCGATGCTGCGCGGCGTGATCACCGAGATCAACGGCCGCCCGGCGCGCGAGGTGGCGGGCGATCACTGGGTGCTGCGCGGCGACCGTGGCGTGACCTTCGCCGCCACCCCGCGCGAGCGGCTGACCGCCGGCACCTGGTGGCCCGAGGAGTACGCCGGCCCGCCGCAGGCGAGCTTTGCCGCGAAGGAGGCGGTGGAACTCGGCCTGAAACTGGGCGACCGGATCACCGTGAACATCCTGGGCCGCGACATCGAGGCGACGATCACCTCGTTGCGCGATGTCGATTTCTCGACCGCCGGCATCGGCTTCGTGCTGACGCTGAATCCCGCGGCGCTGGCGGGCGCGCCACATACCGACATCGCCACGATCTACGCCCCCGAGGCGAGCGAGGCGGCGATTCTGCGCGATCTGGCGCGTGCCTTTCCGAACATCACTGCGATCCGGGTGCGCGACGCCATCGCGCGGGTGAGCGAGGCGCTTGGCACCATCGCCCGGGCGGTGGCGCTGGCGGCCTCGGTCACGCTGGCGACGGGGTTCACCGTGCTGATCGGCGCGGCGGCGGCGGGCGAGGGGGCACGGGCGCGCGAGGCGGCATTGCTCAAGACGCTCGGCGCCACGCGCGGGATGATCCTGCGCTCCTTCGCGCTGCGCGCCGCGCTCGCCGGCGCCGCGGCCGGGATCATCGCCGTCGCGGTCGGCGCGCTCGCCGGCTGGGCGGTTCTGCATTTCGTCATGGAGGCAAGCTATCGCTTCGCACCCGGCCCGGCCGTCGCGATCGCGCTTGGCGGCATCGGCGCGGTGCTGGTCGCGGGGCTGGTCTTCGCGCTGCGCCCGCTGGCCGCTCGCCCGGCCCGGGTGCTGCGCGAAAACGAATGAGGCCGCCCGGGGGCGGCCTTCCCGCCCCGGAGCAGGGGCGTCGTCATGCGAGAGGGATCAGCCGCGCAGGCCGGCGTCCTTGAGGATGCCGCGGCGCTTCGCCTCGTAGTAGTAGCCGCGCGCATACCAGCCCACGGCTTCCTTCTCGTTGCCATCGGCACAGAGCCACGCGCCGCGCAGGTATTTCACCGCGTATTTCAGGTTCGTCTCGGCATCGAGCAGTTCGCGCGACGAGCCCGAGAAGCCCATGGTCGAGGCGGTGCGCGGGTCGATCTGCATCAGCCCCATGTAGGAGCCGTTGCGCGCCGTCGGGTTGTAGCCGCTTTCGCGCTGCACGATGCGGTGCACCAGCGTGCGCGGCACCTCGTAATGATCGGCATATTTGTTGATGAGACCGCGCAGTTCGGTGCTTTCGCCGGGCTGCAGCGGCAGCTGATCCGGGGACATGCCCTTCGAGGACGCGCGGGGGTCTGTGCCGCAAGCGGCGAGGGCAAGAACCAGGGGCAACGTCAGCAGAAGGCTGCGGCGGATCATCATCGGGAACTGCTCCATTCCTCATTTGATTACAACATTGATACAATCACGTGAGAAAGCCGCCTAGCGCGCAGCAAAGCCCCGGCGTGTCGATAAGCGGGATCTCGCCGAAAGGCTTTGACATCCGCCCCGTCCTCGGGCCCACTCGGATCAGCCCAGGAGGTGCCATGTCCTTAGCAACGCAGGAAAATCCCGTCGATCTGTGCATTATCGGCGGTGGCGTGAACGGCTGCGGCATCGCCCGCGATGCGGCCGGTCGCGGCCTCTCGGTTCTGCTTTTCGAGCAGGCAGACCTCGCACAGGCCACCTCTTCGGCTTCGACCAAGCTGTTTCACGGCGGGCTGCGCTATCTCGAATATCTCGAGATTCGCCTCGTGCACGAGGCGCTCGCCGAGCGCGAGGTGCTGCTTGCGGCCAGCCCCCACATCAGCCACCCGATGCGCTTCGTGCTGCCGATCGACCCGGCGATGCGCTTTCCGACCGACACGCCGGTCGGCCGGCTGATGGAGCTGTTCCTGCCCTGGCTGAAGGGGAAGCGGCCGGCGGCGATGATCCGGGCGGGGCTGTTCCTGTACGACCACCTCGGCGGCCGGCGCACGCTGCCCGGCACCCGCGCGCTCGATCTGCGCCGCGATCCGGCCGGCGCGCCGCTGCGGCCGGGCTTTGCAAAGGCCTATGAGTATTCCGACGGCTGGGTCGATGACGCGCGGCTGGTGGTGCTGAATGCGCGTGATGCTGCGGCGCGCGGCGCCGAGATCCGCACCCGCAGCCGGGTGACCGAGGCACATCGCGAGGGCGATTTGTGGCGCGTGGTCACCCCGGCGGGCAGTTTCTGGGCGCGGGCGCTGGTGAATGCCGCCGGGCCCTGGGTCGGCGAGGTGATCCGTGACACCATCCACGTGCCCTCGACCGAGGGCGCGCGACTGGTGCGCGGCTCGCATATCGTGACGCGGCGCCTCTTCGATCACGACCGCGCCTATTTCTTTCAGGGGCGCGACGGGCGGATCTGCTTTGCCATCCCCTACGAGGAGGATTTCACCCTGATCGGCACCACCGATCAGGATTACCGCGGCGCCCCGGGCGCGGCGCAGTGCAGCGAGGACGAGATCACCTATCTCTGCGCCTTCGTGTCGGAGTATTTCGCCAAACCCGTGACCCCCGCCGATGTGGTCTGGACCTATTCCGGCGTGCGGCCGCTTTATGACGACGGGGCAAGCTCGGCCACCGCGGCGACGCGCGACTATGTGCTGCGGCTCGATGCCGAGGGGGCGCCGCTGCTGAACATCTTCGGCGGCAAGATCACCACCTATCGGCGGCTGGCGGAAGCGGCGCTGGCAAAGCTTGCGCCCTTCTTCCCCGCGGCGACCGGCCCCTGGACCGCCGGTGCGGCGCTGCCGGGCGGCGACTTCCCGATCGACGGTCGGCCCGCACTCGCCGCCGATCTGATCCGCGACTATCCGTTCCTGAGCGCGCCCTGGGCCGCGCGGCTGGTGCGCAGCTATGGCACCGAGGCGCGGGTCTGGCTGGGGGATGCACGCACGGCCGGGGATCTGGGCGCCGATCTGGGCGCCACCCTGACCGAGGCCGAGCTGCGCTGGCTCGTCGCCCGGGAATGGGCGGTGACGGCCGAGGACGTGCTGTGGCGGCGCAGCAAGCTTGGCCTGCGGCTGGGCCCGGTGCAGGTGCAGGCGGTGGCGGGGATGCTGGCGCAGATCCTTGCGGAAGCCGGGATGACGGAGGCCTGAGGAGAGGCCGGGAGGAGAGGATGAGCGAGATTCTGGCCCTCGATCAGGGCACCACCTCGTCGCGCGCGATCCGTTTCGCGGTGACCGGCACGGGCGGGCTGAGCCCGGTTGCCACGGTGCAGCGCGAATTCGCGCAGATCTACCCGCGCCCGGGCGAGGTCGAGCACGACCCCGAGGAGATCTGGGCGACGACGCTGTCTTGCGCGCGCGCCGCGATGAGCGACGCGGTGGTGGCGATCGGCATCACCAATCAGCGCGAGACGACGGTGATCTGGGACCGCGCCAGCGGTGCGCCGATCGCCAATGCGCTTGTCTGGCAGGACCGCCGCACCACCCCCGCCTGCACCGCCCTGCGCGATGCGGGCGCCGAGGCCGAGGTGACGGCGAGGACCGGGCTGCTGCTCGACCCCTATTTCTCGGCCACGAAGATCCGCTGGCTTCTGGATGCGGTGCCCGGTGCCCGGGCACGGGCCGAGGCGGGGGCGCTGGCCTTCGGCACTGTCGACGCCTTCCTGATCTGGCGGCTGACCGGCGGGCGGGTACATGCGACCGACGCCACCAATGCCGCGCGCACGATGCTCTATGACATCGAGCGCGGCGAGTGGGATGCCGATCTGTGCCGGATGTTCGGCGTGCCGATGGCGCTCTTGCCCGAGGTGCGCGATTGCGCGGCCGAGTTCGGCGCCACCGATCCCGCGCTGTTCGGCCGGGCGCTGCCGATCCGCGGCGTGGCGGGGGATCAGCAGGCGGCGGCGATGGGGCAGGGCTGTTTCGCGCCGGGGATGATGAAATCGACCTATGGCACCGGCTGCTTTGCGTTGCTGACCACCGGCGCGGTGCGCATCGCCTCGGGACACCGGCTGCTGACCACGGTGGCGAGCCGCTTTGCCGGGCGCACACATTTCGCGCTCGAGGGCTCGATCTTCGTCGCGGGGGCGGTGGTGCAATGGCTGCGCGACGGGCTGAAGCTGATTGACAGCGCGGCCGAGACGCAGGCGCTGGCGGAAACCGCGGACCCCGAGCAACAGGTGCTGATGGTGCCCGCCTTCACCGGCCTTGGCGCGCCCTGGTGGCGGCCCGAGGCGCAGGGCGCGATCTTCGGCCTGACCCGCGGCACCGGCCGGGCCGAGATCGCCCGTGCCGCGCTGCAATCGGTGGGCTATCAGACCCGCGACCTGTGGGAGGCGATGCGGGCGGATGCCGGTACGCTCGACCTTGGCGTGCTGCGCGTCGATGGCGGCATGGCGCGCTCGGACTGGACGATGCAGTTCCTGGCCGACATCCTCGGCGCCCCGGTCGACCGGCCGGTGGTGACCGAGACCACGGCGCTTGGCGCGGCCTGGCTGGCGGGCTGGCAGTCGGGGCTGTGCCCGGGGCCCGAGGAGGCCGGCCGGCACTGGGCGCTCGAGCGCCGGTTCGAGCCGGCGATGGCCGAGGCGCCGCGCGCGGCGGCCTATGCGCGCTGGCGCCGTGCCGTCGCGGCAACGATTTCGGTCTGATCGGCGCGGCCGGCTCGACAGCGCCGGGGCAGGGGCGTAGCCCGGGCGCGGGCGCGCCCATGGGGCGGGCCTGCCATGGCGGGGAGGCATGGGTTCCGCAACGGGGGGGAAGAAAGACCCAACAGGAGCAAGACCGAATGCCTCTCATGCAATACCACGTCATCAAGGGCCGCACGCCGGAAGAGATCGAGCTGCTGCTCGACACCGCCCACGAGGCGATGGTGCGCACCTTCAAGGTGCCGCAGGGCGACCGCTATCAGATTCTGACCGAGCACGCGCCGAGCCATCTGAAGGCGCTCGACACCGGGCTGGGCATTCCGCGCACCAAGAAATTCGTGCTGCTGCATGTGGTGTCGCGGCCGCGTGGGCGCGAGGCGAAGGTGGCCTTCTATGAAAACCTCTGCGCCGATCTGCAGGCGAAATGCGGCATCGCGCCGAGTGACGTGATGATCTCCTTCACCGAGAACGGCGACGAGGACTGGTCCTTCGGCCATGGCCGGGCGCAGTTCCTGACCGGCGAGCTGTGATCGCGGGTGGGGGGCGGTGACCGCCCCCCTTCCGGTCAGAACCGGGCGCGGCGCAGGCGCAGCGCGTTCGTCACCACGAAGACCGAGGAGAAGGCCATCGCGCCCGCGGCCAGCATCGGCGACAGGCCCGGCCCGCCGAAGGGGCGCAGCACGCCCATGGCCACCGGGATCAGCGCGACGTTATAGGCGAAGGCCCAGAACAGGTTCTCGCGGATGTTGCGCATCACCGCGCGCGAGAGCCTGAGCGCACGTGCCGCGCCGCGCGGGTCGTCGCCCATCAGCACCACCTCGGCCGCCTCGATCGCGACATCGGTGCCGGTGCCGATCGCCAGCCCCACATCCGCCGCCGCAAGCGCCGGCGCGTCGTTGATACCGTCGCCGACGAAGGCCACGGCGCCTTTGCCGCCAAGCGCGTTCACCGCAGCGACCTTGCCCTCGGGCAGGACCTCGGCCTCCACCCGGGTGATGCCGAGCCGCCGCGCCACCGCTTCGGCCGTGGGTTTCGCGTCGCCGGTGACAAGCGCCACCTCGACGCCCGCCGCCTGCAGCGCCGAGACCGCCTCGGCCGCGTGCTCCTTGATCGGATCGGCGACGGCCAGAAGCGCCATCGCCGCACCGTCGCGGGCAAGATAGATGGGGGTCTTGCCCTCGCCCGCGAGCGCCAGCGCCCGTGCCGCGAGAGGGCCGATGTCGATGCCCGCCTCGGTCATCGCGCGGGCATTGCCAAGCAGCACGGTCTTGCCGTCGACCTCGGCCGAGAGGCCGCGGCCGGGCAGGGCCTCGACCTTGCGCGCGCGGGGCAGGGGCAGGCCGCGGGCCTCGGCCGCCGCGACGATCGCGCGGGCGAGCGGATGCTCCGAACGCGCCTCGGGCGCCGCGGCGGTGGCAAGTGCGTCTTCCGCGGTGATGCCCGTGACCGGGATCAGCTCGGTGAGCTCGGGGTGGCCAAGGGTCAGCGTGCCGGTCTTGTCGAAGGCGAGGGTTTTCACCTCGGACAGGCGCTGCAGCGCGTCGCCGCGGCGGAACAGCAGGCCGAGTTCCGCGCCGCGCCCGGTGCCGACAAGGATCGAGACCGGCGTCGCCAGCCCCATCGCGCAGGGGCAGGCGATGATCATCACCGAGATTGCCGCGACGAGGGCATGGGTGAAGCCCTGACCCGCCAGCATCCAGAGCGCGAAGGTCAGCAGCGAGAGCACCATTACCGCCGGCACGAAGATGCGCGTCACCTTGTCGACCAGCGCCTGCACCGGCAGCTTCTGGCCCTGCGCCTCCTCGACCAGCGCGATGATGCGCGACAGCACGGTGTCGGTGCCGGTCGCGGTGACGCGGAAAGCAAGCGCCGTCTGCCCGTTCACCGTGCCGCCGGTGATCTCGGCGCCCGGGGTCTTCTCGACCGGGGCAGGCTCGCCCGTCAGCATCGATTCGTCGATCCAGCCATGGCCCTCGGTCACCAGCCCGTCGACCGCGACACGCTCGCCCGGGGTCAGAAGCACGATGTCGCCGGGCGCGAGCTCTTCGACCGGCAGCTCGACGGTGCCGTTTTCGCGCGCGACCCGCGCCGTCGCCGGGCGCAGCGCGACGAGTCGCGAGATCGCCTCGCCTGCGCGGCCCTTCGCCCGCGCCTCGAGCCAGCGGCCGACGAGGATCAGCGTGACGATCACCGCCGCCGCCTCGAAATAGACCACGCGGGCGGAGGCGGGGAGCAGCTCGGGCGCGACCGTGACCGCCGCGGAATAGAGGAAGGCAGCCAAGGCGCCCATGGCGACGAGCGAGTTCATCTCGGGCGCGCCGCGCAGCAGCGCCGGGATGCCGATGCGCAGGAACACCCGGCCCGGGAAGGCCAGCACCAGCGCGGTGAGGACAAGCTGGATCCACCAGCTCGCGCGCTCGCCGATCGTGTGCATCACCGCCATGTGGAAGCCGGGGATCAGATGCGTGCCCATGGCCAGCACGAAGACCGGCAGGGTGAGCGCGGCCGAGATCAGCACCTGTCGCTTCAGCTTCGCCGCCTCCGCCGCCTGACGCTCGGCGACCGGCGCGGCGGGGGCATCGGCGGTGGCAACGCGCGCACCATAGCCCGCGCCCTCGACCGCCTTCACCAGCTCGGAGGGGGCAACGGCGCCCTGGGCATAGCCCACCTGCGCGGTCTGGGTTGCCAGATTGACCGAGGCCTCGATCACCCCGGGCAGCGCGGTCAGCGCGTGCTCGACATGGCTGACGCAGCTCGCGCAGGTCATGCCGGTGATGTCGAGTTTCGCCTCGGCGCGGTTGACCGGATAGCCCGCCTTCGCCAGCGCCGCGGCGAGCGAAGCGGGGGTGGCCGGTGCCTCGAACTCGACCCGGGCCGAGCGCGCCATCAGGTTCGCCGTGGCGCTGGTCACCCCCGGCTCGGCGCTCAGGGCCCGCTCGACGCGGCCGGTGCAGGCACCGCAGTGCATTCCGTCGATGGTGAACGTGGTCTTGGACATGGGGCACCTCCGAAGCTTCACTTGGAGCGCACCCCGGCCCGGGTCAACCGGAACAGAAACATTCCCGAACTTGAATTTGTGTTGTGGCAATGCTAGCTGGAGCGAAAGCGCCTTCCAACCCATCCACCCCCGTCACGGAGTCCCCCCATGAACCTCGACCGCTCGGTCTTCGCCTTTGCCGGCGTGATGGTCCTGATCAGCGTGCTGCTGACCTGGTATGTCTCGCATTACTTCCTGTGGTTCACCGTCTTCATCGGCCTGAACCTGCTGCAGTCGGCCTTCACCGGCTTCTGCCCGGCCGCGATGATCTTTTCGAAGCTGGGTCTGAAGAGTGGCTGTGCCTTCCAGGGCAAATAAGCCTCACCTCATGCAGATTTCGGGAAAGGGCGGGGGAACCCGCCCTTTTCCTTTTCCGTTGAGGGGGGAAGGGCGCCCTGATAGCCTTGCCCCAACGATAACCGGAGACCGCGATGCTTCGCCGCACCCTTCTGACCACCCTCGCCGCGCTGCCCTTCGCGGGCACTGCCCTGGCCGCACAGACCACCGCCACCGGCTCTTCCGCCTCGAACCCGGTCGAGGTGCTGCCGCCCGAGAAGCCCGCGCCGCAATGGCCGATCGCGAAGCGCTATTACCCGACCGAGGTGAACGTCCGTCCGGAGCTGGCCGTGGGCTCGATCATCATCGTCTCGGACAAGTTCTTCCTCTACCACGTCATCGCGCCGGGCAAGGCGATGCGCTACGGCGTCGCCGTGGGCAAGGACGAGCTGAAATTCCGCGGCACCGCCTATGTCGGGCGCAAGGTCGAATGGCCGAGCTGGAAGCCGACGCCCGAGATGGTCAAGCGCTCGCCCGATCATTACGCGAAATATGCCGAGAACGGGATGCCCGGCGGCCCGGGCAACCCGCTCGGCGCGCGGGCGATGTATCTCTATCAGGACGGTCGCGACACCGCGATCCGCATCCACGGCACCACCGAGCCGAGCTCGATCGGGCATGCGGTGTCGAACGGCTGTCTGCGGATGGTCAACGATCACGTCATCGAGCTGTTCCAGTCGGTGCCCGTCGGCACGCCGGTGACGGTCTACTGAGACGGGCCCCGGGGCGGGATCAGAAGGTCCCGGCCGTCGCGGCGTGAAACTCGAAGGCGCCGATCATCCGCGTGAAGAGATCGTCGTCGACCCGGCCCCAGAACTGCTCGGGATCGGTACCGCACCATTTCTGCCGGGTGTGGAGGATCGCAACGGGGATGCCGTCGGGCCGCAGGAACTCCACCCGGCGCTGGTCGTCACTGCCGACGAGGCGCTGGGTGAACATCGTGACCGAGATCGGCCGGCCGGAGCGGGCACGGCACAGCGCCTGAAACCGTCGCAGCTTGGCTGCCACCCGCGCGATGTCCTGAGTGCGGTGCAGCCGGTAGTGATAGAGGAAACACGCCGGTCCCGTGCCGGTCAGCCCGTCGAGAAACCGCTGCGCCTTGCGCGCGCAGCTGGCGCGCATCTGTGCATCGTCAATCACGTCGTGATGCGAGAATTCGAAGCCGTTGCAGACGGACTTCTCATAGAGCCCGGCCTCGCAGGTGTAGAGGGAATGGACCGGCATCCGCGTCTTGTAGCGCTGCTCGTGGTGCAGGAACCGCGGTGTCAGCATGTCGACGAAATTGGTCTCGACGAGTTGCGTCGCATAGTCGATGTTGGACCGTGCATGGCTGAACGGCGTGGTCAGCAGCGGCGCGACGCCGTGGCGCTGCAAGACGCCGTGGCCAAGGCAGTTCTCTCCGATCGAATAGAAGGCGACGCCGGGGCTGGCTGTGGTCACTGCGGGTCTCGTGCTCGGAATCGGGGCTATGCCCGCCGAGGCTAGGGGGTTTCCGGGCCGAAATCCACCGCCGACGGCCCGTTGGCAGTGCCGGGGCGGCATCGGCAGTTCCCTTGCGCAAGGGCTGGTGCCTTGCCGGGGGCAGGCCGAAGCCCGCCGCGCGGGGCGGGCGCAGATTTTGCGCGCAAGCCCCTTGACGCCCCGCGCGCCATCGCATAGCTACGCGCCACAGCGTGGCTAGGTAGCTCAGCAGGTTAGAGCACGTGACTCATAATCACGGGGTCGGGGGTTCGAGTCCCCCCCTCGCCACCAAAACTTCCCCCTTATCGTGAAGAGACGTCGCTGAATCTGTGGCGGAGCACCGGCTTTCGGACAACGGCGCACCAGCTTTAGGATGGAAATTTCTTCTCCCGCTGATTAGTGGCAGGGAAAACGTTCTTCCAATGGCAAAACCGCAGACCAAAGAAAAGGGGCCATGTCGGCCCCTTTGTTCACGGCTCTCGCCCTACCGTCAACCGTCTCCTCATGGCAGCGGATCTCCCTTCACCTTCCAGCCCTTGGCAATCCGTTTCGCCTTCCTCTTAGCCTCTCCTGCCGCTTTCCTGCGCCGCTTGCCCTCTTCGAGCAAGGCCGAGCACAGCGCCCCGTCAAACAAAAACGCGGCCCAATGATAGGCCGTCGCGCCGCGATATTCGCCATACCACTTGGCAGTGTTCTTCTCGAACCGCCAGCCATATGGCCCGGCGCGCTGTTCCTTGATCCAGCGGATCACGCCGCTTTCAGAGGTGCGATACCCGGGAATGCGATAGCGGCTCACCACCTCGGCGATCTGCCGGGCGGTGAACCAGTCGGTCTCATCATATTCCTGCGACATGCGCGCCTCACGCCAGACCGAACCGGACAAGAACCTGCGCCGCCTCTTCAACGCTTGGCAAGGCCGTTCCTTCCGGGACATGATGCGGCAACTCGCGCCATGCGCGGGCGAGGTCGCCGCCTGTTTCGTTCCGCATCAGCCGCATCAGGGGGAGCACCCATGGCGGTGCGGTGTTCACCGGCATGGGCGGCGCTGGCGCTGGCGGGGCGGGCAGATCGAACCATTCCCCGGCCTCGGCCTCGATCGGCGGCAGGTCGAGGATGCGCGCCAGAAGGGCGTCAAACGCCCGCGATGGCAGCGCCGATACGTGGAACAGATACCGCCCATTCGACCATCGGCATTCCCACCCTTCCTGACGGGCCTTGCGGGTGATGGTGCTGCGGTGCGTGGGCAGGCCCGGCAGGCGCAGGGCCTCAAGCTCGGCTGCGGCGAACCACTCTTGCAGCTCGAAATGTTCCCGCAGCACCCGCACCAGCATGGCTTCAAGGAAGGCCATACGCCGTTGCGCATAGGCCCAGGTATCGGCGTCAACTGCCACCGTCAGGTCAAAACGCTCATCCATCGCGGCCCCCTTGGACAGTAAGGCCCCGGGCGCGCAGTTCGGCCACCAGTGCCTCGGTCGGCAGATCGGCCAGCGCGCGCCGTTGGCTGGGGCGCAGGCGGGGCGCGCGATCCGCCTTTCCCGCGACCATAGCGACGGCCTCGCGCAGGCTGGCGGCGCGGCCCGTGTCGAGCAGATCGAGCGCGCGGGCCTGCGCCTTGGGCGCAAGCTCGGACAGGGCTTTCAGGTGGGTCATCTTGTCCGCGCGCGGCGCGGCCAGAAGGCGGGCTCGGCTATCGGGCATCAGGTTGGTGAAGATCATGACATACCAGTTGATGCCCTTCTTTGACGTTTGTTCTCTCTTCGCGACGAAGGCTGCGAAGCCGCCCGGTTCGTCAGCTTTCAGCCTGCCCCCCACCGACGACTCCGGGTAAATCTCGACATAGGCCGCCTTGGCCTCGCCAAGCTTGCAGGCGCGTTCAATCGGGCGCATCTTCGGGCCGAACTTGGCCAGTTCCATCAGCACGCGCACAAGGCGCGGCTCCGGCCCCTCGCGCCGGGTGTCCCGTTTCACCGCCATGTCAATGCACCTTCCGGCGACCACGCGGCGCGGGGGTGGGCTCTTCCTCGGGGCTTTCGGGCTCTTCGCTGACCTCGGCCAGAAGCATCCCCACCACGCGCGCGACCGAGGCCGAAGGCAGGCCGCTTTCGTCGGCGATCCGGGCAATCGTCTCGCTCATGCCGCCGGTTTCGGGATCGTCGCCCACCACGGCTTCCAGCGTCTCGCGCAGCTTCCCGGCGCTCGGCCCCTGCGCGATCCGCTCTGCCGCCTGTTCCCGCATGTCGGCATCGGCGCGGCCCGCCTCCTGCATTTCGGCGATCTGGCCCTTGTAACCGGCCCGGCGCGGCATGTGGGTCAGGACCGCTTCCAGCACCTCGTGCAGGCGGTCCAGTTCGATCCCGGTGGCATCGCTGACGCGGCCCCAGATTTCGCCATGGGCCAACGCGCGGTTGATCTGCATCGCCAGCAGATGCGCGGCCATCCCCTCGGCCGGATGCCCGCCCCTGTCGCGATAGGCTTCCCCGGCGTGATCCTCGCCGGTCAGGACGAACATCACGCGGGCCACGTCTGCCCGGTCAACGCAGGCGCGGGCGGCGATCATGTCCAGATCGTGCCACGCTGGGCGGCTGGCCTCGGCCAGAACGGCGGTGCGGATGATCTCGGCAATGCGATCCTCGGCGCTGGGGGCCGGGTCTTGCAGGGCGGGGCGGTGGGCGTCCTCGATCTCGGCCAGCGCGGTTTCGGCGCGGTCAACCCGGGTGATCAGGCGGAACACATCGCTGTTGATCTCGGCCAGATCATCGACATGACGGCGCAGGAGCTGACCGATCCCGTAGCCGATCAGCGCATCGACCCCGCCCGCATGGGTTTCGTGCATCCGGTCGAGCAGGAAGTTGAAGGCGCGCAGGGCGTGATAGGTATCATCGACCTGCGTCACGAAATCGGACAGATTCAGGTCGGGGGCAAGTTCGGTATTCATGGTCGCATCCACTGGTAAGCGCTTTTCAAGGCGCGAAATCCGCGAACAGCGCGGAAGCCGGGAGTTGAAAACCGCCAGTGGACGGCAGCAGGGCCTTTAGGCGCGAACGCCTTGGACATACGCCTTGCCCTCCCGGCCACACCATGTGCGACCGCCTCCGGCAAGGCCGGATATGCTGCGCCGTTCTGATCAGGAAAATGCGTGGGAAATGATTTCCCACCCTTCGCACCGATCACGGTGGCGCGACCCACCACTGGTAAGAGTTTTCAAGCTCCACTTGCGACGATGCGTCAAAAACGCCTGCGCCGCAAGTGGATTTGACGGGGGAGGTGGGCAAAGTGTGCTAAAAGCCAGACTTCGGCCACCGACCAGAGTCCAGAGATTGGACTCTGGTCGCAACCGCTATCAGTCATGTGCCAAAAGCCAGAGTCTGGCTTCTGGCAGAACATTTGGCGAACGAAAGGCCCGTCCGGATGCGCCCGGCCGGGCCTTTCCGGCGTCTTCGGTGGCGTTGCACCCAGAACCGCCACGATCTGCCGTTTCCTGTTCGATCAGGCGAAAACGGCTGACCTTCTCTCGCTTGAAGGCCAGCCGTTCCGGCATCATCGACCGAGGGGCGTGGGACGGACCCCCGGCGATCTGCCTGCATTGCCAAAGTGCAGCAATGCCATCCGCAGTCAGAGCAACACGCGGTTTGGAGAACCCGAAACTTCCCCGCTGCGCCCGGCCATCATCCCCGAGCACCCGCCCGCATCCCCCGGACCATGTCCGGGGGACCGGCTTTTTTCACAGGACATAGTCCTGTGAACGGGTCTGAATGGAGGGTTTCAAGGATGACTGCACGGATCGACCGCATCGACTTCCCGGACGAGAGCAACGCCCAGCTCATCAAGGACATGATCCTTGACGAGCTCGGGCATTATGTCTTCGACCGGCTGTGCGATGCCCTGGGCGGCCAGACCATCAATCTCCCGAACCGCCCCGAGACAATCCATGAGGGGCATTTCCTCGCCCAGGCGATCGGGCTGGAGAATGCCCGCCTGATGGCGGCAACGGTCGGCTATGCGGCCTATTACGTGCCGCTTCCGCGCCGGGGCAGCGAACCGGAAGCCGATCCGGTCGATCTGGTGCGCAAGGGGCTTGCGAACTGGGAAATCGCCAAGGTGATCGGCTTCACCGAGCGCCACGTTCGCCGCCTGCTGGCGAGCCGGGGCGTCAACAATCCCAACCGCAAACCGCGCAGTCTGCCCGCCCTTCTCGGCGCGCCGTCCGGCGGCGGAACGCCCGTCCAGTCGGGCGGCTTCGCCTGAACACCTCGCAGGAGCGATTTTGACGCCGGTTTGACGTGGCCTCTCGCCTTTTCAGGTGTCCGGGTGGCCAGAGACCATCAAAGCCGCTCCTGCGCCAGATTTTCCCTACCTGAGCAACACGGAGTTCCCCCTTGCCAGTCCTCAACACCAGAACGGCCCGCGTCGTCGATCCGATCCTCACCACGATCGCCCAGGGCTATCGCCACAACGAACGGGTCGGGCATATCCTGTTCCCGGCCGTCCCCGTCCCGGCACGGGGCGGCACCGTCATCCGGTTCGGGCTGGAAAGCTTCGTCGATTACAAGGCGATCCGTGCGCCCGGCGCGAACACGGCGCAGATCCAGTTCGGCTATCAGGGCGAGCCCTTCGCGCTGAAGCAATATGCCCTGGATGTTCCCGTGCCCCGTGAGTTCATGGAAGATGCGCAGACGGTGCCTGGCATCGACCTTGGCAAGCGCGCGGTCAACACGGCCATGAACAGCCTTACGCTGTCTCTGGAAATCGAACAGGCCGCACTTGCCACCGATACCGCCCGCTATGGCGCGAACAACAAGCTCGCGCTCTCGGGTGCGGATTGCTGGAATGACGGCGCGAGCGATCCGATCGCGGACATCGAGGCCGCGAAAGATCAGGTGCGCACCACCTGCGGCGTCGAGCCGAACCGTATGGTCGTTGCCAATGTCGGCTTCAAGGCGCTCAAGCAGCACCCGAAGATCATCGAACGGTTCAAGTATACGACCGCCGAATCTGTCACGGCCAAGATGCTGGCGGGCCTGTTCGATCTGGAAGAGCTGGCCGTGGGCAAGACCACCTACGTCACCGAGACCGACGCCACCCCTCCGGTGTTTCATGAGGCCTGGGACAACGTCGCGGTGCTGGCCTACACGCCGACGCAGGACGCGGCGATGGAAAACCCCTCCTTCGGCTACACTTACACCCTGCAAGGGCACCCGTTCGTGGAGAAGCCCGAATGGAAGAGCGAGGTGAAGTCGTGGGTCTATGGCGTAACCTATGAACGTGTTCCGGTGATGACGGGCATCGCCTCGGGCTTCCTGTTCACCGGCATCACGGGGGCATGACCATGGCAGGTCCGCAATCCGGGGCAATCCCGATCCTGCGCGCAGGCCCGATCTGCACCGCGATCGGGCAGGTGCCGTCAAAAATCAACGAGGGTGACCTGTTCGCCCTCGCCGCCAACTACAAGGCGGACAGCGCCACCATGTTCGCCGCCCCCGCATCGTTCGGTGTTCCCCCGAAGGCTTCGTTCATCCGCGCGCTTGTGGTCGAAAATGGCACGCTCTTTGCCATCCCGCGCCCGGGTGGCAACGCGTCCTTCGCGGCGGGCATGTCGATGGGCAGGCCGATCACCTTCGCCTCTCTCTACGCGCCGAAGTCACCGGACAACCCCGCACCAGGCGAAATTCACCTTCACAGTGTCAGCTTCTTCGACGACCTGCCCGCGCCGGGAAAGGGCAGTATCCCGAACGGCGGAACGGCGATCCTGCAAGGCGATATCGCTGCCTTCGCGTCCAGCCCGTCAAGAAAACAGGTGTCCGCGCGCGAAGCCGAGCTGGAACAGCTTCTGTTTGCGCAGAAGGTGGAGAAGCTGGTGGACGAAGGGCGTCTTCTCCCCGTGCTGAAGGATGAGGTCATCAGCTTCTGCGCCGGGATTGACCAGCGCCATACCGTCAGCTTCGCCTCGGGTGAAACCATCCCGGCCAAGGAATGGCTGTTCTCCTTCCTGGAGCGCATGCCGAAGGTGGTGAGCTTCGGGGCCATGGACCTCGGCCCGGACCCGTTCACGAATGCCCCGGCAGCGGCTGCCAACATGCCCAAGGGGCACGAGATCGACCGGACCCAGAATGAGCTTGCCGCCCGCGCCCAGCAGATCATGCGCCAGAACCCGGACATGCCCTTCGCCGACGCCGTGGTGATCGCCCAGAACGGACGTTGACACCGTGAGGTCACCCGCAAGGTGGCCTCGCCTTCAACCTGTGAGGTCAAGATGGGACGCTCCCCCGGGTATATTTTCGGCGGTGACTTTGACCGTTGCACGCCGCACGCGATCACCGGAAAGGTGCATTTCGCGACCGATGTTCAATGTGTCGGCCCTCTCACGATCTATCGTGCCAGCGCAGCTGGCGGCGCGGCTCCGGTCATCACCGCAGAGGTGCTGCGTCAGATCGCTTCGACCTATAACGAGCAGCGCGAAACCGCGCCTGTGCCGCTCGTTCTGGGCATCCCCAAGATAGACGATCCGGCCTATGGTTGGGTGGCATTGCTCGAAGCACGGGGTGATACCCTCACCGCTGATTTCGGGTCGGTCTGGCCCGAGGTCGCCAAGGCGCTGAAATCCGGTCAGCGCGGCACGATCGACGTTGATTTCTTCCCGCCGGGCGCGCCGGGAAACCCGGCCCCCGCTCAATGGTCCCTGCGCCGTGTCACCGTCTTCGGGTTGGATGATCTGAAACTTCCGGCCCTGCCGAAGCCGATTGTGACCCCTCAATGCGGCCCGAGCCCTTCGGTCTCGACAGAGACGCCACTACCACGCCCGCCGGTCACTCCGCCTCAAAGCGTCAAGGACGCGATCCCCGTCAGTGTTTTTGACGGCATGAACTTGCCACGCGGCTTCGATGCTGATCCGGAACAGGCCGAACTCTACGCCCGCATTCTGCGCATCCAGCGCGAGAAGACCGTCACCTTCGCCGAAGCGGTGACCATCGCAGCGAAATGGAACTAAACACGTATCCTCTGATCTTGATGTGGTCGTATATTAAAGGAGCAACGACGATGCCAGAAAATGGCTTTACAATCGAGGTGAACGACCGGGAGGCCAGCGAGGCGCTCGCGGCGCTGCTGCGCCGCATGGAAGAGCGGCGCGGGTTTTACCAAAACGTAGCCGAACTCCTCGCGAGCTCGTCCCGGGAGAATTTCCGCAAGCAGACGGCCCCCAGCGGCACTCCCTGGGCGAAGCTCAAGGCCGCGACGATCCGGGAGCGCACCCGCAAGGGACAGCTCCCTCTCACGATCCTGAACACGAATGGCGTGAAGGACGGCATCCACCTGCAAGCTGCTATCTCGCAGGATGCCGACAATGACGCGGCCCGGGTCGGTGTTCTCGATCAGGATCCCGTCCGCCACTATGCTGCAATCCATCAGTTCGGCGGCACGATCCCGATCCCGGCGCGCAAGGGCCGCATCTATCGTCACTACGATCCGACCACCGGAGTGACCGGCCGGAAATTCGTCTCGCCAAAATCCGACGGCGCGCGCGCGACCGAGGTCGATATCGCGGGTTACATGGTCACCATGCCTGCCCGACCCTACCTCGGGGTCTCGGCCGAAGACGAAATGGAGATCATGCTGCTTGCCGAGGACTGGATCGGCCTCTGATCCGTGATGGGGCCACTAGCGTCAAAGCGCCCCCCCCATAGGCATGGGAAAGCATCCTGACTTATCCGTGATTTGAAGAATATTCTCCCGATCCTGCCTTGTATCTACGTTCCGACCTTGGTCAGACCTATGATGCTGTTTTTACCTCTGATTTTCCGAGGTATCACTTTGACTTATAACAATAATTTTAATGTCTGACGCAATCTGACCAGACCGGAACAAGATTTCCGACCTTGGTCAGACCTTGGCGCTCCGCATCGCATCTTTAGATGGGCATTCTGAGCCCCCATAAGTTTCCATGCTATGCGTTTTCTACTAATGTTGTCATCATGTTGCCTGTTGATAGGTGATTGTTGCCTCGATGTTTAGAACGTGATCGTTCGATGATAGGTGAAGCGCCAGTTTTGGGCGGTTCCTTACATTTTTGTCCGAAAGCACTTTTCGCCAGAAGCGGCACTTTTCTGTTCGTTCTCAACGCGTTGCATGCTTTTTTCTGGGGTTATGCTTTTGTCCGGAAGTTACTACCCCTCCACAGAATCATTCGGCCTGATCGTCAGGGCCGTTTGCAGTTTGCGGTGTGGCGGCGCGGCGGCTTCCGGACGATTGAGCATTAGCTTACGGACGAAAATTTTCGCCTAGCCTATCTCACCCACTGACCGTCAGGTCACGCTGGATTGCTGCCGCCAGATCGCGCCACTGAGCGAGACGATCTGCGGATTGGGCCAGCGGTCCATTGCAGGCGAACAGCGCCGCCATCGACACCGTACCCGGGGCCCCAACTGCACTGCTGTTCGAGCCGACATAGGTCGACGTCATCGTCGGAGGCGTCGTGCCGGCTGTATTCACGGCGACACGGCCGCCGTTGATTGCCATGCCGTTCAGTCCGTTATTCCTGTCGAGCGAAAAAACATACCATCCGGGTTTGGTGATGGTGCAGTCCTTGCGGGTATAGACGTCAGCCGTGTCGCGCAGATAGGTAGACGAGACCCCCTGCCAGCCGACGAATCCGTCAACAGCACCACCATAGGAGCGGGTCAGGGCGTGGCTGAAATATCCGCCGCCCTGCTCGCCATTGCCGGCGATGGTTCGGGCTGCAGTGAGGCACGCGGCATCCAGATGCAGGATCAGGCCGAGGCCAAACGATGCGGTGCTGGTGGGCGTGGTCTTGAAATTCGCAGAGCCCGTCGAACAGTCCATCGCCATCAGCCCATCGACGACCCGATAGGTGGCTCCACGCGCAGCGCCATACGCCCGCATGCCGAGCCTGTCCCGCCGCCCGATTGCCGAGGAGAACACGCCGGGGACCGCGCTGCCGAGAGCTACGCCCGCGGAGAACGACACCCCGGGTTGCGGCACCCACAGCCCGAGAATGTCGTCCCCGAACATCGACAACCGCTTGCGCAGGTCTCCAGAATGGAATGCCGAAATCGCGCCGGAAACCCGGCCCTTGATGATCGTCACAGCAGGAACTCCTTGCGGAATGAGGGCAGCCAGCGATGCAATTTGCGGTCTGGGAGCGCGAATGAGGGCCGCTCCCATGTGGTGCGGAGCAGGCCGCGGTGAGCATAGTGCAGAGGGTCAGCGGTGCTCATATCCTGCTGCTGCAGGGCATACCGCACCTGGAACCCCTGCGTTTTCTGGATCGCCCCGGAGAAACTGACCTTGTAGGCAGTGCCGCCATTGATGACCTCGACCCCGGTCACAGGCGTCAGCGCACCGGTGCGCGAGGACGAGGACGAGGTGGTGTTGATCACATCGACGATCTGCACACCCTTGCCGACATCGATGCCGATGCCGCCATAGTAGGTATCAGCGGCGATTGTCAGCAGCTCGTCGTCGCGCAGCCATTTCGAATAGTCGAGGATCAGATGGTCGGCAGCGACGGTGATATCCGGTGTCCCGATCGTCCATTTCCGGCCGTTGAGCGTTTCATGCGTCGCGAGCCCGAGAAGTTCGCCGAAAATCGTGGTCGAGTGGTAGTTCGGGTGGACCTGACCGTCCTGCAGCACGATATCCGGCTGGTAGAGCGGCGCCCCGAGAACGGTGCGCGGCGTCTCCTCGCAATAGCGCAGCTGGGCATCACAGACTGGCCAGACGATGGTGCTGGTGTCCGTATCGCCGCCGCTCTGGGACAGCACCCACAGCGGATCATGCTCCTGCTCCCCGTAGAACTCCTTGGTGAGCTTCCGGAAATCGGCACGGGACAGAACCAGGTCGTCATAATAGTGCAAGTTGGTTTTGTCCGCCGTGCCCTGGACCCAGGTGAACGCCTTCACCACGGGCGTGAACCCGAGCCGCGTGCAGGCATCTTTCACGGACTGGTGCCAGCGGCGCACATTGAGCCAATGCGTGTCGGGAAAAATTGCCGGGTCCTTGACCGTCGTCCCCTCCACCCAGTTACCGTCCTCGTCCCACGGATCAGTGGAGTAGACCCCCCACGGCCACAGCGAGAGAATGCGTGCACCGCTCTGACCGATCGTTTTCGCGATCAGAGGCAGCGGCGTGTGGTCATCCTCGGCTCGCAGGTTGGCGAGCATTTTTGCCGCAGGGTAGACATTGCCGCCGCCGCCATTGGCTGCAGCGATCCACGGATAGGTCAGCCGATCGTTATAGTACCCCGTTGCCGAGTACCCGAATACCGACGACGGGTTGCCGTCGTCGACGTCGAGAAATCCGGGCGTGTCCGGAGAGACCACCGGATCGGTATAGACGTTGCCGTAGGCGAGAGACTGCCCAGACCCCCACAGGATATCCACCTGCCCATCGGCCCGGTAGAAAATACCCCACCCCTCGGCGCTCTGGCGCACGCGGTGGGTGCGGCCGCCCCAGGTATCCGTCAGGTAATCGACGTCACCGTTCGTGCGCGGGGTGATTGCCATCGCATCGGCCGGCAGAGCATCAGCCCAATAGGCGCCGGACAGCAGGTATCGCGCCGCAGCCCGGCCCGGCTTGAAATCGATGCTGCCGTCTCCCGCGAGGCTGAGCACAGGCTGACCGGTCCCATCGGCCAAAACAGGCACAGATGACCCCGGGATGATCGTCTGCGGACTGGTCGTCGCCGCGATCATTTCATCCTGGCTCAGCGCCCGTGGCACATAGCGCCAGAACTCGATCGCGCCGGAAAACGGCCGCAGGGTGCCATCCTGAATCGGCATGTAGTCGCCAAAACGGAGGCGCTTGAGCTGCGTGTAGAGGTTGGCAATAGAATTGACCGTCGCAGATGCCATCAGGCCATTGACGGCCAGTCGCAGCGTTTCACCATCGTAGGACATCGCAACGCGATAGCTATCGCTATAGACGTCCTCGATCGAGACAGTTTTCGGGACGCTGGTGCTGCCCAGAACCGCGGTAATCGCGCGCCCGACCATCTCGAGCCCGACACCGCGGTTGGCGGTATCCGGATCAACGCTCACCTTGAAAATCGGCACTATCCCGTCCGCCGTTTCCCGGAAACCTGGGGACAGCCTGAAATGGCACTCGAACGACCAGGAAAGCGGGTCCTGAATGAGGTTCGAGACATCGATTTCCATCTTGTCCGCGGCAACCGAAACACCGTTTCCGACCGGTGCAGCAGGCAGCCGCGGCGATGCGCATTTCTGGACCGAGAAATGGTGGATCACCCCGAGCGCAGTTCCCGCCGCGAATGTCGAGGTCAGCGTCGTGTTCGACGTTTCCTTGGGGTAGACGTAGAAAAAATGGCCAGCTGCATAGGCACTGAATGCCCAGAAGCGGAAGCGGATGCGGATCAGACCACCGGGAAGGTCGTCAAAAAACGGGCCATCTGCATCAGCCACCGTGCTCGTCATGGTGTTGGTGAAGGTCCGCTCCTGCAGGTCGATGCAGAACACGTAGCCCGACCCGCCGAAAGCAGTGCTGCCTGCCTCGGGCGGGAGGCGAAAGATCATGTAGCGCGCATCCTGGCGCGCGAGGATCAGGTCGACTTGATACCAGCCGACCGTGATCGGGATGGCTGCATAGCCGAAAAATCGCGCAGCCGTCCCGCTGGCAGTGGCGGTCAGCGCCTTGGGCGTGGTGCCTTCGACAGCCGGCACCGAGCTATCGGCGGCGACGGTAATCCCGGAAACGGTCACTCCTGTCCCCAGGACATTGTCGGATCCCCAGACAGTCGCCTGGGGCTCGAATACCGCCCCCGAAGCACCGTCCGCAGCCACTGAGCGCCGCAGCGCCCCGGCAACCGAACGGCGCAGCACACCGGAGCGGTTCTTGACGAGCTGGGTCATGGGGCTGACGGACGCGAATTCGGACGGATCGCGCGCGCTATCTCCATCGACAGCCTTGATGAACATCTCCCCTGATGCGAAGTCGATGCGGATTGCAGCCTCGTCGTCGAGTGCATCTTCACTGTAGCTGTGCGCGCCGCCTGCGGCCCGCGCCAGACGTGCATCGGCCACGGTTGCGCGGTTGACCTCGTTCGCGAGGTTCCCGGCGATGACGCCCTCGGCCGCGGTCGCGCGGTTGACCTCGTTCGCGAGGTTCCCGGCGATGACGCCCTCGGCCGCGGTCGCACGGTTGACCTCGTTCGCGAGGTTCCCGGCGATGACGCCCTCGGCCGCGGTCGCGCGGTTAACCTCGTTCGAGAGGTTCCCGGCGATGACGCCCTCGGCCGCGGTTGCGCGGTTAACCTCGTTCACGAGGTTCCCGGCGATCACACCCTCGGCCGCGCCGGCCCGCTCGGCCTCGGCGGCAATCGCGGTCATCACCTCAGCCAGATCGAAGGCCTTGTGCCACCAGGCGCCGGTCGCGTCCTGCTGGTAATGGGTGGCGTCGACAGGCGTGGGCACGACGTCGGTGTAGAGACGCCAGACCCGGAATGACGAGCCATCGCGCTGCAGTACCGTAGTCGTGCCCTCGGGCCAGGTGACGGCCGAGAAGTTGTTGCCGGCGGTGGCGACGACTCGGCGGGTGTGCAGGTCCGCTCCCAGAGCCGTCAGCGATGCGGAGATGACGCCCTCGGCCGCCTCGGCCCGCCCGGCCTCGGCCGCGATCGCCGCGGTCACCTCGGCCAGATCGAACACCTTGTTCCACCAGGCGCCGGTCGCGTCCTGCTGGTAATGCGTGGCATCGACCGGCGTCGGCACCGCATCGGTGTAGAGGCGCCAGACCCGGAACGACGCGCCGTCGCGCTGCAGCACCGTGGTCGTGCCCGGCGGCCAGGTGACGGCAGAGAAATTGTTGCCGGCAGTAGCGACGACCCGGCGGGTGTGCAGGTCATCTCCCAGAGCCGTCAGCGCATTCGACAAGGTATCGATCTGGGCGGCCTCGACAGCGCTCGTTGGCAGATCCCCCGTGCGCGTCCAGGATCCGGAGCCGCTCGCCCCGGACTTCGTATAGACACCGTTGTAGGCCGAGGTCGGATCGCCGCGCACGTAGCCGATTGCTCCATCCGGCCAGGAACGATCCGCATAGAGTTCGGCGCGCGTGGCATAGGTCGGGCCGAGCAGCGAGTTGATCAGCGCCACCAGGCGCGTGAGCGTGATCTTGCGCGTCGATCCTGCATAGGATCCGACCAGCGTGTCGATCAACGAGGACGAGGTGAGATTGACGGTCGTGACGCCATTTGCCATCAGATAATCTCCACAGTGAAGGGGCCGGAAATCGTGCCGAGACCGTCGGCATTCTGTGCTTCCAGCCAGATGTAATGATTGCCCTGAGACAGGCAGGATTCCGTCTCGAGGTAGAGGGTCACGTCATCTACCGATCCGTCGAAATCAGCACTCGCCCGGATCTCGAGCGCCGTGTTTCCGGCTGCCGAGGTGATGCGATCGAGAGCTCGACCATTGGTGCCGATGGCAGTACCGATCCGATCGATACCGCCGGCAAGGCAGGCGGTGACCGTGCCGGCCGTGCGACCAGAGACCGTGATGGCGATGCGATAGGACCGCCCACTGAGGAGGTCGATGTCCTGGGCGAGAGCACCCGCATCGCCAGCACTATGTGATGCGATCCCACCGGAAATCGACCAGCCGAGCCCGGCCGTCCAGGGGCCCGCATCAGACAGTGCGGACCCCAAAACGCGATTGTCGAGATCGGCGCCGAGTATGCGCTGATAGCTCTGCCCGGCAGATACGGCTACCGGTGTGCCGACTGCATCCGCTTCGCGATCGAGCATCGCTGTCGTCGATCGGTAGATCTGCACGGCCGTGGTATCGGGGTCAGACACTGCCCACGCGACAGATACGCCGCCCAACAGAGCCGTGATATCGATGCTCTCTGGATCCAGCTCTGCCGGCAGAGCTGGATCGGAGGCGCCAATGGTCAGCGCGACGACGTTGGTATAGCTGCTGGCCACTCCCATTGCTGTGAGCGCACGCGCGCGCACCTCAATGGCGTCGCCACGATGGCCGTCAATCTGGATGCCGCCGTTTGTCACTGCCGCTGAGATCGTCGTCCAGCTCGAGGCCCCAGACAGGCGCCAGTCCACCTCGTAACGCGCGATCTGCACCGCAGACCCATGCCCGGGCGTCAGCGACACGATCACCCAGTAATTCCAGAAGGCTGAACTGAATGGCGTCTCGTCCCATTCGCTGCTGATCGATGCGATGACCGGGACTGCCGGGATTGTACTGCCCATGTCGATCACCGCACCGACCCGGCCCGACCATTCCGGCACCTCCTCGGCGTCGATGATCTCGTCGATCTGCGGTGCGGCATCGGCGAGCGTCAGGATCACGCTCAGGTCCTGTCCCGGCTCAATCCCGGTCACGATCGCCGGCACGGTCTCCTCTCCCAGCACCCCGAAATGCACGAGGTCGCCCGTGCCCGGCACCGGGCCGCTGCCGGTGAGGCGCAGCAGAGCCGGTCGCTCTGCCTGCACGATCTCGACTGCACGATGCTCGGAGGTGCCGATCGTGTCAGCGGCGTCAAAAATCCGGAACCTGATCCCGTAGTTGACGCCCTCCTGAATGGTCAGCGCCTCGTCGATCTGGATCATCGCCCCCGTCACAGCACGAACCCGCGCCACCGTGCTGCGCCCATCGAGCACATAGTGGCTGAGCGCGACCAGATCGCCGCGCGTCGCCACACGAGCCGCACCGTCCTGCGTCACCTGATAGATGTCGGGCCGGTGCATCGTCTCGTACATGCGGCGGCGGGTTTCGCGCCAGATCTCGACCGGCGAGGTCTTGCCCGGGCGAGAGACCTCCTCGACAGTGTCGCGCGCGCCAGTATCATTGCCGGGCCATGGGATGAACCGCTCTGCCGGCTTGTAGTCGTTCGTTTCATCGAGAAAGCGCACCCGCTGCCCATCCGGCGCCCGGAAATACTTCCTGGAGACCTTGAAACCACGGCTGTTGCGCGGCCCGATGTGGTCGACGATCAGGTCGCGCGGGCGGTCGATGATCACCGTGTATCTCGTGCCAGTCCAGCGGATCGAGGCGCGGCCGGCAGCGGCCACACGCTGCAGCGCGGCCCCGACAGTCAGTGAGCTGTCCTCGAAGACCTCGTTGAACTCCAGCCCCTTTTCGACGCAGAAATCATGCCAGTCGGCGAAGGCATCGAGGTCGATGCGGGCATCAGTGCACGGCTTGGCATTGCCCGCGGCCTGCAGGATATAGCGCGCGAGAGAGGCCGGTCGGCGCGTCGCGCGCTTGATCCATGATTGCGTTGCCGCGTCCCAGTCGAGGCAGACCCGCGAGACCATCGCCGTCACGGTGTCGAGCGTACCTTGCAGCTGGTAGGTCGCCTTGATCCGCACACCGATCAGCGCGATCCCATCCATGGCGAGCGGATATTCGGGGCGGAGTGTCTGCAGCGCCGCCCAGGTCGTGTCACGCTGGACCGAGGTTTTGGTGGTTTCCTCGGTCAGCATGGTCACCCGGACGTCATAGCGGCCGCGGACGGGGAACTGCCACGTGTACTGGCGCCAGAACATCTCGAGCTTCTTGGCCGTCACCTTGAGAGTGGTCTCTTCGACCCAGTCCGACACGCCATCGTCGAGCCGGTATTCGATTTTGATCTCGACCGTCTGGCTCCGCTTGTCGCCGCCATCCGAGATCTTCACCAGCCCTCCGGTCCAGCAGAAAATGCAGCTCGCGCCCGCAGCATCATCGCCCGTGGTGCGCACGACCGGCTTGAGCGTTGATCCCGATGTGACCTCGCCGAGGTCATCGCGATTGAGCGGCCGCTGGATCTCGACGCCGACCGATTGCTCGGCGATCTGCTGCGGATAGAGCGAGATCGGGTCATCGCCGGCAGCCCCCGTCCGGATCTCGGTCGTGACCTCGTCATATTCCTCGATCGGCGTCTCGCCGATCCAGAGGTCCGAGACCTCGAGTTCGCCATAGCCCAGGCAGAACACCGCCCGGACATACATGAAATCGCCGACGATTTCAGTGTAGGACAGCGCGGCGAAGGGAGGGGCCCAACGGATGCGCCCCATCACCAACGGCACGACGCCGTCGGGGCGCGGCGTGTTGCGCCAGCCGGAGATCGAATAGCGGTTCTCGGCCTCGAGATCATCGACTGGGATCAGCGCATTGATCGCGAGCGTGCCGATGGCGGTCACTGCCATGCCGATCAGACCGGCACCGATCATCTGGGCGGTCGTGCCGGTGAACCCGAGCGCGGTGCCGAGCCCGAGGCCATACATCGCGCCGAGCGCCACTGCAGCGATCGAGACGACGATTGCCAGCACAGAGCGCAGGGCGCTCTTGCCCGGGATGACCCGGATCACCACGCGCACACCGGGTCGCGGCCGGACGCAGCCCCAGAATTTCGGCTCGATCGCCTCGGCGCCGGCCGGCGTCACCAGAACGACGCGGCAGCGCAGCAGATCATCCGGCGCCGCATCGGGCAGCGCGACGCGCAGGATCTCGGCGATCGTCCGGCCGGTGGGCACGGTGATCTCGATGCGGTCTCCCGGGTCGAAATGCGGCATCGCCAGGACCGGCGTCATCAGCTCGTCGGTCATGCGATCCTCCCGGTATGGCGCCAGATGCCGGTGAGCCGCGGTCGCCAGTGGCCCTCGCAATAGTGCTCGACCTTGGCGGCATCCTCTCCCGCCATGTGCAGCATCAGGCCGGGCCGGATCACGATGCCGATGTGGCTGGTCAGCCGGCCGCGGCGGAACACCACCAGGTCGAACTCTCCCGGGCAGTCATCGACCGGGTGCCAGAGCGGAGACTGCGCGCCCGCCGTGATGAGGGCCGCGATCTCGGCGCGCTCATCGGCCGAGAGATAGGCGCCAAGGTAGTCCGGCAGATCGATGCCCAGCTCCTGCCGATAGACGAGGCAGGCCAGCCCCCAGCAATCGCAGCCAGAGGCATCGCGGCCGCGATCGCGCCAGGGCGTGCCGATGTAGCGGGCCGACCAGTTCATGATGCGAACAGCCCCGGAAAGCGGGCATAGGACATGCGCCCGGACGGGAACGGCTCGTCCTCGATCAGCTCGCGGGAGATACTGAGCGTGATCTCGCCAGCGGTGGCGTCCATCGAGACGATCTGCAGATCATCGAATTCCGCCTCGATCTCGTCCGGGCTCGAGGCGAGCACCACGGCCAGCGCGACCTCGGGCGGCTCGGTGAAGCTGCGCAGCAGCTGCACCATTGAGGCATCGAGGTTTTCGAGCACGAGGGTTGCGGCGGCCGGCGCGTCCTCCTGATCTCCCGGCAGCACCGTCGACGCGATGATCCACAGCCACGGCTCCGATACCGGGTTCGCCCCGCGCCAGCTCGAGCGCGTGCCATAGGCGATGTCTGGCGGCTCCGATACCCGCTCGGTGTTGTCGGTCGAGAGCCGCACCGGCGCATCGAGATCCGGATGCGAGATTTCGATCAGCACCACCTGGATCTCGGCCGAGGCCTCGGCATCCTGCATCAGACGGGCATTCAGACTGATCCGCCGGCTCATGGCATCACCACCACTGAAAACGACTTCCGGAACTCGATCCCGCTCAGAGTCTCGACGGGGACGTCATCACCCCAGAGGCACAGCCACCGCCCGGACATCAGCAGCGGCACCCCGTCGCCGGCGAGGATCGGCACACCGTCTGACGTCAGCAG
The DNA here is from genome assembly GCF_004022265.1 of Paenirhodobacter ferrireducens. Classification (GTDB taxonomy): domain Bacteria; phylum Pseudomonadota; class Alphaproteobacteria; order Rhodobacterales; family Rhodobacteraceae; genus Rhodobacter; species Rhodobacter ferrireducens. The sequence continues at coordinate 151,296 of NZ_SAVB01000006.1, forward strand.
CGGCCACCCCTCGGTCGTCGGGTCCGGCATGTAGAAGAGGGTCGAACCATACTTGCAGGTGTCTTCGTAGAACTGATCGAACACTGCCCGCTGATTGCGGTCGAGCATCACCGAGAGGCTGACGAGGCGCGCGACGGAGGAGAACTTGCGTGCATATGCTGGCGGGCCAGCGTCGTTCTGGCGCTTGCGGCGGGCATCCTGCAGCTTGGATTGCCAGCTCGACCGCTCGGGGCGCGGCAGGGTCTCGGGCCAGGTCGGAACCGTGCTCATCTCCGCACCACCCGGTTCTTCGGCTGCCAGGCGCTGTCGAGCGCCCGACGGGCCGGGTTGCCGCGCTGCGTGGCGGCCGCGGCCACCGCGTCACCGATCGTCATCGTGATCTGGCGCCCGCCCTGGTCGTCGGTCGTTTCCTCGGCAATCACCGGATCAGTGCCGTAGTTGTTCACGACCATACGGATCGGACCGCTGCTTGCCGAGCTGCCGCCACCACCACCGGATGCCATCGCTGGCGCCGAGAAGGCCACTGGCGCGACATACCCGCCCGTCGCATAGCCGCGCAGCGTGCCGCGGCGCAGGGCCTCGAGGTTCGCGACCCCGATGCGCGAGGTCGATGCAGCGTCAAAAACATACTCGCGTTCGTGGACCACGCCGGCGATTTTTGACGGGTCCGAGCCGCCGGTTTCGCCGCCGCGCGCGAAGCCCGGGATGCCCCAGGCATGGGCAACGCCCGTGGCGAAGGTGCCAAAGAAGCTCGAGAACCCGCCAGACGCGCCGCCGGACATGAGCCCGCTCAGCCCCTGCGACAGGGCATTTCCGAAGACGTCAAAGCCCTCACCGAGCGCGCCAAGATCGGTCGCGGCCGTGGCCGTGGTGGCGCTGAACTTCCCAAGGGCGGCCTCGGCCGCCGCAAGCCGGCGGTCAAAGTGCATCGACCCGGCTGGGTTCGCAGCGCTCCATCCAGAGGGGCGCTCAAAACCGACGAATGCCGCCGTTGCATCCTGGACGTTGGTCGATGCCAGCAGCTTCTGCATCGCGGCCCGCTCCGAGGTCTGCAGCTCCTGCCACATGAACTCGAGCTGCGCGCCGACATCGCCGAGGTTCTGCTTGCCGCCGATCGAGGAAAACAGCGATCCCGCGCGGTCATTCCACTGTGCGAGCCCGAATGCCGCCCCGGCATCCCCGACAGCCAGCGGGTTGAACCCGCTCTCGGCCGAGAGATTTCCCATGATCCCGGCGATCTGGTGCGGCGCGAGGCCCTTGCCGGAGAAGAAGTTCCAGATCTGCGACTGGATCGCAGAGGATCCGCCGAGTGGGGCGCTGCCGCTGTTCGCCGCGATCGGTGCAGCACCGCTGTTCGCGGCCCCGATCCGGTCGAGACCGGCCGAGCCCGAGAGCTGCGCCGTGCCAGCGCCACCGATGATGACCGTCGCGGCCGTGACCTGCATCGTCGCGACCGAGCGCATCGCCTGGGTGGCGGCATCCGCGCCCGCCCTGGTAGGATCGATCGCCGGCGTCTTGCCGGTCAGGCGATCCCAGATGCCGCCAAGGCCACCTGCGTCAAAGATCGTCGCATAATTCGTCCCCATCAGCCCGTTCTTCAGCGGGTTGGAGATGGCCAGCTCGCTCAGCATGCCGGTGATCTGGTCAGAGAGGGCCTGTGCCGCCCCGCCGATATCGCCCTTTCGCAATGCCCCGACGATGCCGTCGATGGCATTTTCGCCGGCCTTGCCGACGGTATCCAAGGCCTCCGTGATGCGCTCTGTCTGCAGCCGCACATCAGTGGCCAGCCGCGCTCTTTCGCGCAGCTGCTCGGCCTCGGCGCTGCCCACATCGAGGCCCTGCTGGCGAATGTAGAGCTCGGCCTCATAGGCCGCCTGTGCCTGTGCCCGCACGGCCGCGGACTGGCCCGCCAGAGACGCCTCGAGGCGCATGCGGGCAATCTGCTCGTCCTGCGTCCGAACATAGTCCTGCAGGGCCGCGCGCAGCTCGGTCACGGCCGCGCTCCGGATCAGGTCTGCCCGGGCGGCTGCCTCCTGCGCATCGCCGGTCTCGGCGATCACCCGGGCATATTCCTGCTGAGCCTCGATCTCGGCGCGCGCGATCGGGGTGGAGGCCAGACGCGCTGCGGCCTGATACGTGGCGGCCTCCTGGGCCCGGCGCAGCTCCTCGGTCCGCTGCATGCGGTCCCGCTGGATCTGGGCCTCGGCCTCATCCGCGGCCCGCCGCCGCTTGTCCTTGGCATCGGTCGGCGACAGGTCTGGCCCCTGATCCCGGATCCAGCGTTCGGCATCCGCTGCGGCCTGAGCGCGGATCCGCGCGGCCGAGGTCTGGCCGATCAGACCGGTTTCCAGCCGAAGATCCGCGATCCGGTCTCGGCTCGCCCGTGCGTCGGCGTTGACTGCCGCCTCTCGGCGCGCCGTGGCGAGGCCATCATAGGCGTCACCCAGCTTGCGGATCTGCTCTTCCAGGCGCGCCCTTTCGGCCCCCTCAGCAATCGCGGCCGCGGCCAGCAGCGGGCGCATCGTCAGCTCGCGCTCCATCCATGTGTCCGCGTCAGCTGCGGCGACCGTGCCGGCGGCGATCTTGGCCGTCAGCTGTCCGCGGATCGCGGCTTCGGCCGCCATCGCACTGGCCTGGCTGCTCGCGCCGGCGATCGTCTGGGCAATGACCTGGTTGCGGGCGCGCTGTGCGGCCGTGCTGATTTCGCCGGAGGCCACCTCCTGATCAGCCATCTGCAGCAGCGTGCGGCGCGCCTCCAGCTCGGCTCGCAGCAGCGGGTTGCGTTCGGTCTGGATCTGGATCTCGAGCCGATCGAGCTCGGCCTGGCGTGCCTCTCTGTTCTCGAGAGCGGCGAGGATGCGGGTCTTCGCCTCGAGATCAGCGGTGATCTGATCACGCTGTCCGTCGCTGATGCCGGTATTGCCGTCGAGGCCTGCGCGCAGCACGACGATCTGGTTGCGCAGATCCTGCATGCGCTTGGCCGTCGCGTTGACGCCGGACGCGCCCGCGATGGTGTTGGCCGCGGTGCCGCGGTCATTGGCCTTGTCCTGTTCCGCCTTCGCCTCTTTCGCGGCCTGCTCCGCCAGCAGGCGATCGAGTTCCGCCTGATAAGCGTCCCGTCCCCGCACGCGCGGCATCGAAAGGATGCGCCGCAGATCCGAGATCCTGTCCTCAGTGCTCCGATCCAGGAACACGTAACTGAGCGCGCCACCGACCTTGTCCCAGGCATTCGCGGCGGCGGTTCCGACGCTCTCCCAGGCTTTGGCCCAGCCAGTGGTCGCTTCTGTTGCCGATGCCAGTCTGCCGCGCAGCGCTTCGAGCAGCACGGATTGCGCCTCGGTCAGGCGGTTCTGCGCAGCCAGGTTCCGCGCATGCTCTGCGGTCTTGGCATCGATCAGGCCATATTGCTGGCTCAGCTCATTCGCTGCTTTCGCCGGATCGCGCATCATCTCGGCCAGGGCATCCCCTGCGGCCGAGGCGCTGATCCCCATCGTCGCCCCGAAATCTCGCGAGATCCCGATCAGCTGGGCGAAGTTCTCATGCCCGATCTTTCCGGTGCGTAGGAACGCCGCTTCCATCGAGCGCGCCGTGGCGACCGAGATCCCTGCCGCCCGGGCGCCGGTCTGGGCGGCCGCTTCCATCTCTCCGGCGCTGCCCGCCACCGCGCGGCCGAGCCCCGAGGCTGCCGTCGTGACCTCCTTCGTGGACTTCAGGTAATCGTTCCACGCCATGGCGCCGAGCACGACGGCGGCTGTGGCGGCGCCGGCGGCAACACGCGGCAGCGTCAGGGCAGATTTGAGCAATGACAGCGCCCGCCCGATCCCGCCGATCTGGTCGATCGCCTGCGGTCCCTGCTGCAGCAGAACCTGCAGGGGCGGCATGCCCAGCGCCAGCGACTGGATCGTGTCGCTCGCCTGCATGGACAGGCCGCGCATTTCCCACGAAGTGAGCTTCGTCGCGGCCCCGAGCTTTGTCATGCCTGCAGTCACAGGGGCCATGCGGGCCGCGGCCGCTTCGCGGGCGGCGGTCGCTTCGTGGGCGGTCAGCGCTTCCAGCCGTTCGGCCTCTGCGATGCGCTTCAGCTCCGTCTCGTATTGCCGCGACATCGCGAAGATCGGGTTGTAGCGGGCCCGGATCGCCTCCCTCTGGGCGGGGCTGAGACCACCATCTTGTGGCGCCGATGGCCCCGGTGCCGGTGTACCGAGGGAGTTGGCGGGAACCGTCCCCGGAAGCGACTGCACGACGGGCGCAGCCTGGGCGGCGCGCCGGGCGCTTTCAGAGCGCTTGACCGCTGCAGTGTAGCTCTCCTGCGCCTGCGTCGCCTTGGCGGTCGAGGCAGCCTCACGGTCGATCGCCGCCGCATTTTCGTCGGTGACTTTCGCAGCCTGGGCGGTCGTGGCGCTGACCGTCCACAGCTCGCGCTTGATGGCCTCGATCCCGGCCTTGGCCGCCTCGATTTCTGACTTAAAAACGATCGAGACGTTGAATGCCTTGTTCTCGCCCATCAGTCCGCCCTCGCGAAGACGTCGAGCGCTGCGCGCTCCATCTGCTGCACTGCCGCGAATGCGTCATCGCCAATGCCAAGCCGCCGAAAGGCGACGTCGACGGCGCTGTAATCGAGGCCGATCCAGATCAACGCGCCAACGCCGGCAGCAATGCGCCACTGGGTCTCGACCGCGAGAAACGCCAGGAGAGCATCCCAGTTGCTGGCCCAGACCTCAAACATCTCTCCCTCGTCTTCCTGGATTGCATCGGTGGGAACCGGCACACCCCAGCGGGCGAACTGGTCAGCGATGTCCTGGTCGATGCGCACCGGCTGGCGATCGTCGACCTTGCCGAGCCGCGCGAAGGCCCAGGCCCGCGCGGCCTCGGTCAGTTTCCCCGCTGCGCCTCGAGGCCGAAGGCGCTGTCGGTGAAGGCCTTCGAAAGAGCAGAGCGGAACCACTGCCACTGCAGTGCGGCGCGCAGCGTTTCCTTCGAAAAAGCCACCGGATTGCCATTGCCATCGACGACACCGTCCCAGCCCTTGATGATCTCGAGCCAGTTCGCGATCTCGGCGTCGGCGCGCTCGCGATCGGTGCTCAGCGCGGCGAATTGCTCATTCAGCGCGATCTCCTCGTCGCGGGTCTTGGGCGTGAACTGCACCTTGAGATCCTGGGCAATGGTCTTCCCGGGGGCATCCGGGTCGGGGACGCGGACGGTGACGGGCCACCAGAAGGTCGGGGCTTCGACGAGGGTGAATTTCATCAGCAGGTCTCCGGAAGAGAGGAAGGGGAGACCAGGCGCGCGCGGCGCCCGGTCATGGGGTCAGCGAACGGTGATCGTCAGCTCGTCGAGGCCCGCGGTCGGACACAGCGAGAGCGGCAGCGAGTAGTTCGAGATGTTGTCGGTGTTGCCCTGGGTCACCTTGCCGATTTCCACGGCAGGGGCATCGAGTTCGACGATGTTGCCGGCCGCGATGCCATGGGTCAGCGCCAGCGCCCCACGCGTGCGGTTCAGCGCGCGCCCGAACCAGTCGACAGTCGCGAGCGACCGGGCCTCGACCACGGCCGTGCCGGTCGTGGAGCGGTTCGAGATCAGCACCAGCTCGTCGCCGATCAGGAACCGCGGCGTCACCGTGTTGCCCAGATCCAGCGCCAGGCTTTCGGCCACAGCGGACCAGCCGTGCAGCGTCATCTGGGTGTTCGCCTTGGACACCGGCAACGGCGTGACAAGGCCTGCCGCCGTCACGGCGCTCATCGTCGCGATATCGGTGATGGTGCCGAGCAGCCCCGTCATCGTGAAGGTGAAACGCGGGATGCCCTTCGGCGTGAAGTTCACCGACACGTTGCCGCGGCTGCCGAGCAGCACATGGCGCACAAGGTCGCTCTCGAAGTAGATCGACGCGGCTTCGACGGCGTCTTCGACGATCGAATAGACGACCGAGGTGCCGGCGGTGATGGTCTCCGCCATGCCACAGGCCCGCAGAAGGGCACCATACTGGGGCACATCACCGGCCGCGCCGCCCCCGGAGACCTCGACGTCGAAGCTGATCTTGCCATAGATGCCGGCCAGCACGACGCCCTGGTTGCCGAGATACGGCAGCAGGAGGTCGCGCGAGACTTCATCACCTTCGATCGGCGTGAAATTCACATTGGTGGCGACGATCCTGTTCGCGGCGACCGGAGCCGCATCCGCGCCATAGATGGTTTCGATTTTCACGAGAATGGCGAGCTTGCGCCAGCGACGGGATGCCATGGTCAGGCCTCCTGGTTGGTGGCGGCGGTGTCGCTCGCCTTGGTTTTCGGCTGTTTCTCGGCCGGGGCATCAGCCTGGGCCGGCGGCGTGCTCGTCTCCGCATCATTCTGACGGGTCAGCGCGCCGGTCTTGGCGCTGCGGATCCAGCGGCCTCCGGTGGTCGGTCGACTCATTTCAAACCTCGACAATCAGTGGCCCGACATGGATGCCGGGCGCCTTGGTCTGGTTTGACATGGCCGGAAATGCGAAACCCCCGGACAAGGTCCGGGGGTCATCTCTCGCTGGAGTGCAGCCACAATGCGGCCGCGTGGGGGAGCGCGTCAACCCGTGAGGTATCGCGTCGTCTCCCAGGTCTGCACATAGGTGCTGACCCCGGTCGTCAGTCGCCCGCCCTGGCCACCGATCAACGAGATCGGCGCGGCCTCCGGGGTGGGCTGCCAGCCTGCGATCGCCGCCTCGATCTCGCCTTTGATCGCACGGAAGGCAGCGACCCGGGCCGTGCCCTTGCTGTCGTCGGCAATGCGGATCTGGAAGGCGACGAGAAACTCGACCCAGACCAGCTGGCGAAAGCCGGTAGACAGCTCGTTGGCAGTGCCACGCTCCCGATACGGTGCGACGAATGCAGCGCCGGATCCGGCCGGTGTGCCCTTCGCGATCGCCTCGATGTCCTCGATCACCTCGACCGAGGTGAGTGCCGGAGCCAGCGCCTCGAGGCGCTCCTTCACGAGATCCAGAAGATCGGTCACCGCCAGCCCCGCAGGTCAAAATGCGGCGCCGGGTGAACCGCGAGGACCGTGCCGGCCTGATCGCTCGCCGCCGGCGTCAGACCTGCCGCGCCCGGCACGGCCGCCTTGCCTTCGGCGACGGATTTCAGGTCGGACATCGCATCCTTGTAGTCATCGGCCACGTACTCGGGCCGCTCATAGCGGTGCAGGTAATAGCGCGCGATCGACACCGCCCAGCTGCGCACGATGTTGGGCACCACCGTCAAGGGGATGCGATATTTGACGCCGACCCACGAGTTGATCTTGTTGTCGGCGTGGCCGAGCGCCGCTTCGATCACCTCGGGATCGGCGATGCCGTCACCGTCGCGATCGGCGATCTGCAGGATCTCCGTCTCGCCCGCGCGTTCGATCAGGTCATCCAGGCTCGCATACATCGCTCAGCCCACCAGCATCAGGCGCCCGGCGCCAAGATCACCCGAGCAGATCATGCCGCCCACGCGTCGTCCGGTGAGCGAGCGCGCCAGGTGCATACGGCGGCGCACATCCGCCGCGCCGCCCGATGCCCGCCAGTCTTCACCCCCGGGGTAGTTGGACCGCAGGTCGATGGGCGTCACGATGATCTTGAAGCCGAGAGCGAAGACACCGGCGCACCAGTCGATCGCCAGCATGAGGCGGGAGATGAGGATATCGGCCCAGTGCATCAGATGACCTCCAAGAGCGTGCGCCTTGTAATCAAGCGAGGACGTAGGCGGCTTTCGCCTTGCCATGCCCTTTCGAACCATCGCTCCGGATCAGTCCCTGTTTGACCAGAACGCGCGCGGCGGAAACGGGGAGGACCACCGGCTGCTTCGCGTTCTTGATTTTTTCGAAGGTCGACTTCTGGCTCTTGGTCAGGCTGGTCGTATCCATATTCATGTCCTGGTCATGCTGAGGGATTGGTGCCGGGGGCGCGAGGAAGGGGGCGCGCCCCCGGCGGTGAAGGGCTGCTGCTCGTCAGCCCTTCTGACTGCCACGCGCCTTCTTCGGCGGCGTGCTTTTCGTGGCCTCGGCATCGTGCGAAACGGGCGCATCGGCCGCGCCCGGGGCGGTCTGTGCCTGAAGATCAAGCACACGGCCCTGCAGCAGGTCGCGCTGCGCCTCGGCCTCGTCCGCACGGGTTTCCATCGCCTTCAGCTCATCGGTGAGCGCATCGATCACGGCGGACTGCTCGGCAATCGTCCGTTCGAGCATCGTGCGATCTTCGAGCACCGCGTCGGCCACCGACTGCGGCGCGGTTGCGCCGATGGCGCCGCTTTCCTTGAGATGACGGTAAACGGTCTGGTCGACGACCACGATCTTGCCTGCGGGCTCGATCTTGCCGCGGATCTTGGCCGCGGTCGCAAGGGTGACTTCGGTGACGTCCATATCGCTATCGCTCTCCTGTCGGTTTGATGAAGCGGGCGGCGGACCGCCCACTCGGAAAACCGACCGCCTTGGCGGTCTTATACCGCGGCCGCGCCGGCGTTCTGGAACAGGAAGCCGGCATCGGCGCCGACCAGATAGGGCTTGCGCTCGGTCGTGGTCGGATAGATCCACGACTTCGACGGGCGGTCGTAATAGGGCTGCTCGACCTGCGGATAGCCCATCAGCTCATAGGTGTAGCCATAGGACGGAACCATGTAGTTGCCGCCGGTGGTGGGCACCCAGGCGAGGATCGCATCGTCGCCCCAGACATCGGTGGCGGCCACGCTGTCGTCGGCCGTCTCCGGCAGGTAGACCGCGTCGCCGGTGACCACGCGCTCGAGCTGGAAATAGGCCGCCAGCATCTCGAGCGTGATCGAATCCTTGGAGACGTACTTGAACTGCTCCTTGATCTTGGGGTGGTTCTTCAGCGCCTTCGCGGCCGTGGGGCCGAGCATCAGCGTGTTCGGCCGGCGCCCGGTGAACCGCCGGATCATCTCGGACGCATCACCGATGTCTTCGCCCGGATCGCTGGTCGCACTGGTCCAGCGGTCGGCACCGGCCAGCGCCAGCTTGTGGTTGGCGTCATAGTTCGCTGCGGTGCGCGCGATCTGCGCGGCCTCGTATTCGAGGCCGAGATCGACCACATCGAGGACCATGTTGACCGCATTCGACCCGAGATCGATCCCCGGAACCTTCTCGGCCTCCTGCTGGTGCTCGATCGGCACGACGCCCTCGAGCGCGTCCTGGACGAGCGACACCGTGCCGGCGTCGAAGCCGTACTGCACGCGCTTCACGTTGGTGCCCGGCGCACGGCGGGTGTTCAGCTTGCGGAAGGCTTCCTTGCCGAACTTCAGGACCGACATCGAGCGGTTGGGGATCGAGACGCGCGGGAAAAGGACGTGCGACACGAAGGAGGGGTTGCGATAGCCGCGCGCATGGTTCGACAGGATCGGGCTGATCACCTGGGCCGTGCGCGTGTTGAGAATGGTCTGGGGCATGTTCAGTCCTTCAGCGGATGAGGATGTCGACGAACTCGCCGTCGGCGGCGGAGGTCAGTGCGGTGGCGAAGACGTTGACGGGCGTGGCGCCGGCAACCTTGACGCCGCCGGCCGCGGCCGAGATGAGCTTCGCGCCGACGGTGATCGCACCCGAGGCCTTGACCCGGGCGACCCCGAGAACATTCAGGGCGACCGGATCGCCGATCACCGTGCAGGGGTTCTTGGCGACGCCCAGCACCGCTGCGTCATCGGCCGCCACCTTGGCGCCATTGAAGCCGACCAAATCGTTGGCCGCGAACAGGCCGGTGGAAATGACGGTCCAGGGCAGGACATCGTGAAAATACTGCATGTTGGATCCTCTCAGCAGGAGACGGCCGCGACGGCGTCGAGATAGGAGGTGTCGGGATGCTCGCGCATGTAGGCCTCGGCCTTGTGGTGCAGAGCGATCTCGTCGCCATCGACGGGCTTGCCATCAGCGGCAAAGGAGGTGGTGGCGGCGGCATCGGCCGGCAGCTGCCCGAGGTCATGACGGCCCAGGGTGACCACCACCGGCTGGGCTTCGAGCACCTCGCGCAGCGCGGCGACGGGCGAGATCGGGGCATCCCCGGCGGCGAAGGACACCGAGGCATGGCCGGGCAGCGCATCCATCAGCGCGACGACCTTGTCCCGCAGCACGGGCAGCAGACGCCCTTCATCGACCATGCGCTCGGCGAAGGAGGCATTTTCGGAATGGGCGGCGGCGCTCTCGCGCTCGGCGATCTTGCGCTCGCGTTCGGTCAGCTCCGCTTCGCGCGCTGCGAAGTCGGCGGGTTTCTCTCCGGGCACGGGGGCCTCCTTTTCAGATTTCAGAATGATGCACCGCATGCCGGGCGGCTGTTCTCCGGACACGAAGCCACCGGCCGCGAAGCCCGGTCCATCGCCGATGTCGTCGGGCTTGCGGGACGTCTCGATCTCGCTCAGCCATTCGATCTCGTAGGACGGCAGCGCCTTGTCCGCCTCCTCGAGGCCGTGCTTCTCGATGAAGAAGTCGCGCAGACGCCGGAACAGCGACGCCGAACGCTCGAACCCGGGATCGCCGAACTGGGCGAACTCGGCCGAGAAGGTGATCGCATCGGCCGGGGCGATCGAGAAGGCGACATTCTTCAGCCCCGGCACCGCGGGGGACGCGGCCCCCAGAAAGCCGATGTGGCGTGGATACCAGGAGCCGGGGTTGGGGTTGGCCGGATGATGCGGCGGGAAGAAGGACATCGACACCTTGCGGAAGCGCCCGGCGCGGACCGAGGCGGCAAAGGCGGGCTCGATATCGCGGATGGTGGCGCTGAGATGCTCCGTCTCGGGGTCGAAGTCGAACTTCTCGGCCCAGCCGAGCGCGGGCGCATCAGAGGCGGGGTGCCCGACGACGATGGGCGCGGGGGCGGTCTCAGGATCGTAGGATGCGGCGATCGCCTTCAGATCGGCGGCGGTGTAGCTGAGCGGCGCCCCCTCCATGGAGGTGAAGCGTCCGGTCCGGAAGACGTCGATGCGAGCCGAGATGGGGGCCGAGGTGGGGAGTGACTGGGGCATGGCTATCCGGGAGCAGGTGGGTGACCCCGGTTTTGCATGCCTGAAAATGCAAAACCCCCGGACATGGTCCGGGGGGATGATCGGCGTCGAGATCCGCCTCCTGCGGCACCATGCGCCGCCGATCCCGGGCCGGTCAAGCGCCTGCACCGGCGGGAGGGGATGCGTTATGCCGCCAGAGCGATTTTGACGCCTGTTTGACGCGGCATCTCCGGTCCGGACGGGCGACGGCAGCCCGAGACGGTCAAGGCCACTCCTGAGCGCTCTCCGTCACGCCCCGGGTTCGAGGCCGAGCCAGTCTCCGGCCAGCAGCAGGATCTCCGTCTCATCATCGGCCGAGACACCGAGGTAGGGGCGGGCGGGCATCGTGACCGTATAGGCCGGGATATCGACCTCGGTCGCCTTGGCTCCCTCGGACTCGGGCGACACGAATTTCCGGCCGGTCACCCCGGAGGTCGGATCGTAATGACGATAGATGCGGCCCTTGCGCGCCGGGATCTGGATAGTGCCGCCGAACTGATGGATTGCCGCATAATGGCGGATTGGATCCTGATCGAGCACACCGACCCGCGCCGCGTCATTGTCGGCATCCTGCGAGATCGCTGCGGCCAGGTGAATGCCCTCCTTCACCCCGTTCGTGTTCAGGATGGTGAGAGGGAGCTGCCCCTTGCGGGTGCGCTCCCGGATCGTCGCGGCCTTGAGCTTCTCCCAGGGGATGCCGCTGGGGGCCGACTGCTTGCGGAAATTCTCCCGCGCCGAGTCTGCCAGCAGCTGCGCGACGGTCTTGTAGAAACCGCGCCGCTCTTCCATGCGGTGCAGCAGCGCCGCGAGTGCCTCGCTGGCCTCCCGGTCGTTCACCTCGATCGAAAACGTGCGGTCCATATGGAAATCTCACCTCTTGTGGGCTATATTACCCTTGTGTCGGCAATCCGATGAACGGTGATGTTCCTGGTAGGCCCCCGACGCTACCGCCGGATCACCCCGGCGGGTCCTTACTTCCTCGGTCGCGACCAGACGAGCTTTCCGCCCCGGCGGCGATTGAGCAGCGCGAGATCCGGGTTCCCCTTCTTGTCGGTCGTGTTGTAGGCGGTGATTTCCTGCCACCACCGACGACCGACCTCGAAGACCACCATGAGCCCGGATTTCCCATCGGTGCGGATGTAGCGCCGATCGACGGTCAGCACTTCCGCTCCCGTCTGTCGGTTGACCTTTCGCGCGACCCCGACCCAGATTTCATCCGGGTCAAGAAGCGCTTCCGCCAGCAGCGGCGTAAGGGATGCCCGATCCCTCTTTCCCACCTTCCATGCGCCCGTCGCCGTCTCGCGAAACAGCTCATCCGAGATCGGCAGGGTGACACCGGTCGGGTCGGTCCAGGGCACCGCGTGGCCAATCGCGGCGCCGAACGGCTTGAGGAAGGCCGTGACGTAGTCCTCATCGCGCACATTGAGCGGCAGCGGCGTCGCGGTGAACGGCTTTGCGGCGGCGACCAGATCAGCGATCGGCTCGGGCGTATCGATCTGCACTGCATGGCGCCCGTCTGGCGTCAAACCACCGGCCTCCTCCTCGAGCTTTGACGGCACCATGCCGCGCTCCCAGAGATTTCCCGGCTGATAGTCCCAGCCAAGGCCGATCCCCTGCGGCATCTGCACCGTGCGCTGGTTGGTCCGATCGAGCACGCTGCGCATGATGTCCGCGGGTGGAATCTGGCCCCACCGCGGCTGCTGCATGGCGCGCCGCTCGGACATCGCACGGACGCCGCAGGAACACAGCCAGTCGTTCGGCGGGAAATGGATGTCCCACCACGGGTCGTCATGGCGCGCGAGCAGACCGTCCCAAGCGACATGCATCGGCCGGGGCTGCAGCGGCGTCCGGCTTTCACCGTGGATATACTGCCACCATGGCTGCAGCCGGACCACGTCAGGGTCTCGCATCATGGCAAGGCGGCCCGCCATGTAGCTCGTGCGCACGTTGGTGTCGAAAATCGTCCGGATCCGCCATTCGCGGCCGCCGTTGTAGGACCAGCCGTATTTCTCGACGAGCCGGTCAAAATCAGCGGCGAAGGACTTGTATCCGCCGCCGCCATCGACAGCATCCAGAATGGCCTGGTGAAACTCCTCCGCCATGGCAAGATCGGTGACACCCGCCACGACGAACTCGCGGTCATGGTCGCCGAACATCTTGTCGGTCCAGACCTTCGATGCCGCCGGCCGCTTCTGCTTCAGGAAGTCGATCTGCGGCTGGAAATTGAAGAGGATCCCCTTGTCCGCAAACTCGGCGCTCGGAGGCTGCAGGTCTGGCGCGACGAACCAGGGGGCATAGAAGCTGGTCAGCTCCTCCTCGTCCAGATCGAGAAAGACCGCCTCGCGCCCCTCCCAGGCCGCCAGTTCCGTCGCCGATCCGATCAGCTTGCCAAACGCCTCTGGTGTCCAGCTGGCAGCGAGGTCGAGCAGCCCGCGAGCAGCAGCGTCAAAGCTCTCCGCCCGCTCGATCACCTCGCGGATCGCAGAGATCCGTGCTTCGATCAGCGGACGTGCCGCCTGCGTCGCCTGCGCCGCGATCCCGGCTGGCCGGTCATCGACCGCGTAGGAGCAGCAGGGGCAAGGCGGAGCGCTCACCGAGTGACACCGGGCAGGCGGGGCGCAGCCCCGACCGAAACCGGCGCGCGTGTCACGCCAGGCACCCCCGTTGGAACACCGGGAACAGGATCGACCGGCGGAGCCTCCCGCAGATCACCGCGGATCGTCACCAGGGCATCGATCACATCGTCATCCAGATCGCCAACGAGGCCAGACGCCACGATGAGCTTCCGTGCAACGGCATCATCGGTCAGTTTCGCCGCGATCTGGAGCACGTCGCGCAGCGCGCTGTTCGTGGCCGCGGCCGCCTCCGCTTCGGCTTTCCTGGTCTCGGCCTCTGCCTTGGCGTCTGCCGGACGCTCGCGCCAGACGGACGGCAGGCGCGCGCCTGGCACGTTGTATTCGACGATCCAGCGGATCAGCGTGTCGCGCAGGGTAGCGGACAACAGGTCGGAATCGCCATCGACCAAGAGGCCGAGCTGGTCGGCGTGGGTCTCGGCCGCCGCCCGGGATCCGCTCGACCCGATGTCGGTGGACAGGGTCTCCCCGTTGACCCGGATCGAGATCTGCTTGTCCCAATACTCGAGGAAATCGCGGTAGGTGATCGAGCCGGATTTTGACGCTTCCAGAAACTTGGTGTTGGTCCCGGTCGGCACCAGGATGGCTGAACTGGTACGCGCCCCGGCGAGTGCATCGATGGTCTTGCGATCGACCTCCGGCAGCGATCCGAAGGGCGTTTCACCCACCACCGTCGGCCCTGCGAACTTGTCGAGGAACAGCATCCAGAAGGCGATGCCCTCGCGCTTGAACAGGACCGGCCAGAACAGCGATGACCCCAGGCCGAGACCATAGGGGTTGTTGCCCTTCACACCGAAGCGATGGACGATGAACTTCCGCTCGGGAAGCTCCTCGCCCAGATACATGTTTGCCATGGTCAGCAGGCGCGGGCGCCACTCCTCGTCGAAGACGAATCGGCGCTGATCGTGCGCCACGATCTGCTGTGGCCAGATCCCCGCTCCGTCACGCGCCCAGACCACCTCGGAAATCGCGAAGCCCTTCAGGGTGGCATCGAGCAGATCTTCGCAGATGCGGTCGAAGGGCAGGCTTTCGAAGACCTGACGCACCACTGCCGCCGCCTCGATGTCACGCGCGCTCGGATCATTCGCGGGCTCGACCCGCCACTCGCGGGCCGTCAGCTGCTTCTTGCGTTTGTCGAGGACCGAACCCGCCCAGGTATCGCGCTCGATCTCGTCATAGATCTTCAGGCCCTTGCCGTCGCCCCGCTCGAGCAGCGTGTCGTCGAGCGGCTGCATGCGCCCGGTATAGACCGGGAGCGTGATGTCGTTGCGTGCGTTCGCAACGAGTGCCCGCGCCTGAGCCGGCAAGTTCTTGCGGGCGTCGATAGCAGGATCTGCGGCGAAGGACGCCGTGGATCTTTTCTTGCGGCTCACAACCGATACCCCCTCATGAAGTCAGATGACGACCGGCCCGCCGTCATGATCGACCCGCCGCCGAGACCGCCGATGCCGCCGGAATATTTCAGGGCGTTTTGCCAGAGCATGTCGAGGCAGTCCGGGCCGTCATCATGATCGGCATTCGGCCATTGCTGCAGCTGGTCGATCAGCGTCGTTTGGCTCTGGTGCAGCCGGATCAGTCCGGCAGCGATCGGCGGCTGCAGACGCTCGATGCGCAGGTTCTTGTCAGAGCTCGGCGTGATCGGGATCGCGGAGATCCCCACACCCTGTTTCGCGGCCTCGACCATCAGCGAGGTACGCAGGAACTCCTGGAACTGGACCGCCTCGACGAACCACAGGACGCAGCCGTATTCGCGCTGCAGCGCGATCGTGTCGGCGATGATCAGATCGGGCAGGCGGCGCCGGATCGAGGCCTCGACGAGGTCCATGGTGCCGGTCAGCCGGTCCATGCCGCCGATCAGGATTGCGGATGGGTCACGGCCCCGCGACTTGCGGCCCAGCGACGGGTCGATGGCGCCGAAGAACACCAGATCGCGGCGAACCTGTACCCACCAGGTCAGATCGCCGAAGGGGTTCCCATCGCTGATGGGCTTGTTCTGGTATTCGGTCTGAAAGGCGTCGTGCGACTCGGCGCGCTTCAGCATCAGCTCGACGAGTGGCTGGACAGACGGCCAGTTGACGACTGCGCCCGCATCCATCTCCGCCTGGTTAGCGGCATAGAACGCGCGCGCCGCGGGCTCACCGTCGTTCTGATAGACCTCCTCGAACGCGTCCCACAGGTCCATCCGGTCCGGCCAGCGCACGATCGCCTGAAACTCGGTGACCCGCCACATCGGCTTCTTGGAGGCTCGCACCACGACAGCATCAAAATGCAGAACCGTGCCGACCCAGACCACATCCATTGACCCATCCGGCGGCCCGACCTGCAGCGCGGCGCGGTAGACCCAGTTCTCGAGCTTCTGGCGCTGCTCCGGGCTGCGGACCTGCTCGTCGTTCTCGAGGTCGTCGAAGAACATCAGGTCGGGACGATGCGGGCCATGCCGGCGGCCGCGCAGCTTCTGCAGCGCGCCGAGACCCTCGACGCGGATGTTGTTCGCCGTGACGATCTCACCTTCGCGCCAGACGCGCCCCGCGCCGCAGGCATCGGGGAAATCGCTCTGCAGGCGGATATTGGTGGTCAGCTCGGCCTTGATCGCCTCGATGAGCAGCGCCGCCTGCGCATAGACGTCGCAGACCTCGATAATATAGCGCTTCTCGCTGAGCATGATGCAGTAGAGCGCGAAGCCGAGCGAGAGGTGCGTCGATTTAGACGACCCTCGTGGTGCGATCAGAAGCTCACGGGCGCCCCTCTCGGACCCGAGGATCTCCGGGGCCAGCCGGAATACCGCTTCGTGAAAGAGCGACGGCTCGCCCTTCACGTAATGCGGCAGATAGGTCTCGAGGAAGAAGCGAAAGCCGTCATCGCCCCGCACACGCGCCAGTCGGTCCCGCTTTGCCGCGAGGTCGGTCGGGAAGGCATCGACGGAAAGGTCGATCCAGCGGGCAAGTTCGTCGGCCTTCTGCTGAATGCTGTCCTTGAATTCCTTGACGCTGAGCTTCTTGCGCTGTGGACGGGCGGCCATGGATCACCTCATGGCGTGAAGCACAGCGAGATGTGATCCGCGAAGGGGGCCAGCAGTTCCTGAACCGCTTCGATGTGATGCGGGAACTTCTCGCGTACGAAGTCCACGAGCTCCTCGACCACCGCCTGGGCCACGCCCAGCTCCGAGAGCCGCGGCGCAGCGCGCGAGGCCGCAGCGACCATCTTCGTGGTGGAATCGGCGAGCGAGGCCATCAGTTTGACCTTCGTCTCGACGTCGAGCGCGCCTTCCTTGATCTGGTGCAGCAGCTGCTGCGCCTGCAGCATATACTCCTCGAGCACGATCGAGGTGACGACATCGCCGCCCTGGCCGGACATCACGGCCGCGGTGCGCGCCATGTCCCAGTCATCGCCGTCTGCCTTCGCCTTCTTCTTCCAGCGTCCGATCGTGACCTCGCTCACGCCATAGGCCGCGGCGATGGTTGAGGCAGTCAGGCGGCGGAACACATAGTCGGAGCGCGCGCGGCGGCGGATCTCGTCGTTATTGGCCAATGGTCAGCCCTCCCTTGACGATGAAGGCGATGACCCCGAGCAGAAGCGACGAGATGATGAGCCAGACGACCTTGTTGATGTTGGCGTTGATCGAGTTGAGGCTGCCGTGGATGTAGTTCATCCGCTCGGCATTGACCGCCTCCGACGTCTCGAGCTTGGTCACGCGCTGATCGAGCCCGTCGAGGCGACTATGGGCATGATCGATGCGATCCGCATGGTGCGTGGTGAAGTTGACGTCGGTCACGTCTGTATTCCCTGGCAGAGGTCGGGCGCCTACTTGACGCCCCACTTGGCGAAGATCGCCGAGGAGATCCCGAGCGCGGCAACCGCGGCGCCGGCGGCGGTGGACAGGTCCACGGTGAGCACGCCGTCGGTATAGGTCACGCCCCATCCGGGGATCAGTGCGACGAGCGTGGTCAGCACGGGCGACACGACATAGAGGAAGATGCGGACATAGACGGAATTCATGTCAGGCTCCTTTCAGCCAGGAGGGAACGTTGAAGCCCGGGCACGCCTTCGCCGCCCATTCGTTGTGGCCGGAGATCCGGGTGATCTGGGTGCGCATGCTGATCGCCTGGATCTGCGCGCGCAGGCGCGCATCCTGCGCGGCGGTGAAATTGGTGCTGAACGCATCGTTCTCGGTCGATCCGAAGCCGCCGATCAGACAGATATGGATCACGCCGGAATTGTGCCCGACCACGCCGGCGCCGATCTCGGTTTCAGGGCGCCCGGCGATGACCACGCCACTGCGGCCGATCACCCAGTGATAGCCGATATCACGCCAGCCGCGGTCCTCGACATGCCAGCGACGGATCTCCTTGAACTGCGCCGCGAACCCTTCGAGCTCGAGCCAGCCGGGGCGGGTCGCCGAGCAGTGGACGACGATCTCATGCACGGGATAGCGCGCGGCGCCCTGGTAGATGATCGACGTGGTATCGGGGGCAATGCTGGTTTCCGCGGGGGCGCCGCTGGCGGCCAGCCATGCTTCCGCGGCGCCTCTGGTCTTCCCCCCGAAAATACCGTCGATGCCACCCGGCTGATAGCCGAGGTCACGAAGACCCGTCTGGATGAGGGAGAGTGCCGGATTGGTCATGGTGGGGCCTGCTTTCGTCGCCGGGTGGCAGGTCCGGTCTACGCGCGCCCGAAAAGCCAAACCCCCGGACAATGTCCGGGGGTGCGCTGTTACCAGTCAGGAAACAGGGGGAGCGGATCCGGCGGGCGGTTCGCCAGGCGCCTGACATGGCGCTGCGAGATCCCGAGCAGCCTGGCGATCTCGCGCCGATCCCGGCCGCTTGCCTGCAGCGAGGCAATCTCGGGGCGAAGGCGCCGCACCTTGCCGTTCGGCACATAGACCCTCATGCCGGCAAGGAAGTGGCAAACCTGCTCGCCGACATCGGCTCCCAGCAGCTCGACGATGGCGCGGCACGGCTGCCGCGTCTCGCGAAACCGGCGCGGGAATTCCAGCTCCTGCCCGCCGAACTCTTGCATGAGACGCAGCGCGACGCCAAGACCGAACGTTTCGGCAACGTCCAGCAGCGAGTCCGGCACATCATCCAGTTGGGAAGGCAGATGCTGTTTCATTGGGTCAGTCCTGACGTATTCTGGCGAGGATGCCGCGCTGCGCATCCGAAAGCGGCATTCCCGGCCTGTTTGCCTGGCGGATCAGGCGAATGCGATATTCGGCAAGGGTGATCGTCTCATGGCGCCCCCGCGGCCTGCGATCGAGCCAGATCCGTTTCGATGCCTGGCGCACGGAATTGGTCGGGCACTGATACAGGGCCGCAATATCGCGGACAAGCACATCCGCGAGCCAGAGCACCCGCAGTTCCGCTTCCGGGATCACCGGCCGCCGCCCTTCCGTCAGGCTCGGGTCCATCCAGACCCGGCGGATTTCGGCATTGGGGATGCGTTTATCCACGGCTCAGGGCCTTTCCGCGCGCTTCCATCCGCTTCAACGCTTCGATGATCGGTGTCGCCTGGTCATAGCTGAGCATGTCGGGATCAACCGCGACGGCATCGACGCCATGGGCGATGAACCGCTTGCAGAAGGCCCGCAAGGCCTCGCGCGATCCAGTCTCGATGACCCCATACCGGGCGCAGCTCGTCCAGAGAGCATGGATCAGGCGGACATAGGGCTTTGTCGACGGCGGCAGGGCCTTGCCGGAACGCCGGATCCGGAACCCCTTGCGCTTCAGCTCGTCGACGACGCTGCTGCGTTCGCGTTCAGACATCTGGCGCAGCGACGATTTTCCCGTCACCCGCTCCAGGAGCGCACGATAGGTGTCTTCGTCCAGATCCAGCTGCTGGCGGGCGATGTTGATGATCGCGAAGGTGTTCATGTCAGTGCTGCCCTGGATCAGGAAGCATGAGCTGCGGTGGCGGCAGCGCCAAGGCTTTCGCCTTCGCAGGCTTCTTCGGCGGAGCCTTCTGAGGCTTTTGGCCGTCCTGCACCTTTCCGAGCTCCTCCAAGGCATAGCCAAAGCGCCACGGTGTGCTGCACTCGATTTCGATGCGGATGACCGATTTTCCGTTTTTCGATGTTCCTGTGAATGACTTCAGTCGCATCTCGGCATCCGGATCTCCGTAAAGGGAGAAGTGGCTCATGGCTCTAAACTATCCTCCAGCTGCTCATCAGGCCGCGGCCACCACGCCGCGACGACGCCCCGCAGGGCGTTTCGCTCAGATGGTCTTGAAGGGCTTGAACGCCAGCACATCGCGCGCGGGCACCTCGACCGCGGCGCCGGTATGCGGGTTGCGGGCGGTGCGGGCTGCACGTTTCTTGACGCTGAACGCACCGAACGTCCCGATGCTGACGCGCTCCCCAGCCTCGGCATGTTCGCGGATCAGATCGAACACGCGATTGACGGCCCGTTCGGTGTTGGTGACATTCCAGCCCATCTCCTCGGCGAGCTGGCGGGCGAGTGCGGATTTCGGGAAGGTCTTTGCCATGGTGTTTCTCCTGTAATGGTTGGTGGTTGGTGGTTGGTGGTTGGTCAGGCTTTCGCCAGATCGATGGTGACGGTCTGCCAGGGCGCATCGAAGGCATCACGCATCGAGAAGCGCATGTAGGTCTTCGAGCCGATCACCCGGATCGCATCACGGATCGCACGCATGGCCTGCTGCCAGCGCTCGTCCTCGATCTCCAGCCGCAGCAGCATGAAGACCTCCCCGCGATTGATCTGGCCTTCCTTGTCGGTGTTGAAGGCGCGCGTGACGATCGCGCGGATCTCGGGGCGGCTCTCGGCCGACCATTCGTTCAGGCACTCATCGATCAGTGCTTTCGCGATCTGAAGCTCGGGGCCGAAGGTCATCAGGTCGGACACGCGGATCTCGACCTTCATCAGGCCATCGAAGCTGGTGTAGCTCTTGTTGCCCTTCTTGCCGCCGACGGTGAGCCCATATTCCTGCTCGAGCAGCGCATCCAGTTCGCCCAGGTCGTCGAAGGTATGGCCCTTGAACCGGGCAACCTGCTCGCTCAGCGCAACGGCGAAACCGAAGATCTTGCGAACCTGCTCGTCGATCAGCTTGTCGGTCGGCTTGATCAGCGACACGGGGCGATAGCCGCCAGTGGCGTCGCGCATGTACTGCTGGCCGGAGATCTCGACGATGCCGGTCGGGATGGAAGCGGGAGAGAAGTCAGACATTCTTTTGTTCCTTGGTGGGGTTGAGCGGGCAACGGCGGCAGGCCGACCACTGCGCGAGTTTGACGGGGTTGGAGGTGGACATCGGGGCGGTCGCGTGGGTGCGGCACTCGTCCGCGCCGATGCCGCGGCGCAAATGCGGGCACAGCACCTGATCGCGGTAACGATCCAGGACGACCGGGCCGAACTTGGCGCTGACCTTGTCCAGCTTGGCGGGATACTTGCCCGAGAGCAGCATCGACAGGGCCGTGCGCTTCATCCCGATCGAGGCGGCGACACCTGCGATGGTCGCCCCGGGCTTTGCAACCTCGTCGCGGAGGATCTGCAGCCACTCAGGATCAGGCATGTCGATCAGGCGCGCGTGCACGGCACATCCTCCCCCAGATTGAGGTCGCGCAGAACCTGCTTCGTCGGTTGGTAGACGGGGGCTTCCCGCCCGGTGTTCTTCGCCAGTGCGAAGAGCTTGTAGCCGTTCGATGTCGGTGCAGTTCCCGCCACGCGGCGCGGCAGCTCAATCACATATCCAGCGCGCACGAGGACCGTCAGATAGCGCCTGACGTTGTCGATCGGGTTGCGATCATCGCCATTGGCTGCGTCGCAGACGAGGTCACCGACTGTGAAGCGCCCCCTGGTCCGCATCGAGAGCCAGGCGCGCTGGCGAAACGTATTCTGGATGACCTTGCAGCCCGTATGTTTTCCGCGCGGCCCGGATGTGATCACCTCGCCGCGTTCTGCTGCCGAGATACCTTCGTCTGTCAGCTTGTAGCAGCCGACCTCCATCCGCATCAGGTAATCCCGCCGCAGCAGGGCTGCAGCGGCGTCAGAGACCTGACGGCGCGTGAGGTCGAGTTCTTCTTCCAGCTGGGAGATCGTACGGCAGGACCCGTCGCAAAGGGCCGTGAGCAGCGCCGTGGGAGCTTTTCCAGGGTGGTAGCGATCGACCATCACAACGCCCCCGTGACGATGATCTCTTTCCCGGTCGTGCGGTCCGTCATGATCGGCTGACCAGCCATATCGGAGACCGTCACACCGGTTTCCCCAACATCAGCCCGCATGCCGAAGCGCTCGATATGCGCAATAGCGTCAAGGATTTCGCGGTTGAACCCACGCGAGGCCTTCCAGACATACTGGACAAGGTCATCTGCAACCGGCACTTCGCAGCGGCCAGCGATCAGCGCGCGGGCATCCTCGATCGTTGCGGGCAGGAAGCTGACCTTGTTCGGGGCGCGGCTTTCGATCTGCGGGAAGCGGCGCAGGTTGTCGCGCAGCGTGCCCATACCGACGAGAATGGTCGGCAGGAACTTGAGGTCAGAGATCCCGCGGATCGCCTCCATGATTTCACCGCGCGAGGAGACCAGATCGCATTCATCGATCACCAGGCCGAACGTCCGGTCGAGCAGCATCGCCCTCTCGGCACGGTCCTGCAGCTCCTGCAGCGCCCGGGCAAAGCGGTCACGCTTCCCGCGGATGCTCTTCGGATCAACCGAGAGCTCTGCGAGCAGCTCCTGGATGAACCAGCTGTAGTCCCAGCCTTTCTGGGCACGCAGGTAGATGCTCCCGGTCTGGGTGGTCCAGCGGTTGATCGTGGTGGTCTTGCCCAGGCCCGGCTTTCCATCCACCACCACGAGGCACGCCTCTTGCGCGCCGCGTTCATTGACCTTCTTCAGGGCGCCATAGAACTCCCTGACGTTGCTCGTCTCGACAAAGGTCGGTCTCATGCTATGCTCTCCTCATTCTCGGAAAGTTTCTGGTTGGTCAGGCAACGGCGCGGAGGAGGGTTCGAAGCGCCTCCACGTCGATGCCTGACATTCTGAAAAGGTCGCGGGCTGCTGGGCTGCTTATGCAGCTCCGCAGCACCTTGATCTGATTGGCGCTGAGCTGGTCCGGGTGCTGCAGCGCCCAGGCTGCGAGTTCCTCGTCGGATCTGAAGGTCCGGCGCCGCGGTGCTCCATCAGCGATCGTGTCGACGCGCTCGGTGGCAGGCATCGCTGCGACCGTGGCGGCGGGCCGCACATCAAGAATCTCGGCAGTCGTCTGCATGGGATGGTGCTCAAGCATCGGCGCAGTGCGCTCGGCTTCGACATCGCGAACCTTCGCCTCGAGGCGCTTGAGCGCGCCTTTCTGGCGTTTGTCTTCTGCGGCGGCGATACGGGTCCGCGGCATGTAGCTGACCTTGTTCCCGCCATAGACGGCCACGGTGATCAGTTTCCCGGGCTCACCGGTCTCGCGATCGATCTCACGCACCCAGACCCGGTCAGCCTGGGCATCGTCATAGCCCACAAACACCCGCTTCTCATGGTACGGGTTGAGGTCGAGGCTGAAATACTCGTTCGTGTTCCACTGAACGAGGCACCGCGACACGGTGCGCTCGACGTAGGGCCGGAAGAGATCGTCCATCATCTCCGGATCGACAAGGACAGGCTCGAAGCCGTCTGCGACATGCTGCGCCCAGGCCTCGTTCGGTGTCATGAACCGGCGCCGCCCCGTCACCGGATCGATGATCCGCGGCAGGGAGCTGTGGGGCTCGTTGTTGTAGTCCTCGGCGCGGCGCGCCACGGCCTCGCGGAAGGCCTCCCAGGGCATCAGCAGGGACGAAGCGCCGACCTCTGCAATCTCCCGCCGGCTCTGGCGGAAAGCCTTTTGACGGGCCTCCTTGTCCATCCCATCGCCCAGATAGGTGGGAAATTCCTTGGCAAGGGTGATCCAGATGGTCTGGTGTGACCGTTCGATATTGCCCTTCGCCTGTGACCCGTAGGGAAGCGCATGCATCTTGTCGATGCCGAGCCGGGCCATCAGCCCATTGCCCTCGTCGTCATACGTCTTGTTCTTGTAGCCCGCCCCGCGGTCTACGTAGAACACGGCGCAAATCCCGTTCTCCGCGCAGGCATTGCGCAAGGCCTCGGTCACGGCGATGACGTTTTCCTTGCGCGAGATCGCCCAGCCGACGAGGCGCCGCGTCGCGACATCCATGATCGACGTGATTTCCGGCCGCATTGCCCTGTAGGAATTCGGGTCTGCAACCTCGGCATCGAATGTGTGACCATCGGCCACATAGATCGTGGTGGGCAGCAGGTCCGAGGTGTCGCGCGACACATAGGCAAGGCGCGAGCGCATGGTCAGCGGACCCTCGCGGCCCTTGGCCCGCTCAACGTGATCGAGCTTTTCGCGAAGGGTGTATTTGACCTGGTCGATGGTCAGGGCGGCCATCCCGGGCGGCGTCTGTTCGAGGTATTTGCGATGGATCCTCTGGATCGACGGCTTCGCCGGCTGCGCGAACAGCCGCATGAACCGCCAGAAGTCGTCCGGGATCGGCTCTGCCGATTTCGTGGTCGCCGGGGCCAGACCGGAAAATCCATGCTCCCGATGCGCCTTCATCCACGCATAGAGGGCCGAGCGCCCGACCGAGGTGAAATCACCGGCGCGGGGCCGATTGTTTGCCAGAGCCAGAACCTCCTCCGACACACCGAACCCATAGGGGGCTTTGGGGTCGAAGGGGCGGGTCATCGGCGACCCGAGCTGGATCGCACGCATCGCAGCCGCGTCGAGATAGTCCCCGCGATCGCGCGCTGCGCAGGCATTGCGCCAGGTCCTGTGCCCGTCCTGTGCCACCAGGAAATCCGCCAGCGCCCCGCTGACCTTCTTCCCGCGCCGGGCAGCATAGCCGATGATGGCGACCATGATCTCCGAGCGCGCTTCTGCCGTGGTCCTGGCGCGGCGGCCCAGCGTTGCCGGAACTGCCGGCACGGTTTCTGACCGCACCGCAATGGCATTCCGCTCGCGGGTGCTGGTCCGCAGCATCCGCTCCTTCAGCAGCATCCCCTGCATGTCGGGCAGCAACGAGATGTGGTATTCAAGGCCGCCGCCGCCGGTCATCCCGTCGCGCTTGCGACATAGCGACGGCTGCTCGGCCCAGCCATCGCGCTTGGCGCGCGCCCTGACGCCTCGCTCGGTGTGCGGCAGTTTCTTGTACCCCCACCGGGCGGCCATTTCGGCCAGCTCGCGCGCGGTGAAGAATTCCTGAATGGGAAGGGAAAGATCGTTCATCGCCGGATTTTCCTGCGTGCGGCCAGGGCCTGTTTGCGTGCCTGCAATTCTTCGATGTGATCGTCGAGCAGCCGCTCTTCGATCAGCTCCGCATATTCGCTCTCGATCACCGTCAGGCCGAACTCGCCCGGAACGAACCCGAGCAGATCCCGGACCTCGGTCGCATGGACGAGCCCGATGAACGCATCGAGCGGGATCCTGTGATCCTCCGATCCCTCGGAAGACCACTTGTTCAGCATGGCCTCGCTGATCGTCCGGCCCAGAAACCCCGTCATCCGGCGCGCGACATCCGCGCGGCTCAGGCCATCGTCACGCGCATCGCGCAGTGCCTGCGCAATCAGCCGCGCAATCCGGTTGTCAAGGCGCCCGCGCCCGATGACGTCGTCGCTGTAGCCCACACCCACCTTCGGTGGCTGCCAGCTGAACAGGTCCTTCGTCAAAGGGTCACGGTAGCGGGACATCAGATGCGCCCCAGCCGTTTGAGAGAGGCAATCATCCGGTCGGCGTTGTTCTGCACGACCATGTCGAGAGCATCATCGGCCAGGCGTGCGAAGGCCGTGTTGATCGCGCGAAACTGCCGCTCGGCTGCGCTGACCTCGGCTCCACGCTCCAGAAACGCCAGCGCCCCGGCCACGTTCTGGACGTCCGGATGATCCTTGTCCTCGATCAGCTCGAGGATCTTCGCCTGCATCGCCGGCTTCTGCTCGGACAGCGCCTTCAGCTCGGTCTTCTTCTCGGCCAGCTTCGTGCCATGGAGCGCCTCACGCGAGGCAGGCGAAAGCTTGGTCCAGATCGCAACGGCCTCAAACACGGCAGATCGTCCGAGGCCAAACTTCGATGCCATCGCATCAGAGAAGGCGGGGGTAGTGTCTGGGTCGTCACCAGAGTCCGAATTCTGGATTCTGGATTTTCCCTTCGCGACATTCTTGTTGCCACCATTCGTGGCCTCGGGGTGCAGCCGCAGCCAAGCCTCCTTCAGCATGGCAAGGTGACGGCAGAAATCCAGCGCAACCATGCGGCGCGCAAGGTTTGCCATCACCTGATCCAGCATGGCTTCGTCGTCCGATGTCTTGTCAGACATCACCACCGGGATCACGTCCCGGCCAAGAAGTTTGAACGCCTCATAGCGGTGACGCCCATCGACAAGGCGGAAGCGATCTTCGGCAACGGCGCGGACCAGAACAGGGCAAAGCAGCCCCTGCATTCGGATGCTGTCTGCCAGTGCCTCGGCATGTCCGGGATCGAGATCGCGGGCGCGATCCTCGCCGACCTCGATCGAGGCGAGCGGGATATGGATCAGGTCGCCCATCACTTCTCAGCCACCTTCTTGAGCTGATCGATCCAGAAGGTGAGGCCTTGTTCGCTCTCGTTGATCCGCTCCAGGGCTTCCCGGGCGACGCCGGGGTCACTCGAAACCACATAGAGGCTTTCCGCCTCCAGGGCCAAAAGCCTTGCCTTTTTCGCGATGATGAGCGCGATTTTTTCCATCGAAAGTTCGGTCATGGGGATGCCTGTAGTTTCTGGATTTTATCCGGGCGTGATCCCGGGCTATTTCGTTGTTCGATCTTTGCAGTGCCGGGAAGGACGAACTGCCTGACAGTGCTCAACGTCTCGTCAAATTAGGAGGAATCAGGATGATGAATGACCGCCCCCTGGAAATCAGTGAGCTCCTCGATCGCATCGCCAAGCTGGAGGGGCGCTGCGACGCCCTGTCCATTGTCCTGCATTCGAGCATCATCATGAGCGAGGATGCCCTGAAGCGGCATATCGACGGGATCGTGATGCTGATTTCCGGCCTCGCAGAAAGCCACCAAAACCCCCACGCCGCCACCGTCCTGCGGGAGTGGGTCGCCATCTTGCAGAGAGACAGCAAGCCATGAAAGAAGGCGATCTCGCCGAGCATGGTGCCGATCGGAAAGCGTCTCGACGACCATGTCGCTGGAAAGATAGCAGGGGGATGCGGTGCTCAATTTCGGCCCCTCACCTTCATGGTCCCCTTGGCGTCCCCCACCGCCGCCATCAGCCTCTGGCCGACATCGACGGTCTCGGGGGCAGCACCGCGGCTGGCCTCCTCAGCGATGCGCGTCGCCTGATCGAGAAGGCGCAGATGCGCCACGATCAGGTCGGCCAGCGCCTCGGTCTGTAGCTGCATCACCGGACACCGCCTTTCGCCTTCGTCAGCACCTGGACGATCCAGTTGCACACGGCCTGTTGGCGGCTGCAGGTCGCCGTCGCGGTGAAGCCGAAGGCCCGCGCGCGATAGCCGTAGGAAACGGCGTCAACCTCGACGTCGCAGGCCCGCTCGAACTCGGGGACGAGGTCAGCGCAATGGCGGATGGGTTTCAGGCTCTGCGCAACCTCCGCCGCCATCTGCAGACGCTCGTCCCGCGACAGGCGGCGCGGGGTGGTGGGATGAAGGTCCCCCATCACGCCACCTCCCCGATCGGGGCCTGCGCGGCCTCGGCCGTCACCGCAAGGATCCAGTTCCGCACCGCCTGCGTCCGGTTCCGGACCGAGGTGGCGCGAAACCCATAGGCGCGCGCCTCATAGCGACCGCCGCTGATCCGCACATCGCCAAGCGTCGCCGCCAGGAAGGCCGGAACCAGCTCGCTGGACGAAAGCACGTCAAGCCTGGCGGCCACCTTGACGGCAGCGGCGAGGCGGTCGCGATGCTCGGCCCTCTGGCGCGAGCTGTTGAAGCTGGGAAGCCACATCACGCCGCCCCCCCATAGCTGACCCGCAGCATCTGCTCGCACTCGGCGAGCGAGCCGTCTGCCTCGGCATTATTCAGATAGATGAGCAGTTGCGCGACCGCTTCTCCGCGCCGCGCCCAAGCATCGCACGATGCCATGCGCAGGTGATCTCCCAGCAGACTGCTGATACCAGCGGTATCGATCCGAATGTCAATGTCCTCGGCGGCCAGTCGGGTTTCCTCAGCATAGCGCGTCAGCCGCCGGATTTCCGCCATCCGCTCGGGCGGGGTGAAGGTGGGGGACAGCGTCATCACAGCCCCTCCATGCCGGGCAGGCCGGTGCCGCAGGCAATCCAGAGGCCCGCGACGAACAGGACCGCCAGCGCCGCAGCGCCGAGCGCATCCGCCAGCCCGATGATGAAATCGTCATCCCGGTCACGCATCGGACACCTCCGTCACCGGCATCGCGACATGCACCGGCCGAACCAGCGCCGCAACGGCAGCCCGCAGGGCCGCATCCTCGCAAAAGGCCTTCGACACGGCTTCGCGGCCGGCCTGCTCGTCGGCTTCCTCGATCAGGAAGGCCTGAACGCTGCGCAGGCTCAGGCACAGGCGCGACAGGGTCTCGGGATCGGGACGCACACCGCCATGAAGCAGCGCGATCACCTCGCCAAGATCGCCGGCCGAGCGCCGGAACGCCCCGGAGCTGCCGTCAAGAACCAGCAGATGGTTGGACGAAAAACCGCTCATGCCGCGGCCTCGTTGTCAGCGGCACGCCGCGCTTTTTCCCTTGCGATCAGGGCCTCGTTCTCGGCAGAAAGGATGCGGGACTTCCTCGGGGGGTAACGTTCCGGGAAAAGCTCCGCCGCAGGCACGCCGAGGAACTCGGAAAGCGCCTTCTCGGCGGGGCGCGAGGTGCGCGTCCAGACGCTGCGCATCTGGCTCGGATAGATGCCCTTGAGTTCGGCAAGACCGGTCAGGGTCATGCCGCGCTCCTCAAGGGCACACTTGATCCTGGGCTTGGTCCAGGGTGCTCCCATGGGGTGGTCTCCTGTTGAGGGCCGATGTTGGCGCATCGGCCTTTTTCAGAACTGATCGTGACAACAGCCAACGCTCTTCGGCGGAGGCATAAGGAAGGGATAAGTCAGCTTTGCACTTTAGTAAAGTGCGATTGTTGTCTTTTTGAAATCATTGGCGAGACCAGAGGTTGAACCACAGACACCCCTCGCGAAGAGGTTGCGCGATGTCCGTAAGGCACTGGGCGACCCGGAGCGTGCTGCATTTGCTGAAGGGCTAGAAATCTCAAAGAGTACGATTGCATTCTATGAGCGCGGAGAGCGGACGCCGGATGCCAACGTGCTCCGCCTTTACCGCGACCGGCATGGCGTTGACATGAACTGGCTGATCAGCGGTGAAGGCGAGATGTTCATGCCAGGATCAGCGACTGACCACGCGCAATACCTCGCGAATAACGATCTTAATCGACCAGACTTCGTGCGCCTGCCGATCTACAACGAGATCCAGGCATCAGCGGGCCCAGGCGCGACTGTTCCGGCGACCGAGCAGGCCGATGGTGTCGTCGCCTTCGCGCGGCCGTTCCTGCGCGATCTGGGCGCGACCCCGGATCGCTGCTCGATCATCTGGGCACGCGGCGATTCGATGCAGCCGACCATTCCCGACGGCTCGATCCTGGTCGTCGACTGCAGCCAGACCGATGTGGTGAACGGCTGCATCTACGTGCTCAACGTCGATGACGACCTGCTCGTCAAGCGGGTGCGCCGCCGCCTCGACGCCACGATCGAGATCGTCAGCGACAACTCGATGTATCCGCCCGAGTCGCTCCGCGCCGAGCAGCTGCGTCACCTGCGCGTCGTCGGCCGCGTCGTCTATTTCTGCAGGACACCATAACCAATGGAATTCATGATGAATTTTACTTTCACCATTCGCTCTGCAACCATCTTTTCGATGATCATCGTATCCAGTGCGTGCTTCGGTGCTGACGAAACAACGGGCCCAAGAACTTTGACCGAGACTGAAACGGCAAGGATGGAAGATGCCATCCGATCCCAGCTTCGCGACCCAGACAGTGCAAAGTTCTCTGACATTGTGGCGGATGGCAATTCCGCCATGATCACCGTGTGTGGCAACGTTAACTCCAAAAACGGTTATGGTGGGTATACAGGAAAGATCCCGTTCAGTGTGTTTTTGATGCCAAACGGTGACGTTCCGAGCATTGGAGAAGGTGACCTGATGTTTGAAACTGTAATGAAAATCTGCGCCGATGTTGGCGTGCAAAAAGCGCCGAACTGACGGACTTCCAAAAGTATACGATGCCGCTGGTGCAAGGGGTGAGCTGCTGGTGTGCAACCGGACATTTCTATAGCGTCAAAGTGGCGCTCATCGACGGTATCAAGTCCCGTTTTTGACGTCTCCGGAACTTCCGACCTAGAAGGTGTCGTCTCGGACGTATAAGGCGATAAAAATCGTTATTTTATAGTTTGTTAGCAAGGTAGGAAATAGACACCCAAGGTCGGAACAAGATTTCCGACCTTGGGTGTCCTCCGATGGGCCATGCTAGCCATGATGAGTGACCATCAGCGATCTCATGGTTGCCGCTTCGGCTTTCATCATCTCAATTTCCACTAATGTTTACTTAGTGATAGTCGATGATCTGCGAATGTTCATCGGATGAT
This sequence comes from Paenirhodobacter ferrireducens, assembly GCF_004022265.1. Classification (GTDB taxonomy): domain Bacteria; phylum Pseudomonadota; class Alphaproteobacteria; order Rhodobacterales; family Rhodobacteraceae; genus Rhodobacter; species Rhodobacter ferrireducens. The sequence continues at coordinate 181,511 of NZ_SAVB01000006.1, forward strand.
CGGAACGTGATGCCCCGGTGTTACATCTCATGGCTGTTTCCTCGCGTCTCTTACAGCCCCGTCCGAAAGCACTTTTCGCCTAGATGTTCACTTTTCGATGCGTTCTCAATGCCTTGCCCGCAGATCGTCGGGGTTATCCCTCTGTCCGGAAGTTACTACCCCTCCACATGCGGTCTCTCCTTGTGCTTTTCAGCTTCGTGCTTATCAGCTTCTCCACCGCCGAAATTGCCAGCGCCGAATCGCGGCTCAGGTAGTGTTCCGCCAGGATCGCCTCGGTTGATTTCGGGGCATGCCCGCTGATCGCGCAGAGCTCGGGAACGCTGCATCCGGCGCCTGCCAGCCGCAGCACGGCGGTGCCGGGCAATCGGGGTGCGAGATGCAGGCATCCCGCGCGACCGTGTCGTTTGGCCCCCTCACCTCAAGCCGCGCCACCGGGCATTTTCCAAGGATCGCTGTCGGGGCCCAATAATAGCCGAACCAGCCCTGCCTGCGTTCATGGGCCCTGGCGCTCGAGCCATCGAGCCCTGCGGCCGAGCCGGTGTCGACCAGCTCGAAGCTCTTCGCTTCGGCAGCATCGGCGCGACAAAGGGTCTCGCTCAAGATCTGGCTGGTCCACCCCGACGGGAAGTCGAACAGGGCACCTTTCGACGGCTTCCCGGGGGGGCGGGGAACAGCTCGAGAGGCGCCAGCGCATCCTCGACGGTCCTGATCTCGGAATGGGCCCAGCGCCGAGGCAAGGCGAAGGGAGCAGAGAAACCTCCGACCTCGTCCTGACGATGGTGCCCTTCGTCCTTGGGCCGCGCAAATGAAGACCCGCCGCGGCGCTGCCCGCGACGATCCGCTGGACTCTTGAGACCCCGAATGAAGTGGCAGGATGCGCATGGGGCCAGGAGAGATGCTTGAAGCATCGCCCACATGCTCCGCGCAGAGCGCTCCGGGGGCGCAGGCGGAAATCCCGGCAGTCCCCGAGCCCACGGGCGTTGCCATGGCACACGCTTGACCGCCCCGCGCCGATACGCTACCTGCGGGCCAAGGTGCCGGGCACCTGCCGCCTGCGGACGCAAGTCATGGTGAAGCCCGGAACAAGACGACATCTCACCCTCGAAGCATTTCGCGCGGTGGGCAATGCAGGCCCCCATCCATCCTGAAATGCCTCAGAAGAGGAGTGAGCGATGTCTTTTGGGCATGCCGTCTCGCACGATAACCCGTTTCTGACGGCCCCCATCGGGCGGCTGTTTCTCTCAAACGCCCTGCCCATGGCCGTGGTTATGTCGATGGGCGGGATACTGAATCTGGTCGACGGCGTTTTCGTCGGCCGCTTCATCGGGGCGGAGGCACTGGCGGCAGTCAGCCTCGCCTTTCCGGTGGCGATGTTGCTGGCCGCGCTTGCAACGCTGGTCGGCGGTGGCATGGCGAGCCTGCTGGCGCGGTATCTGGGGGCCGGGGACCGGCGCGGGGCTGGGCGGGTCTTTGCCGGCGCGCATGGGCTGGCGCTGGCGGTTTCGGCGCTGCTTGTGGCGCTCTGGTTCGGTTTCGGAGCGATGCTGGCCGGTGCCATGGCCGCCGGCAATGCGCGGGTTGCCGGAATGGCGCGGGACTATCTGACGATCCTGATCTGCGGCGCGCCGATCTATCTGCTGCTTGGCCTGCACATCGACGCGTTGCGAAACGAGGGGCGCGCAGGGCTGATTGCGGCGTTTTCTGTGTGCGTGAACCTGTTCAACATCGGGGCGAACTGGCTTGGGATCGTCGTGCTCGATCTCGGGATTTCGGGCTCCGCCCTTGGCACCGTCACGGCACAGGCGCTTGGTCTGGTGCTGGCGCTTGGCATCCGAGCGCGCGGCACGGGTCTGCTGCCGCTCCAGGTCCTGCGCCGCGAAAGCTGGGGCGCGGCTTGGGGGGCGGTCCTCGTCCTCGGCTTGCCCCTGTGCCTCAGCTTCCTCGGCATCGCCCTGGTCGCGAGCCTCGTCATGTTGGCATTGCACCGCCACGCGGCAGAGTATGCCCTTGACGTCGCGGCCTACGGAGGGGTTACGCGGCTTCTGGGCCTTGCCTTCCTGCCGCAGATGGCGATCGCGCTCGCCCTGCAAGGGATCGCGGGCAACAATGCCGGCGCCGGACGGGCGGACCGGGCCATGGCGGCGCTGCGGCTGGCGATGGCGACGGCTTTCCTGTGGTGCCTTGCCGTGATGCTGACGGGGATCTTCGCCGGGCAGGCGGTCGGCGGCTGGTTCAGCCGTGACCCGCGGGTGATCGGGGCGGTTGCGCTCATCCTCCGCCCGATGCTGGCACTTTACGCGATCTCCGGCCCGATCCTCGTGCTGGCGATGTATTTTCAGGCCCTCGGCCAGCCGCGGCGGACGGCCGTGCTGACATTGGTCAAGCCGTGGCTGCTGATGCCCGCGCTGATCTTCGGCCTCTCTGCCGGGGTCGGGGTGCGGGGAATCTGGCTGGCCTTTCCGGTGGCGGATGCAGCCATGTTGCTGCTTGCGCTTCTGATCGGGCGCGCCACCCTGCGTCCGGTACCCGGTTTCAGCATGGAGGATGCGGCATGACCATGACCATCGATGAGGCGAAAGCTCAGGCAAAGGCACTGCGCGCCGCCCTTCAGGCGCAGGGCAGCGCCGTCAGCCATGCACAGGCGCTGGAGCTGATCGCCCGCCAGCATGGGGCCAAGGACTGGAACACACTCCATGCCCGGCTGGCGCTGCGCAACGAGCCGGCCGAGCTGGCGCTTGGCGATCGGGTCCGGGGCCGGTATCTCGGCCAGCCCTTTACCGGCAGGATCATCGGCCTGTCGGGGCCGGTCACCCACCGGCAGATCGAGATCCGCTTCGATCAGCCGGTCGATGTGGTCCGGTTCGAGAGCTTCTCGAACCTGCGCCAGCAGATCCGGGCAACGATCAACGAAAACTGGCGCTCGCATCGCTGTACCTCGGATGGCGTGCCGCAGCTGATTGTGGTGAAGGAGGAGGGGTGAGGCCGATCGGCAGCTCGGGACGCCGCATTTCGATCAAGGCTGAAGAAATTCAGGACAGTCATTCGACGCGGTTCGGTTTGTCTGCGCAGGTTTCGGGCTGTCTCCGAGTGGTTTTCTGCCTCGGTCAGGCCGCTGCCGTTTCCGGCAGCGGCGCGATGCAGTCGGCTTGAGCGGGCGGAATGCCGCAGTCTCACGGGGCTTGACGTTTTCGTGAGCGCAGGTGAGATGCGCGTCATGAGAACAGTGCAGCGCATAGGGTCGGCTTGCCGCGGCATCTTTGCCGTGCTGCTTGCGCTGGTCCTGAGCCTGCAGGTCGGTTCGGCCTATCTGCCGGCCGCGGCCGCGCCCGATCTCGGCGCGAACGAGGTGATGCTTGAGCTGTGCGACGGCACTGGGCTGAGCCGGATCGTCATCGACCTCGCCACCGGCAAGACCCGCAATGCGGCCGCGGGCGGCGAGCAGTCCGGCCCGAAATGCCCGTTCTGTGTGCTTGGTCTGGCCGCGCCCCAGAGCTTTGCGCCCGAGCTTGCCTTCCATGCTCGCGTGCACCGCGAGGCCTTGCCGCTGCCGGTGCTGCGCCTGCCGGCAAGTGCGCCGCGCGACCACAGCCGGGCGATCCGCGCGCCCCCCGTCCTGACCTGAAACGTCCCGGTCCGTCCGGGCAAGACGATGCCGCGGCCCCGCCGTGGCCTCCCGCTCCGTTTCCACAAGGTCTGAAATCCCATGAACATCTTCTTTCCGGCACGCCTTGGCGTGACCGCGCTGCTGCTTGGCAGCCTCGCCCCCGCCGCCTTTGCTCCCGCCGCGATGGCCGAAGAGGCGAAGACCGACGCGCCGCTCGCGCTTGACACCATCGTCGTCGCGCCGAAGACGCTCGCGCAGGACGGCACCACGATCACCGTCGCCCCGGGCGCGCTGTCGGTGCCGCCGGCGCTTGACGGGGGGGCGCTGCTGTCCTCGATCCCGGGCATCTCCGGCTCTCGCATGGGCGGGCATGGCATCGACATCATCTTGCGCGGCATGTCGAAGAACCAGCTCAACGTGATCGACGCGGGGTCCTTCACCTATGGCGGCTGTCCGAACCGGATGGACCCGCCGTCCTCGATCGCGGCCTTCTACCGCGCCGACCGGATCGTCGTGGAAAAGGGCTATTCCAGCGTGACGAACGGGCCGGGGGCGCCGGCCGGCACGGTCCGGCTCGAGCGCGATGCGCCGAGCTTTGAGGCAGGCAAGCGGGTCAGTGGCGATTTGACCTTGGGTGGCACCTCGAACGGGGCAGGGCGCGAGGTTGCCGGGCGGCTGTCCTTCGATCTGGGCCGCGGCCTCTATCTGGAGACCTCGGGCGAGTACAAGACCGCCGACGACTACACGGACGGGTCGGGCCATGACGTGCGCTCGGCCTATACGCAGAAAGGCGCGGGCGTCACGCTTGGTTACAAGCAGGGCGGGCTCGACCTTGCGCTCGACATCGAGAAGGACCGTGCCGAGGACGTGGAATTTGCTGGCGCCGGCATGGACAGCCCGCTGTCCGAGACCGAGACCCTGCGCCTGCGCGGCGGTGTCGATCTCGATTTCGGGCCGCTGAAGCGGATCGAGGGGGCGCTCTACCGCTCGAACGTCGATCACACGATGGACAATTATTCGCTGCGCGTGCCGACCGGCATGGCGATGGTCTCGCCCACCACCTCTGACACCCATGGCGGCAAGGTCGAGGGCAAGTTCGAGTTCGGCCGCACCAAGGCGACCGTCGGTATCGACTATCAGTCGAACGCCCGCACTGCCTGGGGCTACATGGCGATGACGCCGGCGATGATCGACTTCGATGCGCCATCCTCGCTGACCTGGCCCGATGTGACGATCGCGCAGACCGGGCTTTACGCCCAGACCGAGACCGCGCTGACCTCTCGCGACACGCTGAAGATGGGGCTGCGTTTCGATCATGTGCGCGCGGATGCCGCGAAGGCCGATGTCGCTGTGCGTGGCGTGACGCCGAACGACTATTACTCGGCGGTCTACGGCACCACCTATGACAAGGCGCGGACCGAGGACAATCTCGGCGGGCTGATCCGCTTCGAACATGCGTTTGACGCCGACACCAAGGCCTTCGTCGGGCTTTCGCGGACGGTGCGCACGGCCGATACCAACGAGCGCGCAATGGCGCGTGGTTCGATGGGCACGCCGACCTGGGTCGGCAACCCCGACATCGCGCCCGAGAAGCACAACCAGCTCGACATCGGTTTCCAGACCGCGCGGCAGACCTGGTCGCTGAACGCCTCGGCCTTCTACGACAAGGTCGACGACTTCATCTTGCAGGACTCGGTGACGATCTCGATGATGGGCAGCACCAGCACCCGCACCGAATATCGCAACATCGGCGCGACGCTGTCGGGGGCCGAGGTTTCGGGCAGCTACTCGATGGGCAAGCTGACCTTTGCGGGCGATGCCACGTATACCCGCGGGCAGAACACCAGCGACGATGCGCCGCTGGCGCAGATCCCGCCGCTCGAGGGCAGCCTCAGCGCGGTCTGGGACGAGGCGCTGTGGAACGCGGGGGCGCGGGTGAACTGGGCCACGCGGCAGGACCGGATCAACGCCGAGATCGACCCGGGCGAGACCGCGGGCTGGGCGACGCTCGACCTCTTCGGCAGCTATGCGGTGAAGGAGAATGTCCGGCTGATCGGCGGAATCAACAACGTCTTCGACAAGACCTATGCCCAGCACCTGAGCCGGCGCAACGTCTTCGACACCACGGTGACGCGGGTGAACGAGCCGGGGCGGACGGTCTATGTCTCGATGCAGATGACGTTCTGACATCAGCGCGGCGTCCCGGGCCGGGGCGCCGCCATCCCGTCTGCCGCCGCACGGGCCGGCCCGCTGCGGGCCCGGTGTCCGACGATCCGGCGGACGGTGTCCGAAACCCGGATGGAGCTGTCCGGGAAACGCCGCGCCAGATGCGCCGGTTTCGGAATAAATCCTTTCCCGACAGTCGATTGCAAATTTCCCACCGTGATGCCGGCGCTTTGGCATCAACCCTGCTTCCTTTCCTCACAGGTTCGTCGGCGCGTGGAAGGGGAGGAGCCTTTCCCGCATCTGCCGCGGCCCCGGCGCGCAGGAGGCGCCGTCGCAACAGGTATGGGAGGAGAAATGCGCAATGGCATTTCAGATTAACATTGATAACGGCGGGACTCTCACCGACGTCTGCATCATGTCGGATGACGGCGTGACCAAGACCAAGGTCCTGACCACGCCCTACGATCTGTCGAAATGCTTCTTCGAGGGGCTGCAAAAGGCCTCTGAGGTCGTCTATGGCGCGTCCGACGTGAAGCGGCTGCTCGAGGAAGTCGACCTGATCCGCTATTCGACCACGCAGGGCACCAACGCGATCTGCGAGCGCAAGGGGCCGAAGCTTGGTCTGATTCTCGCGACGGGCGCCGAGGATCTGCCCGCGCAGCTGGCCGCGCATGACGCCGAGGTCTGGGCCGCGCTCGTCGGTGACCGGGTGGGCTTCGTCGAGACCGATGCGCTCGAGACGCCCGAGGCCGAGGTCGAGATCGTGCGCACGATCAACCAGCTCACCGCCGCCGGCGCGAACCGGTTGGTGATCTGCTTCACCGGCGAGGGCTTCCTCAAGGCCGAGGAGCGGGTGAAGCAGATCGTGCTGCGCAAGTATCCGCGTCACCTGCTGGGAGCGGTGCCGGTGCTCTATGCCTCGGACCTCACCGTCGACCGCAATCCCGACCGCCGTGCCTGGTCGGCGCTGATCAACTCCTTCCTGCACCCGTCGATGGAGGCCTTCCTGTTCCAGGCCGAGAACCGGCTGCGCGAATACCGCACGAAGAATCCGCTCTTGATCTTCCGCAACGACGGCGATGCCTCGCGCGTGGCGAAGACGGTGGCGATCAAGACCTATTCCTCGGGCCCGCGTGGCGGCATGGAGGGGGTGAAGGCCTTCTCCGCGCTTTACGGCTTCCGCGACGCGGTCTCGATCGACGTCGGCGGCACCACCACCGACATCGGCCAGTGCACCGAGGGCAAGGTCGCCGAGATCCGCCGCGGCCATGTCGAGGGGATCTCGGTCTCCTTCCCGCTGTGTGAGATCATCTCGGCCGGCGCCGGCGGCAGCTCGGTGTTCAAGGTGAAGGACGGCAAGATCGTGATCGGCCCGGACAGTGTGGGCGCCCTCCCCGGTCCCGCGTGCTTCGGCCGCGGCGGGAAGGAGGCGACGATCACCGACGCCAGCCTTCTCGCCGGTCTGTTCGACCCCGCCTCCTATTTCGGCGGCGGCATGGGGCTTGATGCCGGCCGCGCCGAGGCGGCGATCCGGACCAATATCGCCGAGCCGCTGGGCGTCGATCTCGAGACCGCGGTAACGATGATGGCCGACGCCTTCGAGGCGAAGGTCGCGGACGAGCTGCACCGCTTCACCACGATCTCGCCCGACACGGTGATGATGGCCTTCGGCGGCGCCGGTCCGCTGCTGGCCTGTGGGGTTGCCGAGAAGGCGGGGATCACGCGGGTGGCGATGCCGGCGATGGCGGCGGTGTTCTCGGCCTATGGCATCGGCGCCTGCGATGTCTCGCAGCGCTATGCGGTGACGCTGCCCGAGAACACCACGGCGGCGCTTGTCACGGCGCGCGAGGCGCTGGCGCAGAAGGCCGCACGCGACATGTTCGCCGAAGGGTTCGAGGCGGGCAGCTATACCGTCGCGGCGCGTCTGGTGACTGACACCACCGAGGGCGAGGTCGTGCACGAGCTGGCCGAGGGCGAGGGCTTCCCCGCCGATCTGGCGAAGGCGGGCGCGGTCGAGCTTGAATTCGTCGCCACGAAGAGCCTGCGTCAGGGCGAGACCCGCTCCGTCGCAGTGACCCGGAAGACCCGGGCCGAGGCCGCGGCGATGCGCGAGGTGCTGGTTGCCGGGCAGGGCCGCACCGAATTGCCGGTCTACCGGCTGAACGGCATGGCCGCGGGCGACTGGGCCCGGGGGCCCGCGATCCTCGAGGAGGATTACTTCACGGCGCTCATTCCGGCGGGGTGGACCCTCACCGTCTCCGAAGCGGGCGACGTCATTCTGGACCGGGAGGAATAAGCCATGACGATGAAAGTGCCGATGACCGAATACCTGCGCATCGACCTCGAGACCGAGAAATGGGAGTGCCGCGTCTGCGATCACGTGATCGCGCCGGCCGCGGGCAACTACAAGGAAGGGCTGCTGGTGCACAACCGCGACCCGCGCGAGATCCATCCGCCGGTGATCGACCCGGCGAAATATCGCTACACCTTCTGCCCCGACCCGGACTGGGTGCGCATCCTCGAATTCTGCTGCCCGAAATGCGGCACCCAGATCGAGACGGAATACGCGACCCCGGGCCACCCGCCGCTGTGGGACATGCAGGTCGACGTGCCCGCGCTGAAGGCGCAATGGGCGAGCCGCGGCCCGGCGATGCTGCCCGATGCCGGCCCCGCCGTGGTGCCCGGGCGCGGCCACGCGCACTGACCGACGCCGCCCTCCGCGGCGCGCGCGGGGGGCACAACCATTGCCGGGACCGGCTGCCGGAGGAGGGCAGCCCCCGGACCCAATGCACAGGGAGAGAGCATGAAACGCGTTTCCGTTGATATCGGCGGCACCTTCACCGACTGCTTCGTCGTCTGGGGTGGGCGCTATATCGAGACCAAGGCACTGACCACGCACCACAACCTTGCGATGGGCTTCAACGAGGCCCTGGGCAAGGCCTGCAAGGTCCTCGATCTGGAACTCGAGGACATCCTGCAGCAGGTGGACTCGGTGCGCTATGCCACCACGCTCGGCACCAATGCGCTGATCGAGCACAAGGGCCCGAAGATCGGCATGCTGGTCACCGCGGGCTATGAGGCCACCGTGCCGCTCAGCCGCGCGCGCGGCTATGGCGAGGGGCTGGACGACATGGGCAAGCAGGATCTGCCGAATGCCCAGCGTCCCGACCCGCTGGTCGAGGCGCACATGATCCGCGGCATCCGCGAGCGTCTCGACTTCGAGGGCAAGCTGGTGATGGGCCTCGACGAGGAAGACGTCCGCCGCCAGCTGCGCGAGCTTGTCGACCGCGGCGCGCAGATCATCGTCGTGGCGCTGGTGAACTCGGTGGTGAACCCCGCCCACGAGCAGCGCATCGAGGAGATCGTTCTCGAGGAATATCCCTCGCATCTTCTGGGCGCGATCCCGGTGATCCTGTCGCATCAGGTCGCGGGCCGGAAGGGCGAATACGTCCGCGCCACCTCGGCGATTGTCGACGGCTATCTGCATTCGACGATGTATCACGCGCTGTCCGCGCTCGAGCAGAATCTGCGCGTGCACAATTACGAAAAGCCGATGCTGGTGATCCACAACTCGGGCGGCATGGCGCAGCTGAACTCGACCGACGCGCTGCAGACGATCCACTCGGGCCCGGTCTCGGGCATCGGCGCCTCCGAGCACCTGTCGCTGCAGGCCGAGCTTGGCAACGTCGTGGCGACCGACATGGGCGGCACCTCCTATGACATCGGCATCGTCGTCGAGGGCGGCATCAAGCACTATGACTTCAACCCGGTCATCGACCGTTGGCTGGTCTCGGTGCCGATGGTGCATCTGGTGACGCTGGGCGCGGGCGGTGGTTCGGTCGCCGCCTATGACCGGATGTACAAGACGGTGAAATGCGGACCGGAAAGCGCGGGCTCGGACCCGGGGCCGGCGTGCTACGACCGCGGCGGGATGAAGCCCACCGTAACCGACGCCGACCTCCTGCTCGGCTATCTCGACGCCGAGAACTATGCCGGCGGCTCGATCCCGCTCAACCCGCGCCGGGCGAAGGCGGCGGTCGAGGATGCGCTGTGCGACGAGCTCGATGTCTCGGTCATCGAGGCGGCCAAGCTGATCCGCGAGAAGGTCGACGCCAACATGGCGAACGGGCTTTTCACCGAACTGCGTGCCCGCGGCTATGATCCGAAGGACTTCACCATGCTCGCCTATGGCGGCAACGGGCCGCTGCATTGCTGCGGCATCGCGCAGAACCTGGCGATCGACAAGATCCTGGCGCCGCCGCTCAGCTCGGTGTTCTCGGCGGTGGGGGCGGGTAACATGCACCAGCTCCACATCCACGAGAAGTCGCTCTACATGGTGCTTTACGACAGCAACACCCGGCGGATCTTCAGCGATTACGAGCGGTTCAACGGCATCGTGGCCGAGCTGAAGGAGCGCGGCCGTCAGGACCTGCTGCGCCAGGGCGTGCCGGCCGAGCAGATCCAGCACAACCTGGAACTGGACATGCGCTATGGCAACCAGCTGGTGCAGACCACGGCGGTGATCCCGATCCACGAGCTGAACAGCCCGAGCGACGTGCTGCAGGTCATCAACCAGTTCTCGACCGACTATGGCAAGCGCTTCGGCGAGGGCAGCCAGGCGCCCGAGGCGGGGATCCGGATCAACACCATCCGCGTGTCGAGCTATCGCCAGCACGAGACGGTGCAGTTCCAGAACATCAAGCCGCTGCCGAAGCCGGAACGCTCGGCCCCCCCGGCTCCGAGCGGCCATCGCACCTGCCATTTCGTCGGCTTCGATCAGGCCTTCGAGACCCCGGTCTGGGCCCGCAAGGACCTCGATCCCGGCGTCGAGATCGAGGGGCCGGCGATCGTCGCCTCGGAAGTGACGACCTTCCTCGTCAATCCGGGCTGGACGCTGGTCGCGGCAAAGCAGGGCGCGACCTGGTTCCTGCGCAACGAGCCCCCGGTCACCAAGCACTGACACGCGTGCCCCGGCGAGAGGAGCGCCGGGGCCCATTCCAACAGGAGGAGTTCCCATGAAAGACATGACCACCGGGGGGCCGGCGCCCTCTGCCGAAGACATGAAGCTGATCAAGAAGTTCCTCGAGGACACCACGCTGTTCCTCGGTCCCGATCCCGAGATCATGCAAAACCACGACCTGATGCAGCGCTCGGCCGACGAGGAGCACGCCATCGCCAATGTCCCCGACACCCATACCATCGCCAAGATCCGCGACCGGCTGCAGGCCGGCTGCGACGAGGGCTATGAGATGGTCGAGCAGATGGGCGCGGCGCCCGGCGCGAAATGGGGCGATGTCATCACCGGCATCTATTCGGCCTCGGGCGACCTCGCCATCGCCTCGGCGGGCGGCGTGCTGCTGTTCTCGTCGGTCGTGCACCACCCGATCAAGTTCATCGTCAAGAACTGGATGAACGAGCCCACCGTGGGCGTGCGCGACGGCGACGGCTTCATCCACAACGACAGCCGCTATGGCAACGTGCACAACACCGACCAGTCGATGATCCTGCCGATCTTCCACGAGGGCCGGCTGGTGTGCTGGGTTGCCTCGACCGTGCACGAGGGCGAGAACGGCGCGATCGAGCCGGGCGGCATGCCGTCGATGGCGGAAAGCCCCTCCGACGAGGGGCTGAAGATGTCGCCCTTCAAGGTGGTCGAGAACTATCAGATCAAGCGCGACCTGCTGACCTTCCTGCAGAACTCGGTGCGCGAGCCGAAGCTGCAGCTTGAGGACATGAAGGTGAAGCTCTTCGCCTGCCTGCGGATCAAGCAGCGCATCGAGGAGACGCTGAAGACCGACGGCGCCGACGCGCTGATCTCGACCCTGCGCCTGACCATGGAGGACGTGCGCGCCGAGGTGAAGCGCCGGGTCTCGGAATGGCCCGACATGTCGGTGCGCACCTACATCATCCAGGACTCGACGCTGCGCGAGAACTGCGTGGTCAAGGTAAACTGCACGCTGACGAAGAAGGGCGACCAGCTGACCTTCGACTTCCGCGGCTCGAGCCCCGAGTTCACCAACCGCGCCACGAACACCATCCTCGGCGGGCTCAAGGGGATGCTGTCGCAGCTCTTCCTGTGCTACATCTGGCCCGACCTGCCGCGCGGTCAGGCGGCGATGGCGCCGATCGAGGTGATCACCGATCCGCACTCGATCCTGAACTGTTCCTATGACGCGCCGAACTCGCAGTCGCTGATGTCGATCTTCACCGGCTTCACCGCGGGCCAGCACGCGGTGGCGAAGTTCCTCTACTCCTGCCCGGAGAAGTTCACCAAGGTCCACGCACCGGCCTTCAACATGATCAACACCTTCATCTGGGGTGGGGTCAGCCAGCATGGCGAGACGCTCGGCAACCTCTGCGCCGACCTGAACGGCATGGGGGCGGGGGCGACCTCGAACCGCGATGGCGAACATGCGCTGGCGCCGATCTTCGCCACCATGGCCGACATCGGCGAGCAGGAGGTGAACGAGGAAGACGTGCCGTTCCTGCAGCTCGTCTCGAAGAAGATGACGCGCGACGCCATCGCGCCGGGCAAGTATCGCGGCGGCCAGGGCTACACGATGATGGTGGCGACGAAGGACAGCGAGCAGTGGGGCTTCATGACCACCGCGCAGGGAGCGAAGATCCCGCCGATCCAGGGCCTCTTCGGCGGCTATGCCTGCGGCACCTATCCGCTGTCGAAGGTGCAGGGCGTCGACGTCTATGACGTGATGCTGAACGAGCCGGAGAAGTTCCGCCACTCGATCGAGGAGATCATGAACGAGCAGCCCTTCGAGGGCGCGCGCTACACCACCCATCACATGGGCATGGGCTTCGACATCTCGAAGCGGGGCGAGCTCTACATGATCAGCCAGGGCGCCGGCGCGGGCTATGGCGACCTGCTCGAACGCGACCCGGTGGGCGTGGTGAAGGACATCGAGGAGGGGCTGATGTCGGCTGAGGTGGCGGCGCGGCTCTACAAGGTGGTGTTCGACCCGGCGACGCTGGCGATCGACTTCGACGCGACCGAACAGGCGCGCGCCGACGAGCGCAAGGCGCGCATCGCCCGCTCGGTGCCCTATGCCGAGTTCGTCAAGGGCTGGAACCAGCCCAAGCCGCCGGCGCATCTGCCCTATTTCGGCTGCTGGGGGGACGATATCGAGACGCTCTACATGGGCTCGCCCGACAAGACCCGCCGTGGCGACGAGCCGAAGCCGAACTACATGGTCCACCCGAAGGACGTGCGCATCGCCGAGCTCGAGGCGCGTCTGGCGGCGGCGGGCGTGCCGGGAGACGAGAAGCAATGAGCCAGTCTCTCGCAGAAGATCTGCCCAAGGGGTCGGGCACGAAGGCGCTGCGGGTCTGGCTGGAGTCGTCGGGCTATGCCCGGCGGCTTCTGCTGGGCGAGGCGGGCGACCCCTGGGCCGAGGGCGCGGCGAAATACCTGTCGTGGTTCACCCAGGCCCGCGGCCTGCTGCGCGGCGATGTGGCGGTGGTCGACGTGGGCGACATGTTCCGTTCCTGGCGGGCGCGTCACCCGGGGCTTGCGGCGGAGATGGGGTCGAAGAAGCGCGCCCCCTATCCCCTGCGCCGGATGCTCGAGGAGGAGGGCCCACGGGCGCTGCTCGACGAGGTGACGGTGGCGGTCGGCGCCCATCTGCAGGGCCAGGTGCCCCTGGTTCTGGCGATGCCCGCGCCGGGCGCGTGGCTGGCCGAGGCGCAGGTCGCGGCCGGGCGCGAAGCCGAGGTCGATGCCGATGCGGTCGAGGATGCGGCGATGTACATGGCCGACTTCGTCCGCTGCGTCGCCAGCCGGCCGGTGGGCGGGCTGCTTCTGGAAGAGGGGGCCGAGCCCGGCCCGGCCGATCGCTATGCGCCGATCCTGAACGCCGCGCGGCATTATCGCTGGGCGGTGGTCGGGCGCGGCGCGGCGCCGGGGCAGGGGGGCTTCGATGCGGTGATCGGCACCGACCCGGCGGCGACCGGGCGCGACGTGACGGCGGCGCTCTTTGCCGGCGAACCGCTGCCCGAGGCCGGGGCGGGGCAGTTCCTTTTCGCCGAGGTGCCGGTCGCCCATGCGCCCGAGGCGGTGCTCGAGGCCGTCGCCCGGCTGCGCGGCACGGTTCCGGCCTGAGGGCCCCACGCGCTTTGCGGCGCCTGCCATTCCTCCTCCAGAGGGCGCGCTGCAGGGACGGCACCCGGGATCCCGGGTGCCGTTTCCCGTTTCAACTCTCGCGCAGCTGCGCGATGTGGTCCTTCAGTCCGAGCTTGTCGAGCCGCACATAAAGCGTGCTCTTGGCGATGCCGAGATCGCGCGCGGCCGAGGTCATGTTGCCCTGATGGCGGCGGATCGCAGCGACGATCGCGTCGCGTTCGGCCCGGTCGAGCGGCGACAGGGCCTCGGCGGTGCCGATCCGCCGCGGTGCGAGCTGCAGCTCGGGCGGCAGTGCCTCGGGCCGCAGGGTCGCGCCCTCACTTTCCAGGAACATCCCCTCAAGCACATTGCGCAGCTCGCGGATGTTGCCGGGCCAGTCGTGGCCGGCCAGCGCGTCGAACACCTCCGGCGCGATCGCCGGCACCGGGCTGTCGTAGCGCGCGGCGATCTGGGCCACCAGATGGTCGGCAAGGCCCGGCAGGTCCGACATCCGCTCGCGCAGTGCCGGCAGCTTCAGCGAGGTGACGGCGATGCGGTAGAAGAGGTCGAGCCGGAACCGGCCCTCGCCCGCCTCGGTCTTCAGATCGCGGTTGGTGGCCGCGATCAGCCGCAGCTTCACCTTGCGCGGCCGGTTCTCGCCGATGCGGTAGACCTCGCCCGTTTCCAGCACGCGCAGCAGATGCGGTTGCAGATCGAGCGGCATCTCGCCGATCTCGTCGAGGAAGAGCGTGCCGCCGTCGGCCGCCTCGATCTTGCCGGTCATGCCGCCGCGGCGCGCGCCGGTGAAGGCGCCGTCGGCATAGCCGAAGAGCTCCGAGGTCAGCAGCTCGCGCGAGAAGCCGCCGCAGTTGATCGCGACGAAGGGGCCCTTGGCCTGCGCCCCCGCTTCGTGCAGGGCTTGGGCGAAGGCGTCCTTGCCGACCCCGGTCTCGCCCAGCAACAGCACGGGCGCGGGGCTTTTTGCCAAGAGCCGGGCGCGGCGGATCGCCTCGAGATAGGCCGGCGCCGTACCGGACAGCCGGTCGAAGGGATCGACGCCCGGACGGTGCGCGACGGGGCGCAGCCCCGCCCGCCGCACCGTTGCCGCGCGGTCGGGCAGCACCAGCACCGCCCCGAGCCGCTCGCCGTCCTGAAGCACCGGCTCGATCCAGTCGTGGTCGATCCAGCCCGGCATGTTCTCGGGCGCGACGCGGCCCTTCTTCCAGGGCAGCATCAGGTTGCGGATCGACTGCGCATCCTCCGCCCCGGTCTTCGCCAGTTCCGCCATCAGCGCCGCCGCCCGCTCGTTCGTCTTGATCGGCCGGCCCGAGCGGTCGAAGACGATCAGCCCGTCGCGCTCCGGCCCGTGCAGCCGTTCGAGGCACTGGTCGAGGAGCTGATAGCGCAGCTTCAGTTCGCGCTGGACAAGGCGGTTCTCGATCCGCCCGGCCGCGGCGATGGCGAGCGCGAGGCTGTGCCGGCTGTAGCTTTCGTTCAGCCCCGAGATGTCGATCGCGCCGAGCGTGGCGCCGCTCACCGGCTCGCGGATCACCGCAGCCGAGCACGACCAGTGCTTGATCCCCGAGCAGTAATGCTCGGCGGCATGGATCTGGATCGGCTGGCCGATCTGCAGCGTGGTGCCGATCGCATTGGTGCCACAGGCAGCCTCGCTCCAGTCGGCGCCGGGCATCAGGTGAATCGCCTCGCTCGGGTCGCGCAGGGCATTGTCCCCCTCGACGCTCAGCACCTTGCCGGCGCAGTCGGTCAGCACCATCACCGTGCCGGTCTCGAACAGGAAGTCGCGGGCCGAGGCGATCACCGGGGCGCCGGCCTGCATCAGGTCTTCTCTGTCGGCCAGCAGGTCATGCAGCGCGTCGCCCATGGCGGGGGGCGGGGCACTCTGGCGTCCGGGGTCGACCGCGCCGTGACAGCGCCGCCAGGAATCGTCGATCAGCCGGCGCAATGCGTCCGATCCCGGTTCCTGCCCCTCCATGAACCGGTTCCACGAGGTCATGATCTGGCCATCGTTCTCCGGATACGAGAACCGCTGACGCAGGCTCGTCTGTGGCATGTTGAAATCTCCTCCCTGGGAGACATGAGCCGGCGGGGCCCTGCAGCTCCCGTCTCCTCCCCGAGACGTCCGCAGCAGCCGCCCGTCCGTGCCGGGCCTGTCTCCTCTCCTCGCGCCCAGTTTAGCATTCTCCCGTGCGAAAGGGGAAATTCTCTTGATTCCGGCGCGGGTTCCTGCAGGGGCGGGCCGATCGCGGGGCGTGCCGGCCAGGCGTGCCTGCCGCTGCGTTGCAGCAAGACGGGCAGGCAGGGGCAGGGCGGGCGGCGGGGGGATCTTGGGGTGCCGTCCGGAAACCGGACGGCGGCCGCGCCACCACCGTCCGGCATTCCGTCGCATCCGCGCCGCCCAGAGCTGTCCGGGCCGCGGTAAGCCCCGGTCATCGTTGACGCATGGTCATCTGGCAAGAAACCTGCTTCCTGATGACCGGGGAGAGGGAGGTACACGGATGGACAAAGGCAGGTCTGCGCCCTTCGCGGTTGCGGCAAAAGCAGTGGGACGGGTGCCGGTGACGGTGCTCACGGGCTTTCTCGGCGCCGGCAAGACAACGCTTCTGAACGCGCTGACGGCCCGGCCCGAGATGGCCGGCGCGGCGGTTTTCATCAACGAGCTGGGCGAGATCGGCATCGACCACCACCTCGTCGAGCGAATCGACGACAGCCTCGTCATCCTTGATTCGGGCTGTCTGTGCTGCACCGTGCAGGGCGATCTGATGCGCGCGCTGATGCGCCTGCACGAGCGCATGTCGCGGCGCGAGATCGCGCCGGTGACGCGGGTTCTGATCGAGACGACGGGGCTCGCCGATCCGGCGCCGGTCCTGCGCGCGCTGATGGAGGACCGGCTGGTCTCGGCGCGGTTCCGCTGTGACGGGGTGCTGACCGTCGTCGATTGCGAGCGCGCGCGGATGCAGTTGCCGCGTCACCGCGAGGCGCGGGTGCAGGTCAGTCTGGCTGACCGGCTGCTTTTGTCGAAATCGGCGCTGGCGGGGCAGGTCGAGACCGCCGCGGTGCGCCGCGAACTTGCGGCGCTGAACCCCGGTGCGCCGCAGATCCTGCTGACCGAGGGTGAGGCCGATCCCGCCGCGATCTTCGGCGCGGGGCTCTATGCCGCCGAGGCGGTGCCCGCCGACGCGACCGACTGGCTTGGCGCGGTGACCGCGCTGCGCGCGCCGCAGCCCGCGCCGTTCCCCAGCCCGGGGAAGGGCCATGCGTCGTCGCATTCGGGGCGGGTGCGCAGCTTCGTCGTCGAGTTCGCCGAGACGCCGGGCTGGCGCGGCTTTGCCCTTGCGCTCGGCCAGATCCTCGAGGTCTGGAGCGGCCGGCTGCTGCGGGTGAAGGGGCTGATGGCGGTGCCCGGGCTCGAGGTGCCGGTGGTGGTGCAATGCGTCGACGGCACCGCCTGCCTGCCGGTGCGCCTGCCGGCCTGGCCGCGGGGCGGGGCGCTTTCCGACCGGCGCGGCCGGCTCGTCTTCATCGGCGAGGATCTCGCCCCCGCCGACGAGGCCGCGATCCGCACCCGCCTGGCCGCGACGCCCGGCGACCGCGAGGCGCTGCGCCGCGCCGCGACCACCCCGGGCCTGCCCACCCGCAGCTGGCTGGCCGAGCGCGTCCCGCTCACCCCGCGGCAGGGCTTTGCCTCCGACGCCTTCATCGTCCAGCCGCGGTTTCTGGGCGAGACCCGCCGCCATGGCTGAGACCGGTGCTTGCCCGGCCGTCGTCGGGCGCTACTCTGGCCCGCGGTGGCGGAGGGGCAGATGCGTGCAGTGACGGGCCTCGGGCTCGGGCAGAAGATGTCGGTGCAGATGTCGCAGGCGATGCGGCAGGCGCTCGAATATCTGCAGATGGACAGTGCCGGGCTGTGCGGGGCGCTGGTCGCGGCGGCGGCCGACAACCCCTGCCTGCAGGTCACGCTGCCCGATCCCGAGCCCGACGCGCCGCGCCCGGGCCGCGCGCCGCCGCGCTGGCGGCCGCAGGCGGGCGGCGATGGCGGCGAGGCCGAGCGGATGGCCAATGCCGCGCCCGGGCTGCACGCCCATGTAGCGCGCCAGATCGGTCTGCTCGTCCGCGCCCCGCGCGAGGCAGCGATTGCCGCCGTGCTGGCCGAGGCGCTGGAACCGAGCGGCTGGCTCGGCGCGCCGCTTGCAGGCCTGGCGGCGCGGGCGGGCTGCACGCTGGCCGAGGCCGAGGCGGTGCTCGCCCGGCTGCAGCAGATGGAGCCCGCCGGGCTGTTCGCCCGCACGCTCGCCGAATGTCTGGCGCTGCAGCTCGCCGAGCGCGAGGCGCTGAGCGCGCCGATGCAGCGCCTGCTCGAGAACCTGCCGCTGCTCGCGCGCGGCGAGGCAGGCAAATTACAGGAACGCTGCGGCGTCGGCGCCGAGGATCTCGCCGCGCTTGTCGCGCAGCTGCGCCGGCTCGACCCGAAGCCCGGCGCGCATTTCGGCGATGCCCCCGAGCTGCGCCGCGCCCCCGACCTGATCGTCACGCGCGCGGCCGACGGCTGGCAGGTCGCGCTGAACCGCGAGGCGCTGCCGGCGGTGTCGGTGACCGATCAGGGCGCGTCGCCCGGCGCGCTCGCCACCGCGAAATGGATCGCGCGCACGCTCTCGCGCCGCAACCGCATGGTGCTCGAGGTGGCGGCCCATGTCGTCGCGCGCCAGCAGGCGTTTCTGGACGCGGGGCCGGCGGCGCTGGTGCCGCTGACCTGCGCCGAGGTGGCGCGCGCGCTCGGCTATCACGACAGCACGATCAGCCGGGTGCGCAGCGGGCTCTTGCTGCAGACGCCGCGCGGCATGCTGCCGATGGAGGCCTTCTTCGCGCGCACCGGCTCGCGCGGGCAGGGGCGGGTGCCGGCGCCGGCGCTGCGCGCCCTGCTGGCCGAGATCATCGCCGCCGAACCGGCGGCGGCGCCACTCGGCGACGACGCGCTCGTCGCGGTTCTGGCCGGGCGCGGCATCGCGGTTTCGCGCCGCGCGGTGGCCAATCATCGGGCCCGGGCGGGGATTCCGCCGGCCCGCGACAGAGGAAAGGGAGGACGGACCTCATGAGAAAGATCTACGGCTCGGTGTCGGAGGCTCTTGATGGGCTTCTGGTCGACGGGATGACGATTGCGGCGGGCGGGTTCGGCCTGTGCGGCATTCCGGAGCTTCTGATCGACGCGCTGGTCGCGAGCGGGGTCAAGGACCTGACCATC
>NZ_SAVB01000007.1 GCF_004022265.1 Paenirhodobacter ferrireducens
CAACCCGCAGTCGGAGCGGACGAAGCAGTTCCTGAGCCAGATCCTCGGGCATTGAGGCCGGGGCAGGGAGGGGGCGCTGCCCCCTCTGCGCCTGTGGCGCATTCACCCCCGAGGTCTTTGGGCCAAGAAGAAAGCCATGGGGGGAAGGCCACGGGGCAAGGTTGGGGCGTGTCAGATCTGGATGGTTCCGTCCGGCGCGCGATCCACAGGCCGGAGCACCGGGGCTATGCATTCGATTTCGATGGCGAAGTCCGGCCATGTATTGATCGCGATGCAGGTGCGCGCGGGGAAGCCATTGGGGAAGTAATTCCTGTAGACCGCGTTCATCGCCGCAGCGAAGGCGTTGTCTGCGAGATAGACCGTGGCCTTCACCGTTTGCGACAGCGACGAGCCGCCGAAGTCGAGCGCGAAGGCGAGGGCCTCCAGGGCGGCCCGCGTCTGCGTGGTGATGTCGCCGCGCACGATCTCGCCGCTGTTCAGGTCGATCGGCGGCATGCCGCAGGTGTAGAGCATGCCTCCGCACCGGACGAGCGCCGACACCGGGGCTCCGATACGTCTCAGACCGGCAGAAATCACCGGCACGTCAATGATGGTCCTGTCCATGCGTGTTCCTCATCTTTTCCGGCGAGCTTATCGCCCTCCGTGACGCCATGCATCCTGCTTCCCTCGGAAGGCCTGATCGCAGCTATTATGCGAAACGATCGGGGCAGCGGCTTTGCCGGGGCGCCTATCGCGGCTGGGACGGCCGGGTGGCCACCATCCCGCCCTGCTGGAGCGCCCAGTAGCCGCCCTTGCGCGCCATCAACGCCTCATGCGTGCCGGTCTCGCGCACGGAGCCTGCCTCGAGGTAGACGATCAGGTCGGCGTCGCGGATGGTCGACAGCCGGTGCGCGATGACGAAGCTCGTCCGGCCCCGGCGCAGTTCCGTCATCGCCTGCTGGATCAGCATCTCGGTACGGGTGTCGACCGAGCTCGTGGCTTCGTCGAGGATCAGGATCGGCGTGTCCAGAAGGAAGGCGCGGGCAATGGTCATCAGCTGGCGCTGACCCTGTGACAGCGTTGCGCCGGCATTTTCCAGCACGCTGTCATAGCCCGCCGGCAAGGTACGCACGAAATCGTCGACATGGCAGCGCCGTGCGGCCGCGATCACCGCTTCTCGGCTGCTTTCGGGACGGCCATAGGCGATGTTGTCGTGGATCGTGCCGGTGAACAGCCAGGTATCTTGCAGCACCATGGCGATCGCCCCGCGCAGCTCGGTGCGGGAGAGGCGGCGAATGTCGATCCCGTCGAGACGGATCGCGCCGCGGTCGATCTCGTAAAAGCGCATCAGCAGGTTGACGAGCGTGGTCTTGCCCGCCCCCGTCGGGCCGACGATGGCCAGCGTCTGGCCGGGCCGCGCCTCGAGGCTGACATCTTCGAACAGGGGCTGGTCGGGCCGGTAGCGGAAGCCCACGCGCTCAATGCACACATGCCCGCTGACCGGCTGCGGCAGATGCTCGGCCGCGGCATCGTCGGGCTCGATTTCCGGCGCATCCAGCAGCGCGAACACCCGCTCGGCCGAGGCCAGCGCGGATTGCACCTGCGCGGCCATGCTGCCGAGCTGGGAGACCGGCTGGCCGATCTGCCGGATATACTGGATGAAAGCCTGCAGCTCGCCGAGGCTCAGCGTCCCGGCCAGCACCCGCATCGCCCCGGCGACCACCACCGCGACATAGGCAAGGTTGGTGACGAACATCGTCGACGGCTGGATCAGGCTGGCAAAGATCTGGGCGGTCATGCTGCTTCTGGTCAGCGCCCTGTTCTGGTCCGCGAACCGCGCTTCGATCCGCGACCGCGCGCCGAAGACCCGCACCAGGGCCTGACCGGTGAAGCTTTCCTCCACCGTGGCGTTCAGATTCCCCGTCTCGCGCCACTGCGCGGTGAATTGCGGGCGCGCGGCACTGGTGAGGAGCCGGCTGAGCCAGGTGGACAATCCGATCGCCGCTGCGGCGATGGCGGCAAGGGGCAGCGACAGGAGGGTCATCATCGCCAGCACGCCGACGACCGTCAGCAGCATCAGCATGATCTGGCTGGCGACCTGCTGCAGGTTCTGGATCACGTTGTCGATGTCATTGGTGAAACGCGACAGGATCTCGCCGCGGGGCTGCGCGTCGAACCAGTTGAGCGGCACGCGCGCGAGCTTATCCTGCGCCCGGTGGCGCAGGTCGCGGCCAAGCACCTGCACCACCTCGTTGATCAGCCGGGCCTGAGCCAGATTGAAGGCGGAAGCGATGAGATAGATCGCCGCCACCAGCAGCAGCTGGTGGACCAGTGCGGCCGGGCTGTAATCCGTGCTGACCAGAAGGTCGGTCGCCTTGCCAAGCTGCCACGGTCCCACCGTGCTGGCCGTCACGCTGCCGATGCTGAGGAGGACGGAGGCAAGCAGAAACCAGCGGCGGCGGCCGAAGGCCTGCCAGATCCGCCGGGCCGCGCCCGCCGCGTTCTTCGGCTTTTCGCCGCCAAGTGCGGCTCCCGTGCCGCGCATGCCGGGAGTGCGACGCGGTGCGGCGGCCGGCCGCAGATCATCGTTCCCGCTCATGCCACATCCTCCGCCAGGCTCTGCTGCGTGTGCACGATGTCGGCATAGATCGGGCAATCTGCCAGCAGCGCTGCATGCGCGCCAAGCCCGACGATCCGGCCGAGGTCCAGCACCAGGATCCGGTCCGCGTCCCGGATCGAGGCGACCCGCTGGCTGACGATGACCGTGGCAGCATGGCCGGTCGCCTGCCGGAGCGCCGTCCGCAGCCGGACATCCGTGGCCTGGTCGAGCGCGGAGAAGCTGTCGTCGAAGAGATAGAGGTCGGCATCGCAGGCAAGCGCCCGCGCGATGGCCAGCCGCTGCCGCTGACCGCCGGAAAAATTCGTGCCGCCCTGTGCAACGGGCGCTTGCAGCCGGTCGGGCAGGGCCCGGACGAAATCGGCGGCCTGCGCGATTTCGAGGGCCCGCCACAGCGCGGCCTCATCCGCATCCGGATTGCCGAAGCGCAGACTCTCGGCGATGGTGCCGGAAAAGAGGTAGGATTTCTGCGGGACGTAGCCGATCCGGCCGGCGAGCGTTTCGGGCGCGATGGCCCGCAGGTCGATCCCGCCCAGCCGGACCCGCCCGATCGTCGGATCGTCCAGCCGGGCGATCAGGTTGATGATCGTGGACTTGCCCGAACCGGTGGCACCGATGATGCCCAGAACCTCCCCGGGTCCGACCTCGAAGGCGATGTCTTCGAGAACCATGGCTTCGGCGCCGGGATAGCCGAAGCTGACGCCTTCGAAGCGCAGGGGCAGGCCGCTGCCCCGCGCCGGCAGCGGTTCGGGATGGGCGGGCGGGGCGACGGTGATTGCGGTTTCAAGCAGGGTCGTGATCCGCCGCGCGCTGACAAGCGCGCGCGGCAACATCACGATCAGCATCCCCATCATCATCACGGAAATCAGGATCAGCGAGACATAGGACAGGAAGGCGATCAGCGCGCCGACCTGCAGGCCGCCCGCGGTCACCCGGTCTGCGCCCACCCAGATCAGCGCCACCGAGGCGAGCTGCATCACCGCGGTGACCGCGGGCATGATCGTCACCATCAGCCGTCCCGCCCGAAGTGCGGTGTCCGTCAGCCCGGTATTGGCGGTCGCGAAGCGCCGCGCCTCGCGCCCCTGTTGCATGAAGGCGCGGATCACCCGGATGCCCTCGATCTGTTCGCGCAAGATCGCATTCACCCCGTCGATCTGTCCTTGCATCCGCTGGAACAGCGGCGTCGCGCGCAGGGTCAAAAACCCGATGATGAGTGCCAGGATCGGCACCACGACCAGCAGCAGACCCGACAGCTGCACGTCCTGGCGCGCGGCCATGAAGGCGCCGCCGATCCCCATGATTGGCGCGATCACGATCATCGTCAGCGACATGATCAGCATGGTCTGCACCTGCAGCACATCATTGGTGCAGCGGGTGATGAGCGAGCCGATGCCAAAGCTCTGGACCTGCGCAAGGGCAAGGCGGTGGACCTTGTCGAAGATTTCGGAGCGGAGGGCCTGGCCGACCCGGAAGGAGATCCGGGCGCCCAGCACGACCGCCGTGACGCTGAGCAGGAGCTGCGTCAGGGCGGCACTCCCCATCAGCCCGCCGTAGTGCAGGATCACGTCTGGCGCCTTGGCAAGAATGCCCCGGTCGATGACATCGGCGCTGAAGCCGGGCAACAGCAGCGACGCCGAAACCTGTCCGAGCTGGCACAGCAGCAGCGCCAGCAGCGGCCCGCGGTGCGATGCGAGCCGGGCTGTCCAGCGCTTCGCCGTGCCTGCCGGCGCTGCGATGGGGGCGGGGGACGTGTTTGCGGTCATGGTCGGCCTGTTCGCATGCAACCGGCGTCGTCCGGTATCGGGCGGAGGCGGCTCTCCAATTTATGTACCGGATTTCGCGCGATTGGAAACGCTGTCGGTGCGTCGGTGCGTCGGTGCGTCGGTGCGTCGGTCGCGTCGTCGGGGGCGCGGCTTGCCCGTCGCCGGCTTGCGCCCCGGATGCCCGATCCGGTTGCGCACGCGCTTCGGCTTCGGGCGGTGCCGGGGACTGTCCGATCGCGTGCGGCGCCGGGGCAGGCCGACCCGCCGCGGGCCATGGGATTTGACAGAAATGAAAATGGCTCATACATTTTCACAAATCAGAAAAATATAGATCCGGTTTCCGATTCTCCGCCGAGATCTTTCCGACAAGGGATGGGAGAGACGATGCGACAACTGGCAAACGGGGCAGGGTTCCTGTGTGCGATGTCCCTGCCGGGGGCGCTGGTCACCTTCGGGCTGGTGATCTTCGCGCTCGCGCTCGTGCTGGGGCTCGGGTTCCGGGTGAATGACCAGGGGCTGCTGCGCGGCCCGCTGACGCTGGGCAATTTCGCGCAGATCCTGGCCGACCCGCTCTATGCCAGGGTGATGTTGCGCTCGCTCTGGATCTCGGGGCTGGTGACGCTCGCCACCGTCGTCACCGCCTATCCGGTCGCCTGGTATCTGGCCTTCCGCGCCGGCAAGCATCGCGGCCTGCTGCTGTTCCTCGTCACCTTGCCGTTCTGGACGAGCTACCTGCTGCGCGTCTTCGCCTGGAAGATCATCCTTGCCTACAACGGCGTGCTGAACTCGGCGATGATCGAGCTGGGCCTGTGGGACAAGCCGTCGATGATGTTCCTGAACAACCCGGCGGCGGTGGTGCTGACGCTGGCCCATGCCTATGCGCCCTTCGCCATCCTGCCGATCTATGTCGCGCTGCAGACGATCCCGCGTTCGCTGCTCGAGGCGGGGGCGGATCTTGGTGCCACCAAGGCGCAGCTGTTTCGCCGCGTGGTGCTGCCGATCTCGATGCCCGGGGTTCTGGGCGGGGCGCTCGTCGTCTTCGTGCCGACGCTGGGCGATTACGTCACGCCGGCGATGGTCGGCGGCCCGGCCAGCACGATGATCGGCACCCTGATCCAGGCGCAGTTCGGCAAGGCCAACGACTGGCCGTTCGGCGCGGCACTCGCCACCGCCACCATGCTCGTCATCCTGATCGCCGTCGCGCTGGTGCGGCAGGCCGATCGCCGCTGGGGGAGCCGGACATGAAACAGGGCCGCCTGCTGCCGATCTACATCGGCGCCTATCTCGTCTTTCTCTATCTGCCCGTGGCGCTGATCCCGCTGTTTTCCTTCAATGATTCGATCCAGGCCGCGTTCCCGATGAAGGGGCTGACGCTCGAGTGGTATCGCACGCTGCTGCAAACCCCGGCGATCGGGCAGGCGCTGAGGAACAGCCTGTTCATTGCCCTCGCCGCCGCCAGCATCGCGACCCTCTGCGCCACCACGATCACCTATCTCGAGGTCTTCCCGCGCCCCGTGCTGTCGCGGCTGATCGGGGTGCTCGCGCGGCTGCCGATCCTGATCCCGGGGGTCATCGTCGGCATCGCGCTGCTGATCCTCGTCAACCTGGCCGGGCTGGGGCCGTCGCGGATTGCCATCGTGCTCGGTCATGTGCTGGTCTGCCTGCCCGCCGCGGTCACCGTGCTGCGCGCGCGTTTCGCCGCGATCCCGCGCTCGATCGCCGAGGCGGCGGCCGACCTTGGCGCCTCGGATTTCACCGTGTTCCGCCGCGCCGTGCTGCCGCTCGCCTGGTCGGCGATCGGCTCGGCCTTCACGCTGTCCTTCCTCACCTCGTTCGACGAGTTCATCGTCGCCTATTTCCTCGCCGGCACGGAGCCCACCCTGCCGCTTTATATCTGGAGCCAGCTGCGCTTCCCGAAATCGCTGCCGGTGGTGATGGCGCTCGGTGCGCTGATCTTGCTGGTCTCCGCCCTGCTTGCGGGTCTCGCGGAGCTGCTGCGCCGGCGCAGCCGGGTCTGAGCCCGCCCGGAACGACAAGAAAACCAAGACGAACAACAACAGGAGGTCACACCAATGAAGAAGACGCTGCTTACGCTGACGATTGCGGCCGGGGTCGCCACGCCCGCCTTGGCCGAGGACAAGCTCAGCTATTTCACCTGGTCGGGGTACGAGCTGCCCGAGTTCAGCCAGAGCTTCCTGAAGGCGCATCCCGACGCGCTCGAGACCTCGGTCTTCGGCGATGACGACGACGCCTTCACCAAGGTCAAGGCGGGCTTCCACCCCGATGTCGCCCATCCCTGCTATGACAAGATCGCGCGCTGGAACAAGGAAGGCCTGCTGCAGCCGATCGACACCACGCGGATCAAGAACTGGAACAGCATCTTCCCGGTTCTGCGCGAGCTGCCCGACATCCAAGCGGGCGATGGCAAGGTCTGGATGGTGCCGTGGGACTGGGGCAATACCTCGGTTCTCTACCGCTCCGACATGGTCGCGCCCGATGCCGAGCAGAGCTGGAACATGCTCTGGGATCCGCAATATGCCGGCCGCCTTGCCACCATCGACGCGGTGCATGACACCCCGGTCGTCGCCGCGCTTCTGGCGGGGGTCAGCCCCTTCGACATGGATGCCGAGGGGCTGAAGAAGGTCGAGGAGAAGCTGCGCGAACAGCGCCCGGTGCTGTCGAGCTATACCACCGACATGACCTCGGTCGAGCAGTCGCTCGCCTCGGGGGAACTCGTCGCGGCGATGACCTGGAACGCCTCTGCGGTGGCGCTGAAGAAGCAGGGCGTGCCGGTCGAGTTCATGAACCCGAAGGAAGGCATGCTGACCTGGACCTGCGGCTTCGTGCTGCTGAAGGACGCGAAGAACGTCGATCTCGCCTATGATCTGATCAACAGCCGCCTCGAGCCCGACTCGGGCAAGGCGCTGATCGAGAATTACGGCTATGGCGCCTCGACCGCGACCGCCTTCGCCGAGGTGCCGCAGGAGAAGCTCGACGAGCTGAAACTGCCCGCCGATCCGCAGACGATGCTCTCGACGACGGTCTTCACCGGGCCGATGAAGCAGAATGACGAGCTTGCCAAGATGTTCGAGCGGATCAAGGCCGGCGGCTGAGCAGGGCCAGGAACAGGGCGGGGGCCGGTGGCCCCTGCCCACAGCCGGAAAGCGAGAAGAAAGAGACGATGGGGCAGGACATTTCCACCGACGCCGCCGACACCGCGCGCGACGAGAACAACGCCGACGTCATGGTCGGGCGGCGCCTGCGCGCGCTTCGGCTCGAGGCGGGGCTGTCGCTGACCGAACTTGCCGGGCAGGCAGGGATCTCGGTCGGCGCGCTCAGCCAGATCGAGCGCGGGGTCTCCTCGCTCCGGGTGCGCACGCTCTGGCCGCTCGCCACCGCGCTCGGCGTCGATGCCGCGCGGCTGCTCGAGGACAGTGCCGAGAGCAACGATATCTATTGCGTGCGCGCGGGCAACCGGCGCGACATCCCGGTGCATTCCGAGGGGGTGCGCAAGCAGCTGCTGTCGCCGGCCGGCGCCGCGCTCACCGGCATGCTGGTCGAGGTCGAGCCCGGTGGCGGCACCGCCGAGGCCTATTCGCATCAGGGCCACGAGTTCGGCTTCGTGATGCAGGGCACGGCGCAGCTGGTGATCGACGGCACCACCTATCATCTGCGCACCGGCGACAGCTTCGCCTTCCGCTCGCTGCTGCTCCACTCCTTCCGCAACGAGGGAGACGAGCGCTGCCTCATCATCTGGATCAATGCCACCAAGAAATCGGAGGTGCGCGATGACGAATGACCCGCTCCTGAGCCTGCGCAAGGTCAGCAAGATCTTCGGCAACGGGCATTTCGGCCTGAAGGACATCGACCTCGACATCGCGGCGGGCGAATTCGTGAGCCTGCTCGGCCCCTCGGGCTGCGGCAAGACGACGACGCTGCGCGTGGTCGCTGGGTTCGAGGCGGCAAGTGCGGGGCAGATCCTGCTCGGCGGCGCCGAGATCGGCCATCTGCCGCCGAACCGCCGGCCGGTGAACACGGTGTTCCAGGATTACGCGGTCTTTCCGCATATGGACGTGGCCGAGAACGTGGCCTTCGGGCTTTCGGTGCGCGGCACGCCGCGGGCCGAGATCCGCCGCAAGGTCGGTGAGGCGCTCGAGCTCGTGGGCTTGGCCGACAAGGCGAAGCGCCCGGTCTCGGCGCTCTCGGGCGGGCAGCGTCAGCGCGTGGCGCTGGCCCGCGCGATCGTCTGCGAGCCGCAGCTTCTGCTGCTGGATGAGCCGCTCTCGGCGCTCGATGCGAGCCTGCGCGAGCAGATGCAGATCGAGCTGAAGAACCTGCAGGCGCGGCTTGGCACCACCTTCGTGATGGTCACCCATGACCAGACCGAGGCGCTGTCGATCTCGGACCGGATCGCGGTGATGCAGGGCGGCGAGATCGAGCAGATCGCCTCGCCGGCCGAGCTTTACGACCGCCCCGCCACCCGCTTCGTCGCGGGCTTCATCGGCACGATGAACCTGCTGCCGGGCAAGGTCTCGGCCGATGGCCGGCTCGAGGTGCCGGGATCGAGCCTGCCGATGCCGGCCGAGGCGCATGGGTTCGGTGCGGGCAGCGCCGTGGTTCTGGGCCTGCGCCCCGAGGATCTCGAGCTGTCGACCGCCACCGCCGGCATCCCGATCCGGGTCGAGAACGTGGTCTTCCACGGCCGCAGCCTGCGGGTGATCGGCCGGGTTTCCAGCGGCGAGGAGATGATCCTCGACGTGCCGCGTTCGGCCGCGGCCGACCTGCCCGCCGCCGGGGCGAGTGCGGCGCTGCGCCTGCGCGCGGGCGCGGTGCCGGTGGTGCTGCCGGCCTGAGCCCGGCCCGATCTGTTCGGGGCGCGCCTCAGGCGGCGCGCCGCTGCGGGGCCGCGTTGCGCAGGAACCCCACCACGGTGAACAGCAGCCACGCGCCTTGCGACACGAAGGCGCCCAGATTCCACTGCCAGAACAGCGAGGTCAGCAGCGCCAGCGCGCCAAGCACGTTCAGCAGCGCATAGCGCCCGTCGCGGACGGAGAGCCGCCCCATCTGCAGAAGCGCATAGGCGCCAAGATAGGCGCCGGCCCCGACAAGGCCGATCAGGTCAGGCAGGTTCATGCCCGTCACTCCGAGAATGCCGGTTGCGACCGGCGGGATATCTTGCACGGCCGCGACGCGCGGCTGCGTGGCGCCGTTCTAGTCCCGGCGGCGGAAAACGAAACGGGGGGCTTGCGTATGGGGGCATGATAAATTTTCATGGCATGGCGCGGACAGGTTTCGTGCCATTTCAGACACCAGACCCCAATCGAGGACCGCATGACGACCGGCCAGCGCATCCCCCCGCTCAACGCCCTGATCGCCTTCCAGACGGTGGCGCGCTGCGGCTCGATCTCGGCCGCGGCGCAGATGCTGGGGCTGACGCAAAGCGGGGTCAGCCGGCAGATCTCGCGGCTCGAGGATCATATCGGCGCGGTGCTGTTCGAGCGCACCGCTTCGGGCGTGGTGCTGAACGCGCTTGGGCAGGAATATGCGCTGCAGGTCGGGCAGGCGATGGATGCGCTCTCGGTTCTGGGCGAGGGGATGCAGGGCGCGCGCGACAGCCATCGCGTGGTGCTCGCCTGTTCGCAGGGCGTGGCCGATCTGTGGATCATGCCGCGCCTTGCCGCGCTGCGCCGCGAGCTGCCCTGGCTGGAACTCAAGCTGCGGGTGGACGAGAACATCTCGCAGCTGCGGCCCGACGAATACGATCTGGGGATCTATCACCGTCCGGTGCGGATGGCCGATTTCGTCATGCAGCCGCTTGGCCCCGAGCGGATGGTGCCGGTCTG
Organism: Paenirhodobacter ferrireducens; assembly: GCF_004022265.1. Classification (GTDB taxonomy): domain Bacteria; phylum Pseudomonadota; class Alphaproteobacteria; order Rhodobacterales; family Rhodobacteraceae; genus Rhodobacter; species Rhodobacter ferrireducens. Next base: position 10,203 of record NZ_SAVB01000007.1, read on the forward strand.
TGCACCCGGTCAGCCGCCGCTGGTCGAGATGGAGGCGCCGCTGCTGCTGACCATGGAGGAAACCTTCAAGGAATGGACGGACTGGGGCAATTGGCTGTTCAGTGCCGATGTGGCGCTGCCGCCCGACACGATGCGCTGGAAGATGGGCAGCTACCGGCTGGCGATCGAGGCCGCGATGCAGGGCATTGGCGTCGCCATGGGCTGGACCTGGCTGGTGCAGGACCTGATCGACGCCGGCCGGCTGGTCGAGGCGCATCCGCATCGCCTGACCGGGCAGGGACAATATTACCTGATGCGCTCGAGCCAGCGCCACCTGCGCCAGTCGGCCCGGCGTCTGGCTGACTGGCTGGTCGCCAGCAACCGCCACGGCACCGGCGCGCCCGCGCCGCCGGGGCCGGGCGACTGACCGCCCGTCACGGGGGTATGACGGAAATTCATTTGCCCGCCGGGGCGGTTTCCCTAGGTTCGAGTGAACAACGAAGCGACCCCGGTCAGGGGCAGCACCAGGGAGACGCCGCGAAAGCGTGCGGGGCAAGATGACGACACGAGGAACGGGACTTCAGATCGGGCGCCGCGGCCTGCTGGCCGGCGCCGCGGGGCTTTCGGCGCTGTCGCTGCTGCCCGGGCAGCTGCGCGCCGAAGACGCGCCGAAGCGCGGCGGACTGCTGCGCATGGGCATCGGCGGCGGCTCGACCACCGACGATTTCGACCTGCGCAAGCTGAACGACTGGGTGCCGGTGAACCAAGCCTACATGGTGATGAACGGCCTCGTCGAGATCGACGCCGACAACATCGCCCGGCCCGAGCTGTTCGAAAGCTGGGAAGCGGGCGCGGGGGCGCTGGAATGGGTGTTCAAGGTGCGCCAGGGCGTGACCTTCCACAACGGCAAGACGCTCACCGCCGATGACGTGGTCTATTCGCTGAACCTGCACCGCGGCGACAGCTCCTCGGCGGCGCGCTCGGTCGCGGCGGCCTTTGCCGATGTGCAGAAGCTGTCGGAGCACGAGGTGAAGATCACCCTCGCCTCCGGCAATGCGGACCTGCCCTATGTGCTGTCGGATTATCACTTCCTGGTGGTGCCCGCGGGCTTTGACGACTGGGCGAACCCGATCGGCACCGGCCCCTTCATCCCGGAAAGCATCGAGCCCGGTGTGCGCGCCCGCTTCACCCGCAACCCGAACTACTGGAAGCCGGGCTGCGCCAATGTCGATGCGGTCGAGGTGATCGTCATCAACGACATCGCGGCGCGGACCAATGCGCTGATGTCGGGGCAGGTGCAGGCGATCAACAGCCTCGACTTCAAGACCGTCGACCTGCTCGCCCGCAACAAGACCCTGCAGATCGTGCGCTCGAAGGGCGGGCAGCACTACACCTTCCTGATGGATTGCACGCAGGCGCCCTTCACCGATGTGAACCTGCGCCAGGCGGTGAAATACGCGGTCAACCGCGAGCAGCTGCTGCAGACCGCGCTTTTGGGCTATGGCACGCTCGGCAACGACCACCCGATCCCGGTCACCGACCGCTTCTTCAACACCGAGCTGGCGCAGCGCGCCTATGACCCGGAGAAGGCGAAGTTCTTCCTGAAGCAGGCCGGCATGGACGGGCTGAAGCTGACGCTGCAAAGCTCGGATGCGGCCTTCCCGGGGGCGGTCGACGCGGCGGCGATCTATCGCACCGCGGCGGCGCCCGCGGGCATCGAGGTGTCGATCCAGCGCGAGCCGGCCGATGGCTATTGGGACAATGTCTGGATGAAGGCGCCGTTCTGCATGTCCTATTGGGGCGGGCGGCCGACGGCGGACCAGATGCTGACCATCGCCTATTCCTCGGCCTCGGCGCAGAATGACACGCATTGGGCCAATGCCGATTTCGACCGGCTGCTCGGCGAGGCGAGGGCGCTGCTCGACGACGAGAAGCGGCGCGAGATCTATTGGGAGCTGCAGCGCATGATCCATGACGAGGGCGGCGCGATGATCCCGATGTTCGGCGACTATCTCGACGGCGTGTCGAAGAAGGTGAAGGGCGTGACCCCGCACCCGATGTTCAACCTGATGGGCGCCCGGCTCGCCGAAAAGGTCTGGCTGGACAGCTGATGGGCAAGCTGATCGTGCAACGTCTGGGGCTGGGGGTCGTGACCCTCGCCCTGGTGTCCGTGCTGGTCTTCGCCGGCACGGAACTCCTGCCCGGCGATGTCGCCGCGGCGATCCTGGGACAGAATGCGACGCCCGAGTCGCTGGCCGCGCTGCGCGAGCAGCTGGGCCTGAACGCCGGGCCGGTGGCGCGCTATCTCGGCTGGGCCGCGGGCATCGTGCAAGGCGATCTGGGCGTGTCGCTGGCGAACCGGCAGCCGGTGGGCGAGCTGCTCTGGCCGCGGTTCTGGAACACCATGGCGCTCGCGGGCTATGCCGCGGTGATCGCGGTGCCGTTGGCCGTCGGGCTGGGCATCGCCTCGGCGGCGTTTCGCGGCTCGCTCTTCGATCGGGTGGCGACTTTGGTGGCGCTGGCCACCGTGTCGCTGCCGGAATATTTCCTCGGCCTGCTGCTGATCCTCTTCGTGTCCGTGCAATACGGGCTGCTGCCGAGCCTTGCCGACACCTGGTCGGGGATGGGGCTTGCCGCCTGGCTCAAGGCCACCACCCTGCCGATGCTGGTGCTGGTTCTGGTCACCGTGGCGCAGATCATGCGGATGACGCGCACCACCGTGCTTGCGGTGATGGATCAGCCCTATATCGAGACCGCCTATCTCAAGGGCATGAGGAACGGGCGCGTCGTGCTGCGCCATGCCGCGCCGAATGCGCTGGCGCCGATCGTCAACGTCGTCGCCTTCAACCTGACCTATCTGATCGCCGGCGTCGTGCTGGTCGAGTCGATCTTCAACTACAACGGGCTTGGCCGGTTCATGGTCGATGCGGTGTCGAAACGCGACCTGCCGATGGTGCAGGCGGCGGCGATGGTCTTTGCCGCGGTCTATGTCGTGCTGAACCTGGTGGCCGATGTCGCCGCGATCGCGCTGAACCCGCGCCTGCGCCATCCGCGCGCGAAGGAGGTCTGAGATGACCCTTCCGGTTTTCGGGCGGCTGCCGCTCTCTGCCCTGCTCGGGCTGCTGATCGTCACCGCCACCGCGGCGCTGTTCCTGTTCGGGCCGATGCTCGCCCCCTTCGGGCAGGAAGAGGTGCTGGGCACGCCCTTCGCCGACCCCTCGGCGGGCCATCTGCTCGGCCTCGACCAGAACGGGCGCGACATGCTCTCGCGGCTGCTCTACGGCGCGCGGATGTCGGTCGGCGTATCGCTTGCCGCGGTGCTGATCTCGTTCTGCATCGGCGTTCCGCTCGGCTTTCTGGCCGCGCTGAATGGCGGCTGGCCTGATCTGGTGGGGGCGCGGCTGATCGACGTCATCATGTCGATCCCGGTGCTGATCTCGGCCCTCGTGGTGCTGCAGGCGCTGGGCTCCAGCCTACCGGTGCTGATCGGCACCATCGCGCTTTTGGACAGCACGCGGGTGTTCCGGCTCTCGCGCGTGGTGGCACAGGGCATCGTGGTGATGGAATATGCCGAGGTCGCCCGCCTGCGCGGCGAGGGGCTGTGGTGGATGCTGCGCCGCGAGATCCTGCCCAATGCGCTGCCGCCGCTGCTGGCCGAATTCGGCATGCGCTTCTGCTTCACCTTCCTGTTCGTCGCCGGCCTGTCCTATCTGGGCCTTGGCGTGCAGCCGCCCTTCGCCGACTGGGGCGGCATGGTGCGCGACAACCAGCAGGGCATCCTTTACGGCCTCTATGCGCCGCTGTTCCCGGCCGGGGCGATTGCGCTGGTCACCATCGGCGTCAACCTCGTCGTCGACTGGGCGCTGGCCGGCCGCACCACCGTGCAGGGGGAAAACCGATGAGCCATGTGCTTGAAATCCGCGACCTGCGGGTCGAGGCGCCGAATGGCGCGGTGCTGCTGCACGGCGTCTCGCTCGATCTGAACCCGGGCGAGGTGCTCGGCCTGATCGGCGAATCCGGTGCCGGCAAGTCGACGATCGGTCTGGCCTCGATGGGCTATGGCCGCGGCGGCTGCCGGATCACCGGCGGCGAGATCCGCCTTGTCGGCACCGAGATGCGCGAGGCCTCGCGGAAAACCCGCGAGGCCCTGCGCGGCACCCGCATCGCCTATGTCGCGCAAAGCGCGGCCGCCGCCTTCAACCCGGCGATGCGGCTCGACACCCAGATCCTCGAGGTGCCGCTGCTGCACGGGCTGATGCCCGAGGCAGAGGCCCGCGCCTGGATGCTCGAGCTGTTCCGGGCGCTGCAACTGCCCGACCCCGAGCATTTCGGCGCGCGCTATCCGCATCAGGTCTCGGGCGGCCAGCTGCAGCGCGCGATGATCGCGATGGCGATGGCGGGCAAGCCCGACATCCTAGTGCTCGACGAGCCGACGACGGCGCTCGATGTGACCACGCAAATCGAGGTGCTGGCCCTTCTGCGCGAGATGATCCGGCGCTATGGCACCGCGGCGCTCTACATCACCCATGACCTCGCGGTGATCGCCCAGATCGCCGACCGGCTGATGGTGCTGCGCCATGGCCGCGAGGTCGAGACCGGGCCCACCGCCGCGCTGCTCGAGGCGCCGCAGCAGGACTATACCCGCGCGCTGGTGTCGGAGCGGCGCGAGAGCCTTGGCGCGGTCTCGGGCGCGCATCACCGCACCGGCAAGGCGCTGCTGTCTGTCGAGAAGGTCACTGCAAGCTATGGCCAGACGCCGGTGCTGCATGACGTCTCGCTGACGCTGAAGCGGGGCGAGACGCTGGCGGTAGTGGGTGAATCCGGTTCGGGCAAGTCGACGCTGGCGCGGCTGGTGTCGGGGCTGTTGCCGCCGCGCGCCGGCACCGTCACCTTCGACGGCGCATCGCTGCCGCCGCGGTTCCGCGACCGGAGCCCCGCGCAGCTGCGCCGGATCCAGCTTGTCTATCAGCTGCCCGACGTGGCGCTGAACCCGCGCCAGAGCGTGGGCGAGGCGATCGGCCGGCCGCTGGCGCTGTTCCGCGGACTGCGCGGCAAGGCGCTGGCGGATGAGGTGGTGCGGCTGCTCGAGCAGATCGGCCTGCCGGCCGATTTCGCCGCGCGCCTGCCCTCGGCGCTCTCGGGCGGACAGAAGCAGCGGGTCTGCATCGCCCGCGCGCTTGCCGCCGAGCCCGAGCTGATGATCTGCGACGAGGTGACCTCGGCGCTCGATCCGCTGGTGGCCGAGGAGATCCTGCGGCTTCTGCGCAAGCTGCAGGACGAGCTGGTGATGACCTATCTCTTCATCACCCATGACCTCTCGGTGGTGCAGCGCCTCGCCGATCGGGTGATGGTGATGCAGAAGGGCCGGGTGGTCGAGACCGGCGAGACCGCCGCGCTGTTCGCCGATCCGCAGGCCCCCTACACGCGCCGGCTGCTCGATGCGGTGCCGCAACTGCGCACCGACTGGCTCGACGAGGTCATGGCCGCGCGCTGACCCGAATTTCCTCAAGATCCTGCAGGGGGCGCACCGCGCCCCCCGTTTCCCGACATGCCTGCGGAGGGCAAAATGAACTTGGAAGTCATTGAAAACACGTGGATCACGCTGCGCGATGGCACCCGCCTCGCGGCCCGGATCTGGTTGCCCGAGGGGGCGCGCTCGAAGCCGGTGCCGGCGGTTCTCGAATATATTCCCTACCGCAAGCGCGACGGCACCCGCGGCCGGGACGAGCCGATGCACGGCTATTTCGCGCAAAACGGCTATGCCGCGGTGCGCGTCGACATTCGCGGCACGGGCGACTCCGACGGGCATATGGCCGATGAATACCTGAAGCTCGAGCAGGACGACGCGCTCGAGGTGATCGCCTGGATCGCGGCGCAGGACTGGTGCTCGGGCAATGTCGGCATGATGGGCAAGAGCTGGTCGGGCTTCAACTGCCTGCAGGTGGCGATGCGCCGCCCGCCGGCGCTGAAGGCGATCCTGACCTGCTATTCCACCGACGACCGCTTCCGCGACGATATCCATTTCATGGGCGGCTGCCTGCTGAATGACAACCTGTGGTGGGGCTCGATCATGCTGGCCTATCAGTCGCGCCCGCTCGATCCCGAGATCGCGGGCGAGGGCTGGCGCGCGCGCTGGCTCGACCGGATCGCGACCTTGCCGTTCTTCCCGGCGCTCTGGACCGAACACCAGACCTATGACGCCTATTGGAAGCACGGCTCGGTGCAGGAAGACTGGTCGGCGATCCAGTGCCCGGTGCTCGTCGTGGGGGGCTGGGCCGACAGCTACACCAACACCGTGCCGCGGCTTCTGGCCAAGCTGCAGGTGCCCGCGCGTGGCATCATCGGGCCCTGGGGCCACATCTACCCGATGGACGGCGTGCCCGGCCCGGCGATCGGCTTCCTGCAGGAGGCGGTGCGCTGGTGGGATCAGTGGCTGAAGGGCGTCGACACCGGGGTGATGGACGAGCCGCAGCTGCGCGCCTTCATCAACGACCCGGTCGCGCCCACCGGCACCCGCAAGGCGCAGCCCGGCCGCTGGGTCGGCGAGCCCTCCTGGCCGAGCCCGGCGATCGCCGACCGGCTCTTGCACCTGCGCGCCGACGGCGCGCTGGCGGACACGCCCGAGCCCTCGGATGCGACGCTGCCGGTGCGCTCGCCGCAGGACCACGGCCGCGCGGCGGGCGAATGGATGGGCACCGGCTGCGATGGCGAGATGCCGACCGACCAGCGGCTCGATGATGGCGGCTCGCTGAACTTCACCACGCCGGTGCTCGAGGAGGCGGTCGAGATCCTCGGCGCGCCCGAACTGATGCTGGAGCTGAGCGCCGATGCGCCGGTGGCGCAGCTGGCGGTGCGGCTGTGCGATGTGCTGCCCACGGGCGAGGTGCTGCGGGTCTCGTATCAGGTCCTGAACCTGACGCATCGCGACAGCCACGAGACGCCCGCGCCGCTCGTGCCCGGCAAACCCTATCGGGTCCGGGTGACGCTTTCGGCCTGCGGCCATCGCTTCCTGCCCGGCCACCGGATCCGGGTCTCGGTCGGCACCGCCTATTGGCCGGCGATCTGGCCCGCGCCGAGCGCCGCCACCGTCACCGTCATCCCGGCGGGCTCGACGCTCGCCCTGCCGGTGCGCGATCCGGCCGCGCCGCAGACCGAGGTGCGTTTCGCGCCGCCCGCCCATGGGCCGCGCACGCCGATGACCCAGACCGACCCGGGGCTGATGCTGCGGCAGTCGAGTTTCGACCATCTGACCGGCGTCGCGACCTATGTCACGGAAGGGCGCGGCGGCCTCTTCGGCGAGGGCGTCGTGCGCTTCGACGAGATCGGCACCGAGCTGGAACACAACCTGCGGCGCGAGCTGACGATCCGGCCCGAGGACCCGCTCTCGGCGCGCTACGTGCTGACGCAAAGCTACGAGATGGGGCGCGAGGGCTGGCGCACCCGGGTCGAGACGGTGACCGAGATGACCTCGGATGCGACGCATTTCCACCTCAGCGGCCATCTGGTCGCGCGCGAGGGCGACAGCGAGGTGGCGCGCCGCGACTGGTCCGAGGCCATCCCGCGCCACCTGATCTGAAGCGGGGCCCGGGGGCGCCATTGCAGAAAGCCCGGCCGGTTCATGCCCCGGCCGGGTTTCGGTTCAGCTTTGCCCCTCGTGCAGCGGGACGAGCGGTTTCGGCCCCCTCGCGCGCCGGCGCCGCCGCGCCGCGATCAGATCCTCGAATTCGAGATCGCCCAGGATCCCGTCGCGGCGCAGGATCATCGTGCCGACGATCACCGCTCCGAGGAAGAAGCCGGTGAGGCCGAACATCTCGGGCAGCTGCAGGCCGAGGATTTCGGGGCCGTTCTCGATCGTGCGGGCGATCTCGTTGCCGACCGAGATCGCGAGCCTGCCGGCGATCACCCCCGAGACCGAGCGCGCACCGCCAAGGATCACCATCGCCACCGTCAGGAAGGTCTGGTTGAAGGAGAAGCTGTTCGGCCCGATCACCCCCAGATAGGTGGCGTGCATCACCCCGCCAAGCGCGACGACCACCGCCGAAAGCGTCCAGGCAAGGTGGCGCAACCGGGCGATCGGCACCCCCATGGCGCGTGCGGCGAGCATGTCTTCGCTCAAGGCGCGCAGTTGCAGCCCGGCGGGGCTGTCGCGGAACAGCTTCGCGGCGAAGATCACCAGCGCCGCGATCACCGTGCCGGTGGCGAGCGAGGAGACCACCAAGATGCCGTAAAGCGAGCGCTGCCCGCGGGTGAGGCCGATCCAGGCGGTGAAGATCACATAGGCGATGACGAGCAGCGCAAGGGTCGGGACCTCGGCGGTGGAGCCGCTGACGCGGATGATCAGATAGCCGGTCAGCCAGCCGCGCGCATCGCAAGGCCAAGCGTGGTGCCGCGCAGCAGCGCCACCAGCGCGAGGATGGCGACCGCCGTCACTCCGGTCTCGACCAGTTGCAGCACCGGCAGCCGCAGCGGCCCGAGCTGCACCACCGAGGCGAGGAATGCTGCGGTGCTCGATCAATACGGCTTCGGCCCGCACAGCTGGCTCGAGATCTTCTCGATCTCGGAAAATGCGACCTACCGGGTGAGCGATCCCGACAGCGGCCGCGTCGCGGTGCTGCGGCTGAGCCGGCCGGGCGAGCGCAGCCGCGCCGAGATCCTGAGTGAGATCGCCTGAATCCGGGCGTTGCGCGCAAGCGGCACGGCCCGCACGCCGGCGGTGATCGACACCCTTGCGGGCGTGCCGGTCGCCACCTTTCACGACGCGACCGGCGCCGCGCAATTCGCCACGCTCTTCGACTTCGTGCCGGGCCGGATGCTCGACGAGACCAATGCCGAGGCGGCCTTTGTCGAGCTCGGCGAGACCGCGGCGCGGCGGCATGGTTTCAACGAGACCTGGCCCCGGCCGACGGGCTTCGTGCGCCCCGAATGGGACATCGAGACGGCGATGGGGCGGCAGGGGTGCTGGGGTTACCGGGGCGACAACGCGACGGTCGGGCCGGTCGAACGCGACCTGCTGGCGCGGGTCGATGCGAAGATCCGCGCCGAGATCGGTGCTTATGGCCGCCCGCCCGCCCGGTACGGGCTGATCCATGGCGACATGCGGATGGCGAATTTCATCGTCGATCCCGGTGGCATCCAGCTCAGCGACTTCGACGATTGCGGTATCAGCTGGCATCTTTACGGGCTCGCCTGCGCGCTGACCTTCGTCGAGCATGCGCCGGAGACGCCGGCACTGGTCGCGGCCTGGCTGCGGGGCTACACCCGCCTGCGCCCGCTCGATGCCGCCAATCTCGCGGTGTTGCCGGCGATGGTGATGCTGCGCCGGATGCTGCTCGTCGGCTGGTTCCACACCCACGCCCATGTGACCGAGCTTCACGATCTGTCGCAGCGCTATGTGCCGCAGACGATGGAGATCGGCGCGGCCTTCCTGCGCGGGGCCTATCTGGCGATGCGGGGGGGCGTGACCGCGATCGCGGCGGCGGGGATTGGCCCGTTGCTACCCGCCCGGGAGAGCGTCGAGGCCCTTTTCCTTGACAACAGCACGCCTCGCTACCTTACCATGCGGCACCCAAAAGGGGCTTCAGACATGGCAGAGAGCATCCAGAAGGAGGACTGGGAACGCTTTCGGGCCTTGGGGAGCGTGCCCCCAAGCATCCGCGAAATCGTATTCCGGTCCTGGATCCGGTCGCAGCGGCGTGACGACGTGCATGCCCTGCGGCAGGCGCCCTGTGTGGCGGGCAATGAACTGGACGAGCTGCGCGGCCGAAACGCGCGGCTGCGTCAGGCTGCGCAGGCAGCGGTGCGGCGCACGGGCTACATGCTCGACGACGCCGGCGCGATGCTGCTGCTGGCCGACCGCTCCGGTGTGATCCTCGACGCGACGGGGGATTCCCGGATCCGCGCCCGCGGCGAGGAGAACCACCTGCATCCGGGCGGGCGATGGGGCGAGGACGCCATCGGCACGAATGCGATCGGCACTGCGCTGCATCTGGCGAAACCCACCACCATCTCTGGGGTCGAGCATTTCTGCGAGGCGATCCAGCGCTGGTCCTGCGCCGCCGCACCGATCAGCGACCCGCGCACTGGCCGGGTGCTGGGGCTGATCAACATCTCCTCGCCCTCGACCGACGCGCTGCGCCGGGGCGCGGCCTTCTCGGTCAGCCTGGCGCTGCAGATCGAGGAGGCGTTGCGCAGCATCGGGCTGCAGGAGCACCAGCGGCTGGTGGATCAGCTGCTGTCGCGCGGCGTGTCGCGCGGCGACGAGATCATGCTGCTGAACCGGCACGGCCAGCAGATCTGGTCAAGCCTGCGCGACGCCGGCGCGGGCGCCGGCGGCACCGGCAGGGGCGTGCTGCCGGGCCCCGTGCCCGAGCCGGACGGCGATGTCGGTCAGCTTGCCGAGCGGATGCGTGCGGTGCTTCCCGGTGCGGGGGTCGACATCGTCTCGGACGGCAAGGACCCGATCGGCCTGATCGTGACGCTGGCCCGGGCGGGCCGGCGCCGGCCTGCGGCCGCGGCGCCCGATCTCGCGGCGATCGCCCGGTCGGGGCCGGCGATGGCGGGGATCTGCGCCGAGGCGCAGCGGATTGTCGAGGCAGGCGTTGCGCTGCTGCTCAAGGGCCCGACCGGCAGCGGCAAGGAAACCCTTGCCCGCGCCCTGCATGCCGACGGGCCGCTGTCCGATCTGCCGCTTGCGGCGCTCGATTGCAGTCTGCTTGATGACGTGGCGCTGCGCGGCGGGGCGGCGACGGATGCGGTGCTGCGGCTGACCGAAAGGGGCGGCACGCTGATCCTCGACGAGCCGGCGGAAACGCCCGCCGCCGTGCAGCCGCTGCTGGTCCAGAGCCTGACCCAGCTGGCGCGCGGTGCCGAGGGGCGGGTGCAGGTGATCAGCCTGTCCTCGGTGCCGCTGTCCGAGCGGCTGGCCGAGGGACGGTTGCGGCCGGATCTCTATTACCGTCTCTCGGGCGCGGTGGTGCATCTGCCGGGCCTGGCCGAGCGGCGCGAGGACCTGCCGGCGCTTGTCGCCGATCTTGCCGCACACAGCCCCGAACGGCGGCGCGGCGGCGCGCTGCGCTTTACCCCGGGGGCGATGCTGCGGCTGCAGGCGCATGATTGGCCCGGCAACCTGCGCGAGCTGCGCAACATGGTCGAACGGCTGTCGGCGACCTCGTTCAGCCGGCTGATCGACGTGGCCGACCTGCCGCCCGCCATCGCCCAGGGCCGGCGGGCCGGGCGCGAGCCGACGCTGCGCGACCGCGAGCGGGCGGAAATCCTCGATGCCCTCGCCGAATGCGGCGGCAACATGACCGGGACGGCGCGGCGCCTCGGCATCTCGCGCTCGACGCTTTATCTCAAGCTCGACCAGTACGGCGTGCCGCGCGGCCGCCGCTGAGCCTCTTGCCGCGGCGCATCATGGCGTCCGCAGCATGTCCGGGCGGTTGTCCGAAAACCGGACAACATGCCGATCCGGCCGGGCTGCATCCTGTTCTGACGCCACGGGGAGGTGGCGCCAGGGGAGGAGGAAAGACCCGTGCCATTGGACAAACAGACAAAACGCAGCGTGCAGGTGCTTGGCATCGACGCCGGCGGGACGATGACCGACACGTTCTTCGTCGACAGCGACGGCGACTTCGTCGTCGGCAAATCGCAGTCCACGCCGCAAAACGAGGCGCTCGGCCTGATCGCCAGCTCGAAGGAAGGGCTGGAACATTGGGGCCTGACGCTTGAAGAGGCGCTCTCGGGGATCCAGACCGGCGTCTATTCCGGCACCGCCATGCTCAACCGCGTCGTGCAGCGCAAGGGGCTGCGCACCGGGTTGATCGTCAATGCGGGGATGGAGGATTTCCACCGCATGGGCCGCGCCGCGCAGGCCTATCTCGGCTTTGCCTACGAAGACCGCATCCACCTGAACACGCATTACTATGACGAACCGCTGGTGCCGCGCCACCTGACCCGCGGCGTGATGGAGCGGATCGACATGTCGGGCAACGTGGTGATCCCGCTGCGCGAGGACAGCGCCCGCACCGCTGCGCGCGAACTGATTGCGCAGGAGGTCGAGGGCATCGTGATTTCGCTGCTGCACTCCTACCGCAACCCCGCGCATGAGCGGCGGGTGCGCGATCTGGTCGAGGAAGAGGTCGCGGCCGCGGGCAAGACCATCCCGGTCTTCGCCTCGACCGACTATTACCCGGTGCGCAAGGAAACCCATCGTACCAACACCACGATCCTCGAGGCCTTCGCCGCCGAACCCTCGCGCCAGACGCTGAAGAAGATCACCACCGCCTTCAAGGAGAACGGTTCGAAATTCGATTTCCGGGTGATGGCGACGCATGGCGGCACGATCTCGTGGAAGGCGAAGGAACTCGCCCGCACCATCGTGTCGGGGCCGATCGGCGGGGTGATCGGGGCGAAGTATCTGGGCGAGGTGCTGGGCTATTCGAACATCGCCTGTTCCGACATCGGCGGCACCTCCTTCGACGTGGCGCTGATCACGCAAAACGAGCTGACGATCAAGAATGACCCCGACATGGCACGGCTGCTGCTGTCGCTGCCGCTGGTGGCGATGGATTCGGTCGGTGCGGGGGCGGGCAGCTTCATCCGGCTCGATCCCTACACCAAGGCGATCAAGCTCGGCCCGGATTCGGCGGGCTATCGCGTCGGCGTCTGCTGGGAGGCCTCGGGGATCGAGACGGTGACCGTTTCGGACTGCCATGTGATCCTCGGCTACCTGAATCCCGACAACTTCCTTGGCGGTCAGGTCAAGCTCAGCCGCGAGCGCGCCTGGAACGCGATGAAGGAACAGGTCGCCGATCCGCTCGGCCTGTCGGTCGAAGATGCGGCGGCGGGCGTCATCGAGCTGCTCGACAGTGACCTGCGCGACTATCTGCGCTCGATGATCTCGGGCAAGGGCTACAGCCCCAGCAGCTTCGTGTGCTTCAGCTATGGCGGCGCGGGGCCGGTCCACACCTACGGCTACACCGAGGGGCTGGGCTTCGAGGACGTGATCGTGCCGGCCTGGGCCGCGGGCTTCTCGGCCTTCGGCTGTGCGGCGGCGGATTTCGAATACCGCTATGACAAATCGCTCGACATCAACATCGCCACTGATGCCAGCGAGGACCTGAAGACGGCGCAGGCGCAGACCCTGCAGGCGGCCTGGCAGGAGCTGAAGGAGCGCGTGCTCGAGGAATTCGAGATCAACGGCTACAGTCCCGACAAGGTGCAGCTGCAACCGGGCTTCCGCATGCAGTATCGCGGCCAGCTCAATGACCTCGAGATCGAATCTCCGATCATCGAGGCGCAGGGCGCCGAGGACTGGGACAAGCTGGTCGAGGCCTTCAACGACACCTATGGCCGCGTCTACGCCGCCTCGGCCCGCTCGCCCGAGCTCGGCTATTCGGTGACCGGGGCGATCATGCGCGGCACGGTGCCGATCCCGAAGCCGAAGATCCCGAAGGAAGAGCTTCGGGGTGCGACCCCGCCGGAAGAGGCGAAGCTCGGCAGCCGCAAGTTCTATCGCCACAAGCAGTGGGTCGATGCGCAGCTTTACCAGATGGAAAAGCTGCAGCCGGGCAACCGCATCACCGGCCCGGCGGTGATCGAATCCGACGCCACGACCTTCGTCGTGCCTGGCGGTTTCGAGACTTGGCTCGACGGGCACCGCCTGTTCCACCTCAAGGAAGTCTGACGGTCTCAGGGAGGAGATAAGTCATGAACATGCAGACCTCGGTCAAGACCCGCGGCATCGTGCGCGGCGGCGAGACCCTGAAGGAGCACCGCGACCGGCTGATGGAGGCCACGAAGCGGACCAAGCACTATGCCGGCCTGTCGAAGATGGCGCTGCGCGACGCCGAGCCGATCAAGTACAACAAGCTGTTCTCGCGCCTGCGCGCCGGGGTGGTGGATGCGCGCGAGACCGCGAAGAAGATCGCTGCAAGCCCGATCGTCGAGCAGGAGGGGGAACTGTGCTTCACCCTCTACAATGCCGCGGGCGATTCGATCCTGACCTCGACGGGGATCATCATCCACGTCGGCACCATGGGTGCGGCGATCAAATACATGATCGAGAACGGCTGGGAGGAGAACCCGGGCATCCGTGACGGCGACATCTTCTGCAACAACGACAGCCTGATCGGCAATGTTCACCCCTGCGACATCCACACCATCGTGCCGATCTTCCACGAGGGCGAGCTGATCGGCTGGGTCGGCGGTGTGACCCATGTGATCGACACCGGCTCGGTCGGGCCGGGCTCGATGTCGACGGGGCAGGTGCAGCGCTTCGGCGACGGCTATTCGATCACCTGCCGCAAGATCGGCGAGAACGACACGCTGTTCCGCGACTGGCTGCACGAGAGCCAGCGGATGGTGCGCACCACGCGCTACTGGATGCTGGACGAGCGCACCCGCGTCGCCGGCTGCCACATGATCCGCGATCTGGTGAAGGAGGTGATCGCCGACGAGGGCATCGAGTCCTACTGGAAATTCGCCTATGAATCGGTCGAGCATGGCCGCGTCGGCCTGCAGGCCCGGATCAAGGCGATGACCATTCCGGGCAAGTATCGCCAGGTCGGTTTCGTCGACGTGCCCTATGCGCATGAGGATGTCCGCGTCCCCTCGGACTTCGCCAAGGTCGACACGATCATGCACACGCCCTCGGAAATCACCATCCGCGGCGACGGCACCTGGCGGCTGGATTTCGAGGGCTCCTCGCGCTGGGGCTGGCACACCTACAACGCCCATCAGGTGAGCTTCACCTCGGGCATCTGGGTGATGATGACGCAATCGCTGATCCCCACCGAGATGATCAACGACGGCGCCGCCTATGGCACCGAGTTCCGCCTGCCGAAGGGCACCTGGATGAACCCCGACGACCGGCGCGTCGCCTTCAGCTACTCGTGGCACTTCCTCGTCAGCTCGTGGACGGCGCTCTGGCGCGGGCTCTCTCGCGCCTATTTCGGCCGCGGCTATCTCGAGGAGGTCAACGCCGGCAACGCCAATACCTCGAACTGGCTGCAGGGCGGGGGCTTCAACCAGTATGACGAGATCCATGCGGTGAACTCGTTCGAATGCGCGGCGAACGGGGTCGGTGCCTCGGCGCATATGGACGGGATCAGCCATGCGGCGGCGGTGTGGAACCCCGAAGGCGACATGGGCGACATGGAGATCTGGGAACTGGCCGAGCCGCTCGTCTATCTCGGCCGGCAGATCAAGGCCTCTTCGGGCGGCGCAGGCAAGTATCGCGGCGGTTGCGGCTTCGAGAGCCTGCGCATGGTCTGGAACGCCAAGGACTGGACGATGTTCTTCATGGGCAACGGCCATATCTCGTCGGACTGGGGGCTGATGGGCGGCTATCCCGCGGCCTCGGGCTATCGCTTCGAGGCGCATGATACCCGGCTGAAGGAGATCATCGCCGAGGGCGGCACCATCCCCTGCGGTGGCGACACCGACCCGGAAAACCCGACCTGGGAGGCGATGCTGCCCGACGCCCGGATCAAACGCGACAAGCAGGCGATCACCACCGAGGCGATGTTCAAGGACTATGACCTCTACCTCAACTACATGCGCGGCGGGCCCGGCTTCGGCGATCCGCTCGACCGCGAGCCGCAGAAGGTGGCCGATGACGTGAACGGCGGATATTTGCTGCCGCGCTTCGCCGACAGTGTCTATGGCGTGGTTCTCGCCGATGCCGGCGACGGCATGAAGGGCGTCGATGTCGCCGCCACCGAAGCCCGGCGCCGCGCCATCCGCAAGGCCCGGATCGAGGAGTCGGTGCCGGTCAGCGACTGGATGGCCGGCGAGCGCGAGAAGATCCTGAACAAGGAGGCGGGCGTGCATGTGCAGCAGATGTTCGCGGCCTCGTTCAAGCTCGGGCCCCGCTTCGAACAGGATTTCCGCGCCTTCTGGAACCTGCCGGCGGAGTGGAAGCTGATGGAAGCGGACCTGCCGATCCCCTCCTACGGGCGGGAATACTCGATGGACATCTCGGAACTGCCCGACGTCAAGACCGTCCAGTTCGTCGAGGAATGAACCGCCGCGGTGGCGCTCTGACCGGCGCCGCCCCCCGACAAGGCCAGATCAAGGGAGGAACCGATGGCCTACACGAAAACCAAGATCAAGGACCTGGTGGACGGCAAGATCGACCGCGACACGCTGCATACCATGCTGTCCACGCCGAAGGACAAGGAGCGCTTTCAGATCTATCTCGAGATCCTGCAGGAGCAGGTGGAGTGGGACGACCCGATCATCCTGCCGCTCGGCCCGAAGCTCTATATCGTCCAGCGCAAGTCGGACCGGAAATGGATGATCCGCAGCCAGGCCGGCTATGACTTCTGCCCCTGGAACGAGAACTGGAAGCTGCACGCCCGGATCCGGGTGCGCAACACCGCCGCGCAGATGGAAGAGCTTTATCCCCGCCTGATGGCGCCCTCGCCCGACTGGCAGGTGATCCGGGAATATTTCTGCCCGATCTCGGGCGACCTGCTCGATGTCGAGGCGCCGACGCCCTGGTATCCGGTGATCCATGACTTCGAACCGGATATCGACACCTTCTACAAGGACTGGCTGGGGCTCGCCGTGCCCGAACGGACCTGAGCCGGTCCGGCGGCACAGGGCAGGCGGGCAGTCGCAGGACTGCCCGCCTGTTCCGATCGCGGCGCACGGCGGCCTCTCGGGGCGGGCTCAGGGGGTTGCGGCCGCCGGCTCTGCGGGCGCGCGCAGCGCGTTGCGCCGGCGGGCCTGTTCGGGCGTGTAGCCGGGGCCATGGACCGCACCGAAGGCCCGGGCTGCGGCAAGCGTCATCTCCTCGGCGCAGGGCAGCGGGTCGGGCCCGTCGATGCGGAACGACACCGGCGAGAGCGGCCCGAAGAGCAGCGCCTGTTCGAGAGAGGGGCGGCGCGGGATCTGAGGCTCGACCCCGGCGCGCTGCGCGAAATCGAGTGCCATCATGTTCATCGGCCGCGCGGGCTGGGCCGCGGTCAGCCCCTCGGCCATCTCGGCCGGCACGGGCATGAGCTCGGGCGTGTCCCAGCAGCCGGCGATGTAGCGCGCCTGCAACTCCAGCACCGGGAAATAAGGGCCGACGAGATCGTAGAGCCCGACAAAGGCGAGCCCGTCGAGATCGGGGTGGAAACTGTCGGCGAAAAGCGTCAGCCCCTGCGCCGACAGCTCGACCGTCCGGGCGATCTCGGGCGAGAGCCAGGGCAGCGACAGCGCGAAGCCGGTGCCGAAGAGAAGGCTGTCGAAGTCGCCCTCGCGGCCATCCGCAAAGCGCACGCGGCGGCCCGAGACCGACGCGATCCAGGGACGCACCGCGATCCGCCCCTCGGCCACGGCGGGCAGGAAGCCCTGGCACTGGGTGATGCCCGCTGCGAAGACGTCGGGGTCGGCCTCAAGGGCGCCATATTGCTCGGGCGTGCCCGCGGCCTGCAGGATCTGCGCCTTCAGCCCCGCCGCCGCGGCGGCCGGCCCGCGCGCGCCCTCAAGGGCGGCGGCGCGGGTGAACAGTACATGCTCGGCCGGCACCCCGGCGATCAGCTTCGGCAGCACATAGCGCTGGCGGCGATAGCTGATCGTCACCTGCGCCCCGGCCTGCGCCAGCGTCGTCGCGATCTCGAGTGCGCTGATCGAGCAGCCGGCGACCAGCACCGAGGCGTCGCGATAGCGCGCCACACCGCTGAACTGGCCCGAATGGCCGGTGCCGAACTTGCCCGAGAAGGTCTCGAGCCCCGGCACCTGCGGGATCGTGCCGCGCAGATAGCGGCCCGAGGCGACGACGACGCGGTCGAAGCGCTCGGTCCGGGTCTCGCCGCCGCGGCGCGAGCGGATCTCCCACCCGCCCGCCTCTGCCCGCGCAAGCAGCTCGACCCGGGTGCCGAAGCGGATCGCGCGGCGCAGGCCGAAGCGGTCGCTGTAGCGGTCGAGATAGCGGTGCATGTCCTCGCGGCCCGGATAGGTCGGCGTGCCCGGCGGATGATCGAGGTCGGAGAACGCCGTCATCACCCGGCTGGTGTTGGTGACCATGCCGGGCCAGGTGGCGCTGTGGAGCCCGTTCGGGTTCCAGTGCCCGCCGAGATCGCGCGAGGCCTCGAACAGGACCGGCGCAAAGCCGCGCGCCTTGAGCCAGCGGGCGGTGACAAGCCCGGCGGGACCGGCGCCGATGATCGCGACCGAGGGGCGGGATGCGGAAGGATGTGTCATGAAAGCCTCTGATGATTGACATGCGGCTTACTTCGCGTAAAGCGCTTGGAGGGGCTTGCTAAATGCCTGCTAAGGGCGCGCGGCTTCGGCTAAATTTCTGCTAAAGACGGATATTGGAACGGAAGGGACATCGCCGTGGACGCCTCGCTTGTCCGTTTCCTGCTGCGCCCCGTGATGATCCTCGTGGGCACCGTCGACCCCGCCGCGCGGCCCGAGATCGGCCGCGGCGTCGGCAGTCTCGTGGTGCCCGAGGCCGGGCGGATCGACGTTCTGGTGTCGCGCTGGCAATGGCCGGCGACGATCGCGAATGTCGAACGCGCGGGGCGCGCCGCGGCGACCTTCTCCCGCCCCGCCGATTACGAGACCTATCAGATCAAGGGCCGCGCCACGCTGCGCGCGGCGGGCGCGCCCGAGGCCGAGACCGCCCGCGCCTATTGCCGTGACACGCTGGCGGCGCTGATGGAGCTGGGCATGGCCCATGATCTTGTCGCGCATTGGCAGTCGACACGCGATCTGGTCGTGGTCTCGCTGTCGGTGGACGAGGTCTTCTCGCAGACGCCGGGCCCGCTTGCCGGGCAGCGGATCGGGGGCGCGACATGATCCGTCTGGCCGATCTCGACGATTGCTTCGAGGGGGTGATCCCCTCGGTCGTGGCGACGTGTGGCGCCGACGGCCTGCCGAACATCTCCTACCTGTCGCATGTGAACCGGGTCGACGACGACCACATCGCGCTGTCGAACCAGTTCTTCGGCAAGACCGCCGCGAACCTGCGCCGCAACCCCTGCGCGACGATCCTGCTGGTCGATGGCCGCACCGGCGCGCAGGTGCGGGTCGAGGCGATCTTCGTGCGCTCGGAGACCGAGGGGGCGCTGTTCGATCGGGTCGCGGCACAGCTTGCCGCGAGTTCGGCGCAGGTCGGGATGGAGGCGACGATGCAGCTGAGGGCGGTCGACGTCTTCCGGGTGCTGTCGCTGCAGGCAACGCCGACGCAGGCGCCGGTGCCGCCCGCCGATCCCGATGCCCGGCCCGATCTGCCGGCGCTCGCCCATGCGGTGGCGGCGATCGACACTGCGCCCGATCTGGGCGGCGCCTGCGAGGCGGCGCTTGATGCCGCGATGGCGCTGCTTGGCGCCGATGCCGCGATGATCCTGATGCGCGACCATCCGCGCGATGTGCTGATGACGGTGCTGAGCCGCGGCTACGAGACCGGCGGCGCGGGGGCCGAGGTGCCCTTTGGCATCGGTGCCATCGGCATCGCGGCGGCGACGCGGCAGGTGATCCGGGTCGGCGATCTGGGCCGGGTGCGGCGGCTGAATACGGCGATCGAGGCAAGCAGCGAACAGGAGGCGCGCAGCCGCCGCATCCGCCTGCCAGGCCTTGGCGGCGCGCTGAGCCACATGGCGGTGCCGCTGTGCAGCGGCGGTGCGCTGGCGGGCGTTCTCTTCGTCGAGGCGCGCCGGCGTCTGGCCTTCGGCCGCGAGCCGGAGGCGGCGGCGATGATCCTCGCCCGCCTGCTCGCCGCGGCGATGCGGGCCTCGGAACAGAGCCCGGCCCCGGCGGCCGAACCGCCCCTGCCTGCAACGGTGACGGGCGATGGCGGCCGCAGCCTGCGCGTGCGCCATTACGGCTATGACGACAGCCTCTTCATCGACGATGCCTATATCATCAAGGGCGTCGCCGGCCGGATCCTCGCTTTCCTGATCGGCAGCCATCTGGCCGAGGGCCGCGACGTCTTCAGCAACCGCGAGATCCGGCTGGCGGCGTCGCTGCGGCTGCCGGGCTATCGCGACAATCTGGAGACCCGGCTGATCCTGCTGCGCCGGCGGCTCGAGGAGAAATCCGCCCCGATCCGGCTGGTCTCGGCGGGGCGCGGGCAGATCCGGCTGGTGCTCGACGGGCGCCCCGAACTGGTCGGGGAGGCGCCCGGCGAGGGGCGGGCGTGACCATGGCCGAGGCCGGGCCGCCCTGCGGCCGGCCGTCGCGCTCAGGGCGCGGGCATCGTCACCCGATAGAAGGGCGCGGGCGCCGGCGCGCCCGGGGCCACCGGCTCGGGCACCGGGTTCTCGATCGGCGGCTGTGCGCGCAGCCAGGCGACCAGCGCGGCAAGGTCATCGGCGTTCAGCGCCGCATAGCTCGCCCAGGGCATGACCGGCGCGAGCACCCGCCCGTCGGGCAGCACGCCGGTGGTGATCGCGGTGGCGATCTCGGCCTCGCTCCAGTCGCCGAGCCCGGTCTTGTCGGGCGTCAGGTTCGGCGGCCAGAAGGTGCCGAGCCCGGGAAGTTCGAAGCCGACGGTGCCGCCCGCCAGCCCCTTCTCGACGACCGGTATGCCGTCGGGGGCGCGCGGCATGTGGCAGCCGGCGCAATCCATAATGCGCGCGAGATAGGCGCCGCGCGCGATGGGATCGGGGGGGGCTGCGTGGACGGTCCGCGTCGGGATGATGAGTGACAGTGTTGCAAGGGCGAGGATCCGAAGGGTCATCTGTGTCTCCATGAAAGGGCAGGGGCCGTCCCGCCCTGCCGGGCGGGGGCGGCGGATGTGGCGTGGGGCGGGGATGTCCTGATGGCCGGACCCTAGGCCATACGGAGCCAATCCGGATGCTAAGAGAATGCGAAGGGCACCGCCGCGCTTGCTAAAAGAGTGCTAAACGCCGCTGTCTTGCTGCGCTGCGCTGCGCTGCGCGGTCGCGATGGCGATGGCGGCGTCATCGGGGGCGCCGTGGCCCGATCCGGCGCCTCGGCCGTGCGCCGCGGTTCGGGGGCTGCCTTCTCTTCGGGGGGCCGCGCTTGCGCCATCCCGCCGCCGCGATGCGGAAAATCTGCGCGCCGCGGCGGTTCGGCTTTCCGCCGCAGGCTCTCTTTCGCTAGATTGGCGCCGACAGATCAATGCGGACAGCGTCTCTTCGGCAACGAGGCGGGCGCGGTCCCGAGCACGGGTGATGACCGAAGATGACTGCTCAGAAGCCGACAGCGCGGGGCGGGAACCCGACCGAGACCGCAGGATGCACGGATGGGGCAGCGCCCGGCCATCCGGATCACGCGGCTCTCGCGCAAAACGAGATCGTGATTCTGGCCGAGACCTTTCGCCTGCTCGGCGATCCGTCCCGGCTGAAGATCCTGCTGAGCTGCATGTCCGGTCCGATCTCGGTCGGTGACATTGCGGGCAGGCTGGATTTGTCGGTGTCGTTGGTCAGCCACCATCTGCGCCTTCTGCGCGGGGCGCGGCTGGTGAGGGGCGAGCGTCAGGCGAAGCAGATTTTCTATGCGATCGCCGATCAGCACGTCCGTCAGGTTCTCGAGGATATGGCGACGCATATTGCAGAAGAGCACGGCGATGAGTGAGCGGCGGCCGAAAATTGAAAACACTTGAATAAGTGTTCAACTGTTGTATGGATTCGTTCCGTGGCCACAGTTGGCCGCCACGACCGTGCATCTGTCGTGCCGGCGGGCGGGAGATCGGAAATGGCACCTGAACACGCGATGCAACCGGGCGGTGAACGGCTTGGCTTTCATGTCGGCGGCATGGATTGTGCGAGCTGCGCCGGCAAGATCGAGACGGCGCTGAACCGACTGGACGGGATCTCCGATGTCGAGGTCAATTTCGCCGCCGAGACGCTGGAGCTGACCCTGGCTGAAGGCGGCAGGACCGCGGTCGCGGAGATCGAGAAGACGATCCGCGGTCTCGGCTTCGGCGTCGCTGCCACGTGCGCCCCCGGCGCCGGGTCCGGTTCCCCTGCCGATGCGGTGCCGGCGTCGGAGCCGCGCTCTGCGCGCTGGTGGCAAAGCCGCAAGGGCCGGCTGGTTGTCGGCCTCGGTCTGCTGATGGGGGTGGCCTATGCCGTGGCCCTCGGCATCCCGCGCTATGCCGACTGGATCTTCGCCGTGGCGGTGCTGGCGGGCGTGCTGCCCTTTGCCCGCAAGGCGGTTGCCCTTGCCCGGTCCGGCTCTCCGTTCTCGATCGAAACTCTGATGGTTGTCGCATGTCTCGGCGCGCTGCTGATCGGCGCGGCCGGAGAGGCGGCGGCGGTCGTGTTCCTCTTCGCCGTGGGCGAGCTGCTCGAAAGCGTGGCGGCGGGGCGGGCGCGGGCCGGCATCAAGGCCCTTGCCTCGCTTGTTCCGAAGACCGCGCTGCGACTTGCGGCCGACGGCGGCCTGTGCAGCGTTCCGGCCGCCTCGTTGCGGGTGAACGATCTCGTTCTGGTCCGGCCGGGCGACCGGGTGCCCGCCGATGGCGAGATCCTCGAGGGCAGCTCGAGCCTCGACGAGTCGCCGATCACCGGCGAATCCGTGCCGCGCGCAAAAGGTCCGGGGGCGCGCGTGTTCGCCGGCTCGATCAATGTCGACGGCGTGCTGCGGGTCCGCGTCGAGACGGCCGCGGCCGACAACACCATCGCCCGCATCATCCAGCTCGTCGCGCAGGCGCAGTCCGCCAAGGCGCCGACCGCCCGCTTCATCGAAACCTTCAGCCGTTCCTATACTCCGGCGGTGATGCTGATCGCGGCACTGACCGTCATCGTCCCGCCGCTGGCGACGGGCGCCGACTGGCAAACCTGGATCTACCGCGGCCTTGCGCTGCTGCTGATCGCCTGCCCCTGCGCGCTCGTGCTCTCGACGCCGGCTGCCATCGCCTCGGGTCTGGCTGCCGGCACGCGCCGCGGTCTGCTGATCAAGGGCGGCAAGACGCTCGAGACCATCGGCAAGGTGCGCGCGATCGCCTTCGACAAGACCGGCACCCTGACCGAGGGGCGGCCGCGCGTCACCGAAATCCGTGCTTTCGGGGCGATTGCGGCGCCGCAGGTGATTGCGCTTGCGGCGGCGGTCGAGACCGGTTCGGGGCATCCGCTGGCAAGGGCGATCCTCGGCCGCGCCGCTGCGGAAGGGATCGCGGTTGCGGTCGCGACGGAGGCCTCGGCCACCGCCGGCAAGGCGGTCCATGCCACGGTGGAGGGACGCCGCCTTGCCGTCAGCTCGCCGGCCCATGCCGCCGAGGTTGCCACCCTCGGCGCGGCGGAGCGTGCCGCCATCGAGGCGCTCGAAGAGCGCGGCAATACGGTTGCTGTTCTCTTCGATCAGCAGACGCGGGAGGTCATCGGCCTTGTCGGCCTGCGCGACGAGCCGCGGCCGGATGCGCGCGACGGGGTGGCCCGGCTCGCGGCGATGGGGATTCGCTCGGTCATGCTGACCGGCGACAACCGGCGCACCGCCGAGGCGATTGCCGAGGGCCTTGGTGTCGAGTGCCGCGCCGGGCTTTTGCCGCAAGACAAGCTCGATATCATCCGCGAGATGAAGCGGAGTTCCCGGGTGGCGATGGTCGGTGATGGCATCAATGACGCGCCGGCTCTGGCGACGGCCGATGTCGGCATCGCCATGGGCGGCGGGACCGATGTGGCGATCGAGACGGCGGATGCCGCGCTGCTGAACAGCCGGGTCACGGATGTCGCCCATCTTGTCGCCCTGTCGCGCGCGACGATGGCCAATATCCATCAGAATGTGGCCTTTGCACTGGGGCTGAAAGGTCTTTTCCTGGTCACCACCGTGCTTGGCCTCACCGGGCTGTGGATTGCGGTGCTTGCCGATACCGGCGCGACGGCGATCGTCACGCTGAATGCGCTGCGGCTGTTGCGCTTCCGGGAAACGCCGCCGGTCCACGGCGGCCACTGACCCGGCGGCGCGGGCTCACGGTCTCGCGCCGCGCTCGACGAAGGTCTCGCGCCAGCGCCGCAGCAGGGCCGTGGCCTTGTGCGTGTCGCGCGCGACAAGCAGCACCGGGCCGGTGCGGATCGGGCGCTCGGCAGAATCGTGGCGCCCGGCCTCGGCCGCATCCTCGCGCGCCACAAGGCCGATCCGCGTCAGCACCTGCTGCCCTTCGGTCGAGAGCAGGAAATCGAGCAGCTCCTGCGCCGCTGCGGCGCCGCGCGCGCCGCGTGGGATCATGTAGGCGCGCGACAGGAACAGCGTGTAATCCGAGGGCCAGACCGTCGCCACATCGGGCAGGTGGCGTTCCTCGACATAGGAGCCGAGCACGTTGTAGGCCATCAGGTATTCGCCGCGCGCCACGGCGTCGATGATCTCGGCCGAGCAGCAGGTGGCCACCGCCTGCGAGCGGCCGAATCCCTCGAGCAGCGCGCCGAAGGTCGAGGCCTCGAGACTGTCAGCGAAGGCGAAGAGATAGCCCAGCCCCGAGCGCGAGATGTCATAGGTCGCGATCCGCCCGTCATAGCGGCGGTCGGGGCGGCGCATCAGGTCGAGGAGTGCGAAGCGGTCGCGCGGCACGTCCTCGGGCGGCACGAGGCGGGCGTTGTAGATGATGACGGCGGGCTCGCGGGTCAGGCCCCAGATCTCGTCGCGCCAGCGTCGGCTGTCGGGCAGCGCCGCGGTCAGCGCCGAGCGGTAGGGCTCGGCGCAGCCCAGATCGACCAGTTCGACGAGCTGATCGACGGCCGAGGAAAAGGCCGCATCCGCCCCCGCATGGCCCGCCGCACACTCCCGCCGCGTCACCTCGTAAAGCCCGTTCGAGGACCATTGCTCATAGGTCACCGACATTTCAGGGTGGCGGGCCGCGAAGGCCTGCATCGCCGGGCGCAGCACGTCGATGTCGGTGGTCGAGCGCAGGCGCAGCGGCTGCACCGCCTCCGCCGGCTGGCCGGGCGCGGGGCCGAATTGCGCCATGTCCTCGAGCCCGGGAGGCAGCTCCTGAGCCGCCACCGGCTGGGCAAGAAGAAGCGCGCAGAGCAGGGCACGGATCATGGCGTTTCCTCGGACAGGGGCAGGATCAGGGCGGCGCGGAAGCCCGCGGGGCCGGGGGCTAGCTCGAGCCGGCCGCCGAAGGCTTCGGCCACCGCCCGCGCGATCGACAGGCCCAGCCCGGCAGAGCGCCCGCGCGAGGCGGCATTGCGCTCGAACCGCGCGCCGATCCGGGCAAGCGTTGCGGCATCGGGGCCGGGGCCCGCGTCGCGCACCCACAGCACCGCCGCGCCGTCCTCGATCTCGGCGCCCATCCGCACCGCCCCGGCGCCGTGGCGCAGGGCATTCGCCAGCAGGTTCTTCGCCGCCTCGGTCAGTGACAGATCATCGGCCAGCACCATCACCGGCGCCGCGCCGATCTCGAGCGCCACGTCGCGTCCGGGGGCGATCAGCGCGTGGTCCTGCGTCTCGATCACCGCCAGCGCCACGTCGCGCAGGTCGACCGCCACCCGCCGCGCCTCGGCGGTGCGGTGGATCACCAGCGCGCGCGACAGCATCTGGTCGAGCAGATCGCCGAGCGAGCGCGAGCGCCGCACGATCCGCACCATCGTCGCGCGGGCGATCTCGGGGTCGGTCTCCTCGGCGGCAAGCTCGGCCTGCACCCGCAGCGCCGCGACGGGGGTGCGCAGCTGATGCGCGCTGTCCGAGATCAGGTTGCGCATCGAGGCGATCTGCCGCTCGAGCCGGCGCATGAAGTCGTTGAGCGCGCCGATCATCCCCGCGACCTCGGCCGGCACCGGCGTGTCGATCGGCGTCAGGTCGTAGGGGTCGCGGGCGGCAAGATCGCGGGCAAGCCCGACGAGCGGGCGCATCGCGCTTTCGACCACCAGCGCGCCGAGCACGATCAGCAGCACCCCGGCAAAGCCGAGCACGATCAGCGCGTCGCGGGTCAGGCCAAGCGCCATGGCGTTGCGCGCGCGCAGGGTCTGGCCGACGGTGACAAGGATCGTGCCGGAGAAATCGCGCTCGGCGAAGCGGCGCGGCACGGTGACGAAGCGCGCCCGCTCGGCCGCGGCAAGCCCGGTGAATTCGGCATCGAAAAAGCCGCCGCCGGCCTGACGGATGGTTTCGGGCAGGGGCGTGTCCTGGCCGGTGATAACCTGGCCGCCCGGGCTGCGCACGGAATAGGTGATGCGGTCGTCGGGGGCGAGGGCCAGCAGCTGGAACGCCGCGGTGGGCAGATCGACGAGCGGCACGCCGCCGCTGATGGTGATTGCGCCGGCGATCTCGTTCGCGGCGCCGAGCAGCAGCCGGTCATAGGAGGCGCGCGCCGCGACCCGGCCATAGGCAAAGGCCGCGAGCGCCATCACGATGCCGCCGACCACCAGCAGCGACAGCACCGCCCGCACCACGCGCGATTTCAGCGAGCGCGTCGCGGCGACGGGGGCCGGCAGGGCGGGGCCGGCCTCAGTCATCGCGCACCAGCCGGTAGCCGAGGCCGCGCTGCGTCTCGATCCCCACGCCCGAGCCGGCGAGCTTCTTGCGCAGCCGTGCGATGTAGAGCTCGACCGCGTTCAGCCCGACATCGGTTTCGGCAAAGGAGTAAAGCCCCTCGTAAAGGCGTTCCTTGCTCATCACATGCCCGGTGTGGCGGATCAGCAGACCAAGCAGGGCGAGCTCGCGCCGCGTCAGGTCGAGCGTGCGGCCAGCGAGCCGCGCCTCGCGCGCGGCGGGGTTGAAGACCAGCGCGCCGAAGGCGATCTCGTCGCTCTTCACATCGGCGTCGCGCCGGTGCAGCGCGCGCAGCCGCGCCACCAGCTCGCGGTGATCGAAGGGCTTCACCAGATAGTCGTCGGCCCCGAGGTCGAGCGCGCTGACCCGGGTCTCGACCGAGAAGGCGGCGGTCAGCATCAAGACCGGCACCCGCTCGCCGCGCCGGCGCAGATCGGCGAGCAGCTCGGTGCCCGAGCGGTCGGGCAGGTTGATGTCGAGCGCGATCGCGTCATAGCGCTGCACGGCGAGGAAATCCTCGGCGGCGTCCGCGGTCTCGGCGATGTCGCACACCATGCCCGCCTGACGCAGGCGGGTGGCCACCGCCTCCGCCATGTCGGGTGCATCCTCGACCACCAGCACGCGCATCGTTCCCTCCCCGGGCGGCTCACATCTCCTGACAGGTTCGTGACAGGTTTCGCCCCTAGTCCTGTCTCATAGCCGAGCGCGAGGAGGCCGCAAAGAGCGGTGCGCCGGTTCGAGGAATTCAACACGACTGGAGGAGCTTCCATGATCAAGGCAACCCGGCTTTCGCTTGCCGCCCTGTTTCTCGGTGCCAGTGCGCTGACCGCCGTCGCCGACGGCTGGATGCCGTCGAACCCCGAATGCATCGCCCCCGCGAACCCCGGTGGCGGCTGGGACTTCACCTGCCGTCAGGTCGGCAAGGTGATGCAGGACGAGGGGCTGATCGACAAGACGATGCAGGTGACGAACCTCGCCGGCGGTGGCGGTGGCGTGGCCTTCGCCGAAGTCGTCAACAAGCGTGGCGAGGACAACAACCTGATCGTCGCGGCCTCGTCCTCGACCTCGACGCGGCTCGCGCAGAACGCCTATCCGGGCAACACCATGGATCAGGTCCGCTGGGTCGCTTCGGTCGGTGCCGATTACGGCGTGATCGCCGTGGCCAAGAACAGCCCGATCAACACGCTGCCGGAACTGCTGGACAAGGTGAAGGCCGATCCGACCTCGGTCGCCTTCGCGGGCGGCTCGGCAGTGGGCGGCTGGGACCACCTGAAGGTTCTGATCGCGGCCCGCGCCGATGGCGTCGAGGACGTGCGGCGCGTCAAGTATGTCGCCTTCGACGGCGGCGGCGAGGCGGTGACGCAACTGCTGGCGGGCTCGGTGCAGGCCTTCACCGGCGATCTCTCCGAGGCCAAGGGCTTTGTCGATTCGGGTGACATCAAGGTGCTGGCCGTGCTCGCGCCCGAGCGTCTGCCGGGCGAATTCGCGCAGTTCCCGACCGCCAAGGAGCAGGGCATCGACGCGCTCGGCGCGAACTGGCGCGGCTTCTATGCGCCGAAGGGCATGTCGGACGAGGCCTATAACGCCTGGGTCGACAAGATCGCCACGCTTTATGCGTCGGACGAGTGGAAGAAGGTGATGGAGACGAACGGCCTCGCGCCGCTCGACCTCAAGGGCGCCGACTTCGACAAGTTCGTCGCCGACTCGGTGACCCAGATCGCCGACCTCTCGCGCCAGATCGGCATCATCAAGTGATCCGGTAACCCGTATCCGATCCGTTGCAGGGGGCGGGCGGCACATCGTGCCGCCCGTTTCTCCCGACGGGTCCGCCAGCCTCGGGAGACTTCCATGAGCGACCGTATCTTCGGTATCTTCGGCGTCCTGCTCGCCATCGGCTTCGCGCTTTCGGCCCTTTCGATCGAGGAAAGCTTCCTCTCGGATGCGGTCGGGCCCAAGGCCTTCCCCCTCATCATCGCCGCGGTGCTGGGCCTGTCTTCGGCCGCGATCGCACTGAAACCCGATGCCGACCCGGTCTGGCCGGGCCTGAAGCGGCTGGCCGAGCTTGCCGCCGCCAGCGTCGTGCTGATCCTCTATGCCACGCTGCTGCCGGTTCTGGGCTTCGTCGTCGCGACGGCGCTCGCCTCGGCCTATCTTGCCTGGCGGCTCGGCTCGCGCCCGCTCGAGAGCGCGATCGTGGGCGTCGGCATCGCGCTTGGCATCTATGCCATCTTCCACCTCGCGCTCGGGCTGTCGCTCGCGCGCGGCCCGCTTGGCTTCTGAGGAGAGATCATGGACACGCTTTCCCACCTTGCCGACGGTTTCGCGATCGCGATCACCTGGCAGAATCTGGCGCTCGCCCTTCTCGGCGCGGCGCTTGGCACGGTCATGGGCGCGCTGCCGGGGCTTGGGCCCTCGAACGGCGTCGCGATCCTCATTCCGCTCGCCTTCACCCTCGGTCTGGGCGCGACGCCGGCGCTGATCCTGCTGACCTCGGTCTATTACGGGGCGATGTATGGCGGGCGCATCAGCTCGATCCTGCTCAACATCCCGGGCGACGAGCCGGCGGTGATGACCTGTCTCGACGGCTATCCGATGGCCAAGGCCGGCCGCGCCGGCGAGGCGCTGTCGCTGTCGGGCATCGCCTCCTTCGTCGGCTCGTTCCTCGCCACCTGGGGGCTGATCCTGCTTGCCCCGCAGCTGGTGAAGATCGCGCTTCTCTTCGGGCCGGACGAGTATTTCGCCCTCTTCGCGCTCGCTTTCGCCACGCTTGGCGGCGTCAGCGCGACGAACCAGGCGAAATCGGCCTTTGCCGCGGCGCTCGGCCTTGGCCTTGCGATGGTCGGCGTCGACACCCAGACCGGCGTGCCGCGCTTCACCTTCGGCGAGGTGCATCTCTATGACGGCATCGACTTCCTTGTCGCCATCGTCGGCCTCTTCGCGCTGTCCGAGGTCTTCGTCTTCCTCGAGCACCGTCACGGCGGCTCGGATGCGGCGCACAAGTCGATGGTGATCGGCCGCCTGACCCCCTCGGCGAAGACGCTGATGAAAACCGCGCCGACCATGCTGCGCAGCTCGGTTCTGGGCTTCATCGCTGGCGTTCTGCCCGGGGCAGGGGCCTCGCTCGGCGCCTTCCTCAGCTATTCGATGGAGAAGAAGCTCGTCGACCGCGAGGGCACCTTCGGCAAGGGCGACCCGCGCGGCGTCGCCGCCCCCGAGGCGGGCAACAACGCCGCGGCCGGCGGTGCGCTGGTGCCGATGCTGGCGCTTGGCGTGCCGGGCTCGGGCACCACAGCGGTTCTGCTGGCGGTTCTGCTGAGCCTGAACATCACCCCCGGGCCGCTGCTCTTCACCAAGAACCCGGACGTGGTCTGGGGCCTGATCGCGGCGCTCTTCATCGCGAACGTGATGCTGCTTGCGCTCAACATCCCGATGGTCGGCCTGTTCTCGCGCCTACTGCTGATCCCGCCGCGGATCCTGATGCCGGCCGTCGCGATGGTCAGCTTCGTCGGCATCTACGGCATCTCGGGCTCGCCCTTCGACCTTTACCTGATGGTCGGCTTCGGGGTGATGGGCTGGGCGCTGCGCAAGCTCGACGTGCCGCTGGTGCCGGTCATTCTCGGCACGCTGCTCGGCAACCAGATGGAGAACAACCTGCGCCGCGCGGTGACGATCTCGAACGGCGACTGGGGCGTGCTGCTCTCGAGCCCGCTCGACTGGATCCTGTGGGGCATCGCGATCGTCGGCTTCATCCTGCCGATGGTGGTGGGCAAGGTGATGCGCAGCCGGATGCAGGCCGCCCGCCATGGCGAGGCCGGCGAAGAGATGGACGAGGCTGATTGAGGCCCCGCCCGGCGCGCCGCCCCGTCCTCCCCCTTCGAGGGCGGCGCGCCACCTGCTCTGCGGCCTTCGGCGGCAGTCCCCGACCGCGACACCCGTGTCGCGGTTTTTTTGCGTTTCGGCCCGGCCCTCCGGGGCGCCGGGGGCGGAGCGCCCGCGTGGATCGGCGGGGCGGCGATGAAGCGGGGATCTGTGTGGGCGCGCGGTCAGGCGGGGAGGGGGCCGCAGCCCGGAGCCGCCCGCAGGGCACGTCGTCCCGGTGCCGGGGCGGCGTGCCGGTTGGTTCAGTCGGTGACCTTCTTCACGAATTGCGACTTCAGGCCGATCTGGCCGATGCCGGGGATCTTGCAGTCGATGTCGTGATCGCCGTCGACCAGACGGATGCCGCGCACCTTGGTGCCGACCTTGATGACGGTCGACGAGCCCTTGAGCTTGAGATCCTTGATCACCGTCACGCTGTCGCCATCGGCGAGCGGGTTGCCGACGCTGTCGCGCACCTGCAGCGCGCCTTCGGGCGCGGCGTCAGGCGACCATTCGTGCCCGCATTCGGGGCAGACCAGCAGGGAATCCGCCTCATAGGTATAGGCGGAACGGCATTCGGGGCACGGGGGCAGGGTGTTTGTCATGCCCCCCGCTATAGACGGGCGCGGGTCGCCGGGGCAAGAGGCACGGCCTGCGGCCCTGATCAGGGCCGCAGGCGCGGAGATCAGGCCAGATCGGCGGGCAGGATCGCCGCGGGCAGGTTCTGATAGCACACCGGCCGCAGGAAGCGGCGGATCGACAGCGTGCCGACCGAGGTCGCGCCGAAGTTGGTCGAGGCCGGGTAGGGTCCGCCGTGGACCATCGCATCGCAGACCTCGACGCCGGTCGGGAAGCCGTTCGCCAGCACCCGGCCCGCCATCCGCTCGAGCACCGGCAGCAGCCTGCGGGCGAGGGCGGCGTCGTCGTCATCCATGTGCAGCGTGGTGGTCAGCTGGCCGACGAAGCTGCGCGCCACGCGGTCCATCTCGTCGGCATCGCGCGCCACGACCACAAGGCCGAGCGGCCCGAACACCTCTTCGGACAGCGCGTGATTGCCCAGCCAGTCCTCGGCCGCGACGCGGAACAGGAAGGGTTTCGCCTCGCGCCGGTCGCACATCGAGGTGATGAGCGTCTGCACGCCGGCCTGTTCGCCGATCACCGCCGCGCCCTTGGAATAGGCCTGCGCGATGCCGTCGGTCAGCATCACCTGCGCGCCGGTCTCGGACAGCGCCGCGCGGGCGGCCTCGACGAAGGCATCGGCCTCGGGCCCGGCGATCACCACCGCGATGCCCGGGTTGGTGCAGAACTGGCCCGCGCCCATGGCGAGCGAGCCCGCCCAGCCCCGGCCGAGCTCGGCCCCGCGCCGCGCGATCGCCTGCGGCAGCATGAACATCGGGTTGACCGCGCCGAGCTCGCCGAAGAAGGGGATCGGCTCGGGGCGCTGCGCGCAGAGGTCGAAGAGGGCGCGGCCACCGCCGAGCGAGCCGGTGAAGCCCACCGCCTTGATGAGGGGATGCTGCACCAGCGCCTCGCCGACGCGACGGTTGCCGCCCTGCACCAGCGAGAACACGCCCTTCGGCATGCCGCATTTCTCGATCGCGGCATGGATCGCCTCGGCGACGATCTCGCCGGTGCCGGGGTGGGCGCCATGGCCCTTCACCACCACCGGGCAGCCGGCGGCAAGCGCGGCTGCGGTGTCGCCGCCCGCGGTCGAGAAGGCGAGCGGGAAGTTCGAGGCGCCGAAGACCGCGACCGGGCCGATCGGACGCTGCATCATGCGCAGGTCCGGGCGGGGCAGGGGGGCGCGGTCAGGGAGCGCCACGTCGTGACGGCGGTCGAGATAGGCGCCGTTCAGGATGTGCTCGGCGAAGAGCCGCAGCTGGCCGGTGGTGCGGCCGCGCTCGCCCTGCAGGCGGGCGACGGGCAGGCCGGTCTCGGAGGTGCCGATCTCGGTG
Source organism: Paenirhodobacter ferrireducens (assembly GCF_004022265.1). GTDB lineage: Bacteria > Pseudomonadota > Alphaproteobacteria > Rhodobacterales > Rhodobacteraceae > Rhodobacter > Rhodobacter ferrireducens. The sequence continues at coordinate 42,383 of NZ_SAVB01000007.1, forward strand.
ATCGCCTCGGCGCGGGCCTCGATCTCGTCGGCGATGGCATTCAGGAAGGCGGCGCGCTCGGCGCGGGTGGTATAGCCATAGGTCCAGAACGCCTCTTCCGCGGCGCGGGCGGCGGCGTCGACCAGCTCGGGTGAACCGACGGAGAAGGCGTGCGCGGTGCCATGGGCGGGGGCGGAGAGGAAGGTCTCCTCGGTGCCGATCCACTCACCGGCGATCAGGTGCTTGCCATGGGGGGTGAAGGTCATTGCGTGTCCTTTCAGGTGGGGCGTCGGACGGGGCGGGCCCGCGACGGGGGCGTCACGGCGACAGGTCGGCGCGGAAAACGCCGCAAGCGTCGGGTTCCAAGCGCATGAATTCAAGCGATTACGCTTGGGCTGCTCATAGTCAAAATTTTCCCGATACACCAGTATTTTTCTTATATGAAAATTTCTTGCAAGAAAGAGAAAAACGCTTCATCTTGACTCCAGAATCAACAGAGGGGTTCCCAACCAATGAAAATGATCACCCTTGCCGCCGCACTGGTCGCCGCGACCGGCTTTGCCGGTACGGCCCAGGCTGACAAGCTCGACGACATCATCGCCTCGGGCACGCTGCGCTGCGCGGTCGTGCTCGACTTCCCGCCGATGGGCATGCGCGACGCCAACAACGAGCCGATCGGCTTCGACGTCGACTATTGCAACGACCTCGCCAAGGCGCTCGGCGTGAAGGCCGAGATCGTCGAGACGCCGTTCCCCGAGCGCATCCCCGCGCTGATGTCGGGCCGCGTCGACGTCGGCGTCGCCTCGACCTCGGACACGCTCGAGCGTGCGAAGACCGTCGGCTTCTCGGTCCCCTACTTCGCCTTCGAGATGGCGGTGACCGCGAATGAAAAGTCGGGCATCAAGTCCTTCGACGACATGAAGGGCCACACCGTCGGCGCCACCGCCGGCACCTTCGAGGCGATCGCGCTCGAGAAGCAGGTGCAGGAATGGGGCACGGGCGAGTTCCGTCCCTACCAGACCCAGGCTGACGTCTTCCTCGCGCTGAGCCAGGGCCAGATCGACGCGACCGTCTCGACCTCGACCGTGGCGATGGCGAACGTGAAGACCGGCAACTTCCCGGGGATCTCGGTCGTCGGCAAGGCGCCGTTCGACACCGACTATGTCGCGCTGTTCACCAACCGCGACGAATACGGGCTGATCAACTATCTGAACCTCTTCGTGAACCAGCAGGTCCGCACCGGCCGCTATGCGGACCTCTACGAGAAGTGGGTTGGCGGCGCGCTGCCCTCGCTGACCGTTCCGAACGCCTACCGCTGAGCGGACACGGGAAATAACGGCGGCGCGGGCCTTCCGCGCCGTCTTTCCTTTCGCTCCCCAACAGGCAGGACCCTGCAATGTTCGGTTACACCTTCCAATGGAACCAGGCGCTTGCCCGGCTTCCGAAAATGCTGGACGGTGCGGCGGTGACGATGGAAGTGGCGGTGCTGTCGATGCTGATCGGCATCGCGCTCGCCGTCCTTCTCACGCTGCTGCGCCTGTCCGGCTCGCGCCCGCTCAAGGCCATCGCGACCACCTGGGTCGAGATCGCCCGCAACACGCCGGCGCTGTTCCAGATCTACATGGCGCATTTCGGCGTGGCGAGCTTCGGCATCCACTTCAGCCCCTTCACCTCGCTGCTGATCGGCATCACCTTCAACAATGCCGGCTACCTTGCCGAGAATTTCCGCGGCGCGCTCAAGGCCATTCCCGACACGCAGACCCGTGCCGGCCGCTCGCTCGGCATGTCGCAGCTGCAGGCCTTCCGCTACATCATCCTGCCGCAGATGCTGCGCATCGCCTTCCTGCCGATGACCAACCAGATGGTCTGGGCGGTGCTGATGACCTCGCTCGGCGTCACCGTGGGGATGAACTCCGACCTCTACGGCGTCACCCAGGATCTGAACGCGCTGACCTTCCGCACCTTCGAGCTTTTCGCGATCGCGGCGGTGATCTTCTACATCATCACCAAGATCATCACGCTCGGCGCGCGTCTGATCGCGTCGCGCCTGTTCCGGTACTGAGGGAGGACCGATCATGTTTCATACCGCCCTCACCTCGGCCGATCTGATCTTCCTCGCCAAGGGCGCGGGGATGACCATCCTCGTCACCGCGATCTCGGTCTTCATCGGCACCCTCCTTGGCATCGTCTTCGGCGTGCTGCGCGGCCAGCTCGGCCCGATCTGGTTCGCGCCGGTGACCTTCGTGCTCGATATCTTCCGTTCGGTGCCGCTGCTGATCCAGCTGGTGCTGGCCAATGCCTTCGTCGGCATGGTGCTGCGGCTGCATATCTCGGGGCTGACCGTCGCCTGCATGGTGCTGTCGCTCTATACCGCGGCCTATTGCACCGAGATCGTGCGCGGCGGCATCCATGCCGTGCCCGCCACCACCCGCCGCGCGGCGCGCTCGCTCGGCATGAGCTGGCTGCAGGACATGCGCTATATCGTGCTGCCGCTCGCCACGCGGATCGCGCTGCCGTCCTGGATCGGCCTCGCGCTCGGGGTGATGAAGGACTCGGCGCTCGTCTATGTCGTGCAGGTCACCGAGCTGCTGAAATCGACCCAGATCCTCATCACGCGCCTGCAGGAGCCGCTGTTCCTGCTCCTGATCTGCGGCGCCTTCTACTTCATCATCAGCTTCCCGCTTGCGCGGTTCGGCGGGTATCTCGAAAAAAGGTGGTCCAATGATTGAGATCCAGAACGTCCACAAGTCCTTTGGCCAGCTCGAGGTTCTCAAGGGCATCGACCTGACCGTGCAGAAGGGCGAGGTGGTCACCGTGATCGGCGGCTCCGGCTCGGGGAAATCGACGCTGCTGACCTGCATCAACGGGCTCGAGCCGATCGACAAGGGCAAGATCCTTGTCGACGGTACCGAGGTGCACGCGAAGACGACCAACCTGAACAAGCTGCGCCAGAAGATCGGCATCGTGTTCCAGCAGTGGAACGCCTTCCCGCATCTGACCGTGCTGGAAAACGTCACCCTCGCGCCGCGCAAGGTGCTGGGCATCGGCAAGGCCGAGGCCGAGGCGATCGCCGAGAAGCAGCTCAAGCACGTCGGTCTGGGCGAGAAGCTCTCGACCTATCCGACGCGGCTGTCGGGCGGCCAGCAGCAGCGCATGGCGATTGCCCGCGCGCTTGCCATGTCGCCCGATTACATGCTGTTCGACGAGGTCACCTCGGCGCTTGACCCGCAGCTGGTGGGCGAGGTGCTCGAGACGCTGAAGATGCTGGCCGAGGAAGGGATGACGATGATCTGCGTCACCCACGAGATGGCCTTCGCGCGCGACGTGTCGGACCGGGTGGCCTATTTTCACAAGGGAATCATGGCCGAGATCGGCGCGCCGGATCAGCTGTTCAACGATCCGCAGCACCCCGAGACGCGCAAGTTCCTGGCGAGCGTTCGCTGAGATCCCGCCCCGGTGGCTTCCGGCCGCCGGGCATCCCGGAATGACAAAAGGCGCGGGCCGAAGCCCGCGCCTTTTTCATGTCTGGTCGACGCCTCAGGCGTCGAGGGCGGCGAGGCCGAGGCGCTCGAAGCGCTCGAGCTGCGCAAGTTCCGCCGCGCTCAGCGGGATACCGTCGCGCAGCGCCTTCGCGCGGGCGGCGAAGCGGCGCTCGGAGGGCAGGCGGGCGCCCTGCGCGCCGATCGCGGTGAGCAGCTTCTCGCCCTCGGCGATCGGGTTGCGGCCGCTGCGCGCGGCGAAGACCTGCGGATCGAGCGCCAGCACCAGCGCGCCGTGGCGCGGCAGCAGCGCCGCCGAACCGCCCATGAAATCCAGCGCCTCGCGGCTCATGAACTCGCCCAGCATCGCGCCCGAGAGCAGCTCGACCATGGTCGAGATCGCCGAGCCCTTGTGCGCGCCGAAGGTCAGCATCGCACCCGCAAGCGCCGCCTCGGGGTCGGTCGTGGGCTTGCCCTCGCGGTCGACGGCCCAGCCCTCGGGGATCGGCGTGCCGGCGCGGCGGTGCAGCTCGATCTCGCCGCGCGCCGCGACGCTCGTCGCGAAGTCGAAGACATAGGGCGTCGCGCCCGCCCGCGGCCAGCCGAAGGCGATCGGGTTGGTGCCCAGAAGCGGCTCGCGCCCGCCCGCGGGCGCCACGAAGGCATAGCTCGGGCACATCGAGAGCGCGGCAAGCCCGTCGGCGGCCAGCGCCTCGACATCGTGCCACAGCGCCGAGAAATGCAGGCAGTCGCGGATCACCAGCGCGGCAAGGCCCATCTCCTTCGCCCGCGCGGCAAGCAGGTCCTTGGCGGCATAGAAGGCCGGGTTCGAGAAGCCGCCGCCGGCGTCGACCTCGATCACCGCGCGGCCCGCGTCATGGATCTGCGGCACTGCCTGCGGATCGACCTTGCCCGCGGCGAGCACGCGCAGGCAGCCCTCGAGCCGGTAGATCCCGTGCGACTTGCACGCATCGCGCTCGCCCGCGACGATCACCTGCGCGACCGCCGCGGCGCTTTCGGGGCGCACGCCGCAGGTCTCGAAAATGCTCTGCACGCGCGCGCGCAGCGCGTCGAAGGAAATCGGGGTCGGGTCGGTCATCGGGGCAGTCTCCTTGCAGTCTGGGCAGTCTGGGGCCGGGGGCCGCAGGCTCCCGGGGGCATCAGGGGGGGGGCGGGGGCCCTATTTGTCGACGTCGACGTAGGTGCAGGCCCAGAAGATCTTGGCCTCCTCGTCGGCGACCGAGCGCAGGCCATGCTTCAGCGTGCTGTCGAAATAGGCGCAGTCGCCGGGTTCGAGGATGACGGGCTCGTAATGCTCGACCACCAGCTCGATGCGGCCCGAGATGACGTAGAGCGTCTCCTCGCCGTCATGCGATTCGAGTTCCTCGGGGCGCAGCGGCGCGCGCTGCTCGACGATGGTCACGAGCGGGATGATCTTCTTCTCGGCCAGCGCGTTGCACAGCACCTCGTATTCGAAGTTGCGCGAGCGCACCTTGCGGCCATGGCCGGCGCGGGTGACGGTCATCCGCGTCGTCTGCTGCGCCTCGTGATCCGAGGAGAACAGCCGTTCCATGCCGATGTCGTAGGCGCGGGCGATTCGCACCAGGTTCTCATAGCTCGGCGAAACCCGGCCGTTCTCGATCTTGTGGATGGTCGAGAGCGCAAGCCCGGTGCGTTGCGCCGCGACTTCGAGGGTGAAACCGCAGGCCTGGCGCACCGCCTTCATCCGGCTGCCCAGTTCCGAGCGCAGCTGCAGCCTTTCGGCTTCCCAATCGTCGCCCTCGGCCTCATCTCCGGGGGATTTTTCCATTTGTGCCATATTTTTCTTTTCTTACCAGTTGTGATCGTTTAAGCATATTTTTGCGCTGATTGCAACATTAGCAGTCAGCGAAACGGAAAAGGTATCCAAAAGTCGGCCGTGCCGGTCCGGAATGGAGCAGGGTGCTCGACTTGCTGGATTTTTGGTCTGCGGAGGGGTGAGTCATGGCGACCGTGATCGTGTCCGCTTCGGTGGAAGGGCCGATCCTCGTGTGCGACGAGGGGCTGAGCGTCTGGGGCGGTGTGCACCCGCAGAGCAGCCGGATCATCGATGCCCATCACCCGCAGCATGGCCAGTCGCTGGCCGGCCGCATCGTGATGATGCCGACCAGCCGCGGCTCGTGCACCGGCAGCGGCGTGCTGCTCGGCCTTGCCTTCGCCGGCACCGCGCCGCGCGCGCTGATCTTCCGCGAGGGCGAGGACATTCTGACCCTTGGCGCGCTGGTCGCGGGGCGTCTGTTCGACCATGACATCGCCGTGCTGCGGCTCACGGCCGAGGAATATGATGCGCTTGCCCGCGAGCCGGTGGCAGAGATCACCGCGGCGCATCTGCGCGCGGGCGACCACCTGTGGCCGCTGGTTCCGGCCGGGGGCGGGGAGATCGAGCTGAGCGCCGCCGACCGTGCGATGCTGGCGGGCGAGGCGGGCGAGGCCGCGCGTCTGGCGATGGAGATCATCGTCACCATGGCCACGGCGCAGGGCGCGACCCGCCTGACCGACGTCAGCCGCGTGCATATCGACGGCTGCATCTATGCAAGCCCCGCCTTCCTGACCTTTGCGCGGGCGATGGCCGACAAGGGCGCCCGGGTGCGGGTGCCGACGACGATGAATGCGATCTCGGTCGATCATGCGAACTGGCGCAAGCAAGGCGTCGATCCGGCCTTCGGCGCGGGCGCCGCGGGGCTTGCCGATGCCTATGTCGAGATGGGCGCCCGGCCGAGCTTCACCTGTGCGCCCTATCTGCTCGAGGATCGTCCGGCCAAGGGCGAGGACATCGCCTGGGCCGAAAGCAATGCGGTCATCTATGCCAACAGCGTGCTGGGCGCGCGCACGGTGAAACACGCCGATTTCATGGATCTGTGCATCGCGCTCACCGGCCGCACCGCGCGCGCCGGGGTCTATCTCACGGAGAACCGCGCGCCGCGCCGGATCATCGAGGTGACGATGCCCGCGGGCGCCGACGATGCCTTCTGGCCGATGCTCGGCTGGCTCGTCGGGCAGGCCGCGCCCGACCGGATCCCGCTGATCCGCGGGCTCGAGGACGCGCGCCCGGGCGAGGATGACCTCAAGGCGCTCTGTGCGGCCTATGGCACCACCTCGGCCGCGCCGATGCTGCATGTGGCGGGTCACACGCCCGAGGCGGATCTGTCGCCCGCACCGGACGCCGATGTCGTCTCGATCGGGCCCGAGGATTTCGCCCGGCTGTGGCGCGAGTTCAACGCGGGCGGCGAGAAGATCGACCTTGTGGCGCTTGGCAGCCCGCATTTCTCGGCCGCCGAATGTGCGGCCTTCGCCGCGCTGATGGCGGGCACCCGCGTCGCGCCGGGCGTCACCGCCATCGTCACCCTCGGCCGCGCCACGCTTGCCACCATCGCGGCAAACGGGGTGAAGGCGGCGCTCGAGGCGGCGGGGGTGCGGATCGTGCCCGATCTGTGCTGGTGCTCGATCTCGGAGCCGGTGTTCCCGCCCGAGGCACAGGTGCTGATGACCAATTCGGGCAAATACGCCCATTACGCGCCGGGGCTGAGCAATCGTGCCGTCCGCTTCGGCCCGCGCTCCCATTGCGCCGAGGCCGCCCGCAGCGGCCTTGCCCCCGCAACCCCGCCCGCCTGGATTTCCGGCGGCGCGCGCTGACACCCGGGCGCTGCGCCTGGCGGCGCGCCGATCCCGACCTCACGACCATTCAAAGGAGCTTCCCATGAAGAAAGACGTCTTCCTCGGCACCATCCCGGCGCTGCTCACCCCCTGCACCCCCGACCGCGCGCCCGACTTCGACGCGCTGGTGCGCAAGGGCACCGAAATGATGGAGGCCGGCATGTCCGGCGTGGTCTATTGCGGGTCCTGCGGTGACTGGCCGCTGCTGACCGACGAACAGCGCATGGAAGGCGTCGAGCGGCTGACCAAGGCCGGCGTGCCGGTCGTCGTCGGCACCGGCGCGATCAACACCAAATCGGCCGTGGCGCATGCCGCCCACGCCCAGAAGGTCGGCGCCGCCGGTCTGATGGTGATCCCGCGGGTGCTGTCGCGTGGCCTCTCGGTCGCGGCGCAGCGCAACCACTTCAAGGCGATCCTCGAGGCCGCCCCGGATGTGCCGGCGATCATCTACAACAGCCCCTACTATGGCTACTCGACCAAGGCGGATCTGTTCTTCGCCCTGCGCGCCGAGCACAAGAACCTGATCGGCTTCAAGGAATTCGGCGGCAAGGCGGATCTGAGCTATGCGGCCGAGCACATCACCTCGCAAGATGACGAGGTGATCCTGATGGTCGGCGTCGACACCGAGGTCTATCACGGCTTCGCCAAATGCGGTGCGGTCGGTGCGATCACCGGCATCGGCACGATCTTCCCGAAGGAAGCGCTGCTGCAGGTCGCGCTGTCGCGCCGTGCCGCCGAGGGCTGCCCCGAGGCCGATCTGCGCGCCCGTGAACTGGCCGAGGCTTTCTCGGTGCTGGCGAAGTTCGACGAGGGCGTCGATCTCGTGCTCTACTTCAAGCATCTGATGGTGCTGAAGGGCGAGAAGGAGTACGAACTGAACATCAACGAGACCGACGCGCTGTCGCCGTCGCAGGCGAAATTCTGCGAGGCGCAGTTCCACCAGTTCAACCGCTGGTTCGCGAACTGGTCGAAGCAGGGCGGGGTGATCGCCGAATGCATGTGATCGACAGTCACACCGGGGGCGAGCCCACCCGGGTGATCCTCGACGGCGCTCCGGACCTCGGGTCCGGGCCGCTGGCCGAGCGCGCGCGCCGGCTCGCGACCGAGCACCGCGATTTCTTCCGCTCGGTCATCCTCGAGCCGCGCGGGCAGGCGGCGATGGTCTGTGCGCTGCTGGTGCCGCCGGTCGATCCGACCTGCGTCACCGGGGTGATCTACTTCGACGCCGAGGCGGTGCTGGGCATGTGCGGCCACGGCACCATCGGTCTGGCGGTGACGCTGTTCTACATGGGGCGCATCGGCCTTGGCGAAAGCCGGATCGAGACCCCGGTGGGCGTGGTGACCGTCGACGTCAAGGATGCGAACACGGTCAAGGTGACGAACATCGAAAGCCGCCGCGTCGAGGCCGATGTCTCGGTCGAGGTGCCGGGCATCGGCACGGTGACGGGCGATGTCGCCTATGGCGGCAACTGCTTCTTCATCGTCGATCCGAGCCCGGTCCCGGTGGCCTCCTCGAACATCCGCCAGCTCACCGAGGTGACGGTGGCGGTGCGCGAGGCGCTGCGCGCGCGCGGCGTCGGCTGCGGCGAGGGGATGCTGATCGACCACGTCATCTTCTACGGCCCGGCCGAGACGGCGGAGGGCCACAGCCGCAACTTCGTGCTGTGCCCGGACGACGATTACGACCGTTCGCCCTGCGGCACCGGCAGCTCGGCGCGGCTGTCGTGCCTTGCCGCGCGCGGCCTGCTCGCCGAGGGCGAGGAGATCGTGCAGGAAAGCACCATCGGCAGCAGCTACCGGCTGTCCTACGCCAAGGGGCCGACGGGAGGGGTGATCCCCTCGATCACCGGCCAGGCCTATGTGATGGCGGAAAGCACGCTGATCTTCCTGCCCGAGGATCCCTTCCGAAACGGGATCGTCCTGTGATCCCGGCCGCCCGGCACCCCTGTGGTGCCGGGCGGCGTTCCTTTTTGCAGCTGCGAGCATGATCGAGGTCCGAGATGGGGCAGTCCGAAAACACTGAAATTCTGGTCATCGGCGCGGGGATCGTCGGGGTCGCCGCCGCGCTTGCGCTGGTGGGCGAGGGGCACAAGGTGCGCCTCCTTGACCGCAAGGGGGTCGCGGCCGAGACCTCGCGCGGCAATGCCGGCGCCTTTGCCTTTGCCGAGGTCGAACCGCTTGCCACCCCGGGCATCATGCGCAAGGCACCGAAATGGCTGCTTGATCCGCTCGGGCCCCTGTCGCTGCGCCCGGCCTATGCGCTGCAGATCCTGCCCTGGATGCTGCATTTCTGGCGCGCCACCTCGAAGTCGCGCTACGAGGCGGCGGTGGCGGCGCAATCCGCGATGATGCAGCTTTCGTCGCAGGCGCTCGAGCGGCTGATCGGCCGCGTCTCGGGCGAGCCGCTGATGCGGCGCGAGGGGCAGATGCAGGTCTATGAGGGCCGCGCCCAGTTCGAGGCGTCGCTGCCGGCCTGGGAGCAGCGCCGCCGCCACGGCATCGAATTCCGCCTGCTCGAGAGCGCCGGCGCGCTGGCCGAGATCCAGCCCGGGCTAAGCCCGCGCTTCACCCATGGCGGCTACACGCCGACCTGGATGAACACCGTCGATCCCGCGCTCTGGACCGAGCATCTGGCCCGCGCCTTCACCGAGGCGGGCGGCGTGATCGAGACGGCCGAGGTGCAGTCGGTGACGCCGGGTGCGGCGGGGGTCGAGGTGGCGACAAGCGCGGGTGTGCGGCGCGCAGCGCAGGTGGTGATTGCCGCCGGCGCCTGGTCGCACCGGCTGGCGCGGACGCTGGGCGACCGGATCCCGCTCGATACCGAGCGCGGCTACAACACCACCTTCCCGACCGCGAGCTTCGACCTGCGCACCCATCTGACCTTCTCGAACCACGGTTTCGTGGTCAGCAAGATCGGCGAGGGGCTGCGGGTCGGCGGGGCGGTCGAACTCGGCGGTCTGAACCTGCCGCCGAACTATCGCCGCGCCGAGTTGCTGGTGCGCAAGACGGTCGAGTTCCTGCCGGGCTTCGACCCGACGGGCGGCACGCAATGGATGGGCTTCCGCCCCTCGCTGCCCGACAGCCTGCCGGTGATCGGCCGTTCGCCGAAGTCGGACCGGGTGGTCTATGCTTTCGGCCACGGCCATCTCGGCCTGACGCAATCGGCGGGCACGGCGGAACTGGTGGCGGCGCTGGTCGCGCGGCGCGCGCCGGCGATCTCGCTTGCCCCGTTCGCGGCCGAGCGGTTCTGAGGCGCTGAAAAGACCGGGCCGGGACGCAGCTGCGCCCCGGCCCGGTGCCTCAGAACAGGCGCGGCCAGGTGTCCGAGATCCGGTAGCCCTCGGGCCAGGGATCGGCGGGGTCGAGCATGTGCTGATGCGTGCCGGTGATCCAGGCGCGGCCGCTGATCTCGGGCCGGATCGCCGCCACATCGCCCACCTGGGCGGTGCCGAGGATGCGGCCCTCGAATTGCGAACCGATGATCGAGATCCCGGTGAAGCGGTCCTCGGGTCCCATCTCGCCGCGCGCGTGCAGGATCGCCATGCGCGCCGAGACCGCGGTGCCGGTGGGCGAGCGGTCGAGCTTGCCGGGCTGGATCGCCACCACCGATTGCGCGCTGAGCCGGTTGCCCTCGCGGGTGATCGGGCCGGCGAAGAGGCAGAAGGAATGGTGCGCCCAGTCGGGCTTCTCGGGATGCTCGAAGCGATAGCGGGCATTGGCGGCATTGGTGATGCGGATGCCGAGTTCCGCGATCTCGCGGGCATGCTCGACGCTCAGCGTGACGCCAAGCGCCACCGGGTCGACCACCACGAAGCTGTCGCCACCGAAGGCGGTGTCGACGGTGATGGTGCCAAGCCCCGGCACCTCGAGCGGCACGCCGAGCCGGGTGGCAAACGAGGGCAGGTTCTCGACATGGATGCGCTCGGCCTTGCCGTTCGCGCAATCGGCCCGCACCCGGACGAGCCCGCCCGGCGCCTCGAGCACCATCTCGGTCACCGGCTCCTGCATCGCGATGATGCCGCTGTCGAGCAGCACCGTCGAGACGCAGATCGAGTTCGAGCCCGACATCGGCGGCGTGTCCTCGGGTTCCATGATGATCCAGGCGGCCTGTGCCTCGGGGGCGCGCGGCGGCACCAGCAGGTTGACGTGCCGGAAGACGCCGCCGCGCGGCTCGTTCAGCATGAAATTGCGCAGACCCTGATCCTGCGCGATCCAGGCCCGCTGTTCCCACACGGTGTTGCCGGGCGGCGGGGCGACGCCGCCGACGATGACATCGCCGACCTCACCCTCGGCATGGCACGAGACGACGTGGATGACCTTTGTGCTGCGCATCTTCCTCTCCGCTGCTGGCGTCCGGGGGCGTTGATCCCGCCGCGTCCGGCACCTCCCCGAAGTAGCCGGGAACGGCAGGAAATGCCATGGGCGCGGCTCAGCCGCCAAGCGCCTCGCGCAGGCTCGAGGGGACGGCCACGCGGCTGCGCAGGTCGAGCGAGGAGAGCAGATCGAGCAGGTGGCTCTTCATCAGCTCCTCGGCCAAGGGGCCGTCATGGGCGGCCAGCGCGCGCATCAGCGCGTGATGGGCGTGGCGTTCGCACAGCGCGCCGCGGCGCTGCCAGTAGACGGCGATGATCAGCGACGAGCGCGCCACGAGTTGGGTGATGAACTCGGCGATCGTGTCCTGATCGGCGATGCGGGCGATCTCGATGTGGAACTTGCCCGAGAGGTAGAGCGCGCGGCCGGCCTCGCCTTCGGCGAGCGCGGCATGCTCGGCGTCGATATGGCGCTGCAGCAGGGCCAGATCGGCCTCGGTGATCCGTTCGGCCGCCGAGCGCGCGGTGCGCGGTTCGAGCAGGGCGCGGGCCTCGAACACCTCGCGCGCCTCGCGCAGGCTCGGCTGCGCGACGAAGGCGCCGCGGTTGCGCCGCAACTCGACCAGCCGGTCATGCGCCAGCCGTTGCAGCGCCGCACGCACCACGGTGCGCGAGACGCCGAAGATCTCGCCGACCTCGTCTTCCGACAGTTTCGAGCCCGGCGGCAGGCGATGCTCGTGAATCGCCAGCGCGATGTCCTCGGCGATGGTCTCGGAACTGGTGTCTCGGCTCGGCAAGTCCATGGGGGGTCTCCTTCCCTGCGATTCTTGGGGGGCGGGCGGCTTCGGGGCAAGGGGGTGAGCTTTGAACACAAGATTGTATACGATAATGTGCCGGATATCGTGCAATTCGTATCATCTTCTGCATAAAATATGCGCAGATCGTGTTTTGCTCCTGTCATCGGATCGAATCCGTTCCCGTCTGACTGACCGGCCGCCGCAGGGTGGGCGCAGTTGAGCCGACAGGAGCGAAGATGAGAACTCAGGGCGATCTCGAACTCGTGCATCTGACGAAGCGCTATGGCGACACCGTCGCCGTCGACGACATCAGCCATATCTTCGCGCCGGCGAGCTATGTGTGCCTGCTCGGTCCCTCGGGCTGCGGCAAGAGCTCGACGCTGCGGATGATCGCGGGGCACGAAACCGTCAGCTCGGGCGGGATCGTGCTGCACGGCATGGAAATCTCGGACCTGCCGCCGGCGCAGCGCGGCACCGCGATGATGTTCCAGAACTATGCGCTCTTCCCGCATCTGAATGTGCGCGACAACGTCGCCTTCAGCCTGCGGATGAAGGGCGTCGACAAGGCGACGCGGCACAAGAAGGCGATGGCGCTGCTGGACCTCGTCGACATGGCGCATCTGGCCGACCGGCTGCCGGCGCAGCTCTCGGGCGGGCAGCAGCAGCGCGTGGCGCTGGCGCGTGCCCTCATCACCGAGCCGCGGGTGCTTCTGCTCGACGAGCCGCTTTCGGCACTTGACCCGTTCCTCAGGATCCGGATGCGGGCCGAGCTGAAGCGGCTGCAGCGCGAGCTGGGCATCACCTTCATCCATGTCACCCATGGCCAGGACGAGGCGCTGGCGCTGGCCGATGAATGCGTGGTGATGAACCGCGCGGTGATCGAGCAGGCGGGCCCGCCGCGCGAGGTCTGGGGCGCGCCGCGCACCGAATTCGTCGCCCGCTTCATGGGCGGGCACAATGTGCTCGACTGGCACGGCGCGCGCGTCGCGATCCGTTCGGACGAGGTGCGCATCGTCGCCAGCGGCGGCGTCGCCGCCACCGCGAGGGCCGTCGAATATCAGGGCGACCGCGTCGCGCTGACCGCGAAGATCGAGGGCGGCGAGGAAATCACCGCGCTGGTGTCCGACGCCGCCTTCTTCGCGCAACCGATCAACCCGGGCGAGGCGCTGCGCCTTGGCTGGGACGAGGGGCGGCTGCACCGCCTCGAAGCCTGACACTCCCCAACAGAGAGGAATTTCCCATGTCGAAGATGCGTTACTCGCGCCGTTCCATCCTGAAATCGGGCGCCGCCGTCGCCGCCGCCTCGGCGCTTCCGGCGCCGATGATCTGGGCGCAGGAGATCAAGAATATCACCCTGCGCCAGTTCGGCACCGGGGTGTCGAACCTGAACGAGGTCGGCCAGAAGGTGAAGGAAGAGCTCGGCTTCACGCTCGAGATGACCGCGCTCGACAGCGACAGCGTCACGCAGCGCGCCGCGACCCAGCCCGACAGCTTCGACATCGCCGACATCGAATACTGGATCTGCAAGAAGGTCTGGCCGACCGGCAACCTGCAGGCGATGGATACGACCAAGATCAAGAATTACGACAAGATCGTCGGGATCTTCAAGGACGGCAAGCTGACCCCCGACAGCGTGGTCGCGCAGGGCACCGCGCCGAACACCGTGGGCTTTGCCGAAGGGCCGGGCTCGACCGCCTTCGCCAAGGAACAGACGCAGTGGATGACGCTGATCCCGACGATCTACAACGCCGACACGCTGGGCATCCGTCCCGACCTGATCGGCCGTCCGATCGAAAGCTGGGCGGAACTGCTGAACCCCGAGTTCAAGGGCAAGGCCTCGATCCTCGATATCTCCTCGATCGGGATCATGGACATGGCGATGGTGTGCGAGGCCTCGGGCAAGATCAAGTACGGCGACAAGGGCAACATGACCCGCGACGAGATCGACCAGACCATCGCGATCTTCACCGAGGCGAAGAAGGCTGGCCAGTTCCGCGCCTTCTGGAAGAGCTTCGATGAATCGGTGAACCTGATGGCCTCGGGCGAGGTGGTGATCCAGTCGATGTGGTCGCCGGCCGTCACCGCGGTGAAGTCGCGCGGCATTCCCTGCGTGTTCCAGCCGCTGAAGGAAGGCTATCGCGCCTGGGGCGGCGGGCTCGGCCTGTCGAAGTCGCTGACCGGGATGCAGCTCGATGCCGCCTATGAGTACATCAACTGGTATCTGTCGGGCTGGGTCGGCGCCTTCCTGATGCGGCAGGGCTATTACTCGGCGGTGCCGGAGACCTCGAAGGACTTCATGACGGCGAACGAATGGGGCTACTGGTTCGAGGGCAAGCCCGCGGCCGAGGACATCGCCGATCCGTTCGGCAAGGTCATGGCCAAGGCCGGCGAGAGCCGCGACGGCGGCTCGTTCTACGAGCGCATGGGCCATGTCGCGTGCTGGAACTCGGTGATGGACGAGAACCAGTACATGGTTCGCAAGTGGAACGAGTTCATCGCCTCGTGACGACCCTGCGCGGGGGGCCGGCGGCCCCCCGCACCCCCCCCCCGCGAGTATTTGGCCAAGGAGAAGGGCGCGTCATGGCGGTTTCACGCAATCTGCAGGGCTGGCTTCTGGCCGCGCCGCTTACCGCGGTGCTGGCGGGCTTTCTGGTGCTGCCGATCCTCACCATCTTCATCGTGAGCTTCTGGCAGGCCACGGAATTCTCGATCATCCCGGCCTTCAGCCTCGAGAACTACCAGTTCCTGCTGACCTCGCCGGTGACCTATCAGGTGTTCTTCAAGACCTTCGTCTATGCCGCGCTGGTCTGGGGGCTGACGCTCGCGATCGGCTTCACCGTGGCCTATTACCTCGCCTTCCACATCCGGTCCGAGGCGACGCGGATGGTGCTGTTTTTGCTGTGCACCATTCCCTTCCTGACCTCGAACATCATCCGGATGATCTCCTGGATCCCCTTCCTCGGGCGCAACGGGCTGGCGAACCAGGCGCTGATGAGCCTCGGCATCGTCGATGCGCCGGTCGAGTGGCTGCTTTATTCCGATTTCTCGGTGGTGCTGGCCTTCGTACACCTGAACACGCTGTTCATGATCACGCCCATCTTCAACACGATGATGCGCATCGACCGCAGCCTGGTCGAGGCGGCGCGCGACAACGGCGCCTCTGGCTGGCAGATCCTGACCCATGTCATCATCCCGCTCTCGAAGCCCGGGATCATGATCGGCACGATCTTCGTGCTGGCGCTGGTGATGGGCGATTTCATCACCGTGCGCTTCATGTCGGGCTCGCAATCCGCAAACGTCGGGCGGCTGATCTCGAATGACATCGCGCTGCTGCAATATCCCTCGGCCTCCGCCACCTCGATCGTGCTGCTGGCGGTCGTCCTTCTGATCATCGGCGCGCTGATGCGCTTCGTGAACATCCGCAAGGAGCTTTGACATGGAACCGCGTCCGCGCAGCTTCTACGCGCTCACCGCTTTCTTCGTGCTGTTCGTGATCTTCCTCTATGGCCCGACGATCACCATCGCGATCCTGTCCTTCCAGGGGCCGCAGGGCGGGCTGACCTTCCCGATGAACGGGGTCTCGACCTATTGGTTCCACAACCTGTTCGAGCAGCAGGCGGTGGGCGACATCTGGGGCTCGTTCCGCCGCTCCTTCGCGCTCGGGCTGATGGTGATGGTGGCGACCGTGGTGATCTCGGTGATGGCGGGGCTCGCCTTCCGCAAGCGCTTCCGCGGCTCGGCGGCGCTGTTTTACCTGACCATCGCCTCGCTGGTGATCCCCTCGATCCTCGTCTCGCTCGGCGTCGGGCTGATCTTCGACCGTTTCGGGCTGAAGGTGCACTGGGCGACCTCGGGCTTCGGCGCGCAGCTGACCTGGACGCTGCCCTTCGGCCTGCTGGTGATGTTCGCCGTCTTCAACCGCTTCAACCCCTCCTACGAGGAGGCGGCGCGCGATCAGGGCGCCAGTGCCTGGCAGACCTTCGCCCATGTCGTGCTGCCGATCATCTTCCCCTCGGTGGTGGGGGTGGCGCTGTTCGGCTTCTCGCTCAGCTATGACGAGTTCGCCCGCACGCTCTTGACCGCGGGCAGCTACAACACCCTGCCGCTCGAGATCTTCGGGATGACGACGAACGTGACGAAGCCGGTGATCTATGCGCTCGGCACGCTGACCACGGCCTTCTCGCTGCTGATCATCGGCGCCTTCCTGCTGGCGGTGTGGATCACCGCGCGGCGGCGGGCGCGGCGCATGGCGAGCCTCGCGAAGGCGGGCTGAGGCGCGGGCGCAGAACGGACGACTTGCAATGAAACTGATCTTCATGAACCCGAACTCGACCGAGTCGATGACGCGGCAGGTGGTCGAGGCGGCGCGCGCCGCCGCCCCCGAGGCCGAGATCCTCGGCTGGACCAACACCGGCGGACCGCCGGCGATCGAGGGGCCCGAGCACGGCCGTCAGGCGGTGGCGGGGCTGATGGCGATGCTGCCTGCGGCGCGCGCGGCCGGCGCCGACGTGCTGGTGATCGCCTGCTTCGACGATACCGGGCTCGGCGAGTTGCGCGCCGCCGCGCATTGCCCGGTGATCGGCATCGGGCAGGCGGCCTATCACATGGCGGCGCTCGTCGCCGGGCGGTTCTCGGTGGTGACGACACTGGCCGTCTCGGTGCCGGTGCTCGAGGATAACCTTGGCCGCTACGGGCTTGCGACCGGCTGTGTCTCGGTGCGGCCAAGCGGGCTGCCGGTGCTTGCCGTCGAGAAGGGCGGGGCAGCGGTGATCGCGCGGCTTGCCGAGGAGATGCAGGCCGCCCGCGCCGAGGGGGCGGGGGCGATCGCGCTTGGCTGCGCGGGCATGTGCGGGCTGCGCGGCGCGCTTGCGGCGCTGACCGACCTGCCGGTGATCGACGGGGTGGCCGCGGCGGCGAACCTTGGTCAGGCGATTGCGCGCACGGTCGGGGCCGGGGCAGGGGACGCGGCCTGAGACCTCGGCAGCCCCTCCTCAGAGCGTCGCGACGGGGGTCACCGGAGAGCCGATCGCGCCGGGCAGATAGAGCGGTGGCGCGGTCAGGAAGACCGCGGAGCGGCCGCGGGGTTCGAGGGCCCGGGCGAGGTCGCGCAGATACCACAGCTCTGCCAGCGGCAGCCCCAGCTTGAACAGGCAATGGTGATGCAGCGGCAACCGCAGGCAGCAGGCCTGCGGGTCCGAATGCGGGTTCTCCACCGCGTAATTGTCGGCGGCGATGGCACCGATGCGGCTTTCGGTGATCCAAGCCTGCAAGGCCGCATCTGTGCCGTCAAGCACCGCCCCGGTCTGGTCGAGCCGCTCGGGGTCGGGGGCGTCCTGCATTTCCACCAGGGCCTCGGCATAGCCAGTGCGCAGCAGCAAGATGTCGCCCGGGCAAAGCGCGATCCGCTGTGCCTTCAGCACCTCCTGCATCTCCGCCAGCCCGATGAGCTTGCGCCCCGGGCCGTAATGGCGCACGAAATCAATCAGCACGCCACGGCCCTGCACCGGGGTCTTGGCCATCTCGCAGACCGAAAGGCGGCGCGCATAGCAGCCGTGACCGGCCTCGCCGCCGGCGCCGAGCACATCGAGCCCGGCGCGGTGGCCGTTGTAATAGACCCGTTCCGCCACGCCGTCGCCATCGGCGTCGAACAGTGCACCGACATGGGCAAGCGAATCCCATTGCGTGGAATATTGTGTCGACAGCAGCACCTGATCGTCGCTGATGACGTCGCGCAGGATCGGGTCCAGATTGGCCAGCGGAAAATTGATGTAAGGCGTTTCGTCGAGGCAGGTCGGAGCCAGAACGGGCGGCTTGCGGCGCGGGTTCAGCACCAGCTTGCCCGGCAGGTCGAGCGGCAGGGACAGGCAGAAAGCCAGCCCCTCGCGGATCTCGGCCGCCGCGGCGCGCCGTTCGGCCGGGCCGATGTAATTCAGCGTGCCAAGCTGGTCATCGGCGCCAAAGTCGCCCCAGTTCGAGCCTTCGGGGCGGTTTTTCCATTGCGGCATGGTTCAGATATCCTCTGTCCTGTCGGCCCTGGCTGCCAGCGCGATGACCTCGGGCAGCAGCCGTTCCACGGCGTCGAGCTGCGCGTCCCGGCCGCTGTCCCAGTCGTAGAATCCCCGGCCGCTCTTGCGCCCCAGATGCCCCGCCCGCACCTTTTCGGCAAGCCCTTCCGGCGGCGTCTGCCGGGTATCGAGTGCGGGGTAGAGATAGCGCGCGATGCTCAGATGCGTGTCGAGCCCGTTCAGATCGCGTTGCAGCAGCGGACCGATCAGCGCCAGCCGCACGCCGAGTGAATAGCGGGTCACCAGGTCGATGGTCTCGGCATCGGCGACGCCCTGCTCGAGCAGATGAAAGCATTCGCGCAGCATCGCGTGCTGCAGCCGGTTCGCGATGAAGCCCGGAACATCGGCCTTCAGCACCGCGGGTTTCTTGCCGGAGGCCGTGAGCAGCGCCGCCACGCGCTCGAGCGTTTCGGGCCTGGTGGCCGGGCCCGGGACCAGCTCGACCGCGGGCACCAGATCGGCGGGATTGAAGAAATGCGCGATCAGGAACCGGCCGGGGTGGCGCAGGCCCTCGGCCAGATCGGCGCTGCACAGGCCGGAGGTGTTCGAGGCGATGAGCGTCTCGGGCCGGAAGACCCTGTCCAGTTCCGCGATCACGGCGCGCTTGAGGCCCAGGTCTTCGGGCACTGCCTCGATCACCAGATCCGCCGTGCCCCAGACCGCCTCCAGCGCCTCCAGCCGCGCGGCGCCGACCGGGTCGAACCCCTCCGCGCGCAGATTTCCGATCGCTTTTGCAAGGGCGTCGGGCGACGGATCCAGCAGCGCCAACCGATGCCCGGCGCGCAGAAAATGCCGGCAAATCCGCGTTCCCATGATGCCTGCGCCGATGACGACCAGCCGGGTCATGCCCATCCCCCCTCAATCATATTGGTTGACAATATAAGTCAGTGCTGATGATTTGCAATAAGTATAAATTGAGGCGAATCCGGGCGGGAGGCCCGGAAGGGAGGGACCTTTGAACTCGATTGCCAACTTTTTTACGCGAGTCGTGAACCGCTACATGCCCGACCCTCTGGTCGTGGCGATCCTGCTGACCGCGTTGACCGTTCTGATCGCCATGCTCACCCAGGGCACCGGGATCGTCGACGCCACCCGCTACTGGGGCGAGGGGTTCTGGAACCTGCTCAGCTTCACCATGCAGATGACGGTGATCCTGCTGGCGGGCTACATCCTTGCGCGCACCCCGGCGGTGGACAAGCTGATGGACCTTGTGGTCATGGGCATCCACACGCCGCGCGCGGCGATCATTGTCGCCACCCTGTTCGGTGGCGTCGGCAGCTGGCTTAACTGGGGCTTCGGCCTCGTGCTGGGCACGTTGATCGCGCAGAAACTCGGGCGCAAGGTGGCAGGGCTGCACTATCCGCTGGTGATCGCGGCGGGCTATTCGGGCTTTGCCGTCTACGGTGTGGGGCTCTCGGGCTCGGTGCCGCTGCTCATCAACACCCCCGGTCACTTCCTTGAGGGCGCGATCGGCCTCGTGCCGCTGAGCGAGACGATCTTCTCGCCCTATCTCATTGCGATGAACCTGTTCTTGCTGGTCACGCTGCCGCTGTTCAACGCCATGCTGCACCCGAAGAACCCCGCCGAGATCATCGAGGCGCATCCCGCGCCGGTGCTGCCGATCGCCGAACCCGAGATCCGGGAACTCACCTTCGCCGAGCGGCTGAACCATTCCCGGGTCGTCGGGGTGGGCATGGGCCTGTTCGGTCTGTTCTATGTCGGGCTCTATCTCTACGAGGGCGGCTCCGTCACGCTGAACTTCGTGAACCTGCTGTTCCTGTTCCTCGGCATCACGTTGTTCGTCACCCCGAGCCGGTTTCTCGCGGCGCTGAACGACGGGGTAAAGGTGGTCGGCGGGATCATCATCCAGTACCCGTTCTATGCCGGTATTCTTGCGATCCTTGCGGGCTCGGGCCTGATCGTGACCTTCTCGAACTGGTTCGTCTCGATCTCCAGCGCCGAGACCCTGCCGATCTGGTCCTTCTTCTCCGCCGGTCTGGTCAATCTGTTCGTGCCGTCGGGCGGTGGGCAGTGGGTCATTCAGGGGCCGGTGATGATGGATGCGGCGCAAAAGCTGGCCGCCTCGATCCCGGCGACGGCGCTGGCGGTGCAGATCGGCGATCAGTGGACCAACATGGTGCAGCCGTTCTGGCTTCTGCCGGCGCTCGCCATCTCCGGGCTGAAGCTGAAGCATCTGATGGGCTACATGGTGCTGGTGCTGTTCTACCTTGGCATTGTGTTTGCGGGAACCATCGCGATCTGGGGCTTCATGGGAGTGTGACCCGGCCATGCCCTACATGATCGAAACCTTCGATGCCCCCGGCTGCGCAGAGCTGCGCAGCCGCCTTCGCCCGGAGCATCTCGACTATCTCGAGGCCAACAAGGCGCTGCTTCTGGCCTGTGGCGCCAAGCTCGACGATGCCGGGCAAAGCGCGAGCGGCGGGCTCTATCTGCTGGCGGTGGAGAGCCGGGACGAGGCGCAGGCCTTCATCGAGGCCGACCCGTTCTTCCGCGGCAAGCTGTTCGAGCGGGTCACCGTGACCCGCTGGCGCAAGGCCTATCTCGACGGCCGCAACACATTGAAAGAGGGTTGAATGCTGTATCACGTCGCAATGACCGTCCGACTGCCGGCTGACATGGACCCGGCCGTGGCGGGCGAGATCAAGGCCCGCGAAAAGGCCTATTCCCAGGCGCTGCAGCAGCAGGGCGTCTGGCGCCATATCTGGCGCGTGGCAGGGCTTTACGAGAATGTCAGCATCTTCGATTGCCGCGACAACGCCCATCTGCACGAGGTGCTGACCGGGCTGCCGCTCTATCCCCATATGGACATCGCCGTGACCCCGCTCTGCCGGCACCCGTCCTCGGTGCGGGAGGACGACCGGTGAGCGGCTATCTGCGCCGCACCGCGCTGGTGACCGGCGGGGCGGGCGGGATCGGCGCCGCGATTGCGGCCCGGCTTGCCGCCGACGGGTTCCGGGTGGCGGTGCTCGACATTGCCGAACCGACGGTGCCGGTGCACCGCTTCGACAGGATCGACCTGAGTGATGCCGGGGCGCTAGCGGCGCAGTGCGCCCGGCTGGCTGCCGAGGAGGAGATCACCTGCCTCGTCAACAACGTCGGCATCGTTCTGCCGGCCGCGCTCGAGCAGGTGGCCGTGGCGGATTTCGACCGGCTGATGCATGTGAACCTGCGGCCCTCGATCCTCTGCGCGCAGGCCTTCGTGCCGCGGATGAAGGCGCTTGGCGGTGGCCGCATCGTGATGAACACCAGCCGGGTGACGCTGGGCAAGGAGCGGCGCACGCTCTATTCGGCCAGCAAGGGGGCGGCGCAATCCATGGCCCGGACCTGGGCACTGGAGCTGGGGCCGCACGGCATTACGGTGAATTGCGTGGCGCCCGGCCCGATCGGAACCGAGGCGTTCTGGCGCAACAATCCGCCCGAGGCCGCCCCGACCCGCGAGATCATCGAGAACATCCCGGTGAAACGCATGGGGACGGGGGCGGATGTCGCCAATGCGGTCTCGTTCTTCTGCGCCCCCGAGACGGGGTTCGTCACCGGCCAGACGCTGTTCGTCTGTGGCGGGGTCACCGTGGGCTGATGTCCGCGCCCCGGCGCCGGAAGAGAAGCGGGCCCGGTGGGCCCGCTTTTGCATGTCAGCCCCGCAGATGGCCGAGCAGTTCCGCGGTGAATCGCTCCGGCTGTTCGACGCAGGGCAGATGGCCCGCAGCCCCGATCTCGACAAACCGCGCCCCGGCGATGCCCGCGGCCATGGCCCGGACCAGCGCCGGCGGAGTCGAGCTGTCCTCGGCCCCGGCCAGAACCAGCGTCGGCTGGGCGATCCGCGCCAGATCGGCGGTATAATCGGCGTCGCGGATTGCGGCGCAGACCTGGGCATAGCCGGCCGCCGGCGTGCGTTCGAGCATCGCCTGCCACAGCGCGAAATCCTCGGTCTGGCGATAGGCCGGGGCAAACCAGCGCTCGAGGATCGCCGCGCCGATCGCGGCGATGCCGTCGCGCAGCACGGTCTCGATCCGCGGGTTCCAGATCTCGGGCGAGCCGATTTTCGCCGCGGTATCGGACAGCACGAGATGCGTCATCTGCGCCGGGCGGCGCAGCGCCAGGCGCTGCATCACCAGCCCGCCGACCGACAGGCCGACCCCGGCGAAGTCCCCGACCCGGTACTGGTCGAGCAGGGTTTCCACATCGTCGGTCAGGGTCTCGATGCTGAGCGTCGCGCGCGCCGCACTCAGCCCGTGGCCGCGTTTGTCATGACGCAATACGCCCCAGCTGTCGGGCAGCCGCGCCACGATCCGTTCCCAGACCCGCAGGTCGGTGCCGAGGGAATTGGCAAAGACCAGGGTCGGGGCGTCCCCGAGGGCGGGGCGGTAGCCGTGAAAGATGCCGTCTCGGGCAGTGAACTCCTCGTGTCGCAAGCGGGTCTCCTAGAGTGGGGCGTCATCCAGACAGGACAGGAACAGCGCCAGCGGCGGGCTTTCGTGGTCGGTCCGGTAGACAAGGGAAATATTGGCGGTCTCGGTCAGTTCCGGCAGCGGCTTGTAGCTCACCCCGGCGATCTGCACGTGTTTCACCGCCTCGGGCACCAGCGCCACCCCCAGCCCGGCGGCCACCAGGCTGACGATCGAGGCGAATTGCGGCGAGCGCTGTACGATGTCGGGGGTGATCCCGGCGCCGGCGCAGGCGCGGTGCATGGCGGCCGAAAATCCGGTGTTGGGGGGCAGGTGGGTGGCGATGAAGGGCTCGTTGCGGACATCTCGCAGCGTCACCGGCCGATCGGACTGCACCGCCAGCGGGTGGGTGTCGGGCAGCGCGATCCAGAGTTTCTCCTCGCACAGCGTGCGGGTGCTCAGATCGTCGGGCAGGTCCGGATAGGGCAGGCGGACGATCCCCGCGTCCAGATTTCCGGCCGCGACCTCGGGGATCGATCGGTCGAGGTCCATCAGCGTCAGCCGCATCGCGGTCTGTGGTGCGCGCAGGCGGTAGCGGCGGACCAGGTTGGTCAGCACGCCGTTATAGGCGGCCGCACCGATATAGCCCAAAGCCAGCTCGCCGATCATGCCCCGGCCCACGCGCAGCGCGACCTCTTCCGCGCGCTCGGCGTGGCGCAGCACCGCACGCGCCTCGGGCAGCAACAGCGCCCCGGCGGTGGACAGGCTGACCTTGCGTCGTGTACGCTCGAACAGCCGCGCCCCGACCAGTTCCTCCATCTGCTGGAGCTGAAGCGTGAGCTGCGGCTGCGAAATCTTCAGCCGTTCCGAGGCGCGGCCGAAGTGCAGCTCCTCCGCAAGCACCACCAGCAGCTCGTAATGTCGGAGTGTCAGCATTTTCCAATAAGTCCGCCGATGTTATCTATTTTGAGTATAACTTGTCGGGCATCGGCTGGCCAGTGGCGTTTTACGGGCAGGCGCCGGGCTGCGGCAGACCGGGCGGCCGCCCCGGATGAGCCTGCCCCCGCCTTCAGCGGGCCGCGGTGCGTCTCAGCTTTGCTGCGCCCGGTGTGACACGGCGCGGCCATCGCTCTGCTCGGCGATGCGTTGTGCCACCTGGCCGGCCTGAATGCGGATGTCGGGGATTGCGGTGATCTCCCAAAAGGTCGCGCGCGCCACCGGCCCGAGCGCGAACAGCCGCGTGCTCGGGTGGCCGTCGGCGCCGATCAGCCGGCTTTCGGCCGTCACCTCCAGGCCGAGGCGCAGCGGGTCCACACGCGCCGCGCCCTGGGCCAGAAGACCGGCGATGACCGGGGCGGCATTGCGCTCCGGATCGTTGCGGATGCCGCGGCAATCAATGATCCGGCCCACCTCGATGCTGTCCTGCGTGGCGCTGCCCCGGGCCCGGACTACCGCCCGGATCGCACCGTCGCGGCCCGGTTCGGCGCGCACGAAAGCCGCCCGCACGATCCGCAGCCGCCCCCGGGCGCGCGCCGCCGCGATCCGGTCGGCCGAGGCCAGCGGGATACGGTGGCGGTGCACTTCCCACCAGGAGGCGCCGTGGCGCAGGAAACGGGCCCGCTGCTCGGTGCTCATGTGTTGCCAGAACAGGCTGACCCAGGGCCGGATGCCGTCGACGGCATCGCGCCAGCTGCCGCCCGCGGCCTCGGCCTGGCGCACGCGGCCGCGCAGCCATGACAAGATTGCGCTGAGCGGGACGCCGAGCGGCAGTATCTCGCCCGCGGTTGGCAGCGGCGTGCCGGCGGCATGGGGGCGCGGCAGGAGGCCGCGACGCGAGATCGCGATGATCGGCCCGGTATGCCCGGCGCGCTCGAGCGACAGCACCTGATCGACCATCGACAGCCCGGTGCCGATGATCAGCACCGCGCGGTCCGGCACGGTGTCTGCCCCGGCGCTCCAGGCCCGGGTGACGAGGCCCGCGGGGTCCGGCCTCGGCACCACATGCCCGGTCGCCAGCACGGCATAGGCGCCGGCGAGACTCTGCCCGTCCGCGAGCGTCACCTTCACCCCGCTGGTCCGCTCGCGGATCGCGACGCAGGTTCCGGCGACGCACAAAAGCCGTCCCGACGCCGCCCAGGGCGCCAGCAGCGCGGCGAGATAGCGGCCATAGGTGGCGCGGCTGACGAAACTGTCGCGGCGATAGCGGACGCCGTCCACCTCGGTCTGCAGCCAGCGCAGGAAATGGTCCGGATCGTCCGGGAAGGCGCTCATGTGATGGACGCGGGTGTTGAGCAGATGATCGGGGTCGGTGGTCGAATAGGCGATGCCGCAGCCAAGCAGGTGGCGCCCCTCGATCACCGTGACGCGCAGGTCGGTGTCGTGGCGCAGCAGGTTGGCGGCGAAAAGCACGCCGCTGGCGCCGCCGCCGATCACCAGCACGTCGCGCCAGCCCGGCTCGCGCGGGAAGGCCGCAATCGGCATGAACGGGTCCTGGAACATGGATGTCACCTTTCTGCTGTCAGGGCCGGGGTGGGGCCGGTCGCAGGGAGGGCGGGCATCGGCGGTTCCTCGGCTCTGGGCGGCGAGGCGGTGGCCTCGTCAATACACGATAATGACGACATTGTTGGTGTAGTTTTTCAACGGAATTCTTTCTTCTTTTTTTCGGGGTTTCCGGAATGCTTTTCCGGATCCGCTGCGAAAATCCCGATCCTGTCGCGTTCCCGCCCGGGGCCGGAAGACGCCGTGGCGGCGCGGCGCGAGGGTGCCGGAATAAAGACGACATTTCCGGTAGACAAAATAGATGAAAATCGACACCCTGATCCGCAACCAGATCGCAGCCGGAAGGAGGAAACTGTGCACGAGCTCGACCTGATCGACCGCAAGATCGTCGCCGAACTGATGCGGGACGCCACCCTGCCGATTGCGAAAATCGCCGATCGCGTCGGCCTGTCGCAGACCCCGTGCTGGCGCCGGATCCAGCGGTTGGATGCGAGCGGGGTGCTGACCGGGCGGGTGGCACTGGCCGATCCGGTGCGGCTTGGCTTCGGGCTGACGGTCTTTGTCGGGGTCGTGGCGCCAGATCATTCGCAGCAGTGGCGCGATGCCTTTGCCGCGGCGGTCGGCACCATCCCGGAAATCATGGAAACCTATCGCATGGCCGGCGAGATCGACTATCTGCTGCGCGTTTCGGTGCGCAACATGGAGGCCTTCGACCAGCTCTACAAGCGGCTGACCGATGCCGTGCCGATCAAGAATGTTACCTCGACCTTCGCGATGGAGCGGATCAAGTTCGGCACCGCCTATCCGGTGAACACGACCCACCGCTGACGCCGTGCGGGGAACGGCCTTCTCTTCTGCTGCCTGTCTTTGAAACGGAAAATCACGACTTGCGTGGTAGAGTATCTTTGCAAGGATGGAGGCAGAGATGACCGCACTCAGAACGCTGATCGTGCCGGGGCTGGACGGCTCGCCCGCGCCCCATTGGCAGCAATGGTGGGCCGCGACCGAGGCCGGCGCGCTGATGGTCGACCTGCCGGCCCCGGCGCGCCCGGATCCGGCCGACTGGGAAACCGAGCTGGCCGGGATGATCCTGCGCCATCCCGACAGCATCCTCGTCGGTCATTCGCTTGGCGCGGTGCTGATCGCGCGGGTTCTGGCCGGCGGGGCGCGGCTGCGGGTGCGGGCGGCGCTTCTGGTCGCCCCGGCCGAGACCGGGCTCTCGCGCCGGATCTCCGATTTCTCCCCGATCCCGGAGATCCGGCTGCCGGTGCCGACCACCGTGGTGGCCAGTCGCAACGACCCCTGGATGCAGTTCGGCCGGGCCCGGGATCTGGCGACGGCCTGGGGCAGCGGCTTCGTCGACCTCGGCCGTGCCGGCCATGTCAATGTCGCCTCGGGCTTTGGTCCCTGGCCGCGCGGCAAGGCGCTGCGTGACGGGCTGGTGGCGGCCTCGGCCGGCGGCCCCGTGCTTGCCGGTCCCGGCCCGCGCCCGGTGCGGGGCATGCGCGCCGAGGGGCGGGGCCGGGACCGGCGGTCGCTGTCGCGGTGAACCCGGCGCGCCGGTGCCGCGCAGCCCCGGGGTGCCGGTCAGCCGCCGAGCGCCTTGAAACAGCTCTCCATCCGTGCGGCCTTGACCGGGCCGAAGCCGCGCACCGCGAGCGCGCTCTGCGCCGTCGCGATCACCTCGGCGGCGGGCGCACCGCGATCGAGGAGGGCCTCAAGACGGCCGAGGACGGTCTCCCGCAGCCGGCGTTCGGCCCGCCGTTCCGTGCTCAGCCCGAACGGGTCGAGGGGCGTGCCCCGCAGGGGTTTCATCCGGGCGAGCAGGCGCAGCGCCGGCAGCAGCCAGGGCTCGAACCGGCGCTTTGCGGGGCGGCCTGTGCGGGCGTCGCGCCCGGGCAGGAAGGGCGGGGCAAGGTGGAAGGCAAGCCGGGGCGCGCCCTCGAAGTCACGGGCGATCCCGGCCAGGAACTCCGGTGCGCTCAGCAGCCGAGCGACCTCGTACTCGTCCTTGTAGCTCATCACCTGATGGGCGGCGCGCATCACCGCTTCGACCATCCCGGCCTCGCCGCGCAGCTCGGCCTTGGCGATCAGCCGGCTGTAGCGCATCGCATAGCGCGGGGTTTGCCAGGCGCTCAGATGCGCGATGTGCCGGGCCTTGAGCGCCGCCAGATCGGTTCCGGCAGCGGCGGGTTCTGTGCAGATCTGCGGCTGCACCGCGGCCAGCCGGCCAAGGCGGAAGGCGCGCAGGTTCTGCTCGACCCCGGCGCCGTTCAGCCGGATCGCCGCCTCGATCGCCGCAAGCGGGATCGGCAGGGCGCCGCGCTGGAAGGCAAAACCCGCGAGCAGGATGTTCGCCGCGATGGCGTCGCCGAAATGACGCTCGGCAAGCGTCGAGGCGTCGATCTCGGCGATCCCTTCGGCGCCTGCGCGCCGGCGCAGGCTCGCGATCGGCAGGGCGGCGAAAAGCGGCGCCGTCGGGGCGCGCACGAAGCCGGCGGTGGGGGTGAAGTGGCTGTCGATCACGCAGCGCGTGCGCCCCGGTGCGATCGCCGCGATCGCCTTCGGGGCGGCGGCGACGACCACGTCGAAGCCAAGCAGCGTGTCCGCTTCCCCGGCCCCGATCCGCGGTGCATCGAGCGCGGCCAGATCGCGGGCGATGCGCAGATGCGACATCACTGCGCCGTTCTTCTGCGCCAGCCCGGTCTGGTCGAGCGCCTGCACCGCGAGCCCGGCCAGATGTGCCGCCTGCGCGAGGATCGCCGAGACGGTGATGACCCCGGTGCCGCCGACGCCGGTCATCAGGATGCTGAAGGCGTCGGTGCCAGGGCCGGTTTCCGGCTCGGGCAGCGGCGCGTCGATCTCGGCGGGCAGTGGGGCGAGCGCTTTCCTCCGCGTGCCGCCCGAGACGGTGACGAAGCTCGGGCAGAAGCCCTTGAGGCAGCTCGTATCGGCGTTGCAGGCCGACTGGTTGATCTGGCGCTTGGTGCCAAGATCGGTTTCCAGCGGCTCGATCGCGATGCAGTTCGACTGCACCGAGCAATCGCCGCAGCCTTCGCAGACGCCGGGGTGGATCAGCACCGTCTCCGCCGGCTTCGGATGCAGGCCGCGCTTGCGGCGGCGGCGTTTCTCGGCGGCGCAAAGCTGGTCGTAGATGATGACGGTGACGCCCTCGACCGCGCGCAGCCGACGCTCCTCGGCCTCGAGCCGGTCGCGCGGCAGCGCCCGCAGGCCGCCCGGAAGGCTGGTCCAGACCTCGGGCGTTTCCGAGATCACCACCACCTCTCGCGCGCCCTCGGCCTGCACCTGCGCGACGACGACGGGGACCGAGAGCTCGCCGTCGTGGGTCTGCCCGCCGGTCATCGCGACTGCGTCGTTGAACAGGATCTTGTAGGTCGCGTTCACCTTCGCCGCGATTGCCGCGCGCAGCGCAAGCAGGCCCGAATGGAAATAGGTGCCGTCGCCCATGTGCACGAAGACATGCGTCTCGTCGGTGAAGGGGGCGTGGCCGATCCAGTTCGCGCCCTCGCCGCCCATCTGGGTGAAGGTCTTGCCGCCGCGATCCATGCCGAGCGCAAGCATCGAGCAGCCGATCCCGGCGATCGCGCGGCTGCCCTCGGGCAGGCGGGTGGAGACCGAATGCGGGCAGCCCGAACAGAAATAGGGCTCGCGCGTTGGCAGGTCCGGCACCGCCGCGACCGGGGGCAGGGCGGTGGGCAGATTTGGCCGGACGCCGGCGGGGGCGAGGAAGCGGGCAAGCGCCTCGGCCACCATTGCGGGGTCGATCTCGCCGGTTGCGGGCAGGAGCGCCACGCCCGCGGGCGTGGTCTTGCCCCAGAGCTTCGGCGCGTCCGCGCGGCCATAGAACTGCACCCGGATCTGGTCCTCGATCACCGGGCGCTTCTCCTCGACGACGAGGATCGCCTCGAGCCCCTCGGCGAAGCGCTCGAGCGTTTCGGGCACCAGCGGCCAGATCAGCCCGAGGTTGAGGAGTTTCACCCCGGCGCTCTCGGGGGTGAGGCCGAGCTTGCGCAAGGCGCCGGTCAGGTCACGCCAGCTCTTGCCGGTGGAGACGATGCCGAGCTTGCCCCGGCCCGAGATTCGGTCGAGCCCGTTCGCGCGGGCAAAGGCCTGTGCCGCGCGCAGCTTGTGTTCGAGCCGCCGTTCCTGCTCGAGCTGCGCATCGGGCCAGCGGATCGAGAGCCCGCCCTCGGGCAGTGCGATCTCGGGCGTCACGAAGCGCCCCGGACCGGGCAGGGTGAGCGTGGCGGTGCATTCGGCGATCTCGGTCTGGCATTTGAAGCCGACCCAGGCCCCGCAAAAGCGGCTCATCGCGATGCCGGCCAGGCCCATCGTCACGTAATCCTCGATCCCGGCGGGGGAAAGGATCGGCACCATCGCCGAGATCAGGTCATGTTCCGACTGATGCGCGAGCGTCGAGGAGACCGCGCCGTGATCGTCGCCCATCAGCAGCAGAACGCCGCCCTGCGGCGCGGTGCCGGCGGCATTGGCATGCTTGATCGCGTCCATCGAGCGGTCGACGCCCGGCCCCTTGCCATACCACATCGCGAAGACGCCGTCGTATTTCGCGCCCTGGGTCAGCCCGGTCTGCTGCGTGCCCCAGACCGCGGTCGCAGCGAGATCCTCGTTCAGCCCGGGCTGGAACACGATCCGCGCGCCGTCGAGGACAGGGCGGGCCTTGGCGACCTCGCGGTCGAAGCCGGCAAGCGGCGAGCCGCGATAGCCCGAGACATAGCCGGCGGTGTTCAGCCCTGCCTCCCGGTCGCGCCGGGCCTGCTCGATCAGCAGCCGGATCAGCGCCTGCGTGCCGGAGACGAGGATGCGGCCCTCGGGCTGGCGGTAGCGGTCATCAAGCGAGGGGGTGGGGGCAAGCGGTTCGGTCATGGCGGCTCCGGGGGTCAACCGAGGATGCGTCCGGGGTTGAGCAGGGTGTCGGGATCGAGCGCGGCCTTGATCGCGCGCATCGCGGCGATCTCGTCCGGCGGGCGGCAGAGCGGCAGAAAGGCCACCTTGTCGAGGCCGATGCCGTGTTCGGCGGTGATCGCGCCGCCCATTCCGGCAGTCAGCGCAAAGACCGCGCGCAGCACGGGTTCGGGCTGGTGGCCGGTCAGCACGTAATGTAGGTTGCCGTCGCCGAGATGGCCGAAGGCATGGGCGCGGGTGTCGGGGGCGATCTGCGCGAGCAGGGCGGCGCCCTCGGCGACGAAGCGCGGGATCGCCGGGATCGGCAGGCTGAGATCGAGGCTGGTGATCGGCCCGATCTCGAAGAGGTAATGGCTGCAGCCCTCGCGCAGCCCCCAGAGCGTGGCGCTCTCGCGTTCGGATTGCGACAGCACGGCATCGGTGGCGATGGCCTCGGCCAGCAGCGCGCCGAGCGTGTCCTCGAGCTGCGCATCATCGGCCTCGGGGCTCATCCCCGCGGTCTCGATCAGCACGAGCGCGGCGGAGCCGGGCAGCGGATGGCGCAGGCCGCGCGCTGCGCAGGCCGCACTCAGCAGCGGCTCGACGATCAGCTCGCAGGCGGCAAGCAGCGGGCCAAGCTCGCGGCGCAGGCGCTGCAGCAGTGGCAGTGCATCATCGAGCCTGGCCAGCGCGCAAAGCGCGACGCGGCGGCCGCGCGGTTGCGGGTGCAGCCGCAGGCAGGCGCGGGTGATGACCCCGAGCGTGCCTTCGCTGCCGATTAGCAGCTGGCTCAGATCATAGCCGGAATTGTCCTTTGAAAGGCCCGAGAGCCGGCGGATCACGCGGCCGTCGGGAAGCACCGCCTCGAGGCCCAGAACCTGCTGGCGGAAGGTGCCGTAGCGCAGCGCGAGCGGCCCGCCGGCATTGGTCGCGATCAGCCCGCCGATCTGCGCCGAGCCGCGCGCGCCGAGATCGGCGGCGAGGAACAGCCCCGCGTCGCGGGCCGCCGCCTGCGCCGCCTCGAGCGTCACCCCGGCCCCGACCAGCAGGGTCGCCGCGACCGGGTCGATCTCGGGCGCGAAGGTGCAACGCTCGAGCGACAGCACCGCCTCGCCGGGCAGGACACGTGCCCCGCCGGCAAGGCCGGTGCGCCCCCCCTGGACCACCAGTTTCTGCCCTTCCGCCCGGCAGGCGCGCAGCACTGCCGCCGTCTCCGCCGCATCCCGCGGCGCATAGACGGCAATCGGCTCGGCCCCGCCGAGCCCGGCCTGATCGTCGCGATACTGCGGCGTGGCGGGGCGGCGAAGCCGTGCGGCAAGTCCGGTGTCGGAGATGGGATCAGTCATCGGTGGCCTTCGGAGGGAGCCGTGAGTGGCGTGGCTCGAAGCTATTCCTGTTGCACTTAATGTCAATTGGATATTTAAATATCAAAATGAGCTCCGGATGACCCGGGGCCCCCGGGAGGATGGAGATCGACATGATCGAGAGTTTCACCGCATTGGTGATCCGCGATGTGGAGGGCAAGCCGCGCGCCGGCTTCGAACAGCTGACCCTGGCGGATCTGCCCGACAATGATGTGCTGGTCGAGATCAGCCATTCGAGCCTGAACTACAAGGACGGGCTCGCGGTCTCGGGCAAGGGCCGGATCGCACGCCGCCTGCCGATGGTGGCGGGGATCGACCTCGCCGGGGTGGTGGTCGAGTCGCGGGTGCCGGAGTGGCAGCCGGGCGACCGGGTGGTGGTGAATGGCTGGGGCCTGTCGGAGACCGAATGGGGCGGCTACAGCCGGTTCCAGCGGATCAAGCCGGGTCATCTGACGCGCCTGCCCGAGGGCTTCAGCGCCGCCGAGGCGATGGCGATCGGCACTGCGGGCTATACCGCTGCGCTTTGCGTGCTCGCGCTCGAGGACTGGGGGCAGATCGCGCCGGGGGCAGGCGAGGTGCTGGTGACCGGTGCCGCGGGCGGCGTCGGGTCGGTTGCGGTCTCGCTTCTGGCAAAGCGCGGCTACCGGGTCACTGCGGCGACGGGGCGGCCCGAGCAGCATGACTTTCTGCGCGATCTCGGTGTGAGCGCCTTTGTCGAGCGTGCCGAACTGGCGGCGCCGGGCAAGATGCTGCAGGCCGAGCGCTGGACCGGGGCGGTCGATACCGTCGGCAGCACGACGCTGGCCAATGTCCTTGCCCAGACCTGCTACGGCGGCGCGGTGACGGCCTGCGGCCTGGCCGGCGGGGCGGATCTGCCCGGCTCGGTGATGCCGCATATCCTGCGCGGCGTGGCGCTTCTGGGCATCGATTCGGTGATGGCGCCGGCGGCGAAGCGCGACCGCGCCTGGGCCTATCTGGCCGAGCATCTCGACCGCGCGAAGCTGGCCGAACTGACCACGGTCGCGCCCGTCTCGGCGCTGCCCGAACTTGCGCGGAAGATCGTCGCGGGCGAGACCCGCGGCCGCACCGTGATTGAAATCGCCTGACGGGAGGCTGGGATGAGCGAAGATGTGGTGCTTTGGCACAAGGATGAGACCGACGCATTCGTCACCCTGACGCTGAACCGTCCGGACAAGATGAACGCGATGAACCAGGAACTGGGCGACGCGCTCGAGGCGGCGATCTTGCGTGCGGCGAAGGATCCCGGGATCCGCGCGGTGATCCTGACCGGCGCGGGCAAGGCATTCTCGGCCGGCTTCGACCTTGGCGGCGAGGATTTCGAGATGGACGCCGACCGCTGGCGCGAGGATATCGGCGAGAACATGCGCCGTTTCGGCGTGATCCGCGAGGTGCCGATCCCGATCATCGCGGCGGTGAACGGCTATGCGCTTGCGGGCGGGCTCGAGCTGATGATGTGCTGCGATCTGATCGTGGTCGCGGAGGATGCGAAGCTCGGCGAGCCCGAGGTGCGCCACGTCTCCGCCCCGCCGACGCTGATGCTGCCCTGGACGGTGCCGATGCTGCACGCGCGCTATCTGATGTACACCGGCGATCTGATCGACGGGGTCGAGGCGGCGCGGATCCATCTCGCGAACAAGGCGGTGCCGGCCGATCAGCTGATGGCCGAGGCCGAGAAGCTTGCGCGCAAATGCGCGCGGATGCCCGGCACCGCGATCAAATACGCCAAGGCCGCGCTCAACCACATGCAGCAGACCGCCGGGCTTGACAGCTCCTGGAGCTACAACCGGGAGACGACGGCGATCCTGCACGGCACTGAGGAAGGCAAGTACTGGATGCGCCTGCTGAAGGAGAAATCGCTGCGCGGCTTCCTCGAGGAGCGCGACGCGCCCTTCCGAGAGCTCGACTGACCAGGGCGCGCCCCCGCGGGGGCGCGTTCAGCCCCGCGCCGGGAGGAGGGGTTCGCCCCGCGTGCCTTCCGCCAGCGCCTCGAAAAGCGCGGCGTGATTGCGCAGGAAGCGGCTTTGCACGATCTGCCCCTTGGCCGAGACCTCGCCGCGCGCGACCTCGGGCGGCGCCTCGGCCCAGTCGATCGCGGCGATGCGGGTCGAGGAGGCGGGGTTTTCGCGGTTCCATTGCGCCAGCGCTGCGCGGACCCGGTCGCGATCCGCTCCGGGCGCGGCGAAGAGAACGGCCGAGAGCGCTTCGCGCCCGGCGCCGCCCAGCACCATGTCCTCGAGATCTGGGGCGCAGGCGCGGATGATCTGGCTGCGCAGCGCGCCGGTGCGCACCTTGATCCCGCTCGCAAGCTTGAAATCCTCCGAGAGCCGGCCGTCGAAGCGCAGGCAGCCGGTCTCGCGGTCGAGAAAGCCCGCGTCGCCGGTGCGGTAGAAGCCGAAAGCATCAAGCGGCAGCGGCGTCTCGCCCGTCTCGGTCAGATAGGCGGGCCCGAGCACCGGGCCGCGGAAGCGGATCTCGGTCCGGTCCTCGACCGGGCAGAGCGCGACTTCGTGGCCCGGCAACGGCCAGCCGAGCAGCCCGGGCCGGTCGACACCACCGGGGCTGAGGCACATGGTCGAGCCGGTTTCCGTGGCGCCATAGCCCGAGAGGAGCGCGATCGGCGGCGCGCTGCGGCGGGCGAAGGCGGCAAGCCGGTCCCAGAGCGCGGGCTCGACCGCCGCCCCCGCGAGAAAGATGTGGCGCAGCCGCGCGAATGCCCGGGGCTGGCGCTCGGGGGCGGCCTCGAGCGCGGCGAGCAGCAGCTTCATCCCGAGCGGCACACCGATGTAGAGCGTCGGGCGCACTGCCTCCATCAGATCGAGCGTGGCGCCGATCGTGTGCTCCGACGGCGGCCGGTCGAGATGCAGCGTGCCACCGTTCCAGATCACCTTGAACAGGTTGTCGAGCCCGCCGAAGACATGGTTCCAGGGCATCCAGTCGATCAGCACCGGCCCCTCGGCAAGGAAGGGCCAGAGCGCGGTGGCGGCGGCCTGGCAGGCAGAGATCTGGCCGCGGGTGACGGCGACACCCTTCGCCGCGCCGGTGCTGCCGGCGGTGAAGAAGATCGCGCAGCACTCCTCGGGCCGGGTGGGGGCATCGGCGCACGCCGGGGCAGGGGGCAGGCGGTCGGGCAGGACAAGCCCCGCGGCTGGATGCCCCTGCGGGCGCACGAGCAGATCGGGCCCGGCGATGGCGAGGAGCCGCGTCGCCTCCTCACCACCCGGTTCGCGGAACGGAAAGGGCGGCAGCGCGATATGGACGAAGCCGCCGCACAGACAGGCAAGCCGCAGCCGCAGCGCCGCGATGCCGGCGGGCAGCAGCGTTGCCACCCGCGCGCCGGGGCGCAGGCCATGCGCCGCCACGAGCCAGTCGCGCAGCTGCCGCGCTTCGGCCAGCGCCGCACCATAGGTGATGCTGCCGCGCCCCCCGGGCCCGGGCGCGGTCATCAGCACCCGCTGCGGATCGACGGCCGCGAGCCGGTCAAGAATGTCAGGCCGATCGTCGGACAGCGCGACCGGCGTGCGCAGCACCAGCGCCCCGTCCTCGCGTCGCGTCTCGATCAGCCCGGCGCTCATTTCCCGGCCTTGCGATCGCGCGCGTGCAGCGCGTTGTCATAGACATTGCTCTGATAGGAGATCAGCCCGTCGAAGGCGGCACAGGCCGCCACCGGGTCATGCGCCGCGATCGCGCGGTGGATTTCGTGGTGGAAGGCGATCACCTTGTCGCGCTCGCGGAACTTGAAGGAGATCATGTTGGTCGCGGGAATGAGCGAATCGTTCACGATCACCATGATGAAGTTCAGCTCGGCATTGTGGCAGGCCTCTGCCACCGCGTGGTGGAAAGCGACGTCGAGGCGGCAGAACTCCTCGTCCGAGACCTCGCTGTGATTGACGTCCTGCAACGCCGCCTCGATCCGGGCAAGGTCCTCTTCGGTGGCGCGCTCGGCCGCAAGCCGCACGCAGGTCGCGCCCAGCAGGCGCCGGGTCTCGACGATGTCGCCCAGCCCGAAGACTCCGAGCGAGACGAGCCAGTTCGTGGTTTCGAACAGCGTCTGGGACGCCGTGCCGAGGGACGGCGCGGCGACGAAGACCCCGCCCTTCGGCCCGCGCTTCGAACGCACCAGCTTCTTCGCCGCAAGGATCTTCATCGCCTCGCGCACGGTCGGCTGCGACACCTCGAAACGTTCGGCCAGATCCTGTTCCGACGGCAGGCGGTCCTCCACGCCGAGGCGGCCCTGCATGATCTCCTCCTGCAGGCTGTCGGCGATCTGGCGGGCCAGCCCCTGGCTGCGGTCGATCGGTGGCATTTCTCTCTCCCTCGCGTTGGGCCCATCATAGCCCCATGATTTCCGTATTTAAATATCAAAATATTGACCCGTGCCCCGGAAGGTGTAGGCTTCCTTCAGGGCCGGGACGAATCGGTTCACCAACAAGACCAATCGGCCTGCAACGACGGGCCGCACAGGGAGACAGCAATGAAACTCGAACGACGTCAATTCCTGACGGCTCTCGGAGCATGCGCGGGTGCTGCCGCCTTCGGCTCGCGGGCCTTCGCCAATGCCCCCTTCGTGGTGCCGACCTACGGTGGCACCTGGGCCAAGTTCTGGGAAGAAACCCTGATGCCGGGCCTGACCAAGGCCACCGGCATTCCGACCCAGCTCGACATCGGTCTTGGCAAGGATTTCGTCTCGAAGATCCGCGCCGGCGGCGATCAGGCGCCCTATTCCGTCTTCATGGGCAACGAGAACATCGCCGCCATGCTGCGCGCCGAAGGCTTCTTCGAGCCGCTCGACATGGCCAAGCTGCCCAATGCCGCGCAGCTGCATGACGGGCTGGTGAACACGGGCAACAACGGGCTGCGCGCGATCGTCTCGCCGATCGGTCTCGCCTATCGCACCGACATGGTGAAGGACGCGCCGACCTCCTGGACCGACCTTTGGGAAAACCCTGAGTTCAAGGAGCGTATCGGTCTTTACCAGATCGGCAACACCGGCGCACAGCTCTTCCTGCGGCTCACCGGCAAGCTTTTCGGCTCGGGCGACACCGATTTCGACACCGCCTTCAAGAAGATCCAGGAGCTCGTGCCCTTCACCCAGGCCTCCTGGTCGGGCGAGGTCGCGGCCGGGTTGATGCGTGGCGACGTGATCGTCGCGCCGGTCGACTGGACCGAGATCATGATGCTGCAGGACAAGGGCGCCCCGGTCGCGATCGTCGCGCCGAAGGAGGGCGTGCTTGCCTTCGAGCAGAGCTTCAACATCGTCAGGACCGGCGCGATGAAGGACGAGGCACACGCCTATATCAACTACCTCATCGACAAGGACGTGCAGGCCAACATGGCGCAGGCGTTCTACACCTCGCCGTCCAACAAGGACTCGGTGCTCGACCCGGCGCTGGCCGCGCGGCTGCCGATCAACGGGCCGAAGATGAGCGAGATCATCCGCTTCGACTGGGACAGCTATGTCGATCTCGCCCCCGCGGTGACCGACCGCTGGAACCGCGAGATCGGCTGAGCCGGGCACCACAGGCACCGGGCGCCGCTCTGGTGCCCGGTCCCATGCACACAAGGCATCCAGATGACGACCCTGACCCTCGATGGGATCGACAAGTTCTATGGCGATCTGCACATTCTGAAAGACATCAATCTCGAGGTCGGGCAGGGCGAGTTCATCTCGCTGCTCGGGCCGTCGGGCTGTGGCAAGACGACGACGCTGCGCTGCATCGCGGGCTTCGAGCCGATCGACCGCGGCCGGCTGCTGTTCGGCACGCGGGAGATGACCAATGTCGCGCCCGAGCATCGCGACCTCGGCATGGTGTTTCAGTCCTACGCGCTCTTCCCGCACATGACGGTGGCGGAAAACCTCGCCTTCGGGCTCGAGGTGCGCAAGGTCGCACCCGCCGAGCGCGCCGCCCGCATCGCCAAGGTGCTCGAGATGGTGCGGCTTGCGGGCTACGAGGGGCGCTTCCCGCGGGAACTGTCGGGCGGACAGCAGCAGCGCGTCGCGCTGGCCCGCGCGCTGGTGATCGAGCCGGCGGTACTGCTCCTTGACGAGCCGCTCGCCAATCTCGACGCCGCGCTGCGCGACGACATGCGCTTCTTCATCCGCGACCTGCAGCAGCGCGTCGGCATCACCACGATCTATGTCACCCATGACCAGAGCGAGGCGCTGGTGATGTCCGACCGCATCGTGGTGATGGAAAAGGGCGTGGTCGCGCAATGCGGCACCCCGAAGGAGATCTACGAGCGTCCCGCCTCGCGCATGGTGGCGGGGTTCATCGGCCATTCCGACGTGATCGAGGGCACCGTGCTTGGCCGCGAGGGCGCGATGATCGTGGTCGAGACCGCCGCAGGGCGGCTGCGTGCGCATGGGCCCGAGGCGGTCTCGGGCCCGGTGCATCTGATGATCCGGCCCGAGAAGCTGCGTCCGGGGCTGGCCGAGAACGCGATGACCGGGCGGGTGAAGAAGGCGGTCTATCAGGGCTCGGCGCTGCTGGTCGTGGTCGAGCTGCCTTCGGGCCAGGAGATCTCGGCGCTGCTCGACGCGGATGCTGCGGTGGCGGTCGGGGCGGAGCTCACGCTCGGCTTTGCCGCGCGCCATGGCTGGGTGATCGCGCGATGATCGCGGCGACACGCAAGCGGGTGTGGTGGATGATCGTGCCGGCGCTCGTGCTGCTGGTGGGCTTCCTCGTGCTGCCCTATGCCTCGATCGTGGTGATGAGCCTGCGCACCGCCGACACCCGCGCGGTCTATGGCGAGGGCTTCACGCTTTCCCATTACGCGCAGATCGTCACCGATCCCTTCATCTGGGGCATCGTCGGGCGCTCGCTCCGGATGGGGCTGACAGTCACCGTGGTGACGCTGCTCCTTGGTTATCCGGTGGCCTATCATCTGGCCAACCTGCGCAGCCGCTGGGCCTCGATGCTCTATATCTTCGTGATCTCGCCGCTGCTCGTCGGCATGGTGGTGCGCACCTTCGCCTGGATGATCATCCTGTCGAACAACGGCGTCATCAACGGCGCGCTGAAATCGCTCGGCCTGATCGAGCGGCCAATCCTGCTGCTCAACACGCCGCTTGGCGTCACCATCGCGCTGATCCATGTCTTCCTGCCCTTCGTGATCCTGCCGCTTCTGGGCAATCTGCAGGCGATCAGCCCCGATCTTGCGGCGGCGGGGCGCTCGCTTGGGGCCTCGCGGCTGCGCACCTTCCTCAAGGTGACGCTGCCGCTCAGCCTTCCGGGCATCCAGGCCGGGGCGATCCTCGTCTTCGTGCTGTCGATCTCGGCCTATGTGACGCCGGCGATGCTCGGTGGCACCAGGGGGCGGACGATGTCGGTGCTCGTCGTGCAATATCTCGTCGACAGCTTCCGCTGGCCGGCGGGGGCGGCGCTTGCGATCTTCATGTCGGCGATCACGCTCGCGATCATCGTCGTCTACCTGCGCCTGACGGCGCGCGCGATGCGGAGGCTGCCATGAACGGGCGCAAGACCGTCTGGGACCATCTCTTCACCCTGCTGGTGACGGCGATCTATCTGTTCCTGATGTCGCCGATCCTCCTTGTGGTGATCTTGTCCTTCAATGCGGGCGAGTTCCTCTCGCTGCCGATCGAGGGGATGTCGTTGCGCTGGTTCGTGGCGCTCTTTCACAACACCCGCTTCCTCGACGCGACGCTGCACTCGCTGCTGCTGGCCGCGGTGGCGGCGGTGGTGAACGGGGTGATCGGCACGCTCGCGGCGATCTATGTCGTGCGCTTCGCCGGGCCGCGGCTGGCCAATCCGCTGCGTCTGCTGATGTCGGCGCCGCTTCTCGTGCCCGAGATCCTCACCGCGATCGCGCTCCTTTTCTATTTCTTCGAGCTCGGCGTGGGGAACAATTACGGCCTCGCGATCCAGGTGGGCCATATCATCGTCACCTTCCCCTATGTCTTCCTCAATGTCTCCTCGGCGCTCTTCAACTTCGACCGCTCGCAGGAGGAGGCGGCGCGCTCGCTTGGCGCGGGGGGCTGGATGACCTTCCGCCGGGTGACGCTGCCCGCGGTGAAGCCGGGGCTGATCACCGGCTGTCTCTTCGCCTTCGTGATCTCCTTCGACATCTTTAACATCTCGCTCTTGCTGAAATCGGTAGGGATGAACACGCTGCCGCTCGAGCTTTTCGACTATCTGCGGTTCAACTTCGATCCGACCGCCGCGGCGATCGCGACGGTAAGCATCGGCGTCACCTTCGTTGCGGTGGTGATCGTCGATCGCACCGTGGGGCTGCGCTCGCTGCGGTTCTGAGTGCGCGCCGCCGGGTGTCCGCGTCGCGGCGCCGGGCGGCGTTTTCTTAACGGCCCATCAGAAAAACGCAATTGAGCCCGGCGGGGTCAGGCGGGATGATCCGACCCGGAGGACAGGCCGGCCGCAGGCGCGTGGGGGAGCGCGCGCCGCGGCAGACGGCGTCAAGGGAGGACAAGACATGGCCGGGGACACCCCGCAGCCGACCGGTTCCGGTCGGCGCGTCAAGATCACGCAAGAAAGCGTCGTCACCGCGATCGCCGCGCTTCTCTTCGTGGTGTTTTCGATATTTCTCAACAACTTCCTGACCCAGGGCAACATCCTTGCGCTGCTGAAGAATGTCGCGATCCTGGGTACGCTCGCGACCGGGATGGGCTTCATTGTCGTCGGGCGCGGCATCGACCTGACGATGGTCGCGGTGATGGTCGTCGGCGTCGCTTTCGCGATCTGGCTTACGACGCTCGGGCAGGGGTTTTTCGGTGCGATCGTGATCGGCGGCGGGCTGGTGACGGCCTGCGGGCTGGTCACCGGGCTGCTGATCGCGGTGGCCGAGATCCCGCCGATCTTCGCCACCCTGGCCATGGCCTCGGTGATCTATGGTGGCGGCCGGGTCGCGTTCAGCTCGGATGTGCTCTATGCGCCGGCGAATGTCGCCTGGCTGAGCTTCATCGGCTCGGGCACCTTCCTTGGCCTGCCGGCCTCGGTGGCGATCTTTCTCGCGCTCGCGGCGCTGGTGGCGGCCTTCCTGCGGCTCACCCGCTTTGGCCGCTTTGTCTATGCGACCGGCGACAACCCCCATGCCGCGCGCACCATGGGGCTGCCGACGCGGCCGGTGCTGGTCGCGCAATATATCGTCGCCGCACTGATCGCCTATCTCGCCGGGATCCTGCTCACCGGCCTCGTCTCGAGCATCAACACCCGGCTCTACAATTCGACGCTGATCTATGACGTGCTGCTCGTCGTCGTTCTGGGCGGGATCAGCCTGTCGGGCGGCCAGGGCGGGGTGCGCAACGTGCTTGTCGGCACCGTGCTTGTCGGCATCCTGATCAACGGCATGACCATCCTGAACTTCAGCTACACCAGCCAGAACCTGATCAAGAGCGTGATCTTGCTGGCAGCGCTGGCGCTCGATGCGGCGATCAACCCGCGCGACGAGCAGACATCTCAAAGCGGCGACATCTGATCGCCGGGTCATCCAAGGGAGGAAAGCGATGACGTTCCTGAAGAAAGCCGCCTTCGCGGCGCTGGCGACGGCTGCCCTATGCGCGCAGCCGCTCATGGCCGAACAGATCGAGCAGGTCGGCCGCGCCGCCTATCTCGAGGCGACGAAGGGCAAGAAGGTGATCTTCGTGCCGCTGTCGCAGGGGATGGACCTGAACCAGGCCTGGACCGCGGTCTGGCAGCGCCACGCCGCGCGCTATGGCTTCAGCTTCGAAGTGCGCGATCCGAACATGGACACCGCGGCGGGGATCCGGGCGTTGCAGGGCGCGATCGCCGAGAAACCTGATGTGCTGATCGTGCAGAACCCCGACGTGCAGACCTATGCCCGCGCGCTCAAGCAGGCGCAGCAGGCGGGGATCAAGATCTTGCAGATCAACATGCAGTCGATCACCCAGACCGACAGCTATGTCGGCAACGACTGGATCGAGATGGGCCGGCTCGAGGCGGGCGAGCTGGCAAAGACCTGTATGGCGCCGGGCGCGCCCTCGAAGAAGATCGTCTGGCTTGCCGGCGTGCAGACCGGGGCGGCCAACATCTACATGCGCGAGGGGCTGAACCAGATCCTCGCCGAGAACCCGGGGCTCGAACTCGTCTCCGACCAGCCCGCCGATTACGACAGCGAGAAGGCGCGCCAGATCACCGAGACGGTGCTGCAGCAGCACCCCGATCTGTGCGGCATCATGGGGATCTGGGACAATGCCGAGGTCGGCGCGGGCGCGGCGGTGCTGGCGGCGGGCAAGCAGGATCAGGTGACGATCGTGACCAATGGCGCGGGCGCCGCGACCGCCTGCGACAGCATCGGCAAGGGCCTGCTCGACGTCGTCTACAACTTCAATGCGCCGATCCAGGCCGAGATCGCGG
Organism: Paenirhodobacter ferrireducens; assembly: GCF_004022265.1. Taxonomy (GTDB): domain Bacteria; phylum Pseudomonadota; class Alphaproteobacteria; order Rhodobacterales; family Rhodobacteraceae; genus Rhodobacter; species Rhodobacter ferrireducens. The sequence continues at coordinate 84,265 of NZ_SAVB01000007.1, forward strand.
CGCAGCAGATCTCGGAGTTGCTGCAACACCCCGAGCGCCAGGCTGGCGCCGAGAAGACCGTGTTCTTCGGCCCGATCACCCGCGTCGACAAGAGCAATGCGACCGGGCGCAACTGCTGGACCCTCGACCAGCTGAAGTAAGGACGCCACCATGAGCCTGACCGACACCTTCGTCCGACTGCGCTATCGGCTGCTGCCCGATCACGTCTTCGGCGAGATACTGACGAAGAAATGGGTCGACAGTGCGATCCCCTTCTTCGCTCTCGTGCTGATGATCGCGATCTTCGGCCCGATCGTGCCGCGGTTCTTCGAATTCGGCACGCTGTCGATCCTCTCGGGCGAGCTGGCCGAACTCGGGCTCGTGGTGTTGGGCTTGGCCGTGGTGATGATCTCCGGCGGGATCGACCTTTCGGTGGGGTCGACCTATGCGCTGGCGGTGACCGCGGCGCTTTACGGCATGAACGTGCTCGGGCTGAGCCTGCCCGCAGGGCTTGCGCTGACGCTGGCCGTTGGCGCCGCCTGCGGTGCGGTGAACGGCTTCCTGGTCGGGGTGCTGCGGATGCGCGCCTTCCTCACCACGCTCGTCACGCTGATCATCGGGCGCTCGATCTTCGATATCGTGTTCCCGAAGATCTCGACCGACATCGTGATGAACGCGCCGAATTCCCCGGCCTATGACGTGCTCGGCATGGGGCATCTGGCGGGGCTGCCGGTCTCGTTCTGGGGGATGGCGGCGATTGCGCTTGCGCTGCATGTCGTGCTGTCGCGCGGCCGTTATGGCTGGCGGCTGCTCGCGGTGGGAGGGGCGCGGCGCTCGGCCCATAATGCGGGCATCCATGTGCGGCGGACGGTGTTCTCGGCCTATGTGCTGTGTTCGGTCCTGGTGGCGCTCGGCGGCTTCCTGTTCGCCGCACGGATCGGCTCGGCGGCCTCCGACATCGGCGCCGGGCTCGAGCTGCAGGCGCTGACCGCGACGGTGCTCGGCGGGATCTCGCTGGGCGGCGGGCGCGGCTCGGTGGCGAAGGCGCTGATGGGCACGGTCTTCGTGCTGATCCTGTCGAGCGCGTTGCTCGCCCTCGCGATCCCCGGGCCGGTGAACCAGCTTCTGCTGGGGCTGGTGCTGGTGGCGGCGGTCTTTCTCGATGTGCGCTGGGTGAAGAACCGCCACAAGCTGCTGCGCGCGGTCTATATCTCGCCGACCTTCGCGAAGCTGCCCGAAGCGATTCCGACCGACAGCGGGGTGATGCAGCCAAACGACCGGCTGCGCGCCGCCGAACCGATCGGGCTCGGCATCATGGACGGGGCCGAGGACGTGATCTTCGACCGCGACGACAACCTCTACACCGGCTCGCGCGATGGCGACATCGTGCGCTGGTTCGCCCCCGACTACACCCGGCACGAGATCTTCGCCCATACCGGCGGCGCGCCGCAGGGAATGACCTTCGACGCCGAGGGCAACATGGCGGTCTGTGTCGGCGGCATGGGGCTTTATCAGGTCACGCCGGGCGGCGAGGTCCGCCTGCTCACCGCCGAGACCAACCGCAGCTGGACTTCGGTGGCCGATGATTCGGTGATGAAGCTCGCCGACGATTGCGACATCCTGCCCGACGGCCGGATCATCTTCTCCGAGGCGACGGTGCGCTTCGAGATGCATGACTGGTACGCCGACGCGCTCGAAAGCCGCGGCAACGGCCGGCTCATCATCTACGACCCGAGGACGAAAGCGACGTGCACCGTGCTCGGTGATCTCGTCTTCCCGAACGGCGTATGCACCTCCTATGACGGGGTCTCGGTGCTTTTCGCCGAAAGCTGGGGCTGCCGGATCAACCGCTACTATTACGCCGGGCCGAAAAAGGGCCGGATGGAGCGGGTGATCGAGGGACTGCCGGGCTATCCCGACAACATCAACCGCGCCTCGGACGGGAACTACTGGCTGGCGCTGATGGGCGCGCGCACGCCCGCGCTCGACCTCGCGCTCGAGATGCCGGGGTTCCGCCGGCGGATGGCGCGGCGGGTGTCGCAGGACGCCTGGCTGATGCCGAACCTGAACACCGGCTGCGTGCTCAAGTTCAACGAGCAGGGCGAGATCCTCGAAAGCTACTGGGATCTCGGCGGCACCCGGCACCCGATGATCACCTCGATGCGCGAGCACCGCGGCGCGCTCTATCTGTGCGGCATCTTCAACAACCGCATGGGCCGGCTCGCCTTGCCGCAGGCCGACCAGAGCTGGTGCGGCGTGGACACCTACTGGGGGGCAAAATGACCACCGCCATCCGCCGTTTCATCGACCGCCGCCTCGGCCGCGGCGAGGCCGCGATCACCGTGCCGATCTTCGACGGGCCGCTGTTGCCCGATACCGCGCTCGACGAGGCCGAGGTCTTCGCGACGCTGCGCGGCGTCGACAATCTCTGTGCGACCGAAAAGGGGCTGATCGCCTCTTCGGGCGGGCGGGTGCTGCGGCTGAGCTGGAGCGGGCGCCCGGCCGAGGAGATTGCCACCCGCGCCGGCGAGATCACCGCGCTGGCCGCCGGCAAGGGCATGCTGGCGATCGGCCTTGACGGCGCCGGGGTGACGATCCTCGGCGGGGCCCATGATGGGCGCAGCTTCGGCGATGACGGGGCGGGGCCGCGCCACCCGACCGCGCTTGCCTTCCTCGACACCGAGACGCTTCTGGTCACCGAGGGCTCGGCGGTGAACCGGGCGCGCGACTGGCGGCGCGACCTGATGGAGAAGGGGGCGAGCGGCAGCCTGTGGAAACTGCATCTGGCGAGCGGCAGGGCAGAGCGCATCGTCACCGGGCTGCACTGGGCCGCGGGGGTGGCGGCGACCGGCTCGCGCCGGGTCTGGCTTGCCGAAAGCTGGCGCCACCGCATCGTCGCGGTCGATCTGGCCAGCGGCCGGATCGAGACCGTGCTGCCGCATCTGCCGGCCTATCCGGCACGGATCGCGCCGGCGACCGGGGCGGGATTCTGGCTCAGCTTCTATTCCTGCCGCAACCAGCTCGTCGAGTTCATCCTGCGCGAGGACGGCTATCGGCGGCGGATGCTGGCCGAGGTGCCGGAACCTTACTGGATGGCGCCCGCACTCGTCTCCGGGGCCTCGTTCCGCGAGCCGATGCAGGGCAGCCAGCTGCGCCGGATGGGGGTGACGAAACCCTTCTCGGAAACCCGCTCCTACGGGCTCGTCGTGCAATGCTCGCCGCAGATGCAGCCGCTGCGCAGCTTCCATTCGCGCGCCGATGGCGCGGCGCATGGCTGCGTCTCGGCCTGCGAGCGGGGCGACGACCTGTTCGTGGCGGCAAAGGGCAACGGCAAGCTGCTGCGCCTTCGGGGCGTGGCCCGGGAAAGCTGAGGCACGGATGAGCACGATCATCGAATTTCGCAACGCGACCAAGAGCTTTGCCGGCATCCCGGCGTTTCGGGACATCGATTTCACCCTGCGCAAGGGCGAGATCCATGCGCTGCTTGGCGAGAATGGCGCGGGCAAGTCCACCCTGACCAAGGTGATGGCGGGGGTCTATCGGCTCAGCCGCGGGCAGATGCTGCTCGACGGCCGGGACATCACGCTGAAGGGGCCGGCCGACGGTCTGGCGCAGGGCATCGTGATGGTCTTTCAGGAGACCAATCTCGTGCCCGCGATGACCGTGGCGCAGAACATCTATCTCGGCGACGAGAAGATGTTCAACCGGCTGCGCGGCCTTTACATCGAGGCCCGGCAGTTCCTTGTCGGCATGGGCTTTCAGGTCGATCCGACGGCGCAGGTCTCGACCCTCGGCGCGGCGCAGAAGCAGATGGTCGAGATCGCCCGCGCGGTGCATCACAAGGCGCGGGTGATCATCTTCGACGAGCCGACGGCGACGCTGACCCCCGAGGAGAAAAAGCATTTCTTCATGCTGCTCGAACGGATGAAGGCGCAGGGCACGGCGATCGTCTTCATCACCCATGCGCTCGAGGAGGCGCTGCAGGTGTCGGACCGGATCACCGTGCTGCGCGACGGCACGCTGGCGGCGACCGGCCCGGCGCGCGACTTCACCCGCGCCTCGATCGTGCAGGCGATGGTCGGGCGCAGCCTGACCGAGACCCTGCACGGCGCCGCCCCGCGCGAGCCGCGCCCCTATGGCGAGAAGGTGCTGAGCGTCGAGAACCTGTCGTGCGGCACGATGGTGCGCAATGCCTCCTTCTCCGTCTTCGGCGGGCAGGTGACGGGGATTTTTGGTCTGGTCGGGGCCGGGCGCAGCGAGATGGCCAAGGTCGTCGCCGGCGTGCTCAAGCGCGACTTCATGCATGGCGGCGAGATCCGGCTGAACGGCCGCCCGGTGCGCTACCGCGTGCCGCGCCCGGCCATGCGCGACGGCATCGTCTATGTCACCGAGGACCGTAAGCTCGACGGCTTCTTCGAGACCATGACCGCGGGGCAGAACCTGCTTCTGGGGGAGCTCTCGACCGGGCGCAACCCGCTCACGCCGGTGCCGCTGCGCCGGGCGGCGGAACTGGCAAGGGAATGGGGCGGGCGGCTGCGGCTGCGGCAGATCTCCGACCGGGCGCGGATGATCGAGCTGTCGGGTGGCAACCAGCAGAAAGTGGTGATTGCGAAATCACTGATCCAGAAACCGAAGCTGGTGATCTTCGACGAGCCCACGCGCGGCGTCGATGTCGGCGCCATCGTCGAAATCCACCAGCTGATCCACGAACTTGCCGACCAGGGCCTTGCCGTCGTGGTGATCTCCTCCTACCTGCCCGAGATCATGGCGGTTTCCGACCGCGTCCTCGTCGCCAAGCGCGGCAAGATCGTCGAGGAGATGACGATGGCTGAGGCGAGCGAGGAAAAGATCATGTTCGCCGCGGTGCACTGAGATCGTGGAGGCTCTTGCCGCAGGCCCTGTCGCCCCGTATCGGGACAGGGGGGAGGGACCGAAACCGCCGATGGCCGCGAACAACGTCAATCTGAAGCTGCTGCAGACCTTTCTGCTGGCCGCCGAATACGGCAGCTTCCGCAAGGCCGCGGAAGAGAGCAACCGCTCGCCCTCCGCCGTGTCGATGCAGATCCGCGACCTCGAGGAACAGGTTGGCATCAGCCTGTTCGTGCGCACCCCGCAGCGTGCGAACCTGACGCCCGAGGGCAAGATGCTGTACGAGCAGGTCAGCCGCGCGATGTCGGATGTGCAGACCGCGCTGCTGCGCCTGTCCGAGGTCACCGCGAACCGGCGCGGCCATGTCAAGATCGCCTGCGCTCCGACCCTTGCCTCGACCCGGCTCGGCACCATCCTCGCCACCTTCAAGCTGCGCTATCCGCGTTCGGTGGTCGATGTGCGGGAGACGCCGCCGAGCGGCGCGCTGACGCTGCTGCAGGAACAGGAGGTCGAACTCTATATCGGGCCCGAGATCCCGGGCCTTGCCGAGTTCAATTTCGAGCCGATACTCGAGGACCGGCTCGTCGCCTGCCTGCCTGCCGATTTCGACGAGGGCGGTGCGGCGCTGACCCTTGCCGAGGTGGCGCAGTTCCCGCTGATCGTGCTCGACCGGCAGACCGCGATCCGCGCGCTGGTCGACCGCATCGCGGGCGAGGCGCAGATCCGGCTGAATATCCAGTACGAGGTGCAGAACGCCTATACCGCGATCGCGCTTGCCGCGGCGGGGCTCGGCGTCGCGGTGGTGCCCAATATCGCGATCCCGATGCTGCCCTCGGCCGAGTTCCGCGTGGTGCCGATCAGCGACGCAAGCGCGGGGCGCGCGGTCGGCATCCTGACGGCGCGCGGCTATGTCCAGCACAGCTATTCCGAGCAGCTGATGGCGCTGATCCGCACCGAGTTGGGCAAGGGCTGAGGCGCCCCGCCCGGTGCCCCGTGGGCGCCTCAGTCGGTGTTGATCCAGATCGCCTTGGTGTCGAGATATTCGTCGAGATGCTCGATGCCGCCCTCGCGCCCGTAGCCCGACATCTTCACCCCGCCGAACGGCACCGCCGGGTCGATCGCGTGATACATGTTCACCCAGACCGAGCCCGCCCGCAGCCGTCGCGCCAGCTTGTGTGCGGTGCCGAGATGGGTGGTGAAGACCCCCGCCGCAAGCCCGTAGGGCGTGGCATTGGCGCGCGCCACCACCTCCTCGAACGTGTCGAAGGGCAGGGCCGAGATCACTGGGCCGAAGATCTCCTCGCGCGCGATGCGCATCTCGTCGGTGACGCCGCCGAAGACCGTCGGGGCGATGAAGCGGCCGCCCTCGAAGCCCGGGCCCGACAGCGCGCGGCCGCCGGCAAGCAGCTCGGCGCCTTCGCCGGGGCCGGCGGCGAGGAAATCCTCGATCCGGTCGGCCTGCCGGGCCGAGATGATCGGACCGATCTCGGTTTCCGGGTCGATGCCATGGCCGATGCGCAGCCCGCGCGCATAGTCGGCGACGCGGGCGACGAAGCTGTCGTGGATCTCGCGCGCAACGAACAGCCGCGAGCCGGCGATGCAGATCTGCCCGGAATTGGCGAAGACCGCCATCGCCGCGACCGGCACCGCCTTGTCGATGTCGGCATCGCGGCACACGATCACCGGCGACTTGCCGCCCAGCTCGAGCGATACCCGTTTCAAAGTGCCGGTCGCGGCGCGCGCGATCGCCTGACCGGTCGCAGTCGAGCCGGTGAAGACGATCTTGTCGACGCCCGGATGCGCGGCGAGCGCCGCACCCGCCTCGGCGCCGGTGCCGGTGACGATGTTCACCACGCCCTCGGGCAGGCCCGCCTCCTGCATCAGCCGCGCGATCAGCAGCACCGTGAGCGAGGCCTCCTCGGAGGGTTTCAGCACCACGGTGCAGCCGGTAGCGAGCGCCGGCGCCACTTTCCACACCGATCCCGCAATCGGCGCGTTCCAGGGGATGATCGCGCCGACGACGCCGACCGGCTCCTTCACCGTCTGCGACAGGATCTCGCCCGGGAAGGAATTCGGGATCGTCGCACCGTGCAGCGCCACTGCCTGGCCGGCATAGAAACGCAGCATGCCGATCACCCGGCGGCGGTTGGCAAGGGTGCGCGCGATCGGCATGCCCATGTCGAGCGTGTCCGACAGGCACAGCGTTTCCCATTCCGCCTCGAAGCGTTCGGCGATGCGCAGCAGCAGGGCCTGACGCTCGAACGGGGTGAAGCGCGACCACGGCCCCTCGAAGGCACGGCGTGCTGCGGCGACCGCGGCCTCGACATCGGCGGCCGCGCCGCGCGGCACGGTGGCCAGACGCGCCCCGGTCGCGGGGTTGCGTGCCTCGATCACCGCACCCGAGCGCGCCGGCACCCAGGCCCCGCCGATGAACATCGGGCGAAAGCCGCCGTCATAAAGCGCGCCCGCGCGCGCAGCCCAGTCCGTCATCTGAAAGTCCTCCCTCGGGCCGGATCATGCCCGCCCCGGCCCCCGGGGCTCAAGGAAGGAAAACTGATCCCGCGTTCAGATAAAGCGACTGGTCCCGCCAAGCCCCCTTGGCCATTCTGCGCGGCAGGGCCGTTTCGGGGCCAGGGGAGGAAAACATGCGTCTGGAAGGCAAGGTGGCGATCGTCACCGGCGGCGGATCTGGGTTTGGCGAGGGCATCGTGGCCAAGATGGCGGCGGAGGGGGCACGGGTCGTGGTGATGGACCGCGACGGTGCGGCGGCCGGGCGCGTGGCGGCGGTGGCCGGTCCGGCGGCGCGGGCGATCACCGGCGACGTGTCGCAGGCAGCAGGCTTCGAGGCGGCGCGCGATCTGGCGCTGGCAGCCTTCGGCGGGCTCGACATCTTGGTGAACAACGCGGGTGTCGGCCATGTGCCGACGCCGCTCGACGCGCTCGACGAGGCGACCTTCGACCGCATCGCCACTGTCAACATGCGCTCGCTCTATCACGGCGCGCGGGTGATCGTGCCGCACTTCAAGGCGCAGAAATCGGGGGCGATCCTGAATGTCGCCTCGACCGGCGGGGTCTCGCCGCGGCCGAACCTGACCTGGTACAATGCCTCGAAGGGCTGGGTGATCACCGCAACGCGGGCGATGGCGGTCGAGCTTGCGCCCTTCGGCATCCGGGTGAACGCGATCAATCCGGTCGCCGGCGACACGCCGCTGCTGGCGACCTTCATGGGGGCCGACACGCCCGAGATGCGGGCGAAGTTCCTCTCGACGATCCCGCTTGGGCGGTTCTCGACCCCCGCCGACATGGGCAATGCCGCGGCCTTCCTGTGCTCGGACGAGGCCTCGATGATTACCGGCGTCGCGATGGAAGTCGACGGCGGGCGCTGCATCTGAGCGGGGAGGGGCCGGGATGAAGGACATCTACCAGATCGCGGTGGTGCCGGGCGACGGCATCGGACCGGAGGTCGCGGCCGCTGCGGTGCGCTGCCTCGACGCGCTTTTCGGTCCGGCCGGGCCGCTCGTCCTGCGCGAGCATCCTGCCGGGGCCGAGCTCTATCGCCGCAGCGGCGAGAGCTTTCCCGCGGCGACCTATGCCGCCTGCCGCGACGCCGATGCGATCTTGCACGGCGCGGCGGGCCTGCCCGGCATCGTGCATCCGGACGGCACCGAGGCGGGGCTCGATTTCACCTTGCGGCTGCGCTTCGAGCTGGACCTTTTTGCCAATATCCGGCCGATCCGGCTCTATCCCGGGGTGCGCTCGCCGCTTGCCGAGGTCGCACCGGGGGGGATCGACTACGTGATCGTGCGCGAGAACAGCGAGGGGCTTTATGCCGCCCGCGGCGCCGGCGCGCAGCTGCGCGGCGAGCTGGCCGTTGACACGCTGGTGCAGACCCGCAAGGGCGTCGAGCGGATCGTGCGGCAGGCCTTCGAGCTGGCGCGGAGCTCGCGCGGGGCGCCGGCCGACGGGGTCAGGCGGGTGACCTGTGTCGACAAGGCGAATGTGCTGCGCAGCTATGCCTTCTTTCGCGCGGTGTTCGACGAGGTCGCGGCGGAGTATCCGGAGATCGAGGCCGAGCACGGGCTGATCGACGCGATGGCGATGTATCTCGTGACCCGCCCCGGCCATTACAACGTGATCGTCACCGAAAACATGTTCGGCGACATCCTTTCCGATCTTGCGGCGGCGACGATCGGCGGGCTGGGGCTCGCGCCCTCGGCCGAGATCGGCGTGACGCAGGGGCTGTTTCAGGCCTCGCATGGCTCGGCCCCCGATATCGCCGGCAAGGGGATCGCCAATCCCTATGGCACCCTGCTCTCGGCGGCCGCCATGCTCGACTGGCTTGCCACGCGGCACGCCGACGCCCGGCTCGGGGCCGGTGCGCGCCGGCTGCGGCAGGCGGTCGAGGCGGCGATCGCCGAGGGCGTCCTCGGCCGCGATCTCGGTGGCCGGTATGGCTCGGCCGAGATCACCGAGGCGGTCTGTGCGCGTCTCGGCTGAGCCGCGCTAGAGGTGCAGCGCCCGCCCGAGGCTGCGCAGGCTGGCCTCGTGGAACACTTCGCCGCGGGTCGGGTGGGCGTGGATCGTCGCGGCGATATCCTCGAGCGTCGCGCCCATCTCGATAGCCAGGGCGAATTCCCCGGCGAAGTCGGCCACCCCGGCCCCCACCGCCTGAATGCCGAGGATCTCGCCGGCGGCAGCATCGGCGGTGACCCGCACGAATCCCTCGTCGCGATCTTCGGTCAGCGCCTTGCCATTCGCCTGGAACGGGAAGACCGCGCTGCGGATCGGGCCGCGTGCCGCGGCTTCGACGGGCGACAGCCCGACCGAGACGATCTCGGGATCGGTGAAGCACACCGCCGGGATCGCCCGATGGTCCCAGTGCCGCCGGGTCCCGGCGACGAGCTCGGCCACCATCTCGCCCTGCGCCATCGCGCGATGCGCGAGCATCGGCTCGCCGGTGACGTCGCCGATCGCATAGACCCCCTGCATCGAGGTGCGGCAGGCCGCGTCGATGCGCAGGAAGGGCCCCTCCATCGCCAGATCGAGCCGGTCGAGCCCGGCGCTGGTGGCGCGCGGCCGGCGGCCGGCGGTGACGAGAACCTTCTGCGCCGCGATCTCCTCGGTGCTGTCGCCGCGGCGGATCCGCAGCACGCCCGCGGCATAGCCTTCGGCCCGTGCTCCGGTGTGCACCGTCACGCCGATCCGGCCGAGCGCCCTGACGACGGGGGCGGTCAGCTCGGCGTCCCAGGCCGGCAGGACCCGATCCCCCGCCTCGATCACGGTGACGCGGCTGCCCATCCGCGCGAAGGCCATGCCGAGCTCGAGCCCGATATAGCCGCCGCCGACGACGGCGAGGCTGTGCGGCAGTTCGGTCAGCGCAAGCGCGCCGCTCGAGGACAGGATGTCGCCGCCGAAGGGCAGGGCGGCAAGCGCGACGGGTTCGGAGCCGGTGGCGATCACCAGCGTTTCGGCGCGGACCGAGACCGGCCCCCCGGCGGTCTCGACATCGGCGCTCTTGCCGTCGCGCAGCTGCGCGGCCCCGTGCATCACCCGCACCCCGGCCTTGCGCAGCAGGGCCGCCACGCCCGTCGAAAGCTGCTGCACGATGCCGTCCTTCCAGACCATCGCCGCGCCGAGATCGAGTGTGGCGCCGTGGCAGTGCACCCCGGCCACGGCGGTTTCGGACAGGCGCGCGACGCGTTCGTATTCGGCTGCGACGTGGATCAGCGCCTTCGAGGGGATGCAGCCCACGGTCAGGCAGGTGCCGCCGAGCGCCGCCTCCTCGACGAGCACGGTGTCGAGCCCGAGCTGCCCGGCCCGGATCGCGCAGACATAGCCGGCGGGGCCGCCGCCGATGACCAGCAGCTTGCAGGAGATCTCGCGCATGTCACACCTCGGCAAACAAAAGGGCGGGGGTTTCCAGCAGCTCCCTGAGCCGCTGCACGAAGACGGCGCCGTCCCAGCCGTCGACGACGCGATGATCGAAGCTGCACGACAGGTTCATCATCGGTCGCGGCTCGAAGCCGATGCCGGTCCAGAACAACCTCTGGGCGATCCGGTTCACCCCGATGATCGCGACCTCGGGCAGGTTCAGGATCGGGGTGGTGGCGATCGCGCCAAGCGCCCCGAGCGAGGTGATGGTGATGGTCGAGCCGCTCAGTTCCTCGCGGGTGGCGGTGCCGCCGCGCGCGGCCTCGGCCAGGCGGGCGATCTCGGCCGCGGTCTCGCCGAGCCCGAGCGCCTCGGCATGGCGCAGCACCGGCACGACGAGGCCCGAGGGCGTCTGCGTCGCGATCCCGAGATGGACGGCGCCGAAGCGGCGCAGCCGCGCCGGCCCCTGTGTGGCGTCGGTCAGGTGATGCGCGTTCAGCCCGGGCTGATCGGCCACGGCGCAGACGATCGCCCGCGCGAGGAAAGGCAGCAGCGTCAGCCGCGCCGCGCCGGGGCGGGCAGCGGCGCGGGCATTGAGCCGCGCGCGCAGGGTTTCGAGCGCGCTGACCTCGACCTCCTCGACGATGGTGATATGGGGTACCGCCGTTGCGGCTTGCATCCGGTCCGAGATCTTGCGGCGCAGCCCGATCACCGGGATTTCCTCGACCGACAGGTTGCGCCGCCGTCCGCCCCTGGCTGCGGCGGGCTCGAAGCTCTCGACATCGGTGCGCAGGATCCGCCCGCCGGGGCCGGTGCCGGTGATCTGCCGCAGATCGAGGCCGCGCTCGCGGGCGAGGGCACGCACCGAGGGGGCGGCGAGCGGCCGGTCCGGGATCGCAGAGGGCTGTGCCGGGGCGGCGGAGGGCTGTGCGGCGGTCGGGCGGGACGGAGGCGGGACCTCGGGCCGGGCCGGGGCCGCGGCAGAAGCCGGGGCGGGGGCCGGCGGGGCCTCGGGCCGGGGTACGGGGCGGGCTGCGGGCGGCGTCGCTTCGGCATTGCCCGCGCCCTCGACCTCAAGGCGCATCAGCTCGGCGCCGACCGCAAGCACCGTGCCCGGCGCGGCGGCGCAGGCGATCACCCGGCCCGCGACCGGAGCCGGGATCTCGACCGTCGCCTTGTCGGTCATCACCGCCGCGATCGGCTGGTCCTCGGCCACCAGATCACCCGGCGCTACGAGCCATTCGGCGATTTCGGTTTCGGCGATCCCCTCGCCGATATCGGGCACCCGGATCAGGTAAACTCCCATGCTCAGGTCTCCATCACGCGCCGGCAGGCGGCGGCAACCCGCGCCGGGCCGGGGAAATAATCCCATTCCGCGGTATGCGGGTAAGGGGTGTCCCATCCCGCGACCCGTTCGACCGGGGCCTCGAGATGCCAGAAGCACTCGGCCTGCACCTGCGCCGCAAGCTCGGCGCCAAAGCCCGAGGTCAGCGTCGCCTCGTGCACGATCACGCAGCGCCCGGTCCTGCGCACTGAGGTCGTGATCGTCTCGAGATCGAGCGGCAGCAGCGTGCGCAGGTCGATCACCTCGGCGTCGATCCCGGTCTCGGCGACCGCGGCAAGCGCGACATGCACCATCGTGCCATAGGCGAGCACGGTGAGCTGCGTCCCCGCCCGCCGGATCGCCGCCTGCCCGAGCGGCAGGTGATAGCGCCCCTTGGGCACCTCGGCGAGGGGATGGCCGCGCCAGGGCGTCACCGGGCGGTCGTGATGGCCGTCGAAGGGGCCGTTGTAGAGCCGCTTCGGCTCGAGGAAGATCACCGGGTCGGGGTCGTCGATCGCGGCGAGCAGCAGGCCCTTGGCGTCGTAGGGGGTCGAGGGCACCACCGTCTTCAGCCCGGTGACATGGGTGAAGAGCGCCTCGGTGCTCTGGCTGTGGGTCTGCCCGCCGAAGATGCCGCCGCCGGTCGGCATCCGCACCACGAGCGGGCAGGTGAATTCGCCCGCGGTGCGATAGCGCATCCGCGCCGCCTCGGAGACGATCTGGTCATAGGCCGGGTACATGTAGTCGGCGAACTGGATCTCGACCACCGGGCGGCGGCCGAAGGCGGCCATGCCGATTGCCGCGCCGACGATGCCCAGTTCGGAAATCGGCGTGTCGAAGCAGCGCGCGACGCCGTGCTTTTGCTGCAACCCGGCGGTGCAGCGGAAGACCCCGCCAAAATAGCCCACATCCTCACCGAACAGGGTGACGCGCGAATCCTCGGTCAGCGCCAGGTCGAGCGCGTCGCGGATCGCCTCGATCATCGTCATCGTGGCCATTTCAGAACCCCGCTTGCTGGCGCTGACGCCGCAGATGCGGCGGCATCTCGGCATAGACGTCGTCGAACATCTCGGCTGGGCTCGGCCGGCGGCCCTGGTGCAGGGTGCCGATCGCCTCGGCCTGCTTTTGCGCCTCGATGACGCCCGCAAGGATCTCGGCCTCGGCCTGGGCGTGGCGCTCGGCACTCCAGACCCCGCGCGCGATCAGGTGGTCGCGCAGCCGCGCGACCGGATCGCCCAGCGGCCAGCTCGCGCCCTCGTCCGAGGGGCGATAGGCCGAGGGATCGTCCGAGGTCGAATGCCCCGCGGCGCGGTAGGTCACGTGTTCGATCAGCGTCGGGCCGAGGTTGCGCCGCGCGCGCTCGGCCGCCCAGCGGGCCGCCGCGACGACGGCGAGGTAATCATTGCCATCGACGCGCAGGGCGGGAATGCCGAAGCCATGACCGCGTGCGGCGAAGGTGCCGACGCTGCCGCGCGCCACCTCCTGATAGGTCGAGATCGCCCATTGGTTGTTGACGATGTTGAGGATCACCGGCACCCGATAGCTCGAGGCGAAGACAAGTGCGGCGTGAAAATCGCTTTCTGCGGTCGAGCCATCGCCGATCCAGGCCGCGGCGATCGCCTCTGCGCCCGAAAGCGCCGAGCCCATCGCCCAGCCCACCGCCTGGATGTATTGCGTGCCGAGGTTGCCCGAGATCGAGAAGAAGCCGTGCGCCTTCGACGAATAAAGCACCGGCAGCTGGCGGCCGCGCCCCGGATCGCCGTCATTGCCGTAGACCTGGCACATCATCGTGCCGATCGGATAGCCCGAGGCGATCAGCAACCCCGCCTGGCGATAGGTGGGGAAGTTCATGTCGCCCGGGCGCAGCGCGCGCTGGAAGGCACAGGAAATCGCCTCCTCGCCCAGGTGCTGCATGTAGAAGGAGGTCTTCTGCTGGCGCTGCGCGAGCAGCATCCGCGCGTCATAGGCGCGCAAGGTGAGCATGTGGCGCAGCCCTTCGAGCTGCGCGGCATCGTCAAGCGCCAGCGCCTCGGCCCAGGGGCCGCGCGCCTCGCCGGCATCGTCGAGGATGCGGATCATGCCGAAGGCAAGATCGCGCATCTCCTCGGCCGGGGTGTCGACCGGCGGACGGCGCATGGCACCGGCCTCGGGCACCGGGAAATCCGAGAAATCGGGCGCGGTGCCGGGGCGCGCGTGCGGGGCACCGAAGGTCAGGCGCAGCGGCGGGGCGGCAGGATCCATGCTCAGACCTCCTCCGCCTGTGCCCCGACCGCGGGGCCGCCGGCGACGCCGGCCACGCCCGGCATCCGGGCCAGCCGCGCCAGATAGGTGTCGGCGGAAATCCCGCCGCGCGGGTGGAATTCGAGCCGGACCTCGGCCCGCGGCGCCTGTGCCCGGAGGCTGATCGCCTCGAGGGCGAAGCCGGCACGGGCCAGCTCGTCGAGCGCGCGCTGCAGCGCCTCGATGGCCGTGTCTGCGGTGAATGTCGCGAAGTGCATCGGCCTCTCCCAATTCCGATACGATGGGAAAAGAGTGGGCCGAGTCCGGAAAAATTTCCTTTCAATGATTTTATATTCTAGCCTTTCGCCAAAAGAAAATTCTGGAGGGAGGCCGGAATGAAAGATGAAACATCCGGAGTGGGGCTTGATGCGATCGATCGGCGCATCCTGCGCGAGCTGAGTCGCGACGGCCGTCTGTCGAATGCGGCGCTGGCCGAGCGCGTGGGGCTGTCGCCAAGCCCGTGCTGGCAGCGCACCCGCCGGCTCGAGTCCGAGGGCTATATCCGCGGCTATGCGGCGGTGCTCGACGGCGCGAAGCTTGGCGTTCCCGAGACGGTGCTGATCGAGGTCACGCTCGACCGCCACGACGACGCGGTGCTGGAAACCTTCGGGCGGCAGATGGCGGGGATGCCCGAGGTGATCGAGGTCTGGCTGGTCACCGGCGAATACGACTACATCCTCAAGGTGGCGGTGAACGGCACGCGCGGCTATGAGGAATTCCTGCACAAACGTCTGTACCGGGTGCCGGGGATCCGCAATTCCCGCTCGAGCTTCGCGCTGCGCTGTCTGAAATCGGGGGGCGTGCCGGTGCCGGACTGACCGCCGCTGTCGCGAGCGGGGCCGGGCCGGTCTAGACGATCAGCCCTTCCGCCGCGCGCTCGATCGCCGCGATCAGAGCGCGGGTCTGGGCCGAGGGTTCGTCGGTGTCGCGCAAGGTGATGCCGACTGGCCCGCCGAGCAACTCGTTGCGGATCGGCAGGATGGCGAGGGTGCCGGCCTCGACCTCGGTCTGCACGACCCCCTCGGAGATGAACCACACCACATCGGACTGCCGCACGACCTCGCGGCCGAAGGCCAGCGAGACATTCTCGAAGGCGGGCTGCGGATCGCCGATGCCGACCGATTGCAGCCATTGCCGAACCGAGGCCGAGATCAGCGCGCCGCGTGGCGGCAGCATCAGCGGGTAATGGGTCAGGGCGCCATAGTCCCAGTCCTGCCGCAGCAGCGGATGATCGGCGCGCACCACCGGGACGACGCGCTCCCAATAGAGCGAACGGAAGCGCAGCGTGTCGGCGCTTCCCGCCGGCGGCATCCGGCCGACGACGAGATCGAGCTGTCCCTCGCGCAGCAGCGACAGCAGCAGCCAGTTCGGGCCGGTCATCACATCAAGCAGAACCTCGGGAAAATCGCCGTGATAGGCAAGCGCCGCACGCGGCACGAGCCCGGTTGCGGCGGTGGGCAGCACGCCGGCCCGCACCACCGGACGCGGCTGCGGCGGATCGAGCACCAGCCGCTGCGCCAGCTCGAGATCGGCCATCGCGGCGCCGACATGGCTTTGGAAGACCCGCCCCGCGGCATTCAGGCTGAGGCTGCGCCCCGAGCGGTCGAAAAGCGCGGTACCGACGATCTCTTCGAGGTCGCGGATCGTCTTCGAGGCGGCGGGCTGCGACACGTTCAGCGCCGCCGCCGCGGCGGACAGGCTGCCAAGACGCGCGGTTTCGAGGAAGCAGCGAAAATGGCGCATGCGAAGGTGGGGATGCAGCATCATATAACCTGTGGGTTATGACATCTGTGCAAGATTATAATTTCCGTGCCGGATAGTTCAATCTACTCTGGCCGTCGGAGGAGCCATGCACACCATCAAAACGACAACGGGCGTAACCCTGCATGTCAGGGACGAGGGGCCGCGCGACGGCCGCGCCGTGATCTTCGCGAACTCGCTCGGGACCGATCTGCGGGTCTGGGATGCGCTGTTGCCGCTTCTGCCCGCGGGGTTGCGGCTGGTGCGCTTCGACAAGCGTGGCCATGGGCTCAGCGACTGCCCGCCTGCGCCCTATGCGCTTGCCGATCTGACCGACGATGCGGCGGCGGTCTGCGACGGGCTGGACCTGCGCGAGGTGACCTTCGTCGGTCTGTCGATCGGCGGGCTGATCGGGCAGGCGCTGGCGGCGCGGCGGCCGGGGCTGCTGCGCGCGCTGGTGCTGATGGACACGGCGGCGAAGATCGGCACGGCCGAGATGTGGACGCAGAGGATCGAGGCCATTCGCACGGGCGGGATCGCCGCGCTCGAGGGGCCGATCATGGAACGCTGGTTCACCGCGCCCTATCGTGCCTCGGTGCCCGAGTTCCGGCTCTGGTGCAACATGCTCACCCGCACCCCGTGCGAGGGCTATCTCGGGTGCTGCGCCGCGATCGCCGGCGCCGATCTGACCGAGAGCACCCGCGCGCTGAGCCTGCCGGTGCTGGCGCTGGCGGGCGATCAGGACGGTTCGACCCCGCCCGATCTGGTGCGCGCCACCGCCGCGCTGTGCGGTGCGGATTTCGCGCTGATCGCGGGGGCGGGCCATCTCCCCTGTGTCGAGCAGCCGGCGCAGACGGCGCGCAAGATCGCCGAGTTTCTGGAAAGGACCTGAGCTTTGACCGACGCACGCTATGAGCGGGGCATGAAGACGCGGCGCGAGGTGCTGGGCAATGCCCATGTCGACCGCGCCGAGGCCGCGAAGACGGGGTTTGATGCGCCGTTTCAGGAACTGATTGCCGTCTCGGCCTGGGGCACGGTCTGGGCCTCGGACGGGATTTCGCGCCGCGAGCGCTCGATGCTGACGCTGGCGCTGCTGGCGGCGACCGGCAATTTCGAGGAGATCCCGATGCATATCCGCGCCACCGCGCGCACCGGGGCGAGCCAGCGCGACGTGCTCGAGGCGTTCCAGCACGTGGCGATCTATGCCGGCGTGCCGCGCGCGAACCATGCGCTCAAGCTCGCCCGGCAGACCTATGCCGACATGGAGGAGGAAGCCAAACGTGACTGATCTCGGTCCCCTGATCCCGCGCAACCGCGCGATCCACCCCGTCCCCTACGATCCCGATTACAAGACGAGCGTGGCGCGTTCGCCGAACCTGCCGCTGTTGTCGATGGAGAGCGGCCCGTCGGAGGAGACGGGCCCGGTCTTCGGGCATGGCCGCATCGGTGCGCTCGACAACAACCTGATCCTGAACTGGACCAAGGGCGCTGCGCCGGCGGTGGGCGAGCGGATCCTGATGCACGGCCATGTCCTTGATGAGACTGCGCGCCCGGTGCGCAATACTCTGCTCGAGATCTGGCAGGCGAATGCCGGTGGCCGCTACCGGCACAAGAAGGACAGCTATCTTGCGCCGCTCGATCCGAATTTCGGCGGCTGCGGGCGCACGCTGACCGACGAGAACGGGTATTATCAGTTCCTGACGGTGCGGCCGGGCGCCTATCCCTGGCCGAACCGCGGCAACGACTGGCGCCCGATGCACATCCATGTCTCGGTCTATGGCCACAGCTTCGGGCAACGGCTGATCACCCAGATGTATTTCGAGGGCGACCCGCTGATCGCGCATTGCCCGATCGCGCATACGATCAAGAGCCATGGCCAGCTCGACCGTCTGGTGGCGCCGCTCGACCTCGCGCATTCGCGACCGCTCGATTTCCTGGCCTACAAGTTCGACATCGTGCTGCGCGGGCGTCGCCAGACCATGTTCGAAAACAAGCTCGAGGGGATGTGAGAATGGTTCAGAAACTCGACATGCTGCAGGAAACGCCCTCGCAGACCGCTGGACCCTATGTCCATATCGGGCTGATGCCGTCCTATACCGGCAATGGCGGGATCTACGACGAGGAGATCGGCGTGAGCCCGATCGCGGCAGGCGCCAGGGGCGAGATCATCGAGATCGTCGGCTCGGTCTGTGACGGCACCGGCTGGGCGCTGCGCGACGCGCTGCTCGAGAGCTGGCAGGCCGATGCTGCGGGGATCTTTCCGGGGCAGGAGGGCGCCGATCCCGGGGTTTCCGGCCATTGCCGCTTCGCCGCCGATGCGGTGAGCGGCGAGTTCACCCTGCGCACCGTCAAGCCGGGCCCGGTGCTGCATCGCTCGGGAGGGCGGCAGGCGCCGCATATCTCGCTGTGGATCGTTGCACGCGGCATCAACATCGGTCTGCAGACCCGGATCTATTTCGAGGACGAGGACAATTCCGCCGACCCGCTGCTGGCCCGGATCGAGCAGCGCCCGCGGGTGGAGACGCTGATCGCGAAGAAGCTCGGGCCGGGGCAATACCGTTTCGACATCCGCCTGCAGGGCGCGGGCGAGACGGTGTTTCTCGACCTCTGAGCGGGGCTGTGATTGTCTGCGGCGAGGGGGCGGTCCCCCGGGTGAGACGGAGAAAGGCGGGGCGGTGAGCGTCTTTGAACATCCCTGGCTCGGGGGGCTTTTTGCCGATCCCGAGATGGCGGCGATCTGGGGGCCGGAGCGGCACCTTGCGCAGATGCTGGCCTTCGAACGTGCCTGGAGCGTGGCGCTCGGGGCATGCGGACTGGCACCGCCCGAGGCCGCCGCCGGGGCGGGCGCGGTCCTTGCCGCGGTGCGGATCGCGCCGGAGGCGCTGCGGTCCGGGATGGGCGCCGACGGCGTGCCGACGGTGGCACTGGTCGAGCTGCTGCGTGCCGGCCAGCCCGGGCCGGTGGCGCGGGCGATCCATCACGGCGCGACCTCGCAGGACGTGCTCGACACGGCGCTGGCGCTGACGTTGCGCGACTGTTCCGGGCTGCTTGAGCGGCGGCTTGTGACGCTTGCCGAGACCCTGGCGGGGCTCGAGGCGCGCTTCGGGGCGGCGCCGCTGATGGGGCGGACGCGGATGCAGGCGGCGACCCGGATCACCGTGCGCGACCGGCTGCTGAGCTGGCGCCTGCCGCTCGAGGGCCATCGCGCCCGGCTGGCCGCGTTGCGCCCGGTGGTCGAGCGGGTGCAGGTGGGCGGTGCCGCGGGCGACCGCGCCGCGCTTGGCGCGCAGGCGCAGGCGATGACCGACCGGGTCGCGCGCGAGCTCGGGCTCGGCTCGACGGTCAAGGCCTGGCATGCGATGCGCGAGGGGGTGGTGGAGTATGGCTCGTTCCTGTCGCTCGTCTCCGGCAGCCTTGGCAAGATCGGGCAGGACGTGGCGCTGATGGCCCAGCAGGGCCTGGACGAGATTGCCCTGTCGGGCGGCGGCGGTTCGTCCGCCATGCCGCACAAGCAAAACCCGGTCCTTGCCGAGCTGCTGGTGACGCTGGCGCGCTTCAACGCCACGCAGGTCTCGGGCCTGCATCAGGCGCTGGTGCACGAGCAGGAACGCTCCGGCGCGGCCTGGTCGCTCGAATGGATGATCCTGCCGCAGATGGCGCTGGCCACCGGGCGCGCGCTTGCGGCGGCGCAGACGCTGCTCGGGCAGGTGGTGCGGATCGGCAGCCCGGACTAGCCGGGCCGGCCGCCGCCGCGGTCTCGCGGTCAGGGCAGGATCCGGCGCAGCCCGTCTTGCACCTTCAACAGCGCCGGAAGGTAGAGCGCGGCAAGTGCGTCGGGCTCGGCCTGGATGGCGGCAACCCCGGTGTTGAGGGCGGCGACCACGCGGCCGCGCGCCGAGATCAGCGGCACCGCGAGCGAGCGCAGGCCAAGCTCCACTTCCTGGTCGATCAGCGCATAGCCCTGCGCCCGCACCCGGACGATCTCGGCGATGATCTCTTCGGGATCGGTGCGCGAGAAGGGCGTGCGCGGGCTCAGATCCGAGGCGTCGATCAGCGCGCGCGCCTCGGGTTCGGGCAGGGCGGCCAGCAGCACCCGCCCCATCGAGGTGCAATGCGCCGGCAGGCGCGAGCCCGGCAGCAACCCGATCGACATCACCCGCCGCTGCGCGGCGCGGGCAAGATAGACGATCTCGGTCTCGTCGAGGATCGACACCGAGGTCGACTGCCCGATCCGCTCGGAGAGCTGGTCGAGCCAGGGCTGCACCAGCTGCGCCAGTGGCAGCGCGGCAAGCGCCCCCATCCCGAGTCGCAGCACCCGCGGCGTGAGGGTGAAGAACTTGCCGTCGTAATCGGCATAGCCTTCGGCATGCAGCGTCAGCAGGCAGCGCCGCGCGGTGGCCCGGTCGAGCCCGGTGCGCTCGGCGGTTTCGGCGATGCTGAGGCGCGGATGCTCGGCGCCGAACGCCTCGAGAACGCGCAGCCCTTTCGCCAGAGAGCCGATGATGTCGGTTTTGGTGGCCATGCCCCGGACCATTTGCAAGCAGTGAACAAAAGTCAACATCCGCACGAGGCCGCGGCGCGGACACGGGGCGGGCGATCCCGGGCATGGGCCGGGTGACGTGCCTCTGCCCCTGCTGTCTTCCGGGTACTTTGTGTACAATGTTCTTGGCACGTCACAGAAATTTGGCGATTTTATTGCGAGTCAGGCAAGATTTTATTGCCGGACCCAGATTCGTTGTACACAATGATGGTCAGGGAGGACGGGGCCATGCCGCAACGGGATGCAACTTTGAACTGGCAGGGGCCAGCGACGTCGCAGACGGAGCGGGCGCTTGTCGGGTTGCGCGATCTGATCGTGAGCGGCGAGATTCCGGTTGGTGATCGCGTCTCCGAGATCGAGACGGCGGCCCGGCTGAACCTGTCGCGCACACCGCTGCGTGCCGCGCTGCAACGCCTGCATGAGGAGGGGCTGCTCGAGGCGCTGCCGGCGCGCGGTTATGCGGTGCGGGGCTTTTCCCTGCGCGAGATCGGCGAGGCGATCGAGATCCGCGGCATGCTCGAGGGGCTCTGCGTGCGCCAGCTGGCCGAACGCGGCTGTGCCGCTGCGCTTCTGGCGCAGATGGAGGACGGGCTCGATGCGATCGACGATCTTCTCGTCGGGCGGGTGTTCACCGCCGCCGATCTGCCGGTCTACATTGCCGCGAACGCCCGGTTTCACGAACAGCTGCTTGTCGCGAACGGCAGTGCGCTCATCGCGCAGGAGGTCGAGCGGGCCGGGAAGCATCCCTTCGCCGGGCCGAGTGCGCTGGTGCAGCTTGGGGTGACGGAGGGCGAGGTGCAGCGCCACCTGATCACCGCGCAAGATCAGCACCGGGCGGTGCTCGAGGCGATTCGCAATCACGAAAGCGCGCGGGCCGAGGCGGTGATGCGCGAACACGCGCGGATGTCGCTGCGGAATTTGCGCCGTGTCTTGCGCGACGGCGAGGGCGCCGAGGCGCTGAAAGGAATTCGCGGCGCTACGCTGATCCGCCGCGAGGAGGAGAGCCTGAGACCCTAGAAGGATCGGCATGCGGGCGCGGGGGGAGACTGCGCCCTGAGGGAGGAGAACAGATGTACAGACGCCAGATGCTCCTGGCCGCGCTTGCGGCGGGGTGTGCCAGCTTGACCGCAATGCCTGCCGCCGCGGGCGACGATCCGTTCCGGATCGGGTTGATCCTGCCGATGACCGGGCCGTTCGCCTCGACCGGCAAGGAGATCGGCGCTGCGGTGAGGCTCTATGTCGCCCAGCATGGCGAGACCGTCGCCGGGCGCCGGATCGAGGTGGTTCTGAAGGACGATGGCGGCGTCGCGGATGCCACCAAGCGGATCGCGCAGGAACTGATCGTGCATGACAAGGTCAGCGTGCTGGCAGGCTTTGGCCTGACCCCGCTTGCCCTTGCGACCGCGCCGCTGACCGTCCGGGCGAAGGTGCCGATGGTGGTGATGGCTGCGGCGACCTCGGCGATCACCGAAAAAAGCCCCTATGTCACCCGCACCAGCTACACCACGCCGCAGGTGGCCTCGGTGATCGCCAGATGGGCGGCGGGCAGCGGCATCAAGACGATGGTCACGCTGGTCTCCGATTACGGCCCGGGGCTCGATTCCGAGGCGAGCTTCACCAGGAGCTTCGAGGCGGCAGGCGGCAAGATGCTCGGCACGCTGCGGGTGCCGCTGCAAAATCCCGATTTCGCGCCGTTCCTGCAGAAGCTGGCGGATCTGAGGCCCGATGGCGTCTACGTCTTCGTGCCCTCGGGCGTCGGGGCGCCGTTCATGAAGCAATATATCGAACGCGGGCTCGACCGTTCCGGGATCAGGCTGATTTCCGAGGGCGGCATCACTGATGACGAGATCCTCGACTCCGAAGGCGATCCGGCGCTCGGGGCGATCACCGGCTTCCACTATTCGGCGGCACATGACAGCGCGCTGAACCGGGATTTCGTGACGGCGTTCATGGCGGCCAATCCCGGCATGCGTCCGAACTTCATGGCCGTCGGCGGCTATGACGGGATGGCGCTGATCTACAAGGCGCTCGAGAAGACCGGCGGCGGCGGCGATGGCGATGCGCTGATCGGGGCAATGAAGGGGATGTCCTGGGAGAGCCCGCGCGGCCCGATCGCGATCGACCCGGAAACCCGGGAGATCGTGCAGAATGTCTACATGCGCAAGGTCGAACGTGTGGACGGTGCGTTGTGGAACGTCGAATTCGAGACGTTCGAGGCCGTGAAGGACCCGGGCAAGGCGCCCTCCTGACCGTCCCGACCCCGCTCTCCCCGCAGCGGGAAGAGCCCTTCCCGAATGCACGTCCTGTCCCGGAAGGTCGCCCCTTCCGGCAACGGCACAGCTCACTCCGGAGACCTGGAATGATACCCATTTTGATCGACGGGATCGCTTACGGCATGCTGCTCTTCGTGCTGGCGTCCGGCCTTGCCGTCACCCTCGGGCTGATGAACTTCATCAACCTCGCCCATGGCGCCTTCGCGATGGCGGGGGGCTATGTCACGTCGGTTCTGATGAACAGCCATGGCGTGCCCTTCCTCGTCACGCTGCCCGTCGCCTTCGTGGTGCCGGCGCTGGTCGGGGCGGTGCTCGAGCGCACGCTCTATGCCCCGCTTTACGAGCGCAGCCATCTCGACCATGTCCTGTTCTCGATCGGCCTGACCTTCATGGCGGTATCCGCCACCACTTGGGCGATGGGATCGCAGCAGCAGCTGATTTCGCTGCCGGGCTGGCTCGAGGGCCGGTTCGCGCTTTTCGGCATCGCCATCGGCCGGTATCGCGCCTTCCTGATCGTGGTCTGCGCGGCGCTGGTCGTGGCGCTGCAACTGGTGCTGACCCGGACCCGCTTCGGCAGCCGCCTGCGCGCCGCGGTCGATGATCGCCGCGTGGCGCGCGGGCTCGGGATACGGGTCGAGACGATCTTCGCCGCGACCTTTGCCGTCGGCTCCGGACTGGGCGGTCTGGGCGGCGCCCTCGGCGTGCCGATGCTTGGCCTCGATCCGACCTTCCCATTGAAATACATGGTCTATTTTCTGATCGTGGTGACCATCGGCGGCACCGCCGGGCTGGCCGGCCCGTTCCTCGCGGCGCTGATCATCGGCGTCGCGGATGTGGCCGGGAAATACTATCTGCCCGAGCTCGGCTCCTTCCTGATCACCCTCCTGATGATCGTGCTTCTGGTCCTGCGTCCGCAGGGCCTGATTGCACGGGCGCGTTGAGAAGGAGCGCGAGATGACGGATCAATCCATCTTCCTTTCGGCCTCGAAGCCCCGCCACGACAGCGATGCCGCCACCCGGCGCGCGCTTGACGACCTGCGGCGCGTCGGGCGCCTCCGGCCCGCCGAACTGCTGTTCTGGGGGGCGGCGCTTGCAAGCTTCCTGGTTCTGCCCGGCAGCCATCTGCTGCTGAGCCAGACCGCGATCCTCGGCCTCTTCGCGCTCTCGCTGGACCTGATCATCGGCTATGCCGGGATCGTCTCGCTCGGGCACGGGGCATTCTTCGGCCTTGGCGCCTATACCGCCGGCATCGTCTCGGTCCGGCTGACCGAGGAGCCGCTCAGCGGGCTGGTGCTCGGCGGGCTGGTCGCGGCGCTGGCGGGCGCGCTCACCGGGCCGCTTCTGACGATGCGCGCCACCGATCTGTCACGGCTGATGGTGACGCTCGGGATTGCCACGCTGCTGCACGAGGGCGCGAACCAGCTGACCTGGCTCACCGGCGGTGCGGACGGGTTGTCCGGGGTGACGGTCGCGCCGATCCTCGGTCTCTTCGAGTTCGACCTGATCGGCACGACCGGCTATGGCTACTGCCTGATCGTCAGCTTCGTGCTGTTCCTTGCCGCGCGCCGGGTGGTGACCTCACCCTACGGGTTGTCGCTGCGGGCCATCCGCGACAATGCCCTGCGGGCCCGCGCAATGGGCATCCCGGTCGCGGCGCGGCTGGTCGGCATCTATGCCTTCTCGGCCTTCATCGCCGGGGTGGCGGGGGCGCTGCTGACCCAGGTGACGATGTTCACCTCGCTCGACGTGCTCGGCTTCGAACGCTCCGCCGACGTGCTGCTGGTGCTGGTGCTGGGCGGCGTCGGCTACCTTTATGGCGGCCTGATCGGTGCGGTGCTCTTCACCGTGCTGCAGGACCGGCTGGCGACGCTTTCGCCGCAATACTGGCAGTTCTGGATCGGGCTGATCCTCGTCGTGATCGTGCTGATCGGCCGCGACCGGCTCGCGGCGGTGCCGGTGCGGCTGCGCGCAGGGCTGTCCGGCCGCAAGGCCGCGGCCGGGGAGGGCGAGGCATGAGCGGCGCGCTGCAGACGATCGGGCTGAGCAAGCGCTTCGGCGGGCTCACCGCGACCGACGATGTCTCCTTCACGCTCGGGCACGGCGCGCGCCACGCGCTGATCGGGCCGAACGGGGCGGGCAAGACCACCTTCATCAACCTCTTGACCGGGGTGCTGAGCGCCAACGAGGGAACAATCCTGCTCGAGGGCGAGGACGTCACGCGGATGCCGCAGCAGCAGCGCGCGCGGCGCGGGCTCGGGCGGACGTTCCAGATCAATCAGCTTTTCGGGGCGATGACGCCGGTCGAGTCGGTGGGGCTCGCGGTGTCCGAGCGCATGGGCGGCGGCGGCCAGTTCTGGCGCCGGCTGGGCAAGCGCACCGACATCGTCGACGAGATCGTCGAGTTGCTGCGGCAGTTCCGGCTGATCGAGGTGATGGACGAACCGACCGCGCGGCTGCCCTACGGCAAGCAGCGCCTGCTCGAGATCGCGGTGGCGCTGGCCTCGCAGCCGCGGGTGCTGCTGCTCGACGAACCGGCGGCGGGGGTGCCCGAGGCCGAGCGCGGCGAGCTGCTCGACACCCTTGCGGCACTGCCGCGCGACGTCTCGATCCTGCTGATCGAGCACGATATGGATCTGGTCTTCTCTTTTGCGGACCGGATCTCGGTTCTCGTCAACGGTGCGCTTTTCGCCGAGGGCACGCCCGAGGTGATGCGCAACGACCCGCGGGTGCAGGACGTCTATCTGGGGAGTGACAACCATGTCTGAGCTGCTGGTTCTCGACGATCTGCGCGCCGGCTATGGCGCGGCGGTGGTCATCCCCGGCCTGTCGATGTCGCTGGCCGAGGGCGAGGCGCTGGCGGTGCTCGGGCGCAACGGCGTGGGCAAGACCACACTGCTCGACAGCATCATCGGCGTGACCCGGCACATGGGCGGCTCGCTCCGGCTTGCCGGGCGCGAGCTCGCCGGTCTCAGCCCCGAGCGGCGCGCCGCTGCGGGGATCGGCTGGGTGCCGCAGGAGCGCAACATCTTCCGCTCGCTCACCGTCGAGGAGAACCTTACCGCCACGGCACGGCGGGGCCGGTGGGACCTCGCCGCGGTCTATGCGCTGTTTCCGCGGCTGCAGGAACGGCGGCGGCACATGGGCAACCAGCTTTCGGGCGGCGAGCAGCAGATGCTGGCCGTCGGCCGGGCGCTGATGCTCAACCCGAAGGTGCTGCTTCTCGACGAGCCGACCGAGGGGCTGGCGCCGATCATCATCGAACAGCTTCTTGCCGCGATCCGCCGGATCAATCGCGAAGAGGGCATCGCCACAATCATCGTCGAACAGCACGCGCGCAAGGTCCTGCGGGTGACCGACCGTGCGCTGATCCTCGATCGCGGCACCATCGTGCACGCGGCGCCAAGTGCCGCGCTGCTTGCCGATCCCGCGGCGCTCGAAGCCCATCTCGGGGTGGTCGAGCGCCGGGCCGCGCCGGCCTGACCGCGCGGCGGAAATCCCCTGTGACACCCAGATTTGAAAGGGAGATCATCATGCTCACGACCCCGGATCTCGCGCCGCTCGACGAGGAGATCACCTTCGACCAGCTTCACCTCGACCCTTACCCGATCTATCGGCGCCTGCGCGCCGAGGCACCGGTGCTGCGGGTCCGCTCGATCGGGCGGACCTTTCTGACCAGGGCCGCCGACACCAAGTTCGTGAAGGACAACCCGGCGCTGTTCTCGTCGGACGACCCGAACACGCCGATGAAGCCGGCCTTCCAGGCGCATACGCTGATGCGCAAGGACGGCCCCGATCACCTGTCCGAACGCATGGCGATGGCGCCGGCGCTGATGCCCGGCGCCATCCACAAGGTCTGGCAGCCGCTCTACCGGGAGCTGGCGGAGGCCTATCTCGACCGCCTGCCGAAGGACGGGATTGTCGATTTCCACACCGAGATTTCTGGCCCGATCGCGGCGCGCATCCTCGCCCATATCCTCGGCATTCCCGAAGCGAGCGATGCCGAGATGATGCGCTGGAGCCAGACGCTGATGGACGGGGCGGGCAATTTCGCCTGGCGGCCGGGCCCGTTCGAGGCCTGCGACCGCGCCAATGCAGAGATGAACGCCCTGTTCGAGCGGGCGGTCGAGCGGGTGCGGGCCGAGCCCAATGCCTCTGCCTTCTCGGTGATGGTCAATGCCGAGACCCCGATCCCGCTGAGCCAGATCTACGCCAATATCAAGATCGCCATCGGCGGCGGCATCAACGAACCGCGCGATGCGCTCTCGACCACGCTTTTCGGCCTGCTCACTGAGCGCGAGCAGCTCGAGGAGATCCGGCGCAGCGGCGGCTGGGGGGCGGCCTTCGAAGAGGGGGTGCGATGGGTCGCGCCGATTCAGGCCTCGTCGCGCCGCGCCACCGAGGATGTCGAGATCCGCGGCTGCCTGATCCCGAAGGGCGATACGGTGATGACGATCCAGGCCTCGGCCAATCACGACGAGGAGCTGTTCGAGCATCCCGAGCGCTTCGACGCCTTCCGGGCGAAGAACCCGCACCAGTCCTTCGCCTCCGGCCCGCACCATTGCGCTGGCTCCCATGTCGCGCGCCGCACCGTCGGGCAGGTGATGCTGGAACTGGTGTTCGAGCGGTTCCCCAACCTGAGCCTGCCGGAGCCCGAGGCGGTGCAGTGGCGCGGCTTCGGCTTCCGCGGCCCGATCAACCTGCCAGTGCGGCTGAACTGATTTCGATCCCGAGTGAAAGGACAGACGAGATGAAAGTGACCTTCATTGCCGCAGACGGCACCGTGACCGAGGTCGAGGTGGACGAGGGGCAGAGCCTGATGCAGGCCGCGGTGAGCCATGATGTCGATGGCATCATCGGCGAATGCGGCGGGTCGATGATGTGCGCCACCTGCCATTGCTATGTGGACGAGGCCTGGGCGGAGCGGGTCGGGGCGCAACAGGACGGCGAATCCGATCTGCTCGACTGCGCCGTGTCCGAGGTGAGGCCGGGCAGCCGCCTGTCGTGTCAGATCCGGATGACGGCCGAGCTCGACGGGGTGGTCATCCATCTTCCCGAGGCGCAGCTGTGACGGCCGGGGTGGTGATCGTGGGCGCGGGGCAGGGTGGGTTCCAGCTGGCCGCGAGCCTGCGTCAGGACGGTTTCGACCGTCCCGTCACCCTGATCGGCGAGGAGCCGGGCCTGCCCTATCAGCGCCCGCCGCTGTCAAAGGCCTATATGGCAGACGGGGCGGGCGAGCGGCTGGTGCTCAAGCCCGCCGCCTTCTTCGAGCGCGCGGGGATCGAGCGGCTTGCGGGGCTGCGCGTCACCGCGATCGACCGGGCGGCCCGGCGTGTCGCGCTGAGCGACGGCACACAGCGCGACTATGTGCAGCTGGTGCTGGCGACGGGGGCGCGCAACATGCGCCCGCCTCTGCCCGGCCTCGACGCGCCGGGGGTGCTCGGTCTGCGCACCCTCGCCGATGCCGCGCGGCTCCGCGCCGCGCTTGTGCTCGCGCGCGCCGTGGTGGTGATCGGTGGCGGCTTCATCGGTCTCGAATTCGCGGCGATGGCGCGGCAAGCGGGTCTCGGGGTGACGGTGATCGAGGCCGGGGAGCGGCTGATGGCGCGTGCCGTCACCCCCGCCAGCTCGGACTGGTTCGCCGCGTTGCACCGGGCGATGGGCACCGATGTCCGGCTTGGCTGCGCTGCGACCGGGGTGGAGACGGACGCGGCCGGCAGGGCCTGTGCGGTGACACTGGCCGATGGCGGGCGGGTCGCGGGGGATCTGATCCTCGTCGCCGCGGGCGTTCGGCCGAATGTCGAGCTGGCCGCAGAGGCTGGCGTGTCGGTCGACAACGGCATTGTCGTCGATGGCTGTCTGCGCAGCTCGGATCCGGCGATCTTCGCGCTTGGCGACTGCGCCGCCTTCCCGCTGCCGGGCGCCGGGCAGGTGCGCTTCGAATCGGTGCAGGCGGCGGTCGAGCACGCGCGCCACATCGCGCGCGCGATCACGACCGGCGCAGAGACCGCCTTCGCGATGGTGCCGTGGTTCTGGAGCGATCAGGGCAAGGCGAGGCTGCAGATTGCCGGGATCGCCGCCGGGGCGGATGCGGTGCAGCGGGTGCCGCAGGCGGCCGAGGGCGGCTTCATGGCGCTGGCTTGGGCCGGCGACCGGCTGGCCGCGGTCGAGACGGTGGGGCTTGCGGCGCAACATGTCGCGGCGCGCAGGCTGATCGGCGCGCCGCGCGCGCTGATCGCCGCGGCGGGGTTCGACCTCCGGCAGGCGCTGCTGGCGGGCGCCGAGCGCTGAGACCGGCGGCCGGCGCCGGGGGGGGGCGCCAAGACGCATCACCCCTTGCCGCCGCGCTCCGGCAACCCGGATCCGTTTGCCGCACTATGCGGGCTGACCAAGGAGAGAAAACCGATGAAATCCCGTGCCGCCGTCACCTTTGCGCCCGGCCAACCGCTCGAAATCGTCGAGATCGACGTCGCCCCGCCGCACAGGGCGAGGTGCTGATCCGGATCACCGATACCGGCGTGAGCCACACCGACGCCTTCACCTGTTCGGCGACGATCCGAAGGGCGTCTTTCCCGTCGTGCTCGGGCATGTGGGGGCGGGGATCGTGGCCCAGGTCGGCGACAGCGTGACCCTGGTCCGGCCCGGCGATCAGGTGATCCCGCTCTGCACCGCGGCATGCGGCACATGCGAATTCTGCAGGTCCGGCAAGACCAAGCTTTGCGTCGCGGTGCGCGCCACCGAGGGCAGGGGGCTGATCCCCGACGGCACGACACGCTTTTCCTATAGGGGCGCGCCGGCCCCGCCGCGACCGGACCGCCTCAGCCGAGCTCGATCTCGAGCATCTCGGCGTGATGGCGGATCTGCGCGGGCAGATGCGCGGCAGCGCGCGCGGCGAGGTGGTGCAACCGGTCGGGATCGGGCGCATGCGGCGCCGCGGCCGCGAGGCAGGCCCAGACGCGGCTGGATGCGGCGGCCACCGTCAGCCGCATGAAGGCGGTCGCACCGGCGCCGGGATCCTCGGTCGCCAGCATCCTGTGCCGCGCCGCCTGCCAGGCGGCCTGCGTGGCCGGCACCGGGGCAAGCCAGTCGGCGAAAGCCTGGGCCGCGGCGCCGTCGGCGTGACGCAGCAGCCGCCCGGCCAGGGTCACCGCATGAATGCCGTTCGCGCCCTCGTAGATCGGTGTGATCCGCGCGTCGCGCAGGATCTGCTCGACCCGGTATTCGCGCAGGTAGCCGTAGCCGCCAAGCACCTGGATCGCGAGATCCGCCGCCGCGACGCCGCCCTCGGTGCCGGCGAACTTGCACACCGGCGTCAGGAAATCGAGCAACGGGGCGCTTTCGTCCAGATCCATCTCGACCAGCGCCATCTGCACCAGGGCCCGCAGGCCGAGCGCGATGGTCTCGGCCTCGTCGAGCATCCGGCGCACGTCGGCATGGGCGTCCAGCGCCAGCCCGCTGCGGCCTTGCCGGCGTGTCGCGGCATAGCTGCGGGCGATCGCGGCCGCCCGCGCGGCATGGCCCACGCCCTGCAGCGAGACGTCGAGCCGGGCATGGTTCATCATCGTGAACATCTCGCGCAGCCCGTCGCCCTCGCGGCCGAGAAGCTGCGCCGGGGCGGCGTCGAACAGCATCTGGCAGGTGGGCGAGCCGTGCAGCCCCATCTTTTCCTCGATCCGGGTGACGGTGACCGGCAGACGTTGGCCGTCCTCGCCATGCGAGGGCACGAGGAACAGGCTCAGCCCCTTGACCCCGCTTTGTGCGGTGCCGCTGCGCGCCAGCACCAGGTGCAGGATGTGCGGCGTCAGGTCCTGATCGCCGCCGGAGATGAAGATCTTCTCGCCGTCGATCCGCCAGTGCCCGTCACGCCGGACCGCCTGCGTGCGCACTCCCGAAAGATCCGAGCCGGCGCCGGGTTCGGTCAGCGCCATCGTCGCGAGCCACTCGCCCGAGGCCAGTCGGGGCAGCCACAGGGCGCGCTGCGCCTCGGTGCCGAAACGGGCGATGGTGCGCGCCGCGCCCGGCACCAGCCCGACGACCATCTGCAACGCATGCGAGGCGGCGGCGAAGATCTCGGTTACGGCGCCGGCCAGGGCGGCGGGCATGCCCTGGCCGCCGCTTTCTTCGGGCAGCGCGAGCGCGTGCCAGCCCTGCGCGACGAAGCTGCCATAGGCGGCCCGCAACCCGGCCGGCATGACCACGCGGCCGTTCTCGAGCCGGCAGCCCTCGAGATCGCCGGCCTCGTCCGCGGGGGCGATCTCGGCCGCCGCGAGCCGCCCGAACTGCGCGACGATCTCGCGGGCGAGATCGCCGTCCCAGCCGGGCAGGCGGGACGCCCCGGCGACATGCTCGAGGGTGAAAAGAATGTCATCGACGGGGGCGTTGAACGGGGTCATGGCGTTTCCTTCAGCCCGAGCAACCGGGCGGCATTGTCTTTCAGGATTTTCGGGCGGACCGCGTCGCGGATCGGCAGCGCGTCGAATTCGGCAAGCCAGCCCTCGGGGGCGATCATCGGCCAGTCGGAGCCGAACAGGACGCGGTCCTGCAGCAGGGTGTTTGCGTATTGGATCAGGACCGGCGGGAAATACTTCGGGCGCCAGCCCGACAGGTCGATCCAGACATTGGGCTTGTGCACCGCCATCGCGAGCGCCTCTTCCTGCCAGGGAAAGGACGGATGGGCGGCGATGATCTGCAGGTCGGGAAAATCCGCCGCCACGTCATCAAGGAACATCGGGTTCGAGTATTTCAGCCGCATCCCGTTGCCGCCGCGCATCCCCGCCCCGACGCCGGTCTGGCCGGTATGGAACAGCGCCGGCACGCCGGCCGCCTCGATCGCCTCATAGAGCGGGTAGGCGGCGCGGTCGTTCGGGAAGAACCCCTGCATCGTCGGGTGGAACTTGAAACCGCGGATGCCGAAGTCCTCGACCAGCCGCCGTGCCTCGCGCGCGCCAGCCTTGCCGCGCGCCGGGTCGATCGAGCCGAAGGGGATCAGGATGTCGGCATGGTCGGAGGCCGCTTGCGCGACCTCCTCGTTTTGATAGCGCCGATAGCCGGTCTCGCGTTCAGCATCGACGGGAAAGACCACCGCGGCGATGTTCTTCTCGCGATAGGCGGCGGCGGTCTCGTGCAGGGTCGGCGGATGTGTCCAGGGCGCGTGGAAATACCGCGCCATCTCGGCCTGCAGCGCGTCATAGCCGTCGTCGGCATGGCAGCCGCAGGGCTCCTCGGCGTGGACATGGATGTCGATGGCGCGGATCGTGCTTGGCGCAATCATTGCTCAGTCCTGCGCCGTGGGCATGGCGTCGCGTCGCCGCAACAGGATCACCGCCGCCGCTCCGGCCAGCAGGGTGATCGGGAACAGCGTGTACATCACCCCCTCGGGGCCCGCCCCCGAGGCCACGACGGCCCCGGCCAGCAACGGCCCGGCGATCGAGCCAAGGCGTCCGACGCCGACCGCGACGCCAACCCCGGTGCCGCGGATCTGGAAGGGATAGCAGCGCGGCGCGATGCCATAGAGGATCGCCTGGATGCACAGGATGCCGGCACCGACGATGAACCCGCCGAGCAGCATCCAGCCGAGCGACGCCGGCAGCATTGCGAGCATCAGCAGCGCAAGGCCCGCAGCGGCAAAGCACAGCGCCACCGTGGCGAGCGGGTTGTCGCGGTCAAGCACCTTGCCGCCGATCAGGCTGCCGAGGATGCCGCCGATGTTGAACAGGACCTGCACCAGCGAGGCGTCCGGCTTGCTCAGCCCGCGCGAGACCAGCAGCTGCGGCATCCAGTTCAGCAGCGCATAGACGACGATCAGGCCGAGGAAGAACGACAGCCACAGCAGCACCGTGCGCGCAAGCGAGGACGGCGCCAGGATGTCGCCGATCGCTTCCCAGATCTTTTCCGACTTGGCCTTCTCGACCTTGAGCGGCGGCAGCAGCGCAAGGATCAGCGGTGTGATCACGATCGGCAGGATGCCCCCGATGAGGAAGATCTCGCGCCAGCCGCCACCATGCCAGCCCTGCATCGCGACGAGGCTCGCGGTGGCGCCGCCAAGCGGCACCCCGGCATACATGATCGACACCGCGCGGCCGCGGAAATCGGGCGTGCTGGTCTCCGCGGCGATCGTCACCAGGATCGGAAAGGCGCCGCCAAGGCCGACGCCGGTCAGGAAGCGCATCACCAGAAGCTGCTCAAAGCTCGAGGTCATCGCCGTGGCGATCGAGAAGATGCCGAAGGTGACGAGCGAGAGCGCCAGCGCATTGCGCCGGCCCCAGGCGTCCGAGCTTCGCCCGCCGAGGAACGAGCCGAAGATCAGCCCGAAGGTGGCGGCCGAGAAGAACAGTCCGATCTGCGGGCCGCTGAGCCCGAATTCCGGGACAATCTTCGGGATCGCGACGCCTGCCGATTGCAGGTCGAAGCCCTCGATGATCGCGGCGAGGCAGACAAGCGTCAGCGCCCGGCGACCGCCGTGGCGGCTGTCGGATAAACTATGCATGGATTTTCCTCCCTGGGCGGGGCTCTCTCCCTCCCCGCCGTGTGTCGTGATCTGGGTCAGTCTCCCTCGTCGCCCTGCCAAACCTTCATCAGCAGGCGCCGCAGCTCTGCCCGCTCCGACCCGGAAAGCGCGCAAAGAAGGTGGTCTTCATGGTCCTTCAGCCGCTCGAGGGCCTCGGCGGTCAGCTCCTTGCCGGTTCTGGTCGGGAACAGCTTCTGGACCCGGTTGTCGTTGGGGTCCGCCTCCCGCAGGAACAGCCCGCGCTGTTCCAGCTCGGCGAGGATGGACACGATGTTCGCCCGTTTCAGGCCGATCGCGCGGCAGATGTCGGCGGCCGAGATGCCCGGGTTCTCGACGATCATCAGCAGCACGCTGAGCGGCACCGCCCGCAGGGACAGCGATTCGAGCGCGGCGCTCATTCCCTGCATGTCGCGGATCGAGGCGCGGCGCAGGTGGTACCCTACCAGATCGGCAAGAAATTCAAGCCGTTCCTCCCCGGGTTCGGGCTTTGGGACGGTCTTGTGGGGGGCAGCCATTGCCAGTTCTCCTGTGTCATCGGCAACCAGAACGTGAACAGGATTAATGCTATACAGTATAACAGTCAATCGCTATATCGTATAACAGTCAGGCGGCCGATGATTCGGGGGAGACAGAATCTCGGCGCAACCTTGGGGAGGAGCGAATGACTGTCGTTGACATGAGGATTGCGGGCATGTCCCGCGCGGCACAGGACGGGCGCCGGTACCGCAGGCACAATCCGGTTTCCGGCGCCGTCGCCACCGAGGCCGCGGCGGCAAGCGTCGCGGATGCGGTTGCGGCCGCCGAGGCGGCCGATGCGGCGTTCCCGGCCTGGGCGGCGCTCGGCCCGAACGCGCGCCGCGCCGCGCTGTTGAAGGCGGCCGATGCGCTTGCGGCCAAGGGCGATGCCTTCGTCGAGGCGATGGCGACCGAGACCGGGGCGACCGAGATGTGGGCGCGGTTCAACGTGATGCTCGCCGCCTCGATGCTGCGCGAGGCCGCGGCGCTGACGACGCAGATTGCCGGCGAGGTGATCCCCTCCGACAAGCCGGGCTGCGTGTCGATGGGGCTGCGTGAGCCGGCGGGAGTGGTGCTTGGCATCGCGCCCTGGAACGCGCCGGTGATCCTTGGCGTGCGGGCGCTGGCAACGCCGCTCGCCTGTGGCAACGGCGTGGTGTTCAAGGCCTCCGAGCTGTGCCCGCGCACCCATGCGCTGATCGTCGAGGCGCTGGAAGAGGCCGGGCTGCCGGCCGGGCTGGTCAGCTTCGTCACCAATGCGCCGGAAGACGCCGCCGAGATCGTCGGCGCGCTGATCGACCATCCGGCGATCCGCCGCATCAATTTCACCGGCTCGACCAAAGTCGGACGGATCATTGCCGAACGCGCGGCGCGCCACTTCAAGCCCTGCCTGCTGGAGCTTGGCGGCAAGGCGCCGCTGCTGGTGCTGCGTGATGCCGATCTCGACGAGGCGGTGAATGCCGCGATCTTCGGCGCCTTCTTCAATCAGGGGCAGATCTGCATGTCGACAGAGCGGATCATCCTCGCCCCGGAGATCGCCGATGCCTTCGTCGCGCGGTTCATCGCCCGTGCCGCCTCGCTCAAGGCTGGTGACCCGGCGATCGGGGATTGCCCGCTCGGCGCAGTGATCGACGCCCGGACCGTGGCGAAGGTGAGCGAGCTGATCGAGGATGCCCGGGCGAAGGGGGCGGAGATCCATTCCGCCGGGCCTGCGGAGGGCGTGCTGATGCCGGCCCAGGTGGTGGACCGGGTGACCCCCGAGATGCGCCTTTATGCCGAGGAAAGCTTCGGCCCGGTCGTCGCGATCCTGCGCGCGACGGACGAGGACGATCAGATCCGGCTGGCGAATGATACCGAATACGGCCTGTCGGCGGCGGTTTTCACCACCGATATCGCCCGCGGTCTGACCGTCGCCCGGAAGATCCGCTCGGGCATGTGCCACATCAACGGCGCCACCGTCCATGACGAGGCGCAGATGCCCTTCGGCGGGACCAAGGCCTCGGGCTATGGCCGCTTCGGCGGCAAGTCGGGGATCGAGGAATTCACCGAGCTGCGCTGGATCACCTTCGAAACCCAGCCCGGGCATTACCCGCTCTGAGCGGGCCCGCGACATGCGGTGGCGGGCGGGGCCGAGGCGGCCCCGGCATCGCCCCCCCTTTACGGAAAACAAAAGGAAGAAGACCATGGCTAACGATCACGACACGGTTGTCTACGAGGTCAGCAACGGCATCGCCTGGCTGAAGTTCAACCGCCCCGAGAAGCGCAACGCGATGTCGCCCGCGCTGAACCGCGCGATGATGGAGGCGCTCGACGCGCTCGAGTTCCGCGATGATGTCGGGGTGCTCGTGCTCACCGGCGAGGGCACCTCGTGGACCGCCGGCATGGATCTGAAGGAATATTTCCGCGAGACCGAAAAGGACGGGCTGAAGGGCGTGCGCAAGTCGCAGCGCGAATCCTACGGCTGGTGGCGACGGCTGCGCTGGTATCAGAAGCCGACGATCGCGATGGTCAACGGCTGGTGCTTCGGCGGCGGCTATGGTCCGCTTTTTGCCTGTGACCTCGCGTTCTGCGCCGACGAGGCGAAGTTCGGCCTGTCGGAGATCAACTGGGGCATCCTGCCCGGCGGTGGCGCGACCAAGGTGGCGGTGGAGCTGCTGCCGTTCCGCAAGGCGATGTATCACGCGATGCTGGGCGAGCCGATCGACGGCAAGACTGCGGCCGAGTGGGGGCTGGTGAACGAGTCGATGCCGCTTGCCGCTTTGAAGGACCGGGTGACGGCAGTGGCACAGACCCTGCTGCAGAAGAACCCGGTCGCGCTCAAGGCCACCAAGGACGCGGTCCGCCGCGTCGGCGTGATGACCTATGACGAGGCCGAGGATTACCTCGTCCGGGCGCAGGAGGCGGCGAATTCCTACGACAACGAGGGCCGCAAGGAGGGTATCCGCCAGTTCATCGATGAGAAGTCCTACAAGCCGGGGCTCGGCGCCTACGACAAGAGCCGCAAGAGCTGAGGCCCATCGGGCGGCCGGGCGCAGGGGAGATTTGTCCGGCCGCAACGACATCTGACAGC
This sequence comes from Paenirhodobacter ferrireducens, assembly GCF_004022265.1. GTDB lineage: Bacteria > Pseudomonadota > Alphaproteobacteria > Rhodobacterales > Rhodobacteraceae > Rhodobacter > Rhodobacter ferrireducens. The sequence continues at coordinate 120,730 of NZ_SAVB01000007.1, forward strand.
ACGGGAGGAGGACCATGCTCGATTTCATCACACCGGATCCGGTGGCCATGCATGCGCGGCTGCGACCGGCGGCACTTGCCTGTATCGATCTCGCGACCGGACGGCGCTGGAGCTATGGCGCGCTTGACGCCGACATCCTGCGCGCCGTGAGGGTGCTTGCCGGCAAAGGGATTTCGCGCGGTGAACGTGTCGCCGTCATCGCACGCAACTGCGTCGATTTGATCGTGCTGCAGCAGGCGCTGATGCGGCTCGGTGCGATCTTCGTGCCGCTGAACTGGCGGCTGTCCCTGCCCGAACTTGCACGGCTGCTGGCCGATTGCACGCCGAAGCTGGTCTATACCGATTTCGATGCGGCGCCGGTCCTGCCCGAGGGCTGCTGGCTGGAACAGGTCTCGACCTTCATCGACGAGGTCCGCGCCGCCGATCCGGCGCCGCGCCCGCCGCGCCACTCGGGCTTTGACACCTGCATCATCCTTTACACCTCAGGCACCTCGGGAGTGCCGAAAGGGGCGCTGCTGACCTCGCAGTTCCTGCTCGCGACGGCGGTGAACTTCAACGTTCTGGGGGAGGTCGACACCGGCTGCGTCTTCCTGTGCGACAGCCCGATGTTCCATGTGATCGGCATCGTCACGCAGATCTGGCCGCCGATCCTGCGTGGCGGAACCTTCATCGTGTCGCCCGGCTTCGACCCCGAGGCGACGAACGAGCGCCTTGGTCACCCCGACTGGGGCGTCACGCATTACTTCTGTGTCCCGCAGATGGCCGAGGCGCTGCGCCACGCCGGCAATTTCGATCCGTCGCGCTGGCGCAGGCTCAAGGCCCTGTTCACCGGCGGCGCGCCGAACCCGCCCTCGCAGATCCGCTGGTGGCTCGATCACGGCGTCAAGATGGTCGACGGCTACGGCATGACCGAGACTGGCACCACGCTTGGCATGCCGCTGTCGCCCGAGATGCTGCGCGAGAAGGCCGGGGCGGTGGGGGTGGCAGGGCCGCTGACCAGCGTGAGCATCGTCGACGAGAACGACGAGGAGGTGCCCGACGGCGTTCCGGGTGAGGTGGTGATCTTCGGACTGAATGTCACGCCGGGCTACTGGAACCGGCCGGAAGAGCGCGACCGGGCCTTTACCCCCGAGGGCGGCCTGCGTTCGGGCGATATCGGCGTGCGTGATGCGGACGGCTACATCACCATCGTCGATCGCCGCAAGGACATGTTCATCTCGGGCGGCGAGAACGTCTATCCGGTCGAGGTCGAGGCGGCGCTGATCCAGCATGATGCGGTGCGCGAGGTCGCGGTGATCGGCATTCCCGATGAACGCTGGGGCGAGGTCGGCTGTGCCTATATCGTGCCGGCGCCGGGGCAGGCGCCGCAGGCGGCCGAGCTGGTCACGCATTGCCGCAGTCTGATCGCCCATTACAAGGTTCCGAAGGATTTCCGCCTCGTGCCCGAGCTGCCGCGGACCGGATCGGGTAAGGTGATGAAGCATGTGCTGCGCGATACGGCGCGGGCGGAGGTGGCGCCGGCGCGCTGACAAGGCGGCGGCGCGGCCGGGAAATCGCACTCCCCGCCACGCGTCGCGGCAGGTTTCCTCCCTGCCCGGGGGGGCCGGGGCCGGTTCCGGCCGGGCCGGACCCCCCGGGGCTTTTCTTCTGTCGCAAGGCGGGCCGGCCGTGCCGCGCGCCGCGCGTCTCAGGTCGCGGCAGAGAGGTTCACTCGCGCCATCAGCGCTGCGGCGCTCTCCTTGCGCTCGGAATAGCGGTCCACGAGGTAATCGGCCCGGTCCCGGGTCAGGAGGGTGAATTTCATCAGCTCCTCCATCACGTCGACAATCCGGTCATAAAGCGGCGAGGGGCGCATCCGTCCGGCCTCGTCGAACTCCTGAAACGCCTTCGGCACCGAGGATTGGTTCGGGATCGTCAGCAGCCGCATCCAGCGCCCGAGAATGCGCATCTGATTGACTGCGTTGAAGCTTTGCGAGCCGCCCGAGACCTGGATCAGCGCCAGCGTCTTGCCCTGCGTCGGCCGTACCGCGCCCTCGGAAAGCGGGATCCAGTCGATCTGCGTCTTCATCAGCCCGGTCATCGCACCGTGGCGCTCGGGGCTCGACCAGACCATGCCCTCGCACCAGGCCACCAGGTCGCGCAACTCGCGCACCTTCGGGTGGCTCGCATCGGCGCCGTCATCGACCAGCGGCAGGCCGGAGGGGGTGAAGATCCGCACCTCGGCGCCGAGACGGACCAGGATGCGCCCGGCCTCCTCGGCGGCAAGGCGCGAGAAGCTGTGCAGCCGCAGCGAGCCGTAGAGCAGCAGGATGCGCGGCGGGTGCGACGCGGTCGCGGGGGCGAAGAGCCGGTCGCGGTCGATGCCGGGGAACAGGGCGTCGTCGAGGTTGGGCGTCTCCGTCGGAGGTTCAGACAAGGCGGTTTCCTTCCGGATCAGGGATCACCCGGCCGTCTTTTCCGGCCGGAGGGGAGGGCGGGGCGCCGCCTTGCGCGGGCCGGCGCAGTCGGGCGTGCGGGGGGATGCGGCCACTCATGCCGGGAACCGGTCCCGGGTACGATTGGCGATGGCGACGAGCGACAGCATCACCGGCACCTCGACCAGCACGCCGACCACGGTTGCCAGCGCCGCGCCGGAGTTCAGACCGAACAGGCCGATGGCGACGGCGACCGCCAGCTCGAAGAAGTTCGAGGTGCCGATCAGCGCACAGGGCGCCGCCACCCGGTGCGGCAGCTTCCAGGCCCAGGCCCAGACATAGCCAAGCGCGAAGATGCCATAGGATTGCAGCACGATCGGGGTGGCGATCAGCGCGATCAGCAGCGGCTGCGACACGATCACCGGCCCCTGAAAGCCGAACAGCAGCGCCACGGTCATCAGCAGCCCGAGGACGGAGGCGGGCTTGATCCGGGCGGTGAAGGCCGAAACCGCCGCCACACCGCCGCGCGCGATCAGCCGGTACCGCGTCACGGTGCCGGCGATCAGCGGAATCACGATATAAAGGACGACCGACAGGATCAGCGTCTCCCACGGCACCGCGATCTCGGTCACACCAAGCAGGAAGGCGACGATCGGTGCGAAGGCCACGACCATGATCAGATCGTTCACCGACACTTGCACCAGCGTATAATTCGGGTCCCCCTTCGTCAGCTGCGACCAGACGAAAACCATCGCCGTGCAGGGCGCGGCGCCGAGCAGGATCAGCCCGGCGACGTATTCGGCCGCCCGATCGGGTGCGATCAGCGCGGCGAAAAGGTGCTCGAAGAACAGCACCGCCAGCGCGGCCATGGTGAAAGGCTTGATCAGCCAGTTCACCACCAAGGTGATGACCAGACCTTTCGGACGCCGCCCGACATCCTTGAGCGAGCCGAGGTCGATGCCGATCATCATCGGATAGACCATCGCCCAGATCAGCACCGCGACAACGAGGTTCACCGAGGCGTATTCGAGCCCGGCCAGTGCGCCGAACAAGCCGGGCGCGAGGCTGCCCAGCACCAGCCCGGCAAGGATGCACAGGGCGACCCACAGGGTCAGTCCGCGTTCGAAGAGGCTCATGTGATGTCCTTCGCGGCAGGGAGGCAGCAGGCGCCGGCCGGCGACGGCGTCAGGCCGGAAATGAGATCGGTCAGCGGTGCAAGGGCAGCGGGGGTCAGAGCGTAGCAGATGCGCGGCCCGTCGATCTCGCCGGAGATCACGCCGGCGGCCTTCAGGATGCGCAGATGCTCGGAAACCGTGGACTGGGCCAGGCCGATCGCCTCGACGATCTCGCCCCCGATGCAGCCCGGAGCCGCCTGCAGCATGCGCAGGATCCGGATCCGCGCCGGATGTGAGAGTGCCTTTGCCAGGGCGGCAATCTCCGCGTCCCGGGTCTGCCTGTCGTCGCTCCGGATCTGCATGGCTGCTCCAATATCGTTGATCGTCGATAAGCGAAGATTGCCCGAGATACAAGCCCCTTCGCGGGCGATGGCAGAGCCGGGGCATGCGAGGGGGCTGGCCGCTTCTGGTGGCGCGCTGTCACCGGCCCTGATGGCGGGAAAATTAAACCCAAATATGGGACCGGAGGTGGCTTCTGTTCCGCGAGCCGCTCGGTTAGGGTTCCCCTCGAAGCTTCGCTCCACCATCCCAAAACAGGCTGAAGAAATGAAAAAGTTTAACGCCGCGCTGGTCGCGACGGCTGTTGCCTTGTGCGTGTCGACCCCGGCGCTCGCCGAGGACCTCGTGTTCACGCTGAAAAACGGCACCCATTCCGTGCTGAACAACTTCTACACGTCCCCGGTGGGCGTCAATGCTTGGGAAGACGACGTCTTCGGCGATCAGGTGCTCGAACCCGGTGAATCGATGGAGATCACCATCGCCGATGGCCGCAGCGTCTGCGACTACGACATGCGCTTCGAATTCCAGGGCGACGAGCTCGACACCACGATCGACACGCAGAACCTGTGCGAGCTTGGTGAGTACACGATCCACGAATGAGGGATCGGTGGGTGGCCTGCAGGCCCTCCGCGTCGCTCATCCGGCCTCGGCCTCGGCCGGGGCCGGGGCGGTGCTCGCGCAGGCCTCTGCAAAGGCTTCCGAGGCGCAGGCGAACTTGATCGCCTGCCAGCGCAGATAGTCGCGCACGAGCTGCGGTGCGATCCAGCACGCCCCGCGGTTGCTGGGCCGCGCCCAGCCGATCAACCCGGCCTCGCGGGCCTGCGCGAACAGCCGCGCCGCATGGGTGCGCGAGATCCGGTAGCGGCTTGACAGCACCTTGGGCGAGACGGTGCCGACCCAGATCGGCGCGGCCGCATCTTCGGCCGGCGGGGGCACATCCGCGATCAGGTCGTGCAGGATGCTGCTGCCGGAATCGGAACTGACGAATTTCGCGATGCTGGCGGGCGGCTTGTGCCAGTCGCGGCGGGCGGCCAGCATCCGCGCGAAGCGGGGCTGCGCGGCGTGCAGCAGCTCGGGCCGCGCCCGGGAAAGCGCCGCGCGACCGCCGTCGTCGAGCCGGTCGAGCGCCCGCAAGTGGATGTCGAAATAGCGCCGGATCAGCCCTTCGCTCATCTCGCTCGCTTCGACGGCGCGTTGCCGGCCATCGGCGCGCGCCAGCGGCGTGACGAAGCGATAGCGGCGCATCTCCATCAGGAATGTGTGCGCGGTGTTGCGGCTGGCGATGCCGCTGTCGCCGATTGCCCGCACCAGATTGGCGGGCGAGATCGGCGGGGCGGCCGGGTCGTGGCGGTGCTCGAAATGCAGCGCGATGGTGATCTGGCTCAGCATCCAGCGCTGCAGGTCGGCGACGTAATGGACCTCGCGCGGCAGCGCCAGATGCGTCTCGAGCAGGTCATGGGCCGCCGAGGCCAGACAGTCCCGGAACCCGTGCATCCGCACGAGCGTGTCGACTGTATAGGCGCAGGGGGCGGAGGGCAGCATGATGCGCGTTTCTTGCAAGTTCCGCAGGGGCGGGCAAGGGGGGGCGCCTCAGCGCCCCTCTGCGGCGGCCCCGACCACCAGATGCCCGCCGCCGATGTCGCGCAGGATCTGGCGTCGCGGCGCCTTTCCCAGCGGATAGACCGGGCTTGGCACCTCGCCCGCAAGGCGCGGCAGCGGCGGCCGTTCGAACCCCGGGTCGGGCACCGGCACCGCCGCCATCAGCCGCCGGGTATAGGGGTGCTGCGGGTTGCCGAAGATCTGCGCACGGGTGCCCATCTCGACCATCTGGCCCATGAACATCACCGCCACCCGGTCCGAGATGTTCTCGACCACCGCCATGTCATGGCTGATGAAAAGATAGGCGATGCCGAATTCGCGTTTCAGCGCCGCGAGCAGGTCGAGCACCCGCGCCTGCACCGAGACATCGAGCGCCGAGACGCTCTCGTCGGCGATGATCAGCTTCGGCTGCAGCGCAAAGGCGCGGGCGATGCAGATCCGCTGGCGCTGGCCGCCCGAGAACTCGTGCGGATAGCGGTCGAGCTGATCGCGGGCAAGCCCGACCCGCTCGAACAGCGTGGCGACACGGGCGCGCCGGGTCTCGGGTGTGCCGATGCCGTGGATGAGAAGCGGCTCGCCGACCAGATCGCCCACCCGCATCCGCGGATCGAGCGCCGCCATCGGGTCCTGGAACACGATCTGCACATCGCGGCGCAGTGCCTTCATCTCGCGCGGGGACAGACCGCCGAGCCGGTGGCCCGCCACCTCGATGCTGCCCTGATGCGGCACGAGCCCGGTCAGCGCCTTGGCGATCGTCGACTTGCCGCAGCCGCTTTCGCCGACGAGCGAGAAGGTCTCGCCGGCGCGGATGTCGAAGCTGACGCCCTCGACCGCATGGACACGGTGGGTGACGCGCGACAGCAACCCGCCGCGGATGTCGAAGCGCACGCAGAGATCGCGCAGCCGCGCGACGGGGGCCGTTTCGGCGGCGGGGGCAGGGGCGCCGCTGCCGTCGCCCATCCGCGGCACCGCGGCCAGCAGGTCGCGGGTATAGGGCTGTTGCGGCGCGGCGAAGATCTGCGCGACCGGGCCGGTCTCGACCACCTGGCCCTGTTTCATCACGATCACCCGCTCGGCCATCTCGGCCACAACGCCCATGTCATGGGTGATGAGGATAATCGCGGTGCCCATCTCGCGCTGCAGGTCACGCAGCAGGTCAAGAACCTCGCGCTGCACGGTGACGTCGAGCGCGGTGGTCGGCTCGTCGGCGATCAGCACGTCGGGGCGCAGCGCCAGCGCCATCGCGATCATCACGCGCTGCCGCATGCCGCCCGACAGCTCGTGCGGGAACTGGTCGAGCCGGCGCTCGGGTTCCGAGATGCGCACCGCCTTCAGCGCCTCGAGGGCGCGGCGGCGGGCCTCGGTGCGCGAGACCGGCGCATGGGCGCGGATCGCCTCGGAAAGCTGGCGCCCGATCGACAGCACCGGGTTCAGCGAGGTCATCGGCTCCTGGAAGATCATCGCGATGCGGTTGCCGCGAATGGCCCGCATCCGGCCCTCGGGCAGGCGCGTCAGATCCTCGCCGTCAAGGCGGATCGCGCCGGCGCTGACGCGCAGCGCGGGCGGCGGCAGCAGTCCCATGATCGCGAGCGAGGTCAGCGACTTGCCCGAGCCGCTCTCGCCGGCGATGGCGATGGTCTCGCCGGGCGCCAGGGTGAAGCTGAGATCGCGCACCAGCGCCCGCTCGCGCCCTTCTGCCCGGACCGAGATCGTCAGCCCCTCGACCGACAGCGCCGGGCGGGGCGGGGCATCCGGGGCCGTCATGGCCCCGGACCGGAGTTCCGCTGTGGCGCTCATTCGAACACGCTGCGCGGGAAGTAGAAGCTGACCACCCAGTTCGGCATGTCGACGATCTCGGAGATCCGCAGATCGCCACAGGTCGAGACCAGCATGTAGGCGTCGACCGCCGCCATGCCGTGCCGTGCCGAAAGCAGGTCGACCATGCCCGCGACCGCATCGCGCGCCGCGACCATCAGGTCGGGACCGATGCCGGTGGTGACCTCGTAGCCCGCGGTGTCGAGATGGCGGGTGACCGGGCCCGGCGTGGTGAAGCGGGGGAACTTCAGGTCCTCGCCCTTCACCACATCGAAGGTCAGCACGGTGTCGATCGGGCTTTCGATCGCGGTGCCGCAGACCTCGCCGTCGCCCTGCGCGGCGTGGGTGTCGCCCACCGAGAACAGCGCACCCTCGACCTCGACCGGCAGGTAAAGCGTGGTGCCCGCTGCCAGATCGCGGATGTCGAGATTGCCGCCGACCCGGCGCGGCGGCACGATCGAATGCTCGCCCGGTGCGGCGGGGGCGACGCCGATGGTGCCGCAGAAGGGTTTCAGCGGCACCTTGCCATGGCGGCCCCAGAGCGCCTGACCGGGCGCGGCCGCGTCATATTTCCAGATGTTCAGCGCCGGGTCCTTGAACTGGTCGGCCAGCAGGCCGAAGCCCGGGATGTTCGCCGTCCAGCCCCAGGCGGTGCCCTCTTCCTCGCGCGGGGCGAAGCTGTCGATCGTCACCTTCAGCACGTCGCCGGGCATCGCCCCGTCGATATAGACGGGGCCGGAGACCGGGTTGATCTTGCCGAAATCGAGCGTCTTCACATCCTCGACCGTCGAGGACGGGCCTAGCTGGCCCGCCGAGGCGTCAAGGCAGTGGAAGAGGATGGTCGACCCCGGCGCCACCGTCTCGACCGGGGCAAGCGAATTATCCCAGCCGAAATGGTGCTGCGCACCGTGGATCGTGTAGCCGCAGGCTTTGCACATGTGCGTTCACTCCGTCACATAGACATAATCATAGTTCACCGGGATCGAGACCGGATCGACGTAGAGGTCATCGCTGCCGCCCATGCGCGCCGACTTCATCGTGTAGCGGTTCTCGTTGAACACCGGCACCCAGGGGGCGTCCTGCATGATCTTCATGTAGACGTCCGACCACAGCGCCAGCCGCTCGCCCTGCTTTGCCGGATCGACGATGGAATCGGCCTTGGCCGCCTCGGCATCGAGATCCTTGTTGCAGTACCACGACCAGTTCCAGCCGCCCTCGACCGCGCCGGCACAGCCGAGGATCGGGCCGTAGAAGTTCGACGGATCGGGGAAGTCGGCGATCCAGGCCATGCCGCCCGACCAGATCATCGGCGCGGTCTTCGGCGTGCCGCCCGCTTCGATCACGTTCGCCTGGGCCAGCGCCTTGATCTCGGCCTTGACCCCGATTGCGGCCAGATCCTGCTGGATCGCCTGCGCGATGCGCGGGTTCGGGTCGGTGTTCATCACGTAAAGCTGGGTCTGGAAGCCGTCGGGATAGCCCGCCTCGGCCAGCATCGCCTTGGCCTTCGCCGGATCGAAGGCATAGCCCGCGTACTCCTTGGTATAGCCCGGCATCGAGGGCGGCAGCGGCTGCGTCGCGGGGGTGGCGCGGCCGTTGATCATCTGCACGATCCGGTCCTTGTTGATCGCCATGTTGATCGCGCGGCGGACCTCGACGTTGTCGAAGGGCTTCATCTCGACGTTCAGCGTGATGTAGCCGGTCTGCAGCTGGCCGCCGACGACGACCTGTTTCTTCTCGTCGGGGTTGTTCATCACCTCGGTGAATTTCGCCGGCGGGATGCCGTCGCCGGGGATGTCGACCTCGCCCTTCTGCAGGCGCAGCAGCGCCACGATCGGCTCCTGGCCGACCTCGAAGGTCACGCTGTCGAGATAGGGCAGGCCGGCGCGCCAGTAGTCGGCGTTCTTCGTCAGCAGCAGCTTCTGCCCGATCGTCCAGTCGCTCAGCTTGAAGGCGCCGGTGCCGACCGGGTGCTTGCCGAAATCGGCGCCCCATTTCTCGACTTCCTCCTTCGGCACGACCGAGGAGAAGTTCAGCGCCATCACGTGCAGGAAGGTGGCGTCAGGGCGCGACAGCTCGATCTTCACGGTGGCGGGGTCGAGGACGGTCACGCCCGACAGGCTGGTGGCCGAGCCGTCGGCCATCGCGTCATAGCCGGCGATCGAGCCGAAGAATCCCGCGCCGGGCGATTGCGTCGCGGGCGTGGTGACGCGGTCGAGCGAATATTTCACGTCCTCGGCGGTCATCTCGCGGCCGTTGTGGAACTTCACGCCCTTGCGCAGGTGGAAGGTATAGGTCTTGCCGTCGGGCGAGATCTCGTAGCTTTCGGCAAGGCCGGGGCGCAGCTCGGTGGTGCCGGGCACGTAATCCATCAGCCCGTCGAAGATCGACTTGATCATCGACCAGTTCTGCCAGTCATAGCCGATCGCCGGGTCGAGCGTGGCGACGTCGTCCTTGTAGGTGATGACGATGTTGCCGCCGGGTTTGGCGTTCGGATCGGGGGTATAGTCCTGCGCCGCGGCAAGGCTTGCGAAGGACAGCGACACCGCAAGAGCGCTCGTCGCCAGCAGCGTGTTCATCAGGCTCATCTTGGTCTCCGTCTGTTGGATCGGTGGTGGTGGTGCGTGGGGCCCCGTAAGGCGGGGTCTTGGGGAAAGGCTCAGCGCAGCTTGATGCGCGGGTCGATGAAGGGGGTGACGAGGTCGGCCAGCAGGTTGCCGAGCACGATGGCGCAGGCCGAGACCAGCGTGACGCCCATGATGATCGGGATGTCGACGCGCTGGATCGCCTGCCAGGCGAGCTGGCCGATGCCGGGCCAGCCGAAGACGCTCTCGACGACGACGATGCCCGACATGAAGATGCCGATGTCGATGCCGATCATCGCGATGATCGGCAGGATCGCGTTCGGCATCGCATGCAGCGCCAGCACCCGGGCCCGGCCGAGCCCCTTGGCGCGGGCGGTGCGGATGTAGTCCGAACGCAGCACGTCGATCATCGAGGAGCGCATCATCCGGCTGTACCAGCCCGAGCCCATGATCCCGAGCGTCATCGCCGGCAGCACGAGGTTCGACAGGTGGCCATAGCCGCCGATCGGGAACCAGCCGAGCTTGACCGCGAAGACGTAAAGCAGCAGCAGCCCGACCACGAATTGCGGCGCCGAGACCGCGACGAAGGAGGCGATCATCAGCGACTGGTCGAGCGCGCCGCCGCGGCGAACCGCGGCCAGAACGCCGAGGCTGAGCCCGATTGCCAGCTCGGCCACGATCGCGCCGAGCATCAGCAGCAGCGTCGCCGGCAGCCGCGCCATGATCAGCGCCGCGACCTCGGTCTTCTGCAGATAGCTGCGCCCCATGTCGCCGTGGAACAGCCCGGCCAGATAGCGGCCGTATTGCACGATGAAGGGCTGGTCGAGGCCAAGCTGGCGGCGGATGTTCTCGACCGTTTCGGGCGTGGCCGAGCGCCCTGCGATCTGGCGCACCGGGTCGGCGGGCAGCACGTAAAGCAGCAGGAAGGTGATGAAGGACACGCCAAGCAGGATCAGTGCGGATTGCACGAGGCGGCGGAACACATAGGCCAGCATCAGTCACGCCCCCGCTGGGTCGGGTCGAGCACGTCACGCAGCGCGTCGCCCACAAGGTTGAAGGCCAGCGCGAGCGCAAGGATCGCGGCGCCGGGGATGAAGACAAGCCACGGCGCGGCCTGGAAATAGGTCTGGTTCTCGAAGATGATGTTGCCCCAGCTCGGCGTCGGCGGCTGCACCCCCACGCCCAGATAGCTGAGCGTCGCCTCGAGCAGCACCGTGGTCGAGATCCCGAGCGTGCCCCAGACGATGATCATCGGCACCAGATGCGGCAGGATGTGGCGAAACAGGATCCGCCCGGTGCCGGCGCCGAGCGTGCGCTCGGCCGCGACGAATTCGCGCTCGGCCAGCGCCGAGGTCTCGGTATAGACGACGCGGGCGGTCTGCACCCAGTTCACCAGCGCGATCACCATCGCCACGATCCACAGCGAGGGGGTGAAGATCGCCGCGAGGCAGATCGCCAGCAAGAGCGCCGGGAAGGCCATCATCAGATCGGTGAAGCGCATCAGCACGGCGCCGATCCAGCCGCGGAAATAACCCGCGGTGACGCCGATCAGCGTGCCGATCAGCAGCGCGAGCCCGTTCGCCACCACGCCGATCACCAGCGAGGTGCGCGCCCCGAACAGGATGCGCGAGAACAGGTCGCGGCCGAGCAGGTCGGTGCCGAGCCAGAACTTGTCGCCGGGCGGCATCGGCGCGCCCTCGAGCGTGAGCCCGTCGAACATCTGGTCCTCGGGCGCGAAGGGGGCGATCCAGGGGGCGAAGATGGCCCCCGCCGTCACCACCACGATCAGCGCCAGCCCGATCAGGGCAAGCTTGCGCTGCAGCAGCCGGCGCAGCGCGCCCTGCGGTTGCGGGGCGGCCTCAGCCGAGATCACGTCGGTCATTGCCGTCCTCCTGTCTGTCGTGGCTGGCCACGACGCGCCGCGCCGCATCCTCGAAACTCACCTGCCAGGCCATCGCCATCTGCCGCAGCTGGTCATAGGCCGCGGCCTCGCCCTTGCCGCGCGCGGCAAGCAGGGTGACGGCGCGCACCACGGTCTGGCGCTCGTCGAGGCGCCGGCGCAAATCGGCGATCTGCGCCGAGAGCGACTGCCGTGCCTCGAAGGCGAGCCGCGCGATCAGCAGCGCCGAATAGGCGCCGCCGTCGCCCACGGGTTTCAGCAGCTGTGCATGCGCCCCCGCCTCGAGCGACCATTCGATCCGGCCCGGCGCCTCCGATCCGATCAGCGCGATCATCGGCATCGGGCTTTCGCCCGGGCGCCAGGGGAATTGCTCGTCGAAGCCCTGATCGACGTCGAAGAACAGGAAATCGGCGGCGATCGCCTCGGCCGGCAGCTCGGGCCAGCATTGCACCACCGTCAGCCCGATCGCGCGCAGCTGGCGCTCGAGCGCCTGCACCGTCGGGTGCGGCCGGTGCAGGATATAGGCGCGCGCGCTGCCGAGGTTCGCGATCCGGACCTTGCGCTTCATCACACCACCTTCAGCCGCGGCGCGGCGGGCATCGCCGCCTCGCGCCCATGGGAAAGATAGGGGTCGCCCATCCGCGCCGCGAAGCGTTCGCGGATCGCGAAGGCGCCGTTCTCGACCTGTGCGATCAGCACCGGCAGTTCGGTGTGATGGGTGGCGGGATCGATGCCCTCGGTGCCGCCCGGCGCATGGGCGAGCAGCTGCGCGAGGCTTTCGCGCGTCGCCCCTGCATGGCCCGACAGCAGCCGCGCCAGCCGGTGCACCGCCGACCAGGCCGCCGCCTCGTGCGACGAGCCGAAGCTGCGCTGCGCCCCGGGCCAGCCGGTCGCGCCGCGGAAATAGGGGCCGGCGGCGACCAGCCCCTCGGCCGCGGCGGGCTCGATCGCGGCCAGCTCGCATTCGGTGAGGTTGCACGACAGGATCGGGCAGGTCTCGGGGCGGAAATGCGCGATCTCCTCGCCAAGCCGGCGATAGGCGGCAAGGAAGGCGTATTGCGACGGGCCGATCAGGTTGTTCAGGATGAAATCGGGACGGGTGGCGCGGATCTCCTCGATCATCCGGCCGATATCGACCGAGCCGAGCGGCAGATAGCGCTCGCCCAGCACCTCGCCGCCCGCACCCGAGATCACCTCGCGCGCCAGCCGGTTCATCTCCCAGCCCCAGATGTAGTTCGAGCCGGTGAGATAGCCGCGCCGGCCGAGCCGGGCGAAGGCCCAGCCCAGCAGCGGCAAGAGGTGCTGGTTCGGGCAGGCATGGGTGTAGACGACGTGGTCCGAGGCCTCGAAGCCCTCGTAGGGCACCGGATACCACAGCGTGCCGCCGGCCTTCTCGAGGGTCGGGATCACCTCCTTGCGGCTCCAGGAGGTGACGCAGCCGATCACGTGCCGGGCCGAGCTGTCGCGCAGGATTTCCTCGCACAACGGGCCGTAGGCGTCGATATTGCCGCGCGGGTCGCGCTCGACCGGCACGAAGCGCAGCGGAACCGCGGGATCGGCGTTGATATGGTCGATGGCGCTCAGCGCCCCGGTGCGGCAGGCCTCGGAAATGAGCGAGTAGCTCCCCGAGCGGGAATAGAGCAATCCGAGTTCGACCTGTGTCTTCATGTCCGCCTGACGCCTGTGCAATGTCCGAAACGCAAAAACGCCCCGCCGACGAGCCGCGGGAGGCGGTGTCGAAGCGAGGCGCGAATGCCGTTCGGGAGTGTCCGATGTGCCCTGAAGCTGGCATCGGCCGGCCGCGCGAGACAAGCGTAAAATCGGCCGATGGTCCGAATGGACAGGTGCTGCGCGGCGATGTCGCGGATTTTGGCGCAATTTCTGATCGCTCTGGATGATAAACGGTCAGAAATTAATCGAGATTTGTCTCGTGGTCGGCGCCGGGGCGAGCCCGTTCGGGGGCGTCCGCCCGCGGCCAAGCTGCGGCCTCAGCCCTCGGCGGGAGCGAGGCCGGCGATCCATTCCTCGAGCAGGCGGACGCCGAAGCCGGTGCCGCCGCGGCGGGCGAGCGGCATCTCCTTCGCCGCAAGCTCCTTGCCGGCGATGTCGAGATGCGCCCAGGGGAAACCGCCGGTGAACGCGTGCAGGAAGGCCGCCGCATGGGGCGCGTCGCCGTCGTGCAGGTCCTCGGCGTGCTGGCGCAGATCGGCGACCGGCGAGCGCAGCGCCTCCGCATAGGCCGGATCGAGCGGCAGCCGCCAGAACCGCTCGCCCACCGTCTCGCCGGCGCGCAGCAGTGCCTCGGCCAATTCGTCGTCGGTGGCGAAGAGCCCGGCGAAGACATGGCCCAGCCCCTGCATCACCGAATAGGTCAGCGTGGCGAGATCGACGATCACCCGCGGCTCGCTGCGCGCGGCAAGGGCGAGGATGTCGGCCAGGACCATGCGCCCCTCGCAATCGGTGTCATAGACCTCGACGGTCTTGCCGGCGAAGGTGGTGACGATGTCGCCGGGCTTGTAGGAGCTGCCCGAGAGCAGATTCTCGGCGATGCCCAGAACGCCCACGACATGCTCGCGGCTGCCCTGCCGGGCAAGGGCCAGCATCGTGCCCGCGACCGCGGCGGCACCGCTCATGTCGGCGCGCATGTCGAACATCTGCGGCCCCGACTTGATCGCCAGCCCGCCGGCGTCGAAGCAGATCCCCTTGCCGACCAGTGCAATCGGCGCAGCAGGGCTGCCCGCGGGGCGATAGCGCAGCACGATCACCTTCGGCGCGCGGGCCGAGCCCGCCCCGACGGCCAGCACCGCGTTCATCCCCATCCGCGCCAGCGCCTCGGCATCGAGCACCTCGATCGCGATGCCGGCGGCGGCGAGCGGGGCGAGGAAATCGGCGAAGCTGTCGGGGTTCAGGTGGCTGGCCGGATAGTTCACCAGATCGCGGGCGAAGCACACACCCTCGGCCACCGCCTCCATCCGCGAGAGCGCCGCGCCGGGCTCGAGATCGGTGGCAAGCGTCAGGCTCAGCGCGAAGGGGCTTTCTCCCTGCGCGGTCAGCCCGAAGCGGTAGTTCCCCAACCGGACGCCATGCACCAGCGCCGCAAGCTGCGCGGCATCCGTGCCGTCGAAGACGAGCGTCGCGGCGCTTTCGCCAGCCACTTCCAGATGGCGGGCAAGCGCGGCCCCCGCGCGCGCGGCGGCCAGCGCCCCGGCGCCGGGCGCGCCGAGGCCAAGCACCACGACCCGCGCGGCCTCGACCCCCGGCAGCGCGAAGAGGTCGAGGCAGACGCCCTCGGCGGCGGTGAAGCGCGCGGCGGCAAGCGCACGGGTGATCGCGCCGCCCGCCGCGGCATCAAGGGCCGCGGCGCGCGGGCCAAGGGCGAGCGTCGCATCGAGCGGCAGCACGAGCGTGCGGGACGTGGTGGCAACGGCGGACAGGGTGACGGGCATGGGATCAAGACCTCAGGGAAAAACGGGGGAGGGCGGCCGGGCGGGCCGCCCGGATCAGTCCTCGCGCACGAAATGGCCGGGGCCGGCCTCGCGGTAGCGCCGTTCGGGCGGCACGAAATCGAGCGGGCGGATCGGGTTCATCAGCTCGGACGGCGGCTGCGTGCGGCGCAGGTGACGCCGGGCCGGGTCGGGCACCGCCACCGCCTCGATCAGGCGGCGGGTATAGGGGTGCTGCGGCGTCTCCATCACCGCGGCGCGCGGCCCGATCTCGACGATCTCGCCCTGATACATCACCGCGATGCGGTGGCTGATCCGCTCGACCACCGCGATGTCATGCGAGATGAAGAGGAAGGCGATGCCGGTGCGCTCCTGGATGTCGAGCAGCAGGTTCACCACCTGCGCCTTCACCGAGACATCGAGCGCCGAGACGCTTTCGTCGGCGATGATCACCCGCGGGTCGAGCATCAGCGCGCGGGCGATGCACAGCCGCTGCCGCTGTCCGCCCGAGAATTCATGCGGAAAGCGCTCGAGCATGGCGGGGTTCAGCCCGACCTGATCCATCAGCCGGGCGGCTTTGGCGCGGGCCTCGGTGGCGGGGCCCATGCGGTGTTCGAGGAAGGGCTCGACCAGCGCCTCGCCGATCGTCATGCGCGGGTTCAGGCTGGCGAGCGGGTCTTGCGGGATCATCTGGATCTCGCGGCGCTGGAGCCGCAGACGGCCGGGCGGCAGGGTGAAGAGTTCGGTGGCATCGAGCCGCACCGAACCCGTCGAGATGCCGCCCGCAAGGCGGATGATCGAGCGCCCGGTGGTCGACTTGCCGCAGCCCGACTCGCCCACCAGCGCCAGCGTCTCGGCCGGGTGGATCGCGAAGGAGACATGCTCGACCGCATGCACCCGCGCCACCTTGCGCCGCAGCAGCCCGCCGCGCACGTCAAAGCGGGTGACGAGGTCGCGCACCTCGAGCAGCGGCGCGCCGAGGTCGGGCTGGCGGGCGAGGGGCTGGCCCGGAGTCGCGGCCCCGGTCGCCGGGTCGATCGCGGGAAAGCGCAGCGGCACGGGTTCGCCCCGCATCGAGCCGAGCGCCGGCACGCTTGCCAGCAGCGCGCGGGTGTAGGGCGCGCGCGGCGCGTGGAACACCTGCGCCGTCGGGCCGTCCTCGACGACATCGCCGCGCAGCATCACCACGGTGCGGTCGGCCATCTCGGCCACCACCCCCATGTCATGCGTGATGAACAGCATCGCCATCCCGTAGTCTTCCTGCAACTCCTTGAGAAGCGACAGGATCTCGCCCTGAACGGTGACGTCGAGCGCGGTCGTCGGTTCGTCCGCGATCAGCAGCTTCGGCCGCGAGGCCAGCGCCATCGCGATCATCACCCGTTGCCGCATCCCGCCCGAGAAGGCGTGCGGATAGTCATCGAGCCGGCGCGCGGCATCGGGGATGCGCACCCGCTCCATCAGCGCGACGGCGGCGCGCCGCGCCTCGGCGCGCGGCATCGGGCGGTGGCAGCACAGCGCCTCGATCAGCTGCTCGCCGACCGTGTAGATCGGGTGCAGGCTGGTCATCGGCTCCTGGAAGATCATCGCCGCGCTGCGGCCGCGCACCCGTGCGACCATCTCGGCCTCGGAGAGCGACAGCACCGCGGCGCCGTCGAGGGTGACCTCGCCGGTGATGCGGCTGGTCGCGGGGGCGAGCAGCCGCATCAGCGCGAGCGAGGTGACGCTCTTGCCGGAGCCGGATTCGCCCACCAGCGCGACGGTCTCGCCCGCCGCGACGGTCAGCGACAGCCCGTGCACCACCTCGTTCCAGGCGCCGCGCGCGCCCCGGAAGGCGACGCGCAGGTCATGGATCGACAGGATCGGGGAGGGCGCGCCGGGGGAGGCGGCGTCGGGCAGGGGGAAGGTCGGTCTTTCGGTCATTTGCGCCGCAACCTCGGGTCGATCAGGATGCACAGAAGGTCGACGACCGCATTCGCGAGCACGACGAAGAAAGAGGCATAGAGCACCGCGGCCATGATCATCGGCAGGTCGAGCACCTTCAGCGCCTGATAGGTCAGCCGGCCGACGCCGTTCAGGCCGAAGACGACCTCGGTCAGCACCGCGGCGCCGCCGACGAGCACGCCGAAATCCATGCCGAACATGATGACGACCGGGATGATCGCGGCGCGGGTGGCATGCTTGAGCAGCACCCGCCGCGCCGTCAGCCCCTTGGCGCGGGCGGTGCGGATATAATCTTCCTGATAGGTCTCGATGATCCCGGTGCGCAGCATCCGGCCGTAAAGCCCGATGTAGAGGAACGAGAGCGTGATCCACGGGAAGACGAGGGCGAGGAACCAGCGCGCCGGGCTTTCGCTCAGTGGCACATAGCCAAGCGGCGGCACCCAGGAGAAGGCCCAGGTGTCATGCAGCCGGCTCTGGGTGACAAGGTTCACCATCTCGCCCACCCAGAACACCGGCATGGCGACCGCCATCATCGACACGCCCATCAGGATCTTGTCGGGCAGCCGGTCCTTGAAGGCGGCGGCGATGATCCCGGTGGCGGCGCCAAGCGCCATCCACAGCACCGCGGCCCCCGCCACGAGCGACAGCGTCACCGGGGCGGCGGCGGTCAGCGTCGGCACGATCTTCTGACCGCGGTTGACGAAGGAGGTCAGGTCGCCGGTGACGAACATCTTGCGCATCATCACCCCGTATTGCACCCAGATCGGCCGATCGAGGCCGAAGTCGTGGCGCACGGCGGTCACCGTCTCGGGGGCGGCGTTGCGGCCGGCGATGCGCGCCGCCGGGTCGGCGCCCGGGGTGGCGAAGAAGATCAGGAAGGTGATGACGCTGATGCCGACCATCACCACCACCATCCGCGCGAGGCGCGACAGGATCACGGCCAGCATCAGCGCCCCCGCACGGATTTCGGGTCGAGGATGTCGCGCAGCACGTCCCCGAACAGGTTGAGCAGCATCACCGTCACCATGATCGCGATGCCGGGCGCCATCGACACGACCGGGCGCGAGTAGAGCAGCGCCTGACCGTCCTGCAAGATCGTGCCCCAGCTGGCATTGGGCGCCTGCACGCCGACCGACAGGAAGGACAGCGAGCTTTCGGTGACGATGTTCAGCGCCATCAGCATCGGCGCAAAGACGATCAGCGTGGTCGCGACATTGGGCAGGATGTGGCGCCACAGGATGCGCGAGGGGCGGATGCCAAGCCCGCGCGCCGCCAGCACGAAGTCGCTGTTGGTGATGGCGATCACCCGGCCGCGCACCGGGCGCGCGACATAGGGCACATAGACCAGCCCGATGATGATGATCGGCACCACGAGGCTCGAGGAACTGATGTGGATCGGCCCGATCTCGAAGGTCTTGCCGAGCATCACGATCGAGAGCGAGATCGCCAGCAGATAGACCGGAAAGGCCCAGATCATGTCGATCAGGTTCGACAGGACGGTATCGACCCTGCCGCCGGCATAGCCCGCGACGATGCCGATCACCGCGGCGCAGACGAGGCACAGCAGCGTCGCCGCGCCGGCGATGATCAGCGAATTCTGCCCGCCATAGAGCAGCCGCGCCGCGACGTCGCGGCCCTGATTGTCGGCGCCGAGGAAGTATTTCGGCCCCCAGGTTGGCCCGATCGGGGTGACGCCAAGGCCAAGCCCCTCGGTCGAGCGCTCCATCACCGGGCTGCGCTTGCCGTCGATCAGGATCTTGGCGCTCAGCCCCGAGCGGAAGGGATCGGTCTGCGCGACATGTTTCGCATAGACCGGCGCCAGCACCGTCGCCAGCACGATGAGCACCAGACCGAGCCCCGAGAGCACCGCGGTGCGGCTCGAGGCAAGGCCCTGAAGCGCACGGCGCCAGGGACCGGCGGGCGGCGGCCGCGCGCCCCCGGCCGCATCGGCCGGAGGCATGGAGCCCGTTTCGGGTCGGTCGGTCGTCATCTCGGGCCCCTGTCCTCGTCGCGGCTCACTGCACCCAGGCGTTCGCGATCAGCCAGTGATACTGGTTCGAGAAGGCATAGTTGCCGACCCGGGTGCTGAGCAGGTCGACCTGCTTCGGGGTGAAGAGCGGCAGCGCCGGCGCTGCCTCCATCACCGCCCCGTCGATCTTCGCCCATTCCGCATCGGCCGCGGCCGGATCGGTCGCGCCAAGCGCGATCGCGGCCTTCATCCGGTCGTCGATGCCCTTGTCGCAGAAGCCCGCGATGTTGATCGAGGCATCCGATCCGGGGTGGAACGAGTCGCAGCCGAAGAGCACGTTGAGGAAGTTCGAGGCGGCCGGATAGTCGGCATACCACTGGCTGATCGAGATCTGCACCTTGTTGTTGGTGTTCTGGATATAGGTGAACTGGATGTCGCCCGAGATCGTCTGCACCGCGGCCTCGTAGCCCAGGTCGCTCAGCACCGACTGCAGATAGGTGCCGATCCCGCGCGAGGCGGCGTTGTCCTCGGTCACGATGGTGACCTTCTCGCCCTTGGTGCCGCTTTCCTCGACCAGCTGCATTGCCTTGTCCATGTCGGGCGCGCTCCAGCTGTCGCCGGGATCGAGCGTGTATTGGCACTGATCGACATGGCCCGGGAAGTCGGGCGGCAGCACCTGACAGACGGGCTGCGCGAGCGCCGGCCCGCCGAAGAGCGACACGAGCGCATCGCGGTCGATGGCATAGTTCAGCGCCTGACGCACGCGCACGTCGTTGAAGGGCGCAAGGTTCACGTTCATCGGCGCGTACCACCACGCCGAGAGCGGCGCGAGGTGGATCTGGTCGGGGGCGGCGGTGCTCAGCTCGGCCAGGCGGTCGGCCGGCGGCTGGTCGAACATCCAGTCGGCCTGACCGTTCAGGATCGCGTTCACCGCGGCTTCCTCGGTGCCGCCGAAGGTATAGTCGATCTCGTCGACATGGCCCTCGGGCTGGGCGTCCTTGCTCCATTCGCTGAAGGCCGGGTTGCGCACGATCACCATCGAGTTGTTCGG
This sequence comes from Paenirhodobacter ferrireducens, assembly GCF_004022265.1. Taxonomy (GTDB): domain Bacteria; phylum Pseudomonadota; class Alphaproteobacteria; order Rhodobacterales; family Rhodobacteraceae; genus Rhodobacter; species Rhodobacter ferrireducens. Next base: position 140,898 of record NZ_SAVB01000007.1, read on the forward strand.
ATCGTAGCTTTTCACCATGTAGGCGCCGGTGCCCGGGATCGGCGCGTTGCCGTTGTCCTTGGCCGTCGTCTCGGCCGGCAGGATCGAGGCATGCGGCGCGCTCAGCTTGAACAGGAATTCCGGATCGGGAGCGACGAGGTTGATCGTCACCGTACCGGCGGCCTTGTCGGCCACGATGCCGCCCGCAAGCGTGCAGTCGGCCGGCGCGGCAAGGCACTGATCGGCGCCGACGATGCCGTTGTAGAAGGTGCCCGCGGTCGGGCCCAGCACCTTGAAGATGCGCTGGAACGAGGCCTCCACGTCGTCGGTGGTCATCTCCTTGCCGTTCGAGAATTTCACCCCCTTGCGCAGGGTGAAGGTATAGGTCTTGCCGTCGTTCGACACCTCGGGCAGGGCCGCGGCGAGATCGGCGACGACCTCCTTGCTTTCCGGGCCGCCGACCTTCTTGAAGCCGACGAGCCCGTCATAGAGGAAGGCATACAGCTGCCAGAACTGCGAGGTGTAGTTCACATGCGGGTCGAGCGTGCCCTGCGAGGACACCGACACCAGCCTGAGCGTGCCGCCGCGATGCGCGTCCTGGGCCGCGGCGAAGCCGGGCGCGAGCCCGGCCAGAAGGGCAATCGTCGCGACCGTCGCCGCCCAGCGTCCGGGGCGCGCGGGGGTGAGCTTCGTGATCATGGTCAACTCCTTGTTGGATTGTTTTGTCCGGGCAGGGCGGGGAAGGCCCCTGCGCTGCACGGTGTTTTTTCCCGAGTCGCGGCGGCGGCCGGAGCAGGTCGGACCGTCCGCGGGGCAGGACGGATCGCACAAGAAGACTGCTCGAATTTCAGGCCATTCGCCACGTGTCGGCATCGTTTCTCACGTTTCGGGCGCACCGGGCGCTCTGCCTGTCGATATTGTGGCAAGGCTTGGCCCCGCGTAACCTATCAAAAATGATAGAGGCCCGGTCCGGCGACCGCGGCGGTTCAGGGGAGACGCGATGCTGACGGTTGCCTCGCATCTGGTCGGAGACTTCGGGCCCGGCCCCGGGCTCGGGGCGGAGACGCTCGAACGCGGGGTGGACCGCTTCTTCGAGGTCGCGCGCGGCTTCGGCGCCTCGGCGCTGATCTACGATTACACCCCCGCGCGGCACGAGGCGGACGGGGCGGTGATGGCGCCCTCGGTGATGGAGGTGCGCAACCTCGATCCGGGGATGATCGACTATTGGTGCGGGCGCGGCTATGCGCGCCACGATCCGGTGCAGGCGGTGGCGGTGAATTCGGTCGCGCCCTTCATCTGGAGCTATGACGCCGAGGCGGGCGAGCTGAGCCAGGGCTATCTGACCAGCCATTCCCGCCCGGTGGTCGAGTTCGTCTCGGCCAGCGGCTTCGTCAATGGCATCACCGTGCCGATCCATCTGCCCGATGGCGGCTATGTCACGGTGAACGGGCTGTGGAACGGGCCCGGACAGGCCTTCGGCCGCGTTGCACTGCAGGTGCTGCCGGGCTTTGCGCTGATGGCGCAGGCGTTCCAGAACGAGATCGGCTCGCCCGGACGGCGGCTGACCGCCACCCGCCCGGTGCTGAGCGCGCGCGAGCGCGAATGCCTCGACCATGCCGCGCGCGGGCTTTCGGCCAAGGAGACCTCGCGGCTGATCGAGCGCTCGGTGCCGACGGTGGTGATGCATCTCAACGCCGCGGTGCGCAAGCTCGGCGCGCGCAACCGCAGCCATGCCGTGGCCGAGGCGGTGCGGCGCGGGCTGATCTGACCCCCTCATTTTTGATAGCTGCTAGCCGCCTGCCGCCGCCGATAGAGTTTCGGGGAACCGGCACAGGAGGGCGAAGATGCAGGATCGGACGCAGGCGGAACTTCCGACGCGCGAGGGCTTCATGCCGTTTCGCGACTGGCAGACCTGGTATCGGGTCACCGGCGATCCCGGAAACGGCAAGCTGCCGCTTGTCATCGCGCATGGCGGGCCGGGCTGCACGCATGACTATGTCGACAGCTTCAGGGAGATCGCCGCGCTCGATGGCCGGGCGGTGATCCATTACGACCAGCTCGGCAATGGCAATTCCACCCACCTGCCCGAGAAGGGGCCCGAGTTCTGGACGGTCGATCTGTTCCTCGACGAGCTCGACCACCTGCTCGACCATCTGGGCATCCGCAACCGCTATGCCTATCTCGGCCAGTCCTGGGGCGGGATGCTGGGCGGCGAACATGCGGTGCGCCGGCCCGCGGGGCTGAAGGCGATCATCTTCGCCAACAGTCTGGCCAGCATGCCGACCTGGGTCGCCGAGGCGAACCGGCTGCGCGCCGAACTGCCGGCCGAGGTGCAGCAGACGCTGTTGCGCCACGAGGCCGCGGGCACGCTGACTGATCCGGACTATCTGGCGGCCTCGCGGGTCTTCTATCTGCGCCACGTCTGCCGGCTTGACCCCTGGCCGCCCGAGGTGACCCGCACCTTCGAGCTGATGGATCTCGACAACACCGTCTATCGCGCGATGAACGGGCCGACCGAGTTCCACGTCATCGGCACGATGAAGGACTGGACGATCGAGGACCGGTTGCATCTGGTGAACGTGCCGGCGCTGGTGATCTCGGGCAAGTACGACGAGGCGACGCCGCTGGTGACGAAGCCGCTGGTCGAGAATATCCCCGGCGCCCGCTGGGTGCTGTTCGAGCACTCGGCCCACATGCCCCATGTCGAGGAAAAGGCGCTGTGCCTGCGCACCGTGTCCGACTTCCTGACCGGGGTCGAGGCCGCGGGCGTCTGAGCCGTGCGGCCGCGCAGGACCCGGCCGGGGCATCCCGGCCGGATCGCGGTCCGGGCGCGCTCAGGCGCTCAGGATCACCTTCATCGCCTTTTCGCGTGCAGCATTGGCGAACACGTCATAGGCGGTCATCATCTCGTCGAGCTTGAAGCGGTGGGTGACGAGCTTTGCCGGGTCGACCCGGGCATTGCCGAGCGTCTTCAGCAGCATCGGCGTGGTGTTGGTGTTCACCAGCCCCATCGAGATGTTGATGTTCTTGATCCAGAGTTCCTCGATGTGCAGCTCGACCGGCTTGCCGTGCACGCCGACGTTGGCGATGTTGCCGCCCGCCGCAACGATCTTCTGGCAGGTGTCGAAGGTCGCCGGCACGCCGACCGCCTCGATCGCCACGTCGACGCCCTTGCCATGCGTCATCTCCATGACCCGCGCCACCACGTCCTCGCTGCCGACCTGAATCGTGTCGGTGGCGCCGAACTGGCGGGCAAGCTCGAGCCGCGCCGGGTCCATGTCGATCATGATGATCCGGCCGGGCGAGAGGAACTGCGCGGTGAGCAGCACCGACATCCCCACCGGGCCGGCGCCGACCACGGCGATGGTGTCGCCGGGCTTCACATGGCCGTATTGCACGCCGATCTCGAAGCCGGTCGGCAGGATGTCCGACAGCATCACCAGCGCCTCTTCGTCGGCCCCCGCCGGGATCGGGTGCAACGAATGATCGGCATGCGGGATGCGCACGTATTCGGCCTGCGTGCCGTCGATCATGTGGCCGAGAATCCAGCCGCCATCGTCGCAATGGGCATAGAGATGGCGCTTGCAGTTCGGGCATTTGCCGCAGGAGGTGACGCAGGAGATCAGCACCGTGTCGCCGGTCTTGAAGTTCACCACCGCGTCGCCGACCTCCTCGACGATGCCGACGCCCTCGTGGCCCAGCGTGCGGCCCGGCGCCACGGTCGGCACATCGCCCTTCAGGATGTGCAGGTCGGTGCCACAGATCGTGGTCTTGCTGATCTTCACGATCACGTCGGTCGGTTTCAGGATCGTCGGCCGATCCTTCTCGACCCATTCCTTCTGGCCGGGGCCGCGGAACACCAGTGCTTTCATCTCGAAGCCTCCTCACTCGATTTCAGCATGCGATTGCATGCCGGAGCATAGAAGGCGGGCGAGAGGGGCCGGAAGGGCGGGGCAGGGGCGGCTTCTGTCCGATTTTCGGACACTCCGGCCCCGGCGCGGGGGTGTCAGCGCCGTGCCGGGCGGCGCAGGCCGTATTGCTCGAGCTTGAGATAGAGCGTCGAGCGCGCGATGCCGAGCCGGCGCGCGGCGCGGCTGAGGTTGCCGTCCGCCTCGGCCACGGCTCGCAGGATCGCGGCCTTTTCGCTGTCATGCAGGCGTGGCGCCGGCGGCGCTGTGCTCGCGCGGATGTCGGCGCGCAGATCGCCCGGGCCGATCACCCGCACCCCGCCCTCGCTGCGCTCGGTCTCGAGCGCGGCGATCAGGTCGCGCATCTCCCACAGGTTGCCGGGCCAGTCGTAGCGGCGCAGCGCCTCGAGTGCGACCGGGCTGAAGCGCAGCGGGCGCAGCCCGGCCGGGGCGCAGAGCCGGGCGAAATGCTGCACCAGCGGGCCGATCTCGTCGCGCCGCTCGGCGAGGGACGGCAGGCGCAGCACCGCCCCCGCGCAGCGCAGCTGCAGCTCGCGCGACAGCGTGCCCTGCCGCACCGCCTCGGCGAGTGGCGCGCTGGCAAGCGCGATCAGCCGGACCGGGGTCGCGCTGCGCTCGGTCAGCCGTTCGAGCAGCTGGGCAAGCAGCGGCTGCGCCTCGGGCGGGGTGCGCGCGGGTTCGCTCAGGCACAGCGTGCCGCCGCGCGTGCCCTGGGTGAGCGGCCCGCTGCCCGCACGCAGATCGGCGCGGAGGCTCTCGGCCTCGAGGGCGCTGCAGTCGAGTGTCTCGAACGGTCGTCCGGGGCCGCCGCAGGCCGCGTGCAGGGCGCGGGCGAGGGTGCTCTTGCCGGTGCCCGGCGCGCCCTCGAGGGTCAGGGCGATGGCGCGCTCGTGGAACTTCCGGGCCGAGGCGCAGAGCGGCGCAAGGGCGGGGCTTGCCGCCGCGATCCGCGCCAGCGTCAGCCCGTCTGCCGCGCCGCGCCCGGGCCGGCGCGCGGTGGGCGGCAGCGTCACCACAAGGCCGAGCGGCGCGCCGGGGCGGCCCAGAAGATCGACATCGGCGCCGGGCAGCCGGTCGCGCAGCAAGGTCGCGGCCTGTGCCGCATCGCCCTCGCGCGCCGCGGCGAGGCGGCGCAGCGTCTCGGGCGCGGGCAGGCCGCTGTGCGCGGCGCAATCCGCAAAGGCCTCACTCGCCCAGACCAGCCGGCCGAAGCGGTCGAGCAGCATCATCTCGTCGCCCTGCCGGCGCGGTCGGCTGGCGAGAAGCTGCTCGATCAGTGCTCGGTGCATGCGCTGATCGGTGTCGCGCAGCGTGCCCTCGATCTGCGCGGCAAGCGCCGTAGCAAGCGCGCCGGCCGTGCCGAACCCCGCCCCCGGCGTGCCGGAAATGTCGACCACCCCCAGAAGCGTGCCGTCGAGCGGATCGTGCAGCGGCACCGCGGCGCAGGCCCAGTGCCGGATCGCGGTGCAGAAATGCTCGTCATCGCTGATCGTCACCGGCTGGCGCAGGTGCAGCGCGGTGCCGATCGCATTGGTGCCGATCGCGCTTTCGCTCCAGCAGCCGCCGGGTTGCAGGTTGTTGCGCTCGCCCCGGCGCCGGCCCTGCAGGCCGCCGACCGCCTCCATCACCACCCCGCCCGTGTCGCACAGCAGCAGGAGCGCGTCGCTGCCGTCGAGCATCCCCCGCGTGCGGTCGAGCAGGCCAGCCGCCGCCGCGCGCAGCCGGTCGTTGCCGCCGAGAATGCGGCTGAACTCGTCGCTCCCGACGCTTGGGGCATGGGTGCGCGCATCAAGCCCGCCCGCGCCCTGCGAGCGCAGCCACGAGCACAGCACCAGATCGCGCTTGGTGCTGCCCCGCTGTCTGGGGGTGCGGTTCATCGGGTTCCTCCGGCCTCCTCGAGCCTGAGGCCAGATTTGGCGGGTGCGGCGCGACTGTCAAGCAAGGCGCGCGGGCGCGGGGGGCTCAGAGCAGGCAGACCGCAGCGGTGGCAAGGCCCAGAAACAGGCACAGCGGCGTGTACAGGCCGGTGTCGAGCAGCGCGAAGAGCGATTGCCGCCGGGTCTTGAACAGGCCGAGATACTGGCGCTCGCCCACGGCCCGCGCGATCAGCGCCAGCGCAAGGAGCAGGCCGCCCGGCAAAAGCAGGGCGGCGGGGAAGGGGCCGGGCAGGCCGAGCGCCTGTTGCGCGACAAGCCCGCTTGCGCCCGCAAGGGCCAGCGCCACGGCGGCGGTGCCGATCCGCCCGGGCCGGAACAGCGGCGTGCCGTCGTCGCGCTCGGGGATCACCGCGCGCAGCCCCCGCGTGCCGGCAAGCGCCCACCAGCCATGGAGCGCCGCAATCGCCATCAGGATCGTCGCGGCGGTCGTGCCGAGGAGCCCGGCGAGCCGCGGCGCGGCGGGGGCCTGTGGTGCTGCGGCCAGAATCGACACGATCCCTGCGCCGGCCAGCAGCAGCGCCGAGGCGAGGTGCCAGCCAAGGCGCAGCCCGCGCGGGGTGCCCGGCGGAAGGCCATCGGGCGCGCGCAGACGCCGTTCCCCCTGCACGGAATGCGCGAGGGCGATCGTTGCGACGAGGGCAGAGGCCAGAAGCAGACGCCAGTCCATGAATACACCATACGGTTGCGTATGGTGCAGGCGTAGCGCAAGGACTTGCCCGGGTCAATACGGCACCGTATGGTGTGCTCATGGAGCGTCTCGATCGTCAGTCATGGGTGGATGCGGGGCTGGCCGCGCTGGCGCAGGGCGGGCTTGCGGCGGTGCGCGTCGAGCTGCTGGCGAAGCGGCTTTCGGTCACCAAGGGCAGTTTCTACTGGCATTTCCCGGGGCGTGAGGCATTGCTGGCGGCGATGCTCGAGGTCTGGGAACAGCGCCAGACCGGCGCGGTGATCGCCGCGGTCGAGGCGGCGGGCGGCCCGCCCGAGGAGCGGCTGGCGCGGCTTTCGGCGGCGCTGAGCGGGCTCGATCTGCGGCTCGAGGCGGCGATGCGGGGCTGGGGGGCGGCCGATGCGCAGGTGCGCGCGGCGCTCGGGCGCGCCGATGCGCGGCGCTGCGCCTATCTGCAGGGGCTGATCGAAAGCGCCGGGGTGCCGCCCGAGCCCGCCCGGGCCCGGGCCCGCCTCGTCTATTTCGCGCTGATCGGCGAGATCGCGAGCGGGGCGGAGGACTGGCTCGCCCCGCATCAGGCGGCGATGGCGCTGAACGCGCCGATGCTGCTGCGCTGGCCCTGAGCGGGGCGGCAGCCTGTTCAGGCGAGAATCATCGCCACGACCGGCGCCATCAGCACGTTGAGGATGCCCACGAGCACCATCACGAGGCCGGCGATTGCGCCCTCGGCCGAGCCGATCTGATGCGCGCGCGCCGTGCCCGCGCCATGCGCGCCCATGCCGAAGAGCGCGCCGCGTGCCAGCGCCGAGGCGAAGGGCAGGCGGGCGAGGATCATGTCGCCGAGCGCCGCACCGGTGATACCGGTGATCACCACGAAGACCGCCGTCAGGTCCGGCACGCCACCGATGTCGCCCGAGACCTCCATCGCGAAGGGGGTGCTGATCGAGCGCGGCACCAGGCTCAGCCGCAGCGCCTCGTCGAGGCCGAGCAGCGAGGCCAGGCCCCAGCTGGTGACGATCGCGGTCAGGCTGCCGGCGATCATGCCCACCAGCAGCACCGGCCAGTGCCGGCGGATCAAGACGCGCTGTTCGTAGATCGGCACCGCGAAGGCGACGGTCGCCGGGCCCAGCAGCAGCACCAGCCAATGGGTCCAGCGCATGTAGTCGCGATAGCTGACATGCAGCGCCAGCACCGCTGCGGCGACCAGCACCGGCGCCACCGCAAGCGGCATCAGCCACCAATGCGTCCAGCGCCGGTAGATCTGCTTGGCGATCGCATAGGAGCCGATCGTCAGCACCGACCACAGCAGCACATTCGCGCCGGTCAGCGCCATCGGATCGAGCGTGGCAAGGGAAAGATCAGGCATGGCGGGACATCCAGCGCGAGCAGCCCTCGACGGCGAGCGCGGTCGACACCATCACCGAGATCGTGCTGACCAGGATGACGGCAAGGATCTTCAGCCCGATCAGGCCGAAGAACTCGCGATGGCCGAGAACGGCAAGCACCGCGGGCACGAAGAACAGAAGCATCTCGGCCAGGAACCAGCTGGTTCCCCGCCGCAGGCTGAGGGCGCTGAGCCGGCGGCTGAGCAGCAGCGCGAGCAGCAGCGCAAGGCCGAGGATGCCCCCCGGCAGCGGCACGCCCGAGGCGACGGCCAGCGCCGTGCCAAGGCCCCAGAAGACCAGCACCGCCCCGATCTGCAGCGCCGTGCTGCGGTGCAGCCGCTTTGAAACAGCATAGTGAGTCGACATCGCGGCCCTCCTTTCGATCGCTCTTATCTAGGGAAGGGCTTGCCATGAGTGAAATGAATTGATTGACTGAAAACTATTCCAAAGGAGAATGCTGATGGAATTCCGGCCGCTGCGCATGTTCGTCGAGGTTGTCCGCCAGGGCGGGTTCTCGCAGGCCGCGCGCGAGGTGAACGCGACGCAATCGACGATCAGCAAGGCGGTGAAGCAGCTCGAGGACGAGATCGGCGTGCCGCTGCTTGACCGGATCGGGCATCGCAGCGTGCTGACCACGGCGGGCGAGATCGTCTATCGCCGCGGCGTGCGGTTGCTCGCGGACCGTGACGACCTGCTGGCGGAACTGGACGACCTGCGCGGGCTCGGGCGTGGCGTGCTGCGGCTCGGCCTGCCGCCGATCGGCTCGAGCACGCTTTTCGCGCCGCTCTTCGCCACCTACCGGCAGCGCTATCCCGGTGTCGAGGTGCAGCTGACCGAGCATGGCAGTGACCGGCTCGAGGAAAGCCTGCGCGCGGGCGAGATCGACTTTGCCGGCGCGCTTCTGCCGACCTCGGAGGATTTCGAGGTGCAGCTCGTGCGGCGCGAACCGCTGGTGGCGCTGTTGCCGCCCGGCCATCCGCTCGCCCGGCGGCGGCGGATCGCGCTGGCCGAGCTGCGCGAGACCCCCTTCATCATGTTCGAGAGCGGCTTCGCGCTGCATCGAGTGATCCTCGATGCCTGCCGCCGGGCCGAGCTCGAACCGAAGGTGGTGGCGGTCAGCAGCCAGATCGACTTCATGGTGAAACTGGTCGCGGCGGGGATGGGCACCACCTTCCTGCCGCGGATGATCGCGTTGCAGCGCGCCGGCAAGGCGGTGCGCTGCGTGCCGCTGAGCGAGCCGGGCACCGATTGGGTGATGGCGATGGTCTGGCGCCGCGGTGCCTATCTGTCGGCCGCGGCGCAGGCCTGGCTCGATCTGGTGCGCGGCTATGACTGGGGCGAGCCGGCCGAGCTGCCCTGAGCCCGCCCGCAGGGCTTGACCGCGCCGGCGCGGGCGGGTCTTGTCCCGGGCAAGAGAGGGAGCCCCCGCATGGCCTTCACCATCCGCCAGCTGCGCTATTTCATCGCCGCCGCCGAAAGCGGCACGGTCTCGGGGGCGGCGCTGGCGCTGTCGATCTCGCAATCGGCGGTGACCGAGGCGATCCGCGATCTCGAGGCAGACCTGGGCGTGGCGCTCTTCACGCGTCACCCGCGCGGGCTCGAGATCACGCAGAAGGGGCACCAGTTCCTGCGCCACGCTCAAGGGATTCTGGCCAGCATCGCCGATGCGCGGCAGGCGGTGGTGTCCGACGCCGAAAAGCTTGGCGGCTCGTTGCATGTCGGCGTGACCTCGCTGGTCGCGGGCTATGTGCTGTCCGATATCCTGGCCCGGTTTCGCCGGGCGAACCCCAATGTCGATGTCACCGCGCTCGAGGACAGCGGCGATTACCTCGAACACCTGCTGATCGGCGGCGAGCTGGACGTGGCGGTGATGGTGACCTCGGCGCTGCGCGACCGGATGGCGCTGCAGACCGAGATCCTCGAGGTTTCGCCCTATCAGCTGTGGCTGCCGAATGGCCACCGGCTGACCGAGGCGACCTCGGTCGCGATCGAGGATCTGGTGGGCGAGCCGATGATCATGCTGCGCCTCGACGAGATCGAGGAGGCGACGCGGGGCCTTTTGAGCGCCCTTGGCGCCCGCCCGCGCGTGGCCTTCCGCACCCGGTCGGTCGAGGCGGTGCGCTCGCTCGTTGCGACGGGGGCGGGAATCGCCCTTCTGCCCGAGCTCGTCTATCGCCGCTGGTCGCTCGAAGGCGACCGGATCGTCTCGCGCGATGTCTCGGGCAAGCTGCCGGTGGTGCAGGTGGGCGTGGTCTGGCGCAAGGGCGCGCCCCTTCCCGAGACCGCGCGCGAATTTATCCGCGCCGCGCAAAGCTATTCGGCGCAACGATAAATTTCGGTATCGACTTTTCCGATAGTGCGCTTCTGTCAATTGAATTTGCGAAAACGTGCCATCTCCATCACGCTTCCGTGCGAGGGGCCGCGATGTGCCCCAAGACAACAGGGAACATGCGGATGAAAAAGCTTCTGAACCTCTGCGCCTCGGGGATCGCCCTCGGTGCCGCGCTGGCAGTGCCGGCGCAGGCCGAGATGCTGAAGGAACTGGGCAAGCCCGAGGGCGCGCTGTCGATCGTCGCCTGGCCGGGCTATATCGAGCGCGGCGAGACCGACCCGGCCTATGACTGGGTCACGAAGTTCGAGGAAAAGACCGGCTGCAAGGTCGAGGTGAAGACCGCCGGCACCTCCGATGAAATGGTCTCGCTGATGAACCAGGGGGGCTTCGACCTGGTGACGGCTTCGGGCGATGCCTCGCTGCGGCTGATCGCGGGCGGCAAGGTGCAGCCGGTCAATATCGATCTGATCCCCGACTGGAAGCGCGTCGACGACCGGCTGAAGGATGCCCCCTGGCACACCGTCGACGGCACCCATTATGGCGTGCCCTTCATGTGGGGCCCGAACGTGCTGATGTACAACACCGAGGTGTTCAAGACCGCGCCCGACAGCTGGGATGTCGTGTTCAACGAACAGACGCTCCCCGACGGCAAGTCGAACAGGGGCCGGGTGCAGGCCTATGACGGCCCGATCTACATCGCCGATGCCGCGATGTATCTGAAGGCGCACAAGCCCGAGCTCGGCATCGAGAACCCCTACGAGCTGAACGAGGACCAGTATGCCGCCGCGCTTGAACTCCTGAAGGGCCAGCGCCAGCTCGTCTCGCGCTACTGGCATGACGCGATGGTGCAGATCGACGACTTCAAGAACGAGGGCGTCGTCGCCTCCTCGGCCTGGCCGTTCCAGGTCAACCTGCTGAAGGCCGACGGCGCGCCGGTGGCCTCGGTGGTGCCGAAGGAAGGCGCCTCGGGCTGGGCCGACACGCTGATGCTGCACTCGGACGCCAAGCACCCGACCTGCGCCTATCTGTGGATGGAGCATTCGCTGAACTCGAACCTGCAGTCGGATCTGTCCGTGTGGTTCGGCGCCGTGCCCTCAGTTCCCGAGGCCTGCACCGACAAGTCGGGGATGCAGACCGCCGAGGGCTGCGACGCGAACGGGCTGAAGGACTTCGACAAGATCTGGTTCTGGCGCACCCCCACCTCGAAATGCGAGGCCGGCGGCTGCGTGCCCTATCACCGCTGGGTGTCCGACTACATCGCCGTGATGGGCGGCTGATCCGCCCTGCGCCCGGGCGGTGACGCCCGGGCCCTCCTTCCTGACTTCCTCCCCTGAAAGACCAAGCATGACCCAAGCTGTGAGTTTCCGCGGCGTCTGTCGGCATTTCGGCATCGTCCGGGCCGTCGATGGCGTTGACCTCGACATCGCCGATGGCGAGTTCTTCGCCATGCTGGGGCCCTCGGGTTCCGGCAAGACCACCTGTCTGCGCCTGATCGCGGGCTTCGAGCAGCCGACCGCCGGCCATATCGAGATCTATGGCGAGCGGGCCGAGGGCGTGCCGCCCTACCGGCGCAACGTCAACACCGTGTTCCAGAACTATGCGCTCTTCCCGCACATGGACGTGCGCGACAACGTCGCCTTTGGGCTGCGGGTGAAGGGCGTGGGCCGGGCCGAGCGCAATCGCGCCGCCGAGGAGGCGCTCGAGCTGGTGGAACTCGCAGGCTATGGCGACCGCCGTGCGGGGGCGCTTTCGGGCGGTCAGCGGCAGCGCGTGGCGCTTGCCCGCGCGCTCGTCAACAAGCCGCGCGTGCTGCTTCTGGACGAGCCGCTCGGCGCGCTTGACCTGAAGCTCCGCGAGCAGATGCAGGAGGAGCTGCGCCGGCTGCAACGCGCCCTTGGCATGACCTTCGTCTTCGTCACCCATGACCAGGAAGAGGCGCTGTCGATGGCCGACCGCGTCGCGGTCTTCGCGCATGGCACGATCCAGCAGGTCGGCACCCCCGAAGAGATCTACCGCCGCCCGGCAAGCCGCTTCGTCGCCGATTTCGTCGGCTCCTCGAACGTGCTGCCGGCCGAGTTCGTCGGCGCCGGCCCCGCCGGCCGCTGGGCCAGCCTGCGCCCCGAGGACATCCGCCTCGATCCCGCCGGCCGCGAGGCCCGGGTCACCGCGCGCGCCTATCACGGCCGGGTGGTCAAGCTTGGCCTCGAGCTGGACGGCCAGGCGCTGACCGCGCTCGTCTCGCCCGCCGAGACCCTGCCCGAACCCGGCCAGACCGCCCGCATCGGCTGGGATCCGGCGAAGGTGCATGTGATGGAGCACGGCGCATGACCGATCACGCGATCTTTGCGCCGCGTGCGGGGCTTGTCGCGCGGGGCGTCGACTGGGTGATCCGCCATCCGCGGATGTTCACCTTCCTGATGATCCTGCCGATCGTGCTCTGGCTCGGCATCGTCTACATCGGCGCGCTGATCGCGCTGCTGATGCAGAGCTTCTTCTCGATCGACGAATTCTCGGGCGTGGTGCAGCACGAGTTCACGCTCAAGACCTATGCCGAGCTGCTGCGCCCGTCGAACTTCGACATCATCGTGCGCACCGTGGTGATGGCGGGCTCGGTCACGCTCGCCTCGGCGGTGCTGGCCTTCCCGATCGCCTATTTCGCCGCGCGCTACGCGAAGGGGAAATGGAAGGCGCTCTTCTACATCGGCGTCATGCTGCCCTTGTGGTCGAGCTATCTGGTCAAGGTCTATGCCTGGAAGCTGGTGCTGGCGAAGGAGGGCATCCTGAACTGGGTCTTTGCCAAGCTGCATCTGACCTGGGCGCTCGACGGCATCCTGTCGCTGCCGGTGATCGGCGGCAACTCGCTCTCGGTCAGCTATCTCGGCACCTTCATCGTCTTCGTCTACATCTGGCTGCCCTACATGATCATCCCGGTGCAGGCCTCGCTCGAACGGGTGCCGGGGCCGCTGCTCGAGGCCGCCTCGGACCTTGGCGCGACGCCGCGGCAGTCGTTCCGCATGGTGCTGTTCCCGCTCGCCCTGCCGGGCATCGTCGCGGGCTCGATCTTCACCTTCTCGCTGACGCTCGGCGATTACATCATCCCGCAGATCATCGGCTCCGGCCGGCTGTTCATCGGCCAGGCGGTCTACACCCAGCAGGGCACGGCCGGGAACATCCCGCTCGCCGCCGCCTTCACCGTGGTTCCGATCGTGCTCATGGGCTTCTACCTGTGGGGCGCGCGCAAGATGGGGGCTTTCGATGCACTCTGATACCAAGGCGCCGCTTGCGCTCAAACTCTCGGCGATCGGCGGGCTGATCTTCCTGCTCGCCCCGATCGCGCTGATCTTCCTTTATGCCTTCACCACCGAGGAAAAGAGCTATCAGTTCCCGCCGCCGGGGCTGACCCTGAAATGGCTGGGCGTGACGCTCGGGCGTGGCGATGTCTGGCAGGCGCTTGGCCTGTCGCTGAAGGTCGCGGCGATCTCGACCACGATCGCGCTGGTGCTGGGCACGCTGACGGCCGCCGCCGTCGCCCGCTCGCGCTTCTTCGGGCGCGAGGCGATCTCGCTGCTCGTGATCCTGCCGATCGCGCTGCCGGGCATCATCACCGGGATCTCGCTGCGCTCGGCTTTCGCGCTGCTCGACATCCCGTTCAGCACCTGGACGATCGTCCTTGGCCACGCGACCTTCTGCATCGTGGTCGTCTACAACAACGCCGTGGCGCGGTTCCGCCGCACCTCGGGCTCGCTCATCGACGCGGCGATGGATCTGGGCGCGGACGGGGTGCAGACCTTCCGCCTGGTGATCCTGCCCAACATCGGCACGGCGCTTCTGGCCGGCGGCATGCTCGCCTTCGCGCTGTCCTTCGACGAGGTGATCGTGACCACCTTCACCGCCGGCAACCAGTCGACCCTGCCGATCTGGATGCTCGAGGAACTCGTCCGCCCGCGCCAGCGCCCGGTGACCAACGTCGTCGCCATGGCCGTGGTGCTGGTGACGGTGCTGCCGATCCTGGCCGCCTATTACCTGACCAAAGACGGCGAAAACACCGCCGGTTCCGAGAAATGACTGACTGGGAGACCTCCATGCAAACGCAGATGCTGATCGGCGCCAACCTCGTTGCCGGCACCGAGACCGAGGAACAGATCCTCAACCCCCGCACCGGCGAGGTGATCGTCACCCTTCCCGAGGCCTCGCTCGCGCAGGTCGAGGCGGCGGTGACGGCCGCGACGACGGCCTTCACCACCTGGTCGCGCACCACGCCGGCCGAGCGCTCGGGCTATCTGCTGAAGATCGCCGAGAAGATCGAGGCCGAGGCGGCGACGCTCGCCGGGCTCGAGGCGCTCAACTGCGGCAAGCCGGGGCATATGGCGCTCGGCGACGAGCTGCCGGCGATCATCGACTGCTTCCGCTTCTTCGCGGGCGCCGTGCGCACCATGCACGGGCCGGTGGCGGGCGAATACCTGCCTGGCCATACCTCGATGATCCGGCGCGATCCGATCGGCGTCGTCGCCTCGATCGCGCCCTGGAACTATCCGCTGATGATGATGGCCTGGAAGATCGCGCCGGCGATCGGCGCGGGCAACACCGTGGTGTTCAAGCCCTCGGAACAGACGCCGCTGACGGCGCTCGCGATGGCGAAGATCTTTGCCGAGGTGCTGCCCGAGGGCGTCGTGAACATCGTCCTCGGCCGTGGCGAGACCGTGGGCTCGGCCCTCATCAACCACCCGAAGGTGGCGATGATCTCGCTCACCGGCGACATCGCGACCGGGCGCAAGATGCTTGAGGCCGCGACCCGCACGATCAAGCGCACCCATCTGGAACTTGGCGGCAAGGCGCCGGTGATCCTGTTCGACGATGCCGACATCGAGGCGGCCGTCGCGGGGCTGCGCGCCTTCGGCTATTACAACGCCGGGCAGGACTGCACCGCCGCCTGCCGGATCTATGCGCAATCGGGCGTCTACGAGAAATTCGTGGCCGAGCTTGCCGCCGCGGTCTCGACCATCGGTTTCGGCAACGAGGACGACAGCCTGAACGAGATGGGGCCGCTCATTTCGCCGCGGCAGCGCGACCGCGTCGCCTCCTTCGTCGCCCGCGCGCGTGAACAGAACCACATCGAGGTCGCCACCGGCGGCGAGATCCCCGAGGGCAAGGGCTTCTTCTACAAGCCGACCGTCATCGCGGGCGCCCTGCAATCGGACGAGATCGTCCGGCGCGAGGTCTTCGGCCCCGTTGTCTCGGTCACCCGCTTCGACGAGCCGGAAGAGGCGATCGGCTGGGCGAATGACTCGGACTATGGTCTGGCGTCGTCGGTCTGGACCAAGGACGTGAGCAAGGGCCTCTCGGTCGCCTCGCGGCTGCAATACGGCTGCACCTGGGTGAACACCCACTTCATGCTGACGAACGAGATGCCGCATGGCGGGCTGAAGCAGTCGGGCTATGGCAAGGACATGTCGATCTATGCGCTCGAGGATTACTCGGTCGTGCGGCATGTGATGATCGCGCTCTGATCCCCTGGCGGCGGGGCAGGGCGCCCCGCTGCCACCTTCGGGCCCGCGCAGCACCTTCACGGTGCCGCGCGGGCCTTTTTGCATCCACCGGGGCGGTGCCCGTGTCATTGTGCCGCGCCCGCAGGCCGGGGCCGGGGTGAGGTGCCGTGGCAGCATCGGTGGCGGGATGAAATTCATTATATTGCAATGTGATGACGTCTCGTCTGTGGCCCGCTTCCGGCGTCGTCTCCAAACGCGATCGGATCTTCCCCCTCGGGTAAACCCCTAGAGGCTGCGGGCTAACCCCGGATTGCCGGCAAGGGGGCTGCTTCCTAGCCTCGGGCAAGGGCAGAAGAGTGGAAGTGATCGCCATGGCTACGGACAAGACAAGTCGCAAGGGGAAATATGCAGCCGCCGTCGGGGTGGTCGCGGTGCTGGCCGGGGGGACGGCGCTGTTCCTCGCCCGGCCGCCGGCCCTCGAGGCGGTGACGCCCGGCTTCACCGGCGAGGCGAGCGCCGACCTGATCGCGCGTGGCCGCTACATCGCCGAGCTTGGCGACTGCGTCGCCTGCCATACCGCGAAGGACGGGGTGGAGATGGCGGGCGGGCTTGCCCTCGAAAGCCCGATGGGCACGATCTGGTCGACCAACATCACCCCCGACCCGGAAACCGGCATCGGCGGCTGGAGCTATGCCGAGTTCGACCGCGCGATGCGCAAGGGCGTGGCGGCGGACGGTCGTCACCTCTATCCGGCGATGCCCTATCCCTCCTATGCCAAGATGACCGAGGCCGACATGGGCGCGCTCTGGGCCTATCTCAGCCAGGGCCTTGCGCCGGTGAGCCAAGCGGCGCCGGAAACCGAGCTCGGCTTCCCGTTCAACCAGCGCTGGGGCATGGCCTACTGGAACACCGCCTTCCTGAAAAGCGCCCCCTTCACCCCCGATCCGTCGAAGGATGCGGTGTGGAACCGCGGCGCCTATCTGGTGCAGAGCCTGGGCCATTGCGGCGCCTGCCACACGCCCCGCGGCATCGGCTTCCAGGAGGTCACCATGGACGGCACCGGGCCGCAGGGCGACAAGTTCCTGTCGGGCGCGCAGGTCGAGAACTGGAACGCCGTCAACCTGCGCAACCTGTGGACCGTCTCGGACATGGTGCGGTTGCTGAAGACCGGGCAGAACCGCTTTGCCACCGTTTCGGGCAGCATGGTCGACGTGATCTCGCATTCGACGCAGCATTTCTCGGATCTCGATCTGACGGCGATGGCGGTCTACATGAAATCGCTGCCCGCCGACCGGCCGGAACAGCCGACCAGCCCCGAAGACGTGGTCGCCGCGCTGGTGCCCGAGACCACCTGGACCACGCCGGGCGGGCTTGGCTATGCGCAGTTCTGCTCGGATTGCCACCGCCCGAACGGCGAGGGCGTGCCCGGCGTCTTCCCGCCCTTCGGCGGCAACCACACGATCTCGGCCGAAGATCCCGCGACGCTCATCCACATCACCCTGACCGGCGGGCAAAGCGCGGTGACGGCGGCCCATCCGCGCGCCTTCCACATGCCGGGCTTTGCCAAGCTCGGCGATGACGAGATCGCGCAGATCCTCAGCTTCGTGCGCGAGAACTTCGGTGCGGGCGCCGCGCCGGTGACGCCCGAGGCGGTGGCAAAGGCCCGTGCGGCGATCGGCCCCGAGGTCGACAGCGCAACCTTCGAGACGCCGCGGCTTGCCGCGATGCTCGGCGCGCCGAATGCCGATCAGCTGGTGCGCGGTATGCGGCTGAATGCCGAGACCCGTGACCTGCTGCCCGGCAATGTCGGCGATGACCTGAACTGCACCTCGTGCCACCTGAATGCGGGCACGGTGGCCGATGGCTCGCCCTATGTCGGCATCACCGCCTTCTTCCCCTCCTATCAGCAGCGCGCCGGCAAGGTCATCACCATGGAGGACCGCATCAACGGTTGCTTCCGCCGCTCGATGAACGGCAAGCCGCTGGCGAAGGACGGCCCCGACATGCTGGCGATGCTGGCCTATTTCGACTGGATGAAGGGCGAGACCAAGCCCGAGGACAAGGTCGAGGGCCGTGGCATCGGCAAGGTCGATACCAAGCTGATCCCCGATCCGGTGCGCGGCAAGACGCTCTATGCCGAGCAATGCGCCGCCTGCCATGGCGAGAATGGCGAGGGGCTGACCGATGCCGCCGGCCGGGTGGTCTATCCGCCGCTCTGGGGCGAGCGCTCGTTCAACATCGGCGCCGGCATGGCCCGCACCTTCAAGGCCGCCGCCTTCGTCAAGCAGAACATGCCGATCGCGGCGCATGGCAAGTTCCCGCTCGGGCAGGGGGGGCTGTCGGATCAGGACGCGCTCGACGTGGCGGAATATTTCACCCACATGCCGCGCCCCGACTTCCCCGACAAGGTGAAGGACTGGCCGAAGGACCCGAAACCGAAGGACGCGCGTTACTGATCCCACAATCCCGCGTCCTGCGTCCGCGGCCGGCCCCTCGTCCCGGGGCCGGCCGTTTTCTTTTGGGGCTCAGACCCGCTCGAGCGCGATCGCGATGCCCTGACCGACGCCGATGCACATGGTGGAGAGCGAGCGCTTGCCGCCGGTCTTCAGCAGCTCGAGCGCGGCGGTGCCGGTGATCCGCGCGCCGGACATGCCAAGCGGATGGCCAAGCGCGATCGCGCCGCCGTTCGGGTTCACCCGCGCATCGTCATCGGCGATACCAAGCGCGCGCAGCGTGGCGAGGCCCTGGCTCGCGAAGGCCTCGTTCAGCTCGATCACGTCGAAATCCGCTTGGCTCAGGCCAAGCCGCGCCATCAGCTTTTGCGAGGCGGGCGCCGGGCCGAAGCCCATGATCCGCGGCGCGACGCCGGTCGCGGCCCCGCCCAGCACCCGCGCGATCGGGGTCAGCCCGTGCCGCCGTGCCGCCGCCTCCGAGGCGAGGATCAGCGCTGCGGCGCCGTCATTCACGCCGCTCGCATTGCCCGCGGTGACCGTGCCGCCCGTCTTCACGATGGCCCTGAGGCCCGAGAGCGCCTCGATCGTGGTGGCGCGCGGATGCTCGTCGCGGTCGACGATCTTCGGCTCGCCCTTGCGGTTCGGGATCTCGACCGGGGTGATCTCCTGCGCGAGCCGGCCGTTTTCCTGCGCCGCCGCGGCCTTCGCCTGGCTGCGCAGCGCGAAGGCGTCCTGATCGGCGCGCGAGATGGCGAAGTCCTCGGCGACGTTCTCGGCGGTCTCGGGCATGCTGTCGACGCCGTATTGCGCCTTCATCAGCGGGTTGACGAAGCGCCAGCCGATCGTCGTGTCATGCACCTCGGCCGCGCGCGAAAAGGCGCTTTCGGCCTTGGGCATCACGAAGGGCGCGCGCGACATGCTCTCGACGCCGCCGGCGATCATCAGATCGGCCTCGCCCGCCTTGATCGCGCGGGCGGCGGTCAGCACGGCGTCCATGCCCGAGCCGCACAGCCGGTTGATCGTCGTGCCCGGCACCGTGACCGGCAGACCCGCAAGCAGCAGCGACATGCGCGCGACGTTGCGGTTGTCTTCGCCCGCCTGATTGGCGCAGCCGAAGATCACGTCATCGACGGCGGCCCAGTCGACATTCGGGTTGCGCGTCATCAGCGCGCGCAGCGGGATGGCGCCCAGATCGTCGGTGCGCACGGTGGCGAGTGCGCCGCCAAAGCGGCCGATCGGCGTGCGGATGTAGTCGCAGATGAAAACGTCGGTCATCTCAGAGCTCCGGAGTGATGAGGTCGGCGACCGCGCCGTCAAGGTGCAGCGTGGCGCCGGTGACGGCCTGAAGGTCATCGAAGGAAAGCGCGGGCAGCTTCTCGCGCAGCACGAAATGGCCGTCCTCGATGTCGATCACCGCAAGGCTGGTGTAGACCCGGGTGACGCAGCCCACCCCGGTCAGCGGCAGGGTGCAGGCCTGAAGCAGCTTCGGCTTGCCGTCCTTGGTGACGTGGTCGGTGATGACGGCGACGCGCTTGGCGCCATGGACAAGGTCCATCGCGCCGCCGACGGCGGGCACGCCCTTCGGCCCGGTCGACCAGTTCGCCAGATCGCCGGTCTCGGCCACCTGATAGGCGCCGAGGATCGCCACGTCGAGATGGCCGCCGCGCACCATGGCAAAACTGTCGGCATGGTGGAAGAAGGCGGCACCGGGCTTCAGCGTGATCGCTTTCTTGCCGGCGTTGATCAGATCCCAGTCCTCGGTGCCGGGGGCGGGCGCCTCGCCGAAGCCGAGCACGCCGTTCTCGGTATGGAACACCGCCTCGCGGCCGGGCGGCTGGAACTTCGCCACCATCTCGGGGAAACCGATGCCGAGGTTGACATAGGCGCCGTCGGCGATGTCCTGCGCCGCGCGCCAGGCGATCTGCGCGTTCGAAAGCTTGCTGGTCATGCCGTCACCTCCGGGTAATGGGCATTGGCGCGGTTCAGCGCCTCTTCCTGCGCGGGGGCGGGGACCTCGACGATGCCCTGCACGAAGATGCCCGGGGTGATCACCTGCTCGGGCTCGATCCCGCCCGGCTCCACGGCGTGGCTGACCTGCGCGATAGTGCGCGCGGCGGCCATCGCCATCAGCGGGTTGAAGTTGCGCGCGGCCATCCGGAAGGTCAGGTTGCCATGGTGATCGCCGAGCTCCGCCTTGATCAGCGCGACATCGGCCTTGAGCCAGCGTTCGCGCACATAAGGCCGCCCGTCGAACTCCTCGACCGGCTTGCCCTGCGCCAGATCGGTGCCATAGCTCGTCGGCGTGTAGAAGGCCGGGATGCCGGCGCCGCCGGCGCGGATGCGCTCGGCCAGCGTGCCCTGCGGCACCAGTTCCAGCGCGATCTTGCCGGCCAGATAGAGCTCGGTGAACACCTTCGGGTCGGCCGAGCGCGGGAAGGAGCAGATCAGCTTCGCCACCATCCCCTGTTCGATCAGCGCCGCAAGCCCGACATGGCCATTGCCGGCGTTGTTGTTGACGACGGTCAGGTTCTTCGGGCTGCCCGTGGCGATGAAGCGGTCGATCAGCGCGTGAATGAGCTCGATCGGTGCGCCCGAGCCGCCGAAGCCGCCGATCATCACCACCGCCCCGTCCTCGATGCCGGCCACCGCCTCGGCCAGTGTCGCGATGCGTTTGTCCATGGTCTCCTCCGATTGGATTGAGCGACCCTAGGCGCGGACCGGCCGCCCGGCGAAGCCCTATCGTGCGCATTGCGATATTTGTTTGGATTATGGAAATTTTCGTGCGGATGGCGAACAAACTGGCGCCATCGTCATGCGGAGGCACGGCGGAGCGTGCTCGCGGCGGTCGCGGAGCGGCCGCTGCGACTCGGCTGTGCCGCGGGGCGGGGACGCCGGAGCGGCCGGGGCTGCGGCGCGCCGCGCTGATGTGTCCGTCAGGCGGACACTTCCGGCGTCAGGCTTCGTTTCCGCGCCATGCCTCCGCTATCCCGGGGGCGGGAGTGATGGCTTGCGGTTTGGGAGAACCGACGGCCACCTGCAAAGACATCGGGACGAGCGCGCCGCGACAGTGCGGCGGCGCGGCGCTTGGGAGGGCGCGGGACACATGGTGCGCAAGACCAATCCATTGATTTCCGTGGCGCTTCTTAGCGCGGCGGCAGGCTGTTTCCTGCTTGGTGCCGGGGTCACCGTGGCCGATGTGATCCTGCGCAAGCTGGGCGGCATCAATGTCCGCGGCGCGATCGAGCTGACCTCCTATTCGATCGGCTTCGGGGCGCTGCTGTCGATGCCGGTGTGCTATGCGCTGCGCAGCCACGTCACCGCGAAACTGCTGTCCGAGCTGATGCCGACCCTGTTCCTGCGCCCGCTCGGCCGGCTCGGCGCGGTGGCCTCGCTGGTCTTTGCCGGGCTGATGGTGTGGATCGTCGGCGCCAATGCGCTGTCGAAACTCGGCTCGCCCGAGACCTCGGCCGATCTCGGCCTGCCGATGCCGGCGATGCTCTCGGTCGCCGCGGTGACGCTGGCGGCGGCGCTGTTCGCCGCCTGCGTCGGGCTCTGGCTGGAATGGCGCCGGGGGGCCGCGGAATGAGCGGGCTGGTGCTGGGCGGGCTCGGGTTTCTCGCCGCGATCGTGATGATCTTCCTTGAGGTGCCGGTCGCGGTCGCGCTTGGCCTTGTCGGGCTTGGCGGCGCGGCGATGATCATCGGCGTCTCGGGCGCGATGACGATCGGAGCGACCACGGTCTGGGACAGCCTGACGAATTACACGCTGACGATGCTGCCGCTGTTCGTGCTGATGGGCAATCTGGCGGCGCAATGCGGGCTGTCGTCGAAGCTCTACCGCTCGATGTCGGTGCTGATCGGGCATCGCCGCGGCGGGCTGGCGCTGGCCACGATCGGCGCCTCGGCGGGCTTCGGGATGATCTCGGGCTCGTCCTTGGCCACCACCGCCACGATGGGCCGCATCGCGCTGCCCGAGATGCGCGGCGCGGGCTATTCGCCCTCGCTTTCGGCGGGCGCGATCGCCGCGGGCGGCACGCTCGGCATCCTGATCCCGCCCTCGACGGTGCTGGTGATCTATGCCTTCATCGCCGAGCAGTCGATCCGCTCGCTGCTGCTGGCGACGGCGGGCCCCATTGTGATCGCGATCACGCTCTATTGCCTCGCGATCTGGGTGCCGATCTGGCTCGGCCTGTCCTCGGCGCCCAGCCGGAACCGCGCGACCGGCGCCGAGCGGCGCGAGGCGCTGCGCGAGCTGGTGCCGCCGCTCGGCATCTTCGGGCTGATCATGGGGGGCCTCTATTCCGGTCTCTTCACCGCGAACGAGACCGCGGCGATCGGCGCGGCGGTGGTGCTGGCCTATGGCGTGCTGTCGCGCCGGCTGAGCGCGCGCGGCTTCTTCGACGCGGCGATGGACACCGCGCTGACCTGTGGCGCGCTCTATCTGGTGCTGATCGGCGCGAACCTCTTCAACTTCTTCCTCGCGCTCTCGGGGTTGCCGTTCTCGCTCACCGGGCTGTTCTCGGGGCTGCTCGACCATCCGCTGCTGGTGATCTTGCTGATGCTGGCGATCTATCTCGGCCTCGGCACGCTGATGGACAGCCTGGCGATGCTGCTGCTGACCGTGCCGCTTTTCGTGCCGGTGGCGCAGGCGGCGGGGATTGATCTGATCTGGTTCGGCATCTTCGCGGTGATGGTGGTCGAGATGGGGCTGATCACGCCGCCGGTGGGGATGAACCTCTTCGTGCTGAAGACGACGAACCCCGAGCTGAGCATGATGGACCTGTGGCGCGGCGTCACCCCCTTCGTGCTGGCCGATCTGCTGCGCGTGGCGATCGTCATCGCCGTGCCCGCGATCGTGACCTGGCTTCCCCATGCAGCAATCTGACATCCGGACATCCAAGGGAGGGATTTCCATGTTCAACACGTTCCTGAAGACTGCGGCGCTGGCGCTGGTGCTGGCCGCACCGATGGCCGAGGCGCGCGAGATGCGGGTGTCGAGCCATGAGCCGCCGCAGGGCTTCTATTCGGCGAAGGTCCTGCAGGCCTGGATCGACCGGGTCAATCCGCAGCTCTCGAAGGGCAATGCCTTCAAGCTTTACCCGGGCGCGATGCTGGGCGCGGCGCCGGCGCAGGCCGAGCTGGTGAAGGCGGGCGTCGCCGATGTCGCGCTGGTGGTGCCGACCTATACCCCGGGACTGTTCCCGATGAGCAGCGTGGTCGAGCTGCCGGGCCTCGTGCAAAGCGCGTCGGGCGGGGCGAAGATCCTCGACACCCTCGCGGACGAGGGGCTTCTGGGCAAGGAATACGCCGATTACAAGGTGATCGCGCTGTTCACCACGCCCGGCTACCGGGTTTTCATGACCGGGGCGCCGGCGCTGCATCCGTCCGACCTGAAGGGGCTGAAGCTGCGCACGCCGTCGAAATTCGGCTCGACCCTCTTCGATCTCGTCGGCGCCTCGGGCGTCTCGGTGCCCGCGCCGCAGGTCTATGAGAACCTCGAACGCGGCGTGGTGAAGGGCGCGGTCTGGGTGATGGACGCCTATCGCACCTTCCGGCTGAACGAGGTGGCGCCCTATGTCACCGACACCCGCTTCACCGCCTCGCCGATGGCGATCCTGATGAACAAGGCGACCTATGCGAGCCTGCCCGAGGCCGACCGGGCGGTGATCGACGCGATGTCGGGGCGCGCCGCGGCGGAGTGGATCGCGGGCGTGGTCGACGGCACCGATGCCGAGATCGAGGCGGCCTTCCGCGCCGATGGCAAGGTGACCTTCACCGATCTCGATGCCGCGACGCAGGCCGAATGGGACGCGGCGCTCGCCGGGGCGCCGGCGCAATGGCTGGCCGAGCAGACCGACAAGACCGCTGCCGAGGCGGTGCTGACCCGCGCGCAGGCGATCGCGGGCGAATGAGCCGGGCCCGGTCCGTCCGCCTGCCGGACGGGCCGGGGCCCTTTCCCGGGCGCGCGCGGCGCGCCGCCCAGACCGGGGGAAACCCCGACCGATGATGGAGGTGACCATGGCAATCATTGCACTGGGCTATCTTGGCGTGCGCTCCGACAAGCTTGACGCGTGGAGCGATTTCGCCGGCAAGCTCTTGGGGATGCAGAAGATCGACCGCGGCGGCAAGGCGCTTGCCTTCCGCATGGACGACAAGGCGCAGCGCCTGCTCGTCTCGGACGAGCCGGGCGAGACGCTGGCTTTCCTCGGCTTCGAGGTGGCGCATCGCGCCGATCTCGAGACCTATGCCGCGCGGCTCGATGCCGCCGGCACCGCGGTGCACTGGGGCACCGGCGCGCTTGCCGACCGCCGCCTCGTGGGCGACCTGATCTGGTTCGAGGACCCGATGGGCAACCGCGTCGAGCTCTTTCACGCGCCGATGATCGCCGCCGATCCCTTCGTGCCGGGCCGGCCGATCGACGGCTTCATGACCGGCCCGCTCGGCATGGGGCACGCGGTGCTGCATGTGAAGGACATCGAGGTGATGATGCCCTTCTACCGCGACCTTCTCGACTTCCGCGTCTCGGATTTCGGGCGGGTGCCCTATGGGCTCTATTTCTTCCACCTCAACGACCGGCACCATTCCTTCGCCATGGTCGGCTCGGGGCGCGAGGGCTTCCACCATTTCATGGTCGAGTTCTGCAACCTCGACGATCTCGGCCAGGGCTATGACCTTGCCCAGCAGCAGGAGGGGCGCGTCGCCTATACCCTCGGGCGCCACACCAACGATTACATGACCAGCTATTACGCCAATTCGCCCTCTGGCTTCTTCGTCGAGAACGGCTGGGGCGGGCGGCTGATCGACCAGGCAAGCTGGGAGCCGCACGAGACCACCGTCGGGCCGAGCTTCTGGGGCCATGACCGGCTCTATCTGGAGGAGAACGACCCGGCCCGGATCGCGCTGCGCGAGATGCGGCTCGCGGCGGCACAGAACGGGCGCCGCTCGCCGCCGGTGGCCGATTGCCCCTGGCTTTACGGCGAACTTGCCAAGCACGGGAGGGGCTGATGCAGGAGTATGACGTCGCCATCATCGGCTACGGGCCGGCGGGCGCCACACTCGCCCATCTTCTGGCGCAATGCGGGCTGAGCGTTCTGGTGCTCGAACGCGAAAACGCCGCCTATCATCTGCCGCGCGCGGTGCATTTCGATGCCGAGGTGATGCGGGTGTTCCAGTGGATCGGCATCGCCGAGAAGATCGAGCCGCTCACGGCGCTGCATCCGGGCATGCGCTTCGTCTCGGCCGAGGGCGATCTGCTGCTCGACTGGCCGCGGCCGCAGGGCGAGGGGCCGCAGGGCTGGCGCGCGAATTACCGCTTCCACCAGCCCGATCTGGAAAAGATCCTGCGCGAGGACATGGCGGCGCGTCCGGGCGTCACCGTCCGCACCCGCTGCGAGGCCTTCTTCGTCGAGGATCAGGGCGAACGTGTCGAGATCCGCTTCGAGGACATGTCGCGCGGCAAGGTCGAACATGTCGCGGCGAAATATGTCGTCGGCTGTGACGGGGCGCGTTCGCTCGTGCGCCGCTACATCGAAAGCGGGATGGAGGATTACGGTTTCCACGAACGCTGGCTTGTCGTCGATGTGATCCTGAACGCCGACAAGCCCGAGCTGGGCGACCACTCGATCCAGTATTGCGTGCCCGACCGGCCGGCGACCTATGTGCGTTGTCCGGGGATGAGGCGGCGGTGGGAGATCACCGTGAAGCCGGGCGAGGACAGCGCCGAGATCGCCCGCCCCGAGCGGGTGTGGGAGCTGCTCTCCGACTGGCTCGGCCCCGACGAGGCAGTGCTTGAGCGCACCGCGGTCTATGTCTTCCACTCGCTCGTCGCCGAGGACTGGCGCAAGGGGCGGTTGTTGCTGGCGGGCGATGCCTGCCACCAGACCCCGCCCTTCATGGGGCAGGGGATGTGCGCGGGCACCCGCGATGTCGCGAACCTCTACTGGAAGCTCGCGCTTCTGTGTCAGGGCAAGGTGACGGGGGCGGCGGCCGAGGCGCTTCTCGACAGCTACGAAAGCGAGCGCAAGCCCAATGCCCGGGAATATATCCAGACCGCGGTGCGGCTTGGCGGCCTCATCAACACCGCGGGCACCGAGGCGGCGCTGCGTGCTGCGCTGCCCTCGGCCGACGGCTCGGCGCGGATGGAAAGCATCGCGCCGCCGATCGGTCCGGGACTTGGCATCGGGCCGAAGGCCGGGCGGCTCTTCGGTCAGCCGCGGCTTGCCGACGGGCGGCGGATGGACGAGGCCTTCCGCCATCAATGGGTGGTGGTGGCCGAGGCCGATCTGGCCCGCGGCCTTGCCCTGCCGCCCGGCGTCGGCCTGGTCACGACCGAGACCAGCAATGCCGCCGAACACCTGGCGCGGCTTGGCGCCCGTGCCACCGTGCTGCGCCCCGACCGTCACACGCTTGGCGGCGCCGATACCCCCGAGGCGCTTGCGGCACTGATCGCCGCGATCCTGCCGAACCCGATCCCCCTTCCCGAACCGGAGATGGTCTGACCCATGAAACTTTGTTCCTTCACCAAAGACGGCCGCGCGAGCTATGGCCTTGTCACCGAGACCGGCATCGTCGATCTTGGCCGCCGCTTCGCCGCGCCGACGCTGCGCGACTTCCTCGCCACGGGCGATCTGGCCGCGGCCGCGGCGCTGGCCTCGGAGCCCGCCGACTATGCCTTCGACGCCGTCACCCATGACCCGGTGATCCCGAACCCCGACAAGATCATCTGCGTCGGGCTGAACTATCACGACCACATCCAGGAAACCGGCCGCGAGGAGACGCCGAACCCGGTGCTCTTCGCGCGCTATGCCGGCAGCCAGATCGGCCATGGCGCGGCGCTGGTGAAGCCGCTCGAAAGCGACCAGTTCGACTATGAGGGCGAACTTGCGGTCATCATCGGCAAGGCAGGCCGCCGCATCCCCGAGGCCGAGGCGCTCGATCATGTCGCGGGCTATGCCTGCTACAATGACGCTTCGGTGCGCGACTGGCAAAAGCACACGCATCAGTTCATGCCGGGCAAGACCTTTGCCGGCACCGGTGCCTTCGGGCCCTGGATGGTGACCGCGGACGAGATCCCGGATCCCGCGGCTCTGCACCTGCAGACCCGGCTGAACGGGCAGGTGGTGCAGGACACCGACGTGTCGCTGCTCATCACCTCGATCCCGCGGCTGATCGCCTATTGCTCGACGATCCTGCCGCTGCTGCCGGGCGACGTGATCGTCTCGGGCACGCCGGGCGGGGTCGGCGCGCGGCGCAATCCGCCCTTGTGGATGCGCGACGGCGATGTCTGCGAGGTCGAGATCTCGGGCATCGGCACGCTGTCGAACCCGGTCGCGAACGAAGTCTGAGCCTTCCCGGGCCGCGCGCGCCATGCCACTCTGCGCCGATGACGACGCCTGAGCCCCCCCCGAAGAAAAGCGAGTCCGTGCGGTCCCTGACCCGCGGGCTTGCGATCTTGCGCCATGTGAATGCCGAGGGTGCCTGCCGTCCCGGCGAGATCGCCGCGGCGCTTGGCCTGCCGCGGCCGACGGTCTATCGTCTGCTCGAGACGCTCGAGGAGGCGGGCTATGTCGCCTTTTCCGCCAGTTCGAACCGGGTGCGGGTGACGCGGCTTGCGGCCTCACTTGGCGATGCCGGGGCGCTGACCTCGGATCTGTGCCAGATCGCCGGACCGCTTTTCGCCGATTACGGCGCGCGGCTGGTCTGGCCGCTCGATCTCTCCGTCTACGACAACGCCGCGATGGTGATCCAGGAGACGACGCATGGCCGCTCGCCGCTGTCGATCGACCGCGCGATGATCGGCTATCGGCTGCCGATGCTGCGCACCTCGGCCGGGCGCGCCTATCTCAGCTTTTGCGGCGCCGAGGAGCGGGAGCTGATCCTTGACCACCTGCGCCGTCTGGGCGACCCGGCGGACATGCTGTTTCTCGAACCTCATCGGCTCGAGCGGATGATGGGCGAGACCCGCGCCGCCGGGTTTGCGTTGCGCGACGCGGGCGAGTTTCGCGCCCAGACCGCCTCGATCGCCGCGCCGGTGCTGATCGAGGGGGCGGTGGCGGGCTGCGTCTCGATGATCTGGATCCGCACCGCGATGAGCACGCGCAAGGTGCTCGACACCTATGGCGCGCCGCTGGTCGAGCTTGCCGGCAAGATCGCGGCGGGGCTTTCCGCCTAGGGCCGGGGCAGCGGCAGCGGCGCGCGCGCCATCGCGGCGGCGACATCGGCGTCGACGGGCGTCTCGTAGGTCATCAGCAGATAGCCGAGCACGGAATAGAAGCCGACCGTGGCGATCAGGTCGAGCACCGCCTTCTGCCCGATCGCCGCGGCGAGCCGGGCCTCGAGCGGGGCGGGCAGGCGGCGCGCGTCGAAGAGCGCATCGACCGCGGCGGCGATCAGCCCGTCCTCGCCCTCGGCGCCTGCGCCTTCGGAAACTGCACCGATCGCCGCGATCCTCGCGTCGGAAAAGCCAAGCGCGCGGGCGCGGGTGACGTGATGCGCCCATTCGTACTCCGCCCCCATCCGCACCGCGCAGCGCAGGATCACCACCTCGGAGCGGTCGGGGCCAAGCGCGCTGTCGGTGACGACATGGGCGCGCAGCGGCGCCCAGGCCCGAGTGAGCGCCGGGTGATGCGCCATCACCCGATAGACGTTCAGCCGCCCGGCAAAGCCCGCGCGCAGATCCTCGATCTCGGCGGGCCAGGTTTCGTCGGGAATGGGCGGGCAGGGGGACATGGCGGGCCTTTCGCTGGTGTCCGTGCAGGGAAGCGCCGCCGCCGCCATCCGTCAAGCGGCGGCGGCGGGGCGTCCGCCTGCCGGGCGCCGCTCAGCGGTTGCGGAACACGGGAGGACGCTTTTCGGCGAAGGCGGTCATCCCTTCGCGCCGGTCCTCGAGCGCGAAGGTGGCATAGAGCAGCCGCCGCTCGACGTAGATGCCTTCCTGCAGATGCGTGTCATAGGCCTTGTTCACCGCCTCCTTGGCGAGGGCGAGAACGGGGCGCGAGCGCGCGGCGAGGCTTGCGGCAAGCGCCATCGCCTCGCTCACCTGGGTGCCCGCGGGCACGACGCGGCTCACCAGCCCATGCGCCAGCGCCTCGGCCGCGCTCAGCGCCCGGCCGCTCAGGATCATGTCCATCGCCACCGCCTTGCCGACGATCCGCGTCAGTCGCTGCGTGCCGCCCGCCCCCGGGATCACGCCGATCGCGGTCTCGGGCAGGGCGAAGCGGGCGGTTTCCGAGGCGATGATGATGTCGCACATCAGCGCGAGTTCGCAGCCTCCGCCGATCGCATGGCCCGAGACCGCCGCGATCACCGGCTTGCGCAGCCGCGAGATTCCTTCCCAGGTGGCGGTGATGAGGTTCTCTTCGAACACCTCGGCGAAGGTCTTGTCCTTCAGCTCCTTGATGTCGGCGCCGGCGGCGAAGGCGCGGTCCGAGCCGGTGAGCACCACCGCGCCGATCGCGGGATCGGCGTCGAAGGCGGCGGCGGCGGCCGAGATCTCGGCGGTGATCGTGCTGTTCAGCGCATTGAGCGCCTCGGGCCGGTTCAGGGTGATGAGACCGACGGCGCCGTCGGTGGTGACGAGGATGGTGTCGTAAGCCATGGATACCTCAGGCGATGCGGATCAGGATCTTGCCCATGCGGGCAGGGTGTTCGAGGCGCTCGAAGGCGGCGGGCACCTCGGCCAGCGGGAAGGTGCTGTCGATCAGCGGGGGGATCGCGCCGCTTTCCCAGCAGCGGATCAGGCGGCGGAACTCCTCCATCGAGCCCATGGTCGAGCCATGGACCGAGAGCTGGCGCACGAAGAGGCGCTGGATGTCGGCGGACGGATGCGCCCCGGTCGTCGCGCCGCAGGTGACAAGCGCGCCGCCGCGGGTGAGGCTGCGCAGGCTGGCGCCCCAGGTCTTCTCGCCGACGGTGTCGATCACCAGATCCGCGCCCTCGCCATCGGTGAGGCGCAGCACGGTCTTCGCGATATCCTCGGCGCGGTAGTCGATCACCTCGAGGCCGCGGGCGCGGAAATGGCCGCATTTCCCCTCGCCGGTGGTGGTCACGATCACCCGCGCCCCGGCCATCCGGGCCAGCTCGGCCGCCACCTGCGCGACGCCGCCGCCCGCGCCCTGCACCAGCACCACCTGACCCGGCCCCGCCGCCACCTTGCCGAAGACCATGCGCCAGGCGGTGAGACCCGCCACGCCCAGCATCGCCGCGGCCTCGAGATCGGCGCCGGGGGCAAGGCGGACGACGGAAGCCGCCGGCACCACCACCTCCTCGGCGAAGGTGCCGTCGCGATGCTCGCCGAGGATGCGGATGGTGTGGCACAGCGGCTGGTTGCCCGCGAGGCAGGCGCGGCAGGTGCCGCAGAACTCGGCCGGGTAGAGCACCACCGGATCGCCCGGTGCAAGGCCCGGGCAGCCCGGCGCCTCGATCACCGTGCCCGCGCCGTCGACGCCCATGATCTGCGGCAGGCTGTGGGTGATGCCCGCGCCGCTGTCGCGCATGTAGAGGTCGACCCGGTTGACCGAGGCCGCGACCATCCGCACCCGCACCGACCCCGGCGGACAGTCCGGCCGGGGCATTTCGCGCAGCGCGACTCCGGCGCGCCCGCGTTCGCTCAGAACGATTGCCTTCATGCGTCGGTCCTCCCTGCGGACAAATGTAAAGACATTGTCATTCATCGACAAGGGGTGTCTCGCATGATCTCCATGTTGCTCAGATATGTGCCGATTGTTTCATCTTGCGCGGTGCGCCCTTCGTCATTATACGTAAATATATTGCCATAAATGGGAGGATGAAATGGCGCTGGATTCCGATACGCTCGCGCAGCTCTGTGCCACCCTGCGCCGCTTCGTCGACGAAGAGCTGATCCCGGCCGAGGCCGAGGTGGCCGAGACCGAGGCGATCCCCGGGCGCATCGTCGCGCAGATGCGCGAACTCGGCCTGTTCGGCCTGACCGCCCCGGAAGACTTCGGCGGGCTCGGCCTGACGATGGAGGAGGAGGTGAACGCGATCTTCGAGCTGGGCCGCGCCGCGCCCGCCTTCCGCTCGATGTTCGCGACGAACGTGGGCATCGGCATGCAGGGCATCGCGATCGACGGCACGCCCGAGCAGAAGGCGAAATACCTGCCACGGCTGGCCAGCGGAGAGCTGATCGGCTCCTTCGCGCTGACCGAGCCCGAGGTCGGCTCGGACGCGGGCTCGGTGCGCACCACGGCGCGGCGCGAGGGGGATGTCTACGTCCTCAACGGCACCAAGCGCTTCATCACCAATGCGCCGCATGCGGGGCTGTTCACCGTGATGGCGCGCACCGATCCGGCGCAGAAGGGCGCCTCGGGCGTCTCCGCCTTCGCGGTCGAGCGCGGCACGCCCGGCCTTGCCCTTGGCAAGCCCGAGAAGAAGATGGGCCAGCAGGGCGCGCATGTCTGCGACGTGATCTTCGAGGACTGCCGGGTGCCCGTCTCGGCGCTGATCGGCGGGGTCGAGGGGCAGGGGTTCAAGACCGCGATGAAGGTGCTCGACAAGGGGCGGCTGCACATCGCGGCGGCCTGCGTCGGCCTGTCGGAGCGGATCCTCGACGACATGCTGGCCTATGCCGTCGGGCGTCGGCAATTCGGCAAGACCCTTGCGGATTTCCAGCTGATCCAGGCGATGTTCGCCGACAGCAGGGCCGATGCCTATGCGGCGCGCTGCATGGTGATCGACGCGGCGCGCAAGCGCGATGCGGGGCTCAATGTCTCGGTCGAGGCCTCCTGCGCGAAGATGTTTGCCTCCGAGGCGGTGGGACGGATCGCCGACCGCAACGTGCAGGTGCATGGCGGCAACGGCTATATCCGCGAATACCGCGCCGAACAGCTTTACCGCGATGCGCGGCTGTTCCGGATCTACGAGGGCACGACGCAGATCCAGCAGATCGTCATCGCGAGGGCGCTGGTGTCTGACGCGCGCGCGGCCGCGGGGCTGTGAGACGCCAAAGGCCGCCGGTTACTCGGCGGCCTTCTTGTCTGTCTGAATTTCGGGGTCGATGTCCTTGAAATTGCGCAGCATCTTGTCGAGGTAATGGATCATGTGGATCCGGTCCTCGGTCGAGAACCCGCGCAGCGCATCGTCATAGAAATCAGAGATCACCGGCCGCATGTCCTCGTCCCAGAGGCTGCGGCCCTTCGTCGTCAGCCGGATCAGCCGCGAGCGGTTGTCGTTCTCGTCGACGGTGCGCTCAATGTAATCCATCGCCTCGAGCCGGGTCAGCACGCCGGTCAGGTTCTGCCGGCTGACCAGCAGGAAGGCGGCGAGGTCGCCCACCGCCACGCCCGGCTCGAAGGCGGGTCGCGTCAGCGCGCCCAGCACCGCCCATTGCTGCGTGGTGATGTGATGCGCATCAAGCGCCCGTGTGCCGGTTTTGTGCAACATGTTGGCGCATTGGTAGAGCCGGAAGAAGAGCCGGTTGCTCAGCCGCGGGGCCTGATCTTTGGTTTTTTCGCCGTTTTGCATCATGTCCGCCAGAATGGCCGCAGTCCGCAGCGCGGTCAAGCGATGGCGTTGCACGCAAAGAAAGTAAATATATTGACATAAATTGCCGGGCCGCGCATGTTTGGGGCAGGGAGGCCATCCGGCATTCGGAAAGGCGATTCGGCGTGGAAATCTCGGGGGAACCCGGTTCCGGCATCGGGTCCGCATGGCCTGGTACACGGGAAGGAGAACATCTTGCGTGGTCTGAAAGGGAAAGTTGTTGTCGTAACGGGTGGGGGCGGCGGCATCGGCTCGGCGACCTGCCGGCGCTTCGCGGAAGAGGGCAGCCGCGTCATCGTCGCCGATATCAGCGCCGCGGCCGCGGCGGCGGTCGTCGAGGCGATCACCGCGCAGGGGGGCACGGCCACCGCGATGGTCGTCGACCTGACCGATTACGCGGCGACCTGCGCCGCCGTCGCGCGCGTCGAGGCCGAGTTCGGCCCGATCGACGTGCTGGTGAACAATGCAGGCTGGGATCTCTTCGTGCCCTTCCTGAAGTCGGAACCCGACTACTGGTCGAAGATCATCGACATCAACCTGCGCGCGGTGCTGAACATCACCAAGCCCGTGCTGCTGTCGATGGTCGAGCGCAAGGCGGGCGGCAAGGTCGTCTCGATCGGTTCCGACGCGGGCCGCGGCGGCTCCTCGGGCGAGAGCGTCTATTCCGCCTGCAAGGCCGGCGTCATCGCGCTGATGAAGACGCTCGCGCGTGAACATTCGCGCCACGGCATCACCTTCAACACCGTCTGCCCGGGCGTGACCGAGACCGGCATGCTCGAGAATTTCATGGAAGCGGCGGGCGACAAGGAAAAGCTGCGCGTGGCCTTCGCCAAGGCGGTGCCGATGGGGCGGCTTGGCAAGCCCGAGGATCTGCCCGGCGCGATCCTGTTCCTGGCGAGCGACGACGCCGCTTTCATCACCGGCCAGACCATCTCGGTGTCTGGCGGTCTGACCATGCACGGCTGAGGACGACCGATGACCTACGAAGATATCCTCTATGAAATCCGCGGCGGCGCCGCCTGGATCACCATCAACCGCGCCGACAAATACAACGCCTTCCGCGGCCAGACCGTCGACGAGCTGATCCACGCCTTCCAGACCGCGGGCTGGGATCGCAAGGTGGGCGTGATCGTGCTGACCGGCGCGGGCGACAAGGCCTTCTGCACCGGCGGCGACCAGTCGGCGCATGACGGGCAGTATGACGGGCGCGGCGTGATCGGCCTGCCGATCGACGAGCTGCAATCGCTGATCCGCGACGTGCCGAAGCCGGTGATCGCGCGGGTGAACGGTTTCGCCATCGGCGGCGGCAATGTTCTTGCAACGATCTGCGACCTGACGATCGCGTCGGAAAAGGCGCAGTTCGGTCAGGTCGGGCCCAAGGTCGGCTCGGTCGATCCGGGCTTCGGCACCGCATATCTCTCCCGTGTCGTCGGCGAGAAGCGGGCGCGCGAGATCTGGTATCTGAACAAGCGCTACACTGCCGCCGAGGCGCTGGCCTGGGGGCTCGCGAATGCCGTCGTGCCGCATGAGGCGCTTGACGCCGAGGTCGACCGCTGGGTGGCCGAGCTGATGGACCGCTCGCCGACCGCGCTGGCGCTCGCCAAGGTCAGCTTCAACGCCGACAGCGAGAACATCCGCGGGATCTCGGCCTTGGGGATGCGCGCGCTCAGCCTCTATTACGATACCGACGAGAGCAAGGAAGGCGGCGTCGCCTTCCGCGAGAAGCGCAAGCCCGACTTCCGCAAGTTCGGCAAGTGACGACGCGCCGCGCCCTCGGGGGAGGGCGCGGGCCGGCGGGTCCGGTCTGAGGGGGCCGGACCCGTCCCATGCTTGAGGAGGAAAGCGATGTACCCCACGATCTTCGACACCGAGGAACTGACCGCGCTGCGGGAGATGGCGCGCAAGTTCGCCAGCGAGAAACTCGCCCCCGGCTACAAGGCGCGCGAAAAGGCCGGCGCCTTCGGCCCCGACATCCTGCGCGAGATGGGCAGCCTTGGCCTGATCGCCCCGGAACTGCCCGAGGAGCTGGGCGGGCTTGGCGCCGGCTCGATCTATTCGGGTGTCATCATCGAGGAAATCGCCCGCGCCGATTTCAACATGGGCTACATCAACATCCTCGCCTCGCTGAACGGCCAGATTCTCGCGCGTTTCGGCAATGACGAGATCAGGCGCGACTGGCTGCCGAAGCTGACCGCGGGCGAGCTGATGGTGGCGATCGCGCTGACCGAGCCGCGCGGTGGTTCCGATGCGGCGAACCTCGGCCTGAAGATGGAGCGGGTGGGTGACCATTATGTGCTGAATGGCGAGAAGACCTCGATCTCGGCGGCCGATCAGGCGAAGGGCGCGGTGGTCTTTGCCCGCACCGGCCGGCCCGAGGACCGCGCCCGCGGCATCTCGGCGATCTTCGTGCCGATGGACACGCCCGGGATCTCGACCACGCGGTTCTCCGACCTCGGCCAGCACGCGATCGGCCGCGGCTCGATCTTCTTCGACAATGTGCGCGTGCCGGCGGCGAACCTGCTGGGCGAGGAGGGCAAGGGCTTTGTCCAGGTGATGCAGGGCTTCGATTTCTCGCGCTCGCTCATCGGGTTGCAATGCCTCGGCACGGCGCGGCAATCGCTGGACGAGGCCTGGGCCTATATCGGCGAGCGCCACGCCTTCGGCAAGCCGCTTGCCGCGTTCCAGGGCATCACCCACCAGCTCGCCGATTTCGATACCAAGGTCGAGGCGGCGCGGCTGATGTGCCTCAATGCGCTCTGGCTCAAGGACACCGGCCGGCCGCATGTGGCCGAGGCGGCGATGGCGAAATGGTGGCCGCCGCTGCTGGCCTATGAGGCGATCCATGCCTGCCTTCTGATCCACGGCCATGCCGCCTATTCGGACGAGCTGCCCTTCGAGCAGCGGCTGCGCGACGTGCTGGGCCTGCAGATCGGCGACGGCACCGCGCATATCATGAAGAACATCATCGCCCGCGAGCGGGCGGGCCGGACCGCGGTGGCGGGCTGAGCCGGGTCTTTGGGGAGGAAGACACGATGAAATTCGACGCGATTCTGATCGAACCGAGACGCGAGGCGATGGAGACGGCGGGCTTCTGGCCCGGCAAGACGCTTCTCGACTATTTCGAGGCCTGCCTTGCGGCACAGCCCGACGCCCGCGCGCTGACAGCGATCACCGTGACCGAGGGCGGGCGGCGCGACTTCACCTGGGCCGAGCTTGACGCGCTGTCGTGGCGCGCGGCGGCGGGGCTCGACCGGCTGGGGCTGGGCAAGGACGACGTGCTGGCCTGCCAGCTGTCGAACTCGTGGGAGTTCATCGTCCTCTACATCGCCTGCCGCAAGCTCGGCATCGTGTTCAACCCGGTGATGCCGATCTTCCGCGAGCACGAGCTGCTGTTCATGCTGCGCCATGGCGAGGCGAAGGCCTTCGTCGTGCCGAAGATCTTCCGCCATTTCGACCACGAGGCGATGGCCGAGGGCATGCGCCCCGACCTGCCCGGGCTCGAGCACCTGATCGTCGCGGGGGGCGAGGGGCCGAACAGCTTCGAGGCGGCTCTGCTCGACCCGGCGCTTGTGGTCGATGACGCGCTGCGCGCGCGTTCGGCCGAGATGCGTGGCGATGCGAATGACGTGTGCCAGCTGATCTACACCTCGGGCACGACGGGCGAGCCGAAGGGCGTGATGCACACGGCGAACACGATGTATTCGAACCTTGTCGCCTATGCGGCGCGGCTGGGGCTGGGCGCGCAGGACCGGATCCTGATGGCCTCGCCGATGGCGCACCAGACCGGCTTCATGTATGGCTTCCTGCTGCCGGTGATGCTCGGCGCGCGGATGGTGCTGATGGACAGCTGGGACAAGGATCTCGGCGCGCGGCTGATCGCGTCCGAGGGCGTCACCTTCACCATGGCCTCGACGCCCTTCCTGATGGATCTTGCGACCGCGGTCGAGGCAGGCGGCGCCGACATGTCGAGCCTGCGCATCTTCCTGTGCGCCGGCACCGCGATCCCCGGGCCGCTGGTCGAGCGCGCCCATGCGATCCTCGGCGCCAAGGTGATCTCCGCCTGGGGGATGACCGAGAACGGCGCGGTCACCGTGGTGGCGCCCACCGACCCCGACGAGCGCTCGGTGCATACCGACGGTTTCGTGCTGCCGGGGATGGAGATCCAGATCCGCGGCGCGGAGGGGGCGCCGGTGCCCGTGGGCCACGAGGGCGAGCTTTACGTCCGCGGCTGCTCGAACTTCGTGGGCTATCTGAAGCGGCCGCAGTGGAATGCGACGGACGAGGCCGGCTGGTTCGACACCGGCGACATCGCGCGGATGGATGCCGAGGGCTATATCCGGATCTGCGGCCGCTCGAAGGACGTCATCATCCGCGGCGCCGAGAATATCCCGGTCGTCGAGGTCGAGGCGCTGCTCTACAAGCACCCCGCCGTGCATCAGGTCGCCATCGTCGCCTATCCCGACGAACGTCTGGGCGAGCGCGCCTGCGCCTTCATCGTGCCGAAACCGGGGCACAGCCTTGATTTCGCCGGCATGATCGCCTTCCTCGAGGGGCAGCATCTGGCGAAGCAATACTTCCCCGAGCGGCTTGAGGTTCGCGAGAAGCTGCCCGCGACCGCCTCGGGCAAGATCCAGAAATTCGCGCTGCGCAATGCGCTGAAGGCCGAATACGAGGCAAGCCGCGCGGCCCTGACCTGAGCGGGGGGCCTCGCGCCCCCCAAATCCCAGACTGTCCGAGAGGTTCCCATGACCGATCCGGTGCGCTTCACCGCGCAGCGCGGCATTGCGCGCATCACCATCGACAACCCACCCGTCAATGTCACCGCGCAGCCGGTGCGCGCCGGGCTGAGCGCGGCACTTGATGCGGCGCTGGCGGCGGGGGTTTCCCGCGTGGTGCTCACGGGCGCCGGGCGTGCCTTTGTCGCCGGCGCCGATGCGAAGGAATTCGACGCGGCCCCGGTCGCGCCGCATCTGCCCGATCTGGTGGCGCGGATCGCCGCCTTTCCGGTGCCGGTGATCGCCGCGATCAATGGCGCGGCGCTGGGCGGCGGGCTCGAACTCGCGCTGGCCTGTGCCGCCCGCGTGGCGGTTCCCGGGGCGACGCTCGGCCTGCCCGAGGTGACGCTCGGTGTGGTGCCGGGCGCGGGCGGCACGCAGCGCCTGCCGCGGCTTGTGGGCCTTGCCCCGGCGCTGTCGCTGATTTCCGAGGGCCGGGTGATCGGCGCCGCCGAGGCGCTGAACCTCGGCCTTGTCGATGCGCTGGCGGACGACCCGGTCACCGCGGCAGAAGCCCTCGCGCTGCCCGCACGCGCCGCGCCCGATGCGCTGCCCGCGCCCGCCCCGGATCCGGCGGCGGTCGAGGCCGCGCGGGCGCAGGCGGCGAAACGCGCGAAAGGGCAGGTGGCGCCCGGCCTTGCGATCGACCTCGTCGCCGCCTCGGCCACGCTTCCGCTCGCCGAGGGGCTGACGTGCGAGCGCGAGACCTTCCTGAGCCTGAAGACCTCCGATCAGGCCGCGGCACTGCGCCATGTCTTCTTTGCCGAGCGCGCGGCGCTTGCCCGCGGCCGCGCGGGCGGCGCGGCGATCGACACCGCCGCCGTCGTCGGCGGCGGCACGATGGGCGCGGCGATCGCCTATGCGCTCGCGGGCGTCGGCGTCTCGGTCGCGCTCGTGGAAACCGATGCGGCCGGGGCGGAACGGGCGCGGGCGAATGTCGCCACGCTCTACGCCGAGGCCGTGGCGCGCGGCAAATCCTCCCCCGAGGCGGCCGAGGCCGCCCAGGCCGCGCGCCACTCCTATCACGTGGGCTATGCCGACCTGCCCCCCGCCCAGATCGCGATCGAGGCGGTGTTCGAAGATCTTGCGGTGAAGAAACAGGTCTTCGCCGCGCTTGATGCCGCGCTGCCGGAAACGACGATCCTGGCGACGAACACCTCCTACCTGAACCCCGACCGCATCGCCGAGGGGCTGCGCAACCCGGGCCGCTTCCTCGGGCTGCATTTCTTCTCGCCCGCCCATGTGATGAAGCTGGTCGAGGTGATCCGCACCGCCACGACCACGCCCGAGACGCTCGCCACCGTGCTGCGGCTCACCGCGCGGCTCAGGAAAATCGCGGTGCCGGCGGGGGTCTGCGACGGCTTCATCGGCAACCGCATCCTCACCCGTTACCGCCAGATCTGCGACGTGATGCTGATCGAGGGCGCGCTGCCCGCACAGATCGATGCCGCGCTGCGCGGCTTCGGCATGGCGATGGGGCC
Source organism: Paenirhodobacter ferrireducens (assembly GCF_004022265.1). Classification (GTDB taxonomy): domain Bacteria; phylum Pseudomonadota; class Alphaproteobacteria; order Rhodobacterales; family Rhodobacteraceae; genus Rhodobacter; species Rhodobacter ferrireducens. Next base: position 179,820 of record NZ_SAVB01000007.1, read on the forward strand.
CTATGAGGTGCAGGATCTCTCTGGCCTCGACATCGCCCATGCGAACCGCAAACGCATGGGATGGAAGACGAAACCCGGCATCCGCTACATCCCCATCGCCGACCGCATCGTCGAGGAGACCGGCCGGCTGGGCCGCAAGACGGGTGCCGGCTGGTATGATTACGACGGGGCCAAGCCCGTGCCCTCCGCCGCCATCAACCAGATCGTCACCTCGGAAAGCTCGCGCGCGGGGATCACCCGTCGCCCCTTCACCGACACCGAGATCGTCTCGCGCGCCACCACCGTGATGATCGAGGAGGGCGCGCGTCTCCTCGAGGAGAGCATCGCCGAAAGCCCCTCCGACATCGATCTCGTGCTGGTGCATGGCTATGGCTTCCCGCGCTGGCGTGGCGGTCCGATGCACTATGCCGAACGGCTGGGCCTGCCCGAGATCTGCGCCCGGATCGAGGCTTTCGCTGCCGCGGATCCGCTTTCCTGGGCGCTGCCCGACATCCTGCGCCGCGCCACAGAGACCGGGCGCAGCCTCTCCGACCTTGCGAGGAAACCATGACCGACGCCTTCATCTGCGACTACATCCGCACGCCGATCGGCCGCTACGGCGGGGCGCTCGCGCCCCTGCGCACCGACGATCTGGCGGCGATCCCGCTTGCCACGCTGCTCGCCCGCAATCCGGGGCTCGATCCGGCCGCGGTCGAGGAGGTCTGGATGGGCTGCGCCAATCAGGCGGGCGAGGACAACCGCAACGTGGCGCGCATGGCGCTTCTGCTGGCGGGCCTGCCCGAGACGGTGCCGGGCGTCACGGTGAACCGGCTCTGCGGCTCGGGGCTCGAGGCGGTGGCGGCGGCGGCGCGCGCGGTGCAGGCGGGGGACATGGAGCTGGCGATCGCGGCGGGCGTCGAAAGCATGACGCGCGCCCCCTTCGTGATGCCGAAATCCTCTACCCCCTGGGGGCGGGCGGCGGAGGTGCATGACACCACGATCGGCTGGCGCTTCGTGAACCCGAAGATGCAGGCGGCTTACGGCACCGACTCGATGCCGGAAACCGCGCAGAACCTTGCCGATGAACACGGCATCTCGCGCGCCGATCAGGATGCCTTCGCGCTGCGCTCGCAGGTGCTGACGGCCGCGGCACAGGCAAACGGGCGCCTTGCGGCCGAGATCGTGCCGGTCACCGTGGTCCTCGGCCGTGGCAAGGCGGTCGAGGTGGTGCAGGACGAACACCCGCGCGCCACCACGCTCGAGGATCTGGCAAAACTCAGGCCGATCACCCGGCCCGATGGCTCGGTCACGGCCGGCAATGCCAGCGGCGTGAACGATGGCGCCGCGGCGCTGATCGTGGCCTCGGCCGCGGCCGCCAAACGCCATGGCCTGACCCCGATCGCGCGGGTGGTCGGCGCCGCCGCGGCCGGTGTCGCGCCGCGGGTGATGGGCTATGGCCCGGTGCCCGCGGTGCGCAAGCTTCTGGCCAACGCCGGGATCGGGCTTGACGCGCTCGACGTGATCGAGCTGAACGAGGCTTTTGCGGCGCAGGCGCTTGCCGTCACCCGCGGCCTCGGCCTTGCCGATGGCGATCCGCGGGTGAACCCGAATGGCGGCGCGATCGCGCTTGGCCATCCGCTCGGCATGTCGGGGACGCGCATCGCAGGGTCGGTGGCGCTCGAGCTTGCGCGGGGGGGCGGCCGCTACGGTCTGGCCACGATGTGCGTCGGCGTCGGCCAGGGCGCCGCGCTGCTTCTGGAACGTGTCTGAAGGAGAGAGAGATGAAGGTTCTCGTCCCGGTCAAGCGGGTGATTGATTACAACGTCAAGGTGCGGGTGCGTCCCGATGGCACGGGGGTCGATCTTGCGAACGTGAAGATGTCGATGAACCCCTTCGACGAGATCGCGGTCGAGGAAGCGATCCGCCTGAAGGAAAAGGGCGTCGCCTCGGAAATCGTGGTGGTCTCGGTGGGCGTGAAGCAGGCTCAGGAAACCCTGCGCACGGCGCTCGCCATGGGCGCCGACCGCGCGATCCTGGTGGTGGCCGCCGAGGACGTGCACAGCGACATCGAGCCGCTGGCGGTGGCGAAGATCCTCGCCAAGATCGCGGCGGACGAACAGCCCGGCCTGATCATCGCCGGCAAGCAGGCGA
>NZ_SAVB01000008.1 GCF_004022265.1 Paenirhodobacter ferrireducens
CTGGTGGCGGCGCTGGTGGCGCGGCTGCCCGAGCTGGTCGCGGTGCCGGTGATCCTGGCCGAGGGGGCGCGGGTGGCGCTTGGCGACGCGATCGGGGCGGCGACCGGGGCGGGGATGGTGCTGATGCTGATCGGCGAGCGTCCGGGGCTGACGGTGGCGGACAGTCTTGGCGCCTATCTGACGCTGGCGCCGCGGGTGGGGCTGCGCGACAGCGCGCGCAATTGCGTGTCGAACATCCATGGCCATGGCGGGCTTGGCCCGGAGGCTGCGGCCGATCGCCTTGCCTGGCTGGTCGGTGCCGCGCGTCAGCTCGGCGCGACCGGCGTTGCACTGAAGGACGAAAGCGCCGCCGCCGCAGCCCTGCCCGCTGGCTGACGGGCTCAGGCCGCCGCGCCTGCATCCGCGGCGCGGCGGCGCCAGACCGCGGTTGCGGTGGCCCGCCTCACGTCGGGAGATGTTGCGGACGCCCGGCTTCCGTCCCGCGGCGCAGCGCCGGCACCTGGTCTGAGGCGATGCACTCGGCCAGATGGCGCAACCCGGTCCAGGAGGGCATCCCGAGCGGGCCCTGCTCGACCATATGCGAGGCCAGCTCCGGCGTGATCCGGACGCTGGCCTTGGGGGCATCTTCTCGGGCATAGGCATGGCGGGGCGTTTCGCGGCGCGCGGTGATCGCCGCGACCGTCGCCGTCTCCCAGTCGATGCAGGGGACATCGCGCCAGAATGACGGGTCCGTATCGAAGGCCCGGGCGAGCTGCGGGGAAAGGTCCTGTGCTCCGGCCGAAACGAGGACCGGCACACAGCGGTCGAGCGGCACCTGCTGCAGCATCTGGGCGATGCTGGGTTGTCCGGGGAGGCGCGTCAGCGGCGCCAGAACCAGCCCGCTCCCGGCCAGCCGCAAGGCGCAATCCTTCCCCATGTAGCTCATCAGGGTATCGAGCCAGACCGAGCGGCCGGTCAGGAGCACAGCGCCCCCCTTGGCCCCAACGATCTTGCCGGCCAGGGCGAAAAGCTCGGCCTCGACATTGGCCACGGCCGATCGAAAGGCCTCGATCGGGTCCCGCCCTGCGCACAAGGCATCGTTGAGCAGCAGATATCCGATTTGCGACGGATGGCAGCTCGAGTCGATGAAGAGGCGCCGCACCTCATGCATCGGGGCGCCGAGGAGGGGCGAAAGATCGACGATATCCGCACCGGGAAACCGCCCGACCACATCAGCATAGTTGAACACCGGGTGGTGGTAGCGCCCGCCGCCGATGTGCTGGCCGGCCAGCCTGTCATGAACCTGCCGCCCGAACAGATCCCAGAACACGAATCGCACCCTGTCGCCGAACGCCTCTTGCCAGGCCTGCACCGCGGCCAGCCCGCGCTCCAGCATCCTGCGATCCAGCTCTGGCGTCATCGCGCGGGAATCGATGCCGAGATGACCATCCTGAAACAGTGGACCGGCCAGATCTTCCGGTGTCAGCGCGATATCGTTTCCGAACCGGAAATCCCCGACCATCACGCCCACCTTGCCGCCCTCCGCAACGACCTGCCCGGCCCGCTCAAACAGGCGCTTCGACCAGACCGGGGCGCCACCGACGCCCCAAACCCGGTTCGATGGCAAATTTGAATGCACCACTCCGTCGCGGATGTGCCAGCTCCACCTTACGGCATGGCTGGGTCCAACGATAAAAGATATGCCATTTCCATGCTGCACTTGCGACGACAAGATCTCTTCCCTTTCGAACGGGTCGCGCGCGGGGGATGAACGCGTCCCGCCTCCCGCTCTACAGGTCACCTCCCGCCACTGGCAATATAATTACAATCGCGATACAGCTAGCAAAGGCCACAGTCCGCCCATGTGGGGGGGGGCATCCTCGAGATCGGCCGTTGTGTCATCCGTCCGCCGAACGGCCAGTGGGCTGCTGGCTCCCGGTCCGCGTTTCGGAGAGATGGCCGTTTTACGGGCTCAGGCGTATTTGAGCAGCCGTTCGTAGGCCGAGAAATCTGCCTGCGCCTTGATGGTATCCAGTTTTTCCGCATCCGTGATAAATGAAGCCTCAGATTCTTTAAGATTTTCTTGGTAATGACGGGCTGCCTTTCTGAAGTCTTCAAGCATTTTAGGGTGCAGGCTGACCCCGAGAAAATCGGTTACGCGTCTTAGTTCGGAAATATCGCCATCAAAGAACTTCTCGACCTGCACCACCAGCCAGTTATTCGGCCGATCTTCGATCGCCTTCAATACCTCAATATTGGCCCGATTCCACCGCTTAACTCCGTCTTTATAGTTCATCCCGCTGAGATCCGTGCGCCGATCCCAAGATTGGGCCACTTGGTATATATTTTTAGAAAGAGAAATGAACTTCGCTTCTGGGAAATCTTCCAGAACCTGAGGAAAGAATAAAAACAGGGAAGGTAACTTGTCTCCGACAACGCGGGCTTGGTCCCAGCGTGCCTCAAGGTCGTCGTAAAAATCTTTCCAGATCGGACTGGTGTCCGGCCTTTTTGCATCACACTCTTCAAAGGTGAAGAAAATCTCTTTCTGGAGCAGGTTCTTGGGGAGCCGATTTGTTCTCCGTAAAAACGAAGTGGCTCTCTCAACGCCAACGCAGACATCCGGGTTGGTATTGAGAAGATGCGCAAATCTTGTCGTTCCTGAATGCGGACAGCCAAGGACAAACAGCTCCGTCTTTTCCATTCAAATCTCCTTTAGGATCTTAGATGCATACGCTACAGGACGCGCATGCTCAAGCATGTCGCCATGCTTCACCAGATCAACGCCCCCTGTCCATCCTTCGTCTTGCGGGTGCGCAATTCCTTTTGGCGTTCGGTGAAATACGCATCCACCGTGATCGTTGCGGGCCTGGGGGCGACGTCGAGCGGCTGCCCGGGATCGACCGGGGCAGAGGCGAGGGCGTCGGTCCCGCTGCCGGCCGCCTGACCGAACAAGCGTTCGACCAGATGGGCCAGCGCCCCGTCGTTTGCCCCACTTTCCGGGGCAAAATGGGTCAGCTTGAGCTCTGCCAGCGGCCGCAGACAGGACAGGCGGACCCAGAACATCGTGCCGGCGTAGAACGCGCCGTCTTTCGCCCCGATGTCGTCCAGCAGGCTTTCGGCCAGCGTGCCATTGTCGTGATAGGGGTACTTGTCGAGAGACAGCAGGAAGGGCTCGGGGCCGACCATGTTCAGCGGCTTCCGGCTGCGGAATGCGTCGAGAATCTCGGCGACCCGCTCGGGGCTGCCCAAAAGCGCACTGAGGGTCTCCTCTCGCCACATCTCGCCGAATTCGGGGATCATGCGATCGGCGCGGAAGTAGCCGCGCTTGGTCTGCAGCTTGAGGACCGCGTCATAGTCCTTTTCCAGCATTGCCGGCAGAAGGTCGATGAACGGGCCGATATCGCGCCCGCGATTGGGCGCGGCGTAGAACAGCGCGTCCGGATAGGCCGCCCGGACCATCTCGACGATGCGGCGGGTGCCCCAGTCCGGCATCGTCACGATCAGGTCGAAGGGCTCCCGGATCGCCTTGAGATGCTCGAGAATCTCCGGCACGAGGTCGGTGTAATAGAGGTGCGCGACGACCGCGATCCGGTTTCCGGTGCGCTTTCCGATCGCGTGCAGCTGCGCCTGACGCCGCACCTCGACGTCCTCTGCAAAGGGAAATTCCGCAAGACCGAGCGCATCGGCGCTGGCCGCTTGCCGGAGGTTTTCCCATACCACGTCGGCTTTCACCGCCCGCAGGCTCTTGCGTGGCGCGCGCCCCTCGAGGATGCCGGCGTTGCAATAGTGCCGGACCGGATCGACCCCGGCCGCCCGCACGTCGCCATAGGTGGCGAGGTAGTATTCCGGGTCGACGAAGCCGCCCAGTTCGATGATCCTGCTGCGCCCGGCCGGGGTGCTCCACTGCGAGTCCAGCCAGGACAGGAAGGTATCGTTGCTGTCGGCGCGCACATGCGCCACGAGGCGGCGGAACATCGGCAGGTAGTTTTCGGCAATCGCGTCATCGGGTGTTGTGACGAAATCGGCGGATCCGCCGTTCGCCATGATCTCGGCGGCCCGCCTGAGATGGGAGAGCGTCTGCATGGCGGTCGCGGCGGGGATCGAGGGCGCCGGCGTCCGGGCCTCGGCGAAGCCCCTGTGCAGGAAGTGCTCGACCGGGGTGATTCCGGTTTTGGCCACGTCGCGGTTGACCGCCAGATAATAGTCGGGATCGACGAGGCGCCCGATCGTGATGACCTCGGCGCGGCCTTGCTCCGTGCTCCACATCGCATCGAGCCACTCGGTGGTGGCCTGGATGCTCTGGATCTCCAGGTGCTGGCGCAGCCGGCGCACGATCGGACGATAGCCGAGCGTCGCTCGGGGACGCGGTTCTTTCGGGGCGGCGGTCCGGGCTGCGGCCGGCGCCGATTTCGGCGGGATCGCCGGAACGCCGAACTCGGCCTGGTCGGGAACCGAGAGCCCCCAGAAGACCGCCGAGGAGGCGAGGGACTTGTGTGCCGGGGCGCAGGCCTTCCAGTACCCGCTGGCAAACTTGACCGGATCGCCCCCGCCGATCTGCTGCAGTTGGCGGATCAGGCTGAGCCGGCAGCCAAAGCCGGACGGATCGCGTCGGATGGCTTCCGGTTGCAGATAGCCCCCGAGCATGAAGTTGCGCAAGATCCCCGCGGCATCCAGGTAGGCGTCCCGATCGAAGCTTCCCGACAGGACGTCGTCGAGCGTGGGGAACATGCCCTTTGGCTTATAGACAGCATCGCCAAGCACGACCACGGGCTTGTCGTAATAGAGCGCCTCGAAGCCGACGGAACTGTTCACCGTCACCACGATGTCGGCAAGGTTGAACAGGCGGGAATTGGCCAGGGGGGTGCTGTCGTCACACCAGATGATGCGGTCCGACCAGGGATGCAGCGCCCGGCGGGCAAAAGAGTTCGCATAGAGCGAGCCCTTGCGGACCTTCGAGGCCGGATGCGGCTTGATGATCGTCATGTAACCGGCTTCGGCCAGCTTGGGAACGACTTCGAGAACGACGTCGCTCACCGTGTTGTAGGGCGAGAACCGCAACAGGTTCGCGTCGTCGAAAAGCTGCAGCGGCAGGAACGCCGCCTTCTGGTTCATCCAGCGCGCATCCAGCTCGCCCGGCAGGGGCTGGAACTGCTGGGCATAGCCCGGGGCAGCGATGCTCTGCGAAAAGCCGAACAGCGCCTCGTGACGCGACATCGACTGGTTGTCGACGATCCCGCGCAGGTCCTCGATGGTCAGTTTCGGCACGACGCCGGCGCCATTGGTCCCATAGGGATCCATGACGAGCGAGTTGAGGAAGGGCGGCCGGGTGCAGCCGAGCTCCATCGCCACGCGGGTGACCGGGCGTTCCTCGAGGAAGCGGGTGACCGCACCGTTCTCGCCCCAATGGACGATGACCTCGAAGGGGAAGATGTTCCAGATCCGCCGCAGCAGGTCCAGCTGCTGTTCGCTGACCTTGCCCTTGCCCGACATCAGCTTGAGCCAGACCGGCAGGCCTTCGGTCTCCCAGGGCAGTTTCTGGTACTGGCTGAAGAGCGCTTCTTCGTCGCGGGTGGTATGGATCAGGCGGTTGTCGTGCGGTGACAGATGCGTCTTGCCGAGATGGGTGAAGGTCGCCTCGTTGGCAAAAAGCCGAATGTCAAAGCCGGGTGCCGACGACAGAAGCGGCAGGAACTCCCGGACGATATCGGCGAAATGCGTTAGCGTGTCGCGAATGGGGTGCGGTTCGACATAAAGCAATACTCTCATTTCAATCCCGCCAGGCTCTTGAGTGCGTCGTTGTAGCTGGTGTTTTCGAGGAACGCGAAGTTGCGCTTCGCAAGCTCGATCCGGGCTTCCGGGGCCAGGGGCGCCGAAAGCGCCTCGTACCAATCGTCGGTGCTGGTCGCGAGGGTCAGGCGTTCCTCTCCGATCGCCTGCATGTCGGGGATCGGGCTTGCGATCAGCCGGCAGCCGCCGATTGCCGCTTCGAGGAATTTCACGCGGGATTTGCAGTCGTTGAACTTGCTCGCCTCAAGCGGTGCGATCACCGAGGAGCACATGGACATGAGCGAGGGCAGGCGGAGAAAGTTCACCACCGGTGCGGTGTTGACATTCGGCAGCGCGGCCAGGCTGCGCGGCATGACCACCGGCCCGACCACCAGCAGGTTGAAGTGCGGGTTCTCGCACAGGACCCGGTGCAGCGCCGCCTCGACGATCGGGAAGTCCTTGTCGTGGCTGCGGGTGCCGGCGAAATAGCCGATGTTGGTCGCCGAGCGTTTCAGGAATGGGGTCCGGTTCGCCCGCTGGATCGACAGGATGGATTCGGGGATGACATTGGGGGCGCAGCACACCTGGGCCTCGGGATTGAACTCCCGCGCCCGTGCCGCGAGCGGCTCGGTCGAGACTGTCACCTTGTCGAACTGGCGCAACCCGGCGAGGTTGCTCTTGAAGGCTACGATCGCCTTCTCTTCGGTGAGGGTCCCGTTCTTGACGGCGGAAGAAACCAGCGCCAGCTCCTCGTCGCCAAAGATCAGGTCGTCGTAATCGGCGATCAGGGTGGCGCCGAGCTTGCGGAGCCCGGCGAGCACCGGAGCGAAGTTGGCGCGTGCCATGTTCGGCCGGTGGAACACGTAAATATCGTGCTTGAGCAGGGGGTTTTCGTAAAACGTCGCGGCCGCGACGACGGTGCAGTCATGCCCCTCGGCGACCAGCGCTTCGGCTGGATGATAGCACCGATAGCGGACGGACGGATCTTGCAGCGGATCCTCGACCCGGCCGGTTTCGCTCACGAAGCAGATTGACCTTCGCTGCGTCAAGTCGACGTGTTTCTTGCTCATTCTCAATCTCTCGTCCTGGTCTGCATGTCGAACTTCAGGGCCGGTAGGGAGGCCTTTGTTTCGGGGATGGTCCCGAAGGTCTTTCCATCAGCAGTCAATTTGTTTCTGTTCGTGTCGGGGCTGGTGTGTCGGGATGGGCGAAACGGCTTCATGCATTGGCCGCGTTCTTGGTGAGTGCACCGATCTGGCACAAAAGCGTGATCGGCTGCGTCATCTGGTCTGAAGGGGCCCTGTTCGGCCCCTCCGAAGGCGTCTTGTTGGGGCCGGCGCACCCGAGAGAAAGATCGAGACGCCGACGGCCGATGCTGCACCGTAGCATTGCCATGGTGCATGTCCTAGGGTCAACACTGGTATGGAAAATTCCTCATGGATACGGCTGAGAACCGCCGGCTTCCTGCCGGTTCGCCTTCCCCGGATGAAGGTCGAGCGACGGTGTTCCGCCGGAGGCGAGCGTCGCCGCGATCTTGCGCGCGACATGTCCGGATTTCCCCATCCCCGTCACGACGACCCGGCCGTTGGTTTCGACGAGGAGCCGGACGACCTTCTTAATGTGCTCCGGCAACCCGCCGGCGAAGTTCGTGAGCGCCTCTCCCTCGAGTTTCAGCGTTCGGCGGACAGTTCCGACGATTTTGGCAGAGCTCTGCTCGACGCTCGATCGGGGCAGCGTTCCTCACACGAAATCACCTCTTTGTTGCCGAATGAAGCGTTCGGACGCGGCAACGCGCGTGAGCCATACCATAATACGGTGCCGATCAGCCCTTTCCAGCCAGACGCATTCAACAGGTACGGAACACCGTTCCAGAGCCGGGCCGTTGCCGCTTTTGTAGTCACCGAGCGCAGAGCGTGGCCCGAGATTGGACGGGAAGCCCCTGGCGACGGAAGGGGCGTTGCAGTTCAGGGATGCACGGTGACGCCCATGGCGGCCCGCGGCGGCAAAGGCGAGAGGCGGGGCGTGGGGGCGGTGGGGTCAGCCCGCGTCCTGTGGCGGCTGCGGTGGCGCCGGCGGATGCGGCAGGGCGCGCAGCGCGCGGAACCGGGCGATCTCGGTCAGCCCCGAAACCTGCCCGTCCAGACGATCGAGCCGCGCGTGCAGTGCCGCCACCCCTGCCGCAAGCGCCACGGTCTCTGCCTGGACCGCGCGCCCGCGCGCTTCCTGCTGCCAGCAGCCCACCGTTGCGGCGATCTCGCCCCGGCGCAGCGCTGCCGCCTGCTGCGGCGTGCTGTTCGTCGCTTCATATTGCGCCACGACCCGATCCCACAGTGCTTCCGGAACCGGCGTCAGCGCCCGCGCGGCGCGATCGGCATAGACCCAGAACGACTCCGGCTGAAGGCGCTCGAGATGCCAGCGCATGTTTGTCAGCAGCCAGCGCAGTGCGGCTTCGGCATACGGGCTCTGCCAGTCGCCGATCAGCGCCTCGATCGTCTCGAAATGGGTGAAGAAGGCGGCAAGGCCCGGGCCGGTTGCAGCCATCGTCTGGCCGGGGCGATTGACCCGGTGCAGGCACAGGACGCGGTCGTGAAAGGCGATCGAGCCCGCCTTCAGGCACACCGCCCAGTGGAAGGGATTGTCCTCGTAGAAGAAATTCCCTTCCGGGAAGCGCAGGCCCTCGGCGCGCAGGAAATCGGCGCGGTAGAACTTGCGCCAGGGCACGGCGATCATCTCGAGCGCGCAGGCGCGGGCGGCCTCGCCCTCGCCCTTGCCGCGCGGCAGCGCCGCGGCGCGCGCCCAGGCGGCAAGATCGGCCGGGCGGCGGCTGGCCCCGGAGGCTTCGTCATGCTCGAGATAATTGCCGAGCAGGATCTCGGCGCCGCTCGCCTCGAAGGCCGCGCGGCAGGCGGTAAAGCCCGCAGGCTCGAGCCAGTCGTCGCCGTCGACAAAGACCACCGCTTCGCAGCCGGGATCGGCCAGAGCGTGATACAGGCCGGTGTTGGCGGCGATCGCCACCCCGCCGATGGTGTTCGTGCCAAGCGCGATCAGCTCGACCTGCGCCGCGCCCAGCTGGGCGCCCAGGCGACGTTCGAGATGCTCGGCGGTGCCATCGCCCGAGCCGTCATCCACCACCAGCACCCGGTCCCCGGGTCGCGTGCAGGGGCCGATCGTCTCGAGACAGCGGTCGATATAGGGCAGGATGTCGAAGCTGGTGACGATGAAGGTGGTTCTCACGCCGCATCCCCTGCCAGATAGTCGTTGAGGCGTACGGCGAGGCCCGGGTCGCGGGTGGCGATCAGGGTGAAGAGCGGCAGCTCGAAGCCCTCGCGCAGGAAGCCCTGCGCCTTCCAGCGAAAGGCCGGGCGCAGGGCTGCCCCGAGACCGTCCTCGATCCAGCGGAAGAGGGAGAGATAGAACTCGGCCACCGCATCGGCATAAAGCGCGGTGCGGATCGGATCGGCCTGCAGATCGGCCTGAACCGGGTCGAGGGCGCGGAACACCTCGAAGCGCTCGGCGCCGGTGCGGTTGGTCAGGCGATGCCCGTCTTCCTCGACGAAATGCTCGGCGCAGAGCCGTGCCGTCGCGAGAATCCGGCGCGCCTCGAAGAAACTGCGCCAGTGCAGCTCAATGTCGTTGTGTACGGGGATCTCGGTGCAGCGGATCCCGGTCTCGTGCAGAAAGCCGGTGCGGTAGATCTTGTTCCACGGATAGGCCGAGATCCGCACGAGCCGCGCCGCCTGATCGGGGCGCAGCAGGACGGGCCGTTCGGGAATGCCGGCGCGCGTCCAGTGCAGCTGATCGGTATCGAGCGGGCCCGGCCGGCCCGCGGCGCGCAGCCGGCTGTCGACATGGCGGAACAGGCAGAAATCGAAGTCGGGGGTGCCGGGCGAGAGGAGATCATCGAGAAGGCCGGAAAAGGCCGGCAGCAGCAGGTCGTCGGAATCGAGGAACAGCACGTGCGAGGTCTGCACCTGTGCAAGGCCGAGGTTGCGCGCATGGCCGGCCCCGCGCTGCAGCGCGCTGCGCAGCCAGGTCAGGCGGGGTTCCTCGGCCAGCTCGGGCAGGGCGAGCTCAGCCGCCGACAGCGGCACGTCCGAGGCATCGTCCACCACGATCACGCGCAGCCCCTGCGGCAGCGCAAGCAGCTGCCTCAGCAGCCGCGCCAGGCCTTCGGGGTCGTTCCAGACCGGGATGACGACCGAGAGGCCGGGGAGCGGGAGCATGGCTGCGCGCCGTTCAGAGCGCGAAGACCCGCAGGTCCTGCAGGTCGATCGCGCCGTTGTCGGGGCGGAAGAACAGGATCAGTTCCCGCCACGGCGCCGGTGCGGCCAGGGCAGGGTGATCGGCGAGGCTGAGGGCGTCGAGATGCAGGCTCGGTTCGGTGTAGGCGATGGCAGTCTTGCGGAAGAAGATGTCGTCGAAGCCACCCTCGCGGCCGTTGCGCAGGCACAGCCGGAAAGTCTGCGACACCGGCGCCTTGCTGCGGATCGCCACGCCGAGGAGCATTTTGCCCGCGAGCGGGCAGTCGTTGAGATTGATATGCAGCCCGAGCCAGCGCGCCTGACCCGCGACATCGAATTGCGCCGAGAGCAGTTCGCCGGGGCGGCTTGCGACGGTGACGGTGGTGGGGGCCTCGGGGTCGGTGTCGAAGAACAGGCCCGGCACCAGCGGTTCCTGGGGTGGCTGCGGCGTCGGCTCGAGGGTCAGCTGCCGCAGCACGGCCAGGCGGGAATTGACGCCGGCGTCGGAACCGAGATCGAGGCTGTCGGACATGGGACGTTCCTTCTGCTGGGGCCCGAACTGATGGAAAATTCAGGGTGTTCCGGGCCTTGTTCATTCCCCTTCAGAGTTAGGAGGGGGAGCGGTGGAATGTCAATCTGGCGAGACGGGGGCGCCGGAACGGGCCAGCAGCATCCGTACCCGGGCGAGGATTTCCGTGGCGCGCCGGGCGAAGCTGTGCTGGTGGCGGACGGTTTCGTGCAGGGCTGCGGCGCGCCGGCGCCGTTCCTCCGGATGGGCAAGATAGTGGCGGATGGCCGCATCCAGCGCTGCGCCGCTGTCGACCTGAACGAGCGGATCGCCGAAGATCTCGGCGCCCTCCACCCGGTCCGAGATCAGGAACCCGCCCGCCATCGCCACGTCGAAGATCCGGTTCGAGAGGAAGCCGTGCTGCGCCATGTCCGGCCAGTGATCGTTGAGTACGATCGCGGCCCGGTGATACCAGGCGCCGAGGTCGCGGTTCGGCAGGCTCTCGCCCTGCACGAGGGCGGCAAAGGGGGTGTCGTCCCATTCGGCGCCATAGAGGGCCGGGACATGGCCGTGGGCCACCGCCTCGGCCACGATCCAGCGTTCAGCCCGGCGCGAATTGCCGACGAAGAGCAGCGGATGTGCGGGAATGGCATCCGTGCCCGGGGCGCGGGTGTCGGGGGCGAAACGGCTCGGGTCGGAACATTGCAGCAGCGCCGAGACGCGGTCGTGCAGGATCGGGCGCAGGGTCCGGGTGTAGCTTTCGGAGGCGACGAAGACATGGTCGTACCCCGCCATCTCCTCGGGCGAGACCCGGCCCGGATGGCTGATCATCCACATCAGCCGCAGCGCGCTGCCGAAGCGCGGTGCCGACCGCACGCCGCGCAGCAGCAGCGTTGCCTCCGGCGCCTGTGCGGCGGGGCGGTCGGCGAGTGCCCCCCAGGCGTCGGTCAGGCAGATCTCGGCCTGCGCGCCCTGTGCCTCGAGGGCCGCAGCCAGGCTCTCGGCGAAGTGGAAATCTCCCCAGCGATAGGCGCGGGCCTGATCGGGGGCGGGGCAGAGGAGCGCGATATGCGGGCCCCGCGCGCCGGCTGCCGGGCGCCGCGCGGGGTGCCGGGGCCGCGACGGGGGCGGGGGCAGGGGCAGGAGCAGCGGGTCCGGCCCGCCCTGTCCGCTGTCCTGTGCCACATCCGCCACCAGCGCGGCCAGTGCCGCGCCGGTGCTGTCGGCGGGGGCGGGGCTCAGCCGCAGCCGGCCCTGTCGCAAGGCCGCGGTCTCCTCCTGCGCAAGTTGCCGGGCGACGGCGTGATCGGGGCTGGTGTCCAGCACCAGCCAGTCCGGGCCCGGCGGCGCGCGGCGCAGATGCGCGCGGACGGCGGGCAGGTCGGCGGCGGACTGCGCAGTCAGAACGATCGTGCGCCGGGGCAGGAGCGGCACGAGGCCGTGGCCGTGCGGATCCGGATCGAGCCCGCGCGCCCAGCCTTCGCGGGCGTAATGCAGGATGGCGGCCTCCTGCGGCGCGACGCGGCGGGCCGAGAGCGTGTCATAGCCCGTGACGTCAAACCACGGGGCGGGGCGCCCGCCGCGTCGCCAGCCGCCTTGCAGATGTTCGTGCAGCGGCGCCGCGCCGCGCGGGTCTGCGGGCTCGAACAGGCAGACCAGTCGCCACAGGCTTTGCGGGTCGGGGCACAGGGCCCGCCAGGGGTGCAGCTCGGGGGGCTCGCTGCCCCAAAACCAGGCCGTCTCGAGCCAGTTTGCCGCACGTGCTGCCGCCTCAGGACCGAGGCCGCACAGGCGCTGCAGTCGCAGTGCCAGAAGAGGGGCCTGCGCAAGGGGGAGGAGGCGGGACGGCGGCAGGCTCATCGGCGGGATCGCTTGGCTGGGGACTTCTGATAAAGGCCAGGACGGGGAAGCCGTCGACCTCAGAACTGTACCCGGGCCGTGGCTTTTTGCAATGCGGCGCATGAAAATGCGGCAGTGCGGCGAAATCTGGCCGTCGCCTTCCGCGAGAGTTGCCACGATGCCGAAGCTGCGATACCTCTCGAAGCACCTTCCCTAGCGGAATTTCGAGAATGCAGATTGAAAAAACGGCACTGAGTGGCGTTGTCATCATCACCCCGCGCCGCTTCGGCGACGCCCGGGGCTGGTTTTCCGAAACCTGGAATGCAGAGCGGATGGCGGAGGCCGGTCTCGATCTGGCCTTCGTGCAGGACAATCATTCCTTCTCGGCGACCAAGGGCACCCTGCGCGGGCTGCACTATCAGCGTCCGCCGCATGCGCAGGACAAGCTGGTGCGCTGCACCCGCGGCGAGATCTTCGACGTGGCCGTCGACATCCGCAAGGGCAGCCCGACCTATGGCCAATGGGTGGGCGAGGTGCTGAGCGCCGAGAATGGCCGCCAGCTGCTGATCCCCAAGGGTTTCCTGCACGGCTTCGTCACCCTGACGGCCGATTGCGAGGTGCAGTACAAATGCACTGATGTCTATGCCCCGGACTGTGACGGTGGCATCCGCTGGAACGACCCGACGATCGGTATCGACTGGGGACTTGGCGACACCGCGCCGGTGCTTTCGGCCAAGGACGAGGTCGCGCCGCTGCTGGCCGATTTCGACAGCCCCTTCACCTGGGAGGGGGCGGCATGAAACTGCTGGTGACCGGCGGTGCCGGCTTCATCGGGTCGGCCGTGGTGCGGCTCGCTGTCGCGCGTGGCCATGCGGTGGTCAACGTCGACGCCCTGACCTATGCCGCCTGCCTCGACAACGTGGCCTCGGTGGCGCAAAGCCCGCTTTATGCCTTCGAACAGGCCGACATCCGCGACCGCGCCGCCCTTGACCGGGTGTTCGCGAAGCACCGCCCCGATGCGGTGATGCATCTTGCCGCGGAAAGCCATGTCGACCGCTCGATCGACGGGCCGGGCGACTTCATCGAGACGAACGTGATCGGCACCTTCAACATGCTGGAAGCGGCGCGGAAATACTGGACCGAGGCGGGCCGCCCCGAGACCTTCCGCTTCCACCACATCTCGACCGACGAGGTCTTCGGCTCGCTGCCCAAGGACCCCTCGATCAAGTTCACCGAGGACACGCCCTACGATCCGCGCAGCCCCTATTCGGCCTCGAAGGCCTCGTCCGACCATCTGGTGCGGGCCTGGCACGAGACCTATGGCCTGCCGGTGGTGCTGACGAACTGCTCGAACAATTACGGCCCGTTCCACTTCCCGGAAAAGCTGGTGCCGGTGATCATCCTCAACGCCCTCGCGGGCAAGCCGCTGCCTATCTATGGCGACGGTTCGAACATCCGCGACTGGCTGTTCGTCGAGGATCATGCCGACGCGCTGCTTTTGGTGGTGGAGAAGGGCGCGCTTGGCCGCAGCTACAACATTGGCGGCGAGAACGAACGCACCAATCTCGAGCTGGTGCGCACGCTCTGCGCCATTCTCGACGAGAAGCGGCCGAAGGCGCAGGGGAGCTATGCCGACCAGATCACCTTCGTCACCGACCGCCCGGGCCATGACGCGCGCTATGCGATCGACCCGACGCGGATCCGCACCGAGCTGGGCTGGCGCCCCTCGGTCACCGTCGAGGAAGGCCTTGCCCGCACCGTGCAATGGTATCTCGACAACGAGCCGTGGTGGCGTGCGCTGCAGGGCCGCAAGGGCGTCGGCGAACGCCTGGGGGTCAAGGCATGATCCTGGTTTTCGGCAAAACTGGACAGGTCGCGACCGAGCTGCAGGCGCTCGCCTCCGGGGCGCGGTTTCTCGGCCGTGACGAGGCCGACCTTTCGAACCCCGAGGCCTGCGCGGCGCAGATCCGCGTGCTCGGACCCGCGGCGGTGATCAATGCCGCCGCCTGGACGGCGGTGGACAAGGCCGAGGCCGAGGAGGCGGCGGCGACCGTGGTCAACGGTGCCGCCCCGGCGGCGATGGCCGCGGTCTGTGCCGAGCTTGGCATCCCCTTCGTGCAGATCTCGACCGACTATGTCTTCGACGGTGCCGGCGAGGCCCCGTTCGCCCCCGATGCCCCGACCGCGCCGCTTGGCGCCTATGGGCGTTCGAAACTCGTGGGCGAAGAGGGCGTGCGTGCCGCGGGCGGGGTGCATGCGATCCTGCGCACCTCCTGGGTATTCTCGGCGCATGGTGCGAATTTCCTCAAGACCATGCGGCGGCTTGGTGCCGAACGCGAGAGGCTGACCGTGGTCGCCGACCAGATCGGCGGGCCGACGCCGGCGCGGGCGATCGCAGAGGCCTGCCTGACGATCGCGCAGGCGCTGATCGTCGATCCGGCGAAGACCGGCACCTATCACTTCTCGGGCGCGCCCGACGTGTCCTGGGCCGCATTCGCGCGCGAGATCATGGCGCAGGCCGGCCTGTCCTGTGCGATCGAGGAGATCCCGACCAGCGCCTATCCGACGCCGGCACGCCGTCCGGCCAATTCCCGGATGGCCTGCGAGACCCTGTCCGCCTTCGGCCTGAGCCGCCCCGACTGGCGTGCGGCCACCCGCGAGGCCCTCACGGAACTTGGAACAATCGCATGAAACGCAAGGGCATCATCCTGGCCGGGGGCTCCGGCACGCGGCTTTATCCGATCACCATCGGCGTCTCGAAGCAGTTGCTGCCGGTCTATGACAAGCCGATGATCTATTATCCGCTGTCGGTGCTGATGCTGGCCGGGATCCGCGAGATCGCGGTGATCACCACGCCGCAGGATCAGGACCAGTTCAAGCGCACGCTGGGCGACGGCAGCCAGTGGGGGCTGAGCCTGACCTATATCGAGCAGCCCTCGCCCGACGGGCTGGCGCAGGCCTATCTGCTGGCCGAGGATTTCCTTGCCGGTGCGCCCTCGGCGATGGTTCTGGGCGACAACATCTTCTTCGGTCATGGCCTGCCCGAGCTGCTGTCGGCGGCGGGTGCCCAGGACGAGGGCGGCACCGTCTTCGGTTATCGCGTCGCCGATCCGGAGCGTTATGGCGTGGTCGATTTCGACGCCGACGGCAAGGTGCGCTCGATCATCGAGAAACCCGAGGTGCCGCCCTCGAACTATGCCGTTACCGGGCTTTATTTCCTGGACGGCTCGGCGCCCGAACGTGCACGCAAGGTGGCGCCCTCGCCGCGCGGCGAGCTCGAGATCGTGACGCTGCTCGAGATGTATCTCGCCGAGGGGCTGCTGAACGTGCAGCAGATGGGGCGCGGCTATGCCTGGCTCGACACCGGGACGCATGGCTCGCTGCTCGATGCCGGCAATTTCGTGCGCACGCTCTCGAGCCGGCAGGGATTGCAGACCGGCTCGCCTGAAGAAATCGCCTTCATGCAGGGGTGGATCGACCCGGCCCGGCTGGCCGAGATGGCCGAGACCTACAAGAAGACGGGGTACGGGCAATACCTGCAGGGGCTGCTGGCAGCCGCGCGGGAGTAAGGGACCGCTCTGCAGGGGCCGCGTTTGTGCAGCCACAGCCGATGGCAGTATCCCTGATGTTCTGATGAAACCTGTCTCGAAACTGCTCAGGAGCGATGAGGCGACGCATGCCTGAAATGTCTTTCACTGACCGGAGGATTTCCTCAGATTTCTACGACCTGGTTGTCCACAGCGGCTATTTCGATGCCGACTGGTATTGCGCGCGCTATCCGGATGTGGCGGAGACCGGGCTCGACCCGCTGCAGCACTACCTGAAGATCGGGACGCTGTTGCGGCGCGATCCCTCGCCGCTTTTCGAGACAGCCTTCTATCTGCAGCAATGCGGAGCGGAGCGGCCGGTCGGAGTGCCGCCGCTGGTCGACTTCCTGACCCGCGGTCGCGGCAAGGGATGGAAGGCGCGGGCGAGCCAGGGGCAGGTGGCCCTGGTCGCGCATGTCTTCCATCTCGATGTGCTTGCCGACCTGTCGCACTATGCCGCGAACTTCCCGGCCGGCTTCGATCGCTTCGTGACTTGCCCCGACAGCTTCGGTCCGACGGAGCTCGACCGGATCCGCGCGGCCCTGCCGGAAGCCCGGATTGTGCCGGTGCCGAATGCCGGGCAGGATGTCGGCGCGTTGATGGCACTGGACGCGCAAGTCGGCCTGACGCGCTATGACGTGATCTGCAAGATGCACAGCAAGAAGGGGGCGAAGGAACCCGCGCGCTGGCGCCATGCCCTGCTGCGCGGCATCCTCGGCTCGCGCGGGCAGGTCGATCAGATCCTCGAGGCCTTCGAGCGCGATCCGCGCCTGATGCTGGTCGGGGCGCGGCAGCTCTACCTGCATGGTCCCTCCTACATGTGGCAGAATGCCGAGACGCTGGGAGAGATGTTCTCCGGCCTGATCGGCGATTTCGACTACCTGCGGCGGGACTGGGGCTTCATCGGCGGCACCTGCTTCTGGATCCGGGGCGCGGCCTTCGGCGAGATCCGCGCGGCCCTTGCCCCGGTTGAATTCCGGCCGGCCGCCTATACCGACGACGGCACCGTGGCGCATAGCGTCGAGCGTCTGTTCGGCATGGTGGCCGCCTTGCGCAACGGGACGGTGATGCTGTGTGACGTGAGCACCCCCGAGGTGATGGAAATCGTGCACGGGGGCTTTCCGGCGAACGGCCCGCGTGAGCGGGTGATGATCTCCGACCTGCTGCGCCAGATCGACTTTCCCGAAGAGCTGGTTCGCACCTGGATGCCGCACGGCGCGATCAACGGCAGCGGGGCCACTTTTGTGCGCGGCTGGCTGGCGCTGATCGGAGATCCGCTGCCCCGTCGCGGCTATCTGCAGATCGAAGGCGAGCGGGTGCCCTTCCTTGCCGGAGGCTTCCGCGCCGATCTCAAGCAGAACGGCGTCAACGAGGGCTGGCACGCGTTTCAGGTCTCGGTTCCGGGCTCGCTGTGCGATGGCAAGCCGCATGAGGTGGTTCTGTTCGACGAACAGACCGGGGGCGAGCTTGACCGGTGCACCTTCGCCTGGACGAAACCGAAGCGCGACTATTGGGATTTTCAGGGTTTTCTGAAAGCGTCGATGACCCAGCCGGAGGTGATGACCCCCTTCGTCGAAGAGGACAAGCGCGCCTTCGCGGTGATGGAGAACATCGCCAACCGCATGGCGCGCAAGGGCCTTGCGGCCGAGCCGCGGCCTCTTGTCTCGGTCGTCATGCCGATGTTCAACCGCGCGAGCGTTGTCAGCGAGGCGATTGCATCGGTGCTGGCGCAGACCTATCCGGACTTCGAGCTGATCGTCGTTGACGACGGCAGCCGCGACGACAGCGTGGCGGTGGTGCGGCGCTTTGACGACCCGCGCATCCGGCTGATCGAGCTGGGCGAGAACCGGGGGGTTACCGTGGCGCGCAATACTGCCTTACGGCAGGCCCAGGGCGAGATCATTGCCTATCTCGACAGCGACAACACCTGGGACAGCCGCTTTCTTGCGGCGCATGTGGGCGCATTGCTCGAGCTGCCCGACGCCGACATGATCTATTCCGGCGTGCTGCTCTACAGCGGCCAGGCGACAGAGCCCTATGCGATGCGCTATGGCCATCTGCACCGGGCGCTGCTCGAGAACAAGAACTACATCGACAACAACATCATCGTTCACCGGCGGGCGTTTCTGGACCGGCTTGGCGGTTTCGACGAGTCCCTGCGCCGCTATGTCGACTGGGATCTGGTCCTGCGCGCGACCGAGGTCGGGCGGGTCTATTCGGTGCCGATGCTGCTGTGCCACTACTACTACAGCCGCACCGAGAACGCGATCACCGACAACCCGACCCATGTCGCTCATCTCGATGTGCTGCGTGCGAACCTCGGGGCGCGGCAGAAGGCGCATCTGGCGCAGCTCGACACCGCCGATCTGGTCCGCCCGGTCAGCATCATCGTGCCGAACTGGCAGTCGCTCGAGGACATCCGGGACTGCATCGAGGCGCTGCACCGGCGCGACTGGCAGGGGATGCTCGACATCATCGTGGTCGACAACGATTCGACCGAGGAGGTGCGGGCCTATCTGCGCGCCGAGCACGAGGCCGGGCGCATCCGTTTCGAGCCGCTCGACGGCAATTACGGCTTCACCTATGCGGTCAATATCGGCATCGCGCTGGCCCGGCCCGAGTCGGACGTGATCTTGCTCAACAACGACGCGATCGCCCAGCCCGGTTCGGTGCAGGCGCTGCAGCGTGCCTGTCTCGGCAATCCCCGCGCCGGCATGACCGTGCCGCGCCAGATCCTGCCCGCCGGCACCAAGACGCTGCGCACCCATGTGCCCTTCGCGCGCGAGACGAACGATTGCGACGTGAACATCTCGGCCCATCACCGCAATGTGGCGACTGTGCCGGTGTTCCATGACGGCGGGGGGCTCGAGCTGAACTATGCGGCCTTCTTTGCCGTCTACATCCGGCGCGAGCTTCTGGACGAGATCGGGCCGCTCGATGCCGAATACGGCCGTCACTATCGCTCGGACCGGGTCTATTCCGACCTGATGCGCAACCTGACCGACTACCGCATGTTCTATGTGCCGGAGTCGCATTTCATCCACAAGTTGCAGAAGGCGACGGACCATCTGCGAGAAGTGGGGGAAAAGGACAAGAGTTTCGAGCTGATGTTCAAGCGCAACCAGTGGGATGCCGAGACCGCCGGGAGGCTGAACTTCCGCGCGCCGCCCTGGGACGTGTTCTGAGGGAGGCATGCCGCAGCCCCGGAGAGCGGGGCAGCGACGCCCTTTTGAGGGCCTCGGCGCGACACCGGTTGACGGGCGGCCGCCTTTCGTCAAGATCTTGACGGAAATCTTATTTTGCAAGGATAAATCTCGATGGACTTCAGGGCATTATGGCCTGCCAGGGAGACGGTGCGGCGGTTGGCATGCGTCACGATGGTGCGGGATGAAGACTACTTCATCGAGATGTATATCAAACACTATCTGATGAATTGCCCTGATGCGGATTTCTATATTATCGACCATGCCTCTACGAGGCCGGTCAGTTCCGTGATCCGGGAGAAATTTCATGATCTCGCTGAGGGGCGGGTGAATGTGATCCGGATTCCGGATATTCCGTTCGATGACGACTTCAAGTCGATGGCGCTTTCCTCGGTCGGCAGCATGGCTTGCGCGGCATATGAGATTGTCATCGTTTCCGATGTGGATGAGCTGGTCGTGCCGCTCAAGGGGGATCTCGTCGGAACCTGCCTTGCGCTGTCTGCCGATGTCATCGCGCCGCTCGGATTCGAGGTGATTCAGAATTCGGTCTTTGAGGCGCAATATGATGTCGACGCCCCGGTATTTTCCCAGCGGAAATACGGGTATTTCAAATCGTCGCAGACAAAGCCGGTGATCTGGAAAGCCGCGAGCATCGTGTCGGCTGGCATCCATAAATGCATGTATGATTATGTGTTTTCCCGCGACCTGATTACGGTGCATATGCGGTTTGCTGACCGCGAGCAGGCCCGATACCGAGTGAGCCATCGCCGGCAGGTGATGTTTTCGAAAAATCAGATCAGCCGAAGATACGGGGTCTATTGGTCGGTTGCGGAAGATGTTCGGCTGCGGTTTTTCGAGCATATAACCAAGGCGGACTTTTCCCGGGCCAGCGATATCATTCCGGAATTTATGGAGCATTTGTCCAAAACCAAGCACCGGAATGCTCATGGATATTTCAGCCCCGACTTGCACCTGAAAACGAAGTATTGTTACTTCGACTGAGGTTGTGAAACCAGACGGCGACGCAGGGATGGGGTTCTCCAGGGGCAATGATGCACACCAGACTTCTGGAGGACCGGGTGGTCGAGCTGTTTTCTGCGGGGCGTGACGTCTTGGGGGCAGCCCCGAAGGGGGGGACGCGCGGCCGGTCTCGCCCTGTGCGGCGGCGCACGTCGGGCGGTTCCTCCGCGGACGGGGGCGCCGGGATGCCCTCTGATGGAAACGCCGCACCGTCGTTTTCCGCGCCGGTGGCGATCGGCGGGCTGGGGGGGAGCGGCACCCGTGTCGTTGCCCGGATGCTGCAGCTGAGCGGCTGCGAGATCGGGCCCCGGCTCAACGACGCGCTCGACAACCTGTGGTTCACGGTGCTGTTCAAGCGCATCGACTGGACGCGCCGCGCTCCTCGGCCCGAGGAGCTCGAGCTGGCCGCCGCACTGTTCCGGCGGGCAATGACCACAGGTCTCGGCGGCACGCCCGGCCCGGCCGGGGCGCAGCTCTTGGACAGCCTGCGGCGGGATCTGCCGCCGAACGGCGGCTGGCATTGCGGCGCGCGGGTGCCGGATCTCGACACGCTCCTGCACAGCCCGGGGGCGGGGGGCGACCGCTGGGGCTGGAAAGAGCCGAACACCCATGTCTTCCTGCCCGCGCTGGTGCGGCACCTGCCGGGGCTGCGCTACATCCACGTCGTGCGCGACGGGCTCGACATGGCGTTCAGCCACAACATGAAGCAGGCGCGGAATTGGTCGTATCTCTACGGCCTGCCGCAAGATGAGCCGGAGTCTCCGGCGCGGCAGTTGCGCTACTGGACGGCGGCCAACCGCAGGGCGCTGGACATTGGTCGGACGCATCTTCCAGACCGTTTCCTTGTGGTGTCCTACGAGGCGGTCTGTGCTGAACCGCTGCGGCACTGGCAGCGGCTGCTGCGCTTCCTGGGCCAGCCTGAGGACCGGCTGCTGCCGGAAGAGTTCCTGATCCGGCCGTGCTCGATCGGGCGGGCGCAGCAGCAGGACCTGTCATGCCTGCCGGCGGTGGAAATCGCGGCGGCGCAGGATCTGGCGGCCGAGGTCGCGCGGCTCGATCAGGCCCCGTTCGCCGCGCGGCCCTTCTCCGCGCAAGCAATCCCCGAAGAGGATTGAATTGTAACGATATTGCTTTTGCATGAATGCCGGACCTGCCCCAAGCTGGCCTTTCCATTGGGAAGATTACTCAGGGCGGAGTTTTTATGAAACAGCTTACGAAACCGGCGTGGCCGGCCGTGGCCGCGATGGCCGTTGCCGCAGTTCTCGCCTTCCCTGCACAGACGGCCCGGGCCGGGGATATGCCGTATCTCGGCGATATCATTGCGGTCGCCTATAGCTATTGTCCGGTCGGCTGGGAACCCGCCGATGGGCAGCTTCTGCCGATCTCCAACTATTCGGCGCTTTTCGCACTCTACGGCACCACCTATGGCGGAGACGGGCGCAGCAGCTTCGGCCTGCCCGACCTGCGCAGCCGTGCGGCCTCCGAGCAGGGGGCGGCGGCTGCGCCGGGGCTGACGCCGCGCGACATCGGCGAGAAATATGGGCAGCCGACGCAGACCCTGAGTGTTTCGCAGTTGCCGGCACATGTGCATACGGTCAATGCGAACAATCTCGACGGCAATTTCCCCGGCCCGGCCGGCAAGGTTCTGGCTGCTGCGCCGAGCGGGGGCAGCGGCAACGAGACGATCTATTCCGGTCAGCCGGCCGATACCACGATGTCGCCGCAGATGATCACCCCGACCGGTGGCGGACAGCCCCTGGCGACGCAAGATCCCTATCTGGCGATGCAATATTGCGTGGCCGTGTCCGGGGAATTCCCGATGCGGGAGTGAGCGTCCGGGAGAGCGCGTCTTCCCGCCGCCTGTGCGGCGTCAGGATACTTGACACAGAATTTTCAGACAGCGGAGACTCTTTATGTCCTTTCTGAAATGCGCGATGGGGGCGAGCCTGCCCAGCCTCGCAGTGATCGCCGCCCTTGCCGGAGCGGGTCCGGCAAGGGCCGGCGAGGAGCCCTATATCGGCGACATCATGATCGTCGGGTTCAACTTCTGCCCGAAGTACTGGGTGCCGGCGCAGGGCCAACTCATGGCGATCGCGCAAAATCAGGCGCTTTTCGCATTGCTTGGCACCACTTATGGCGGAGATGGGCGGACCACCTTCGCGCTGCCGGACCTGCAGGGCCGTGTGACGGTCGGTTCCAATGCGCCGGCGGGGCTGTCGCGCGGCGCGAAGGGGGGGCAGGAAACGGTGGCGATGACCAGCACCACGATGCCCGCCCATACGCATCCGGTTCTGGCGACCGAGGCGGATGGCGATCAGCCCGGCCCCGGCGGCAAGCTCCTGGCCGGCGCGCCGAGCGGTGGCACCGGCAACGAGACGATCTATTCCGATCAGCCGCCGAACAAGCTGATGTCGGATGCAATGATCTCGAATACCGGTGGCGGGGCCGCGTTCTCCGTGCTCGATCCCGGCCTGTCGCTGTTGCATTGCATCGCGGTCTCGGGCCTCTTCCCGCCGCGCAGCTGAACAGCCTTTCGGAGCAAGGATATTGTGGAGATGACGATGTTTCATTCGAAGATGGTCGCGGGCGCGGCGCTGGCGCTGGCCGGCATCTCGGCTCCCGGTCTCGCCCGGGCCGACAGCATGCCGTTCGTGGGCGAGATCTGGGCGACAGGCGTGGCCGGCTATTGCCCGCGCGGTTCGCTTCCTGCCGAGGGGCAGCTTCTGGCGATTGCCGAGTATGAGGCCCTGTATACTCTTTATGGCACGACCTATGGCGGCGACGGGAGGAGCTCCTTTGGCCTGCCCGACCTGCGCAGCCGGGTGCCGGTCGGAACCGGGGCCGGGGCGGGGCTGTCGCAGACGCCTCTTGGCCTCGAGCGCGGGCAGGAGGCGGTCACCCTGACCCAGGCCAATCTTGCCCCTCACCATCACGGGGTTGCGGCGAACAATCTGGACGGCAATCTCGCCGGGCCGACCGGCAGGCTTCTGGCCGCGGCGCCGACCGGTGGCACCGGCAACGAGACGATCTATTCCGACCAGCCGCCGAACAAGCAGATGTCGGTGCAGATGATTGCGCCTGTGGGGCAGAACATGCCGGTCTCGGTTCTCGATCCGACTCTGGCCGTGCGCTATTGCGTGGCCACCACCGGCCTCTATCCGTCCCGTCAGTGAGGATAGCTCGGGCAGTCCCGGGGGCGGCGAGGCGCTGCCTTCGGGCGTTTTCGCGCTTGATTTTTCGCCTATAACGTGTGGTCCTGCGCGGAGGAGTGGGCGCGTTTCGGCGGTGTTCGCCTGCGCCGGCCACTGCGCGCGCATCCGAGGACACTGGGCACTGACATGATCGTATCGAAACCCCGGCTGCTGTTCCGGCCGGACCCGGTTCTGGGCTGGTCGCTGACGCCCGGACATGCGGTGCAGGTCGCCTTTCGCGACGGTGTGGTCCAGCGGATCGGGGCGGATGGCTGGCGCCAGGTGCCCGGCCGCAGCGCCGCGACCGGGCCGCGGCTTGCGGTTTATGGCTGTTCCTTTACCTACGGCACCGGTCTTGCCGACGAGGAGACCTATGTCGCGCGGCTGCAGGCGGCCCTGCCGGAAATCTGCTTTCTCAATCGCGGCATCGGCGGTCAGGGCACGGTGCAGAACCTTCTGCAATTCCGCCGCGACATTGCAGCGGGAGCGGTGGATGCGGCGATCTTCGCGATCATCAGCGATCACCGCTTCCGCAATATCCCGCACCCGTCCCGGATGCGGCAGTACCTGTCGCTTGAATGGTCCTCCCTGGGGGTTGGGCACGTCCCGGTGCTGCGCCGCGGCGGTGCCGGGCGGCCGCGCATCGTCTATCTGCCGATCTGGCAGCCGGTGATCGCGCGTGGCGGGTTCGAGGCCTTCCTGCCCGACGACTGGATGATCACCGACGCCACGCTTGCCGCGCTGGAGATGATCCGGGAAGAGGCGGCCGCGCACCAGATCCCGGTGGGCTTTGCACTGCTCGACGCGCTGGCGCCGGCATTCAACACCGTGGTCCGCGCGCGCTGCGAGAATTGCGTCGATATCTCGGTGCCGATGGACGCGGCCCATACCCATATGCCGCATGACCGCCATCCGAATGCCCATGCCAACGCCCTTTACGCCGAGCGGCTGCTGCCACTGGCGCGCGCCCTTGGCGAGACGGCGCACAGCGGAGAGCGGGCATGAGTTTCCGTGTTCTCGGGATCTCTGCCCATTTCCACGATTCGGCGGCGGCGCTGGTGCGGGACGGGCAGATCCTGGCGGCCGCGCAGGAAGAGCGCTTTTCCCGTCGCAAGGGCGATGCACGCTGGCCTGCGGCGGCCATCGCCTCCTGTCTGGCGCATTTGCCCGCGGGGGAGCGCCCCGACCGCGTCGCCTATTACGAGGACCCGGGGCACAAGATCCGGCGCATCCTCGACACCGCGCGTGGGCTCGCGCCTTCCGGGGCGCTGCAATGGCCGCGGATGATGCACAGCCTGCACACGCTGGCCGCGGACCTGCCCGGGCAGCTGGCCGCGCTGGCGGGGGCGGCGGAGCGGGTGGTGCTGGTGCCGCATCACCGCAGCCATGCCGCCTCTGCCTTTTACCCCTCGCCCTGCGAGACTGCCGCGGTTCTGGTGCTTGACGGGGTCGGGGAAACTGCGAGCACGACGCTGTGGCACGGAAGCCGCGGCACCGGCCTGACTGCGCTCGCCGAGACCCGCTTCCCGCATTCGCTGGGGCTGTTCTACAGCGCGTTCACCCAGTATTGCGGCTTCAAGGTGAACTCGGGGGAATACAAGCTGATGGGGCTCGCCCCCTTCGGCACGCCGAGCTGGGCCGGACGCATCCTCGATCAGCTGATCGACCTGCGGGAGGACGGCTCCTTCGCGCTCGACATGCGCTATTTCGATTTCGACCGTCGGCAGAGCGGCACCTCGCCGCTGTTCGAGGCCTTCTTCGGCCAGCCGCAGCGCCATCCCGACGAGCCGATCACGCCCTTCCACATGAATGTCGCGGCCTCGGTGCAGGCGGTGCTCGAAGCGGCGGTGGTGCGGCTGGGCCGCACGGCGCTGGCACGGACGGGGGCACGCGCGCTGTGCCTTGCCGGCGGCGTCGCGCTCAACTGCCTTGCCAATCGCCGGCTGCGGCTCGATCTGCCAGAGCTCGAGACGCTGTGGATCCAGCCGGCGGCAGGGGATGCGGGCGGCGCGCTTGGTGCGGCGCTCGAGGTCGCCGAGGCAGAGGCACGGGCTGTGGGGCGGGTGGCTCCGGCGGGCGACCGGATGCAGCATGCCCTGCTCGGCCCCGGCTTTTCCGCCGGGGCGATCCGCGCTGCGTTGCAGGCGGCGGGGCTCGTCTTCGTCGAGCAGACCGACCCCGCGGCCTATGCCGATCAGGTCGCCGCGGCGTTGGCCGAGGGGCAGGTCATCGGCCATTTCGACGGCCGGATGGAATTCGGGCCGCGCGCGCTTGGCAATCGCTCGATCCTCGCCGATCCGCGCGGCCAGGAGACCTTGCAGCGGGTCAACCGCAGCATCAAGTTCCGCGAGGACTGGCGCCCCTTCGCGCCGATCGTTCTTGCGGCGCGGGCGGCGGAGATCTTCGAGGCACCGGTGGACAGCCCCTATATGTTGCTGGTGGCCGACCTGCGGCCGGAATTCTGCGGCGCGACCGACCTTGGCGCGGCGCGGGCGCAGGGGCTGAGCACGCCGATGGAGCTGCAAGGCGCGATCGGCAGCGCTTTCGATGCGGTGACGCATGTCGATTTCAGTGCCCGGTTGCAGACGATCGACCCCGGCGACGGGCGTCGTGCCGGGGCGATCTTGCGGGCCTTCGAGGCGCGCACCGGCTGCCCGATGCTGCTCAATACCTCATTTAACGTCCGGGGCGAGCCGATCGTTTGCCGGCCGAAGGATGCGATCGACTGCTTCCTGAACACGGGGCTTGATCTGTTGGCGATCGGGCCGTTCCTGGTCCATCGTGCGGCGCAGGGGGAATGGGTGGAGGGCAGGGTGGGGAGGGCGCGCTTTGCAGCCGACTGAGATGTCTGATTTCTTCGAGCGGCTGGCCGCGGTGCTGGCACTGGCCCCGGCGCCCGAAGGGGCGGGGCGGGGCGGGGTCTCCTCATCGGGCACGGCCAGCCTGTTTGCGCCGCCAGGCGCGGCGCAGGCGGCCCCTTTGCGCAGCCTCGCGGAGCTGTGCGCCGCGGAGCCGGGGATCTGGCCGGCGCTCGCCGCCGAGGCCGAGGCGGCGGGCGATGCTGCGATGGCGGCGTTGTGCCGGGCCCTCGCCGCCGGGCTTGCCGATGGCGGCCTGCGTCCGCCCGGGGAATGGCGCCCGATGCACCGCCTTGCCGACTTCGTCTATCCAGTCATCTGAGGGCCGTCGGCCATGGCGGGAGACGAAGGATGAGGCGGATTGTCTTGCATGTGGGGCCGGGGAAATGCGGCTCTTCCTCTGTTCAGGCCGCGATTCTGCGCCCGGCGACCGCCTTGCGCGATCATCTGGCGGGGGTGCTGCTGCAGCCCGCAGAGCTGTTGGGGCTCGATCGTGAACAGCCCGAGGCCGCGGTCGAGGACCGGTTTCACCGGCTGATCGCACGGGCACAGGCGGACCATCCCGGCAAGGTTCTGGTGCTGAGCCACGAGATGATCTTCAAGATGGTGCCGGTGTTGCGCAACCTGGCTCGGATCGCGCGCGCCCATGCCGACGAGGTGATGGTCGTGGCCTATGTCCGGCGGCAGTCGGATTTCCTGGTCTCCGCCTTCGGGCAATGGTTGTTCCGCGCACCGGCGCGGATCGCCGAGACCGCCGCGGTCTTGCGCGATCACGGCCTTGATCCCGCGCTGTTCTGGGGCGTCGAGCGGCACCTGATCGCGGTGCTCCTCGGGGGATGGGAGGTCGGGCGGCAGCTCAGCGGGCATCTCTATTTCGACTGGTCGTCCAGCATGTCCGAACGGGCGGCGGCGCTGACGGTGCTTGGCGTGCCGCTGTCCGTCGGGCTGTTGCCTCGGCCCGGGTTCGAGCGGCCGCTCATCGCCGATTTTCTCGCGCGGATCGGTCTGCCGGCCAAGTTTCCGGCCGCGGTCGAGCAAGTCCGCAATCCCGGCTTTCCGCCAGCCCTCATTGAAGGCGTCTGCGCGGCGATCGAGGCGGGCTATGCCATGCCCGGGCCGGGCGAGCATACGGATTTCTTCGACTCTATGGGGACGGTGAATGCGGACAGGGCAGGCCAGAACGAGACCTTTCTGGCCCAGCTCAAGGACCGGGTGGACACGGCCTTTGCGCCGGCGAACGCGGCCTTCGCCCGGCAATTCAGCTTGCCTGTCTCCTATTTTGCGCCACGCCGACAGGTCACGCAGGCGCAGGTGCAGGATGAGATCTGGCGCGAGGTGCGCGTTCGGGCCGCACTGCCAGAGGCGTTGCGCCAACGCGAGCGGGCCGCCCGCGCAGCTCTGGCGCAGATGGCCTGGGCCGCCTACAGCGGTCGGGGGGCATAGGCCTGTGGGGGGAGAGTGGCTTGCCGCCTTTCCCAGGCTTGGCTTAGACTGCCCTACCACCAACGGGTCCGGCATATGCGCCGTGCCAGAAATCTGACGACGGACAGCGGGCAAATGACGAATTCTGGACTGCAGGACTGCCGGGCCGTTTGTGTTTTTGTTGCCGAGGACGATCTCTTGGCCAGCTGCCGCGAAATGGGGGTTCGCGGATATCTCATCGACGGCGAGGACGGGCTCGTGCTGATGACCTCGGCCGCCGACGCCGCAGCGCTTGGGGCGCGTTTCGGCACGCTCACCTTCACCCGAATGGCGCCGGTGCGAACCCGGGAATTGCCCGACGAAATCCGCCGGCTGTCTCGCAAGGTTGCGACAACATCCCGGGGCAGGATCGACGGCTGCGACGGCAAGACGAAGATCTGGGGCTGGTTCCATCCCGATCGCGTTCCCGGTCGCGAAATCCAGATCTTCCGGGGGGGCGAGCGGATTGGTGCCGTCTCGACGGATGTCTTCCGGCCAGATCTGTTCGAAGCGGGCGTCGGCGATGGTGTGGCGGGGTTCATCTGCTCTCTGCCGGATCTTGCGGTGCGGTGCGGCGATGTGACCATCCGCAATCTCGACGGCGCTCTTCTTGGCACCTGGACCGATCCGGCGCCGAGCCCGGCCCAGACGGCCACGCCGGCGGCGCCCGCGGAACGCCGTAGCGTCGCCACGACGCTTGGCGCCGGAGAGCTGCCCGGCGCCGAGGCTGCGGGGCATTACAGTGTCGATCTGGGGCGGTTCGCGCTGGATTACTTCCTGGTTCCGGGCAAGACGAAGCGGATGATCGTGTTCTCGCCGGGCTTTCTGGACGCCGGGCGGTTTCCCTACCCCTATTTCCAGCGGATGAAATGGGCGCAGCAATTCGAGGATACCTGCGTTTTCCTCACCGATCCGACCCTGCTTCTGGGCAATACCCAGATCGGCTGGTTCATCGGTGACAGGACGACCCATTACCTGCCGGTCGTCGCGCACTATCTCGAGGCGCTTGCCGCCTCACGCGGCACCGCCCCCGCTGAGATTCTGTTCTTCGGCTCGAGCGCGGGCGGCTTTTCCTCGATCGCGCTGGCGGCGCATGTCCGGGGCGCGCGGGCCCTGGCGGTGAACCCGCAGACCAACGGGCTGAAGCTGCACAGCCCGTCGCAGCTGACGAACACGCTCCGCTCGTGCCTTGCCATCAGCTCTTTGGTCGACGCCTATGGCGAGTACAAGGACCGGTTCGTTCTCAGCGAGATGCTCCGCCGGCTGGCCTATGTGCCGCGCATGACAATCTGGCAGAACTTCTACGATCGCTATCATGTCGAGCATCACCTGCTGCCCTTCCTGCACGAGATCAAGGACCTCGCGCCGACGGAAGAGCTGGACGTGCATATCGCGGCCCGTCCCGACGAGGGGCACGACCCGCCGAACTTGGCGGTCATCAAGCACTTGTTCTGGCCGTAGGGGCCGGGGCGACGCGGGACGCCGGCCGCGAGGGGGCGGTGGTGTCAGCTCCTGCCGCGCCGCTCGGCAAGGCGATGCTCGTATTGCTCGACCTTCTTCAGGATAAGCGGGCCATCCGGACGGGCGCGGCGGGCCAGCAACATGAGTTTATAGGCATCGCTCAGGTCAAAATCCGCAGAGATCTCCATGCGCATGGCGAGATCCCGCAGCATGTCGGCATCTTCCAGGCGAAGGCCGCCGCTGATCAGGGCCCGCATGTAGATTGAAATCAGAAGATTGTCGATGGAATCGCTTGTTTCGACGGGGGCGCCGATCAGATGAGCGATCTTGTGCAGGCGACTCACATCCAGATCGGACAGATCGTCCAGATATTCTTCGACCCCCTGCACATCCTCGGCTTCGGAGACCTTCGGATAGGCAATACCGAATTCAGAGTTCAGGTATGAAATTTCGTCGTTTTCGGCGGGAGAGAGGGCCATCGAGAGCATGTTCCGGTCGAGTCGCCCCCCGTCCTCTTGGCGGAACTCGTTGGCGAGCAGGGCCATGACCCTGCTGCGCGCGCCGACACGCTGCCGGCTTCCGAATGTGTTGATCGGAAGCTTGTTCAGCCGGTAGATCAGCTTCGTCGCCGCGGATGAAAGCGATTCATTCGCCCGGACCGGAGATTTGATATCAAGCCCGACAATTTTTGCGAACCCCGTTGAGATATCGCCAAATTCGGAGATGGTCTTCTGAAAATCCCTCACGATCAAACAATCCGCCGGCAGCCCCTTGCGGAACTCATCCAGTCTGACGCGATACCGGGTTGAGATTTTTGGCAGGGATTTTGCGCCGCCCTTGATGTGTTCCTGAATCGATGATGCGGCAAAATCCTGGGGGTCCCGGACAAATGTGAAAACCCTGACGTTCAGACCGTGCGTCCTGAAAAAAGAGATCAGGTCTCTTTTCTCCTCCTCATAGAGGGTGCTCATATCCTCGCCCGATATGATCAGTCTTTCGTGCCGATTGTCGGAAATGTCTTTTTCGAGAATATCGAGGTATTCCGCGCGTTTTCCTTCGACCTCTGAGCGGCTTAATCCAAGTTTTCTCCAGATGTGATAATCGTATCGATTCTTTGAGAAAATCGTCGTCATCGGGATGGAGTGATTGACTTCCTGGAAGCTTGCAGAGCGGGTGGTCTGGTCCGCATACCCCTTCAGGCTTTCCTGTATCGACGACGATCCGGTCTTGTGGATGCCGATGTGCAGCAAGACTTCCTTCATGTCGGATGAACGCCCCCCGATATTCTTTCCACTCATTGACCTGCAAGCCACATGCCCTTGCAACACAAAAATGCCGCGGCATAAAAGTCCCTTTGGCCCGCGGGGCGGGCTTCGGGACACCGGCGAAGGTGAGGCGGGGGGCGCCGTCTCGTGTCGGTGCTTCTGGCGTGCAGTCAGCTGCGGCGAAGGTGCCTGACGATCCATCGCATGGGGGAGGTGAGGCGCCACGAGGTCGAGTGCACCAGGGCATCGTTATGGGCACTCACCGCCGAGAGCTGCTCTTTCGTCTGCTCGTAGGTTCCTGCGAGGTCTTCGATCTGTCGGCGGAGCGCCGCGAGAAGATCCGAGAGGTCCTCGGCCGCGGCAGAGACGCGCGCCGCAGGCAGGTCAAATTTCTGTGACAGGAGCCCCTGCGTCTCGGCGAGGGTGGTGCGGGCGGTCTCGATCGAGCTGCGCTGCCGATCGGCGCGGGCCCGGGCATCTTCAAGGCCCTGCTGGTACTCCAAGATGATTTTGGCGACTTCCGAAAGCTCGGTGTCGCGTTCCGCATTGGAGGCGCTGAGGGCGGAAATCTCATCCGCCTGGATCTGAACCTTGCGCTCGAGCACGCCGTGTTGCGCGGCGAGGCGGGCCACGTCCGCTTCGGCCTCGGCGAGGCGGCCCGAGGCCCGGGCCAGATCACTTTCGCGCTGTGCGAGGGTCGTCTCGCTTTCGGCAAGCCCGCTCGTCAGCGCGAGATGCTCGGTTTGCAGCCGGGCCATCTCCGCCTCACGGCGCGCGAGCTCGGCCTGGGCCGCGGTAAGGTCGCTGCGGGCGGTTGCGAGGGATTTGGTGATTTCGGAAAGCTCGGTGTCGCGGCGGTCGCGCGCAGAGCGCAGCGCGGAGATCTCCTGCGCCTGCGACTCGATCCGCAGCTCGGCCCGGGTCAGGAGGTCCTGCGTGCGGTGGAGGGCGGCGGCGGCGTCGTCGATCTCGGCCTTGCGCTGCGTCAGGATGTTCTGCGTCCGGTTCAGCTCGTCCTGCAGGGCTTTCCGTTCGCTGCTGAGCACCTCATCCCGGCGGGCCCGTTCGGCCAGTTCCGCCGTCAGCCGGTCGCGTTCCGCACTGGCGGCATTGCGCTCGGCGGTGAGGGTGTCGACGGCCTTCGCCCGCTCGGCCATCTGCGGCTCGATTTCGGCGGCCCTGGCCCGCGCGGCATTGCGCTCGGCGGTGAGGGTCTCGATGGTCTTCGCCCGCTCGGCCAGCTGCGGCTCGATCTCGGCGAGTCTGGAGCGCGATTTTTCCAGCTCCTTGGCGCGAGCATCGCCCGTGGGCGTGACCAGCGAGCCGAGCAGCACCGCGCTTTCGTCGAAGGCGTCGCGGATCTCGTCAAGACGCGCATGGTCCTTGGGATTCTCGCCGGTCTCGGCCCAGGATTGCATGATCCTGTAGGTCTCGCGCAGCCAGCCGGACAGCAGCGGATCTTGCAGCGTTGCCTCGGGGGGCGTGCTGTGGTGCTGCAGCCCGGGTTCGATGGCGTCGCGCAGCATCGGCATGTTGACCGGCGAGAACCGCGGCCAGGAAATGCGGAGCTCGCGGCCCAGCTTTTCGGCCACGCTGCCCCAGTTGTTCAGGAGCTGGTCATAGCTGGTAAAGGCGCGCGGCAGCCCGCGGCTGCCGGCCTCGGCGTCGAGGACATGGCGCAGCCAGAGCAGGGAGCCGTATTCCGGGGCGAAGGCATTGCGGGTGTGCAGCGAGGCCGCGACCTCGAGCGGGTTGCGGTGCGTGTGCACGACGATCGGCTGGATCTGCATCTCATCGAGCAACTCGGTCCAGAGCGGCAGGAAGCGGCAGATGCGGGGGTCCTTCAGCGCGAAGAAGCCGGAGTCGCCATATTCGGTCTCGAGGGTGGTGCGGATGCGCTCGCGGAACTCGTCGGCCTTGGGCGAGCTCAGCCAGGAGGCGGGGAAGGGGCGATAATCGTTCCAGCTGCTGCCAGCAGAGGCAAGCAGCGCCTCGTGCTGTTTGAAGAGCGGAAAGGATTCGAAGAAGCCACGCGGATTTTCATCGGCCGCGGGCATTGGCGTGGCCGGACCGTCGCAGCCAAGGGCGATGAGCAGTTCCGACAGGGCAGAGGTGCCGGAACGGTGCATGCCAAGGATCAAGACGACCTTGCGTTTGGGCGGACTCTTTCGGGCGGAACTGCGTGCCGTGGCACCGGAAACCTTGGAACGTTTGGATGTCGTCATGTCGCTGGTATATCGCAAAAAAGAGGCCTGTGAGCAGACCCTAGCTTGGAACTGCCGTGCCGGCTACCTCTTTGCACGCTTTGCGGGCGGCGGAGACCGGCACGGGGCAAGTCGGTTGCGCGCGCAGGGGTAACCGGATCTTTGCCCAATCGCGGAACAGTCGGCGGCAGAGCATTTGCCCGGAGAGCCCCGATGACCGACACCACCGCTAATCTCGAACTGCCACGGATCCTGCCGGCGCAGGCCCAAAAACACGTTACCCACAACGAGGCGCTGCAGTTGCTTGACGCGGCGGTGCAGCTTGTCGTGCAGGGCTTTGACGCTGTGGCGCCACCCGAGACCGGGAGCGAGGGCGAGGTCTGGGCGCTTGGTGCCGGTCCGACCGGTGCCTGGGACGGGCAGGCCGGCAAACTCGCGTTCCGCACCGAGACGGGCTGGCTGTTCCTGACCCCGCGCGCGGGCTGGCGGGCCTGGGGCCGGACCGAGGCGGATCTGCGGATCTGGCATGGAGACGGCTGGGTGTCGCTGTTCACCGGCCGCGCCGGGCTTGGCATCAACACCGGCTTCGATGCGGTGAACCGGCTCTCGGTTGCCGCGGCGGCGACGCTTCTGACCCACGATGGGGCGGGGCATCAGCTGAAGATCAACAAGGCCGCGGCGGGCAACACAGCGTCGCTGTTGTTCCAGAGCGGCTGGTCGGGCCGGGCCGAGATGGGGCTTGCCGGCAACAACGACTTCTCGGTCAAGGTCTCGGCCGACGGCACCTCTTGGGTGACCGGTCTGACGATCTCTGCGGGCGGCATTGCGGCCCTGCCGTCCGGGGCGACGATCGGCGGGACGCGGGCCTATGCGCGGGGCAATGTCCTCGGCGCGGTGGCGCAGGCGGCGGGGGTGCCGACCGGTGCGCTGATCGAACGCGGCAGCAATGCCAACGGAGAATACGTGCGCTTTGCCGACGGCACGCAGATCTGCACCTATTCTGCGGTCGGCGCGGCAGGGCCGATCACGACGGCCGAAGGTGCGATCTGGAAGTCGACGGAATATTCCTGGACCTTCCCGGCAAGTTTTGCCGCAACCGGCAATCTTGCGGTGAACGGGTCTTTGCGCACCAGCGCGGCGGCCTGGCTCAAGGTCCGGGTGAGCGGCATCTCATCGGCGAGCGTGATGCTGTTTGCCGCAACCTCCAACGCCAACACCTTCACCGTCGATTTCAGTGCCATCGGCCGCTGGTACTGAGCGAAAGGAGCCTGACATGTTTCTCATCACCCTGAGCCCGATGCGCCGCGACGACACGCTGACGGTCTCTGTCGCCGGCGATGTTCTGGTGCTGAACGGTGTGGCGCTCGATCTCGGCGCCTACACCGCAGATCCTGAGGCGCCGCATGACTGGATCGTCGGTCAGCCGGTACAGGATGGGGGTCTCTGGCACCTGACGCTGGTCTTGCCGCATGGCACGGATGCCTCGGAGCAGACGCGGTTTCCGCCACCGATCACGGTGACGGCGGACGGGCCCGTTGCGCTGAGTTGAGCCGCCGCGTCAGGGCGTGAAAAGCCGCACTCCCGTGCCGGGATCCGCCGTGCGGTGGCGCAGCGCGGCGAGGTCGCGGGCCTCGATGGCCTGCAACAGGCTGCGTTCTCGCGCATCCCAGGGATCGAAGCCGGGCCGGCCGGCCGTGCGCGGCAGCGCCGTCGCCGTCGCCTTCACCTGGTCCGGACCGACCGGCCCCACTTCGGCCTGCGCGGCGATCGCGTCGAGCGCGGCCTGCGAAAAGCCCGGACGCTCGATCCCCTCGTGCAGGGTGAAGGAGGCGGGGGCGAGGCCGGTGATCTCGGCCAGAAGCTGCGCCTCCCGCCCGGGCAGGTCCTCGGCGCGATAGAGCAGCATCGGGCTTTCGGGGAAGGCCGCGCACAGCCGTTCGACCAGCGGCAGCCAGCTCATCGCCTCGGGAGGCCAGCGCAGGAAGGCGCGGAACGGCCGGAACGGCGTCGATTTCAGGGTCTCGCAATAGAGCGAGGGCAAGAAGCCCGCGAAGCCGCGCAGCCCCAGCACCAGAAGCGGGGCGCGCAGCCCGAGGTGGCGCGCCACGATCTGCGCGCGTTCCGCGCCTTGCGGATAGAGCCCGGCCGGGGTCACCACGTCCTGCACCAGGGCAAGGATGTTCTCGTCGAAGACGAGGCGGCGCGGGCCGGCGGGGAAGCTTTCGGCCGGGGCGGGGGGCTCGGGGTGGCCGGCATGCAGCAGTGGCCGCGTCCAGGCGGAGCGGAACGATTCCAGTCCGACCCAGCCCACGCCAGCCGCCCGCAGGGCCTGCTGCGAGCGGTCGAGCGACTTCTGCAGGAAGGTGGTGCCGGTCTTGTGCAGGCCGAGCCAGAGAATGTCACGCGGCATCAAATCCATTCCCG
Organism: Paenirhodobacter ferrireducens; assembly: GCF_004022265.1. Taxonomy (GTDB): domain Bacteria; phylum Pseudomonadota; class Alphaproteobacteria; order Rhodobacterales; family Rhodobacteraceae; genus Rhodobacter; species Rhodobacter ferrireducens. Next base: position 35,008 of record NZ_SAVB01000008.1, read on the forward strand.
CCTTGCCCTGCGCCGGCCCGACCCGTCAGGTGCTCAGGATGTCCTTGTGATAGCGCATGAGCAGTACCAGCCCGAGCGCGCACAGGGCCAGCCCGACCGCCACCACATAGGCCGTCGAGACATAGGTGGCCTTGTACATCGGGTAGAAGCCGCGTCGCATCAGGCCGATGACGTGAAAAAGCGGGTTGTACCAGAGGACCTGCTGCACGGCGTGGGGCAGTCGCTCCATCAGCATCAGCACGCCCGAGGCCAGGAACAGCGGCCGGGTGATGATCGACCAGATCATGCTCCAGGCCGGGTAGAGGCCCGACAGCAGGCAGTTCATCAAGCCGACCCCAAGCCCCAGGAAGGCGGCCAGAGCCAGAGCTGTGAGGATCGGGCCGAAGCTGAGCACCGAGCCGGTCTTGGCGATGATCAGGATGCCGGTGAACAGCAGACTGATGACCATGAGGTTGGTCAATGTGTTCAGGATGAACCGGGCGAGCGCCGCGTCGAGCCAGGTCACGCTTGGATAGCGCAGCAGCGGGCGCGAGAAGTTCAGGGAGTTGGCGATCGAGTTGGCCACGCTGTTGTAAAGCGTGAAGGGCATCATGCCGGTGGCATAGAACAGGATGAAACTGTTGCCCAGAGCGGGCGAACGCACGAGCAGCGAGAACCCCGCCGCAAGCACCAGAGTGCCGCCCAGTGGCTCGAGGATTGCCCAGAGATAGCCCCCCGGAGAGCGCCCGTAACGGGTCGACATCTCCCGCAGCATCAAAGCGATGATCGTGCGCAAGGTGGCGAAGTGGCGCGTTTGCACCCGGCTTGGCACGTTCGGGGGGGAGATGTCTGTGGAGGGCATCGCACAAATTGTTGTTCTGGTTTTTCAGGCCCTCATTATGTAGAATAAGCTGCGCAAGATCAATTCCGGCGGCACCTGGATAATAGTTTGACAAAGCAAGACAATCTCAAAGACAGCAAAGACGCGCTGGAAACCGGGCCGAAGATCGAAGGGGCGGGGACCGCGTCGACCGGGGCTGCGGGGCCGGGAGAGCGGGCAGAACTTGTGCAGATGCCGCAGCGCCCCGGCGCCGGTCCCGGGCGTCGTCCCGGTGGCATGGGCGGTGGCAAGCCGGGGCGGGGCGCCGCCAAGGAACCGCCGACGGTCATCGTGCGGCCGCTGCCCGCCGCGGCGGCGGTGAAGCGCCGTCATCGCGGGCTGCTCTACAGCCTGGCGGCGGTGGTGCTGATCCCGCTCTTCGTCACCGCGCTCTATCTGGGGCTGGTCGCACGCAACCAATATGCCTCGACCGTGGGGTTCACCGTGCGCCAGGAGGACGGCACCTCGGGGGCGACCTCGCTTCTGGGCGGGCTGTCGCAATTCGTCGGCACCAGTGGCGGTTCGCGCGACAGTGATATCCTCTATGAGTTTATCCAGAGCCAGGAGATCGTTTCGGACATTTCGCAACGGATCGATCTGGTCGGCCTCTATTCGAAGAACTGGCCCTGGGACCCTGTCTTCGCGCTTTCGCCCGATGCCTCGATCGAGGATCTGCTGCGCTACTGGCAGCGGATGGTGCGGATCTCCTATGATCAGTCGGCCGGGCTGATCGAGGTGCGGGTGCTCGCCTTCTCGCCAGAGGATGCGCAGAAGATCGCCTCCGAGGTGGTGCGCGAGAGCCAGAAGATGATCAACGACCTCAACACGACGGCGCGCGAGGACACGATGCGCTACGCGCTCGAGGATCTCGACGCCTCGCTTTCCCGGCTGAAAGCCGCGCGCGAGGCGATGACCCAGTTCCGCACCCGGACGCAGATGGTCGATCCGGCCTCTGACCTGGCCGGACGGATGGGGGTGCTCAACAACCTGCAGCAGCAGCTGGCGCAGTCGCTGATCGACCGCGACCTGTTGCGCGACCAGAAGGGCAGCCCGGGCGACGATCCGCGGCTCGAACAGGCCAACCGCCGTATCGACGTGATCCGCCAGCAGATCGTCAAGGAGCGGCAGAGCTTCACCAGCGCCACCGGCGAGCCGAACTCCCTGCCCGAGAACTATCCGAACCTGATCTCGGAATACGAGCGGCTGAATGTCGATCAGCAATTCGCCGAGGAGACCTATCGCGCCGCCCTGGCCGCGGTCGATGTGGCCCGTGCCAATGCCGCGCGGCAAAGCCGCTATCTCGCCGCCTATGTCCGCCCGACCCTGCCACAGACCTCGGAATTCCCGCGCAGCTGGGTCATTCTCGGCCTGATGGCCCTGTTCCTGACCCTCGCCTGGGCGATCGCGGCGATGGTCTTCTATTCGATCCGGGACCGCCGCTGATCCATGATCCGTTTCGAGAACCTGACCAAGAGCTTCTGGGTGCAGGGCGAGCGCCGGGTGGTGATCGACAATCTCAACCTGACGCTGCCCACCGGCTCGTCTCTGGCCCTGCTCGGGCGCAACGGCGCCGGGAAGTCGACACTGATGCAGATGATCGCCGGCACCATGCGCCCCGATCGCGGCCGTATCACCTCGGACGGGACGATCTCGTTTCCGGTGGGCTTCGGCGGGTCCTTCCACGGTGAGCTGACGGGGGCGCAGAACACGCGCTTCATTGCCCGCATCTACGGCGTCGATACCGAGGAGCTGATGGCCTTTGTCGAGGATTTCGCCGAGCTTGGCGATTTCTTCTATGAACCGATCCGGGTCTATTCCTCGGGTATGCGCTCGCGTCTCGCTTTCGGGGTGTCGATGGGGATCCGCTTCGACACCTATCTGATCGACGAGGTGACGGCGGTCGGCGACGCCTCCTTCCGGCGCAAGAGCCAGGCTGTGTTCCGGGAGCGGATGAAGTCCTCGGATTCCATCCTCGTCAGCCACGACATGGGGCAGATCCGCGAGATGTGCAGCGCCGGTATCGTGCTCGACCACGGCCGGCTCAATGTCTTCGATGATCTCGACGAGGCGATCGAGTATCACCGCAAGCTGATGCTGGGCTGAGCCGGCTCAGTCCTCGCCGCTCCAGCGCAGCACCTCGGCATGCGGCACATGGCGCCGCCCGGTCAGCCCGTCGCGGATCGCCCGCCCGATCAGCGCGGTGAAGCGCCCGCGCGCCCCGCCATGCGCCCGCGCCTTCATCAGCCATTTCGGCAAGATCACCAGCAGCACCGGCCAGAACATCGGCCCCGCCGCCAAACGGTAGAGCAGCAGCAGATTGCGGTGATAGTAATAGGCCTTCCACAGCGGCCGGAACTCGCCGCGCTGCTGGCCCGAGAAGGTGCCCATGTCGTGCTCGAAGCGGATCCGCGGCTCGAAGCACATCCGCCCGCCCTTCGCCGTCAGGCCAAGGGTGTAAAGCCCGTCGTCGCCATAGATGAACAGGTCCGGGTCGGGATAGCCCGCCCGCGCGATCCCGGCGCGCGAGATGAAGAAGCCGACGAAGGAGGTCACGTCGATCGGGCTCGGCCGGTCGAGCGCATAGGCCGCCGGAGTCAGATGGAAGCCGCCGCGCCCGCCGCGCAGCGTGCGCAGGAACTCGCGCCCGTGCCAGAACGGGTTGCGTGAGGGGCGGTTCATCTCGCAGATCGTGCCGTCGGGGAAATAGACCGCGGCCGCCATCCCCTCGTAGCCGGTCTTGTCGAGCGCGTGGAAGGTGGCGAGCGCCCCCGGAGCGGGAGAGCCGTCATCATCCATCACCACCAGCCAGTCGGGATCGAAACGTGCCATCGCCTCGCGCATGCCGCGGGCGAAACCGCCGGCGCCGCCGCTGTTGACCGGTTCGCGCTGCACGACGAGGCGCGGGTCCTTGAGCGTGGCAAGCCAGGCCGGGGTGCCGTCATCCGAGGCATTGTCGACGACCAGCACATGAGCGAGCTCGCCCGCCGGGCTCTCGAGCAGCCGCGCCAGCGTCACCTTCAGCTTCTCGAGCCGGTTGAAGGTCACGACCACGGCGGCCAACCTGTCTGCGCCTGCTGTCCGCGTCATCTCGTCCCCGCCATCCGCCTCTCTCGGGAATAGCCAGTCCGGTACAGGCCGGCGGCCGTCAAGCCAAAACTGGGGCGTGGTGGCATGGGCAGAGAGCCGCCGAGTGCCATTGCCCTGCCCCGGAGACTGTTGCTAGGGTAAATCTGTCCTGTTTTCGGAGGCTTTCGTGCATATTCTTCTTGTCGGGGCCGGGTTGTCCGGTGCGGTGATCGGGCGTCATCTGGCCGAGGCCGGGCACCGGATCACCATCGTCGACGCCCGCGACCACGTGGCCGGCAATTGCCATACCGGGCGCGACGCGGAAACCGGCGTGATGGTCCATGTCTATGGCCCGCACATCTTCCACACCGACGATGCCGAGGTCTGGGATTACGTCAACCGCTTCGAGACCTTCCAGCCCTACAAGAATCGGGTGAAGACCACCTCGCGCGATCCGCAGGGCGAGCTTGGCGTGTTCTCGCTGCCGGTCAACCTGCACACGATCAACCAGTTCTTCCGCAAGACCCTGCGCCCCGACGAGGCCCGCGCCTTCATCACCGAGGAGCAGGCCGACACCTCGATCGCCGATCCGCAGACCTTCGAGGAACAGGCGCTGCGCTTCGTCGGCCGCGATCTCTACGAGGCCTTCTTCAAGGGCTACACGATCAAGCAATGGGGGGTGCAGCCCTCCGAGCTGCCGGCCTCGATCCTGAAGCGGCTGCCGGTGCGCTTCAACTATGACGACAACTATTTCTTCCACCGTTTCCAGGGCATGCCAGAGAACGGCTATACCGCGATGGTCGAGCGCATTCTCGACCATCCGGCGATCGAGGTGCGGCTTGGCACCCAGTTCAGCCGCGACCAGGCGGGGGCGTATGACCACGTGTTCTACTCGGGGCCGCTGGATGGCTGGTTCGATTACGAACTCGGCCGGCTCGGCTATCGCACCCTCGATTTCGAGCGCTTCAGCTATCAGGGCGATTATCAGGGCTGCGCGGTGATGAACTACGGCGAGGTTGACGTGCCCTATACCCGGATCACCGAGCACAAGCATTTCGCCCCCTGGGAAAGCCACGAAGGTTCGGTGTGCTATCGCGAATTTTCGCGCGCCTGCACGCCCGAGGACATTCCCTATTATCCGATCCGCCAGGTGAGGGAGAAGGCGCTGCTGGCCGATTACGTCGCGCGTGCCGAGGCCGAGCGTGGCGTGACCTTCGTCGGTCGGCTGGGCACCTATCGTTACCTCGACATGGACGTGACGATCCGTGAAGCGCTGGATGCCGCGCGCACCTTCCTGACGCATGCTGAGGACGGCACCGCGATGCCGGCCTTTGTCGCCGCCCCGCTCTGAGCTCCGCACCGCGGGCAAACCGGCGGTGCCGGTGCCCGGTTACTCGAGCGTGGTGATGACGGTGCGCAGCACATCGATGCCCTCGCCCTTTTCGGACGAGGTGACGATCAGCTCGGGATGTGCAGCCGGGTGTTTCGCCAGCGCGCCCTTGACCTGCTCGAGCACCGCCTCGCGCTCGGCGCGGCTGATCTTGTCGACCTTGGTCAGCACCACCTGGAAGGTCACCGCTGAACGGTCGAGCAGGCTCAGGATCTCGTCATCGACCTTCTTCACGCCGTGGCGCGCGTCGATCAGCACGAAGGCGCGGCGCAGGTTCACCCGGCCCGAGAGATAGGCCTTGAGCAGGTCCTGCCATTTCTTCACCACCGGCACCGGCGCCTCGGCAAAGCCATAGCCCGGAAGGTCGACGAGATAGGGCCCGCCGGTGGTGGTGAAGAAGTTGATCTCCTGCGTCCGGCCCGGCGTGTTCGAGGCGCGGGCAAGGTTCTTGCGGTTCGTCAGCGCGTTGATAAGCGAGGATTTGCCCACGTTCGAGCGGCCGGCAAAGCAGACCTCGACCCGGTCGGCGGGCGGCATCCCCGACATCGCGACGACACCTTTCAGGAAGTCGACAGGGGCGGCGAACAGCAGCCGGCCCTTCTCGCGGGCGAAGTCGTCGGGCTCGGGGGCGAGGGTGAACTGCATCTGCATCAGAGAATCTCCACGGTGTCGCCGCGCACGATCTCGCCGCCGCGGGTGACTTTCGCGTAAAGCCCGAAGAGCGTGTCGCCGTTCAGCGCCTTGAGCGCGGCAAGCGTGTCGAGGTCTTCGGTGCCGGTTTCGGGATTGGCGCAGGTGGCGCGGCAGCGGGTGATCGGCATCGCCACCTCGAGTTCGGCCGCGCCGATGCGCAGGCGCCGGCCGACGAGGCCGCGCTCGGCCCAGGGCGCCCAGCCCTCGACCCAGAGATTGCCGCGGAAGCGGTGGCGCGACATCGGCGTGCCGGTCGCGTCCGACAGCGCCGCCAGCGAGGCGAGCGACAGGAGCGAGACATAGGGCTCGGCCACGTCGGCAAGCGTCACGCCCGGCACACGCTCGACCCGGCGCGGGGCAGGGCGGTTCGTGGGCCACAGCGGTGCCAGCCAGGCGATCAGCTTCGCCTGGTCCTCGGCCCGGTCGGGATCGACGACAAGGTGCCACAGATCGGGATGGGTCAGCTCGATCCGGCCATCATCCATCGTCCGGGCCGTCACCGCCATCAGCCCGGGGGCCGCAGCGCCGCGCACGAAGTTGCGCTTGGCCGCCCATTCGGCCAGCGCCCCGTCGAAGCGCGCCTCTTCGTGCGAGATCGCCCAGAGCCGGTCAAAAGGCATGGCGCGCCCCTCGTCGAGGAGCGCGCCCGTGATGTCCTCGTGGCCCACCGACTTGATCGGGTGGCGCACGAGATGCGCAAGATGCGCCGTCATTTCTTCGGTTTCTCGAGGGCCGGCTTCTTCTTGCGGAAGCCCGCCTTGATGTTGTCGAACAGCTCGGGCCGTTTTCCGTGCATCGACATGATCGTGTACTGCTGGATGAAGGTGATGGTGTTGTTGGTGATCCAATAGAGCACGAGGCCCGAGGCGAAGCTGCCCAGCATGAACATGAACACCCAGGGCATCCAGGCGAAGATCATCGCCTGGCTCGGGTCGGTCGGCGCCGGGTTCAGCTTCTGCTGGAACCACATCGAGACGCCGAGCAGGATCGGCAGCACGCCGAGCGAGAACATGAAGAACATCGAGCCCGGTTCCGGCGTGGCGAAGGGCAGCAGGCCGAAGAGGTTCAGGATCGACGACGGATCGGGCGCGGACAGGTCACGGATCCAGCCGATGAACGGTGCGTGATAGAGCTCGATCGTGACGTAGATCACCTTGTAGAGCGAGAAGAAGATCGGGATCTGCAGCAGCACCGGCAGACAGCCCGCGGCGGGGTTGACCTTCTCGCGCTTGTAGAGGGCCATCATCTCCTGCTGCATCTGCTGCGGGTTGCCCTTGGTGCGTTCCTTCATCGCCTCCATCTCGGGCTGCAGTTCCTTCATCTTCGCCATCGAGATGTAGGATTTGCGCGCCAGCGGGAAGACCAGGGCCTTGATGATGAGGGTCAGGCACATGATCGCCCAGCCCATGTTGCCGATCGCGCCGTGCAGCCAGTGCAGCAGGCGGAACATCGGCTTGGTCAGGAAGAAGAACCAGCCCCAGTCGATCGAGTCGACGAAACGGGTGATGCCGGCGTCGTCCTGATAGCGCTTGATCACCTCCCATTCCTTCGCGCCGGCGAAGAGGCGGGTCTGGGCGACGACCGAGGCGCCCGGGGCAACCTCCATCACCGGCAGGCGGGTCTCGGCCTGATAGAGGTCGGCGCCGGGGGTGTACTTGACGACCGAGGTGAAGGCTCCGTCATTCGGGATCAGCGTGGTCATCCAGTACTTGTCGGTGAAGCCGATCCAGCCGTTCTGGCTGGCCGAGGTCAGTTCGGCCTGGCCTTCGCCGGCGACGGCGTCGAGCTTGGTCAGGTTCTTGTACTTGATCTCTTCAAGCGTGCTGTCGGTCATCCGCACCGCACCCTCGTGCAGCACGTAGACGCGGTTGCTCTGCGGAATGCCGTGGCGGGCGATGATGCCGTAGGGCGCCAGGCGCACCGGCGCGGCAGTGTTGTTCTCGACGCCCTGCGCGACGGTGAAGAGGTAGTTGTCGTCAACCGAGATCGTGCGGGTGAAGCGCAGGCCCGCGCCATTGTCCCAGCTCAGCGTGACCGGGGTCTCGGGGGTCAGCACGGCATCGGCGGGCGCGGTCCACAACGTCTTCGGCCCGGGCACCAGCGCGGGGTCGAGCCCGCCGGCGGGCGACCAGCCATAGACGGTGTAATAGGGCTTTGCCGCGCCGAGATCGGTGCCGCCCACCGGGGCAAGCAGCCGCACCAGCGGCGAGTCGGCGTCGAGCGTTTCCTTGTATTTCTTCAGCGACAGGTCGTCGAACCGGCCGCCGAGCAGCGAGATCGTGCCGGTCAGCGCGGGCGTGTCGATCTTGATGCGCGGAGCGTTCGCGTCGCTCGCCTGCGCTGCGGCTGTCGCGGCGTCGAGCACGGCGCCGGCCACGGCCTCGGGCGTTGCCGCGGGCGCGGCCGGGGTGGCGGTCTGTTCCGCGACCGGGGCGCCGTCTGTCGGGGCCGCGGGCTCCGGCGGGAAGAAGTAGGTCCAACCGATCAGCACGAGCGCCGAAAGGACGGTCGCGATGATGAGGTTCTTGTTCTGGCTATCCATGGGGGTCCATCCGCCTGCCGGTCCGGGTTTGCGGTGGTTCAATCGAAGGGGCGGCCAAAGGTCAAGCGCTTTTCCCCGAAATCACGAGGAAACCATGGGCTCTGACCGGGGCGGCGGCGGGTTTGGTCCGGTCTGCACCGCCGCCCGCCGCCCGGCTCAGCTGCCCTGGATGCGGGGCGTCGCCGCCAGCTTCTCGGTGTGGCGCTCGAGCCAGTCGAAGGTCTCCTCGAGGCGCATCGGCGGGGCGATCGCGTCGCCCTGGACGTGGTTCGCGCCGAGCTGGGAGAGCATCGCATGCTCGCCAATGCTCGATACCCCCTCGGCGAGGGTCTCGATGCCGATCTGTTCGGCCATGGTAATGATCGCAGCGACAAGGCGCTGCTGATCGGGGTCGGTGTCGACATTGCGCACAAAGCTTGCATGGATGCGCACGCGCTGCGCGCCGGTGCTGCGGATCGCGCTGACCGGCACCTCGCCGGTGCCGAGTCCGGCAAGCTCGAGCTGGCAGCCAAGCGCGGTGCAATGCACGAGATTGCGCCGGATCACCTCGTCGTCGAAGCGCGAGACTGCGCCGCCGCTCAGCACCAGGCGCAGCCGCTCCGGCTCGATGTCGAAGCGTTCGAGCTCCCATTTCAGCCGCGTCGCCATCTTCGGGTTCGACAGCACCTCGGGCGAGATGCCGATCGACAGCGTGCTGACCGGCAGCCCGACCCGCTGCCAGCTGCGCAGCGCGCCGAAGCCCTGGTAGAACATCAGCTCCGCCAGCCTTTCGCGCAGCCCCTCCGAATCGATCGCGGGCAGGATCTCGGCCTCGGTGAGGATGCCGCGCTCGCGGTGCAGCCAGCGCGGCACCGCCTCCATCCCCGAGACCTCGCCGGTGTCGGTGGAAAGCTGCGGGCGGAAATGGCAGACGATCTGGGCGGCTTCGAGCGCCTCGAACACCTCGGCGGCGAGCGCGCTGTGGCTGCGCTGGCTGTGCTGCACCTCGGAGGAGAAGGCGCGGATCGCACTTGGCCCGTTGCGCCGGGCCTCTTCCGCCGCCCCCTCGGCCGCGGCGATCAGCCCGGCCCCGGTCGGCACCGGCGCGCGCCGCATCAGGCAAAAGCCGACATGGACGCTGGGTGCGAGGCTGCGCCCCTTCACCGAATAGGGTTCCTCGCAGCCGGTCTGCAGCCGCGCGGCAAGCTGGATCAGGCTTTCAAGGTCCTGCCGCTGCGTCGGGTGCAGCATCACCGCGAAGCGCGTGCCGCCAAGCCGGCCGATCCGGTCGCTTTCGCGCACCGCCCCGCGCAGCCGGTCCGCAAGCAGTTGCAGCAGGGTCTCGAATTCGTCGGGAAGGAGCTGCCGCTCCAGCCGCTCGCTCTCGTCACAGCCGATCACCAGGCAGGCGGTGTGCCGCCCGGTCCGCTCCGCCTCGCGCAGCAGATCGTCCATCAGCAGCTCGCTTTCGCGGCGCAGTGGCAGGCCGGTGACGCCGTCGCCGCCGGCACTGTCAGCGGCGGGGGCGAGGGGGCGGGTCAGCCAGGCGACGGCAAGCGCGGTGACGCCGATCACCAGCATCGCGTCGATGCCGAACCAGACCCCGGCCAGCAGCATCGCCGGCAGGAAGGGCAACAGTTCCTTGCGGCCGAAGACCGGTCCGATGCGCGTGCGTCGCAGGGCGCCGCCCCTGCCCATGTGCCAGAACCTGACCATCATCCTTCCCCCAAGCCGTGCCGCACGGGTCCCGCCCGCAGCCGTCACGCTAGGCCGAAGAAGTCAGCGGAAGGTTAATTCAGCCGCGCAAATCCGGGACCCCGGGGGGTGCGGGCATCCCCTCGGCCGGCGCGCCGCGCATCAGCGCCGCGAAATCGAAGATCGAGGGATCGCACAGATGCGACGGGCGCACATTCATCAGGGCGCGGAACATGATCTGCCGCCGGCCCGGGCTGCGCGCCTCCCAGCCGTCGAGAATCTGTTTCACCTGAACGCGTTGCAGCCCTTCCTGACTGCCGCACAGATCGCAGGGGATGATCGGATAGTTCATCGCGCGGGCGAATCGCTCGCAATCGGCCTCGGCGACGAAGGCGAGGGGGCGATAGACGAAGAGATCGCCTTCCTCGTTCACCAGTTTCGGCGGCATCGTCGCCAGCCGTCCGCCGTGGAACAGGTTCATGAAGAAGGTTTCGAGGATGTCGTCGCGGTGATGGCCGAGCACGACGGCGGAACAGCCTTCCTCGCGCGCGATGCGGTAGAGGTTGCCGCGCCGCAGCCGCGAGCACAGCGAGCAATAGGTCCGGCCTTCGGGGATCTTCTCCTTCACCACCGAATAGGTGTCCTGATACTCGATCCGGTGCGGCACGCCCATGTCCTCGAGGAACTTCGGTAGCACCGTCGAGGGAAAACCGGGCTGGCCCTGGTCGAGATTGCAGGCGAGCAGGTCGACCGGCAGCAGGCCGCGCCATTTCAGCTCGTGCAGCACGGCGAGCAACGTGTAGCTGTCCTTGCCGCCCGACAGGCAGACAAGCCAGCGCGCACCGCGTTCGATCATGCCGTATTTCTCGATCGCGTCGCGGGTCTCGCGCACGATGCGCTTGCGCAGCTTCTTGAACTCGGTCGAGGAGGGCGCGCCGGCGAACAGCGGGTGGATCGGGGCGTTTTCGTCGTCAAGCATGGTCGTGGTCCTTGCAACGGCGCTGCGCGTCGAACTCGGGATCGGCGCCGGGCACCGGATCATAGCCATGGCCGCCCCAGGGGTGGCAGCTGAGCACCCGTTTTGCCGCGAGATAGGCCCCTTTCAGCGCGCCATGCCGCTCGAGTGCCTCAAGCGCATAGGCGGAGCAGGTCGGCTGATAGCGGCAGCCATGCCCGACCCAGGGGCTGAAGAACAGCCGGTAGGCGCGCACCGGAAGGGCGACGATCTGCGCAAGCGGGCTCATCCCTTGCCCCGACGCCGGCCCTTGGCCGGTTCGCTGCGGGGGCGGGCCTTTTGTGCGCGGCCGGAATGGACATCGCGAAGCGCCCGGGCCAGATCGGCCTGCAGCGCGGCGAAATCGCGGCTGATGGTCGCCTCGGGGCGGCCGACGAGCACGTAATCCCAGCCGGGCTGCGCCAGTTCGGGCAGCACCAGCCGCGCGATTTCGCGCAGGCGCCGACGGGCCCGGTTGCGCAGCACCGAGTTGCCGACCTTCTTCGAGCAGGTGAAGCCGATGCGCACGAGGCCCGGAAGGGCGGTTTCCTCCGGGCTGCGCGCACGGGCCTGCAGCAGGAAACCCGAGGTCCCCTGACGCAGTGCCGCAGCGGCACGCAGAAAATCCGCCCGCTTGCGCAGCACGTCGATGCGCTGCACGGGGGCGGCCTGCGGACAAACGGAAACCGCCGGGGCGCTGCCCGCACCCCGACCCTGCGGGTCAGTCACGGGAGCCTCCGGCGGTGTCATGGCGTGCAGATCTGTGCGGCCTTACGCCGACAGAACCTTACGGCCCTTGGCGCGACGGGCGTTCAGGACCTTACGGCCGCCCTTGGTCGCCATGCGCGCGCGGAAGCCGTGACGGCGGGCGCGCACGAGTTTCGACGGCTGGTAGGTGCGTTTCATCGCGGTTACTCCGGTTCGTTCTACGGTCGGGCAACACAAACCTGCCGGATTCGGCTGCCGCTCATATTCGAGGCCCGTGCTTTAGGGGCAACCGGGCGGCAAGTCAATTGATCTGTGCGTCTTTTTCTCGCGCCAGATGCGCCGGCTGGCGCTCACGGAAGTGCGACAGCGATGCGCGCCCTTCCGCCCGCCTCCGCCTGCACCTATTTATTCCCGGTAACAACTGGTATTTCATGCGAAATGCCGCGTTCGGTGTTACAGGCGGGGAAAGGGCCCGCGGCAGGCGGCCCGCAGCGCGTATCAGGATGAAGATCAACACACTCTCCGGCCGGTTCCTCTTGCTCACGACGATCTTCGTCGTGCTGGCCGAAGTGCTCATCCTTCTGCCGGGGCTTGCCAATTTTCGCGAGGACTACCTTCTGACGCGACTCGAGCGGGCGCAGATCGCCTCGCTGGCGTTGCTGACGACCGATCAGATGATCGAGCCGGACCTCGAGCAGGAGCTGTTGAACAACGCCGGCGTCTACAACGTCGTGCTGCGGCGCGATGCGGTGCGGCAGCTGGTTCTCTCCTCGCCGATTCCGCAGCCGATCGCCGACACCTATGACCTGCGCGAATCGACGTTCTGGACCCGGGTGCGCGATGCGCTCTCGGTTCTCGCCGATCCCGAGAATCACGTGATCCGGGTGATCGGCGATCCGGTGCAGAAGGGGGGGCTGGTGATCGAAGTCACGCTCGCCACCGGGCCGATGCGGATCGCGATGATCGAATACGGGCTGCGGCTGCTGTCGCTTTCGGCAATCGTCTCGGGGATCACCGCCTTCCTGCTGTTCTGGCTGGTGCGGCGGCTGATGGTGGTGCCGATCAAGCGCGTCGTCGCCCATATGGCGGCCTATGCCGAGGCGCCCGAGGATGCGCGCCGGATCATCGCCCCCGAGGCCAGCATCGAGGAGCTGCGCGTGGCCGAGGATGCGCTGGCCTCGATGCAGCGGCAGCTGACCGCCGCGCTGAAACAGAAGGAGCGGCTCGCCCAGCTTGGTCAGGCGGTGGCGAAGATCAGCCACGATCTGCGCAACATCCTGACCACGGCGCAGCTTTTCGCCGACCGCATGGAGGGGTCTGACGATCCGGTGGTGCAGCGCGCCGCGCCGAAGCTGATGAGCTCGATCGGCCGCGCGGTGAACCTGTGCGAGACGACGCTCGCCTTCGGCCGGGCCGAGGAGCCGCCGCCCAGCCTGTGCCGCTTCCCGCTCGCCGCGCTGGTGCAGGAAGTGACGGAGAGCGAGCAGCCCCCCGCCGATGCCGCGCAGATCGACTTCGTCACCGACGTTCCGCCTGCGCTCGAGATCCGGGCCGATCGCGAACAGCTCTACCGCGTGCTGTCGAACCTCGTGCGCAACGCGCGCCAGGCAATCGAGGCGACGGGCAAGCCCGGCACCATCGAGATCGGCGCGGGCGAAGAGCCCGAGGGCTGGTGGATTCGCGTGCAGGACACCGGACCCGGCCTGCCCGAGCGCGCCCGCGAACACCTGTTCCAGCCGTTCTCGGGCGGGGTGAAGAAGGGCGGCACCGGGCTTGGCCTTGCGATCTCGGCGGAACTCATCCGCGGCCATGGTGGGCGGCTCGACCTCGTGCGCACCGATGCCGACGGCACCGAGTTCAAGATGCACCTGCCGCGCGAATTCGCGATCGCGTCGCAGGACTAGCCGGCCTGCGACGTCCTGTCGCGACGGAACCGGGCCGGGCGGGCGTTGCACTGCCAGCAATGTTGCGAAAGGCCAAAACCGTGTCTCTGCGTTCCTGGGCTACCCCGCTCGTCATCGGTTCCTTCCTCCTGATGGGGGTGACCGGGGTGCTGATGTTCTTCCATCTCGACACCGCGACGATGAAGACGGTGCACGAATGGGCGGGCTTCGTTCTGGTGGCGGGCGCCATCGCCCATCTGGTGCTCAACTGGCGTCCCTTCACGCTGTATCTGCGCCGGCCGCTCGCCGCGGCGATCATCGGGTTTGGCGCACTCGCGCTGGTCGCGACCTTCGTACCGAATCTGATCCCCGGCGTGGTCGAGGGTGCGGGGCTTGGTCCGAAGGTGGTGATGGATGCGATGGGCAATGCCACGATCCCCGCGCTTGCCGAGATGGCGGGCAAGCCCACCGACGCGCTGATGGCGCAGTTCGAGGCGGCGGGCCTGACCGCCATCGATCCGGCGAAAACCGTCAAGCAGAACGCTGCGGGCGACGGCGGCAAGCTGCGTGAGATCCTGAGCGTCGCGCTGGTGCCGCAGGGGTGAGCCGCAGGGGGCGCAAAAGGCCCGCCGGAGGGGCGGTTGAAAAAACTTTCCGAGAATCCGGATTTAGCCCTTGCGCCCCCCCGAAGCAGAGGCTAAATCCCGCCGCACAGTGCACCCGTAGCTCAGCTGGATAGAGCATCAGACTACGAATCTGAGGGTCGGGCGTTCGAATCGCTCCGGGTGCACCACTTCTCCCCAACTGTCAGAGATGATCTCTGCTTTGCCGGTTTTCGAGGCCGCAGATCTGCTCCGCCCGGCGGGTGTCTTCTGGTCTCTGGCGTAGCGCGACCCGATCAGACTGCGGCGCGTGAGACGGGAGCGAACCCGGTTTCCTGCCAGCTCTGGCCTTTTGCACCGGCGCCGCGCCCTTTCTGCACGATCCGGTCGCATCTTGTCGCCGCTTCCTGGCGGCAGGGGCTGCTGCCTGTCCTTTGCGCTGACGTGACGTCTGCCGCGGGGGCGCGGCGCTTCTGGCGAGTGCTGAGGCTTTTCCTGCCACTGTGTTGTGCCTAAGCTGGAAAGGGCCGTCCCGGAGGTGGATGGGGCAGAAATGAGGAGCTTTCCCGTGGCAAGCTGGACTGTGTGTTCGACCGTGGCGGAACCCCCCGAGCTGCTCTGTGCCTTCGCGGCGCATTATCTCGACCTCGGGGCCGAGGAGGTGCATCTCTTTCTGGATTCCCCCGACGAAGAGACGATCGACATCCTCTCGGCCATGGACGGGGTGCGGCTGACGCTGTGCACCGACGAATACTGGCGGGAGGTTGGTGGCAGCCGGCCGCAGGGGCAAGTGATGCGGCAGTTGCGGAACGCCAACCTCGGCTATGCAGAGTGTCGGAGCGACTGGTTCTTCTTCTGTGACGCGGATGAATTCCTCGCGGTCTCGCGCGATGTGGGGGCGCTGCTGGACGGTTTGCCCGGCACCTTGCCCTTCTGCCGCCCGAGGATGAGCGAGCGGGTCTTCTCCGAGGCCAGCCCGCAGCAGGGGCTTTTCGATGGCCGGTACCGGCGGATGCTGTTGCGCCCGGCAGCCGAGCGCAGGGTCTATGGCGAGCTGGCGCCGATGGTGACCCGGGGGCTGACGGGCCATGTGGCGGGCAAATCCTTTGTCCGGACCGGGCAGGACCTGCGTATCCGGATCCATTTTCCCGTGCCGCTGAGCGAAAAGGAGGAAGCCCTGCGCAAGGCCGGCGGCGACCTCGTTCCCGGTCCCTATCTGGACGAGAGCTGGCTGGTGCATTTCGACGGCATGACGCCGCTGCACTGGCAGCTGAAGCTGCTGCGCTACTATCTGTCCTATGCGCCGCAGTTGAAGGCCGAGGGCCGGACCGGGTTCCTGCAGCGCACCCCCGCACGTTCGGCGCAGCTGATGGCGCTTTACGAGAGCAGCGGTGACCCGGCCGAATTGGCGCGACTGCTGCGTCTGATCCGTCTGACCCCGGAGATGGTGGCGGAGCTGGAGCAGATCGACGGGTTTCTCGACCTGTCCCTTGATCCGACCGCTTCCGCGCGCAACAGGACGGGGCGGAACATGACCTTCAGCGCGGCGAATTTCGACGCCGTCCTGCGGGCGCGGCACGGGGAGCTGATCCGCGAATACGGGCTTCTGGGGTGACCGTCCCGATCGCCCGGTCATCCGCCGTCAAGGGCGGTGACCGCGGTCTTGGGCGGGCTTGCCGCGGCGCTGCGGGAGACGCGGCGCAGGCACACGGCCTGCGCGCGTCAGCTCTGCATTTCCGGGGAGGGCGGCTCCCTGCTCATCAGGGTGACAGCCCAATTGCGAGAGGGGGCAAAACCTGCCAAATGTTGGGGTGATCGGTATTTCCCCGCTCAGACCCCGCGATCCGTCTGTTCAAAAGGAAGATCCATGCAAAGGAAGCTTTTCCTGCATATCGGCAGCCATCGTACGGCAACCACCTCCATCCAGCAATTTATGCACCAGAATTTCGAGCCGTTGAAAACGCAGGGAATTTTCTATCCGCTTCGGGTGCCCCGGCATATCCGCCTGATGAACGAGATCTTCTCGGGCCGGGACAAGGCGGGGGATGTCGCCATCAGCCTGAGCCGCCGGGCGGACAATCAGCCCGAGGACATCCACACGCTGGTGCTGAGCGATGAAGATGTCAGCATGCGTCGGGATCTGCGCGCACTGGTGCCTTTCACCGAACGTTTCGACGTCAAGATCATCTATTCGATGCGACGTCAGGACCTCTGGCTGGAAAGCTGGTACTTCCAGAACATCAAGTGGCAGTGGAACCCGGCGCTGAGCCATTGCACTTTTGAGGAGTTCTTGCAGCAGCGTGACGCCTTCCACTGGATCCACTACGATCGCTTCGTCCGCCATCTCGAAGATCTCTTCGGGGCCGAGAACCTGATCCTGAATGTGTTCGAGAAGCAGCAGATGCCGGAGGGGCCCGTTGTCGCCTTCTGCAACAGCATCGGGCTGACCGATCTGACGGGGTTCCCGCCGCCGCCGCATGTCAACTCGTCGATGTCGGCCGAGATGGTGGAATTCGTCCGCCACATGCCGCTCGACAGCCTGGAGCCACCGGAGCGTGATCTGCTGCGGCGGGCCCTCGAACAGGTCGACCGCGACATCCTGGGCCATACCGGCAAGCAGAGCGAACAGTTGCTGCCCCGGGATCTTCGGGAGGCGATCCTTGCCGAATATGCCGAGGGCAATGCCGCGATCGCCAGGCGGTATTTCGACCGGGAAACGCTGTTCCTGGATCCGCTGCCCGCCGCCGATGCTCCGCTCGCCAAGCTGGAGATCCCGCAAGACAGCGCGACGCTGATGCAGCGCTTCGTTGCCCCGCTGCTGCAGCAACTGGTGGCCAACGGCACGATCTCGGCGGCCAACAAGGCCGCGCCTCAGCAGGATCGGACATGAGATGACGGATCAAGGCGCTCAGCAGGGCACCGTTCTGCAAGGCCTGATCTGGCCCGAGGCCGGGCTTTGCACGGAACGCGATCTCTACATGCGGCTGTCCGACCAGGCCGCGATGTCGCTGCGCGACCACGAGATCTACTTCCTGAAGGGGGGGCGGGTCTCCTTCGACACCTATTACAACCTCTTCAACGTCGGGAAGTGGTCGAAGAACTGCAACCTCAGGACCCTGTCGCTTGCGCTTGAGGGCGAGGGCACCTTCGAGCTGATTGTCTTTCTCGTTCAGCCCGGGCGCTCCTGGGGGCGTCTGGCAAACGAGGTGGTGACGCTGACGCCCGGCCGGCCGCTGTCGGTGCGGCTCGACACGCCGCATGGGTTCGACAGCCGCGGCGTCGCCTTCTTCGAACTGCGGGCCCTCGATGACGCCGGCGGCCGGCTGCGCGCTGCATCCTGGCAGACCGCGGATGCCCCCGCCCGCACCCCCGAGCTGATGCTCTCGATCACCACCTTCCGGCGCGAGGCCGCCGTGGCCCGCACCGTGGCCCGCTTCGAGGCGTTCCTGAGCCGTTCGGCGCTGGCCAATCACCTCCATCTCACCGTGGTGGACAATGGTCAGAGCGCGGCGATTCCCGTCTCGGATCACGTCACGCTGGTGCCGAATGAAAACCTTGGCGGCTCGGGCGGCTTTGCCCGCGGGCTGCTGGAGGCCCAGAACCGCGGCGCCAGCCATTGCCTGTTCATGGACGACGATGCGGCCGTCCACATGGAGGCGATCGAACGGACCTGGATGTTCCTCGCCTATGCGACCGATCCGAAGACTGCGGTCGCGGGGGCCGTCTCGAATGCCCAGCACCGCTGGCAGCTGTGGGAGAACGGCGCGCTCTTCGACAAGGTCTGCCAGCCGCAGCATATGGGGCTCGATCTGCGCGACTTCGGCCAGGTCCTGCAGCTCGAGTTCGACAGCACCGCGACGCAACCGCACAACTTCTATGGCGGTTGGTGGTACTTCGCCTTCCCGGTCGCGGAAGTGACCCATATGCCCTTCCCCTTCTTCGTGCGCGGCGACGATGTCAGTTTCAGCCTCGTGCATGATTTCAACATCGTGACGCTGCCCGGGGTGATTTCCTATCAGGACGAGGATTTCTCGGTGAAGGAGAGCCCCCTCACCGTCTATCTCGACCTGCGCAGCCACATGGCGCATCATCTCGCACTGAGCTCGATGGAGATCGGGCGCAAGGGGCTGGCAAGGATCATGCTGCGCTTCTATCTGCGCAGCCTGCTGTCGTGCCATTACGAGACCCTCGAAGCAGTGGCGCTGGCGCTCGAGGACGTGCAGGCGGGCCCGGGCTATTTCGCGGGCAATGCCGACGTGGCCGCCCGGCGCAAGCAGATCGGGGCGCTGACCGTTGCCGAACGCTGGAAGCCCGAAGAGAGCGAAGCGGCACAGCGTGGCCGGGGCCGGGGCCGAGGCTGGTTGTCGCCGCACCGGCGGCTGTCGCGCGCCTTCATGAAGATCACCCTGAACGGCCACCTGCTGCCCGGTTTCCGGCTGATCGGGAACCGGATCGTGCTGCCCGCCGCGGCGCGCGGCCAGATCCGTCCGATCTGGGGCGCGATGGACATCGCCTATGTCTCCATCGACGGCAAGCGCAGCTACACGGTCCGGCATTCGAAGCGCCGTGCCGTTCAGGTCAGCTTGCCGATCCTGCGCAGTATGTGGCGGATCTGGCGGGGCTACGACGGGTTGCGGCAGACGTGGCGGTCCGGCTACGAGACCCTGACCGCCCGCCAGTTCTGGCTGGCCCGTCTCGGCGCCGAGACCGGCCAGGGGGCACTGGTCGAGGCCTCGGTGTCGGCTCCTGCCACGGGCGAGAGCGCGGCCTGATTGCCGCGCGGCGACTCGGGCGGGCCGTGTGGCCTGCCTGTGTGGCGCCAGGAGGCCGGATGGGGCCCGGCGCGGACTGCCTGCGTGAGACCTGAACGGCACCCCTGCCGCGGCCGTGGCGCCGTCGGCGCAGCCCGCAGCGACGCCCTCATCGGGCATCTTCATCGAAGTCGCTGGAAAGATTTGGAGGCGGGTACCGGAATCGAACCGGTCTTCACGGATTTGCAATCCGGATCAACCCCTTGAAAATATTGGCACTAAGTGTAAACGCCCCCGGTTTGTTCATGGGCGTAAATCAATGGGTTACAGGTCGTTTGTAAACCGTTTCGGCGGCCTGTCAGGTGAAAATGAAAACGTCGAGGGGGCTGGTACCCGCCTCGACGCAATTCAAAGTCTTGGTAAGCGTCGACGCTACATTCTTCCGCCGTGCCTCGCAAGTTTTGTGGAGGCTGCGCGATGAGCTACCACGTCGAGTCCATTTGTGATCGCCGCAGATTTGGCAGCGCAACGCGCAAGCAGATCGTGATGTATCTGGCCAACAAGGCCAGCGATGACGGCACCGGGATCTGGTGTTCGAAGCACACCATCGCGCGGCATACCGAGCTGAGCCTCGCAACGGTCAAGCGTGTTATCCGCGACTTCCTGGCTGAGGGCATTTTGCTTGCCACCGGGCTGCGCGACACCTCGCGCCACGGGCAGACCGTTGTCTATCGCATCGTGCTGGAGGCGGTTGAAGAGCTGGAGCTTTTGCAGTGGAGCACAGGTTCATCGACAACCGGGGTCACACTGAACCCGGTTCCTCCGGTGCCCGCAACCGGGGTCACGGTGAGCCCGCAACCGGGGTCAGGGCGACCCCCAAACAATCCTAAGAACCATCCTGAGAATCCCCCTTCCGCGCGCACGTCTGCACGCGAGGCGGCGGATGCTGATCTTGAACCACTTTGGGAGGCCTACCCGGCAGATCGGCGAAGGGATCGCAAAGCGTGCGGGCAGATTCTCGCGGGGGCTCAGGCCGAGGCCAGTTCCGAAGAACTGACTGAGGCGGCCCGGACCTATGCCGCAGAGACCGCCGATTACACCCGGACGAAGGTGATGTTTCTCGACAACTGGCTGCGCACGGGGAAGTGGCGGCGGTACGTCGAAGAAGCCCGCGGGCGGGCACGCGAGAAGGAATCCCGGGCAAGAACCGATGAGGAGACGATGATCCGCAGCGCCGCGCGGTGGATCCTGGAGCGCAGTGCGATGTGCCGGCATGTGCCCCGAAAATACGCGCTGAAGGCCGTCGAGCGCGGGCTCATCACTCTGCGGGATGCGCAAGCGGCGGGGGTGTTGTGATGGTCGACACCAGCGTTGTCTC
This sequence comes from Paenirhodobacter ferrireducens, assembly GCF_004022265.1. Classification (GTDB taxonomy): domain Bacteria; phylum Pseudomonadota; class Alphaproteobacteria; order Rhodobacterales; family Rhodobacteraceae; genus Rhodobacter; species Rhodobacter ferrireducens. The sequence goes on from NZ_SAVB01000008.1 coordinate 55,548, forward strand.
CCCGGTCGCGCGCGTTCGGTCGTCGCTTCTGTCAGGTGTTGGTTTGCTTATCAGAACCCGGGTGGGCCTCTTCGCAAACCCCGACCGGAGCGCCGGTCACAAGGCTGGCGAAGGTCGGGTTTTGCAGCCGCCATTGGCGGCTTCGATCCGGGACGGATCGGCGGCGGAGCCGCTGGCTGGGTCGAGGGGCGCAGCGCCTTCGCCGACATGTTGCTTGCAACATAATAGTCGGTCCATATTGCGTTTCTCCGGCAACGGGGGCTGAGCCATGGCCGGACCCCAGTTTTTCCACCTGCAGACCTATTCCCGAAAGCCCAACAAGACAGGCCAGTCGGTCGAACAGGTTCTGGCAGAGGCACGCCGCGATCCGATGTTCTCGACGCACGTTTCCGAGCCGCGCCCCTTCCGGGTGATCGCCGGCGTGTCGCCTCACGAGGTGCAGCGCCTGCATGACGAGATGGTGGCCGCGGGCAGTGTCGCGGTCACGCTGAAGGATGGCCGGGTGGCGCGCCGGAGTATCCGGACTGACCGTCACACCCTGCTGACGGCGGTGGCCTCGCATCCGCATCTGACCGCGCAGATCATGGAACGCCCCGAAGCGCGGCGAGACTATGACGCCTGGGTGGAGCGGAACCTGACGTTTCTGCGCGGCCTCTTTGGCGAGCGTCTGGTGAGCGTGATCGAACATGTCGACGAGGAGCACCCGCATCTTCACGCCTACGTCTTGCCGCTGGATGATCCCGCCTGTTCTGCCCGGGATCTGAACCCGTGCTGGCTGGCCAAGAGCGAGGCCGAAGCCGGCGCGCGGGCCGAAGGACATGACGACAAGACGGCGGTGAAGCATGGCAATCATGCCTATCGCGAACGGGCGCGTGCGCTTCAAGACCAGTATCACCGCGAAGTGGGGCTGCCGTCCGGTCTGACCCGCACCGGCCCGAAACGGGAGCGGCTGTCGCGGCAGCAATGGCGCGCCCGGAAGGACGAGGCCAGCCGCAACGCCCGCACTCTGAGGCAGATGGAGGAGATGGTCAGCGACCTCGCCGATCAGGAGGATGAGCTGAGTGCCTCGGCGGAGAGAATGGCACGCGATCTTGAGGCGAGGCTTCATCAGGCGGAGGTGCTCCATGCCGAGGCAGAAGCCGAACGACATGCGGCGGCGCAGGACCGGGCCGCGGCGGCGGCAGGCAGAAAAGAAGTCGCCGCCCTCCGGTTGGCGGCGGAGGAGGAGGTCCGCAAGATCAGGAGCGCGGCAGAACAGAAGGCGACGGATCTGATTTCCGCCGCCGAAGAGATCAGGGCCGCCGCCGGAAGGGAGGCCGAAGCGGGCGCTCGCAAGATCCAAGACGACAGGCGGGCGTTCGAGGCCGAAAAGGCGATGATCGCACGTCGCGTCGCGCAGGAAGCGGCGGCTGTCGCGGTGCTGGTCCTCGTTGGAGTGCTGACCGGCAAGGTCGGCCGTCCGGCGCAGGGCTCCGGGTGGGAGATCCGCGACAGGGCGCTGCGCGAACGGGTCGAGGCCCTGCAGATCGGCTCGTCGCTGCGAGAAGCGGTGACGGTCGTCACCTCGCTCTGGGACCGGCTGAAAGCGCGTCTGTCTGCCCCGGAGCTGGCCCGGGAGCAGGAAAATGCGGCCGAGCGGGTGCGGGAGCACGATCTTCCGGCCCCGGCCTTTCGGAACAGGGAGATCGGGCGATGACCATTGATCTGGACGCGCGGATCGCGGAATTGCGGCAACGGCGTCGGGCTGAAGAAGACGATGCCGCGGGCGAGCAGGATCGCCTGAAGCAAGGCCTCGCGGAGCATGCCGACGGCATCGGGCGGAAACTCGACGCCGAAGGAAAGCAGATCCGGCTGATGATGCTCTCGGTTTCGGGGCATGTCGCTGCGGAGCAGGCAAGGCTGGAGGCTTTGCGGACCGGCAACGAGGAGCTGAGAACCCGGCTGGACGCCAACGGGATCTTGCTCCGGCGACAGGTGAAATGGACGTGGGCTGCGCTCGGTGGGATCTGTCTCGTCGCCGCAGGCATCCTTCTGTTGGCGGTATGGGGCGCTGGCCGCCTGGTGAGTGAGGCGCGGCAGGAAGCGGATGCGATCCGGACTGCGAATGCAGAGGAACTGGCGGCGGCCCGGGAAGACGGCGCGCGCGCCCTCGCGGCCCTTGAGGAACAGCTTGCGGCGCAGCGGGTGAGTGTCGAACAAAGCCTTGGCGCCGCCGGGGCGGAACTCGCGGGGCTGGAGGCTGAGCGGGCCTCCGTCAAGGCGGAGCTTGAACAGTTCGTCACCCTGCGCGACCGCATCGGCATCCGGCTTGTCGAGAGCCACACCCGCCCGGTCATCGTTGTCCCGGAAGGATACGAGCTGAGGGGCTGGCGGGCGGCCGGGCTGTCCGATCTCGCCCGCTACAACGGCCGGATGTACCGGGTGATGGCGCGGAAATGACGGGGCGCGGCCATGGGGCTGACCGCGCCACCCCGTTACAGATCCATGTTCGAGGCCTTGGCCGTCCCGGTCAGGGCCTCGTTGATCTGGCGATCCGTTTCCTCGCGGGCCTTGCGCGCCCGTGCGAAATCGGTGAGCGAGAACCGGATCTTCGATTGCCCGGCCTTCGAGTCGTAAACGACCTGATAGCTGGCCGAACATCCCGGTGCGATGGGCTTGTCGCTGTTCAGCTTTTTGTAATCCACCTGCATCGTGCCGAAGCCCGAGGACACGCAGGGGACGTATTCTGTCGTCGAGGTCCCGGATCTGGTCGTCTCCTCCATCTCCAGCGGGGCCGCCTGATCCAGCGCGGTCAGCTTCGCGCCCGCCTCGTCCCAGCCGTAAAGGATCGTCATCTTCCCGCCGTGATCGACCTCCACGAGCGAGGGCTCGCCATATTCCCCGGTGAGCTGCGCGAGCAGCTCTTCCGGCTTCGGCAGATCGGCGTTGCTGCCCTGGATCATGCGGCCGACCGAGATGACCCTGCCGCCAAGCGCGCCCAGATCCACCGTGCCGCTGACCTCCTCATAGCCGGCCCCGGACATGCGCGTGCTGAGGCCCACGCCGGCCGTGCCGAACTTTGCCACGGTCGACAGATCGAAGGTCTTGCCTTTGGGCGAGGAGGCACGCAGGTCGACCTTCCCGGTCGACAGCTCCATGCCGCGTTTCGCCATCGCTGCGCGGGCCTCGTCCAGCGTCATACCCGGAACGATCCCGATCACGGCGAGCTTGCCGGAGGCCGGCGGTGCGGAATAGTCCACCTCTTTCAGCGTGTCGGCGGACACCAGACCGGGAAACAGGACGGCGCAGACCGAGGCGGCAAGGCATTTCTTCAACATAATGGACTCCTGACGATACGATGGGGTGCAATCCGCGGCATCGGTGGCTGAAACGCGCCCCGTCATTTCACGAAGCATCCGCGCCCCCCTTCAAAGGACAGCAGGCTCGACACGCCGCCGACCTTCGCATCATCGGTGACGCGCGTGGGTCTGGGCGGTGCTTCACCATCAAGTTCGGCGGACAGGATATTCGCGAAGAAGAAGTTCTTCTTCGCACCGCCCGGCATCGTGCCGCCCATTTCCCATTCGCCGGCGATGGCTTCGAGCTGCCGACTGCCCTCCTCGAAGATCAGGGCATCGGTGTCGGAGAAATTGATCTTCGCGTCCCACATGGCATTGTTCTTGAGATCGCCGTCTCCGTTCGGCTTGTGATGCGTGATCAGAAGATTATCCCGGCCCCACCTGGAGCAGACCTTGAACCCCGCTGCCTTGAAATCGGCACGCGCCTGATCATCCAAGAACATGTCGCCATAGACGCCGACCGCCACCCGCGACTTGATCGGCGCGAGGATCTTGATCGCCTCGTCGATCTTCTCGCGCGAGACCGCGCCGTAGATCAGCCAGACAGCTTTTCCGTTGGACGCCATCGCCCGGTCCAGATCCTGCCGGATCGGAGCCAGATCGAGCCCTTCGGCATAGGCGGGCGACGCGAGGGCCAGCAGAAGCCCGACCACAATTTTCTTCATTATCAATTCCTCAAACCAAAATCGTCGCAGTCGGGACCTATCCGTCGATCAGCCCCGACTTCGCACCGCCGGTGTTCGCGGGCAGACCGAGCTGGAACCGTTCCGCGTGGCTCAGCACGCGCCCGCTGCCATCCGCATAGACACCCGAGTTGCGATAGCTGGCTTCCGCCTCGGCCTTCCGACCGGCCATCGACAGGCGATGCGGCCTCGCCGCTTCCTCCGCCATTCGGGCCGCGTAGTTCGCATCCCGGCGCGCCTGATCTTCGGCCATGGCAGCACTGACAGCGGCGCGCGACAGCTCTCTGGTCGCATCGCTCCACTGCTCGGCACGGAGAATGACCAGCCGCTCGACCAGCGCCTCCCGGCGGGATGCCGGATCGGAAGGAAATCTCTCGTCCACATAAGCCCGGTAGATTGCAGGGCCTTCCCGCAGCGACTCCTGATTGAGAACCCAATAATCCTCGCGCCACAGGTGCGCGGGCATCGGGACAGCAGCCACGATCTCTTCCAGCATGGCCTTCGGCAGAGCCTTCGCCCACGCCTTCGCTTCACGCTTCGCGGCAGCCTGCTCCGCCCGGGTCCGGAACCAAAGTCCCACGCCGGCCAACAGATCGTTTGCAGCAGAGATGGCGTCTTTCATTGCGGACCTCCAATCGTCACCCCCATTTTGGGGTTAAACCCATAATGGGGTCAATAGCTGAACCTGTCGAAATCAAAGGCAGGCGGACTATTGGCGGGCAGCGTTCATTCAGATGCGTATCGCAGTCTTCTGAAGGCGCTGATTGCCCTTCGGACGGAGCGCGCCATGTCGCAGGCCGATCTGGCCGCTAAGCTGCACAAGCCGCCGTCCTTTGTTGGAAAATATGAGCTGGGCGAGCGCCGGCTTGACGTGATCGAGCTGATGGTGATCCTGCGCGAGCTTGATGCAGATTTCGAGAGCTTCTGGACCCACGCCGCGATCACGCTGCCGGATCGGCTGTAACGGCAGCTCTTGCGGGCTATTGACCCGGCCCCCGCTGGTGCGGCACAACCGCGGCCCCGCCTGCAACGGATCTTTCACGATGACGCATTGGTACACTGCCGACCCGCATTTCGGGCACGAGAACATCATCCGGAACGCGCATCGCCCGTTCCGGGACACGAGCCATATGGACTCGGTGCTGATCGAGCGGCTTTGGGAGAAGGTCGGTCCCGAGGATGACCTGTGGATCGTCGGAGATTTCGCCTTCGGCCCGCAGGCCAAGGATGAAAGCTGGCTGCTGACGATCTTCGGACAGCTTCCCGGAGCACGCCGGCATCTGATCGTCGGCAACCACGACGGCGCCCTGACGCAGGCGCTGCCCTGGGACAGCGTAGCGCTTCTGGCCGAGGTGGAGGATCCGTCGGCGGAGCGACCGGTGACGCTCTGCCACTACCCGATGATGACCTGGAACCACGCCCGCAAGGGCGTGCTGCATCTGTTCGGCCATGTGCATGGCAACTGGAAGGGAAGCGCGAACGCGGTCAATGTCGGGGTAGACGTCTGGGATTACTACCCCGTCACGTTGCAGGACGCCGCCCGGCGGGCAAAGGCATTGCCGGCGAACCGCCACTGGAAGGATGTCGAGCCGAGGGCGTGAAGACACGCTGGTCTGGCTCGGCCGGCGACATGGGCAATGAAAAGGGAATAGCAACATTCCGCAATTTGCTTCCGTTCGCACGTCCCGCCGGGCAACCCAGCTAGCGCCCGGCCCAATGCCGACATTCAGGTGTCCTGCGGCGGAAGTCCGGTCCCAGCCCAAAGCGGGCGGAGGTGCCGGGCGCAGCATGGCATGTCTCGCTGGATCGGAGGGCGGGTCGCTGCGGGAACTAGATTGACGGTGTGGCCGAGCGACAACGCCATCGCTCAGCCCATCAGCAGGCAACCCGGACAGATACCCTGTAAACCGACCCAACCCTCACCTCATCTATCCGGCACCTACTTTCGATAAATGTTCAGGCGTAAGTAAACCGAAAGCACAAAAGGATGAGCTTACTTCCGGAAATATGCTTCGGCCGTGTCTATCTTCCTCCTAGCTTCGGAAATTTCACCATCCGTGAACAAGTTAGCCTTCGTGAATATGGCGCGCGCCTTCCCAAAATCATGGGTTTCCGTGAAGAACTCCGCCTGCGTCTCAAGATACATGCGATAGTTCTGCCGCGATTCGTCGCTTCGACCTTGAGTGGTTCGCTCACGCATCCAATTCAGCTCTGTTTGAGCAGGCCCAAATCTTCTTGCGGCAATAAGTATCTGCGCACTTATCCGATGTGCCTCAAACACATTAGGAGTCATGTTAAGTGCCGACCGTATAGTATTCGTTGCGCCAGAAATATCTCCAGTGACGAGCTCAAGTTCGGCGCGCCTCGTGAGAAAGAAGGATCGGCCGTCTTCAGCCGACAGCACCTCCAACTTCCCCAGAATATCCTGAAGCTCCCAATTCTCTTGAGCGTTTTTCCCAAGTTTCCTAATCAGTGCGGCCGCGAGGACATCGTAGATGAATGAGTTCGTGGATCCAGCGGCGAGGACTTCTCTCGCAAATGATTCGGCATCCTCAAGCAACCCGCGTGCAAGACAGATTGACGCAAGCTCGCGAGCGGGAGATGCGCTGCCTGGCGATAGCCGGTAGGCCTCACGGAAGAAATTCTCGGCGATTGGCAAATTCCCTTTCAACCTTTCACGAAAGCCCTTCAAGAAGTTGATGTTGCTCTGCGCAAATGCGTCACCTCCATAACCTTCCAATAACTCGATGCCGCGCGTAAATTCATCATCATCAAATCGCCTGGACGCTGCTAGGCACAGATACCGACATGCCGTAACGCGACCTTTGAAGGAAAGACGTTCAGACCTATTTAGGGCTTCTTTGGCTAGCCTTATAGCTTCCGTATAATCGCCCTGATCGTATTTCTCCTTCATCAACCAAACGAAATGAGATGGGAGAATAAGAGCGGATACGTAGGACTGCGCCTCAATGCCGGAGTCGATCGAAGAGATGATCGCGGTATCAAGAAGCTGAATCGGTGCAGTTCCATCCCCGAAGCGAACATTTAGGCCGTCTGCAATTGCACTCACTGCTCGACGCACCTCCGACGTCGAAGCCGCAGCCCGAGGATCTTTTTCGGCCGCAATTCTCAAGGGGGGGGCAATTTTGTATACAGACCCGGCTGTTTCCAAAACATGAAGGTCGATCAGCCGCTCGAGAGCCTTAGCTACTTGTTCAGGGGCCAAGTCGCATCCGGCGACCAGCGTCTCAAAGTCTAGACTCGGAACCATTGTTAGGACTGCAACTACCTTTCTCTCATCATCGTTTAGCTCAATCTGATGAAGATATTCCGTTCCCTGCCGATGTTTCCAAATATAAAACTCATCCGCTTCCGCCAAGAACACGTCGAGCGTGCGGGCCTGGATTTCCTCAACTATCCGGTAGTGATTGTATGGGTGACCCTCGCTCATCTCCGTCAGTTGATCAACCTGAGCGGGATTTGCCGAAATGCCCGCTGCCGATATAACTTTTGACATTAACCGGCGCGATGTTTTATGGTCGAATGATGTTAGATTGGCATAGGCAACATCATTTCGTCGAAATCGCATTGGCATCATTCTGCGCGCCACAACGGCAAGTGGCGGGTGCGGGCGGTTGGCTATCTCTTTGATAACCGACTCCGCATCCGGGGTGAAATCGCCAGAGTCCTCTAATAGCCCGCCCTCATCCTCCATAATTAAGGCTTCTCCTTGCGAGATAAACGAACTAATTAGATCTGCTACTGTTTTGGCTTTTTTCTCGGGCGCCTGCATCGAGAAGTCAAGGTCATACGCCTGAAGATTTTTTACAGAAATATTTGGATGGGCTGCGAACAAAACCAATCTAAATAATTCTTCAATACCCACATCGGATGGAATAGAAACTTTGGGAAAAACCTGGTTCACTTCAGGAAACTGGTCGGAGTAAAACTTTCGCACAAGAGTGCGGCGTCCAGACCCATAGATTCCAGATACATATAGCGCCTTGGATGGCGGCCGATTTGGGTCAGCTGTTTGCGCCTCCAGTGCTTCAATTTCCCTCTCTCTCCCAATGAATGGATGCGCGCCCATTTGCTTTTCAGAACCAACTGAAATCATGGTTCCTTGAATCAATCTGGCGGCGCTTTCTGGCGATATTTGTTTGCGAACAATATTAAATAGCTTAAGCACAGACGATGCACGCTGGAAGGATGTCTCATCGAGGCATATTGGCAAAATGCGTTGAATCGTTCCCCTTGCGGCGAGCTCTATCGCCAATCCCGTCTCGAAGTCTACATAATGTGAGTCAATCGCCGGGCCGCTAAGAAAAATACAAAATATATCTGCACGATTTAGAGCCTTGATGATTGCTGCTGAGTTCAAGATTCCCGCGTCGAACGTCTCGGAATCAAGCTCGTAGGTTCCAGGCTTCAGTTCATGTGCAACTGCCTCAACGAAGCCTTTGTCTACAGAGGAATGGGAAAGAAACACACGCATCATTTTACCTTTCGTGGACAGCCGGTATCGTCTGATGGGCGGCCTGAAATAGCAAGCATGGGATTATCTGGGCACGCCTGTGCTGCTGAGAAAGACCAACAAGGCAGGGTGCTCGGCACCTCACTCATGATGATCCACCTGCGTCGCCATCTCCGGATCGTTGGCCAGATTGACGCGGCGGTGGGAAGCGCGGTGCCCGGAAAGCATGTCCGCGTCCTGCGCACAGCCGACGTTCGTGTCGCGCGCGGCGAACGGCTGCTCCCCGCCCTTAGTGACTGCGACGAGAGGTGTGACGTCGGCTGCATTTCGCCCCCACCCGCCCCATCAGGCGACACCGCGCCAGGCCTCCAGGTTCGGCTGCACGATCTCATCGCAGAACCGCCGGAAGGTCAGGACGTTTTGATGTCCTGCATATTCGGTCTCTCTGGCGTCCATCAGACTTTCGGGGATCACCAGCTGCACGCCAATCCCTTCCATGTCCTGGATTGCATTGCCGGCGATATTTTCATCCACCGTCGTCAGGTAGAGCCTGCGGTTACCTTTCTCTCGCTCGACCTGTTTCCAGCGCTCGCGCAGTGTCGTTTTGGCGCTCAGGATAAGCCCCGTCGCGGCGAGGGCATCCGCCCTGCTGACGAAGGCTAAAGACGGCAGAATGAAGTCGGGGCGTTTCTTTGCTTCGATCACCACCTGCTTTTCAAACGGGATCTGCCCACCGCGCAGCATGGCCTCGATGTGGTGCTCATAAGAGTAGCCGGCCCGTGACTTTCGTTGCTGGCTCGCAGACAGCATCAGCGCGTCGATCCGGGGCAGCTCGTTGACAAGCTGCCGGATCATCTCTGCGACGGTCATCCCCCGGGGGGCATCGCCCAGAACGATCCGCACCAGGTCGACCGCGCGCTCGCGCCGCTGAAAGGTCCGGAACATTTCCCATTCGATGCTGCGGCTGATCTCGCGCAGGGCATCTCCGGGGCGTTCGATGGCAAAGGGGTCGAGAACTTCCAGTCCATGGATCTCAAGGTACCGTGCAAGCGCCCGGCGGGCGAGGTCCTCGGTCCCGGGCATGGCGGAGGTCCGGGCAAAATCTGCAATCGTCCCGGCCTGCCATGCCGCAATCAGCTCGGAAGCAAAGTCCAGAACGCGGTCCTGTTCCTGTGCCCGGATAGCCGCGGGCTCGAACTCTCCGATCAGAAAATCCGGTGGGATGTCGAGTTGTGCAAGGAGCAGCTCGGCTTCATCGCTCGCGGAATCCACGGTCAGGCATTCGTAAACGGTGCCTTGCTCCTTTCCGTATCGCCCCATGACAAGGAAGGATGCCGGTGAAAGCTGTCCGAAGCACTCCTTCGGCAGCCGGGTCATATGCGTCTCAGGGCCCTTGCTCGTGTAATGCACGATCCGGGCTTTCCTGTTCTGCCTGCCATCCAGAGCCTGAGGCCAGACAGTATCGAACAGGGCCTCCCGGATCGGCCTGGCGGCCGGATCCTCGCGTTCCTTTTCCTCCAGGGCCGGGAAAAAGCCGCCGTCTCGATGGTCCGCCGGAATGTAGATCCCGGCCTGGTGCTTGTTGGCATACCGCGCCCAGTCCCGGTCATTGTTCGAGAGTTTCTTGACAAGGACACGTTCTGCCCGGCCGAGCAGGTCCGTCAGAAGTCCGGCCTGTCCGGAACCCTCGCCGTCGAAATCAAAAATGCCTTGCTCGTTCAAAGTATTAACTGCCTGCTTCTGTTTTCAGGCCTGCAAGTGTCAGCCTCTGACCGTCAGAACACAGCCAATCGGACAGCGAGTCAATCACGGCGTCCGCCGGCAGTTTTCCGCGGCCCTTCAGAGCGCATTCCCAGATCGTGGCGATGCGCCAGCCGCCAGCGAGGAGCATGGCGTCATTCCGGGCGTCCCGCTCCATGTTGCCGGTGATCTTGACGCGCCAGAATTCCTGCCGCGTTGCGGGCCAGCGGAACAAAGGGCAGCCGTGGCCGTGCCAGAAGCAGCCGTTCACGAAGATCACGGCATGATGTTTCGGAAGCACGAGGTCGGGCGTCCCCGGCAGCCTGCGGTCGTGAAGCCGATAGCGAAACCCCCGGGCATGCAGTCCGCGCCGGATCTGCATCTCTGGCCCGGTGTCGACGCCCCGGATGGCCGACATGTTGCGGCTCCGGGTCTTGTCGTCGTGAACGTCAGCCAACTTTCCTCAGCCGTTCTGCGCCGATCAGAGACAGGATATGCGGTGCCATGACCCGCGCGACTTCGGCAAAAACCGGCACCGCGACCGAGTTGCCGAACTGCTTATAGGCCTGGGTGTCCGAGACCGGGATGCGGAAATCGTCCGGATAGCCCATCAGCCGCGCGCACTCGCGCGGGGTCAGCCGGCGCGGGTTCTGGCCCTCGCCGCGGCTGACCAGAATCTCCGAGCCATCCTTGTAATAGCGCGCGGACAGCGTGCGCGAGATGCTGTCGCCATCCACCATCCCGAAGCCAAAGCCGTTTCCCTTGGCCTTATGTTTTTCGGCATAGGCCTGCAGATAGGCCCAGAGCTTGTCGGTCAGAGTGTATTTGTCACTCACCACGGCATCCGGCCCGACGGTGTAGTGGCTTTCCGGGCGCTCCGTTCCGTTTTCGGGGTGCAGGATGTGGCGCAGACGCCTGTTGCCATAGGCCGGCAGCTTTACATCGTCGAAGCTGAACCCGGTGGCTTCCCGGAAGCCAACCATGACGATCCGCTCGCGGTGCTGCGGGACAAAATGCCCGGCATCGATGATCCGGGTCTCAAGGGTATAGCCGAGCTCTTCGGTCAGCTTGCGCCGGATCACGTCGAATGTCCGGCCTTTGTCATGGCTTTTCAGGTTCTTGACGTTCTCAAGCATGAAGGCCGCAGGGCGGTGGTGCATCAGGATGCGCAGCACGTCGAAGAACAGCGTGCCCTGGGTCTCGTCATCAAAGCCATGAGCCCGGCCGAGCGCATTTTTCTTCGAGACGCCGGCAATCGAAAACGGCTGACAGGGGAAACCTGCGACCAGAACATCGTGCGGGGGGATCTCTGCCGCATCAATCGCCCGGATATCCCCGACAGGCGGATGGTTGTCGGGGAAGTTGGCCATGTAGGTCTGCTGGGCGTATTTGTTCCACTCCGACGTGAAGATGCACCGGCCGCCAGCGCTTTCCATCGCGCGCCGCAGGCCACCGATCCCCGCAAACAGGTCGATGAAGGTAAAGGTCTTTCCGGCATCCGCGGCGTTGCGTTTGCGCTCGATCTCCATGTTCAGCAGGCGGATGACGCCTTCGCGGGGGATTTCCTCGCCGCGCTTCCAGCGATAGATGTGCCCCTCAGAGTAACCAAGGGCGCGCGCGGCTTCGGGGACAGAGTATCCGGCCTGGGCCAGAAGTGTCGAGAAATCAGCCTGCATGTGCCCGCGTCCATCTGGGAATTTTTCTGACATAATGTCGCGATGAAGTGTCAGCTGCAAGAACAAACATCGAATTAACGGCGCTTGAAATTGGCCGGACTGGCGCATGCCGTCGTCGGCAACCGGCTCTGGAGCCCGCAATCGCTCGCTGATTTGCGTTGGCGGGGAGCGCCCTTCGGAGAAGGCACGCTCGACGCATTAAAGGCCGGGATCAGTCTTCACTTTCGTCAGGTTTGAACAGGGCATCATAGCAAAGCATGAGGCTGGCGCCGTCCACATCAGTCTCTCCCTCGGAGCGGCCCATGTAGAGCGTGACCAGCGCGTCGGCTTCCTCTGTCGTCAGATCCGGATAGGCTTCGGCGACGTGTCGCGCCACCTTCAGGGTGAGCCGGCTGAAGGCGGTTTTCCAGTCCTGCGAAGGTCCGTAAGGTGCTCCGGTGAACAGCTTGTGCAGGTCTATGCCGAAGCTCACGTATAGCGAGGAGAGGAAATCAGAAGTTGGGGGGCGCTCTCCGGTCTCGTACATCTGGAGGCTCCGCAGTGCGACGCCAAGGCGATCTGCCATTTCTGACTGACGCAGCCCAAGCCTGAGGCGAAGAGACTTCAGGTTTTCGGAGAGGCGCAGCTCATCCTGCCGCTCGGTTTTTCCGATATCCATCGAATCTTCGGCGAGTGTTTCCGCAAAGTGCTGATCTGCCAGTTCAGCCCATTGCTCGTCGGAGAGCTTGTCCTGACCGGGCAGCTTGCGTGGTTTTTTGAACCTAAATTGCTGTTCCGGCATGATTTTTCTCCAATCGCCTCTTATGCGCAGCATTATGCGTATTTTGTGTTGATGCTGCAAGCGATGTTTGCGCAAATACTGTACGCACGATCCTGCACATCTGTCTGATTCGAGGTTCGTCTGTTTCGAAAAATTCATATCCGGAGGTGCGTTTTCGGCGCGCCTCACTCTCTGCGACCATCTCGGGCATGGTTTTGTTTCCGCCCCTGAAAGAGCATCTGGAAGGCCTTTGGCAAATGGGAACTCAGCATCATAACTTCGCTGACATGATTGGATTGGTCGCGGTTGCTGATCTCGCACAGCTGTGGGGCTACTCCGGGCCCAATGATGCCTTCCGGACATTTTGCATGCGCATCGGCGTGCAGCATGTGCCGGGTCGCCCTGGCTGGTTTGATCCGCGCCATGTCCGGCATCGCCTTGATCTGGCCCATGGGATCATCTCTGAGGCACAGGTGAAGGATGAGAAGCCGCAGTCACTGGTTGAGAGAAGGAGGATGCGCCTTGGTACGAAGTAGGCTCCCGAAAGGAGTCCATGCAGTTCGCCGCCCCAAGATTGACGGTGTGACATTTCATTTCTACGCATGGCGTGGCGGGCCAAAGTTCTGGACCGATGTCCAGCACTACCCGACCACTCCCGCGTTCTTCGCTGCATATTCCGATGCGATAGAGAAGCCAAAGCCATCGGCCTATATGACGCCGCAGATGGTGGATGAATTCCTGAGCAGCGCTCATATGCCCCGTGGGGAGCGAACCCGGCAGGATTACCGAAAATGGGCACTGCGTTTCGCCGAAGCCTTTGAGGACGATCCGGTGGAGATGTTCGAGGAGCCCGAGTCCAGGGGCGAGGTGAACGAGTGGCGTAAACGATGGGCGCACTCGCCGCGCCAATATGACTATGCCGGGACCGTAGTTGCGCGGATTCTGAACTGGTTGTGGGAAGAAAAACGTGCGATCCGACAACACCATTGCGCCGGTTTTACCAAAATCTACAAGGTTGATCGCTCGGATATCGTCTGGACAAAAACGCAAAGGTCCACGCTTTGCAAGAAGGCTCCGAAGTGGGTTTGCCGTATCCTCACGACAGCTTGTGAAACCGGCCTGCGTCCAGGTGACCTGATCCGTCTCACATGGTCGCACATCGAGGATACGCCTAAAGGGCGCCGGATCCGCGTTCGTACCAACAAGAGAGGCCGAATAGCAACAATTCCGGTGACACCCGAGATGGCTTCAGTTCTTGATTCAACGCCACGTGACCGGGATCTCATCCTTGTCAGCGCCGGCGGCCGTCCGCTCACCGAGCACCGCGCATCGGAAGGGGTTCGGCAGTGGCGTGACAAGGCCGGTTTGACACCTGCCGCACTTGGATTCGATCTGCGCCTCCAGGATGCGCGTGGAACCGCGGCGACACGCCTGCTTAACGCGGGGCTCACGCTCGCTCAGATCGCGTCTTACATGGGCTGGAGCGTGAAGCATGCAGCAGCTGTTATTGAGCACTATGCTCGCGTGTCACCTGATGAAACAGATGCTGTTCTGGTGAAGCTGGCAGAAGCCACGCAGGGCGCCTGAATGAATGCTATTGTAAACGCGACTGTAAACGTGTCAGTCAACGAGCAAAACGGAGGTCGCTAAGTGATTGAAAAGATTTGGAGGCGGGTACCGGAATCGAACCGGTCTTCACGGATTTGCAATCCGCTGCGTAACCTCTCCGCCAACCCGCCAGCCTCAAGGTTGCCCCCACCTAAACAATCGCGCGCGCTCGCGCAAGTGGTCTTGCACAATCGCCTGCGCGGTGCCGCGGCATCTGTTGCCCCGCCTGTTTTTCTGTGGCACAACCGATCTCAGGCACACCAGACCGAAGAGTTCAAAAGATGCAAGATTTCGCCACGCGACGCACGATGATGGTGGATACTCAGGTCCGCCCAAATGACGTGACGAAATTCCCGATCATCGAGGCGATGCTCGCCGTGCCGCGCGAGGACTTCGTGCCCCCTGCGCGCCGCGAGGCCGCCTATATCGGGGAGAATGTTCCGCTGGCACCGGGTCGCGTCCTGCTCGAGCCGCGCAGCTTTGCCAAGATGCTCGACGCCCTCGACGTCCAGCCCTCCGATCTCGTCCTCGATGTCGGCTGCGGCCTCGGCTATTCGAGCGCGGTGATCGCGCGCATGGCCGAAGCCGTGGTGGCGCTTGAAGAGGGCGACATGGCGACGCTTGCCGAGGCCGCGCTCGCCCGCGTCGGCGCCGACAATGCCGCCGTCGTTGCCGCCCCGCTCGCGGCCGGCTCCGACAAGCACGGCCCCTATGATGTGATCCTTCTCGAAGGTGGGGTTGAGACCGTGCCTGCCGCGATTCTCGGCCAGCTGAAAGAAGGTGGCCGCATCGCCGCGATCTTCATGCAAGGCGCGCTCGGTGTGGCGCGGCTTGGCCGCAAAATCGACGGCGAGATCGCCTGGCGGGACATCTTCAATGCGGCCGCGCCGGTGATCCCGGGCTTCGTCGCGGAAAAAGAGTTCGTGCTCTGAGCCCGGCTTCGCGGTATTCAGGGCTCATATAGACGGATTGGAATATCTGGGCCGTGCTGCGGCCCGGAGCCCGGAGCGCCAAAAGAAGCGACCGGCACGCCCCCAAATGAGGACCCAGGCATGACGCGCAAGATCCTGAAACCGCTTCTTTTCGCCACCGTGGCGGGCCTCGGGCTGATGACGTCCACGCTTGCCGTCTCGGCCGAGACGCTCGCTGATGCGCTGGTCTCGGCCTATCGCAACTCGCACCTGCTCGAACAGAACCGCGCCACGCTGCGCGCCGCTGACGAGGATGTGGCGCAGGCGGTGTCGGCGCTGCGCCCGGTGCTGCAGTGGACCGCCGATTACGGCTATTCGGCGACCGACACGACGATTGCCACCTATCGGGCGCAGGGCAAGAGCTACGACCGGCTCACCGCCTATACCTCGCTTGTCGCGCAGATGACTCTTTATGATTTCGGCCGCACCCGGCTGGCCATCGACATGAAGAAGGAAGCCGTTCTGGCAACGCGCGAGGCGCTGCGCTCGGTCGAGCAGAGCGTGCTGCTGAGCGCGATCAGTGCCTATACCAGCGTCAAAAGCACCGCCGAGCAGGTCTCGATCAACGAGAACTCGGTGCATGTCTATGGTGAGGACCTGAAGGCCGCGCGGGACCGTTTCGAGGTCGGCGAGGTGACGAAGACCGACGTGTCGCAGGCCGAGGCGGCGGAGGCCGCGGCGCGGGCAGCGCTGGCGGCGGCGCGCGGCAACTATCAGATCGCGCGCGAGGCCTACAAGGCGTCGATCGGCCATTACCCCGACAAGCTGTCGCCGCTGCCGAAGGCGCCGACGCTGCCGAAGTCGCTTGATACCGCGCGTGAGACCGCGCTGCGCAATCACCCCTCGATCAAGCAGGCACAGCACACCGTCAGCATGTCGGAGCTGGGCGTTTCGGCCGCGGCGGCTGAGCGGCTGCCGACGATCGACGGTTCGGCCGGCTTCACAAAATACGAAGGCGGCAACAAGGCGACGAATGTCGGCGTCGGCCTGACGCAGACGCTCTATGCCGGCGGCAAACTGTCCTCGGCGCATCGCCAGGCGATCGCGAGCCGCGACCAGGCGAAGGCGGCGCTGAGCGAGGCGGGGGTCGAGATTGCCGATTCGGTGGCCCAGGCCTGGGCGCAGATCGGCGTCTATCAGGCGCAGATCACTGCTTATGACGAGCAGATCTCGGCGGCGAAGATCGCCTATGAGGGCGTGAAGGAAGAGGCGACGCTGGGCGCGCGTACCACGCTTGACGTGCTCGACGCCGAGCAGACGCTGCTTGACGCCCGGGCCTCGCGGATCACCGCAGAGGCCGATCTGCAGGTTGGCTACTATCAGCTGCTTTCGGCGATGGGTCTGCTGACGGTCGAAGATCTGAAGCTCGGGATCCCGACCTATGATCCGGCAGCCTATTACAATGCGGTCGAGAACGCGCCGGTCACCAGCGTGCGGGGCAAGAGCCTTGACCGTGTGATGCAGGCGATCGGCAAGAAGCCCTGATCGACCCGGAAGACCCGACCGGGCCCGTGTCGGCCCGGCCATGACCTGCCCCGGCCTTTGCGGTCGGGGCTTTCTGTCCTTGTCCGGGGCTGGACAGCGGCCCCGCCCCGTCGCAGGATGGCCAGCGTGATGAATGAGCCCGGAACCCATATCGAGATTGAGGACGTCCTGACGTCGATCCGTCGCCTGGTGTCGCAGGATGCGGCCAGCGCGCGAGCCCCTGCCGTACCGCATCGTGCCGCGGCACCGGTGGCGGTGGCGCCGCCGGAGGCCGAAGCCGAGGATGCGGCGCAGGACGCGGCCTGCCTTGTGCTGACGCCCGCGCTGCGGGTCGAACCGGAGGCGGAGGCTGCCGGTGAGGAGGCCGCGCCGGTGGCCGAGGTTCCCGACGCAGACATCGTCGAGGAGCTGAGCCGGCTCGAGACGTCTATTGCGGAAATGGAAGCGGCAGTGGCCGGGCATGGGGCTGAATTCGGCGCACAGGCCGGAGGCGAGGTTTCCTTTGAAGCCGATCCCCTGCCTGAAACCACGCCGGAGCCCGAGCGCGACGTCGCGCCCGAGGCCGGGGACGGTGCCGAGCCTGCGGACCTGTCCGGAGTGGAGCCGCTGCCGGCCGAGCGGCGCGATGACGGCGAAGAGGCCGAGGCGCCCTTCGCCGAGGATGTCGCGCCCGAGGATCTCGAGGCGCTTCTCCTCGACATGGCGGATTTTTCCGAGGCCGAAGTCGGTGTCGGTGTCAGTATCGAGGTTTCGGATCCCGATGCGGAGGGCGTGGCCGTCGAGGAGGCCGAGCCTGCGTCGGATCAGGCCGTGGGGGCTGTTGCCGGGGCGGAGGATGTCGCCGAGGATGACGAGGGCGACCCGGACCTGCGCGACGAGGCCTGGACCGAGGATCAGGGCGCGATGGACTGGGCCGAGGCGGCGCTGAACCTCGCATCGGCCGCCTCCGGCCCGCGTCGCCTGCACCTCTCTGACGCCCTCGAGGAGGATCGCCGGCCGGAGATCCTGCGCTCGAGCTATCAGACGCTGCGCGACGAATACGCGCGCGACGAGGACCTGTCGGGCATCGAGGCGGCGCTGGATGACGAGCCGCTGATGGACGGCGGCCTGATCGATGAGGAGGCGCTGCGGATGCTGGTGGCGCAGCTGATCCGCGAAGAGCTGCGCGGCGTTCTGGGCGAGCGCATCACCCGCAATGTGCGCAAGCTGGTGCGGCGCGAGATCCAGCGCGCGCTGATGGGCGAGGATTACGAGTGATCTGCCGTAGCCGGCCGGTTCCCAGCCCCTGAAATGCAAACGGCGCGCCAGTGGCGCGCCGTTTGATCAGGAGGATCCGCCCGGTCTCAGGCGGCCTCGGCCTCTTCCGCCGCCATGCGACGTTCGCTTTCCTCGCGCGACAGTGCGACCGAGGTGCGCACGCCCTTCGCGACGAATTCCATCAGGCCCTTCACAACGCGCTCGTTCGGGTCGATCCCGGCGCAGGACAGCACTTCGCGACCATCGCGCGAGCGCGCCCAGCGGGCGATCTGTTCCGGGCCATTGCCGTATTTCTTGTCATCGGCGATCGCATCGTCGAGAGCAGCGAGAACGACGGCGGCGAACAGCTTGCGCGCCCTTTGTCCCTGCTCATAGTTGAATGCGGAGCCGTCAACGAAATCGCGCATTATTCCGTCCTTTGTTATTGCTCTTGCGTTTCCTGGCGTGGCGGCCATCTAGGGCGCATGAGGGGCGATTCGATATGGCCTGCGAGGAATGCCTGCCATGCACCATGCGCATATGACGCCCTGTCCAACCCTTGGGGCCGGCCCCTGTTCCATGGCCAGTCGCGCATATATAGGCCCGCTTTGCCACCGATCAAGGCATTTATTTCCGGATTTCAGGCAAACTGCGAAGAAACCGCGGCTTTTCCGCGCAGCGCAGTGCAGCACGGCATGGCGGCGCAGGGCGCCGGGTCATGATCGGGGGACATGTCTCACGACAACGTGAAAACAGCCGGCGCCGGGGGCTATCCGAGGCTCTCTTCGAGGTGCAGCCGCGCCTCGCCGGCGGTCATCCTCCCGTCGGTCCGGTCGAAGCGCAGATGCGCGATCGCCCGCCCGCCGGACTGGGTGAAAAGCGTGCCGGCAGGGCGTCCCTCGGCCTCGATCGGGGTCCCGACCGGCGCCGCGCCGTCGATCGCAAGCCGCACGAGCCCCTTGCGCAGCTCGGTCTTGTGCTTCATCCGCGCCGTGACTTCCTGGCCGACGTAACAGCCCTTGCGGAAGTCGACGCCGTGCAGCCGCTCGAACCCCGCCTCGAGGATATAGGTCTCGGGCGTCAGCTCGATCCCGGTTTCGGGGATCAGATGCGCGACCCGGATCGCGTCCCAGTCGCTGCCGTCGTCGCCCTCGGTCTCGCCGTAAAGCCGCCAGCCAAGCGCCGGGTCGCGCGGGTCGGCGACGGCGCCTTCGGGGGCGGGGCCGGTGCCGCGAAAGACCTTCAGCGCCGAGGGGGTGATCGCCACGTCGGCGCGCAGCTTGTACATTGCGAGCCGCTTCACCGTCGCCTCGGCGATGCGGGCGTCGATGTCGAGAAGGATGGTCTCGCCCCGCGGCACCAGCAGGAAGTCCGCCAGATACTTGCCCTGCGGCGTCAGCAGCGCGGTATAGACCGGGCCGTCCTTCAGCCGCCGCACGTCATTGCTGACGAGGCCCTGCAGGAAATGCTCGCGGTCCGCGCCGGTGATCTCGTAGATCCGTCTTTCAGCCATGGCCTGCTTCTCCGTCATTCGACAAGCTGCATCCGGCACAGGCCGGCATAGGCGCCGCCCCGGGCAAGCAGCTCGTCATGCGTGCCCTGTTCCACCGCCTCGCCCTCGACGATCACCACGATCCGGTCGGCGTCGCGCACGGTCGAGAGGCGGTGCGCGATGACCAGCGTCGTGCGCCCTTCGGAAAGGTGCGAGAGCGCCTGCGCCACCTTTGCCTCGGAAGCGGTGTCGAGCGCCGAGGTGGCCTCGTCGAGAAGCAGGATCGGCGCGTTGCGCAGCACCGCGCGGGCGATCGCCACACGCTGGCGCTGTCCGCCCGACAGCGCCGAGCCGCGCGGGCCGGCGGGCGTTTCGAGGCCAAGCGGCATCGCGTCGGTGAACTCGGTCACATGCGCGACCTCAAGGGCCTTGGCCAGTGCCGCCTCGCTGACGTCGGTGCGGCCCAGAAGCACGTTCTCGCGGATCGTCTCGTCAAAGAGCGCCGCGTCCTGTGCCACCATCGAGAACATGTCGCGCAGCGTGCCGAGATCGAGCGTCGAGACCGGCACGCCGCCCACGGTGACCGCGCCACTGTCCGGATCGACGAGCCGGGTGAGCAGGTTGAAGACGGTGGTCTTGCCGGCGCCCGAGGGGCCGACGAGGGCGGTGGTCTTGCCCGCTTCGGCGGTGAAGCTGAGCCCGCGCAGCACCGGCTTGCCGCCATAGTTCAGCCGCACGTTGTCGAGCCGCACCTCGGTCGTCGCCGGGCGCGGGGCCGGCAGCGCTGGCGAACGGATCTCGGGGGTGATGTCGAAAACGCCATAGAGCCGTTCAAGGCTGGCGGCGGCGGTCTGCCAGGTGCCGGCAAGCCCGCCAAGCCGGCGCAGCGGCTGGAAGGCCAGCGCCATCGCGGTGAAGAAGGACATGAACTCGCCGACGGTGCGCTCGCCCTCGACGATCTCGGGGCCGCCAAGCACGAGGACGGCGAAGAAACCAAGCCCGGTCACCACGTCGATCAGCGCCGGAATCATCGACTGTGACACCGCCATCTTCACCATGGCGCGGCGGATGAAGGCCACCAGCGTCTCGAAGCGGCGCATCTGGTAGGGTTCCATCCGGTTCAGCTTGACCGCCGAGATGCCGTGGAACACCTCGTCGAGGCGGGTGGCGCGGGCGCTGGCCTGATTGCGCATCTGCCGCGTCTTCTTGCGGATGTAGCGCTGCGCCATGGTGGTGGGCAGCACCAGAAGCGGCGCGCCGATCAGCGCGGCGAGCGTCCAGCGCGGGTCGATCGACAGCGCCACGCCGAAGAGCGAGACAAGCGCGATCGCGTCGCGCCCGGCGCCGGTGATGAAGGTGGTCCAGACCCCCTGCACGGCAAGCGTATCGCCCTGCACCCGCTCGATCAGCGCGCCGGGCGGGTTCGCCTGGAAGAACGACTGGTCAAGCGTCAGGATATGCCGCACCAGATCGACCTGCATGTCCGAGGAGGAGCGCTGCGACACGTCCGACAGCAGCGCCCGCGAGCCGACCGACGTGACGGCGCGGATCAGGAACAGCCCGAAGATCGCACCGCCCACCCACCAGATCATCCCGGCCTGGCCCTTTACGAAGACGGTGTCGAACAGCGGCTCCAGCATTGCGCTGAGCGCGCCGAGGGTCGAGCCCTCGATCACCATCAGCACCATGGCGACGACCATCTTCGGCCAGTGCCGGCGCAGGTAGCGGTTCCACATCCGGGAAAAGAGCGTGTGCGAACGATAGGGAGTGTCGGGCCTTGCCACGGGAACCTCGCTGAGGGCGCCGGCGGGCGCGGGGTGAGCCCGATCTAGCGCGAAACCCGCCGCCGGGCAAGTTTGCCCGCCGGCGCCGGCCGGGGGAGGGGCTGCGGGCGTTGACCCGGCGGGGGCGGTTCAGTACCGAGGAAGGATCAGTTTCAGGAGACACCGATGAGCCTTGCGCAGGGCCGTACCTATCTCGCCATTCCCGGGCCCTCGGCCATGCCCGACCGGGTTCTTGCCGCGATGCACCGCGCCGCGCCGAACATCTACGAGGGCGACATCGTCACGATGACGCGGGGCATCGTGGCCGATCTGCGCCGCGTCGCGCTGTCGAGCAGCCATGTCGCGATCTATATCTCGAACGGCCATGGCGTGTGGGAGGCGGCGATCGCCAACCTGTTCTCGCGCGGGGATCGGGCGCTGTCGCTCGCCACCGGGCGGTTCGGCATCAACTGGGCGCTGCATGCGGCCGCCATGGGGGTCGCGGTCGAGACGCTCGATTTCGGCCTGAAGGCGCCGGTCGATCCGGCCCGGGTCGAGGCGGCGCTGCGGGCCGACACCGAGCAGACGATCAAGGTGGTGCTGCTGACCCATGTCGACACCGCGACCTCGGTGCGCAGTGACGTTGCCGCGGTGCGCGCGGCGATCGACGCGGCCGGGCATCCGGCACTGCTGGCCGTCGACTGCATCGCCTCGCTGGGCTGCGACGCGTTCCGCTTTGACGACTGGGGCGTCGATGTGATGGTCGCGGCCAGCCAGAAGGGGCTGATGGTGCCGCCGGGGCTGGGTTTCGTCTGGGTCTCGGACAAGGCGCTCGAGGCGAGCCGGGCGAGCGATCTGAAGACCCCCTACTGGGACTGGGCGCCGCGCCTCAACCCCGAGCACTACTATGAATATTTCGCCGGCACCGCGCCGACGCACCACCTTTTCGGCCTCGTCGAGTCGCTGAAGATGCTGCTCGACGAGGAGGGGCTGGCCCATGTCTGGGCACGGCACGCGACGCTCGCGCGTGCGGTCTGGGCGGCATTCGATGCCTGGGGAGAGGGCGGCGAGATCACGATGAATATCGCCGACCCGGCCGAGCGTGGCCATTCGGTGACGGCTGTGCGGATCGGCGGCGGTGGCGCGGCGCGGCTGCGGACCTGGTGCGAGGAGGAGGCAGGGCTCACCCTTGGCATCGGGCTTGGCATGGCCGAGCCGGGCACGCCCGAGGTGGCGAATTACCTGCGCATCGCCCACATGGGCCATGTCAACGCGCATATGACGCTCGGCGCGCTTGGCGTGATGGAGGCGGGGATGATCGCCCTTGGCATTCCGCATGGGGCGGGCGGCGTGGCCGCCGCTGCGGCCGTCTGCGCACAGGGCTGAGCGCGGGACTAAGGGCAGGCGGCGAGGGGAGGGAACACCCTCGCCGCCTGCGACACGACGCCGGGTCAGGGGAGACCCCGGCGCCGCAAGGCGGAAGGCTCAGGGATTGCCGTGCTTTTCGAGCCACTGCACCATCCAGTCGACCTCGGCCTGCTGGTTGGTGATGATGCCCTCGGCAAGCTTGCGCACGTCCGGGTCATCGCCATAGTCGCGCGCGATCCGCGCCATCTCGATCGCCCCTTCGTGATGCGGGATCATCGCGCGCACGAAGTCGATGTCGGCGTCGCCGGTATAGGGGACGTCCATCGCCGTGTGCATCTTGCGGTTCGCGGCCAGGAACGCCTCGGTCGAGGGGGCGGCATCGGCGGTCGCATTGGCGCCGCTCATCTTCTGGCCCTCGTGGACATCACTGCCGCCGCGGCCCTGGGCATAGGCGCCAAAGGCGATGGCGAAGGCGACGGGGCTGAGCATCGCGATCCGTCGGGTGCGGTTGATTCTGCTCATCTGCAACTCCTGTTCCCTTGGACAGGAGCCTGCGCCCGCGTCGCGCCTGCGGCAAATCACCACTGAGCGAGGGAAACGTGAGTCCCCGTGGACCTCACTGCGCCGCGCGGGCGCGCGAAAGCGCACCGGGAAGGGCCGCGGCAAAGGCCTCGACCTCGGCCTCGGGGCCGCAGGAGACGCGGATGCAGCGATCGAGCGGCGCCACGCCCGGCATCCGCACGAAGATGCCCGCAGAGGTCAGTTCCGCCAGCACGGCACGGGCGAAGGCGCCGTCGCGACCGCAGTCGATGGCGACGAAATTCGTGGCCGAGGGCAGGGGGACGAGCCCGTTTTCCCGCGCGATGGCGCCGATGCGGTCGCGCGAGGCGCCGATCAGTCGCCGCATGTAGGCAAGCCAGGTGGTGTCGGTCAGTGCGGCCAGCGCACCGGCCTGACCGATCCGGCTCATGCCGAAGTGATTGCGGATCTTGTCAAAGGCCGCAATCAGCGGCGCCGCGCCGATGGCATAGCCCACCCGCGCGCCGGCCAGCCCATGCGCCTTCGAGAAGGTGCGCATCCGGATCACCCGCGGATCATCGGCGTCGATCGGCGCTTCGGTGCCCTCGGGGGCGAGTTCCACATAGGCCTCGTCGACAATGAGCAGGCTGCCCTCGGGCACGCGCGGCACCATCGCGGCGATTGTCGCGCCCGGGTGATGCGAGCCCATCGGGTTGTCGGGGTTGGCGATGTAGATCAGCTTCGGCACGATCTGAGCGGCCAGGGCCAGCAGCGCCTCGGGGTCTTCGGCATCGCCCGCATAGGGCACCTTGTGCAGCACGCCGCCAAAGCCCGAGACGTGGAAGTTGAAGGTCGGATAGCCGCCTTCCGAGGTGACGACGGCATCGCCCGGCGCGATCACCAGCCGGCACAGATAGCCAAGCAGCCCGTCGATGCCTTCGCCCACCACGATGTTCTCGGGCCGGCAGCCATGGCGCGCGGCCAGCGCCGCCTTCAGCTCGTAATTCTCCGGGTCGCCGTATTTCCACGCCTCGCCCGCCGCCGCCGCCATCGCGGCGATCGCGCGCGGCGAGGGGCCAAAGCCGTTCTCATTCGCGCCCAGACGGGCAGCGAAGGGATGGCCCATGCGGCGCTCCTGCGTTTCCGGCCCGACGAAGGGCACGGTCGAGGGCAGGGTGTCGATCAACGGGGTGTAGCGAGGTCCGGTCATGATGCGAAATCCCTAGGAGCAAAGCCCGCCTCCGGCAAGGGGGCAGATTTCGTCGCGTCACCCGGGCGCGGGCCCGCTGCCATGCGCTGGTGCACCGCCTATACTGGGAAAAAGGCAGACAGGGAGGAAAACATGGCTCGGCTCACCACGGAAATTCGGGGCGGGATCGCCTATGTCACGCTCACGCGACCCGAGAAGATGAACGCCGTCGATTTCGAGATGATCGACGCGGTGATCGAGGCGGGTGATGGGCTTGCCACGCAGCCGGGGCTGCGCGCGGTCGTGCTGGCGGGCGAAGGGCGGGCCTTCTGTGCCGGGCTCGATGTCGCGAATTTCGCCCGCCTTGCGCAGGGCGGGGCCGAGGATCTGATCCTGCCGCGCAGCCATGGCGCGGCGAACCGGTTCCAGCAGTTTTCGCTGGTGTGGCGGACGCTGCCGGTGCCGGTGATCGCGGCGTTGCATGGCGTGGCCTTCGGCGCGGGCTTCCAGCTTGCGCTCGGCGCCGATATCCGCGTTGCGGCGCCCGGCACGCGGCTGTCGATCATGGAGATGAAATGGGGCCTTGTCCCCGACATGGGCGGCATGGTGACCCTGCCCGAGCTGACCCGCGCCGATGTGGTGCGGCGCCTGACCTATACCGCCGAGGAGATCGGGGCCGAGCAGGCGCGGGACTGGGGCCTCGTCACCGAGATCGCCGAGGATCCCTTCGCCCGTGCCTCCGAACTGGCCGAGACGATCGCGGCGCGCAGCCCCTCGGCGATCCGGGCGGCGAAGCGGCTGATCGCCACCGCCTGGGCGGCGCCCGCCGAAACCGTGCTGATGGCCGAAAGCCGCGAGCAGGTGGAGCTTATCGGCAAGCCCGACCAGCTCGAGGTGATCGCCGCCAATCTGCAGCACCGCGCGCCGGCCTTCTGACCTGCCGATTTTCCTTGGCGCAACTACTCCCGCCGAAGGCTCTGCCCGCGAGCGGGAGCCTCCGGCGGGAGTAGTTGATCGAGGAAAAACAGGAGGGAGCTCAGCCCTTCAGGAACTTGCGCCGCGATTCCTCGGCGATCGCCTGTTTCATCATCAGCTCGGACAGGCGCGCCATCAGGGCGCGGCGCGCCGTCTCGTCGGTTTCTGCGGCCAGCTCGGCGCGGACCGCCTCGACCTGCTTCTTCAGCACGATCTCTTCGGGCAGCACGCCCGCCGCCGCCATCATCCGGAAGCCGACCGCCTCGCCGGCATCGAGAAAGGCCTCGCCGGTGCGGTCGGGGAGGGGCTTGCCCTCCCCTGCAAGGCCCGAGAGCCTGCCCTCGGCCCGCGCCTTGAGCATCCGCCGTTCGGCGAGTTTCTCGAGCCAGCCCGCCATGGCTCAGCCGAGCTCGGCGAGCCGCTTCACCGCGGCGGCGACCTTGGCGGCCTCTTCCTCGCGGGCGGCGAGGTTCTCGCGGGCCTCGTCGATCACCTCCTCGGCCGCGTTCTCGATGAACTTCGGGTTCGAGAGCCGGCCGCGCAGGCCCGCCGCCTCCTTCTCGAGCTTGCCGAGGGTCTTCTCGAGCCGGGCCTTCTCGGCCTTGACGTCGATCACCCCCTCGAGCGGCAGGCCGAGGAGCGCGCCGGCGACCGGGATCGAGATCGCGCCCTTCGGGATCGCGGTCTCGGTCAGGCTGTCGAGACGGGCGAGCTTGAACACCAGCGCCTCGTTGCGGGCAAGCGCGGTGCGCGCGGCCTCGTCGGCCTCGGCCAGCACCATCGGCAGCTTCAGCCCCACCGGCACGCCCATCTGCGCGCGGCTCGAGCGGATCGTCTCAATCAGGTCGATGACCCAGTTCATCTCGCGGTCGGCCTCGGCATCGATCAGCTCGGCGCCATAGATGGGCCAGTCGCCATGCACCAGCATCTTGGCGCGGCCCTCGGCGGGGGCCGTCAGCGCCCAGAGCTCTTCGGTGATGAAGGGCATGATCGGGTGCAGCAGGGTATAGCACTGATCGAGCACCCAACGCATCGTGGCGCGGGTCTCGGCGGCTTCCTCGGTGTCGAAGAGGGGCTTGGCGAATTCCACGTACCAGTCGCAGACCTTGCCCCAGACGAAGGCGTAAAGCGCCTGCGCCGCATCGTTGAAGCGGTAGGCGGCAAAGGCCGCATCGACCGTCTCGCGCACCTTGGCGGTCTCGCCGATGATCCAGCGGTTCACCGTGTGCCGGGGCTGCGGCACGCCGGCGGCGGCCGGGCCCTCGAACACGCCGTTCATCTCGGCGAAGCGGGTGGCGTTCCAGATCTTGGTGCCGAAGTTGCGATAGCCCGCGATGCGGTCCTTCGACAGTTTCAGCACGCCGCCGATCGCCGCCATCGACGTATTGGTGAAGCGCAGCGCGTCGGCGCCGAACTCGTCGATGATCTCGAGCGGGTCGATGACGTTGCCCGCCGTCTTCGACATCTTCTTGCCCTTCTCGTCGCGCACCAGCTGATGCAGGTAGACGGTGTGGAAGGGCACCTGATCGACGACGGCAAGCTGCATCATCATCATCCGGGCGACCCAGAAGAACAGGATGTCGAAGCCGGTCACCAGCACATCGGTCGGGAAGTATTTCGAGGTGCTCTCGTCCCAGTTCGGCCAGCCGAGCGTGCCGATCGGCCACAGCCCCGAGCTGAACCAGGTGTCGAGCACGTCCGCGTCGCGCCAGACCGGATAGACCAGAACGGTCGGATCCTGGCTGACGTTATACTCGGCGAGGCTTGCCGCCAGCGTGTCGATCGCCGCCTGCTTGTCGGCCACCTCGACGATGCGCGCATGGCTGAGCGGGATCGGCAGATCGGCGATCTCGTCCTTGAAGGCCGCCGTCACCGCCTCGAAGGCCGGGGCGCAATGATAGACGTCATTGCGGTGCAGCATGCCGCCCTCGTTCAGGAGCCGGCCGAGTTCCACCTCGTCGAGCGCACCGTCGCCCTCGTCGTCGCGGAAGCCCGGCGCGCCGAGGTCGAGCCCGTACCACACCGGAATCTGATGGCCCCACCAGAGCTGGCGCGAGATGCACCAGGGCTCGATGTTCTCGAGCCAGTGGAAATAGGTCTTCTCGCCGGCCTCGGGCATGATGACGGTGTCGCCATTGCGCACCGCGTCCAGCGCCTTGCCGACGATCTTCTCGGCGTCGACGAACCACTGGTCGGTCAGCATCGGCTCGATCACCACCTTCGAGCGGTCGCCGAAGGGCTGCATGATCGGCTTCGCCTCGACCAGCGGGATCACGTTCGGCTCGCCCTCTTCGCCGGCCTTCGGGTTCGCGACCATCACGGCAAGGCCCTCGGCCGTGACCTGTTCGATCACCGCCTCGCGCGCGGCATAGCGGTCAAGCCCGCGCAGCTCCTCGGGCACGAGGTTGAGCGCGTCGACCTCGGCTTCGGTGAAGGACGCGCCCTTCGAGATCTCCATCGCGCGCTTCGCCGCCTCGGCATAGGAGAGCCCGTCGGTGCGCATCTGCGCGCGGGTGTTCATCAGCCGGTAGAGCGGCAGGCCCGCCCGTTTCGCCACCTGATAGTCGTTGAAGTCATGCGCGCCGGTGATCTTCACCGCGCCCGAGCCGAAGGTCGGATCGGGGTAGGGGTCGGCGATGATCGGGATCTGCCGGCGGTGTTCCTTCGGACCCACCGGGATCTCGCACAGCTTGCCGATCAGCGCGGCATAGCGCTCGTCAGTGCCGTTCACCGCGACCGCACCATCGCCCAGCATGGTCTCGGGGCGGGTGGTGGCGATCGAGATATAGTCGCGCTCTTCCTCGAAGATGACGGTGCCGTCCTCGTCCTTCTCGCGATAGGTGTAGGTCACCCCGCCCGCGAGCGGATACTTGAAGTGCCACATGTGGCCCGCGACCTCGATGTTCTCGACCTCGAGGTCGGAGATCGCGGTCTCGAAATGGGGATCCCAGTTCACCAGCCGCTTGCCGCGGTAGATCAGGCCCTTCCCGTACATCTCGACGAAGACCTTGATCACCGCGTCATGGAAGTTGCCTTCCTCGCCCGCCGGTGCGCCGGGCGCGCCCGACATGGTGAAGGCGTTGCGCGACCAGTCGCAGGACGAGCCGAGGCGCTTGAGCTGGTTGATGATGGTCGAGCCGTACTTGCCCTTCCACTCCCAGACCTTCTTCAGGAATTCCTCGCGGCCCAGTTCGACGCGGCCGGGCTGGCCGGTCTTCGCCAGTTCCTTCTCCACCATCATCTGGGTGGCGATGCCGGCATGGTCCTGACCGGGCTGCCACAGCGTGTCGAAGCCGCGCATCCGGTGCCAGCGCACCAGGATGTCCTGCACCGTGTTGTTGAACGCATGGCCGACGTGCAGCGCGCCGGTGACGTTCGGTGGCGGGATCATGATGCAGAAGGTTTCCGGGCGCGAGGCATTGGCGCCGGCCTTGAAGGCGCCGGCCTCTTCCCATTTCGCATAGATCCGAGGCTCGGCCTCGCGCGCGTCGAAGGTCTTTTCCATCGTCATCGGTCTTGTCCTTTCAGGGCTTGACGGCTGTTTAGCGCGCACACCCCGCAAGGAAAAGCCTTT
This sequence comes from Paenirhodobacter ferrireducens, assembly GCF_004022265.1. GTDB lineage: Bacteria > Pseudomonadota > Alphaproteobacteria > Rhodobacterales > Rhodobacteraceae > Rhodobacter > Rhodobacter ferrireducens. The sequence continues at coordinate 84,399 of NZ_SAVB01000008.1, forward strand.
CCGCGCGCTGCAAGGGGGGCGCTGCCCCCCTCACCCCCCGAGGTATTTATGGCAAGATGAAGGGATGAGAGCGCTTTTCATCTTGCCCGAAATACCTCGGGGGTCCGGGGGCGGCGCCCCCGGCCGTGCCGCCTAGACCGCGCGGTCGAGTTTGGTCGACAGGTGGATCAGGCTTTCCGAGCTTTTCACCCCCTGCATCTCGCCGATCTGATCGAGCACGGCGTCGAGCTGCGCGGTCGAGTTCGCCGCGACCTGCAACAGCAGATCGACCCGGCCCGAGGTGGTCGAGATCCGCTCGACCTCGGGGATCGCCTTCAGCCGGGTCAGGATCGCGGGCTGGGCGCGCGGCTCGATGGTCAGCAGCACGGTGGTGCGCAGCCGCCCGGCCCGCGCCGCCTCGCCCAGCTTGACGGTATAGCCCGCGATGATGCCCGTCGTCTCCAGCCGCTCGAGCCGCGCCTGGATCGTCGAGCGCGCCACCTTCAGCCGTCGCGCCAGTGTCGCCACCGACATCCGGGCATCGCCCGAGAGCAGGCCGAGGATCGCCGTATCGAGTTCATCCATGGGAGTGCCTGCAAATTGACCGAATATCTCGTCATTATAACGATGATATGCCGCACATCTACTCTTTTGATCGGTGAAAACGTGCCCCATTTAGCGCAAACTGAAAAGACAGGAAAAGGGCGCCTCATACGCACCTGGCCTGGTTGGTTGAAACGCTGTAAGCGTCTCCCGACCCGTGAAGCCGGGGCAAGAGGTGGCTGCAATTCTGTTGGCGAGGGAGAAGCCGATGGGACTGTCGAAGACGATCTGGGCGGCGCCGTCCGAAATCATCCGTCACAAGCAACCCGAGCACCCGGTGCTGGTGTTCTCGCCCGCCGCGTTGCAGGCGAGCGCGCGGCGCTTCATCCGGGGCTTTCCGGGTATCGTGACCTATGCCGTGAAGTCGAACCCCGACGAGATGGTGATCCAGAACCTCGTGGCCGCCGGCGTGCGCGGTTTCGACGTCGCCTCGCCGTTCGAGATCGACCTCGTCCGTCGTCTCGCCCCGGGAGCGGCGCTGCATTACCACAACCCGGTGCGCGCGCGGGCCGAGATCGCCCATGCGGTGAAGGCCGGGGTGAAGACCTGGTCGGTCGATTCCGGGTCCGAGCTCGAGAAGCTGATTGAGATGGTGCCGGCCGAGGGCTGCGAGATTTCGGTGCGCTTCCAGCTGCCGGTCGCGGGGGCAGCCTATCATTTCGGCGCCAAGTTCGGCGCGACGGCCGAGGCTGCGGCCGAACTTCTGAAGCGGGCTGCCGCGGCGGGCTTCATCCCCTCGCTCACCTTCCATCCGGGCACGCAATGCACCGATCCGATGGCCTGGGACGCCTATATCCGCACCGCGGCCGGGATCTGCACTGCGGCCGGGGTGACGGCGGCGCGGCTCAATGTCGGCGGCGGCTTCCCGAGCCATCGTCAGGAGGCGGCTGCGCCGGCGCTCGAGGCGATCTTCGCGCTGATCGACCGGGTCGCGACCGAGGCCTTCGGCGCCGATCGTCCGGTGCTGGTGTGCGAGCCGGGCCGCGGGCTGGTGGGCGATGCCTTCACCCATATCACCCGGGTGAAGGCGCTGCGCGACGGCACGCATGTGTTCCTGAACGACGGCGTCTATGGCGGGCTGGCCGAGCTGCCGCTGATCGGCAACATTGACCGCATCGAGGTGATCTCGCCCGAGGGGGCGCGCCGTGTTGGCGCACCGGTCGGCCGCACCGTCTTCGGCCCGACCTGCGATTCGGTCGACCGGCTGCCGGGGGAATTGCCGCTGCCGGGCGATCTGGCCGAGGGCGATTTCATCGTCTTTCATGGCATGGGCGCCTATTCCTCGGCCACCAACACCCGGTTCAACGGCTTCGGGGCGATGGAGATCGTCACCGCGCTGTCGCTGAAGGGCTGAGGGCGCGACCTTCGCCGGCGCCCCGAGCCGCGCACGACATCGTCAATGACCGTTTACCGACCTTGCCCTATGCTCGGGGCAAGGTCTTTTCACGCGAGGGGGAGATGGGCGCGGATTTCGCCACCCGCATCCCGGGAGGCTCCGGGTGATGCGCGGGTTGATCGAACGGCTGGTGGCCTTTGCGCGCCACCATCTGCACCGGCGACAGCCCGAGGCGGCGCCGCCCGCACCGCGCACGCGCGGGCCTGTCGATCACGTGCTGCTGCTCGACGGCACGCTCGGCGCGCTCGACCCGGCGCGGATCACCTCGATCGGGCTGATCTGGCGGTTCCTGCGCCGGCGGGTGCCGCGCGCCTCGATCTACTATGGCAAGGGGCTGCAGTTCCGCGAATGGCGCGACCTGACCGATGTCTGGTTCGGCTGGGGGGTGAATGCGCAGATCCGCCGTGCCTATGGCTGGCTGGCGATGCGTTATCGGCCCGGCGACCGGATCTTCGTCATCGGCTATTCCCGCGGCGCCTTCGCGGCGCGCTCGCTGGCGGGGATGATCGAGCGGGTCGGCCTCTTGCGCCCCGAGGAGGCGACCGAGCGCAATGTGACCCTGGCCTGGCGCCATTACGAGGGGGTGCTGTCGCCCGAGGCCTTCCGTCACGCCCATTGCCATGCCGAGACGGCGATCGAGATGGTCGGCGCCTTCGACACGGTGCGGGCGCTGGGCGTGCAGTTTCCGTTGCTGTGGATGCTGAGCGAACCGCGCTATCGTTTCCACGATCACCGGCTCGGTCCCTCGGTGCGGCACGGCTTTCACGCGCTCGCCCTGCACGAGACCCGCTCGGTGCTGGAGCCGCTGCTCTGGGCAAGCGAGAACACCGGCGCGGCGCGGATCGAACAGGTCTGGTTTCGCGGCTGCCATGGCGACATCGGCGGCCAGCTGGGCACGTTCGAGGCGGCGCGGCCGCTCGCCAACATCCCGCTGGTGTGGATGCTCGACCGCGCCGCGGAGCTGGGTCTTGCCCTGCCCGCGGGCTGGCGGGAGGAGTTTCCGACCGACCCGCTTGCCCCCTCGGTCGGCAGCTGGGGCGGCTGGGGCAAGTTGTTCTGGCTGCGCGCGCCGCGGGTGATCGGCCGCGACCCGTCCGAGAGCGTGCACGACACCGCCTTCATCGCCGGGCGGGAATGGTGGCTGACGATCCGGCCGTGGCTCTCCGAGAAGGGCGCCCGCATCCGCCGGCTCGGGCAGAGGCGCTCAGTGCGCCTCGCCCATGACGAAGCAGGTGGCGGTGCCGACGGCATAGAGCCGGTCGTCGGCCACGCCGCGGATCTCGCCGCGCGCGACCCCGGTTGAGCGGCCGAGGTGCTCGAGCCGGCCGATGCCCGCCACCTCGGTGCCCAGCGGGATCGCACGCAGCATGTTCACCTTGTATTCGAGGGTCGTCTGGAACTGGCCGCGCGGCAGGCCGGTGATGACGGCGCAGGTCAGGCAGGTGTCGAGGATCACCCCGTACCAGCCGCCATGCGTGCCGCCGAAGGCGTTGGTGTGGCGGAACTCGGGCGTGCCGCGGACCTCGACGAGGCCCTTCTCGACCGCGGTGATACGATAGTTCATCGACTGCGCCAGCGTCGTCGTCGGCACCTCGCCCGCCAGCATCTTGCGCATGAACTCGAGCCCGGTCATCGCGCGCAGCGCCTCGAGGGGCAGGAAATCGCCGGGGTCTTCGGCATACATCGGTTGGGTCATGGTCTCTCTCCCTTGTCGGGAGGCAGCCTGCCGTCTCGCATGCGCAGCGAAAAGGGGGCGCGAGGCCCCCTTTGTCAAAGTTCCGTGACGTCACGCGAGGCTCAGGCGGCCGCGGCCGCCGGCACCACGCCAAGCGCCGCGCAGACCGCCTGCGTCATCTGCGGCCGGTTCAGCGTGTAGAACTGCAGGTCCTCGACCCCGCCAGCGATCAGGGCCTCGCACAGTTCGATGCACAGATCGGTGGCGTGCTCGCGCTCGCGCCCGGCGGCGATCGCCGCCTCGAAGCCCTCGGCCACGCCCGCGGGAATCGCCGCGCCGCAGCGGCTGGCAAAGCCCTTCGCGCCCTTCCACGACTGGATCGGCAGGATGCCCGGGATGATCTTCGCGGTGATCCCTTCCTTCACACAGGCATCGCGGAAGCGGAAGAAGGTGTCCGCCTCGAAGAAGAACTGGGTGATCGCCGAGCTTGCGCCGGCCTCGGTCTTGCGCTTGAGCCAGCGCACGTCGGCCAGCGCGTCGGTGGCCTCTGGGTGCGGCTCGGGATAGGCGCCGCAGCGGATGGTGAAACGGCCGTCGGCGGCCAGCGCCTCGATCAGCTCGACCGAGCTGGCAAAGCCCTCGGGATGCGGGGTGAAATGCATGGCCCCCTTCGGCGGGTCGCCGCGCAACGCCACGATCTCGGTCACGCCGGCCTCGGCATAGGCGTCGACGATCTCCAGCGTCTCGGCCTTGGTCGCATCGACGCAGGTCAGGTGTGCGGCGACGTTCAGCCCATAGTTCTTGTGGATCGTCGCCACCGCCTCATGCGTCAGCTTGCGCGTCGTGCCACCGGCGCCATAGGTGACCGAGACGAAGCCCGGTTTCAGCGGGGCGAGCGCCTGCACCGTTTCCCACAGGCGGAACGACGCGTCGAGAGTCTGCGGCGGGAAGAATTCGAAGCTGACGGTCGGCGTGGTCATGGCGGCATCCTTGTTTTCTGCTGCCCTTGTGCCCGATTCCGGGATGTGAGACAAATTCATAATACTCAAGAACGTTATGAGTCTGTCAACAAGATGCACCTGGAGCTGCGACACCTGCGCACGATGAAGGCGATCCATGACGCGGGCGGGCTCGCCCGCGCGGCGGAGGTCCTGCACATCACGCAATCGGCGCTGAGCCATCAGGTGAAAGGGCTCGAGGAACAGGCGGGGGTCGAGCTGTTCGTGCGCCGCTCGAAACCGTTGCGGCTGTCGGCCGCCGGGATGAAGCTCCTGCGGCTGGCCGAACGCGTGCTGCCCGAGGTCGACGCCGTCGCCGACGAGTTCGAGGCGCTGCGGGCCGGCCGCGCCGGGCGGCTGCATATCGCGATCGAGTGTCATGCCTGTTTCGACTGGCTCTTTCCGGTGCTCGAGGCCTTTCGCCGCGACTGGCCCGAGGTCGACATCGACATCCGTCCGGGGCTCGCCTTCAACGCGCTGCCGGCGCTTGCACGCGAGGAGGTGGATCTGGTGATTTCCTCGGACCCTGAGAAGATCGCGGGCATCACCTTCAATCCGCTCTTCGACTATTCGCCGACCTTCATCGCCGCCTCGACCAGCCCGCTGGCCGCGAAACCCTATGTCACCGCCGAGGATTTCGCCGATCAGACGCTGATCACCTATCCGATCGACCGGACGCGCTCGGACGTGTTCTCGTTGCTGCTGGGCCCCGCGCGGGTCGAGCCGAAGGCGCATCGGCAGGTCGAGCTGACCGCGGTGATCCTGCTTCTGGTCGCGGCCGGGCGCGGCGTTGCGGTGCTGCCCGACTGGGTGCTGCGCGAGGTGAAGTATCAGCCCGACTACATCACCCGCCCGGTGACCGAGAAGGGCTTGCGCAAGCGCCTTTACGCCGCGACCCGGGACGAGGATCTGGGCGAGGGCTACATGGCCGACTTCCTGCGTCTGGCGCGGACCGAGCCGGTCAAGCTGCAGCGCGCGTGATGTAACCGTCACAATTCCGGGCGTGACGGAATGCCGCGGCGGGGGCTAGATCGGCGGGCAACCCCGAGGGACCGCCCGATGACCGCCATGCCGCAGCCAGCCCGTGCCAACGCGGGCGCGACCGTCTTCCCGATCCTGATCGCGATCTCGCTGTGTCACATGATGAACGATGTGATGCAGTCGATGCTGTCGGCGATCTATCCGATGCTGAAGACGGATTTCGCCCTCGACTACTGGCAGATCGGGCTGATGACGCTGGCCTTCCAGGGCACGGCCTCGCTGCTTCAGCCGGTGATCGGCATCTTTACCGACGCCCGGCCGCAGCCCTGGTCGCTGCCGCTCGCCTCGGTCTCGACCTTCCTCGGCGTGATGGTGCTCGCCTTCGCGCCAAGCTGGCCGCTGCTGATCGTCGGCGCGATGCTGATCGGCTTCGGCTCGGCGATCTTCCACCCCGAGTCGAGCCGGGTGGCGCGGCTCGCCTCGGGCGGGCGCTTCGGGCTCGCGCAATCGGTGTTTCAGGTGGGCGGCAATTTCGGCACGGCCATCGGCCCGCTGCTTGCCGCCTTCGTCGTGTTGCCCTTCGGGCGCGGCTCGGTCGCCGTCTTCGGCCTGCTTGCGGTGATCGCCGGCACCATCCTGACCCGGGTCAGCCGCTGGTATGGCACGCATCTGAAGACGCGCGCCCGCAAGGCGATGGACAAGACCTTGCCGCTGCCGCGCAACCGCGTGGTGCTGGCGCTGACGGTGCTGGCCTTCCTGACCTTCACCAAGAACATCTACATGGCCTCGATGAGTTCGTATTACACCTTCTACCTCATCGACACCTTCCACGTGGACACCCGCACCGCGCAGCTGATGCTGTTCCTGTTCCTCGGCGCCGTTGCCGCGGGCACGGTGCTGGGCGGGCCGGTCGCCGACCGCTGGGGGCCGATGGCGGTGATCTGGGTCTCGATCCTCGGCGTGCTGCCCTTCACCTTGGCGCTGCCGCATGTGGGGCTGGTTGCCTCGGGCGTGCTGACGGTGCTGATCGGGCTGATCCTCGCCTCGGCCTTCTCGGCGATCGTGGTCTTCGCGCAGGAACTGCTGCCCGGCCGCGTCGGCATGGTGGCGGGCATCTTCTTCGGGCTCAGCTTCGGCATGGGCGGCATCGCCGCGGCGGCGCTTGGGGTGCTGGCCGACCATCACGGCATCCGCTTCGTCTATCTGATCTGCTCGGGTCTGCCGGCGCTTGGCGTGCTCACCATCCTGCTGCCGCGACGGCGCGAGTTCCTGCGCGGCTGAATCCGCCCGGACCGGGCCGCAAACCCCTTGGATTCCGGCCTCCGCCCGTGTAAGGCAGCGGCCTGAACCGAAGGAGCGAACCGATGCAAGGCAGCGCCAACCTCAATCTGATGATCAAGGCCGCGCGCAAGGCCGGCCGCTCGCTGGTGAAGGATTTCCGCGAGGTCGAGAACCTGCAGGTCTCGGCCAAGGGGCCGGGCGACTTCGTCAGCCGCGCCGACCGCGAGGCGGAACGGATCATCAAGGAAGAGCTGCGCGGGGCGCGCCCTTCCTATGGCTGGCTCGGCGAGGAGACCGGCGAAGAGGCGGGCGAGGACCCGACCCGGCGCTGGATCGTCGATCCGCTCGACGGCACCACCAACTTCCTGCACGGCCTGCCGCACTGGGCGGTGTCGATCGCGCTCGAGCACAAGGGCGAGATCGTCTCGGCGGTGATCTTCGACGCCGCCAAGGACGAGCTTTACTGGGCCGAGAAGGGCTCGGGCGCCTTCATGAACGAGATGCGCCTGCGCGTTTCGGGCCGCAACCGGATGATCGAGTCGATCTTCGCCACCGGCGTGCCCTTCGGCGGCCGCTCGACCCTGCCCGCGACGCTGCAGGATCTGGCCCGGCTGATGCCGGTCTGTGCCGGCGTGCGCCGTTTCGGTGCCGCCTCGCTCGACCTCGCCTATGTGGCGGCGGGCAAGTACGAGGGCTATTGGGAGCGTGGCATCAAGGCCTGGGACATCGCGGCCGGCCTGCTGCTGGTGAAGGAAGCCGGCGGTTTCGTCGGCCCGGTGCGCGAAGGCCGCGACATCTTCGAGACCGGCAGCGTGATCGCCGCGAACGGCGAGCTGTTCGAGCCGCTGTGCAAGGTGCTGCGCGCCGAATGAGATCCGGCCCCGCCGCGGCATGACCGCGGCGGTCACCGTTGCGCCCGGCCTCAGTCGCGTTTCGGGATCAGCAGCCCGCGCTGCACCGCCGGACGGGCAAGGAAGCGCTCGAGATAAGCCGGCACATGGGCCAGATCGGCCCAGCCGGCCAGATCGGCGGCCTTGTAGAAGTCGCGCAGCGTGCGCAGCCAGGGCGCGATGGCGATATCGGCGATGGAATAGTCGCCCGCCACCCAGTCCCGGCCCGCAAGCCGCCCGTCGAGCACCTTCAGCAGCCGTGCCGCCTCGGTGCGGAAGCGTTCCTTCGGGCGCGGATCCTCGATCTCCTTGCCGGCGAAGGTGTGGAAATAGCCGAGCTGGCCGAGCATCGGGCCAAGCCCGCCCATCTGCCACATCAGCCATTGCAGCACCTCGTAGCGCTGCGCCTGCGGCAGCAGCATCCCGCTCTTCTCGGCCAGATAGATCAGGATCGCGCCGCTTTCGAACAGGCCGAGCGGTTCGCCCCCGGGCCCGTTCGGATCAAGGATCGCGGGGATCTTGTTGTTCGGTGCGAGCGACAGGAATTCGGGCGTCATCTGGTCGTTCGTGTCGAAGCGCACGAGATGCGGCTCGTAGGCGAGGCCGGTCTCCTCGAGCATGATCGACACCTTCACCCCGTTCGGTGTGGGCAGCGAGTAAAGCTGGATCGCCTCGGGGTTTTCCGCGGGCCAGCGCCTAGTGATCGGGAATTGCGTGAGATCGGTCATCGACACCTCCTGTTTGCGCCGAGCCGAGCACATTTCCGCTGCAAGGAAAAGATGCAGCCGCAGCAGGAGCATGCTACCCTGCGCCGGTCTGCGCCTGCCACAGGGGCGCTGAGAGGGGCATAACATGTTGCAAGAGTTCAAGAATTTCATCGCCCGCGGGAATGTCGTCGACATGGCGGTGGGCATCATCATCGGCGCGGCCTTCACCGCGATCGTCAATTCTCTGGTGGCGGATCTGATCAACCCGATCATCGGCGTCGTCACCGGCGGGCTCGATTTCTCGAACCTGTTCATCAACCTCGGTGCGGGTGACTATCCCTCGCTTGCCGCGGCGAAAGAGGCCGGCGCGCCGGTCTTCGCCTATGGCGCCTTCATCACCGCGGTCATCAACTTCCTGATTATCGCCTTTGTCGTGTTCCTGCTGGTGAAGCTGGTGAACCGGGTCAAGGACGCTGCCGAGAAGAAGGAAGCCGCCGCTCCCGCCGGCCCGAGCGAGCTCGACGTGCTGCTGGAGATCCGCGACGCGCTGAAGAAGTGATCCGGCACCGGCCGGAAGGGGAGGGGCCCGGTCCGCATGACCGGGCCCTTTGCGTCACAGCCCAAGCGCCTCGGCGCCAGAGATCACCGGCAGGCCAAGGGCGGCGCCGACCGGGGCGCAGGTCAGCCGCCCGGCGTGCACGTTCAGCCCGTCGAGGAGATGTGCGTCCTCCAGGCAAGCCTGCCGCCAGCCCTTGTCGGCGAGCGCCAGCACGAAGGGCAGGGTGGCATTGCCAAGCGCCTGCGTCGCGGTGCGGGCAACGGCGCCCGGCATGTTCGCCACGCAATAGTGGATCACCCCGTCGACTTCGTAGATCGGGTCTTCATGCGTCGTCGGGCGAGAGGTCTCGAAACAGCCGCCCTGGTCGATCGCCACGTCGACGAGCACGGCGCCCGGTTTCATCGTCTTCAGCATCGCCCGCGTCACCAGTTTCGGCGCTGCGGCGCCCGGGATCAGCACGGCGCCGATCACCATGTCTGCCGTCGCAACGAGTTCGGCAGTGGCGGCGCGGTCGGAATATTGCGTCGTCAGCCGCCCCATAAAGACGTCGTCGAGATAGCTTAGCCGCGGGATCGAGCGGTCGAGCACGGTGACATGGGCGCCCATGCCGGCGGCGACGCGCGCCGCCGCCGTGCCGACCACACCGCCGCCGATGATGACCACATGCGCGGGGCGCACACCCGGCACACCGCCCAGCAGCACGCCGCGCCCTCCATTCGCCTTCTGCAAAGCCCAGGCCCCGACCTGCGGTGCAAGCCGCCCCGCCACTTCCGACATCGGGGCCAGCAGCGGCAGCCCGCCCTTGCTGTCGGTCACCGTCTCGTAGGCGATGCAGGTCGCCCCCGAGGCGAGCAGGTCATGTGTCTGCGCCGGGTCCGGCGCGAGATGCAGATAGGTGAACAGCACCTGCCCCGGGCGCAGCATCGCGCGCTCGCCCGGCTGCGGCTCCTTCACCTTCACCACCATCTCCGCCGCCGCCCAGACTGCGGCGGCATCGGCGGCGATCTGCGCGCCTGCGGCGACATAATCGGCATCGGTGAAGCCCGAGCCGATCCCGGCACCGGCCTCGATCAGCACGGCATGGCCATGCGCCACGGCCTCCTGCGCGGCCGAGGGCGTCAGGCCGACGCGAAATTCCTGGGGCTTGATCTCCCTCACACATCCGATCTTCATCCGGTCCTCCTCCGATCCGAAATGCTCCTCCACCCCAGCCTGCGCCCGGGCGCGCAAAATTGCATCGAAAAGCGGTTGCGTTTTTCGGCCATGGGCGCGCATATCTTCGACCGTATGCCCTTCGCGGCGAAGAAGATTGCGTGACCATGACCCTTGACGCGACGGATCGTCGAATCCTCACCGTCCTGCAAAAGCAGGGGCGGATCTCCAATGCCGAGCTGTCCGAGCGGGTGAACCTCTCGGCCTCGGCCTGTCACCGGCGGGTGCAGCGGCTCGAGGAAGAGGGCTATATCCGCGACTATGTCGCGCTGCTCGATGCCCGCAAGCTCGGCCGGCCGACCACCGTCTTCGTCGAGATCACGCTGTCGGGGCAGGCGGACGAGGTGCTCGAGGCCTTCGAGCGCGAGGTGAAGAAGATCCCCGACGTGCTCGAATGTCACCTGATGGCGGGCTCGGCCGATTACCTGCTGAAGGTGGTAGCCGAGGACACCGAGGATTTCGCCCGCATCCACCGCGCGAAACTGGCGCGGCTGCCCGGTGTGCAGGGGATGCAGTCGAGTTTCGCGCTGCGCACGGTGTTCAAGACCACGGCGCTGCCGGTCTAGTCGCGCCAGAACCGCGGCAGGAACAGCACGAAGATCGCCAGCATGCCGAGCCGGCCGAGCAGCATGGCGAGGATCATGATCCAGGTGGCGGTGTCGTTGAAATCGACCATCGTGCCGGTGCGGGCCACCATCGGGCCGAGGCCGAAGCCGATGTTGCCAAGGCAGCCCCAGATCGCGAACAGCGACGAGGTCAGGTCGACCCCCGCCATCGACATCAGCACCGAGAGCACGCCGAGCGTCAGGATATAGCCCGAGACATGCAGCATCAGCGGGCCGAGCGTCTCCTCGTCGAGCGTTTTGCCGTCATAGCGCGGCTGCACCACCCGGTGCGGCGAATGGAGTTGCCGGATCGCGGCGCGGATCACCGACAGCACCACCTGCACCCGGAACACCGACAGCGCCCCCGAGCTCGACCCGGTGCAGCCGCCGATCAGGCCGAGCAGAAAGGCCACCACCATCGCGAAGGTGCCCCAGGGTTCGACCCCGCTGACGCCGAAGCCGGTGCCGGTCAGGATCGAGGCGAAGTCGAAGGTGGTCTCGCGCACGACCTGCTCGATGGGCAGGCTCTCGCGCCACAACCGGTAGCCGATCATGATCGTGCTGAAGAGGACGAACCAGCGCAGGAAGGCGCGCACCTGACTGTCGTGCCACAGCGGCCGCGTCTGGCCCTGCACCAGCTGGAAGAAGCGGATGTAGGGCATGGCGCCGAGCAGCATGAAGACCGTGCCGGCATATTGTGCGGGCACCGGCCAGACCGCGAAATTCGCGTCATAGGTGCCGAAGCCGCCGGTGGCGATCGCCGCCATCGCGTGGATTGCGGCGTCGAAAAGCGGGATCCCGCACAGCACGAAGACCACGGTGCAGATCACCGTCAGCCCGGCATAGACTTCGAGCAGCGAGATCGCGATATCGCGCGCGCGCGGCAGCACCTTGCCGAAGGTGTCGAAGCCCTCGGTCTGGAAATAGCGCATGCCGCCGATGCGCATGACCGGCAGGAAGATCATCGCGACGAAGGCGATGCCGAGCCCGCCCATCCAGTTCAGCATGCCGCGCCACAAGAGCACCGAGCGCGGCAGCTCCTCGAGCCCGGTCAGCACCGTGTAGCCGGTGGTGGTGATGCCCGAGACCGCCTCGAAATAGGCATCCGTCAGGCTGATCGAGGGCTCGCCATGGATGAAGGGCAGGGCGCCGAAGGCCGGCACCACCAGCCAGATCGCCGCGGTCAGCAGATAGGCCTGACGCAGGGTGAGCGGTTGCGGCTTTTCCGGACTCGCGGCGAGGGCCAAAAGCGTGCCGAAGAGAATCGTCTCGAGCGCCGCCTCGAACACCGCAAAGCCGTTCGGGTCGGCGGCCAGGACATCCACTGCCACCGGCGCAAGCATCGCGACCCCGAGCGCAAGCAGGATCAGGCCGAGATGATGAAAGACGGGTCCGAAATCGGTCATCGTGGTGCCAGCGATGCAGGCGGGCGGTGCGGCAGGCAATTCACGAAACCGTGAGATTGCCCCGGTGATGCCCTGCTGCGGTGGGTTCAACCTGTTCAAAAGAACCAAAAACCCCCGATGGCAGGGCCACGGGGGTCATCAGTGCGGGCAAGCCCGCCAGCGGTTCCAGTCGCTTAGAGCGCGCCTTCACGCTGCGCCTTTTTCCGCGCCAGTTTCCGGGCACGGCGAACGGCCTCAGCTTTCTCGCGCGCTTTCTTGACGGAGGGCTTCTCGAAATGCTGCTTGAGCTTCATTTCACGAAACACACCCTCGCGCTGAAGTTTCTTCTTCAGAGCACGAAGCGCCTGTTCGACGTTGTTGTCGCGAACGCTGACCTGCATGTGGTGTCACCACCTTCCTAAGTTAGAGTTGCATCAGATTGCAGGAGCGGGCCATATAACAGGGGACCGGAGTTTTGTCCACTCCCCGAAACGGGGCGTGGCGAAGGAATATGCCATGAGAAATGACCATCTCGACGTTGCGCGGATGCGGGCCGAGCTGCTTGCCGCGATCGAGCCGCACGTGCCCTTCGACGGCTGGTCCGAGCCCGCCTTCCGACAGGCGGTGGCGGATGTCGGGGTCGACCCGGCGCTGGCTCGTCTCGTCTGCCCGCGCGGTGCGGTGGATCTCGCCGTGGAATATCACCGCGCCGCCGACCGGGCGATGGTCGCGGCGCTCACGGATGCCGACCTTTCCGGCATGAAATTCCGCGACAAGGTCGCCCATGCGGTGACCCTGCGCCTTGGCCTTGTCGATCCGGAGCTTGTGCGTCGCGCCGCCTCGCTGTTCGCGCTGCCGCAGCATGCAGCGACCGGCGCCCGGCTGGTGTGGGAGACCTCCGATGCGATCTGGCGCGCCCTTGGCGACGAAAGCGAAGATTACAACTGGTACACCAAGCGGATGACGCTGTCGGGCGTGTTCTCCTCGACCGTTCTGTTCTGGCTGGGCGACGAGAGCGAGGGGCTGGCCGAGACCCGCGCCTTCCTCGATCGCCGCATTGCTGACGTCATGCAGTTCGAGAAGGTGAAGGGCGCGGTCATCCGCCTGCCGGGGCTGAAGGGCCTGCTCGGTGCGATCCGCGCGCCCCAGCCCGCCCCGCTGCCCGGCCATGAGGAGCACGCGCAATGACCCTTCCGCTGCAGATGCAGGCAATCGAGATTTCGGCCCCCGGCGGTCCCGAGGTGCTGAAACCCATCTCGCGCCCGGTGCCGCTGCCCGGTCCGGGCGAGATCCTGATCGAAGTGGCCTTTGCCGGGGTGAACCGCCCCGATGCGCTGCAACGTGCGGGCGCCTATCGTGCCCCGCCCGGCGCCTCGGACCTGCCCGGCCTCGAATGTGCGGGACGGATCGCGGCGCTCGGCCCCGGTGTCTCCGGCTGGCAGGTGGGCGATGCGGTCTGCGCGCTGCTGCCCGGTGGCGGCTATGCCGAATATGCGGTCTGCCCTGCCGCCCATGCCCTGCCGGTGCCCGAGGGCGTCAGCCTGCGCGACGCCGCCTGCCTGCCCGAGACCTGCTTCACCGTCTGGTCGAACGTGGTGATGCGCGGCGGGCTGAAGGCGGGCGAGCGTTTCCTCGTCCACGGCGGGTCCTCGGGCATCGGCACGACGGCGATCCAGATCGCGCGCAACCTGGGCGCCCGGGTCTTCGCCACCGCCGGCTCGGCCGAGAAATGCGCCGCCTGCGCGGCGCTCGGCGCCACCGCGATCAACTATCGCGAGGCCGATTTCGTCGAGGTCCTGCGCGCCGAGGGCGGCGCGAACCTGATCCTCGACATGGTCGGCGGCAGCTATATCCCGCGCGACGTCAAGGCCTTGGCCGATGACGGCCGGCTCGTCTTCATCGCCTTCCTCGAAAGCCCGAAGGCCGAGCTGAACTTTGCCCAGGTGATGCTGCGCCGGTTGACGATCACCGGCTCGACCCTGCGCCCGCAATCGGATGCCGCCAAGGCCGCGATTGCGGCCGAGCTGCGCGCGCAGGTCTGGCCGATGGTCGCCGCCGGCCGGCTGCGCCCGATCCACGACAGCACCTTCGCGCTGACCGAGGCCGCCGCCGCCCATGCCCGCATGGAAAGCTCGGCCCATATCGGCAAGATCGTGCTGCAGGTCCGTTGAACCCACCCCACGGAGGCACCATGACCAAGGGATATTTCGAGACGCTGCCGGGCCTGCCCGCCGACGTTCTGGCGATCGAGGCCAAGGGCACGATCGACGCCGAAGCCTATAGCCGCGACCTGATCCCGGCGATCGAGGCGAAGATCGCGGCCGAGGGGCGGCTGAAGCTCCTCTATGTCATCGGCGCCGAGTTCGAGAGCTACACCGCCGGCGCCGCCTGGGAAGACGCGAAGGTCGGGATGCTGCACCTGGGCGATTTCGCCCGCATCGCGCTCGTCAGCGACGTCGAATGGATCCGTCTTGGCGTGAAGGCCTTCGCGCCGATGATCCCGGGCGCGGTCAAGGTCTTCGCCCTTGCCGACCTCGCTGCAGCGAAAGCCTGGATCGCGGCGGATGGCCATGACGAGACCGGCAGCCCCGGCATCGCCGCCGATTACACCATCCCGCCGCTCGAGGACCGGATCCCGGAAGAGCCCTGATCCCTTTCTCCTTGCGGAAAATACCTCCGGGGGTGCGGGGGCAGGCAGCCCCCGCGCGTGCCACAGATACCCACGCCCAAAGGCTCAGCGCACCCGCTCCATCAGCGCGTCGTTCATCGTGCAGTCGCGGATCACGTCGGCGCCGCAGCGGCGCGGGCGCAGATCCTTCGTCAGGCAGATCCGCGCTTCCTGGATCCGGCCGGCGTTGCAGGTCACGGTGATCTCGTCGCGGGCAAGCCCCGGGTTCGCCTCG
This sequence comes from Paenirhodobacter ferrireducens, assembly GCF_004022265.1. Taxonomy (GTDB): domain Bacteria; phylum Pseudomonadota; class Alphaproteobacteria; order Rhodobacterales; family Rhodobacteraceae; genus Rhodobacter; species Rhodobacter ferrireducens. Next base: position 99,573 of record NZ_SAVB01000008.1, read on the forward strand.
AGAAACGCCTCTTCGACCACGGCCGCGGGCAGTTTCACGTCGCGGCCGAGGCGGCGGAACACCTCGGGGATGGCGATCGTGCCATAGGCGCGGCGGGCGAGCGCGAAATAGTCGCCGGCCGACAGCCCCGAACAGCGCCCGTGCTTCTTCCACTGATACCAGGCGGCGCCGTCCGAGCCCATCACGTCTTCCATTGCCGCCGAGGCGCTGCGTGCGGGATCGCGTGCCGTGGTGCGGCAATAGCTCGGATAGCCGCGCTCATCCTGCGGCCAGAGCCCGTGCAGAACGAAGCTCGCATCGGTCGCCGGATCGCATTGCGCCGCACCGCGTCCAGCGCCGTCGGTCGCGCACCAGCCGGGTGCCCAGCTCAGCGACAGCACGTAATAGTCGAAATCGCCAGCCCGTTCGCCCTCGGCCAGTGCCGCACTCGCCCAGAACAGGCAGCCGAGAACCGCCGAAATCCGCATTTTCACTTCCCCTGTTGCCGTTTCCGCCCTATATAGCAGACCAATTCCCCACCAGAAATGGACCGCGGCCGGGGACCCCCGCGCCGCAGCCGGTTTCTCGGCCCGGGAGAGATATGTGCAAAGGACCGATCAGATGACGACGAACAAGCCCCTGATGGCCAAGGCAACCGCCGTTTGGCTGGTGGACAACACGACGCTGAGCTTCAAGCAGATCGCCGATTTCTGCGGCATGCACGAGCTCGAAGTGCAGGGCATCGCCGACGGGGACGTGGCGGTGGGCGTGAAGGGCTTCGACCCGATCGCGCACAACCAGCTCGACCAGAAGGAAATCGACAAGGGCGAGGCCGACCCGCTCTACAAGCTGAAGCTCAAGTTCAACGCCGCTGCCGTCGGCGAGGACAAGCGCCGCGGCCCGCGCTACACGCCGCTCTCGAAGCGTCAGGACCGCCCGAACGCGATCCTGTGGCTGGTCAAGTTCCACCCCGAACTCGCCGATGCGCAGATCGCCCGTCTCGTCGGCACGACGAAGCCCACCATCGCCTCGATCCGCGACCGGACGCATTGGAACATCCAGAGCATGACCGCGATCGATCCGGTGGCGCTTGGGCTGTGCCGGCAGTCGGAGCTTGACAGCGAAGTGCAGAAGGCCGCGAAGAAGCGCGCCGCCGAGGGCGTGATGTCGGATGACGAGCGTCGCAAGCTGGTCTCGACCGAGCAGTCGCTGGGCATGACCGAAGAGCCGCGTTTGCCCTCCTCGATCGCCGGGCTCGAGAACTTCACCCTCGGCACCGCCGAGGAAGAGCGCGAGAATCCGAAGGACTTCTCGGACGCGGACAGCTTCTTCAACCTGCCGCATGGCGAGGACGACGAGGACGAGGAAGACGATCGCGATCCGCGCCGCTGATCCTGCGTCGATCCGCATGCGCAGGGCCGTCCCGCCGGGGCGGCCCTTTTCGCTGCCGGCCTCCCGGGGAGTGTCAGGCGCGGGCAGAGAGCGAGGCGAGGATTGCGTCGAGGTCGGCACGCGCCCGTTCCGCCTCGGCGGCGTCGCGCGGCGCGGCGATCAGCTCGGCCAGGCGATAGGCTTCCTGCACATGCCGCAGATTGCGCCGCGCTTTGTGCGGGGCGGGCATGGGGAAGGCGAGGACGGTTGTTTCTTTGCTCAAGGTGCGATTCGTGCCTGACTGTCCAAGGGGCATAGCCGTCGCGGCGCCGTTTTTGCAAGACACATGCAAAAAAATAGGCAACTGCCTTGATCCGCGTCAAATCGTCACGAGGATTTTGCTGCGGGCGAAGCAGCTGGCTCCGCCCGCGGCCGCGCCGCCTCAGATCGAGAGGCAGATGTATTTCAGCTCGAGGTAATCCTCGACGCCGTGGTGCGATCCCTCGCGGCCGAGGCCGGACTGCTTGACACCGCCGAAGGGGGCGACCTCGGTCGAGATGATGCCGGTGTTCACCCCGACGATGCCGTATTCCAGGCCTTCCTGCACGCGGGTGATCCGGCCGATGTCGCGGGCGTAGAAGTAGGAGGCCAAGCCGAAGATCGTGGCGTTGGCCTTCTCGATCACCTCTTCCTCGGTCTCGAACTTGAACAGCGGCGCGACCGGGCCGAAGGTTTCCTCGGTGGCGACCTTCATCTCCTGCGTCACGCCGGTGACGACGGTCGGCTCGAAGAAGGTGCCGCCAAGCGCGTGACGCTTGCCGCCGGTGACGACCTGACCGCCGCCCTTGACCACGTCGGCGATGTGATCCTCGACCTTGGCCACGGCCTTGTCCGAGATCAGCGGTCCGGTGGTGATGCCGGCCTCGAGCCCGTCGCCCACGTTCAGCTTGGCAACCGCCGCGGCCAGCTTTTCGGCGAAGGCGTCATAGACCCCGGCCTGCACGTAGATGCGGTTCGCGCAGACGCAGGTCTGACCGTTGTTGCGGAACTTCGACATCATCGCGCCCTCGACCGCGGCGTCGAGATCGGCATCGTCGAAGACGATGAAGGGCGCGTTGCCACCCAGCTCCATCGAGCATTTCATCACCTGATCGGCGGCCTGACGCATCAGGATCCGGCCGACCTCGGTCGAGCCGGTGAAGGTCAGCTTGCGCACGGTGTGGTTCTCGCAGAACTCCTTGCCGATGTCCGAGGCCTTCGACGAGGTGATGACCGAGAAGATGCCCTTCGGCAGGCCGGCGCGTTCGCCCAGAACCGCCAGCGCCAGCGCCGACAGCGGGGTCTCGGCAGCCGGGCGGGCGACGAAGCCGCAACCGACGGCAAGCGCCGGGCCGCATTTGCGGGTGATCATCGCGTTCGGGAAGTTCCACGGCGTGATCGAGCCGACGACGCCGATCGGCTGCTTGATCACCTGGATGCGCTTGTCGCGCATGTGGCCCGGGATCGTCTCGCCGTAGATGCGCTTGGCTTCCTCGCCGAACCATTCGATGAACGAGGCGCCATAGGCGATCTCGCCCTTCGCCTCGGCGAGCGGCTTGCCCATCTCGGCGGTGAGGATCGCGCCCAGATCGTCCTGGTTCGCCATCATCAGCTCGAACCACTTGCGCAGCACCTGCGCGCGTTCCTTGGCGGTGCGCGCGGCCCATTCCTTCATCGCGATGCGGGCGGCCTCGATCGCGCGGGCGGTCTCGGCGCGGCCGAGGTCGGGCACGGTGCAGATCACGTCGCCGCGGGCGGGGTTGAGCACCTCGAAGGTGGTGCCGTCATCGGCGTCGACCCATTCGCCGGCGACATAGGCCTTGGTGGCAAGAAGGGTGGGGTCCTTGAGAAGGGATTTGAGATCGGTGGCGGTGTCGAGCATGGGTATCTCCCTGTGTTGGGCGTGGCGGCAAGGAAGCATGCGGGGCCGGCCCTTGTCCATCCGTCGCAGTGGCAACCCGCGCCGGCGCAGGTGACCGATCTGCGCGGTCTGCCTGCCAATATGGTGCATGGGGCCGCGGTGGAAAGGGCTCAGCCGAAGCGCGCGGTCCAGCTCGGCTGCAGGTCGCCCGGCATCGCCGTGGCGGCATGGACCGCGCGGGCGATGGCGCGGGCCAGACAGCTTGCGGCGGCATGGCCGAGCAGGAAGGTGTCGGCGACCGGATCGGCGAGCGGCTTGGCGCCGGTCGCCGCCGCAAAGACCAGATCGCCGTCGATCGGCGTGTGCGAGGGCACGAGCGCGCGGGCCATGCCGTCATGCGCCGCCGTCGCCATCCGCTGCGCCTGCGCCTGGCTCAGCGCCGCGTCGGTGGCGACGATGGCGATGGTGGTGGCCTCGCCCATCCGCTTCTTCGGCGCGGGCTCGGCAGCGGCGGGGTAGAGCAGTGCCGCACCGCGGCCGCCGAACTCGCCCTCGAGCTCCCAGGGTGCGGCCCAGAAATGCGGGCTGTCCTCGACCGTGGCCGAGCCGAGCGCGTTCACCGCGACCAGCGCGCCGACGGTCATCCCGTTTTCCAGCACCGCCGAGGCCGAGCCGAGCCCGCCCTTGAGCGTGCCGGTGAGCGCGCCGAAGCCCGCGCCCTCGCTGCCGATGGCGAAGTCGGGGCTTGCCGCCTCGAGCGCCGCGCGGCCGAGCGCGGAATAGGGGTTGGTGCCCCAGCCCTTGTCGCCGCCGTTCAGCAGGTCGAACAGGATCGCCGCCGGCACGATCGGCACGCGCATGTCGCCGACGGCAAAGCCGCGGCCGCGCGCGCGCAGCCCCTCGGCGACGCCCGAGGCCGAATCGAGCCCGAAGGCCGAGCCGCCCGACAGCACGATCGCATCGACCTCCTGCACCAGCCGGTCGGGGGCAAGCAGATCGGTCTCGCGGGTGCCCGGCGCGCCGCCCATCACCTGCACGGCGGCGGTGAAGGGGTGGTCCGCCAGCAGCACCGTGCAGCCCGAGCGCAGCCGCCCGCTGTGCGCATTGCCGACGCGCAGCCCCTCGATGTCGGTGATCAGATTCTTCGGTCCCGGCTGCATGACGCTCTCCTCGCTGCGCTGCAGCATTATGCGCCCGAGGCGGGGGGCGGATCAAGCGTGCTCCACGTCTCGGGCAGCCGCGGCGTCGCGGCGAGCAGCCGGCGGGTGTAGGGATGGCGCGGCGCGGTGAACAGATCCGCAGTCGGCCCTTCCTCGACGATCTTGCCCGCCTGCATCACCAGACAGCGCGTGGTGACGGCGCGCACCACCGACAGATCGTGCGAGATGAAGAGATAGGACAGCCCATGCGCGGCCTGCAGCCGGGCGAGCAGCGCCAGAACCTGCGCCCGCACCCGTACATCGAGCGCCGAGACCGCCTCGTCGAGCACGATCAGTCGCGGCCGGATGATCAGCGCGCGGGCGATGGCAAGGCGTTGGCGTTGACCGCCCGAGAATTCGTGGATGTAGCGGTCGCGGTCCGCGGGCGAGAGGCCGACATCGCTGAGCGCGGCGTCGATCCGCGCCTCGGCATCCGGCGGGCGGCCGGTCAGGTGGAAGGGCTCGGCGATCAGCCGCGCCACCGTCTGGCGCGGATCGAAGGAGCCGTAGGGGTCCTGGAACACCACCTGCACGGCGGCGCGCTGCGCGGGCGGCATGCGCGGCGAGACCGGCGCGCCGGCGAGCGTGATGCGCCCGCCCGAAAGCGGATCAAGGCCAAGGATCGCGCGGGTGAGAGTCGACTTGCCGCAGCCCGATTCGCCCACGAGCCCCAGCGATTCCCCGGGATGCAGCGCGAAGGACACGCCATCGACGGCATGCCGCGCGGGGGCGGGCGCGAACAGCGCGGGCCGGGGCAGGCGGTAGCTGCGGCGCGCGTCCTCGACCCGCAGCAGGGCGCCCGCGTCGGGTTTCGGGTCTTCTTGGCAGGAAAAAGCCCCCGTCGCTTTTCCTTGGTCCAAATACTCATCGGACAGCGGGGCAAGGCGCGCGGCGGCCAGAAGGGCGCGGGTGTAGGGGCGGGCAGGGGCGCGGAACAGCGCCTCGGTCGGCCCCTCCTCGACGATCCGGCCGTCCTGCATCACCGCGACGCGGGCGGCCATCTGCGCGGTCACCGCGAGGTCATGGGTGATCAGCAGAAGCGCCATCCCCTCTTCGTGCGCGAGCTCGCGCAGCAGGTCCAGCACCTCGGCCTGGGTGGTGACGTCGAGCGCGGTGGTGGGCTCGTCGGCGATCAGCAGCTGCGGGCGCAGCGCGATGGCCAGCGCGATCGCCACGCGCTGGCGCTGGCCGCCCGACAGCTCGTGCGGGAAAAGCGTCAGCGGAAAGCGCGGTGCGGGCAGGCCGACGCGGTCGAGGCGGTCGCGGGCAATCCGCCGCGCCTCGCTGCGGGCAAGGCCGCGGTGCACGATCAGCGTCTCGGCCACCTGATCGCCGATCGTCATCAGCGGGTTCAGTGCGGTCATCGGCTCCTGGAAGATCATCCCCACGCCGGCGCCGCGCAGCCGGCACAACTCGCGTTCGGCAAGCGTGGTGATCTCGCGCCCGGCCAGCCGGACCGAGCCGGTGGCTTGCGTCCCCTCGGGCAAGAGCCCCATCACCGCCAGCGCCGTCATCGACTTGCCCGAGCCCGATTCGCCGACAAGGCCGAGGATCTCGCCCGCCTCGAGCCGGAGCGAGACCTCGTGTAGCACCACGGTGGTGCCGATGCTGACGCCGAGGCGCTCGATCGCAAGCAGGCTCATGTCAGCCGCCCCCGCAACCGCGGGTCGAGCGCATCGCGCAGCCCGTCGCCCAGAAGGTTCAGCCCGAGCACGGTGAGCACGATCGCCAGCCCCGGGAACAGCGCCACATGCGGGGCAAGCGCCACCATCGTCTGCGCCTCGGCGAGCATCCGGCCCCAGCTCGCGGTGGGCGGCTGCGCACCAAGGCCGACATAGCTCAGCCCCGCCTCGGCGAGGATGCCGAGCGAGGCCTGGATCGTCGCCTGCACGATCAGCAGGCTGGCGATGTTGGGCAGCACATGTTCGGCCGAGATCCGGGCGCGGCCCTTGCCCGCCACCCGGGCGGCGCGGATGTAGTCGAGCGTCCACAGGCTGAGCGCGGCGCCGCGGGCGGTGCGGGCGAAGACCGGGATGTTGAACAGCCCGATCGCCAGCGTCGCGTTCAGCGCCGAGGGGCCGAGCGTCGCGGTGATCAGGATCGCGGTGACGAGGGCAGGGAAGGCGAAAATGAGGTCGTTCAGCCGGGCGAGCGTGGCGTCGAGCAGGCTGCCGCGGCTGGCCGCCGCGGCGAGCCCGAGCGGCGTGCCGATGCCGGCGCCGATCGCCACGGCGGCCAGCGCCACGGCGAGCGAGGTGCGCGCCCCCGCCATCAGCATCGACAGGATGTCGCGGCCGAAATGGTCGGTGCCCATCCAATGCGTGGCCGACGGCGGCTGCAGCCGCGCGCCGATCGCCATCGCCGCGGGGTCCCAAGGCGTCCAGACGAGCGACAGCGCGGCCGCGGCGACGGCCAGCCCGCTCAGCCCTGCGCCGATCAGCAGCGCGGGCCTCATGCCGGCCTCCGCAACCGCGGGTCGACCAGCGCATAGGCGAGGTCGGTGACGAAGCTGACGACGATCACCGCAACCACCAGCAGCATCACCGCGCTTTCGACGACGATCAGATCCCGCTGGGTGATCGCCTGGAAGATCAGCCGGCCCAGCCCGGGCAGATAGAACACGTTCTCGATGATGATCGCGCCGGCGAGCAGGAAGGAGAATTGCATGCCAAGCACGGTCAGCACCGGGATCAGCGCGTTGCGCAGCGCGTGGCGGGTGAGGGCGGCGCGCCGGCTCAGTCCCTTGGCGCGGGCGGTGCGGATGTAGTCCTGCGCCATCGCCTCGATCAGCGCCGAGCGCAGGATGCGGGCAAGGATCGCGGCCTGTGGCAGGGCGAGGGCGATGGCGGGCAGGATCAGCGCGCGCAGCGCCGCGGCGGGATGGGCCCAGCCCGGGAACCCGCCCGCCGGCAGCAGCTGCCAGCGCAGTGCGAAGAGCGCGACCAGCATCATCGCGAACCAGAAGTTCGGCACTGCGATGCCGATCTGTGCGAGCCCGGTGACGGCCAGATCGGCGCCCTTGCCGCGGCGCGCGGCGGCGATCAGCCCGGCGGGCAGGGCAAGCGCCGTCGACAGGATCAGCGCCAGCCCGGCGAGCGGCGCCGACAGGGCCAGACGTTCCGCGATCAGCCCGGAGACCGGGGTCTTGTAGGTATAGCTGATGCCGAAATCGCCCTGCAGCAGCCCCGCGAGCCAATGCAGATAGCGCCAGCCGAGCGGCTCGTTCAGGCCGAGCTGGTCGCGCAGCGCCGCCACCGTGTCGGGGGCGGCGTTCATGCCGAGCATGTAGGAGGCCGGATCGCCCGGCACCACCTCGATCGCCGCAAAGATGACGAGGCTCGCCGCCAGAAGCGAGGCCGCGAGCGAGAGGGTGCGAAGGAGAAGGAAGCGCGCCATTGCCGCAAGCTTGCCCGCTGCGCCGCAGCGGTCAAGCCCTGTCAGGCGGCCGAGCCGCCGACGGTGAGCCCGCCGATCAGCAGCGAGGGCATGCCGACGCCCACCGGCACCCATTGCCCGGCCTTGCCGCAATTGCCGATGCCGGGGTCGAGCGCCATGTCGTTGCCGATCGCGCGGATCCGGTGCAGTGCGGTCGGCCCGTCGCCGATCAGCGTCGCGCCCTTGACCGCGGCACCGACGACGCCGTTCTTCACCCGATAGGCCTCGGTGCAGTTGAACACGAACTTGCCGTTGGTGATGTCGACCTGCCCGCCGCCGAAGCCCACGGCATAGATCCCGTCCTTCAGATCTGCGAGGATCGCCTTCGGATCGGCATCGCCGCCGAGCATGTAGGTGTTCGTCATCCGCGGCATCGGCGCGTGGGCAAAGCTCTCGCGCCGGCCGTTGCCGGTGGGGGCGACCCCCATCAGCCGGGCGTTCTGCCGGTCCTGCATGTAGCCCACCAGCACCCCGTCCTCGATCAGCACGTTGCGCCCCGAGGGCGTGCCCTCGTCATCGACGGTGATCGAGCCGCGCCGGTCGGGGAGGGTGCCGTCGTCGAGGATGGTCACCCCCTTCGCCGCCACCTGTTGCCCCATCAGCCCGGCGAAGGCCGAGGATTTCTTGCGGTTGAAATCGCCCTCGAGCCCGTGGCCCACGGCCTCGTGGATCAGCACGCCCGGCCAGCCCGGGCCAAGCACCACGTCGAACTGCCCGGCGGGCGCGGGTTCGGCCGACAGGTTCACCAGCGCGATGCGCAGCGCCTCGCGCGCGACGGGCTGCCAGCTTGCCGGCTCGATCAGCCCGGACAGACCGAAGCGGCCGCCGCCGCCATGCCCGCCCGATTCGCGCCGGCCGTTCTCCTCGACGATGACCGAGATGTTGAGCCGCGCCATCGGCCGGATGTCCTGCACGAGGCCGCCTTCGGGGCGCAGGATGAATACCTCCTGATGCGAGGCCGCCATCGAGGCGGTGACCTGCACCACGCGCCGGTCGAGGCCGCGGGTGAAGGCGTCGATTTCCGACAGGATGTCGATCTTCGCGCCGAAGCCCGCGTCGGCCATCGGGTCGGCGTCGGTGTAGAGGTGGCGGTTGGTGCCGGCGGGCGGGGGCGCCATCACGCCACCGCCATCGCCCACGGCGAGCCGCGCCGTTTCGGCCGCGCGCTTCAGCGCCGGCTCGGAAATCTCGGTCGAATGGGCATAGCCCGCGACCTCGCCGTTTACCGCGCGCAGCCCGAACCCCTCGGAGGCGTCATAGGAGGCCGTGCGCAGCCGCCCGTCATCGAAGACCAGCGCCTCGGAGCGCCGGCGCTCGAGGAACAGCTCGCCGTCCTCGGCCCCCGCGGTGGCCCCGCGCAGCACCGCAAGTGCGGCGGCCTCGTCGATCTGCGTCTCGAAGGGGGCGAAACGGTCCTCGGTCATGGCGATCCTCTCTGACGGCCCGGTGCGGCGCAGTGTCGCAGCTTTTGCTTGCCGGACCGGGCTGAATGTGTATGCAATACCTACATAACGTCCGGATCGGTGAAGGGAAGCACCGGTTTGGGCGGGGCGGCTGGGGAGAGCCGTCCGAGGGAGGAAAACATGCGACTTGCGAGGCTCTGCCGCCCTTTGGCGGCCGGTTTCCTGCTGGCCTGTGTCAGCGGGCAGGTGATGGCTCAGGACATGATCACCGGGTTGCCGGTGATCGGTCAGCCGCATCTTGGCGGGGTGGGGTTCCAGCCCGCCTCGTCCGAGCTGGCCCAGGATCAGCAGTGGCTTGACCACATGCTGCTGACGATCATCACCGCGATCTGCATCTTCGTCTTCGCGCTGCTGATCTATGTGATGATCCGCTTCAACAGCCGGACGAACCCGGTGCCGAAGCGCTTCACCCACAACACCCCGCTCGAGATCGCCTGGACGCTGGTGCCGATCCTGATCCTCGTGGTGATCGGCTCGTTCTCGCTGCCGATCCTGTGGAAGCAGCAGGAGATCCCGAAGGGCGACATCGTCATCAAGGTGACCGGCAACCAGTGGTTCTGGAGCTATGAATACCCCGACGAGGGGATCAGCTTCGACGCCATGCCGCTGGAAAAGGCGGACCTTGCCGCGAACGGCTATGACCCGGATCAGTATCTGCTTGCGGTCGACAACGCGGTGGTGGTGCCGCTCGGCAAGCGCATCGTGATGCAGTTGACCGGCGCCGACGTGATCCACAGCTGGACGATCCCGGCCTTCGCGGTGAAGCAGGACGCGGTGCCCGGCCGCATCGCGCAGCTGTGGTTCGATACCGAGCGCGAGGGCGTCTATTTCGGCCAGTGCTCCGAGCTCTGCGGGCAGGGCCACGCCTATATGCCGATCGTGGTGAAGGTCGTGCCTGCCGAGATCTATGACCGCTGGCTCGCCCGCGCCAAGGCCGATTTCCCGGCCGGCGAGCGCATCGACGTCACCGCCTGGCACGCCGGGCGGCTGCAGGTCGCGGCGAACTGAGGGGGCGGGGATGAGCGACACCTCCTTTTCCTCCGCCGCCCCGGGCGAGGCGGGGCTGCGTGATTTCCTCGCGCTGCTGAAGCCGCGGGTGATGTCGCTCGTGGTCTTCACCGCCTTCGTCGGGCTGGTGGTGGCGCCGGTGCCGGTGCATCCCTTCGTGGCGGCGGTGGCGATCCTGTTCATCGCGCTCGGCGGCGGCGCCGCGGGGGCGCTGAACATGTGGTATGACGCCGATATCGACCGGCTGATGCGCCGCACCGAACGCCGCCCGGTCCCTGCGGGCCGGGTCAGCGAGGGCGAGGCGCTTGGCTTCGGGCTGGCGCTTGCGGGCATCTCCTGCGTGATGCTGGCGCTGGCCGCGAATGTCTTCGCGGGGCTGTTCCTGGCCTTCACCATCTTCTTCTACGTCGTCGTCTATACCGTCTGGCTGAAGCGGCGCACGCCGCAGAACATCGTGATCGGTGGCGCCGCCGGGGCCTTTCCACCGATGATCGGCTGGGCGGTGGCGACGGGCGGGATCTCGGCCGAGAGCCTTTTGATGTTCGCGCTGATCTTCCTGTGGACGCCGCCGCATTTCTGGTCGCTCGCCCTCTTCATGCGCGACGACTATTCCCGCGCCGGGGTGCCGATGCTGACGGTGACGCATGGCCGGCCGGCGACGCGCGGTTGGATCCTCGCCTATACGCTGGCACTGATTCCGGCCTCGCTCGCGCTTGCCTTCAGCACGGTCGGCGGGCCGCTGTGCCTGGCCGTCGCCGTCATCCTCGATGCGCTGTTCCTGCGCGGCGCGCTGCGGCTGTGGCGGCGCGACGAGGCCGTGGCCGAAGCGGATGGTTTCGCCGCCGAGAAACGCCTCTTCCGCTTTTCGCTCTTGTGGCTTTTCGGCCATTTCGCCGCGCTTCTGGCCGAGCGCGCGCTGCATCTGACGGGCTGGGGAGGCTGGGCATGACGATCGCACATGTGCACGAGCTGCATCGGCGCCGGCTGGGCCGCAACCTCGGCCTCGGCGCGGCGCTGCTGCTGTTCGTCGTGCTGGTCTTCGGGCTGACCTTGGTCAAGGTCGGGCAGGGCGACCGGATGCACGCGAATGACGCGCCGGGGGCGGCCCGGGCGGTCGCCGGGGGGCAGCCATGAGCGGGCGGGCGAACACGCGCCTTGCCGCGCGGCTGGTACTGGTGATCCTCGCCATGGGCGCGGCCGCCTGGGCCGCCGTGCCCTTCTACAGCTGGTTTTGCCGCACCACCGGCTATGGCGGCACCACCAATGTCGCCACGGTCGGTCCGGACGCGGTGCTCGACCAGACCATCGAGGTGCGTTTCGACGCCAATGTCGCGAAGGGCATGCCGTGGAAGTTCCGCCCCGCGCAAACCAGCATGACGCTGCGCATCGGCGAGACCGGGCTTGCCTTCTTCGAGGCCGAGAACACCTCGGACCGCACCGTCGCCGGCACCGCCGCCTATAACGTCGCCCCCGATACCGCGGGCTATTACTTCGACAAGATCCAGTGCTTCTGCTTCACCGAGCAGGTGCTGGCGCCGGGCGAAAAGGTCGAGATGCCGGTCTCCTTCTATGTCGACCCGGCGATGGTGAAGAACCCCGACACCGCCCGGATCCGCTCGATCACGCTGTCCTACACCTTCTTCGAGACCGACCTGCCCGAGCGGCAGGCCGCCGTTCCCGCCGCGCCCACGCCCGTCAACTGACAGGAGCCCCGACATGGCCCACAGCCGCAACCACGACTATCAGATCCTGCCGCCGTCGATCTGGCCGCTGCTGAGCGCGCTTGGCGCCTTCGTCATGCTGTTCGGCGCCGTGCTCTGGATGCAGCACGTCACCCCTTATGCCTTCGTCGCGGGGCTTTTGCTGGTGCTCTACTGCATGATCGGCTGGTGGTCCGACGTGGTGCGCGAGGGCGAGGCGGGCGAGCACACGCCGGTGGTGCGGATCGGGCTGCGCTATGGCTTCATCCTGTTCATCATGTCCGAGGTGATGTTCTTCGTCGTCTGGTTCTGGAACTTCTTCAAGAACGCGCTTTATCCGCTCGGCCCCGACTATCCGCTGAAGGACGGGGTCTGGCCGCCCGCGGGAACCGAGCTGTTCGACCCCTGGCACCTGCCGCTGATCAACACCGTGATCCTGCTACTCTCGGGTGTCACCCTGACCTGGGCGCACCATGCGCTGGTGCACGAGAACAACCGCCGCGACGCGATCAACGGGCTGGTGCTGACGGTCATCCTCGGCCTCAGCTTCACCGCGCTGCAGGGCTTCGAATACCTGCACGCACAGCAGGCGATCGGCACCGGCTCGCTCTACTGGGACACCTTCTTCATGGCGACGGGGTTCCATGGCGCCCATGTCATCATCGGCACCATCTTCCTGCTGGTCTGCCTGATCCGGCTGACCCGCGGGCAGATGACGCCCGAGCAGCATGTGGGCTTCGAGGCGGCCGCTTGGTACTGGCACTTCGTCGATGTGGTGTGGCTCTTCCTCTTCGCCTCGATCTATATCTGGGGCAGTGCCTGAGCCGACCGGCCGGCGCGACAGCTGACGCGGGGGGCGTTCCCCCGCGTCTTGCGTTCGAGAGGTGTCATGCGTCGTTACGTCTTCCCGCTGCTGCTTGGCCTGATCGGCTGTGCGATCCTGGTTTCGCTGGGCGTCTGGCAGGTCGAGCGGCTGCACTGGAAGCAGGCGATGCTCGCCGCGATCGAGGCGCGGATCGGCGCCGATCCGCAGGAGCTGCCACCCGAGGGCACCGACACGCGGGGGCTGAAGTATACCCCGGTGCGGCTGATGGGGGCGACGACCGGGGCCGAGATCCGGGTGCTGAGCGGCGAGAAGGGCACGGGGCCGGGCTTCGAGGTGATCTCGGCCTTCGAGACCGGCGACGGCCGGCATGTGCTGCTCGATCGCGGCTTCATCCCCGAGGAGCGGGCGGGCGATCCGCGTCCGACCACGGCGATGATCGTCACCGGCACGCTGCACTGGCCCGAGGAGACCGACGCCTATACCCCCGCGCCGGACACGAAGACCGGGATCTGGTTCGCCCGCGACGTGCCGGCGATGGCTGCGGCGCTTGGCACCGAGCCGGTCCTTGTCGTCGCGCGCACGGTTCAGGGCGACGCGCAGGGCGTGGTGCCGCGCCCGCTGGGCACCGAGGGCATCCCGAACGATCACCTCGAATACGCGATCACCTGGTTTTTGCTGGCGATCGTCTGGGCAGGGATGACAGCGTTCCTGTTGTGGCGTATCAGGCGGGGACGGAATTGAAGGGCGAAAGATGCGCTATATCTCCACCCGGGGGCAGGCCCCGGTTCTGAGCTTCGGCGAGGCGATGCTGACGGGCCTTGCACGGGACGGCGGGCTCTATGTGCCGGAAACCGTGCCGGTGATGACCGCGGACGAGATCGCGGCGCTTGCCGGGCTGAGCTATGAGGAGGTCGCCTTCCGGGTGATGCGCCCCTTCACCGGCGACACCTTCACCGAGGCCGAGCTGAAGGGCGCCATCGCGCGCGCCTATGCGGGCTTCGGCCATGCCGCGCGCGCGCCGCTCAAGCAGCTCGCGCCGAACCACTTCCTGCTCGAGCTGTTCCACGGCCCCACCCTCGCGTTCAAGGATTTCGCGATGCAGGTGATCGGCCAGCTGTTCCAGATCGAACTGGCGAAACAGGGCCGCCGCATCACCATCGTCGGCGCCACCTCGGGCGACACCGGCTCGGCCGCGATCGAGGCCTTCCGCGGGCTCGACAATGTCGATGTCTTCATCCTCTTCCCGCATGGTCGGGTGAGCGAGGTGCAGCGCCGGCAGATGACGACGCCGATCGAGGGCAATGTCCACGCGTTGGCCGTCGACGGCGATTTCGACGACTGCCAGGGCAAGCTGAAGGACATGTTCAACGACTTCGCCTTCCGTGACGAAGTGGGCCTTGCCGGCGTCAACTCGATCAACTTCGCCCGGGTGCTGGCGCAGATCGTCTATTTCTTCACCTCGGCCGTGGCGCTTGGTGCGCCGCATCGCAAGGTCAGCTTCACCGTGCCGACCGGCAATTTCGGCGACATCTTCGCAGGCTTCCTCGCGAAGGAGATGGGCCTGCCGGTCGAGCGGCTGGTGATCGCGACGAACCAGAACGACATTCTCGACCGCTGCCTGAAGGCGGGCGATTACACCAAGCACGGCGTCACCCCCTCGATCAGCCCCTCGATGGACATCGAGGTCAGCTCGAACTTCGAGCGTGCGCTGTTCTGGGCCTATGGCAAGGACGGCGCTGCCATCGCTGAGCTGATGGATGAGCTGAAGACCAGGGGTACCTTCACCGTCTCGGCCAATGCCATGGCGCATCTGCGCGACACCTATGACAGCGGCTCGGTCGGTGAGGCGCGCACGCTCGAGGTGATCGGCGAGACGCTGAAGGAGACGGGCGAACTCGTCTGCCCGCACAGCGCCGTGGGCGTCGGTGTGGCAGCCGGGGCGATCGAGCGCGATCCGGGCACGCCGATGGTGACGCTGGCCACCGCGCATCCCGCGAAATTCCCCGATGCGGTCGAGGAAGCCACCGGCCTCCGCCCGGCACTGCCGCCGCGCATGGCCGACCTCTTCGAGCGGCCCGAGCGCGTGACCCGCGTGGCGAACGACCTTGCCGCGCTCGAGGCGCTGATCCGCAAGGAGCGGCGCGCATGATCGAGACCACGACGCTGCCGAACGGGCTTCGGATCATCACCGAGCCGATGCCCGGGCTTGCCTCGGTCTCGGTCGGGATCTGGGTCATGGCCGGCGGCCGCCACGAGCGGCCCGAACAGAATGGCATCGCCCATTTCCTCGAGCACATGGCCTTCAAGGGCACGAAGACCCGCAGCGCGCTGCAGATCGCCGAGGCGATCGAGGATGTGGGCGGCTATATCAACGCCTATACCTCGCGCGAGATGACGGCCTTCTATGCCCGCGTGCTGGGGCCCGACGTGCCGCTTGCGCTCGACGTCATCTCGGACATCGTGTTGAACCCGGTCTTCGACCAGCGCGAGATCGAGGTCGAGCGCAACGTGATCTTGCAGGAGATCGGCCAGACCCTCGACACCCCCGACGACATCATCTTCGACTGGCTGCAGGAAGCGGCCTATCCGGATCAGGCGATGGGCCGCACCATCCTCGGCCCGGCCGAGAAGGTGTCGCGTTTCGGCCGAGAGGATCTGTCGCGTTTCGTGGGCGAGCATTACGGCCCCGACCAGATGATCCTGGCCGCCGCGGGCGATGTCGATCACGCCGCGATCGTGAAACAGGCCGAGGCGATCTTCGGTGGCCTGTCGCCGGTGCGCCAGCCGGCGCCGCAGCTGGCCCGCTGGGTCGGCAGCGAACGGCGCGAGCTGCGCGACCTCGAGCAGGTGCATTTCGCCCTCGCCTTCGAGGGGCCGACCTATCGCGACCGCGACCTCTACACCGCGCAGGTCTACACCACCGCCATGGGCGGCGGCATGTCCTCGCGCCTGTTCCAGAAGATCCGCGAGGAGCGGGGGCTGTGCTATTCGATCTTCGCGCAGGCCGGCGCCTATGACGACACCGGGATGATCACCATCTATGCCGGCACCTCCGAGGAGGAGGTGGCGAGCCTTGCCGCATTGACCATCGACGAGCTGAAGCGCGCGGCCGAGGACATGACCGAGGCCGAGGTGGCGCGGGCGCGCGCGCAGATGAAGGCGGGGATGCTGATGGGGCTTGAAAGCCCGTCGAGCCGGGCCGAGCGTCTGGCGCGCAACCTGGCCGTCTGGGGCCGGGTGCCGCCGCTCGACGAGATCGCGGGGCTGATCGACGCGGTCAGCACCGCCGACGTGCGCCGCTACGGCGAGGAGATGATCACCCGGGACCGCACCGCGCTTGCCCTTTACGGGCCCGCGGCCAGCGCCCCGGATCTTGCGGGGTTGCGCCAGAGGCTCGCTGCCTGATGCTCGTCCGTCGCCGGAAGCCGAAGGTCGAGACGGAACGCATGACGCTCCGCCTGCCGATGCATTCGGACTACCGGGACTGGGCGCTGCTGCGCGAGGAAAGCCGGGCCTTCCTGACGCCGTGGGAGCCCGCCTGGTCGCCCGATCACCTCGGGCGCAAGGCCTTCACCAACCGCGTCTACTGGGCGGCGCGGGCGGAGAGCGCGGGCACGGCACTGCCCTTCTTCCTGATCCGGCGCGAAGACGGGCGCGTCCTTGGCGCGATCACCCTCGACAACATCCGCCGCGGCCCGGCGCAGGCCGGCACCATCGGCTACTGGATCGGCGAGCGCTATGCCCGGCAGGGCTACATGCGCGAGGCGATCCGCGCCGTCGTGCATCATGCCTTCCACGTCCTCGACCTGAGCCGGGTCGAGGCCGCCTGCCTGCCCGAAAACGCCGCCTCGCGCGGGGCGTTGGAGAAATCCGGGTTCAAATACGAGGGCGTGGCGCAGAGCTATCTGCAGATCAACGGCCGCTGGCGCAACCACGTGCTCTATTCCAACCTGCGCGCCGACCGGCGCGGGCGCACCGACATCGGCTGAGACGGCCCCGGCGGGCCCGACAGAAGAAGGAGACCGCGATGCTGACCCCGGCAGATCAGGCATTTCTTGACCGGCTGCGTGCCGAGGGCGTCGAGGTGGGCGAGGCGGAGCCGCGCTACCTCGAGGAACCGCGCGGGCGCTGGCCGGGGCGCGCCGCGGGCGTGGCGCGGCCGCATTCGACGGAGGAGGTGGCGCGGGTGCTGCGCGCGGCCGCGGCGGAACGGGTGGCGGTGGTGCCCTATGGCGGCGGCACCGGGCTTGTCGGCGGGCAGGTGAAGGGCGAGGGCCCGCTGCCGCTGGTGCTCAGCCTCGAGCGGATGACGGCGCTGCGCGCGATCGACCCGCAAAGCCTCGTGGTCGAGGCGGGCGCAACGCTGCAATCGGTGCAGGAGGCGGCGCAGACGGTGGGGCGGCTCTTCCCGCTGACCATCGCCGCGCAGGGCACGGCGCAGATCGGCGGGTGCCTGTCGACCAATGCGGGCGGCGTGCATGTGCTGCGCTATGGCAATGCCCGCGCGCTCTGCCTCGGGATCGAGGCGGTCCTGGCCGACGGCACGGTCTGGAACGGGCTCACGCGGCTCAGGAAGGACAACACCGGCTATGACCTGCGCGATCTGCTGATCGGCGCCGAGGGCACGCTCGGCGTCATCACCGCGGCGGCGCTGCGGCTCTTCGAGCCGCCGGCGGTCACGGGCCTTGCCTTCTTCGCGCTGCCCTCGCCTGCCGCGGCGGTGGCGCTTCTCGGTCTGGCGCAGGGCCGCTTTGCCGGCTGCGTCTCGGCCTTCGAGCTGATCTCGCGCCAGGGGCTCTCCTTCCTGCGCGAGGTCGGGCCCGAGGTTCACATGCCCTTTGCCGAAGACCCGGACTGGATGGTGCTGATCGAGCTCGGTCTGCCCGCCGGCATGGACGCCGAGGCGGCCTTTGTCGAGCTCTTCGAGGCGGCGGAAGATCTGGTTCTCGATGCGGTGATCGCGCAATCGGGGGCGCAGGCCGCGCAGATGTGGGAGCTGCGCGAGAGCCTGCCGCTTGCCAACCGCCGCATCGGCGCGATCTCGAGCCATGACATCTCGGTGCCGGTGGCCGCGATCCCCGATTTCGTCGCCGAGGCGGGCGCGATGCTGGCCGCCATGGGCGATTTCCGCATCAACTGTTTCGGCCATGTCGGGGACGGCAACCTGCATTACAACGTCTTCCCGGCGCCGGGGCGGAACCGCAGCGAATACGACGCGCAGAAGGATGCGGTGAAGACCGCGGTGCATGACCTCGTGGTGCGCGGCTACAACGGCTCGGTCTCGGCCGAGCACGGCATCGGCCGGCTCAAGGTCGGCGACCTCGAGCGTTATGCCGATCCGGCGAAGCTGATGATGATGCGGTCGATCAAGACGGCGCTTGATCCCTTGGGCATCCTGAACCCCGGCGCGGTGCTGCGCGGCTGAGGGCTCAGGCGCCCTCGAACTCGCACAGCACGCTGATCGGCAGGCCGAGGCTTTCGAGCAGCTTGCGGCCACCGAGTTCCGGCAGGTCGACGATGAAGGAACAGCCGACGATCTCGCCGCCGAGCCGCTCGATCAGCTGCGTGCCGGCGCGGCAGGTGCCGCCGGTGGCCAGCAGGTCATCGACGATCAGCACCTTCTCGCCGGGCGCGATCGCGTCCTCGTGGATCTCCATGATCGCCTCGCCATATTCGAGCTTGTAGGCCTGGCTGATCGTCGCACCGGGCAGCTTGCCCTTCTTGCGCACCGGCACGAAGCCCTTCGAGAGCTGGTGCGCGATCGCGCCACCGAGGATGAAGCCGCGCGCCTCGAGCCCCACCACCTTGTCGATCTGCTCGCCGGCCCAGGGGGTCAGCATCTGGTCGACCGCCATGCGGAAGCCCTTCGGATCGGCAAACAGCGTGGTGACATCGCGAAACAGGATCCCCTCGTGCGGGAAGTCGGCGATGGTGCGGATGTAATCCTTGACGGTTTTCATTCTCGGCCTTTCAGGACGCGGCCCATCACGGGCATCAGCTGGGCGACGAGCGCGGGGTCGCGCTTCGCCGGATGGGTCATGATCGCGCTGTCGAGCGCGTGGGTGCAGCCCGCGGCGCAATCCTCGGCGGGGCCGGCGATACGGGCGGGGAGTGCCGCGACAAGGGCGCGCGCCTTGTCGGCATTGGCGATCGCCGTGGCCACCACCTGCGCCACGTCGACGGCGTCATGCTCGGGGTGCCAGCAGTCATAATCGGTGATCATCGCGATGCAGGCATAGCAAAGCTCGGCCTCGCGGGCGAGCTTGGCCTCGGGCATGCCGGTCATGCCGATCACGTCGGCCCCCCAGCTGCGATAGAGCCGGCTTTCGGCAAGCGTCGAGAATTGCGGCCCCTCCATCGCCACATAGGTGCCGCCCTCGTGCACGGTCAGGCCGAGGTCCCGCGCCGCGCCCGCGCAGAGCGCCGACAGGCGCGCGCAGGTCGGGTGCGCGAAGGGAACGTGCCCCACCAGCCCCGGCGCGAAGAAGCTTTTCTCGCGCGCGAAGGTGCGGTCGATATACTGGTCGACGATCAGGAAATCGCCGGGCGCATAGGCCTCCTTCAGCGAGCCCACGGCCGAGACCGCGATCAGATCGGTGACGCCGAGGCTCTTCATCGCGGCGATATTGGCGCGATAGGGCACCGAGGTCGGCGTGTGCACATGGCCGCGGCCGTGGCGCGGCAGGAAGACCATCTCGACCCCGCCGAGCGTGCCGGTCAGCACCGCGTCCGAGGGCGGGCCGAAGGGCGTGTCGACCGTGACCCAGGCCGCGTTCTCGAGCCCGGCGATCTCGTAGACGCCCGAGCCGCCGATCACCCCGATCTTCCGTTCCATCGCCCGCTCCTTGCTGCTGCGCGGCGAAGATTAGGCGCGTGGCGCGGGCAAGAAAAGGGCGGATTGCAGGAGGAGGCGGGGAAGGGAGGGGGCGCTGCCCCCTCGGCCTCACCCCGGGATATTGGGGGCGATTGGAAGCGGAAAGCGATCGTGCCTCAGCCCCCCGGCGGGCGGTCGAGCTCGAAGGTGTCGCGCACCGCGGCGTAATCCTTGTAGCCGAGCCGGCTGAGCCGGTCGGGCGGCAGATAACGGCCGTCGGTCAGGCAATCGGGGCGGATGTGGATGCCCGTCACCTCGCCATGGATCAGGAAGTTCGACTTGCCGAGCAGCGGGATCACCTGCACCAGCCGGCATTCGAGGGCGGCCGGGGCCTGCGCGACGCGCGGGCAGTCGATGGTCTCGCACTCGGCCTTCTCGAGGCCCGCGACGGTGAACTCGTCCGTTCCCGCGGGCAGCGGGGCCGAGGAGGCGTTCATCGGCCCGATCAGCTCGGAGGAGACGAGGTTGACGCAGAACACCCCGCTTTCGCGGATCTGCGCGAGGCTGTCCTTGGTGTCGCCGCGATCAGGTTTCGCCGCGGTCGAGGCGAAGGCGACCTGCGGCGGGGTATAGGCCACGGCGTTGAAGAAGGAATAGGGGGCGAGATTGTCGCCGAGGCTGCCGCGCGTCGCGATCCAGCCGATCGGGCGCGGCGCGACGATCGCGTTGAACGGATTGTGCGGCAGGCCGTGGCCATCGGCGGGGCGGTAGAACATGGCGGCAGGGATCCCTTTGATTTGAACCTGACATTATCGCGTGTTAGGCGCGTCTGACGAGGGATTCGGGGGCGCCATGTATCAGCTCGAGGAAGAGACCGAGGCCGACTGGTGGGAAGTCGAGGCGCTTTACGACCTGTGCTTCGCGCCGGGGCGCACGGCGCTGTCCTCCTATCGGTTGCGCGACGGGGTCGAGAAGGTCCATCCGCTGTGCCTGACGCTGCGCGAGGACGGGGTGCTGGCCGCCGTCATCCGCTACTGGCCGGTGAAGGTCGGCGGGCGGCGCGTGCTGCTGCTGGGCCCGGTCGCCGTGCACCCGACGCGGCAGGGCGAGGGGCTCGGTGGCATCCTGATGCACGAAAGCCTGGCCGAGGCGCGCCGGCTCGGCTGGGAGCGGGTGCTGCTGGTCGGCGATCTGCCCTATTATCAGCGCTTCGGCTTCTGGAAGATCGACGGTGTGATCATGCCGCCGCCGACCAACCCCGAGCGCGTCCTGGCGCTTGAATTGCAGCCCGGCGCCTGGGAGGGCGTGCGCGGCCCGGTGGAAAAGTTCACCGCCTGATTGGCGCCGGCCCGCCGCGCCCCCATATCGGGCAAAACGGAGGATGCGATGCCGCCCGAGATCCTGTTGCCCGTCACCGATCCGAAACTCGTGACCGAGCTCGATGCCCTTGCCCGGCGCCATCGCGGCGCCTCGGGGCCGGTGATGCAGGTGCTGGGCTTTCTCGGCGGCTCGGCCGAAGGGCTGGTGAACCGGCTGCCGGCGGGCGTGCGCACGGGGCTCGAGGGCGCGACCGAGCGCGCGCTCGACACCGCGATGGCGGCGGCGAGCCGCTCGCGCGGCGTGGTGGCGGACCGGCCCGACTGGGTGAACACCGCGCTTGCCACTGCCATGGGCGCAGCGGGCGGTTTCGGCGGGCTGCCCGGGGCGCTGGCGGAGCTGCCCTTCACCGTGACCATGCTGCTGCGCGCGATCCAGGGCATCGCGGCCGAGCACGGCTTCGACCCGGCCTCGGACGAGGTGCGGCTGGAATGTCTGCGCGTCTTCGCCTCGGCCGGGCCACTCGCGCGTGACGACGGCACCGACATGGGCTTCTTCACCGCCAAGGTGACGATCACCGGCTCCGGGCTGTCGGGGCTGATCGCCCGGGTCGCGCCGCGGCTGTCGGTGGTGCTGGGCGAGAAGCTTGCCGCGCAGACGGCGCCGGTGCTGGGCGCGGTGGCGGGCGCCGCCGTCAACTATGCGTTCACCAGCTATTATCAGGAAATCGCCCGCGTGCATTTCGGGCTCAAGCGCCTTGCCCGCGACAGCGGCGAGGATGAGGGGCTTCTGCGCGAGGAGCTGGTGGCGCGGATCACCGCCCGCCGCTGAAAAAGACGCCTCCGGCGGGAGTATTTCCGCCAGGAAAAGCCCGGGGGCCCTGAAGACCGCGAGGGGGCTTTTTCCTGGCCCAAATACTCCTCTTTCCCCACCGCCCGCGCGGCATGGGGCCTCAGAGTGTGGCGAGATAGGCCATCACCGCGGGGCGCACGCTTTGCGCGCCGGCCTTGCGCGCCTCGAGGATCACGCGGCGCAGCGCGTCGAGATCGGCACGGCGGATCAGGTGCTTGACCGGGCCGATCGAGGCCGGGCGCATGCTGAGCGTGCGGATGCCGAGCGCGGCGAAGGTCAGCGCCTCGACCGGGCGGCCGGCATCCTCGCCGCAGAAGCTCAGCGCCGTGTGCGACACGTCGCAGCGCGCGATGATCCGTTCGATGAAGGTCAGGAAGGCGCTGTCGAGCGTGTCGTAACGGCGCCGCACGCGTTCGTTCTCGCGGTCGGCGGCGAAGAAGAACTGCTTCAGATCGTTGCCGCCGATCGAGATGAAATCGCAGGCCTCGAAGAAGCTGTCGGGGGCGAAGGCGAGCGAGGGCGTTTCCAGCATCGCACCGATCTTCAGTACGGCCGGCACCGGGCGGCCGCGTGCGGCCTCGCGGTCGCGTTCGTGCAGAAGCGCGGCCTTCGCCTCGTGGAACTCGTCGGGGGTGGCGATGAAGGGGAACATCACCGAGAGCGGTCGGCCCTCGGCCGCGCGCAACAGCGCCTGCAACTGCATCCGCAGCACACCCGGCTTGTCGAGCCCGACGCGGATCGCGCGCCAGCCCATGGCCGGGTTCGGCTCGTCTTGCGGCTTCATGTAGGGCAGGACCTTGTCCGAGCCGATGTCGAGCGTGCGGAACTGCACGTGCTTGCCATCGGCCGCGTCCATCACCCGCTTGTACAGCGCAGCAAGCTCCCCGCGCCGCGGCACGCGCGAGCGGATCAGGAATTGCAGCTCGGTGCGGAACAGGCCGACGCCATCGGCGCCCGAGTTCATCAGCGAGGGCAGGTCGGCCATCAGCCCGGCGTTCATCATCAGTGCCACGGTCTTGCCAGACAGGTCGGTGGCCGGCAGGTCGCGCAGGTCGGCGTAGCGTTTCTGCGCCTCGGCAGCCATCGCGATCTTGTCGCGGAAGGCGACGGCGACGGTTTCTTCGGGGCGCAGATGGACGATGCCCTGATCGCCGTCGACGAGGATCGGATCGCCGTTCAACGCTTCCGTGGTGATCCGCTTGGCATGGATCACCAGCGGGATCGCCAGCGCGCGGGCGACGATTGCGGCGTGGGAGCCGACCGAGCCCTCTTCCAGCACCACGCCCTTCAGCTGCCGGCCATAGTCCAGAAGCTCGGCCGGGCCGATGTTGCGCGCGATCAGCACCGGATTCTCGGGGAGTTCCGCCCCGGTGTCGCGGCCCTGGCCGGTCAGCAGGCGCAGCAGCCGGTTCGACAGGTCGTCGAGGTCGTGGAGACGTTCGCGCAGGTAGGGGTCGGGGGATTGCTCGAGCCGGGCGCGGGCGCTCGACTGTTCCTTCTCGACCGCCGCTTCGGCCGAGAGGCCAAGCGCGATGTCCTCGCCCATCCGCCGCACCCACCCCCGCGAATGCGCCAGCATCTTGTAGGCCTCGAGCACCTGGCGCTGGTCCTTGTCCATCGCCACCGAGGCGGTCAGCATCTCGTCGATCTGCGCCTGCAGCGAGATCACCGCCTCCTCGAGGCGATGCTGCTCGGCCTCGGGGTCGTCGCCCACGGGGTTCGTGACCACGACGCGCGGCTCGTGCAGCCAGACCCGGCCCTCGGCGGCGCCTTCCTGGCCGGTGGTGCCGCGGAACATGACAGGGAAGCGATGCGTGGCGCCGATGCCGTTATGCTCGCCGGTGAAGGCGCCGAGCTCGGTCATTTCCGCGAGCACCATTGCCACCACCTCGAGCCCGTAAAGCTCGTCTTCGGAGAATTCGCGGGCCTCGCGCGACTGCACGACCAGCACGCCGAGCCGCTCGCCCACGCGCTGGATCGGCACGCCGAGGAAGCTCGAATAGATCTCTTCGCCGGTCTCGGGCATGTAGCGGAAGCCGGGCTCGGAGGGCGCGTCGCCGGTGTTCACCGGCACCCCGGTGCGCGCGACGCGGCCGACGAGACCTTCGCCAAGCCGCATCCGGGTGTGGTGCACCGAATCGGGGTTGAGCCCCTCGGTCGCGCACAGTTCGAGCGTCTCGGGGTCGCGGAACAGGTAGATCGAGCACACATGCGTGCCCATCGAATCCGCGATCAGGCTGGTGATCCGGTCGAGCCTGTCCTGCCCCCCGCCTGGGGTGGCAAGCGTGTCCCGCAGACGCCGCAGCAGGCTACGGCTGCGGCTGTCGCTCTCGCTGCGATCCGGCATCGACCTCGCGCGCCCCGCTTCTTGCATTCAGGGGCCTGACCCGGTCAGATCAGGCCGCTTTTTCCAGTCCGAAAGCATCATGGAGGGCCTGCACGGCCAGTTCCATATATTTCCGGTCGATCAGCACCGAAATCTTGATCTCGGAGGTGGTGATGACCTTGATGTTGATGTTTTCCGCAGCGAGCGCATCGAACATGCGTGCCGCGACGCCGGCGTGCGAACGCATGCCGATGCCGACGACCGAGACCTTCGCCACATCGGTGTCGATGATCAGCTCGTCATAGCGGATCAGATCGGCGGCCTTCGCATCCTCAAGCGCCTTCTGCGCGCGGGCGACCTGATTGATCGGGCAGGAGAAGGTCATGTCGGTGACGGCGCCGCTGTGGTGCTCGTCATAATCCTTTTCCGAGATGTTCTGCACGATCATGTCGACGTTCACGCCGGCTTCGGCCAGCGGCCCGAAGATCGCCGAGGCGACGCCGGGGCGGTCCTCGATGGTGAAGAGCGTGATCTTCGCCTCGTCACGGGAAAAGGCGATACCGGAGACGGCTTTCGATTCCATGATTTCATCCTCACCGCAGACAAGGGTTCCAGAATTTTCATCGGTGTCCTCGAAGGAGGACAGCACCCGCAGGCGCACATTGTAGCGCATCGCCAGCTCGACCGAGCGGGTCTGCAGCACCTTCGCGCCGAGCGAGGCGAGCTCGAGCATTTCCTCGAAGGCGATCTTGTCGAGCTTGCGCGCCTTCGACGAGACGCGCGGGTCGGTGGTGTAGACGCCGTCGACATCGGTGTAGATATCGCACCGTTCCGCCCCGAAGGCGGCGGCGAAGGCGACGGCGGTGGTGTCCGAGCCGCCGCGGCCGAGGGTGGTGATCCGGCCCTCGGGCGACAGGCCCTGGAAGCCTGCGACCACGGCGACCTTCATGCCCTCGGCGAATTTCGCGTCGATATTGGCGCTCGGGATGTCGACGAAGCGGGCCGAACCATGCGCCGAGGTGGTGTTGATCGGCACCTGCCAGCCCTGCCAGCTGCGCGCCGGCACGCCCATCTCCTGCAGGCGCAGCGCCATCAGACCGGCGGTGACATTCTCGCCCGAGGCGACGACCGCATCATATTCGCGCGCATCATAGAGGGGCGAAGTCTGCTCGACCCAGCCGACGAGTTCGTTGGTCTTGCCCGACATGGCCGAGACGATGACGATGACGTTATAGCCACGGTCGACCTCGCGCTGCACCTTCGCCGCCGCATTCGCGATCCGGTCGAGGTCGGCCACCGAGGTGCCGCCGAATTTCATGACGAGAAGCGGCATGATACCCCCCCTGAAACGCCGCGGCCCTCTGCCCCGGACTTTGCGCTTCTGCTAGCGGAAGGGGGCGGCGCTTGCAAGAGCGCGCCTGTGCCGCAAGGCGTGATCTGGCCGTCGTGCGATTGTCACGCCGCTGTCACCCGGCGGGCGTAGCCGGAACCGCGGGAAGCGAGGAGGATCGCGATGAGTCTTGCAGAGGTTGAAGGGCGCGAACGGCGCGCACAGGCGCGGGGGCTCTACCGGGCGCTCGAAGGACTGCGTGCCGACATGGCGCGACGGGCCGAGACCACGCTCGAGGCCTGGGACGGCAAGATCCTGCGGCCCGAATTCATGCCCTCGGCGCGCAACCTGGCCGATTATCTCGCGTTGCGGCGCGGCGACCTGGTGCCGTTCCAGGCGCCGCTGTCCTCGCTCGGGCTGTCCTCGCTCGGCCGCTCCGAGGCGCATGTGCGCCCCTCGCTCGATGCGGTGCTGGCGTCGCTCGCGCTCATCGGCGGCGAGGGGGTGGCCGAGTATCCGCCGGTCGAGATCTTCGCTGCCGGCCCGGCGCGGCTCGCGGCGCGCCGCGATGCACTCTTCGGCGCGCGCCGCGGCAATCCGAACACCCGGATCATGGTCACCCTGCCCTCGGACGCGGCCGAAGACGCCGCGCTCGTCGCCACGCTGATCGCGTCCGGCGCCGATTGCATGCGGATCAACTGCGCCCATGACGGGCCCGACGCCTGGTCAGCGATGATCGGCCACGTGCGCCGCGCCGCCGCCGCGGCCGGGCGGAGGGTGCCGGTGCAGATGGACCTGCCCGGGCCGAAGCTGCGGGTCGAGACGGTGGCGCCCGGCAGGGGCGAGAAGGGCGCGAAGAAGGAAAAGCTCGAGCCGGGCGAGACCGGGCGGCTGTTCGAGGGCGACCGCTTCGAGGTGGTCGAGACGCTTTCGACCAAGCCCGGCCTGCCGCAGATCACCCTCAGCCATCCGGCGCTGATGGCGGCGATGGAGGTGGGGGGCGCGCTCTGGATCAACGATGGCAAGATCCGCGCGAAGATCCTCGAGGTCAGCCCGGGCCGGGTGCTGGCCGAGATCACCGGCACGCCGGGCAAGGGGGCGAAGATCAAGGCCGAGAAGGGGGTGAACCTGCCCGGCGTCGACCTGCGGGTGCCGGCGCTGACCGAGGAGGACCTCGGCCATCTCGACTTCGTTCTGGGCCACGCCGACATCATCGGCTTTTCCTTCGTGCAGACCGGCGCGGACCTGCGCGCGCTTTTCGCCGCGCTCGCGGAGCGGGCGGAACCCGTGGGCGAACACGCGGGCCCCTCGCTGATGCTGAAGATCGAGACCCCGCTTGCGCTGCGCAACCTGCCGGCGCTGATTGTCGAGGCGGGTGGGCGGATGCCGGTCGGCGTGATGATCGCCCGCGGCGACCTCGCCGTCGAGATCGGCTTCGAGCGGCTCTCCGAGATCCAGGAGGAAATCCTGTGGCTGTGCGAGGCGGCGGAGGTGCCGGTGGTCTGGGCGACGCAGGTACTCGAAAGCATGGTCAAGGATGGTCAGGCGAGCCGCGCCGAGATGACCGATGCGGCGATGAGCCAGCGTGCCGAATGCGTGATGCTGAACAAGGGGCCGCATCTTGACGACGCGGTCCTTTTCCTGCGCGACGTGCTGGTGCGGATGGATCGCCATACCAACAAGAAATCGCCCCGGCTCGGCGCGCTCGGCCTCTGGCACGACCTCTGAACCTGTGCGGTCGGAGGGGCCGGGCAAGGGGGGCAACGCCCCCGCTTGCCTCAGAACGGGATCGGCGCGCCGTCCCAGGCCTCGAAACAGCCGGTGGTGTCGGGTCCGAGCGCGGCAAAGCGTGCGGCAAGGCCTGCGGCCGAGGTTTCGGCCTCGATCTGCGCCCCGGGGCCGCCCATGGCGGTCTTCACCCAACCCGGGTGATAGATGCCGACCGAGATCTCCTCGGGTTTCAGATCGACCGCAAGATTGCGCCCGAGGTTCAGCACCGCCGCCTTCGAGGCGCGGTAAATGTAGCTGCCGCCGGGGGCGTTTGCATCCGAGGCCATCGCCGAGGACAGGATCGCGATCTTGCCCTTCGCCGCACGCAGGTTCGGCAAAAGCGCCTGGATCGTCAGGAAAACGCCGGTGACATTGGTGGCGAAGCCCTGCGCCCAGAGGGGGGCGGCATAGCCGGTCTCGAGCTCCTGGCCCTTGTCGGGGTAGATCCCGGCGTTGCAGACGAGCAGGTCAAGCGGCAGCCCGTTCAGCCGCTGTGCCAGCGCCACCGCGCTTTTGGGCGCGGTGACGTCGAGCGGCAGCAGGTCGCCCTCGGGCTGGCGGGCGGTGCCGAAGGCGGCGCGGCCCGCCTCGCGATAGTGCGCGAGAAGCGCGGCGCCAAGGCCGCGGTTCGCGCCGGTGATGAGAATGGTCATGTGCTTCTCTCCCTTGTCCTTTTTCCCCAGAATGCGCCTTGCGGCGGCGGCTGCAAGGGGGTCAGTTCGTCTTGCGCGGCGGCAGGAAGGGCAGGGGCGTCACCGCGATCCCTTCCTCGAGCAGGGCGCGGGCCTCGTCCGGCCGGGCCTCGCCGCGGATCGCCCGCTCCGGTTTCTCGCCGGCATGCATCGCGCGGGCTTCGTCGGCGAAATCGCGCCCGACGTCATCGGAATTTTCCTCGATCACCCGGCGCATCTCGGCCAGTGCCGCCTCGAGCGCGCCCTGCGGTGTGCTGAGCGGATGCGCGGCGGTCGCGGGGGCGGTCTCCGCGGTGGTGTCGCGGGCGGGGCGCAGGGCGGGGGTCATCAGCGCCTTCTCGACCACGGCCGAGCCGCAGACCGAGCAGGCCACCATCCCGGCCGCGCGCAGCTTCTCGAACGCCTCGGCGGAGGCGAACCAGCTGTCGAAGCTGTGGTCCTGATCGCATTTGAGCGTATAGCGGATCATCGGCGGCCTGCGGGAAAGGGATTTCCCTGAGATAAGCGAAGCGGGGCCGAATGCAAGCCCGGGCCGGCTCAGCCGCGCGGCAACGCGCGCAGCAGCGTCGCAAGCTCGGGCTCGGCCACTGATTTCGCGGCCTTCTTCGCGGTCATCCATTTGCGCCGGCGCTGGCCCTTCTCGGGGAATTTCGCCGCCAGCCGCTCGACCCGCACCGGGTGCACCTCGACGCGCGAGGGCATCGGTTTGCCGGAAACGAGCTCCTTCAGCGCGCCATAGCTGCCGAGCGCCGCGCCGGCGAGATGGCCGACGACGCCCGCCTCTTCCCAGGCCTCGGTCAGCGCCGTCTCGCCCCCCGATTTGCCCGCCATCGGCCAGCCCTTGGGCAGGATCCAGCGCCCCGTGTCGCGAGAGGTGATGAGCAGCACTTCAATGCGCCCGGCCTTGCGGCGGGTGCAGAGGGCTGCGAACTGGACCGGAACCGCTCCCTGCGCGTCGCGCAGGAGGGCCAGCTTTCTTTCGAATTTCATGGCCTCGCCCGTGGTTGCGGCTGCTGTGCCGCTTGATCTTCTTGTGAACAAAAAAATAGGACGAAATGCCGCAGATTTCCATAACAGCCATGTAACGGTTCGGCGAAGAATTGCTGAAATTGTAGGGAAGTGCCCGTTTCAGCGGCGTTTCGGGGCGTCGATCCGCGCAAGAAGCGCCTGTGCCAGACGGGCGGGGGCGCCCTCGGCGGCGAGCGCGGCAAGGGCGCGGCGTGCCGCGCGGGCAAGATCGGCCTGCGCTGAGGGGGCAAGCGTGAATCCGGCAGCGAGGCTGTCGGCGTCTTCCACCCGGATCGCGCCCCGGGCGGCATCGAGGGCGGCGAAGGCGTCGGCATGGTTGAAGACCGAGGGGCCGTGCAGCAGCGCGCAGTCCTGGGCTGCGGGCTCGAACGGGGTGTGGCCGCCCTTTTCGACAAGGGTGCCGCCGATGAAGCAGATCCCCGCCGCGGCATACCAGTTCGCCATCTCGCCCATGGTGTCGGCGAGCAGCACCGGCGCCGCGGCGGGCTCGCCCGTCGAGCGGGTGGCGAAGGCAAGGCCGCGGGCGGCGATCAGCCGCGCGATCTCGGGCCCGCGCCGCGGGTGGCGCGGCGCGAGGATCAGCCGGAGTGACGGATTTGTCGTCCGCGCGCGGGCGAAGGCGTCGAGGACGATCTCCTCCTCGCCCGCGTGCGTCGAGGCGGCGAGCAGGGTCGTTGTGCGCGGCCAGCCGAGGCTGAAATCGGGTTCGGGCAGGCGCACGGCAGTCTTCAGGTTGACGACCGGCAGCGTCGCACGGGCGGGCAGGCCGAGGGCGCGGAACTCGGCCTCGGAGGCCGGGTCCTGCGCCGAAAGCGCGGTGATCGCGCGCATCAGCCGGGGGCCGAGCCCGGTCTTGCGCCAGCGCCGCGCCGAGCGTGCCGACATCCGTGCGCCGATCGCCAACACCGGCAGGCCGCACGCGGCACAGCCGAGCAGCCGGTTCGGCCAGAGTTCGTTCTCGACCACGATCAGCGCCGCGGGGCGGTGCCGTGCGAGAAACCGGGCCAGCGCCCAGCGGGTGTCGAGCGGCGCGGCCCGCACCGCGATCCGCTCGTCCCCCCAGCCAAGCGCCATCGCCCGGGCGGTGACGGTGTTCGTGGTGACCAGAAGCCGCAGCCCCGGCCGCGCGGCAAAGAGCGCGGCGATCAGCGGTTGCGCCGAGATCAGTTCGCCATTCGAGGCGGCATGGAGCCAGATCGCCCCCGGTGCCGAGGGCGCGCCGCCGCCAAGCCGTTCGGCGAGTGCCGCAGCGGGCTCGGCACCGCGCAGCACCCGCAGCCCGAGCCGGATCAGCAGCACGGGCAGGGCAAGCGACAGGAGCAGGCGATAGAGGAAGAGCACAGGGCAGATCCGGGGTGAGGTCGCGGCATCAAAGCGGGGCGGGGCGGCGGATGCAAGGGGGCGCGGCCGAAACGCAACTGCCCCCGGACGGGCCGGGGGCAGCGGGTCTTGTGCGACAGGGCAGGGGGCTCAGCCCGCAGCCAGCCGTTTCTCGCGCGCCTTTTGCATCGCCGCGTCCGAGGGCGCGATGAAGGTGTAGAACATCGGCACCACGAAGAGCGTGAACATCGTGCCGATCAGCAGGCCCGAGAACATCACGATGCCCATGGCCTCGCGCGCGGCGGCGCCGGCGCCCTTGGCGATGACCAGCGGCACGACCGCGAGCGCCATCGCTGCGGTGGTCATCAGGATCGGCCGCAGACGGGTCTTGGCGGCAAGCACGATCGCCTCGCGCCGGGTGTGGCCGTGTTCCTCGCGCTGCTGGTTCGCGAATTCGACCATCAGGATGCCGTGCTTGGTGATCAGCCCGACGAGGGTGATCAGCCCGACCTGGCTATAGATGTTCAGCGTGCCGAGCCCGAGGTTGAGCGGCAGGATCGCACCGAAGATCGTCAGCGGCACCGACATCAGGATGATGAACGGGTCGCGGAAGCTTTCGAACTGCGCCGCCAGCACGAGATAGATCACCAGCACCGCGGCGCCGAAGGCGAGCGCGATGGTGTTCCCCTGGCTCACCTCAAGCCGCGACTGGCCCGAATAGTCGATGAAGAAGCCCTCTGGCATCACCTCCTGGGCGATCTGCACGATCGTGGTGAGCCCGTCGCCGGTCGACTGGCCGGGCATCGGCAGCGCCGAGATCGTGGCCGAGTTCAGCTGGTTGAACTGCTCGACCGCCGAGGCCATCACCCCGGTTTCGATCTTCACCACCGAGGACAGCGGCACCATCTCGCCGGTCGAGGCGCGGACGAAATACTGGCCGAGCTGTTCGGGGTTCGAGCGGAACGACTTCGGCACCTGGGTGACGATGTCGTAGGAGTTCGAGTCGCGGTCGAACTGCGCCACGGCCGGGCCGCCGACCAGCAGGCCGAGGGTGTTGCCGATCTCGGCGACCGAGACGTTCAGCGTCGCGGCGCGGTCGCGGTCGATCGTCACCCGGACCTCGGGCGCATCGAAGTTGAGCGAGTTCTGCACCATGATGAACTTGCCAGACTGCTGCGCCTTGATGCGGATCTCCTCGGCCACCTCGGAGACGCGGTCGGGGGCGTGGATCGACTGGATCACCACCGAGATCGGCAGCCCGCCGCCGGTGCCCGGCAGGGTGGGCGGCGCGAAGGCAAAGCCCTTGAGCCCGGTCGAGGCGTCGATCGAGGCCTGGATCTGCGTCTGGATTTCCTTCTGGCTGCGGGTGCGGTCGGCCCAGTCCTTCAGCGCCCAGATGTAGATGCCCTGGTTCTTCTGGCCGCCGAACCCGGCGATCGAGAAATAGGTGCGCAGCTCGGGGATGTCCTTGGTGTCGGCGCCGATCCGGTCGATGTATTTCGCGGTGTAATCCGAGGTCGCATAGCGCGGCCCGGTCACCATCGCGATCACCGCGCCCTGGTCCTCTTCCGGCGCGAGCTCGGTCGAGGTGTGGATGAACATGAAGCCCATCACCGAGATCAGCACGACGACGATCATCACCGTCACCGGCCGATAGTCGAGCGAGCCGTTGACTCGCCGTTCGTACCAGCCGGCGAAGCGTTCGAAGGTCTTGTCGATCCAGGCCTGGAAACCCGAGGCATGGCCCGATTTCAGGATCCGCCCCGACATCATCGGGGTGATGGTGAGCGCGATGATGCCGGACAGGATCACCGAGCCCGCCAGGGTGAAGGCGAACTCCTTGAAGAGCGCGCCGGTCAGCCCGCCGGTGAAGCCGAGCGGAGAGAGCACGGCGGCGAGAGTGATCGTCATCGCGATCACCGGGCCGGTGATCTCCTTCATCCCCTGCACCGCGGCCGGGATCGGTTTCATCCCGTCCTCGATATGGCGGTGGATGTTCTCCACCACCACGATCGCGTCGTCGACGACGAGGCCGATCGCCAGCACCATGGCCAGCAGCGTGAGCAGGTTGATCGAATAGCCAAGCGCCAGCAGCACCGCCATCACGCCGATGAGCGAGAGCGGGATGGTGACGATCGGCATCAGCACCGAGCGCAGCGAGCCGAGGAAGAGCAGGATCACCACGATGACGATCGCCACGGCCTCGCCGATGGTCTTGAACACCTCGTCGATCGAGGCCGAGATCTGCTCGGTCGTGTCATAGACGAGTTCGATCTTCATCCCGTCGGGCAGGGCGTTGTTGATCGCCGGCAGCTCGTCACGCACCGCCTGCGCAGTGTCGAGCGGGTTCGCCGCGGGGGTGGGCGAAAGCCCGATGAAGGTGCCCTGACGGCCGGCGAAGGTGACGATCTCGCCCGAGTCGTCCGAGGCGAGCTCGACCTTGGCGACGTCGCGCAGCCGCACCACCTTGTCGCCGGTGGCACGGATCGGCAGCGCGCCGAAGGCCTCGGGCGACTGCAGCGTCGATTTCAGCGTGATCGACTGGGTGACGTCGATGTTCTCGGTCTTGCCCGGTGCCGACAGGAAGTTCGAGGCCTTGATCGCCGCCAGCACTTCGGAGGCGGTGACGTCGCGCGCGGCGAGCTTGTCGGGGTCGATCCAGACCCGCATCGTGTAATTCGCG
The DNA here is from genome assembly GCF_004022265.1 of Paenirhodobacter ferrireducens. Classification (GTDB taxonomy): domain Bacteria; phylum Pseudomonadota; class Alphaproteobacteria; order Rhodobacterales; family Rhodobacteraceae; genus Rhodobacter; species Rhodobacter ferrireducens. The sequence continues at coordinate 132,587 of NZ_SAVB01000008.1, forward strand.
GCGCCGATGATGCTGACCTCGGCGATACCCGAGATCGTCGACATCCGCGGCTTGATCACGCGCTCGAGGTATTCGGTCAGCTGCTCGGGCGTCATGTTGGGGTTGATCGCGGCGAGATACATCAGCGCGAAGGTACGCCCGGTGCCCTTCACGATCACCGGGTCATCGGCTTCGGAGGGCAGCTTGCCGCGCACCTGCTGCACCTTCGACAGCACTTCGGTCAGCGCGGCATCGGGGTTCGAGCCGAGCTTCATGTTGACGGACACCACCGAGGCCGAGTTGACCGACGAGGAGGTGACGTAATCGATGTTCTCGGTCGTGGCCACCGCCTCGGCGATCGGCGCGGTGATGAAGCCCTGGATCAGGTCGGGCGAGGCGCCGGCGTAGGTGGTGGTGATCGTCACCACCGTCTCGTCGACCTTGGGATATTGCCGGACCGGCAGGTTGAAATAGGCCTGGATGCCGAGCAGCAGCATGAAGGCGCCGACCACCGTCGACAGGACGGGGCGTCGGATGAAGATTTCGGTGAAATGCATCGCGCGTCCCTCAGTTGCCGGCGGCCGGAACGGCGGTGCCGTTCTCCTCGGCGATCTTCACGACCGCGCCCGAGGTCAGCTTGTTCTGTCCGGCATCGACGATCTTGTCGCCCGCCTCGACGCCCTTGACGATCTCGATCTTGTCGCCGGCGCGGCGGCCGAGGGTGACGAAGACCTGACGCGCCACGAGCTGCGCCTCGCTCGCGCCCTCGGGCGTTTCCGAGCGCACCACGAAGACCGAGTCGCCGTAGAGCGTCGAGGAAACCACCGTCTGCGGCAGCGCGATGATGCCCTCTTCCTCGGGCAGGTTCACCCGCACCCGCAGGAACTGGCCCGGGGTCAGGGTGGTGCCGGCGTCGGGCAGCTCGGCGCGGATGGTGACGAGGCGCGAGTTCGGGTCGATCTTCGGCTCGATGCCGGTGACGGTGCCGGCCAGCACGTCCTCGCCCGATTCCGGGGTGACGGTGACCGACATGCCGGGCTTGACGATGCCCGCCTGCTGTTCCGACAGGGTGAAGTCGACGCGCATATGGCGGATGTCCTGCAGCGTCGCATAGACGGTGCCGGGGGTGACATACTGGCCGACCTCGATCTGCGGAATGCCGATAGTGCCGGCGAACGGCGCATTCAGCTGCTTGGTTTCCAGCACCGCCTGCAGTTTCGCCACCGTCGAGCGGGCCGAGACCGCCTCGGCCTCGGCGCTGTCGAGCGTGGTATTGGCCGAGACGCCGCGGTCGCGCAGCTCGCGCGCGCGGGTGAGCGTGGTTTCGGCCAGATCGAGGGCGGCCTGCGCGGCGGCGAGATCGGCGCGCTCCTGGCGGTCGTCGATCTGCACCAGCAACTGGCCCTGCTCGACATGGTCGTTCGCCGCGAAGCGGATCTCGCGCACGATGCCCGAGGCCTCGGTCGCCAGATCGACGCCGCGGGCGGCCGAGGCGGTGCCGATCGCCTCGATCCCGGGCGTCCAGCGTTGCGGCACGGTATCGGTGACCGAGACCGCGACCGGCGCGGGCTTCATCGTTGCGAAGAACTGGGCGATCATCTTCGAACGGAACAGATTGAAGCCGACGATGCCGCCGCCGATGAGAACAAGTGCGAGAATCGCGATGATGAAACGTTTGATCATTGTCTGTCCCGGTTCGCTTCAAACAGAGAGCCAGCGTGGCACGTCCTGCCGCACTGGCTCCTTCCTGAACTCTAGGGTTCAGGAACTGGAGTGGAAGTCAATTGCTCTTGGAGGAGATCTGGCTGCCGTTGCAGAAAAGACAAGAGCCAGCCGCCAGGATCACGGCGGGATTGCGGAAATCGGCAGGGCATTGCCCGAAAGTCGCCCTTTCGCAGGCGCCGGAAAACCGTCATAAGCGGAACGGTTTTCCTCAGACGCAGCCCGGTGCGACACAGGAAGATACGGCCGAGGCCGGGGAACGGACGCGAGAGAGGGTAACGATGGACTATGAACCGATTTCGCCGGTGGCGCTGGCGCTGCAGGCCACCCGCATCGGCTTCGAGGCACAATCCGTGATCGCGATGCGCCTGGCCGGGATGGCAGGTCTGTGGGCGACGCCGCCGTCGGAATTTGCCCTGATGGTGGCGGAGAAGGCCCAGGCCGCCCTCGAGGCGGCGGAAGCCGCGGTGGTGGCTGCGCTGCGCGGTCAGGGCCCCGATGCGATGCTCGAGGCGAGCATGGTCGAGATCGGTCGCCACACCTCGGGCAATCTCGAGCGGCTGAGCCGCATGGGGCCGGCTTGGGGGCCGGTGTTCTGGTAAGCCCCGCGGCGGTGGCCCCGGCCATCCCTCGGTTAATTAACGCTCTGTTAACCGTGAATCGGGACACTGGCGGGGTTCAGCCCTCTGCGAGGTCCGATGCGCCTGCCCGCTCTGATCCTGCCTGTCGCCCTGATGCTGATGGCCTGCGGTGCGCAGCCGGGGCCGATGTTCTTCGGTGCCGAGCGGCATGACCTGACGCTCGACGGCATCCACCTCGTCGTCTTCCGCAAGGAGGATCATGTCGAGGTGATCCGGCTTGGCTATCTCTCCCGTGCCGAGCGCGATGCGGTGCCGGCGCTGATGGAGCGCGCGGCGGCGCAGGCGACGGGCTGCATGGTGGTCGGCCCGGGGCGGGGGATGTGGTCATCCCCCTCGCTGATCGGCGACAGCGGCGAGGCGACCTTCGAGCTTGCCTGCTAGGACTGCGACAGCACGCCGCGGGGGTGCAGGCTGCCCCGGCGCGCCGATCTGACCCAGATCAAGGTTCGCCCGGCGCAAATGATGATCTGTGGATGCATGAAACGCGCCTGAACGGAGACCTTTCCCATGATCCGCCTGATGGGCATCATCTACGCGCTTGCCGGCCCGACCCTTGCCGGTGTCCTCATCATCGCCGCGCTGACCATGAACATGTTCGACATGAAGTCGATGCTGGCCGCGGCGGCCATCGGCTTTGTCGTGGCGATTCCCGCCGCCTGGCTGGTGGCCCGGCAAATCGTCGCGAACGCCTGACATCGCGGCAAAGGTCCCTGCAACTGAGGTTGCAGGGCGCCTTTTCACTGGAATTGCAGGCTTGTCGGGGGCAATGCTGCATGGCAGCACTGTGCTATCCGAAACCGGAGGTCATCATGCCCGCCCCGCAAGGCTATTCCCGCCTGCACATCGTCCTGCACTGGCTTGTCGCCGTGCTCCTCATCCCGCAATTCCTGCTCAACGACGCCGTTGGCGAAGCCTTCGACGCCGGCCTCGAAGGCGAGCAGATCACCGCATCGATCCTCGCTCCGCTGCATGTGGCGACCGGGATCACCATTCTCGTTCTGGTGCTGTGGCGGATCGCCCTGCGCTTCAAGAACGGCGTGCCCGCGGCCCCGGCGAACGAACCGGCGATTCAGAAGCTGATCGCCTCCGCCACGCATCTGGGGCTTTACCTCGTGCTGATCCTCACCGTCGCCGCCGGCGCGGTGGCCTGGTTCGGCGGGGTCGAGGATGCGGGCGATCTGCACGGGGCGCTGACCACCGTGCTGCTCGTGCTGATCGGCCTGCATGTCGTTGGCGCGCTCTACCAGCAGTTCGTCGCCAAGACCAATATCATCGACCGGATGCGCACCGCGCGTCTGTGATCCTCTCCGTCGACGCAAGGGGCCGCTCCGGGAACCGGGGCGGCCCTTCTCCTGCCCGTAGTCCTCAACGCGACAGGAAGGCCTCGACCGCCGCCTCGACCTCGCGCGGGCGCTCGGCATGCAGCCAGTGCCCCGCCCCCTCGATGCCTTCGAACTCGGCCTTCGGAAACAGCGCCCGGATCGGCGCGTGATACTCGGGCCGGACATAGGCCGAGTTCTTGCCGTAAAGGAACAGCGCCGGCCCGGCAAAGGGATGGGCGGTGGCGGGCAGCGGGTCGGGCCAGGCCAGGATGCTGTCGAGGCTGTTCTTCAGTGCCTCGAGGTTGAACTTCCAGCGCACCGGGCCGTTGCGCAGCTCGAGCGACTGCAGCAGAAAGGCGCGCGTCGAGGGATCCTGCACCCGCTCGCTCAGCCGCCGGTCGGCCTCCGAGCGCGAGGTGATGTCGTCGATCCGCATCGACTGCATCGCGTCGATCAGGTAGCCGTGCGCGACGCCGTGGTCATAGTTCACCGGCGCCATGTCGGCGACCACGATGCGGTTCACCAGCCCGGGCCGGGTCAGGGCGAGCATCATCGTCGCTTTGCCGCCCATCGAATGGCCCATCACGTCGCAGGCCCGCCCCTGTGCCGAGATCACCCCGGCAAGGTCATTGGCCATCGCGGGATAGGAATGCTCGCCCGACCAGAAGCTGTCGCCGTGGTTGCGCATGTCGAGCGCCAGAACGAGCCGCTTTTCCGACAGCCGCTTGGCGACCACGCCCCAGTTGCGGGCGGAGCCGAAGAGGCCGGGGACGATGAGGAGCGGGGGCAGCTCGGTGTCGCTGCCATGGGCGATGACGTTCAGCATGGCGCATAGGTAGCGCGGCCCGCGCCGCTGTTCCAGTGGCAGCATTGCGGGGGGACGTTGCACGGGGGCGCCGGCACGGCTAGGCTTTGCGCCAGGAGGAGCGCCGATGGATCCGATCACCCTACGTCAGATGACCGGGCGCGTCTCGCAGCTTCTGGCCGAACGGCTGGGGGCGCGCGGACGCACGCTGCGCGACCGGCTCAAAAGCCGCTCCCGCGCCTTGCCCCGCAGGGTGCGCCGGGCGGCGGAACTGCTGGCCGAGGCCGAGGCGCTGGCCGCTTCGCCGCGGATGATGCGGCAGGCCGACATGGGCGAGATCGCCGAAGCCTATGACATCTGCGTCAACTACCTGCGTCCGCTCGGCAGCGGGGCGCGGGCGCAGGGGCTGCTGCGCTCGATCGCGGCCTCGGTGGTCTTCGGCCTCGTGGTGGTCGGGGCGCTGGTGCTGGCCGTGGGGCGGCTACGCGGTCTGTTCTGATCGGGCCGGCGCCGGCGCGCGGCCAAGCGCCGAGCGGCTGGCGATGGTCACCGTGACGAAGGCGACGTAGAGCAGCAAATACCACGCGCCGAGCTTGCCCCAGTTCACCACATGGCGCCCGGCATGGCCGGCATACAGCCAGGTTCCGCTCAGCGTGCCGACGTTTTCCGCGATCCAGAGCGCGAGGCTGACCAGAACCGCGGTGACCGGCATCGGCATCCACCAGCGCCGCTCCGAGATCCGGAAGCTGACCCGGGTACGCCCGAAGATCACGACCGAGAGCACGAAAAGCGCAATGCGGATGTCGGGCAGGAAATGGTGGGCGAAGAAGTTCACGTAGATCGCCGCGGCGAAGGCGACGGTCAGCCAGAACGGCGGATAGGGCGCAAAGCGCATGTCGAAGATGCGGATCACCCGGGCGATGTAGCTGCCGACCGAGGCATACATGAAGCCCGAGAAGAGCGGCACCGACATCACCTTGAAGAAACCGGGCTCGGGGTAGGTCCAGGAGCCCGCCGCGACCTTGAACCACTCCATCGCGGTGCCGGTCAGGTGGAACAGCAAGATGACCCGCGCCTCGTCCCAGGTCTCGAGCCCCTTCCACAGGAACACCGCCTGCACCAGCAGCGCAAAGACGAACAGCGCGTCATAGCGGGCAAGCGGCCAGTCCGCGGACCAGATCGTCCGGCTGAGCATGATCGCCCCGAGCAGCAGGCCTCCGAACAGGCTCGCCCAGCCCTGCTTGAGCACGAACATGACGAATTCGGCGAGGGCGAAGGGAAGACGGGCCCGGGCCCAGTCCCCCAGCCTCCGTTCGAGACGGGTACTGGCGGCAGCATGCGGTGACATGAACACTCTTGCAAAAAGGTCGAAATGAAAACGGGGCCGGACAAGCCGGCCCCGGGACGTGATCCGATCGGATCAGAGCGTCGGGTAGATCGGGAAGCGCGCGAGCAGCGTCGCGACCTTGGCCTTGACGGCCTCTTCGACCTCGGCGTTGCCCTCTTCCCCATTCGCGGCAAGCCCGTCGACGACTTCGACGATCAGCCGGGCGATCTCGCGGAATTCGGCCTCGCCGAAGCCGCGGGTGGTGCCGGCCGGGGTGCCGAGACGCACGCCCGAGGTCACGGTCGGCTTTTCCGGGTCGAACGGGATGCCGTTCTTGTTGCAGGTGATGTGGGCCCGGCCGAGCGCCTTCTCGGTCGCATTGCCCTTCACGCCCTTCGGGCGCAGGTCAACCAGCATCACATGGGTGTCGGTGCCGCCGGTGACGATGTCGAGGCCGCCCTTCATCAGCTCGTCGGCGAGCGCCTGCGCGTTCAGCACGACCTGCTTGGCGTATTCCTTGAACTCGGGACGCAGCGCCTCGCCGAAGGCCACGGCCTTGCCGGCGATGACATGCATCAGCGGACCACCCTGGATGCCCGGGAAGATCGCCGAGTTCACCTTCTTGGCGATCTCTTCGTTGTTCGTCAGGATCATGCCGCCGCGCGGGCCGCGCAGCGTCTTGTGGGTGGTGGTGGTGACCACATCCGCATGCGGGAAGGGCGAGGGATGCTGCCCGCCGGCCACGAGGCCCGCGAAATGCGCCATGTCGACCATCAGCCACGCGCCGACCTCGTCCGCGATCTTGCGGAACTCGGCGAAGTCGATCTGCCGCGGGATGGCGGAGCCGCCGGCGACGATCAGCTTCGGCTTGTGCTCATGGGCAAGCGCGCGGACCTGCTCGTAGTCGAGCCGGCTGTCCTGCTTGCGCACGCCGTACTGGATCGCGTTGAACCACTTGCCCGACTGGTTCGGGCGCGCGCCGTGGGTCAGGTGACCGCCGGCATCGAGGCTCATGCCGAGGATGGTGTCGCCGGGCGCGAGCAGCGCGTTGAACACGCCCTGGTTCGCCTGGCTGCCCGAGTTCGGCTGCACGTTGACGAATTCGCAGCCGAAGAGCTGCCTGGCGCGCTCGATCGCCAGGTTTTCGGCGACGTCGACGAACTGGCAGCCGCCGTAATAGCGCTTGCCCGGGTAGCCCTCGGCATACTTGTTGGTCATCACCGAGCCCTGGGCCTCCATCACCGCCTTCGAGACGATGTTTTCCGAGGCGATCAGTTCAATCTCGTCGCGCTGGCGGCCGAGTTCGTCGGTGATCGATTTCCAGATATCGGGGTCGCGGGAGGAAAGGCTTTCGGTAAAGAAGCCGGCGTCGCGTTGGGCGGTCATGGGCGTCTCCTGAACGGGATGGTCGCGGCCCGTTTATCGCAGAAATTCCGAGGCCGAAAGCGCTCAAAACGACGTCAGGACGTTTTGGCGCGGCATCCGTGCCCCCATTCGCGTCTTGTGTTTCCGATCGTCGCTTGTCACATCAGGACGGAAACCCGGGGGGCGCAGATGAACAGGCCGAACCACATCCATTTCGCCGCCGCCAATGCCGAAGCGGCGCAGGCCGCACTCGGGGAGTTGGTGGAACGCTACGGCCAGGTGCCGCGCTATGCGGCCGACGTGATCGTGGCGCTTGGTGGTGACGGCTTCATGCTGCAGACGCTGCACGCGGGGGCGGGGCTGCCGGTCTATGGCATGAACCGCGGCACCGTCGGCTTCCTGATGAACGACTATTCCCCCGACGACCTGCCGGCGCGGCTTGCCCAGGCCGAGGAAGAGGTCATCAACCCGCTTGCGATGCGGGCGATGACGGTCGACGGGGTGCTGCACGAGGCGCTGGCGATCAACGAGGTCTCGCTGCTGCGTGCTGGGCCGCAGGCGGCGAAGCTGCGCATTTCGGTCAACGGCAAGCTACGGATGGAGGAGCTGGTCTGCGACGGGGCGATCCTGTCGACGCCCGCGGGCTCGACCGCCTACAACTATTCCGCGCACGGGCCCATCCTGCCGATCGGTTCTGATGTGCTGGCGCTGACCGGCATCGCCAGCTTCCGGCCGCGGCGCTGGCAAGGCGCGATCCTGCCCTCCTCGGCGATCGTGCGCTTCGACGTGCTCGATCCGGCGAAGCGGCCGGTGATGGCCGATGCCGACTCGCGCTCGGTCAAGCCGGTGCTCTGGGTCGAGATCCGTTCCGAGCCGAAGGTCGAACACCGCATCCTCTTCGATCCCGGCCACGGGCTCGAGGAACGGCTGATGCGCGAGCAGTTCGCCTAATCCTTCCGCCAGGTGTCGAGCTTGCGATAGAGCGTCGAGGGCGCCACATCGAGTTCGCGTGCCGCGCGCGGCACCGATCCGTCGTGCCGGGCGAGACTGTCCTCGATCACCAGCCGCTCGATCTCGGCCAGGCTGCGTCCGGCGAGCGTGGTCATGTTCAGCCCGGGGCAGGGCGGTGGGTGCTCGGCGGGGAGGCGTATCTCCTCGGGTAGCATCTCCTCGGTCAGCTCGTCGCCGTCGTGGGTCACCGTGACGGCGCGCAGCACGTTCATCAGCTCGCGCACATTGCCGTTCCACGGCTGGGCGCGCAGCACTGCCTCGGCCGCGGGCGAGAGCCGGGTGAAGGCGCGGCCCTCGAGGATGGCGAAGCGGCGCAGGGTCTCGGTGGCAAGGGGGGCGATGTCGTCGGGCCGCTGGCGCAGCGGCGGCATCTCGATCGGCACGACGCGCAGCCGATAGTAGAGGTCTTCACGCAGCCGCCCGTCGCGCACCGCCTGCAACGGCTCATGCGCCGAGGCGGCGATCACCCGCAGGTCGACGCGCTGTGGTTGCGCCGCGCCGAGGGGCTGGATCGTCGCGCTTTGCAGGAAGCGCAGCAGCTTCGGCTGCAGCTCGGGGGCGAGATCGCAGATCTCGTCGAGGAACAGCGTGCCGCCATCGGCCAGCGCCGCGGCACCGGGCCGGTCGGTGACCGCGCCGGGAAAGGCACCGCGCAGATGGCCGAAGAGCTCGGATTCAAAGCGCTCGGCCGGGATCGCGCCGCAGTCGAGGGGGATGAAGGGCGCCGCGGCGCGGGGCGAGAGCGCATGGATCGCCTGCGCACAGAGCTCCTTGCCGGTACCGCTCTCGCCGGTGACGAAGACCGGCGCCATCGAGCGCGCGGCCGAGCGGATCCGGGCATAGACCGCGCGCATCGGGCCCGAGGTGCCGATGAAGCCGGCAAGAGGCGCCTCGCGCCCGGGCACCGCCTGCGGTCGCGACAGCTGGGCCGCGGCGCGGGCATTGCCGAGCGTGGTCATCAGCTGCGCCTCGGAGACCGGCTTGACGAGGAAGTCATGCGCCCCGGCGCGCATCGCTTTCACCGCGCGCTGGGTCGAGCTGTCGGCGGTGATCACCACCACCGCGGTATGCGGCTGCAGCGCCAGCATCTCGCGCATCAGGTCGATGCCATCGCGGTCGGGCAGCATCAGGTCGAGCAGCACGACCGCCGGGTCGGTCTTGCGAAACAGCGCCAGCCCCTCGGCCGCGGAGGCGGCCGAGAGGGTGACGAAGCCCGCGTTGCGCAGATGCGCGTCATAGATCGACCGGAGCGAGGGCGTGTCCTCGATCAGCAGGATGTCGGCGGTGCGCGGCGGGCCGGAGGCTTCGTTCACGGGCAGTCTCCCGCCCGGTCCTCGCGGGCGCTCAGTTCGTTGGCGGTGAAGGCGATGAGCTGCGCGATCCGCTCGCAGACCGCATGGCCAAGCAGCGCCGTGGTCTCGGCCCGGCCCTTGCGCAGGCCGGAGACGAGTGCGGCGGCGCAGTCGTAAAGCGACTGCGCCCCGAGCTCGCCCGAGATCGCGGTGAGGATATGCATCTCGCGCCGGATCGCCGCCGCGTCGGCACGGCCAAGCGCCGCGCGCAGCCGCGCGTCGATGCCACGCAGATCAGCCAGAAGCCGGTGCAGCAGCTCGCGCCCGCCATCCTCGCCGGCAATCGCCAGCAGCCGGGCGAAGCGCGCCGCGTCGACGATCAGCAGCCCGTCGACGAAACCCGGGTCGGTCTTGGCAGACTCGGGTTGCGGCCGCGGGTCGCGTTGCAAGGTGCGCTCGACGGCCGCGGCGAAGCGCGGAATGCTGATCAGCGGTTTCAGAACCACCGCGTCGGCGCCCATGGCAAGCAGCGCCTCGCGGGTCTCGGGCCGGGCGTCGGCGGTGCAGGCGAGGACCGGCAGCCGGCGCTGCGCCTCGCTGGCGCGCAGGGCAGCGATGACGCCGCGACCGTCGAGCTCGGGCATCTCGATGTCGATCACCACAAGGTCATAGTCGCGCGCGGCGAGCAGGGCGAGCGCCTCGCGGCCGTGGTCGGCGGTGATGCAGGTCGCCCCCATATCGTCGAGCATGTGGCAGATCACCGCCTGATGAGTGCGGCTGTCATCGGCGACGAGGACACGCAGCCCGCTCAGATCCGGCAAGGTCGGCCCCTCCTCGACGAGCAGCGGCAGGGTCGAGAGCATCGGCACGATCAGTGTGACGGTGGCGCCGCCGCCGGGCCGGTTGTGCAGCTCGATCCGGCCGCCGAGCCGCTCGGCCATGTCGCGGGCGATGGCGAGACCGAGGCCGTAGCCGGGCCTGTTCGGGGTGGAGCCGCGCTGGCCGGGCTCGAGCAGCCGGCCGAGCAGTTCGGGCGGAAAGCCCGGACCGTCGTCGCGCACGCGGATCTGCAGAAAACCGCCGGGGGTCAGGCGGAAGGATACCTGCACCATGCCCCTGCGCGCATATTTGAACGCGTTCGACAGCAGGTTCGAGATTGCGCGATCCAGCGCCAGCCGATCCACCACCAGAACCGGCGGCATGTCGGGGGCGAGGGTGAGCTGCAAGGTGATGCCCCGTTCGCGGGCATGGCCCGACCAGCGGATCTCGAGCTCCCGCAGCAGCCGGGCGGTCTGCACCTGTTGCGCACCGACCGCCTCGGCCTCCGCGGCCGCGAGCACGAGCCCTTCGTCGAGCAGCCGCGCGGTGAGGTCGCTTGCGATCCGCACCCGCTCGATCTGGCGCCGCGCGGCATCATCAAGCCTTTCGCGGCTGACGAGGCGCAGGGCAGCGAGGATGTCGGCGACGGCGGCGCGCAGATCGTGCCCGAGCAGGGCCATCTGTGCAAGTTTCAGCTGCGCATCAGGCGCAGGACCGGGCGGAACGGAAGGCGTGTCATGCGTCTTCATGTCGAAACCTTTCCCCGAAAGCCCGGGGTTTGCATCATAAAAGCAGAATCCGGAGAAATGTTTACGGGGAAAATGGCGCTTTCCGTCACACGACGCGGCGGAAAGCGGCGGAGCAAAGCGGCGGAGCCCTGAGCGGGCCCCGCCAGTCCGGTCATGCCGCCGGGTAGCCGATCGACTTCAGCGCCGCGGTGATCTCGTCGAGGATCGCCGGGTCGTCGATCGTCGCGGGCATCTTGTAATCCTGTCCGTCGGCGATCTTCACCATCGTGCCGCGCAGGATCTTGCCCGAGCGGGTCTTCGGCAGCCGGTCGACGACGACCGCAGTCTTGAAGGCTGCGACCGGGCCGATCTGGTCGCGCACGAGGGCAACGCATTCGCGCACGATTGCCTTCTCGTCGCGGGTGCAGCCCTTGTTCAGGCACAAGAAACCGATCGGGGTCTGGCCCTTCAGCTCGTCGGCGGCACCGATCACCGCACATTCGGCGACGTCGGGATGCGAGGCAAGCACCTCTTCCATTGCTCCGGTCGACAGCCGGTGGCCCGCGACGTTGATCACGTCATCGGTGCGCGCCATGATGTAGAGATAGCCGTCCTCGTCCTTGTAGCCCGCGTCGCCGGTCTCGTAATAGCCCGGGAAGTGGCTCAGATAGCTCTTCTTGAAGCGGTCCTCGGCATTCCACAGCGTCGGCAGCGTGCCCGGAGGCAGCGGCAGCTTGATCGCGATCGCGCCGAGCTCGCCGTCCTTCAGCGGGTGGCCGCCCTCGTCGAGGATCTGCACGTCATAGCCGGGCATCGCCACCGAGGGCGAGCCGAGCTTCGTGGGCAGCAATTCGATGCCAAGCGGGTTCGCCGCGATCGCCCAGCCGGTTTCCGTCTGCCACCAATGGTCGATCACCGGCACGCCGAGGTGCTCCTGCGCCCATTTCACCGTGTCCGGGTCGGCGCGCTCGCCGGCCAGGAACAGCGCCTGCATCTCGTGCAGCTTGTAGCGCTTGATCCAGTCGCCGTTCGGGTCCTCGCGCCGGATCGCACGCAGAGCGGTCGGCGCGGTGAAGAAGCTCTTGATCCGGTTGTTCTGGATCACCCGCCAGAACACGCCCGGGTGCGGCGTGCCGACGGGCTTGCCCTCGAACACCACGGTGGTCGCGCCGGCGATCAGCGGGCCATAGCAGATGTAGCTGTGGCCGACGACCCACCCCACGTCCGAGGCGGCCCAGAACCGGTCGCCCGCCTCGATGTTGTAGATGTTCTTCATCGTCCAGTTCAGCGCGACGAGATGGCCGCCGGTGGCCCGGATCACCCCCTTCGGCGCGCCGGTCGTGCCCGAGGTGTAGAGGATGTAGGCCGGGTGGTTGCCCTCGACCGCCACGCATTCGGCCGGGCGCACGCCATACTGGAAGCCGTGCCAGGAGAAGTCGCGGCCCTCGACCAGCTTCGCCACTTCCTGCTCGCGCTGGAAGATCACGCAGAACTCGGGCTTGTGGGTGGCGATGTCGATCGCCTCGTCGAGAAGCGGCTTGTAATGCACGACGCGGTTCGGCTCGAGGCCGCAGGAGGAGGCGATGATCGCCTTCGGCGTGCAGTCGTCGATCCGCACCGCAAGTTCATGCGCCGCGAACCCGCCGAAGACGACTGAGTGAATCGCGCCGATGCGGGCGCAGGCGAGCATCGCCTCGAGCGCCTCGGGGATCATCGGCATGTAGATGATGATGCGGTCACCCTTTTCGACGCCGCGCATGCGCAGCGCGCCGGCGAGTGAGGCCACGCGCTTTTGCAGTTCCTTGTAGGTGATGCCCTTGGTCGAATGGGTGATCGGGCTTTCGTGCATGATCGCGATCTGGTCGCCGCGACCGGCCAGCACATGGCGGTCGACCGCGTTCCAGCAGGTGTTGACCATGCCATCCGAGAACCATTCGTAGATCGGGGCCTTCTCGTCGAAGAGCGCCTTCGTGGGTTTCTCGACCCAGTCGATCTGCTCCGCCGCCTGCATCCAGAACCCTTCCGGGTCGGCCTGCCAGGCTGCGTAGACGTCCTTGTATGCCATTGTATGCCTCCTCCAAGCTGGTTTTCTTGTTACGGAGGCTAAGAGATTCCTGCAAGATTGTTACCGGGGAATGCGGCATTCCGACCGGAAAATTTTGCAGTTCCTCGGGCAATGCTTGCGCAAACTTTTGCAAAGCAGTGGTTTTTGTTGGCGCCGCGTGAGCGGTATAACGCAATTTGCAAAGTTTCTTCGCTTTGCATCCGGTGCGGGGCGCTTGTGCCCCGCACCGGCCGGGGTCAGCCGTAATGCGCGACCGGCGTGCCGGCGAGCGCCGAGATGTTCAGCAGCCCGCGCGTGGTGATCGAGGGCGTCACGATATGCGCCTTGTTGCCCATCCCCATCAGGATCGGGCCGACCTCGAGCCCGCCGGCCTTTGCCTTGAGGATGTTGCGCACCCCCGAGGCGGCGTCGGTATTGCCGAAGATCAGCACGTTCGCCGCGCCCTCGAGCCGGCTTTCGGGCATCAGCCGGTGCCGGATCTCGGGCGAGAGGGCGGCGTCGATGTGCATCTCGCCCTCATAGGCGAAATCGGGCTCGCGCGCGTCGAGCAGCGCCATCGCCGCCCGCATCCGCCGCCCCGAGTCGATGTCGAGGTTGCCGAACTGGCTGTGCGAGCACAGCGCCACCTTCGGCGCCAGCCCGAAGCGGCGCACGTGCCGCGCCGCGCCGATCACCGCGGCGGTGATCTCCTCGGGGGTCGGTTCGTGGTGGACATGGGTGTCGGCGATGAACAGCGGCCCGTCCTCGAGGATCATCAGGCTGAGCGCGCCGACCGGGTGCAGTCCGTCGCGCGCCAGCACCTGACGGATATAGTTCAGGTGCCACAGATATTGCCCGAAGGTGCCGCAGATCATGCTGTCGGCGTCGCCGCGATGGACGGCGATCGCGGCGATCGCGGTGGTGTTGGTGCGCAGGATCGCGCGGGCGAGGTCGGGGGTCACGCCGCGCCGCGCCATCAGCCGGTAATAGGTCTCCCAATAGTCGCGATAGCGCGGGTCGTTGTTCGGGTCGACGACCTCGAAATCGGTGCCCGGGCGCAGCGGCAGGCCGATGCGGTCAAGCCGCGCCTCGATCACCTCGGGGCGGCCGATCAGGATCGGCCGGTCGGTGGTCTCCTCGATCATCGCCTGGGCGGCGCGCAGCACGCGCTCGTCCTCACCCTCGGCGAAGATGATCCGGCGCGAGGCGGTGGCTGCCGCCTCGAACACCGGGCGCATCAGCAGCGCCGACTTGAACACCGAGCCCTCGAGCGCGCGCTTGTAGGCGGCGAGGTCCTCGATCGGGCGGGTGGCGACGCCGGTCTCCATCGCGGCCTTCGCCACCGCCGAGGAGACGACGCCGATCAGCCGCAGGTCGAAGGGCTTCGGGATCAGGTAGTCGGGGCCGAAGGTCATCTTCTCGCCGCGATAGGCCGCCGCCGCCTCGGCCGAGGTGGTGACACGGGCAAGCGCCGCGATGCCCTCGATGCAGGCAAGCTGCATCTCGTCGTTGATCGTCGTCGCGCCGACGTCGAGCGCGCCGCGGAAGATGAAGGGGAAGCACAGGACGTTGTTGACCTGGTTCGGGAAGTCCGAGCGGCCGGTGGCGATGATCGCGCCGGGGGCGACCGAGCGCACCTCGTCGGGCAGGATCTCGGGGGTGGGGTTCGCCAGCGCGAAGATGATCGGGCGGGGCGTCATCTTCGCCACATGTTCGGGCTTCAGCACGCCGGGGCCGGAAAGGCCAAGGAACATGTCGGCGCCGGCGATCACGTCATCGAGCGTGCGCAGGTCGGATTTCTGCGCATAGGCCGCCTTTTGCGGGTTCATGTCCTCGGCGCGGCCCTCGTAGACGAGGCCGTGGATGTCGCACAGCCAGACGTTCTCGCGCTTGACGCCCAGCTTCAGCAGCATGTTCAGGCAGGCGATGCCGGCCGCACCGCCGCCGGTCGAGACGATCTTGATCTCGTCGAAGCGCTTGCCCGAGATCCGCAGCGCGTTGGTCGCCGCCGCCCCCACCACGATCGCGGTGCCGTGCTGGTCGTCGTGGAAGACCGGAATGTTCATCCGCTCGCGGCAGATCTTCTCGACGATGAAGCAGTCGGGGGCCTTGATGTCCTCAAGGTTGATCGCGCCGAAGGCGGGTTCCATCGCGCAGACGATCTCGGCCAGCTTTTCCGGGTCGGGCTGGTTCAGCTCGATGTCGAAGGCGTCGATATTGGCGAATTTCTTGAAGAGGACCGCCTTGCCCTCCATCACCGGCTTCGCGGCAAGTGGGCCGATGTTGCCAAGGCCCAGCACCGCGGTGCCGTTCGTCACGACGGCGACGAGGTTGCCGCGCGCGGTGTAGCGCGCCGCGGTCGTCGGGTCCGCCTTGATCTCGAGGCTGGCATCGGCGACGCCCGGGGAATAGGCACGGCTCAGGTCGCGGCCATTGGCGAGCGGCTTCGTCGCGCGGATCTCGAGCTTCCCGGGCTTCGGAAATTCGTGGTAGTCGAGCGCGGGATGACGCGCGGGTTCGTGCCGTGACTCGTCCATGAGGGCCTCCCTGAAACTGGTTTAGCTTTAAACTATTCGGCCTGTCGCTGCAAATAGGCCCGTCGGCGCAAGGCCGCAAGGGGGCATCCCGCGCACTGCATGGCGGCTTGCATCGCTTCGGGAGGCGGCGCAAGCTTCGGGCCAGTTGAACCGTTTGGACAAATCACCCCGGAGGCCCCGATGTCCCTTGTCGAGCTGGCGCGCGAGGTGCGCGAGAATGCCTACGCGCCCTATTCGCATTTCAAGGTGGGCGCGGCGGTGCGGGGCAAGTCGGGGGCGGTCTATCGCGGGGTGAATGTCGAGAATGTCGCCTATCCCGAGGGCACCTGCGCCGAGGCCGGTGCGATCGCGGCGATGGTCGCGGCGGGCGAGACCGAGCTTGTCGAAGTGGCGGTGATCGCCGACAGCCCGACCCCGGTGCCGCCCTGCGGTGGCTGTCGGCAGAAGCTGGCCGAGTTCGGCCGCGCCGAGACGCCGGTGACGCTCGCCACCACCTCGGGGGCGCGGCTCGACACCACGATCGGCGAGTTGCTGCCGGGCCGTTTCGACGCAAGCCACATGGATAACGCCTGATGGACGCACGCTCGATCATCGCCGTCGTGCGCGACGGGCAGGGGCTGACGACGGAGGCCGCGGCCTGGTTCGCCGCGGGACTGGCTTCCGGCGAGGTGTCGGACGCGCAGGCGGGCGCCTTCGCGATGGCGGTGTTCCTGAAGGGCATCGGCACCGAGGGGCGCGTCGGGCTGACGCGGGCGATGCGCGACTCGGGGCAGGTGCTCGACTGGGATCTGGCCGGGCCGGTGATCGACAAGCATTCGACCGGCGGCATCGGGGATTCCGTTTCGCTGTTGCTCGCGCCGGCGCTGGCCGCCTGCGGTGTCTATGTGCCGATGATCTCTGGGCGGGGGCTCGGTCACACCGGCGGCACGCTCGACAAGATGGAGGCGATCCCGGGCTATCGCGCGCTGCCCGGCGTCGAGGCGCTGAAGAAGGTGGTGGCCGAGGTCGGCTGTGCCATCGTCGGCGCCACCGACGAGATCGCGCCGGCCGACAAGCGGCTTTACGGCATTCGCGACATCTCGGGCACGGTCGAGAGCATCGACCTGATCACCGCCTCGATCCTGTCGAAGAAGCTCGCTGCGGGGCTCGACGGGCTGGTCCTCGACGTCAAGGTCGGCTCGGGTGCCTTCATGGCGCGGATGGAGGATGCCGAGGCGCTGGCGCGCAGCCTTGTCGCCACCGCGAATGGTGCGGGCTGTCGCTGTTCGGCGCTGATCTCCGACATGAGTCAGAGCCTTGGCCATTCGGCGGGCAATGCGCTCGAGGTGCTCGAGGTGATGGAGACCTTGACCGGATCGGCGGTGAACGAGGCGCTGTGGGATGTGACCGCGGCACTGGGCGGCGAGGCGCTGGTGCTTGCCGGCAAGGCCGAGACGATGGACGACGGCGCGGCGATGATCGACCATGCGCTCGAGACCGGGCGCGCGGCCGAGGTTTTCGGCAAGATGGTCGCGGCACTGGGCGGGCCGCTCGATTTCGTCGAGCGCTATCCCGACCGTCTGCCCTCGGCCCCGGTTCTGGTGCCGGTGCCGGCGCCGCGCGCGGGCTTCGTGACCCGGGTCGATGCGCGCGCGCTTGGCGAGGCGGTGGTGCGGCTGGGCGGCGGGCGGCTCGTCGGCACCGACCGGATCATCCCCTCGGTCGGGCTCTCGGGCCTTGCGGTGATCGGCGAGGAGATGGACCCGGGCGAGCCTTTGGCCCTTGTCCACGCGACGACGGCCGACAGGGCCGAGGCGGCGGTGGCGGCGGTGCGCGCGGCCTATGGGCTGAGTGCCGAGATGCCCGAGGAGCCGCCGCTGATCCATGGCCGCATCGGCCCGGAGGATGTGTGAGATGACCCGTGCGTTCCTGATCGTGATGGACAGCGTCGGCATCGGCGGCGCGCCGGATGCCGCGAGTTTCTTCAACGACGGCGAACCCGACACCGGGGCCAATACCGTGGGCCATATCGCCACGGAATGTGCTGCGGGGCGGGCCGAGGCGGGGCGCTCAGGCCCGCTGAAGGTGCCGCATCTCGATGCGCTCGGGCTCGGCGCTGCGGTCACGCTCGCCTCGGGGCTGTGCCCGCCCGGGCTCGGCGCGCCGCCCCGCGGGCTTTGGGGCGCGGCAAGCGAGGTCTCGAAGGGCAAGGACACGCCCTCGGGGCATTGGGAGCTGGCGGGCGTGCCGGTGCCGTGGGACTGGCACTATTTCCCCGAGGTCGAGAACAGCTTCCCGCCCGATCTGGTCGATTTCGTCGCCGCGCAGGCCGGCACCGCGGGGATCCTGGGCAATTGCCATGCCCCCGGCACCGCGATCATCGAGCGGCTCGGCGAGGAGCACATGCGCAGCGGCTGGCCGATCTGCTACACCTCGGCCGACAGCGTGTTCCAGATCGCCGCGCATGAAGAGACCTTCGGCCTTGCCCGCCTGCTGCAGCTGTGCCGCGATATCGCGCCGCGGCTGCATGCGATGAAGGTCGGGCGGGTGATCGCGCGCCCCTTCGTCGGCCGTCCGGGCAATTTCGTGCGCACCCCGAACCGGCGCGATTTCGCCATCGAACCGCCGGCGCCGACGCTGCTCGACTGGGCCTATGATGCCGGCCGCACCACCCATGCGATCGGCAAGATCGGCGACATCTTCAGCCATCGCGGCATCAGCGCGCTGCACAAGGGCAAGAACGACGCCGACCTGATGGGCCATCTGCTGCGGCTGGCCGACGAGGCCGGGGAGGGCAGCCTGACCTTCGCCAACTTCGTCGAGTTCGACAGCCTCTATGGCCATCGCCGCGATGTTTCGGGCTATGCCCGGGCGCTTGAATGGTTCGATGCGCAGGCCGGCCGCTTCCTCGCGCGGCTGCGGCCGGGCGATCTGGCGATCTTCACCGCCGACCACGGCAACGACCCGAGCTGGCACGGCACCGACCACACCCGCGAGCGGGTGCCGGTGCTGGGACACGGTGTCGGCTTGCGGTCGGTGGGGCAGGTGGCCTATTCGGACGTCGGAGCCTCGGTCGCGGCGCATCTCGGTTTGCGCGCCTCGGGACCCGGGCACAGCTTTTTGCAAGAACAAGACTGAGGGATGCCATGGACGAATTCGTGACGGTGGTCGACCACCCGCTGGTGCAGCACAAGCTCACGCTGATGCGCGAGAAGGACACGTCGACCGCGGGTTTTCGCCAGCTCTTGCGCGAGATCAGCCTGCTTCTGGCCTATGAGGTCACCCGCGGGCTCGAGCTGACGACGAAGACGATCGACACGCCGCTGTGCAAGATGGAAGCGCCGATCCTCGAGGGCAAGAAGCTCGCGCTGATCTCGATCCTGCGGGCGGGCAATGGCCTGCTCGACGGTATCCTCGAGCTGATCCCTGCGGCGCGCGTGGGCTTTGTCGGCCTCTACCGCGACCCCGAGACGCTGCAGCCGGTGCAGTATTACTGCAAGGTGCCGAACATGCTCGAGGACCGGATGGTGATCGTGGTCGATCCGATGCTGGCCACCGGCAACAGCTCGGTCGCGGCGGTCGATCTGATCAAGGCGCAGGGCGCGAAGAACATCCGGTTCCTGTGCCTGCTCGCAGCCCCCGAGGGCATCGCGCGGATGCGCGAGGCGCATCCCGACGTGCCGATCGTGACCGCCTCGATCGACGAATGCCTGAACGATCACGGCTATATCGTGCCGGGCCTAGGGGATGCGGGCGACCGCATGTTCGGCACAAAATAAGGCCTTTTTCCTTTACTCGCGGGCAATCCTGCGTCATTTTCCCTGAGAGGTGATTTGGGGGTAATGATGCGGTTTGGCGGGGTTCTGACGACGACGCTGCTGATGGCGGTGCTTGGGGCCCCGGCCGCATGGGCGGGGCTCGAGACCAACGGGCCGGCCGAATTTCCGCCGGCCTCCTATCAGGGGCGCCAATATGTCGACAGCGCCGGCTGCGTCTTCGTCCGTGCAGGCTATGGCGGCAGTGTGAACTGGGTGCCGCGGATCGGCCGCGATCGCAAGCAGCTGTGCGGCTACAAGCCGTCGCTGCCGGCGGGGGCGCCGGTTCTCGACGTGGCGAAGAGCGCGCCGGCTCCCGCACCTACACCTGCCGTGCCGGCACCCGCTCCGGCCAGGGTTGCCGCCGCTCCGGCGCCGGTTCCGGCCGCTCCGGCCCGGCCGATGCGTGCGGCCTCGCCGTTCGAGCCGACGCCCGGCGTGGGCAAGCCGATGCCCACCATTGCGCTCACCAACACCCCGCCGCGGATCGGCCGTCCGGCAACGCCCGCCCTGGCTCCCGTCGCGATGCCTGCGCCCCCCGTGGCCGTGCCGACCCCCGGTCCGGTCAAGATGGCCGCGGCCCCCGCGCCCGGCCGCTATGTCTCGCCCTATGCCCTGGGCGGCGACTGGAGCGGCACGGCCCCATCGTCGCCTGCCGTGACACCCGCCCCCTATGGCGCGCCGGTGACCATCCTTGCCGCCGAGACGGTGCAGGGCGCCGCCACGACCTGCCCGAACCTGTCGCCGGTGGCGCAGCGCTATACGCTGTCGGACGGGCGCAGCGTGGTGCGCTGCGGCCCGCAGACCGAGGACCCGGTGGGCTTCATCAACCGCGCTGCGGTACCGGGGCTGGTCGTCGCCTCGACCACGCCGGTTGCCGGGACGAGCCGTGCCATGGCCGCGCCGCGGGTCTCGCGCGCGCCGGTGACCCAGCCGATCGCGCCGCTGCCGATGACCGCGCAACAGGGTTATGCCGCCTCGAGCCCCTATCAGGGCACGCTGGCGCCCGCGCCCGACGCGGTCTATCTGCGCCATCCGGCCGGGCCGACGACCCTTGCGCCGGTGATCGTGGCGACGAAGGTCGGCCCCTCGGGCTACAAGCCTGCCTTCGACGACGGCCGGCTGAACCCCTATCGCGGCCCGCGCGCGAGCACCGGCGACGTGCAGCAGGCACAGGTCTGGACCAACCAGGTGCCGGCGCGGCCGCTGACCGCCACCACCCCCGCCAGCGCGCGGGTGATCGTGTCGACGCCGATGGTGCAGTATCGCGAGGCGGCGCAGGTGCTGCCGGTCTCGGCCCGGCCCTCGACGAAATCGGTGGCGCCGGTGGCAGCGCCCGGGGCCGCCGCGGCCGTGCGCTACGTGCAGGTCGGCACCTTCGGGGTGGCCGGCAATGCCGAGGCCGCCAAGGCGCGGCTGCGCGCCCTTGGCCTGCCGGTCTCGAGCGCGCGGATCACGCGCGCGGGCAAGCCGATGACCATCGTCTACGCCGGGCCGATGCCGGGCGGTGATGCCGGTGCGGCGCTTGGCAGCGTGCGCGCCGCGGGCTTCGGCGACGCGATCCTGCGCTGACGATCGCCCTTCCGCGGATGCTCAAGGCGGCCATCGGGCCGCCTTTTTCGTCAGTCGCAGATCCCCTGCAGTGCCACCCATTGCTCGTCGGCCAGCACCGGCTCGGGCGCGGGGCGGCCCTTGAACGGGTCCGCCTCGATCAGTCCGAGCACGCTTTCCCCCGAGGGGTCGCGGGCATAGGCCCAGGGGGTCGAGGACACGCCCGCCGCGCCGAAGGCCGCGAGCAGCGCCGCCTCGGGCGGCAGCGGCGGCTGGGTCTTGAGCAGGTGCGCGCCATAGCCCGAAACGGCATTTGCCGGCAGATCGCCGGTGATCAGCAGGCTGAAGGCGGCGCGCACACCCGCCCAGCGGAGGAAGTCGAGTAGCGGGTCCTGTCCCGTGGCGGCGAGGTTCGCCTCGAGTACCGCGCCGGCTGCAACCTCGGGCGTATCGGGGCCGGCGATGGTGTCGCGGCCAAGCGCGACGATCTTGCCCGGCAGACGACGCCCGCCGGTCAGCCCGCGCGGCAGCACCGCGACCTGCGCGGTGTCGGGCAGGCGCTCGGCCAGGGCCGCAAGCGCCGCATCGCCCGCCTTCGAATGACAGGCCGCAGCCCCCGTCGCGCGTTCGAGGTCGACCAGCACGGCGCGGCCGATCTCGGTGCGCTTCGCCATCGGCGCGACGCGCGCGGCCTGCGCGGTCAGCGCACCGGGCAGCCAGACGAGGGCGGCCAGCACCACGACGCCAATCGTGCCCGCCGTCAGCATCCCGCGCAGCCGGCCCGGATGCGGGCGCCGCGCCTCGATCGCGCGCTGGACCTTCTCGATCGCGTCGATCAGGGTCGCGTCCTCGATCTCGAGCTCCTCGCCTGGTTCCTCGGAGGGGGCATAAAGCGCGGGCCGCTTGCCGGGGTTGAGCCGCACCAGCGCGGCAAGCGACCAGTGCGCCAGTGCCCGCGCCGAGCGGTCATCGGCGATCACCAGTGTCGCGTCACCGAAGGAGACGATCACCGCGCGCCGCTGTGCCTCGGCCCCCTCGCGCCAGATGCCGGGGGCTTCGAGCCTCAGAAATTGCTTGAGTGCGGTCATCCGGTCCGGGTCTGCCTTGTTTCGGGCAGGATAGCGAATCGGGGTCCGGGGTCAATCGCAGGGCCGAAAGAAGAGCGGGGGACCGAAGCCCCCCGTCCTGCGCATCGCGGAGGCGATCCCGTCAGTCGAGCAGCTTCGCGACGGCGCGCAGCTCGAATTTCTGGATCTTGCCGGTCGAGGTCTTGGGCAGGTCGGCGAAGACCACGCGCTTCGGCGTCTTGAAGCCGGCCAGACGCTCGCGGCAGAAGGCCATGATCTCCTTGTCGGTGACCGAGGCGCCTTCCTTCAGCTCGACGAAGGCGCAGGGCACCTCGCCCCATTTCTCGTCGGGCTTGGCCACGACCGAGGCGAGCGACACGGCGGGATGCGCCGCGATCACGCCCTCGACCTCGACCGAGGAGACGTTCTCGCCGCCCGAGATGATGATGTCCTTCGCGCGGTCGGTGATCTTGATATAGCCATCGGGGTGCATGAAGGCGATGTCGCCCGAGCGGAACCAGCCGCCCTCGAAGGCCTCCTGCGTCGCCTGCGGGTTCTTGAAATAGCCCTTCATCACCGAGTTGCCGCGCATCACGATCTCGCCCAGATGGACGCCGTCGCGGGCGACCTCGTGGCCGTGGTCATGCACGGTGATGGTTTCCATCATCGGCATCAGCACGCCGGTGCGGGCTTTGATCTCGGCGCGTTCCTCGCCCTCGATGCCCTTCCACTCGGGCTTCCAGGTGCAGACGGTGGCGGGGCCGTAGACCTCGGTCAGGCCATAGACCTGCGTCACGTTGAAGCCCAAGGGCTCGATCGCGGCGAGGGTCGCGGCGGGCGGCGGGGCGCCCGCGGTGAACACCTCGACCACATGGTCGAAGGGGCGGCGATCGCTGTCCTTGCAGTTGATGAGCGTGTTCAGCACGATCGGCGCGCCGGCGAAATGGGTCACGCCCTCGTCGGCGATCGCGTCATAGATCGCCTTCGCGGTGACGTCGCGGCAGCACACCGTGGTGCCGCCCAGCATCGGCATCATCCACGGGTGGGTCCAGCTGTTGCAGTGGAACAGCGGCACGATGGTCAGCAGCACCGGATAAAGCTGCATCTGCCACGAGATCGCGTTGCCCATGGTGGCAAGATAGGCGCCGCGGTGATGATAGACCACGCCCTTCGGCTTGCCGGTGGTGCCCGAGGTGTAGTTGAGCGCGATGCTCTCCCACTCGTCCTGCGGCATGATCCAGTCGAACATCGGATCGCCCATGGCGATCAGGTCCTCGTATTCGAGGTAATGGCCGCCCGCGGCGAAGCCATGCTCGGGGTCGGCGACCTCGATGATCTGCGGCGGCGTGCCGTGCATCTGCTTCACCGCATCCTCGGCAAGCTTCAGGAACTGCGTGTCGCACAGCACCATCTTCGCGCCCGAATGCTCGAAGATATAGGTGACGGTGTCGACGTCGAGGCGGGTGTTGATCGCGTTCAGGATCGCGCCGCAGGCGGGCACGCCGAAATGTGCCTCGACCTGCGGGGCGGTGTTGGGCAGGATCGCCGCCACCACGTCACCCGGGACGATGCCGCGTTCCTTCAGCGCCGAGGCGAGCTGGCTCACCCGGGCGTGGAACTCGACGTAAGTGCGGCGGGTGGTGCCATAGACCAGCGCGGTGCGTTCCGGAAAGACCTCGAGCGCGCGGTTCAGATGCGACAGCGGCGTCAGCGGCACGAAGTTCGCCGCGCATTTGTCGAGCCCTGTTTCGTCTGCAAGCCAACCCATCGGTTCTCCTCCCCGGTCGTCAGATTGTGAAATATTCCGCAAAATTTCCGCGATCATTGGCAACTGTTGCGCGAAAGGGAAGGGGGCGCGGCGCACGTCACGCGAAAGTTTACGTTACGTCATTTCGTGATTGCGCTAGCAGCCGCAGCGGGGCTGCGGCCCCCCCTTCTGCGGGGCGCGCGAAGGCGTTAGGCTGGCGCGATGATCGTCTCGCCCGGCCGCCGTTACATCTTCGTCCACATCCCGAAGACCGGGGGTACGGCGCTTGCGCTGGCGCTCGAGGCACGGGCGATGGCGGGTGACATCCTGGTCGGCGACACCCCCAAGGCGCGGCGCCGGCGCGGGCGGCTTGCGGGCGTGCAGACGGCGGGGCGGCTATGGAAACACGCGACGCTGGCCGATGGCGTGGGGCTTTACACCGAGGCCGAGGTACGCGACTGGTTCACCTTCACGCTGGTACGCAACCCTTGGGACCGGATGGTCAGCTATTACGCCTGGCTGCAGGCACAGCGCTTCGCGCATCCGGCGGTCACGCTGGCGCAGAGGCTCGATTTTCCGGCCTTCCTTGCCCATCCCTTCACCCGCGCCTCGATCGGTGGCGCGCCCTATGGCAGCTATCTGCGGTTGGCGGACGGCCGCGACTGCGCCCGCGCCTTCCTGCGGCTCGAGCATCTCGACGAGGATGCCGCGCCGCTCGAGTCGCATCTGGGCTTTCGCCTCACGCCGCTCGAGCGGGCGAATGCCTCGGAGCGGGGGCGCGACTGGCGGCCCTATTATGGCGACCGCGAAGCCGAGATCGTGGCGCAGATCTGCGCCGAGGACATCGCGCGCTTCGGCTACAGCTTCTGAGAACGGAAAACGCCGGAGACCCGAAGGCCCCCGGCGTCGACTGTCGTGTTACGCCCTGGCTCAGGCAGCTTTCGCCGCGATGCCCGAGCCGTAGCGGCCATAGAAGCTCTCGCCGGTGGCGGCGAGATCGCGCAGCAGCGCCGGCGTCTCGAAGCGGGCGCCGAAGCGGGCGGTGAGATCGTCGCAGATCTCGGCCGCACGCGCCGCGCCGAGGATGTCGAGCCAGCTGAACGGGCCGCCCGACCACGGCGCGAAGCCCCAGCCGAGGATGGCGCCGACGTCACCCTCGCGGATGTCCTCGAGCACGCCCTGCTCGAAGGCACGCACTGCTTCCAGCACCTGCGCCATCAGCAGACGGTGCTGCACCTCGTGCAGGTCGGGCTGTTCGGCGGCCTCGGGATACTTGGGCGCCAGCCCCTCCCAGAACCCGCCGCGCTTGCCGGCCTCGTCATAGGTGTAGAAGCCCGCCTTGTTCTTGCGGCCAAGGCGGCCCTGATCGGCCATCCAGAAGATCACCTCGTCCACGGCCGCGTCCGGATAGGCGTCGCCCATGGCGGTCTTGGTCGCCTTGGCGATCTTGACCCCCAGATCGATCGAGGTCTCGTCGACGAGCTGCAGCGGGCCAAGCGGCATGCCGACAAGCTTCGCCGCGTTCTCGATCAGCGTGGGGCTCACGCCCTCGGCCAGCATCCGGATCCCCTCGTTGATATAGGGGATGATGCAGCGGTTGGCGTAGAAGAAGCGCGCGTCGTTGACGACGATCGGCGTCTTGCGGATCTGGCGCACGAAATCGAGCGCCTTTGCCACCGCGACCGGGCCGGTCTGCTCGCCCTTGATGATCTCGACCAGAAGCATCTTGTCGACCGGCGAGAAGAAGTGGATGCCGATGAACTGCTCGGGGCGCTTGCTGGCCTTCGCCAGCATCGAGATCGGCAGGGTCGAGGTGTTGGTGGCGAAGATCGCGTCCTCGGGGATCACCGCCTCGGCCTGCGCCGTGACGCCGGCCTTGACGGTCGGGTCCTCGAACACCGCCTCGACCACCAGGTCACAGCCCGCAAGGGCGGCGTAATCGGTGGTGGCGGTGATGCGGGCGAGCACCTCGGCCTTCTTCTCCTCGGTCACCTTCTTGCGCGAGATGCCCTTGTCGAGCAGCCCGGTCGAATAGGCCTTGCCGCGCTCGGCCGCCTCGATCGTGCTGTCGATCAGCACCACCTCGATGCCGGCGTTCGCCGAGACATAGGCGATGCCCGCGCCCATCATGCCGGCGCCGAGAATGCCCACCTTCTTCACCGTCTGGTCGGCGACCTTCGGCCGGTTCGCGCCCTTTTCCAGCGCTTCCTTGTTGATGAAGAGCGAGCGGATCATCGCCGTCGAGGACGGGTTCATCAGCACGTTGGTGAACCAGCGCGCCTCGATCTTCAGCGCCTGATCGAAGGGCACCAGCGCGCCTTCATAGACCGCGCTCAGCAGCGCCTTCGCCGCCGGATAGACGCCCATGGTCTTGCCATGCACCATCGCCGAGGCACCGACGAAGGTCATGAAACCCGCCGGGTGATAGGGCGCGCCGCCGGGCATCTTGTAGCCCTTCGCGTCCCACGGTTTCACCAGATCGGCGTCCTTGGCGTTCAGCACCCAGTCCTTCGCCGCGGCGACCGGATCCTCGGCCACCTCGTCGATGATGCCGGCCGCGCGGGCCTTCTTCGGATCGCTCAGCTTGCCTTCCAGCAGGAACGGCGCCGCGACCATCGCGCCCATCTTGCGCACGAGGCGGGTGGTGCCGCCCGCGCCCGGGAAGATGCCGACCATGATCTCGGGCAGGCCGATCTTCGCCTTCGGATTGTCGGCGGCGAAGATGCGGTGGGTCGACAGCGGCAGCTCGAGCCCGATGCCAAGCGCGGTGCCCGGCAGCGCCGCGGCGATCGGCTTGCCCCCCTTCAGCGTCTTCGGGTCCATGCCCGCGCGCTCGATCTTGCGCAGGACCTTGTGCATCTGCATCACGCCCTCGAAGATCGCCTGCGCGCCGCCCTCGCGCATCTGCGCGATGACGTTCAGGTCCATGCCGCCGGCAAAGTCCTTCTTGCCCGAGGTGATGACGACGCCCTTCACGGCTTCGTCGGCAAGCGCCGTGTCGATGAAGCTGTCGAGAAGCGCAAAGCCCTCGAGGCTCATCACGTTCATCGACTTGCCGGGCACGTCCCAGGTGATGACGGCGACGCCGTCGGCACCGAGCTCGTAGGTGAAATCAGCCATTTCTCTCTCCCTTCGGCGCGAGGTCGCGGGGACCCGCCCAATCGCTGCCGTCCTGATAGGTGAAGCGGGCCTTGTCGCCCGCGATGTGCAGTTTCATGTCGACGTCGGAATAGGTGGCGACCTCTTCGGTGGCCTTCGATCCGACGATCAGGAAGCGCGTGGGCGCATCGGAGCGGTTGACGAAGCGGTGGCCGTTTGCCACCCCCGCCTTCCATGCCGCGCAGTCGCCCGGGCGCATCACGGTCTCGCCCTCGTCCTCGACGAGGATCAGCTCGCCCTCGAGCACCATGCCGAACTCGTCCTCGTTCAGGTGCCAGTGCCGCAGCGAGGCCACGGCCCCCGGCTCGAGCGTGACGATGTTCACGCCGAACTGGGTCAGCCCGGCGAGATCGCCGAGCCGGATCGAGGAACGCCCCGCCATCTGCCCGGCGTAAGGCGCCGGGTAGAGCGAGCCGGTCTTCACCGGCGCCTTGGCAAGGTCGAGCTTCGGCATCAGACGCGCTCGATGATCGTGGCGGCGCCCATGCCCGAGGCGATGCACAGCGTGGCAAGGCCGGTCGACAGGTCGCGCCGTTCAAGCTCGTCGAGCACCGTGCCGATGATGATCGCGCCGGTGGCGCCGAGCGGGTGGCCGAAGGCCATCGCGCCGCCGTTGACATTGACCTTGTCGGGCGAGACGTCGAAGGCCTGCATGAAGCGCAGAACCACCGCCGCGAAGGCCTCGTTCACCTCGAAAAGGTCGATGTCCTTGATCGACATGCCGCTGTCACGCAGGATCTTCTCGGTCACCGGGACGGGGCCGGTCAGCATGATCGTCGGATCGGTACCGATCTTCGCCGTGGCGCGGATGCGGGCGCGCGGCTTCAGCCCGTGGGCGATGCCGAATTCCTTGTTGCCGATCAGCACGGCGGCCGCGCCATCGACGATGCCCGAGGAGTTGCCGGCGTGGTGGATGTGGTTGATGTGGTCGAGATGGGGATATTTCAGCATCGCCACCTTGTCGAACCCCGGCATCACCTCGCCCATGTCCTTGAACGAGGGTTTCAGCGCGCCAAGGCTTTCCATCGTGGTCTGCGGCCGCATGAACTCGTCATGATCGAGGATCACGAGGCCGTTCTGGTCCCGCACCGGCACGATGGATTTCGCGAACCGGTTCTCGGCCCAGGCCTCGGCGGCGCGGCGCTGGCTTTCGACGGCCAGCGCGTCGGCCTGCTCGCGGGTGAAGCCGTATTCGGTGGCGATGATGTCGGCCGAGATCCCCTGCGGCACGAAATAGGTCTTCATCGCGAGCGAGGGGTCGACGGCGATCGCGGCGCCGTCCGAGCCCATGGCGACGCGGCCCATCATCTCGACGCCGCCGGCGATATAGGCCTGGCCCGCGCCGCCCTTCACCTGGTTCGCGGCGAGGTTCACCGCCTCCATGCCGCTCGCGCAGAAGCGGTTGATCGCCAGGCCCGGGATCCGCTCGTCGAGATCCGACAGCAGCACCGCGGACCGCGCGAGGCAGCCGCCCTGCTCGCCGACCTGGGTGACATTGCCCCAGATCACGTCCTCGACGGCATGGCCCTCGAGCCCGTTGCGTTCCTTCACCGCGTTCAAGAGCCGCGCCGACAGCGCGACCGAGGTCACTTCGTGCAGGCTGCCGTCCGGGCGGCCCTTGCCGCGGGGCGTGCGGCAGGCGTCATAGATATAGGCTTCGGTCATCTTTCCTCCTCAGGCCCGGTCCGACGGGTTGCCGGGCATCATCTCGTAAGGGTGCTTCCAGCCGGGCAGGGCCGCGATGCGGTCGAGCCAGGCGGAAATCGCGGGAAAACGGTCGCGCTCGAACCCGAAGGGCTCGGGGTAGTAGAGGTAGCCGCAGCAGGCGGTATCGGCCAAGCTGGGGGCCGTGCCGGCCATCCAGTCACGTCCCTCGAGGTGCTGCTCGAGCGTCGCCAGCGCCGCCCGCACCCGGCCGGAAAGCCAGCGGATCGCCTCGGCGGGGCGCTTCTCCTCGGGCAGGAAGTTCATCAGGAAGCGCAGCGTGCCGAATTGTGCGCTGCCCTTGTGGTTGTCCCAGAAGAGCCAGCGCAGGATCTCGTCGCGGTCGCCCTCCATCAGCTTGCCGCGGCGTTCGGCGACATGAAGCTGGATCACCGCCGATTGCGTCAGGGTGAGGCCGTTCTCGACGAAGACCGGCACCTCGCCCATCTCGTTCAGTGCCAGGAACTCGGGGCGTCGCGCGCCGCCATGGAAGAAGTCGACCCAGACCGGGGTCCAGTCATAGCCCGCAAGGGCCATGGTCAGCGCAGCCTTGTAGGCGTTGCCCGATTCCCCGAAACAATACAGCGTGGCGGTCATCCGATCCCTCCCAAGATCATGGTCATATTGGCAATGAATTGACGTGCGCGTAAGTCCCCGGGCCCGGATGTGGCGCAACGTCACCAGGCCGGGACGCTGCGTCGGGGACGTCGCAGTGAGTATTTAGGCCAAGAAAAAGCGCCGGTAAGACTTTCTTCAACAGCACCTGCCACGCTGGCCCTGCGGTACAGGCTGGAGAGCCGATGACCGCCCAAGGAAAAGCCGCCCCGGTCGCGCGTGAAGCTCTCACCGTGGAATCGGACCGATTCCCGTGGCCGGGGCGCACAGGAGCTCCCTGTGCTTTTTCTTGGCCCAAATACTCACCTTCCGACCGGGCCGCCGGTGCGCGCTCAGGCCTTGCGATCCTCGAGCTCGGCCTTGAAGAGGCGCAGCCGGGCGGTCAGGTTCTCGTGATGGGTGACCGAGCCGAAATGCTCGAACAGGAACACCAGCGCCTCGTCGGGGGTCAACCCTGCTTCGGCGGCAAAGCGGTGCAGCACGCGATAGGCGTCATTCGTCAGCGAGACCGGAAAGCGGCGGGTCAGGCGCAGGCGCTTGGGCATCAGTCTTCCTCGGCTTGGTTCGAGACCACCACGGCGAGCCATTTCTCGCGCGTGGTATGTGCCGGCAGGGTGGGCAGCGCATCGAGCCATTCCAGGCGCGCCTCGATCCCGCCCTGATCCTGTGGGACGAAGGGGAAGTCGGGGTGCAGGCAGCCGGCCATGAATTCGTAGGTGTCGTCGGTGCGCATGTAGAGCGGCGTGCCGCAGGCCTGACAGAAACCGCGGCAGGAGATGTTCGAGCTTGCCCATTCCGCGGCCTGCCCCTGCCAGGTCACGCGGTCGTCCGGCACCTGATAGAGCGGCGCGAAGGCGTTGCCGGTCGCGCGCTGGCACATCCGGCAGTGGCAGATCCCGGTGGCGCCCGGGCCTGCGGAAATCGTGAAGCGCACGGCGCCGCACTGGCAGCCGCCGCGGGCCTCGGGGTAATCGCGTGGGGTCGGGTGCATCGGCGCCTCCTGTCGCGGGTCCGCCCGAGCCTAGAGCGCGCCGCGCCCCGAGGCCAGCCCCTTGCGGGGGCAGGGGGCAAGGTCCTATGTCTGCCCCAGGGGCCGCGCCGGCCCGGGAGACAGGCAATGCGTAACGCGGCACTGGTGCTGGGCATCATCGGCGGGCTGATCGCCCTGATCGTGGGCTTCTTCGGTTATGGCTATACCGAGGTGGTGCGCAGCCATGCCGAGGTGGGCGAGATGTTCGGCGAGGTGCAGAACCCCGAGCTGATCCGGCTGGCGAGCTTCCTCTCGCCGCTTCTGGCGATCGCCGGCGGGGCGATGGCGAAGATCCGCGCGCTCTGGGGCGGGGCGCTGATGCTTTTGGGCGGCGGGCTGATGTATTACGCCTTCGGCTTCGGCGTCTTCACCATGTTCCCGATCGGGTTCTGTCTGGTGGGCGGGCTGCTGGCACTCGCCGCGGGCAAGCCGGATGAGCCGAAGGCGCATTTTTGAGGGAGGAAGTGTGGCGGTTTGTGCTTTCTGCCAGAGTGATGCGGAGCTTTGCGCATCTCACTCCATTCCGGATGGTTTCTTTCGACTTATCTCACGTCAGAATAGTGGCAAACTTATACAGATTCCTGCTGGGGCTGGGAATATTCATTTTAGTAATGAGACCGGAAAGGCGAAGTTGCTCTGTAAGGTGTGCGAAGCTTATTTTAATAAAGAATTCGATTCTCCTCTCGTTAACGCCTTCAAGATGTGGGATCTCCAGATCATTGAAAGGGGCTTGACTGCCGGATATAATTTTTCAACAGAGCATATTGCACAAGCACTCGCCTCTATCTTCTGGAGTGAGCACCTCCCCGAAAATTGGACAGTGACGGAAGCTACGATCTGACGTCTGCTGGTCTCCAAGAACGAGGAGATCAGAACATGTCGAAACGCAGAAATCACGACGCGGGCTTCAAGGCTCGCGTGG
>NZ_SAVB01000009.1 GCF_004022265.1 Paenirhodobacter ferrireducens
ACCTGAAACACATTCTTCGCCAGATCGAGCCCGACCGTGATAATCTCCGACATGACCGCTCTCCTTTGTGGATCCTCGCAAACCCACCTTGGCACACAGATGCCGTCGGGGGGCGGTTACAGCATCAGAGCCATCCGGCGTTGATCTGCATTTGCACCGGATGCCATCCCGGCCCCGCCCGGGGCCTTGTCCTGTTCGGGATGCCGTCTCAGCGTGTCTTGCGCGCGGCGCGGATGGTGCGGTTGAACTTTGTCGGGGCGGTACCGAAACGCGTCTTGAAGCTCTTCGAGAAATGCGCGACCGAGCCGAAGCCGCAGGCGAGTGCCACCTCGAGCAGCCCCATGTCGGTGGTCGACAGCAGCGTTCGCCCGTGGTCGAGACGAATCCCGCGATAGAACTCGCCCGGGGTCTCGCCCAGCACGGAGAGGAACATCCGCTCGATATGGCGCCGCGAATAGCCCGCCACGCGCGACAGGTCGTCAAGCGTCAGCGGGTCCTCGATATGGGCATTCATCAGCGTGACGATGTTCAGCAGGCCCGGATTGCGCGAGCGGATCAGCACCGAGAGCGAGCTGCGCTGTTCCTTCTCGATGCCGACCATCACCTTGCGCAGGCACATCTCGGAGACCATCGCGGAAAACTCTGCCCCGTGGTCCTCGGCAATGAGCGACAGCATCATGTCGGTCGCCGCCGCCCCGCCGCCGCAGGTCATCACCGGCCCCGAGATCTCGAAGCGGTTGGCCGAGGGGCAGAGCGCGGGGAAATCCTCGCGGAAGGTGGGCTGGTTTTCCCAGTGCAGGGTGAAGGCGTGGTCCTCGAGCAGGCCAGCTGCGGCGAGTGCCACGGCGCCGGTGCAGATCCCGCCGACGGCGCCGCCGAAGCGGGCGTGGCGCTGGATCGCGCCCACCACCTTCGGCGCGGCCGCGGCCGAGGGCGGGTTGCCGGCGCAGACGAAGGCGCGGGTGGCGCGGTCCATCGGTCCGATCGGGGCATCGACGCAGACCGAGATCCCCGACGAGCTTGAGACCGGCGCGCCGCTTTCAGACATCAGCTGCCAGCGGTAGAGCGGCTGCTGCGAGAGCTGGTTGGCGATGCGCAGAGGCTCGACCGCCGAGCTGAAGGCGAGAAGGGTGAAGCCGGGCACGAGCAGGAAGGCATAGGAGCGCGTCGGGCTGCCCGCGGGCACCGGGAAATAGGCCGCCCCGAGGGGCACGATGGTGTCGTCTGTGGGCATGACCGCTCCCCTTCCGTCTGTCCTCACCGCTCTAGCACCTCGGCGGGCGCGGTGACAGGGGATCGGGCGGGGGAGGTGGCCGGCGCCCCGTGGGCCGCCGGCCTGTTGCGTGTGACGGGGCTTACTTCGCCGAGAGCAGTTCCGGCACCGAGAGCAGGATGAACTCGTTGTTCGCCGCCGTGCCGACCTCGCGCCCGCCCGAGAACGGCAGGTTGTTGTCATTCGCCACCAGGATGTGAGTCTCGTCCACCCGCGCCACGTCCTCGATGGTGAAGAACGGGAAGGTGAAGGGCCCCGAGGCGGGCTTCATCCCGGCGAGCGCCTTGCCCTCGGGATCGGCGATGTTCAGCAGGTCGATATGGCCGATGCGGCGGATGTAGCCCTCGGCGTCGATCGAGGCGGTGTCGAGCAGAACGATGTTCTTCACCTTCGCCGGGATCGGGTAGCAGGCCGAGGTGTCGGTCGCGCCCGCGGCACAGGCCTTGGCCGCATCGCCCTCGCCGTTGTCGCGCTCGATCACCAGCGCATGGGTGGCGTCGATGAAGTTGAAATCGCCGATCGCCGTCGCGCCTTCGGAGAGGCGGAACTTGAAGCTGTCACCGGTCCAGTCCTTCTTCGCCGGATCGAAGGTCATCACCCGCAGGAAGTCACCCTCGGTGCCGCCGCCGGCCACCAGCAGCGGCTTTTCCAGCATCGCCCAAAGCAGGTTGGTGCCGGGCTGCAGCGCCATGCCCTCGTACCCGCCCGAGCGCTGCACCTGATAATCCTTGCCCGCCTCGGCCGGAACCTTGACGCCGGGGGTGTCGGGGCCGGCCAGAACTGCACCGTCGAGCCGCGTCGGGATCACGTCGAGGATCGCGCCGTCGCGCGCCACATGCAGCAGATAGGGGCCGAACTCTTCGCCGATCCAGAAGGTGCCGTCGACGAACTGGATGCTTTCCGGGTCGAAATCGGCGCCGGTCAGATAGCGGCTGTCGGTGCCCTCGTTGGCGATGCGGAACGGCACCTTGTGGTCGGGGTCGTGCAGGAAGATGGTTTCCTTGCGGGTCACCGTGCCGGTGGCGAAATCGGGCGCCATGCGGTGGAAGAACAGCATCGCGTCGGGGCTGTTCACCTTGGACCCAAAGCCGTTATCGGTCAGCGCGAACCAGCTGCCATCCTCGGCGCGGGTCATCGCAAAGCCCGACATCCCCTGCACCGGCTGGCCGATGAAGGGCAGGGCGATGCCGGTCTCGTGGCCGCCATAGGTCTTGCCGACATTGCCCATCACGCTCATCGGCGCCTCGTTGCGGGCGGGGCCGGTGAACTTGCCCGAGATCCACAGATCGCGCGGCGCATCGGCGGGCGGCGCGACGAGCGACAGCGCCGGCAGGAACGCATGGCCCGCAAGCGTCGCCGGGAAGACCTCTTCGGCAAGGGTGGGGGTGGCAAGGGCAGTGCAGGTCGCCAGCAGGGCGATTTTGAAGGACATCCGTGTCTCCTGTGATTGGTGAGGCAGGAGCTAGCGGTGCCGGATGACGATCACGCAAAACGTGAACGATGGTTTTCTGAAGGAAATGTGGCGCTTAGCCCGCGTCCGCCCGGGCTGCGATGGCGGCGACCAGCTCGCGCAGGAACAGATCCTGAAGCGGCGTCGCCCGCATCCCGGCCCGCGTCGCCAGCAGCAGCCGCGAGCTCAGGGGGAAGCCCGTGCCAAGGACGCGCAGGTCGCCCGCCGCGACATGGGCCTTCGCGTAATGGGCGGGCAGGTAGCCGATGTAGCCCCCCGAAAGCAGGAACATCGCCTGCGCCTCCATGTTCGCGGCACTGGCCGGCATCACCGCCCCCGGGAAGGGGCCAAGCTCGCGCTGGTTCGCGTAAGGTCGGCCGACGAAGGGCCAGCGCGCGATCTCGGCGGTCTCGGTGACCTCGGCCGCGCGCGGGAACAGCGGATGGCCGCGGCCGCAATAGAGCAGGTGGCGCTCCTCGTGCAGCGGGCTCAGCCGCAGCCCCTCGGCAAGCCGTGTCTCGGGCAGGATCGCCAGATCGAGCGCACCGCCGGCCAGCCGCGCCACCAGCGTCTCGGGATCGGCCATGGCGATGTCGAGCCGCGCCTCGGGGGCCCGCGCGCCGATCCGGCCGATCACCTGCGGCAATGGCAATCCGCTGTCGGTCACCGTGTTGTCGATCATCCCGATCCGCAGCGTGCCGGTGATCCGGTCGCGCAGCCGGCCGACCTCGCTCTCGAAGGCGTCGAGCGAGAGGAACAGCGCGTCCGAGCGGGCATGGACCAGCGCGCCGCGCTCGGTCAGGGCAAAACCGCCGCGGCCGCGCCGGCACAGCGCGAAGCCAAGCCGCTCTTCGAGCGCCTTGACGTGAAAGCTGATCGCCGATTGCGACAGGCCAAGCGCGATCTGCGCGCCGGCGAAACCCTCGTGCTCGACCACCGCGCGGAACACGGCAAGGGCGCGCAGATCGGTGTTGGCGATCTTCATTCACATCAACCTTTCTGATGTGAAGATCATATGTTCTGTATTTCTTGACGCAATGCCCCGTGTCATCCCTTGGCCCAAAGCCCTGCGGAAAGGACCCCCGATGGCACATGGTTACGAGAGCGGCCGGCTGAATCTGCCCTTCGTCGGCATCTCCACCTTCGCGAAATCGCCCTACGAGCCGGACTGGAACCGGATCGACGCCGATGTGGCGGTGATGGGCGCGCCCTTCGACTGCGGCACGCAATGGCGCGCCGGCACCCGGTTCGGCCCGCGCGGCATCCGCGAGGCCTCGACGCTCTTCGCCTTCGGCCATGCCGGGGCCTATGATTTCGACGATGACACGACCTATCTCGATGGCGTGCGCATCGTCGACATCGGGGATGCCGACATCATCCACACCGACACCGCGGCCAGCCACGCGAATATCGAGGCGGGCGTGCGCGCGATCCTGCGCGCGGGCGCGCTGCCGGTGGTGCTGGGCGGCGACCACTCGATCAACATCCCCTGCATCAACGCCTTTTCCGACGAGGCACCGGTACATGTGGTGCAGATCGACGCCCATCTCGATTTCGTCGACGAGCGGCATGGCGTGCGGGTCGGCCACGGCAACCCGATGCGCCGCGCGGCCGAGAAGCCTTGGGTCGAGGGGATGACGCAGATCGGCATCCGCAATGTCTCGTCGACCGCGAAGGAGGGCTATGAGGCGGCGCAGGCGATGGGCTCGGACATCCTCTCGGTGCGGATGGTGCGCCGGCTCGGCATCGAGGCGGTGCTCGAGCGGATCCCGGCGGGGCGGCGCTATTACCTGACGCTCGACATCGACGGCTTCGACCCCTCGATCGCGCCGGGCACCGGCACGCCAAGCCATGGCGGCTTCCAGTATGACGAGGTGCTCGACATCGTCGCGGGGCTGGCCAAGCGCGGCACGATCGTCGGCATCGATCTGGTCGAGGTGGCGCCGGATTACGACCACACCGGCACCACCGCGATCCTCGCCGCGCAGATTCTGCTCAACACGCTCGGCCGGATCTTCGCGGCGCGCTGAAGAGGCTGGGGCGGGCTCAGCCCGCCTTCGCCGCGCAATAGGCGCGCCAGCCGCCGAAGCCGGTGATCTCCTCGGCGCCCGCGAGCGCATGGCCCTCGCACAGGAAGCCCGTCACCTGCCGGCCGTCGTCGAGCGTGACCTTACCGACACCAAGCGGCGCCGGGATCGCGGCGACGAAGGCGCCGAAGGCGGCGGGCGACAGCGCCCAAAGCTCGAGCGCAAGGCCCGGGCCGGCAAACGCCGGGTCGAGGACCATCCCCGGTTTCGCCGGCACCGTGCCCGCCAGCGCATAGAGCCGATAGCCGGGTGCGGTGCGTGCCGTGCCCA
Source organism: Paenirhodobacter ferrireducens (assembly GCF_004022265.1). Classification (GTDB taxonomy): domain Bacteria; phylum Pseudomonadota; class Alphaproteobacteria; order Rhodobacterales; family Rhodobacteraceae; genus Rhodobacter; species Rhodobacter ferrireducens. Next base: position 5,081 of record NZ_SAVB01000009.1, read on the forward strand.
GGCAGCGCCCGCCGGGGCCGGTCAGCTCGCGGTTCAGCGGCATACCGCTCAGATGCGCGCCGACGACGGCGAGCGTGCACCAGCCCTCGGGCAGGCGCGGCTCGGCCGGCGCGGGCACCGGCGCCGTGCGGTCGCGCCCCATGCCGCAGGCGGCGGCCGCGTGCATCGCGCCCGCGAAAGGCACCAGCGCCTCGTCCGAGAAGGCGGGCCCCACCAGCTGCACCCCCACGGGCAGGCCCGAGGCGCCGAACCCCGCCGGCACCGCGATCGCGGCGTATCCCAGAAGGTTCGCGAAGTTGGTGTAAAGGCCGAACTGGCTGTTGCGCCGGATCGGGTCGGCCAGCATCTCGGCCACCGTCGCGCGGGTGGGCGAGGTCGGCAGCAGCAGCATGTCGACCGCCTCCCAGGTCGGCGCGACCTGCTGGCGCAGCTCGTTCAGCCGGTAACGACCGCGGAAGGCCTCGACCGCGCTGCGCCCCTTCGCGCCCTCGATGATCTTGCGCACCGTGGGTTCGAAGTCGTCCGCGTTGGTGGCGAGGAAGTCCTCGACCGCGGCCAGACGTTCTGCGACCCAGGGCCCGTCGTAAAGCAGCGCCGCCGCCTTGCGGAAGGGGGCATAGTCGAAGGGGACGAGCGTCGCGCCAAGCGCCTCGGCGCGGGCGCAGGCGGCGTCATAGGCGGCCGCGACCTCGGCATTGCCATAGAACTCGCGCTCGGCCGCGGTCAGCACGCCGATCCGCGGACGGGCGGGCAGGGCGACGGGCTGGGCCTCGCGCGAGAACGGATCGGCGGGGTCAAGGCCTTCGATCAGCCGGCGCACCTCGGCCGCCTCGTCGACGGTGCCGGCGAAGACGGTGATGACATCGACCGAGCGGCAGGCCGGCACGCAGCCGGTGTTCGGGACGAGCCCCGGGCTCGGCTTCAGCCCGACGAGGTTGTTGAACATCGCCGGCACCCGGCCCGAACCCGCGGTGTCGGAGCCGAGCGAGAAGGCACACAGCCCCGAGGCCACCGCCACCGCCGAGCCCGAGGACGAGCCGCCCGAGACATAGTCGGCATCGAACACGCAGCGCGGCGCGCCGAAGGGCGAGCGGGTGCCGTTCAATCCGGTCGCGAACTGGTCGAGGTTGGTCTTGCCGATCACGATCGCGCCCGCCGCACGCAGCCGCGCGACGGTCGTCGCGTCGCGCGCGGGCGAGGTGCCGAAGGCCGGGCAGGCGGCCGTGGTCAGCAGCCCGGCGACGTCGATATTGTCCTTCACCGCGAAGGGGATGCCGTAAAGCGGCAGCCCCTCAGGGCCGCGCTCGGCCAGCCGCTTCGCCTCGGCGCGCAGGCTCTCGGCCGGGGTTTCGGAAATGAAGACGGCGCGGTCCGTCAGCGCGTCGCGCCGGGCGATCACCTCCTCGATCACCGCAAGGGGCGTGGCGCCGGCGGCATAGGCCGCGCGAAGCGCCGCGATCGTCATCATGTCGGGGAGCTGCATCAGTCGGTCTCCAGAATGGCCAGCACGTCGCCGGCATGAACGGTGCGGCCGGGGGCGGCGCGGGTCTCGCGCAGGCGGCCGGCGGCGGGGCTGTGGACGGTGATCTCCATCTTCATCGACTCGACGATGGCGACGGGATCGCCCGCGGCAACGCGGGTGCCGGGGGCGACGAGGTATTTCCAGACGTTGCCGGGCACCGGGCTTTCGACGCCGGCGCAGCCCTCGGGGACCGCGGCCTGCTCGAAGACGCCGCCCTCGTCGGCGACGAACTGGTCGAGCCCCTCGGCCTTCCAGCGCGCCCGCTCGGCCTCGAAGGCGGCCTGCTGGCGGGCCTTGAAGGCCGCGGTGCCGGCGCTGTCCTGCGCGGCCTTCTCGGCCGCCCAGTCGAAGGTGCCCTCCTCGATGCGCAGGTCGTAGCGGCCATGCGGGAAGGCCTTGCGCGCCTCGGTGAGTTCCGCGTGGCTGACCGGGAAGAAACGGACCTGATCGAAGTGGCGCAGCAGCCAGGGCGTGTCGGCAAAGGCCGGGGTGCGCCGCCAGGTGTTCCACATCTGGATCGTGCGGCCGAAAAGCTGATAGCCGCCCGGGCCCTCCATGCCATAGATGCACATGTAGGCGCCGCCGATGCCCACCGCGTTCTCGGGTGTCCAGGTGCGGGCCGGGTTGTATTTCGTCGTCACCAGCCGGTGGCGCGGATCGACCGGCGTCGCCACCGGCGCGCCCAGGTAAACATCGCCCAGCCCCATCACCAGATAGCGCGCGTCGAAGATCGTGCGCTGCACCGCGGCCTCGTCCGCAAGCCCGTTGATGCGGCGGATGAACTCGATGTTCGAGGGGCACCACGGCGCGTTCGGCCGCACCAGCTCCTGATACTTGCGCATCGCAAGTTCCGCCTGCGGGTCGTTCCACGAGAGCGGCAGCCAGACCGTGCGGGTCGGCACCTTCACCGTTTCGGCCGCGGGCAGCCGCGCCTCGATCTCCGCAAGCTCGCGCAGCAGGTCGGGGCGCGAGATCTTCGCTGTGTCGTAGTGCAGCTGCAGCGAGCGGATGCTGGGGGTGAGGTCGATCACCGGCAGACCAGCCGCTTCGACCGCCTGCATCAGAAGCTGCACCCGCAGCCGAAGCCCGATGTCGAGGCTCATCGGCCCGTATTCGACGAGCAGGTTCTCGTCTCCCTGCCGGCGATAGGCGACGGGCACCGGGGCGTCGGACAGCGCACCGACCAGCGGCGAGCCGAGCCGGGCAATCGCCGGCCCCGCGACCGGGTCTGCGGGGCGCGCTGCGGGGCGGAAGCGCACCCGGTCGCCGGGCTTCAGCTGGCCAAGCTTCCAGCGGTCGGCGGCGCTGACCACACCCGGGCAGACGAAACCGCCAAGGCTCGGCCCGTCGGGGCCGAGGATGATCGGCATGTCGCCGGTGAAGTCGATCGCGCCGATGGCATAGGCGTTGTCGTGCAGGTTCGAGGGGTGCAACCCCGCCTCGCCACCATCCGTGCGTGCCCAGTCGGGCGCCGGGCCGATCAGCCGCACGCCGGTGCGGTCGGAGTTGAAATGCACCTCGTAGGCGGTGGCGAAGAGGGTCTCGATGTCGCTCTCGCGGAAGAAGTCGGGGGCGCCATGCGGGCCGTAGACAAGCTCCAGCTCCCAGTCCTCGGTCAGCTCGGCAGGCTCGGGCGCGGTCGGGGCGTCCTGTGCCACGCGGCCGACATGCAGCACGTCGCCGGTCTTCAGCGTGCCGGTCGCATGGCCGCCGAAATGGCCGAGTGCGAAGGTCGCGCGCGAGCCGAGCACCTTTGGCACCTTGAACCCGCCCGCAACCGCGAGATAGGCGCGCTGGCCCGGCCCCGCGACCCGGCCGATCGCCAGCGTCGCGCCAGCGGGCACCTCGAGCACCGGGCCCTCGACCGCCACGCCGTCAAGGGTCAGGGCCATCCGCGCCCCGGCAATCGCCACCCGGGCGGCGCGCAGGAAGCGCAGCGTCGGGCCGGCCACCGTCATCTCGAGCGTCGTGGTGTCGGGGGGCTGGCCGAGCAGGCGGTTCGCATTGCGATGCGCGCGCGGGTCCATCGGCCCCGAGGGCGGCACGCCCACGCCCCACAGCCCGAGCCGCCCCGGCAGCTCCTGCACCGAGCTTTGTGCGCCCGGCGCCAGCACCTCGATCCCCTCGGCGGCGAAGGCAAAGCCCGCAAGCGCCGTCGTCGCCACCTTGCCCGAGGCGAAAAGATCCGATCCCGCAATCGCGCGCAGATAGTCGAGGTTGGTCTCGATCCCCGAGACATGGGTGGCGGCGAGCGCCGCGCCGAGCTTCGCGATCGCCTCGGCGCGGCTCGCGCCATGCACGATGATCTTCGCCAGCATCGGGTCGTAGAAGGGCGTCACCTCGGTTCCGGTGGCGATCCAGCCATCGACACGGGCGTCTTCGGGGAAACGCACTTCGGTCAGCCGCCCGGCCGAGGGGCGAAAGCCCGCATGCGGCATCTCGGCGTAAAGCCGGGCCTCGATCGCGGCGCCTTGCGGGGCGGGCAGGGTGGCCGGGATCGGGTCCTCGCCCGCCGCCTGACGCACCATCCACTCGACCAGGTCGATGCCCAGCACCGCCTCGGTCACCGGGTGTTCGACCTGCAGGCGGGTGTTGACCTCGAGGAAATAGAATTCCTCGCGCGCCGGGTCGTAGATGAACTCGACGGTGCCGGCCGAGGCATAGCCGACCTCGGCGCAGAGTTCCTCGGCGGCGCGGTGCAGCCGGGCGCGGACCTCGGGGCGCAGGCCCGGGGCGGGGGTTTCTTCAAGCACCTTCTGGTTGCGCCGCTGCAGCGAGCAGTCACGCTCGCCAAGCGCCACCGCCCGGCCGTGGCCATTGCCGAAGATCTGCACCTCGACATGGCGGGCGTCGGCGACGAAGCGTTCGAGATAGACGCGGGCGTCGCCGAAACTGGCCTGTGCGGTGCGCTCGACGCTGGCGAAGGCCGCGCGCAGCGCGGGCTCGTCGGCGCACAGGCTCATGCCGATGCCGCCGCCGCCGGCGGTCGACTTCAGCATCACCGGATAGCCGATGCGGGCGGCCTCGGTCGCGGCGGCTGCGGCATCGGGCAGAAGCCCGGTGCCCGGCAGCAGCGGCACGCCCGCCCGCGCGGCGATCTCGCGCGCGGTATGCTTGAGTCCGAAGGCCTCGATCTGCTCGGGCCGCGGGCCGATGAAGGCCACCCCCGCCGCCGCCAGCGCCGCGGCAAAGCGGGTGTTCTCGCTCAGAAACCCATAGCCCGGATGCACCGCCTCGGCGCCGGTGTCGCGGCAGGCCTGCACCACGGCCTCGATCTGCAGATAGCTTTCGGCCGCCGGCGCCGGCCCAAGCCGCACCGCCTCGTCGGCAAGGGCGACATGGGGGGCGAAGCGGTCGGCGTCGGAATAGACCGCGACCGAGGCGATCCCCATCGTCTTCAGCGTGCGGATGATGCGCACCGCGATCTCGCCGCGGTTCGCCACAAGAACCTTCTGGAACATCGGCTTACCCCCGGATCACGACCTGGATCGGCGTCGGGTCGAAGCCGTTGCAGGGGTTGTTGATCTGCGGGCAGTTCGAGATGAAGACGAGCAGGTCCATCGCCGCCTCCATCTCGATGTAATCGCCCGGGTGGCTGATGCCGTCGTCGATGGTCATCGCGCCGTTCTGGCTGATCGGCACGTTCATGAAGAAGTTCAGGTTCGGCACGATGTCGCGCTTGGTCATCCCGTATTTCGAGAATTCCAGAATGAAATTCTCGCGGCAGGCATGCAGATACGAGGTCTCGTGGCCGAAGCGCACGGTGTTGCTCTCGCGCGAGCAGCAGCCGGCATTGGTGTCGTGCCGGCCCGAGGTCGCGGCTATGATCGTCGCCATCACATTGCCCTCGGACGAGATCAGCTGCGTGCCCTTCTCGATATAGGCGCCGTTTTGCACCCGCATCGTGTCCTGACTCGAATAGCGTTCGGCGGTGTCGGCGGCGTTGTACAGGAGGGTGTCGATCGCCTGCTGGCCATAGCTGTCGATGATGCGGATGGTCTGGCCCTGTTTGACGAGGCCCGACCAGGGGCGGTTCGCGGGGATGTCGTGGATCTGTTCCATGGAGGGGACCTCAGGCGCGTGCGGTGTTCTCGAAGCCGCGGACGGCTTCGGCGGTGGCGGTGCGGCACAGGTCGTCCCGGGCGATCGGACGCGCGGCAAGGCGCGTCGCGCGGACGGAGGGAACCTCCGGACCCGTCGTCGGGTCAAGCGGGTGGCGGGTGTTCGACAGCGCGATCAGCAGGTCCTGCTCGGCGCGCAGCTCGACCCAGTCGTCGCCGTTCAGGAGCGCCGGGTTCCAGAAGAACTGCCCCTCGCCGTCGACGCGCACCGGCGCGAAGAAGGTCAAAAGGGCGGGCAGGTCGCGCTTGTCGAGGCCGAGCTTGGCGGTGGCGAGGATCATGTTCTCGCGCGTCGAGCGGAAGGCGGGGGTGAAGGGCGCGCGCGCCGGCATCCCGCCGCTCAGCGCATCATTGGCGCCCGCCGAATCCTCGGTGATCGAGAACAGCACCCGCCCCATGTCGGAAAACACCACGCGGCCCTTCTTCAGGTCGGTCGTCCATTGCAGCTTGCAGGTGTCGGGCAGGTTCTGCCGTTCCGAGCTGTCGGCGGCGGACCAGGCGGCAAGGCTGACCGAGCCGCCCAGCCCGCCCGCCTCGAGCCGCAGGCTCTGGCCGCGGGCGAGCCGGCAGGTGTAATACCACCCGCCCGGCACGGTCTCGGCCCAGATCACGCCCGCCGGCGCGGGGGCGGGGCGGGGGCTTGGTGCCGGAAGCGCCTTCGGCGCGGCGTTCAGCCCCTTGCGCTGGTGCTCCTCATAGCGCGCGCGGTCGGCGGCGATGGCGTCAGCGGAGCGGGGGATATGCGTCAGCATCGGGTTCCTCCTTGGGCCAGGTCGTCCCGGCGATGGGCCCCGGAATGGTCGGGTCGTCCCGACCGGGCAGGAGATCTGCGTCCCAGATCGTGGTCTTGCCGGCACTGCGCGGCGGCCAGATCAGGATGTCTTTGGTGATCGTCGCGCCATAGCGCAGCCGTTCCTCGGGACGGTCGCGGGTGCGCTCGAAGGCGATGATCCGGGTGGCGAGAGTGAAGGCCTCCTTGAGGTCATGCGTCACCATCACCACGGTCATCGGCACCTCGTTCCACAGCCGCTTCATCAGCCGGTGGATGTCGGAGCGGATGCCCGGATCGAGCGCGCCGAAGGGCTCGTCCAGAAGCAGCACCTTCGGCTTCATCATCAGCGCCTGCGCAAGGGCAAGGCGCTGCTGCATGCCGCCCGAAAGCTGGGCGGGATACTTGTCCTCGCTGCCGGCAAGCCCGACCTCGGCCAGCATCGCGCGCGCTTCGTCAGCGATGGCGCGGCGGCGCGCGCCGAAGGTGCGGCCGAGGAAGCGGCTTGCCCGCAGCTCGGGCCCGGCCATGACATTGCCCAGCACCGTCATGTGCGGAAAGACCGAATAGCGCTGAAACACCACGCCACGATCGGGGTCGGGCTCGTGCGGCAGCGGTGCGCCATCAAGGGTGATGGTGCCGCGCGTCGGCGTCTCTTGCCCCAACAGCATGCGCAGGAAGGTGGTCTTGCCGCAGCCCGAGGGGCCGACGAGGGCGATGAAGGCGCGCGGCGCAATCGTCAGATCGACGTTTTGCAGCACGACCTGATCGCCGTATTCCTTCCACAGGTTCCGGATCTCGATGCCGCTCATCTGCCGCGCTCCAGCTCCGACCAGGGGAAGACCCGCCGGCGCAGGGCGGTCAGGCCCAGGTCCATCGCCACCGCGAGCAGGGTGATCCACGCCACATAGGGGAAGATCACGTCCATCGAGAGATAGCGGCGGACCAGAAAGATCCGGTAGCCCAGCCCCGAGTCGGCCGAGATCGCCTCGGCCGCGATCAGGAACAGGAAGGCCGGGCCGATCTGCAGCCGCAGGCTGTCGATGAGCCGCGGCAGCACCTGCGGCAGCACCACCCGGATCGCGATGAGCCAGGTCGAGGCCGAGAGCGTCTCGGCCTTGATGATCTGTTCGCGCGGCAGCGCCTGCGCCGAGAGCGCGAGGTCGCGGATCAGGATCGGCGCGACGCCGATCACGATCAGCGTGACCTTCGACACCTCGCCCAGACCCAGCACGATGAACAGGATCGGCAGGAGCGCGAGCGGCGGCACCATCGAGACGACGGCGACGAAGGGGGCAAGCACCGCGCGCACCACGGGCAGGATGCCGTTCAGCAGGCCCAGCACCAGCGCGAGCGCCGTGGCGATGCCGATGCCGGCGAACAGCCGGCCAAGGCTTGCCGCGCTGTCCGACCACAGCAGGTAGAGCCCGGTGCGGCGATCGGCGGTGAAGGCGTAGAGCTTCACCGTCTGCACGATCGTCGACAGCGCCGGCAGCAGCTTGTCGCTCGGGTTTTCCGCCAGCCGCACCGCCGAACCCACCAGATAGGCAAGCGCCAGCACCACGAAGGGCAGGCAGGCGAGGAGGATTGCCGTCCCCCGTCGCGGTCTGACATTGATGAGCCGCATCGCCGGGCCCGCTTACAGCTTGCCGTCCCGGGCGAGTTTCATGAACGCGTCGGTGTAGCGGAACTGGACGTTCGCGCTGTCGCCCAGCACGGCGCCGCCGGGCATCTCGATGCCGATCGCATCGGCCGAGGTCGCGCCGGTGCCGAGAAGCCCCTTGTCGAAGAGGAAGGTGCGCACATGGTCCATCGTGGTCGGCAGCTCGGCCGAGGTGACGAAGGCGACGCCATCGGCGGGCTTGTCGAAGAGACGCGTGGCGGCAAGCTGTTCCTCGAATCCGGCCTGATCGGTGCCCGAGGCCGCGCCCATGGCGGCGCGCGCGGCGGCGCCCTCGGCCGTGTCGGCCTGCATCAGCGTCACGGTGTCATACCAGATCCCGGCAAGGGCCTTGCCGAAATCGGGGTTCTCCGTCAGCACTTCGGTGTTCGCCACCATCATGTCGATGATCTCGCCCGGGATCTTCGAGCTGTCGAAGACGACATGGGCATCGGGCAGCTTGGCGATTTCCGACACCATCGGGTTCCAGGTGACCATCGCGGTCACGTCCGGTGTCTGGAAGGCGCCGACCATGTCCGGATCGGCGGTGTTGACCACCTTGACGTCCTTCTCGGTCATGCCGGCGCTTTCGAGCCCGCGCACCAGCAGGTATTCCGAGACCGAGAATTCGACGAGGTTGACGCTCTGGCCCTTGATGTCGGCAAGGCTGTCCTTGCCCTTCAGGATCACCGCGTCATTGCCGTTCGAGAAATCGCCGATCACCACCGCGGTGGTGTCGACGCCGCCTGCGGCCGGGATCGAGAGCCCGTCCATGTTGGTCAGCGTCACCGCGTCATAGGCGCCGGCGGTGTACTGGTTCATCGACTCGACATAGTCGTTGAACTGCGTGACCTCGATCGTCAGGCCGTATTTGTCGGCCCATTTCTTCACGATGCCATGGTCGGCGGCATAGCCCCAGGGCATCCAGCCGGCATAGATCGACCAGGCGACCTTGAAATCGGTCTTCGGAGCGGCAAAGGCGGGCGAGACGGCGAAGGCGGCCAGGGTTGCGAGCGAGCCGAGAAGGGTGGCGCGGCGGGTCGTCATGGGTCGTTCCTTTCACGTTCAAACTGCATACATGAAGGGACGAACGGACCATCGTTCCGCCAATCCCTTGGCTGGACGAGGTCTCCCGGGTTTTTATCCCGCCGTGCGCCGAACGGGGATGTCTCCCCCGCCGGTGGCAGCTCTCGGACCAGACGCATCTCTGCCGGAACCCTAGTCGCCAACTCTGGTCCCATGACGCCAAGCGGGGCGGCATGGGTCAAGGATTTCACCCGCCACGCGCGGCAGTGCGGCGCGGGCGGGGGCGCCTTGCCCGTCTGCGCGACGCAATTTCCGACCGGCGGGCAAAAAAGCGGCAGTTCCGGCACGGGGGCGGGGCGCGACTCGGCCCGGGGCTCAATGGAAGTCGCGGCTTGGAAACAGCCGTTTCGCCTGCTCGCGCGGGTGGCGGGCGCGCGGCGGCACGCGGGCGGGGCGGGGGGCATCGTCCGCCTCGGGCCGGGTCAGCCCGACCACCGTGTCGAGCGGATGGCCAAGCGCGGAAAGCCGCGGCGACAGGTCCTCGATCGTCTCGGCGATCAGGTGCACGACGATCCCCTCGCGCTCGAGCCGGCCGGTCACCCGCAGCAGCCGCCCGCCGATCACCGCGCGGCGAAAGCGGGCATAGACCGCGCGCCAGACCACCACATTCGCGGTGCCGGTCTCGTCCTCTAGGGTGAGGAAGATCACCCCCGAGGCGGTGCCGGGCCGCTGCCGGGTGATGACGAGGCCGCACACCGAAACCCGCTGCGGCGGCGCGGTGGCAAGATCTGCCGCCGGGATCAGACCCGCGATCCCGGGCCGCAACAGCTCCATCGGATGGGCGCGCAAGGTCAGGCGCAGCGCGACGTAATCCTCGACCACCTCCTCGCCCAGATGCATCGGCGGCAGCTCGACCGCGGGCTCGACCCCGCCCTCGCCATCGAGCGGATCGGCAAAGAGCGGCAGCGGCGCCGGCGCCCGGATCGCCCGCACCGCCCAGAGCGCATCGCGCCGGGTGAGCCCCATGCCGGCGAAGGCGTCGGCCTCGGCCAGACGCTCGAGCGCGGGGGCGCGGGTGCCGGCACGTAGCCACAGGCTTTCGGGGTCGGGATAGCCATTGCCGCGGGCGGCGACGATCCACTCGGCCTCTTCTGCGCGAAAGCCGCGGATCTGCCGGAAGCCGAGCCGCAGCGCCAGCCGGCCGTCACCGCGCCGCTCGAGGCTGTTGTCCCAGCCCGAGTGGTTGACGCAGACCGGCCGCACCTCGACCCCGTGCTCGCGCAGGTCGCGCACGATCTGGGCGGGGGCGTAAAAGCCCATCGGCTGGCTGTTCAGCAGTGCGCAGGCGAAGATTGCCGGGTGGTGGCATTTCAGCCAGGCCGAGACATAGGTCAGCATCGCGAAGGCGGCGGCGTGGCTTTCGGGGAAACCGTAATCGGCAAAGCCCTCGATCTGCGCGAAACAGGCCTCGGCCACCTCGCGCGGATAGCCGTTCGCCTCCATCCCGCCGACGAAGCGGGCGTGATGGGCGCCGATCGTGCCCATGCGGCGGAATGAGGCGAGCGAGCGGCGCAGCTGGTCGGCCTCCTCGGCGGTATAGCCGGCGCCGACCACCGCGATCTGCATCGCCTGTTCCTGAAACAGCGGCACGCCGAGGGTCTTTGCGGTGACCGCGGCCAGCGCCGGGCCGAAGGGTTCGGGCGCCTCGAGCCCCTGACGGCGGCGGATATAGGGCTTGACCATGCCACCCTGGATCGGGCCGGGGCGGACGATCGCCACCTCGATCACCAGATCGTAGAAGGTGGCGGGGCGCATCCGCGGCAGGAAGTTCATCTGTGCCCGGCTTTCGACCTGGAACACCCCCACGGCATCGGCGCGCGACAGCATCCGGTAGGTGGCGCCGTCCTCCTGCGGCACGCTGGCAAGGGTGAGTGTGGGGCCGCCGGTCCCGGCGAGCAGCGCGAAGGCCTTGCGCAGGCAGCTGAGCATGCCGAGGCTGAGCACGTCGACCTTCAGGATGCCGAGTGCGTCGATGTCGTCCTTGTCCCATTCGATCACCGTGCGCCCCTCCATCGCGGCATTCTCGATCGGGCACAGCGCGTCGAGCCGGTCGCGGGTGATGACGAAGCCGCCGACATGCTGGCTCAGGTGGCGCGGAAAGCCGATGATCTCGGCGATCAGCGCGACGGTGCGGGCGAGGCGCCGGTCGTCGGGGTTCAGCCCGATCTCGCGCAGCCGGGCGGGGTCGGGCCCGGCGTTCGAGCTGCCCCAGATCTGGCCCGAGAGCGCCGCCGTGACATCGGCCGAAAGCCCCATCACCTTGCCCACCTCGCGGATCGCGGCACGGGTGCGGAAATGGATGACGGTGGCGCACAGGCCCGCACGCTCGCGGCCATAGCGGGCATAGATCCACTGGATCACCTCCTCGCGCCGCTCATGCTCGAAATCGACGTCGATGTCGGGCGGCTCGCCGCGGTGGCGCGAGATGAAGCGTTCGAACACCATGCCGATCATCTCGGGGCTGACATCGGTGATGCCAAGCGCCCAGCAGATGATCGAATTCGCCGCCGAGCCGCGGCCCTGACACAGGATCGCGCGGGAGCGGGCGAAGGCGACGATGTCGTGGACGGTGAGGAAATAGGGCGCATAGCCGAGCTCGCCGACCAGAGCGAGTTCCTTGCGGGCAAGGGCGTGGTAGCGCTCGGGGATGCCGTCGGGGCAGCGCCGGGCCAGGCCTTCGCGGGTCAGCCGCTCGAGCCGGGCCTGCGGCGGCTCGCCGTTCTCGACCTCGTCGGGGTATTGATAGCTGAGCTCGCCCAGATCGAAGGCGCAGCGCGCCGCGATCTCGAGCGTGCGGCGCAGTGCGGCGGGGTGGCGACGGAACAGCCGCGCCATGTCGGGCGCGCCCTTCAGCCGGCGCTCGGCATTGGGCAGGGCGCGGGTGCCGATCGTGTCGATGGTGCAGCCCTCGCGCAGGCAGGTGAGCACATCGGCAAGCGGGCGGCGCGCGGCGCGGTGCATCAGCACATCGCCCACGGCCACCATCGGCGCCGAGGCGGCGAGCGCCAGCGCCGCGCAGGCATCGAACCACGTCTGATCGGAGCCGTCATAGCGCGGCGCGGCGCCGGTGAAGACCTGCCCCGGGAAGCGGCGCTGCACCCGGGCGAGGGGGGCAAGCGCGGCGGCCGTGTCGGCGGGCGGCAGCGCGATCAGCACGAGCCCCGCGCCACGGGCAAGAAGGTCGTCGAGCCCGAGCGCACATTGGCCCTTCGGTGCCCGCCGCCGGCCGAGGGTCAGAAGCTGCGTCAGCCCGCTCCAGCCGGCGCGGTCGATCGACAGGGCAAGCCATTCGACCGGGCAATCGGTCAGCACGAGCCGCGCCCCGGCGATCAGCCGCGGCAGGGTGACGGGGGGTGTGGCAGGGCAGGGCGTGGCGGGCGACAGCTCCTGCCGCGAGGAGGGGTCGACCTGCCGCGCCGAGCGCACCGCCGCCTGTGCCTGCTCGCGCAGCACCTTCAGCGCGGTCCAGGCCCGCACCACGCCCGCGACCGAGTTGCGGTCGGTGATCGCGATCGCGCCGAGCCCGAGCTCGGCCGCGCGGACCACCAGCTCCTCGGGGTGGGAGGCGCCGGTGAGGAAGGTGAAGTTCGAGGTGATGCAAAGCTCGGCATAGGCCGGGGGGGCGCTGCCCCCGGCGCCTGCCGGCGCCTCCCCCGAGGTATTTTCGGCAAGGAGAAAGCCTGGGGGCAGGGCGGTGGCCGCGGGCGTGTCGGCCGGTCGGGAGGCGGGCAGCCCGGGCGGGGGCGGGGAGGTCATGCGAATTCGCCCTGCACCCACCAGCCCGGCGCCTGCGGGGTGTGAAACAGCCACAGCCGGCGGCCCTGCCGCGTCTCGATCCGCCAATAGTCGCGCAGCCCGCTGCGCCAGGCGGGATCGTCGAACCACCATTCCGGCGCAAGCCGTTCCGGCCCCTCGGCGCGGGCGGTGCTGAGCGCCATCCGGCGCCAGCGGAAGGTGCGCGGCGGGGTGCTGCCCGCCGCGGTGACGGGTTCGGGCGGGAACAGGACGAGCGGGCGCGGGCGCGGGGCGTTCCAGCCGCTCGCGGGGCGCGAGAAGGCGGCCGGTGCGGTGAGGAAGCCGCGTTCGGGCACATGGCTGTCGGCTGGCAGCAGGCGCAGGATGTTCTCGAGCCCGATCCGGGTGCCGATCCGGCTGAGCAGATCGCCAAGCCGGGCCGGGTCGCCCGGGGCGGTGGTCGTGCCGAGCTGCTGTGCAGGAAGGGGTTCGACCTGCACCGCCTCGAGCCGCAGCTGGTCGATGCCGAAGCCCGCGTCCACCGCCTCGATCCCGCGGGTGAAAAGCGGCAAGATCCGCGCCGGGTCGCGCAGCGCGGCGGCAAGGCGCAGCTCGACCTCCTGCGTGTCGCGGTCGACGCGGCGCAGGGTCAGGCGCAGCACCCGCGCCCCGGTCTGTTGCGCAGCGAGCCGCGCGCACAGCGCCGCGAGCAGCCGCGCGGTGCCGGCCTGCACGTCGGCCACAAGGCCGATCGGGTCGGGCAGGGTCAGGCGCAGCGCGAAGCGGGGCGGTTCGGCGCCCGGGGTGAGGGGCTCGGGCGCGGCGCCGGTCGCGGCATCGAGCCGGTCGAGCAGTGCGGCACCGAAGCGGCGGGCGAGAGGGGCGCGCGGGGTGCGGGCGAGATCGCCGACGTGGCGCAGGCCAAGCCGTTGCAGCGCCGTCACCGTCTCGGGCGCGAGCCGCAGCGCCGCGACCGGCAGCCCGGCGATCGCGGCAAGGTCTTCGCCAGGCGGCGCCACCCCCTCGCCGTGATGGGCCAGCGCCCAGGCCGCGCCGCGGCTCGAGGCGAGGCCGAGGCAGGCGGTGAACCCCGCTCGCGACAGTCGCGCGCGCAGATCGGCAAGCAGACCCGCCTCGCCGCCGAAGAGATGCGCCGCGCCGGTGATGTCGAGGGCAAGCCCGTCCTCGCCCTCGAGCCCGACCCAGGGGCTGTAGCGCGTGGCCCAGCGGCGCAGCGCCGCCAGCAGCTGCGCCTCGCGGTGCAGATCGGCCGGGCGGGTCTGCAGCGCGGCGCAGAACACCCGCGCCTCGGCCAGTGCCATGCCGCGAAACAGCCCCGCCGCCTCGGCCGCGCGGTTCAGGCAATGCAGCCGCTCCGCGTTGCCCTGGCGCAGGGTCAGCGCGAAGGGTCCCTCGAGTGGGCGCGCGCGCAGCGCCCCGTCACTCGCGAGACGGGGAAACCACACGCAGACGATGCGTCGCCGGCTCCCACAGAACATCCCAGGCCCCCGTTGTTCCTGATTTGTTCTTTATACTTTCCCAGCGGAACGGAGTCGAGTCCGGCCCCGGTTGCGGCGCAAGGCGGGGCGTGGCGCGCCAGCGCGTCTCGGCGGCGTTGCTGCCCATGCCCTCGGGGATCAGGCACAGCCCGGTGGCGCCGCCCGCGCCCGCGGCGAGCTGCAGCCGCCGCCCCTCGCGCAGATCGAGCGGGCGGGTGACGGCCAGCACGACCAGCGGCACGGTACCGTCCTTCAGCGCCTCTTCGGCCACGGCAAGGCTGTCGGCCGGGGTGCGGGTCTGGGCGATCAGCAGGCGGGCGGGATCGAGGAAGGGCAGCAGGCCCTGCGGGGTCAGCGCCTCGCGGGTATGGGCCTCGCGGATCCACAGCACCGGCCCCGTGCCCGGGGCGGCGCAGATCGCGGCGAAGGCGGGGGCGCCGGGGCCGCAGACCTCGTGGACGCGGCCCGGGCGCAGCGGGTAACCGGGGATCGGGGTGTCACTCATGCGGGCAGGATAGCCGCGCGCGGCGCGACGGGGAAGGGCTCAGCCGCGGCCGCGCAGTTCGTGCCGGAAGACGAGCCCGGCGCCAAGCGCCACCACCGCGGCGAGCGCGAACCAGGTCAGCGCATAGCTCAGATGGGCGTTGCGGAAGGCCACCACGGTCTGCCCGCCGCGCGGCCAGGCGGCGGGATCGCCGAGCTCGGCATCGACGAAATAGGGCGCGGCGGGGCTCAGGCCCAGCGTCGCGGTGATCGAGCCGATGTCGCGGCGATACCATTTGCGCGCGGCCGGATCGTTCTCGCGCGAGAACAGCCAGCCGCGATCTTCCGAGATCCGCAGCAGGCCGGTCACCGTCACCGGCCCCTCGGGCGTGGTGACCCCGCCGGCGCGGGCGATGTCGTCGGGCACGACGCCGCAGTTGACCATCACCACCGTGCCGTCGTCGCGCGCGAGCGGGGTCAGCACCCAGTCGGCCGGGCCGTAATCGGAGGGGGTGTAGATCAGCACGGTCTTGTCGGCGAGGAACTGGCCCGAGAGGGCCACACGGCGATACTCGGCGCTTTCGGCGCTGATCCCGGGCCAGTCGGCGGGGCCGGGGGCGGGCACCGGATCGGCATGGATGCGGGCATCGACACGGGCGATCAGGTCGAGCTTCCAGTGCAGGCGCTCGATCTGCCACACGCCGAGCGCCGAGAAGCCGGCGATGCCGAGGGCGGCGAGAAGGGCGGTCAGGATCAGGCGGGCAGGGCGGCGGGGGCGGGACATCGTCTTTCTCCTCATGCAAACGGGGCCGGAAGACCGGCCCCGTCGGGGTGCATCACGCAGGCGGGGCTCAGCCCTGCTGCGACTGCAGGTTCATCATGTGATCCATGTCGGGCATCGGCATCATGTTCTCGTTCATGTTGTGCATGACCCAGAGCGAGCCCGCGAGCACGATGACGAGGATGATCACCGAGAAGATCGAGGCGGCGAGCGTCCAGCCCCCCTCGGCCGAGCGGTTCACATGCAGGAAGAACACCAGATGCACGAGGATCTGCACCGCGGCGAGTCCCATGATCAGGCCGATCATCGTGATGCGGCTGATCTGCACCTCTCCCATCACCAGCGCGAAGGGAACGATGGTGAGCAGCGCGGCGAGGGCGAAGCCCGTCATCAGCGTGCCCATGCTGCCGTGGCTGCCGTGTTGCGTATGTGCGCTCATCAGATCAGCCTCACCAGATAGACGAAGGAGAAGACCCCGATCCAGACGAGGTCGAGGAAGTGCCAGAACATGCTGAGCGTCGAGAGGCGCTGCATGTTCGCCGGCACCAGACCGCGCTGGCCGACCTGAACGAGCAGGGTGACCAGCCAGATCAGGCCCGCGGTGACGTGCAGACCGTGGGTGCCGACAAGCGCGAAGAAGGCCGACAGGAAGGCCGAGCGGTCCGGCCCCGCGCCGATATGCACGAGGTGGCGGAACTCGTAGACTTCCATGCCGATGAAGCCCGCGCCGAAGAGCGCGGTGACCACCAGCCAGGCCATGGTGGCGCCCCGCGCGCCGGCCTCGGCCTTCAGCATCGCAAGGCCGAAGGTGACCGAGGAGATCAGCAGCAGCGCGGTTTCCACTGCGACGAAGCCGGGCTCGAACAGGTCCTTCGGGCCGGGCCCGCCGGCATAGTTGCCGCCGAGCACCGCATAGGTCGCGAACAGGCAGCCGAAGATGATGCAGTCGCTCATCAGGTAGATCCAGAACCCGATCGCGGTCGGGCTGGAATGGCCGGCGCCGTGGTCATGGTCATGGGCCTGCGCGGCGGCGAGGCCGGGGATCGCCCCGGCCCGGGTGGCGTCGAACGGGGTCATGCCGTCGCTCCTTTCGCTTCGGTCGCGGTAACCGTGGTCGCCGGGATGAAGTAGTCGCGGTTGTAGTTGAAGGTATGGCCGATGCCGATCGCGATCATCGCGAGGAAGGCAAGGCCGGCCAGCCACCAGATGTACCACACCATCGCGAAGCCGAAGGCGAGGGCGAAGGCCGCCAGCAGAAAGCCGGTCGCGGTGTTCTTCGGCATGTGGATCGGCGCATAGCTTTCCGCCCAGGTAAAGCCTTCCTGCTTCATCCGCCAGAACTCGTCACGGCCGCGCACATGGATTTCCTGCGGGAAATTGTAGGGCGCGGGCGGCGACTGCATCGCCCATTCGAGCGTGCGGCCGTTCCACGGGTCGTTCCCGCAGGCGAGCTTCTTGCGGTTCAGGATCGAGTAGCCGAAGTTCGCGAAGGTGCAGATGATGCCGCACAGGATCAGCAGCGCGCCGAAGGCCGCGACGATGAAGTAGGGCTGCCAGGCGGCATCGGCATAGGAGTTCATCCGCCGCGTCACGCCCATCAGGCCAAGCGCATAAAGCGGCATGAAGGCGAACCAGAAGCCGATGAACCAGAACCAGAAGGTCGCCTTGCCGAGCCGGTCGTCAAGCTTGAAGCCGAAGGCCTTGGGCCACCAGTAGCTGACCGCGGCATAGACCGCGAAGACCACGCCGCCGATGATCACGTTGTGGAAGTGCGCGATCAGGAACAGCGTGTTGTGAAGCTGGAAGTCGACCGGCGGAACCGCCAGCAGGACGCCCGTCATGCCGCCGATGGTGAAGGTCACGAGGAAGCCGATCGTCCACAGCATCGGCACTTCGAGCCGGACCTGGCCCTTGTACATGGTGAACAGCCAGTTGAAGATCTTCACCCCCGTCGGCACCGAGATGATCATCGTGGTGATGCCGAAGAAGGTGTTGACGTTCGCGCCCGAGCCCATGGTGAAGAAGTGGTGCAGCCAGACGACGAAGCTCAGCACCATGATGCAGGCGGTCGCATAGACCATCGCCTTGTAGCCGAAGAGCGGCTTGCCCGAGAAGGTCGCGACGATCTCCGAGAAGATGCCGAAGCAGGGGATGATCAGGATGTAGACTTCCGGGTGGCCCCAGATCCAGATCAGGTTGATGTACATCATCGCATTGCCACCAAAGTCATTGGTGAAGAAATGCGTGCCGAGATAGCGGTCGAGGGTCAGCAGCGCGAGCGAGGCGGTCAGCACCGGGAAGGCCGCGACGATCAGCACGTTGGTGCACAGCGTCGTCCAGGTGAAGACCGACATGTCCATCAGCTTCATCCCCGGCGCGCGCATCTTCAGGATGGTGGCGATCAGGTTGATGCCGGAGAGCGTCGTGCCCACGCCCGCGATCTGCAGCGACCACAGGTAATAGTCCATGCCCGGCCCGGTCGAATAGGCCGCGCCCGAGAGCGGCGGGAAGGCCAGCCAGCCGACGCGCCCGAACTCGCCCACGAAGAGCGAGATGTTCACGAGAAGCGCGCCCGCCACCGTCATCCAGAACGAGAAGTTGTTCAGGAACGGGAAGGCCACGTCGCGCGCGCCGATCTGCGCCGGCATCACATAGTTCATCACCCCGGTCACGAAGGCCATGGCGACGAAGAAGATCATGATCACGCCATGCGCGGTGAAGACCTGGTCGAAGTGGTGCGGCGGCAGATAGCCCGTCGCGCCGCCCGCGGCCATCGCCTGCTGCGCGCGCATCATCAGCGCATCGGCAAAGCCGCGCACCATCATGATGAAGCCGAGCACCATGTACATGATGCCGATCTTCTTGTGGTCGACCGAGGTGACCCAGTCGCGCCACAGCGGCATCCACAGCCGGAAATAGGTCATCAGCGCCAGGACGGCGAGGCCGCCGAGCGCGACGCCCGCGAAGGTGCCGATCAGGATCGGCTCGTGATAGGGAATCCAGTCGAGGGTCAGCCGCCCGAAGATCGGGGAGATCACCTCGCCGGCGTTTGCAACTTCAGTTGACATGGATCGCAGCCTCCGTGCGGCCGGTGCCGCAGATCAGGTCGGGGTTGGTCAGGAAGGCCTCGTGGAAGGCCTTCGGTTCGGGTGCGGGCAGGTTGAGCGGATTGCCGAAACCGTCGATCGCGCGGGCGCGGTCATAGTCGTAGGCGGGTGCGTTCGCGATGCCGTTCAGCCCGCCGCCGCCCATCTTGTCCTGCATCATCATGTCGCCGACGCAGACCTTGCCGTCCTCGACGCAGAGCCCGACGATGCGGGAGAACAGCCCGTCCTCGACCGAGCCGTAATGCCGCACCGGCTCGCCGATGGTCGGCCGTTCGAGCGCCAGATAGGTGTCGCGGGTCAGCGCCTCGGGGCTCGCTTTCGCGGCGGCCACCCAGGCATTGAAGTCCTCGTCGCTCATCGCGCGGGTGTCGAAGGTCATCTGCGAGAAGCCCGGGCCCGAGTAATGCGCCGAACGGCCGGCGAAGGTGCCGGGATTGTCGGCGATCAGGTGCAGCTGGGTCTCCATCCCGGCCATGGCATAGACCATGCCGCCAAGCGCGGGGATCGAGAGCGTGTTCATCACCGTCGATGAGCTGAGCCGGAAGTTGACCGGGCGGCCGGCGGGAATGGCGAGCTCGTTCACCGAGGCGACGCCGAGCTCGGGATAGATGAACAGCCATTTCCAGTCGAGCGAGACCGCCTCGACCTCGACCGGGGTGCCGGCGTTCAGCGCGCTGAGGTCGCGATAGGGGTCGAGCCGGTGGGTGTAGATCCAGGTCACCGCGCCAAGCGCGAGGATGATCAGGATCGGCACGCCCCAGACCACCACCTCGAGCTTGTTCGAATGGGTGAAGCTGGGATCGTAATCGGTGCTGTCGGGGCGGTCGGCGCGATATCGCAGCGGGAAGTAGACCGCCATGAACAGCACCGGCACGATCACGATCAGCATCAGCAGCGTCGCGATGACCAGAAGGTTGCGCTCTTGTCCTGCGACCCAGCCCTGGGGCGACAGAACGTCGAACTGACAGCCGGAAAGCGCGAATGCGCCAGCCGTCGCCAGCAGGAGTTTCGGTGATCTGAGCAAGTCTTGCCTCTTGAGCTTGTCCGGGCCCGGCTGCGGGCGGGGAGGCGGGCAGACCGGGCGCGTTTGCGCTACCGGGCTAGGGTGCGATGCGACATTATGCGCCGCGACATTCTGTCGCACGGTCTTGAAACCCCAATATTGAGAAAAATTCTCGCGCATTCGTGACCGGGCGTGAGCGGTCACGTCCGGCGGAAACGGGGGGATGCCCGGGTTTTGTGCGCCTGGGGCCCAAAACCGGGCCGCTCCGAGTCGGATCGCGCAACTGCGCACGCTTGCGTGAGCAAAGCCCCGCCGATGCCCCTGCGCCTTGCCCCGGTGCGCCGCCGTGTCATATCAAGCTCCGACTCCCGTCCGTTGCGGGACCAGCAGGGGCAAGAGGACATGAGGACGCAGCAGATCGCCGATCCGGCGCGCGCCGAGGGGCAGCAGGGCCCGCGCGCGGGGGATTACATCGTGCTGCTGAAGCCGCGGGTGATGTCGCTTGTCGTGTTCACCGCGCTCGTCGGCATGCTGGTCGCGCCGGGTCACCTCGATCCGCTGCGCGCCGCGATGGCGATTGCCTGCATCGCGGTGGGCGGCGGCGCTTCGGGCGCGCTGAACATGTGGTGGGACGCCGACATCGACGCCAAGATGAAGCGCACCGCCGGCCGGCCGATCCCCGCGGGCCGGGTGGCCGCGGGCGAGGCGCTGGCGATCGGGCTGGCGCTGTCGGTGCTGTCGGTCGGGCTTCTGGCGGTGGTGGCGAATGGCATCGCCGCGGCGCTGCTGGCCTTCACCATCTTCTTCTACGTGGTGATCTATTCGATCTGGCTGAAGCGCTCGACGCCGCAGAACATCGTGATCGGTGGCGCCGCCGGGGCCTTCCCGCCGATGATCGGCTGGGCGGTGGCGACGGGGGGCGTGTCGCTTGAAAGCCTCCTGATGTTCGCGCTGGTCTTCATGTGGACGCCGCCGCATTTCTGGGCGCTGGCGCTCTTCGTCAAGTCGGACTACGGCCGCGCCGGGATTCCGATGCTGACCGAGACGCATGGCCGGCGCGTCACGCGCAATCACATCCTCGGCTATACCCTGCTGCTGATCCCGGCCTCGCTCGCGCTCGGGCTGACGTCGATCGGCGGGCCGGTCTATCTGACCGTGGCGGTGGGGCTGAACCTGCGCTTCCTCGCCGGCGCCTGGCGGGTCTTCCGCCGCCCCGAGGCCGCCGCCGAGGCCGATGGCCAGGCCGCCGAGAAGCGGCTGTTCCGGATGTCGCTCTCCTATCTCTTCCTGCATTTCTGCGCGCTTCTGGCCGAGGCGGCGCTGCATGGCGCGGGGTTTGCGCGCTGGTAGGCGGTTGGCATCGGGGCGCGGGCCGGTCTAAATGCCCCTGAGCCCCGGCGACGGG
The DNA here is from genome assembly GCF_004022265.1 of Paenirhodobacter ferrireducens. Taxonomy (GTDB): domain Bacteria; phylum Pseudomonadota; class Alphaproteobacteria; order Rhodobacterales; family Rhodobacteraceae; genus Rhodobacter; species Rhodobacter ferrireducens. The sequence continues at coordinate 26,252 of NZ_SAVB01000009.1, forward strand.
GCACAGCGCCGGGACCACCGATGACCGAGACACGCCAGCCCACATCCGGCCGCATCGCCGAGGAGCTGATCTTCCGCATCATCCGCGGCGAGCTGATCGCCGGCGAGCGGCTGCGTCAGGACCATATCGCCGAGGAGTTCGGCACCAGCCACGTTCCGGTGCGCGAGGCCTTCCTGCGGCTGATCGGCAAGGGGCTGGCGGTGAGCGAGCCCAATCGCGGCGTGCGCGTTGCGCCGCTCGACCCCGCCGCGCAGCGCGAGCTGCGCGCGATGCGCGGTGTGCTCGAGCCGCTGGCGCTGCGCCATTCGGTGCCGCATCTGAGCCCGGTGCAGATCGCCGAGGCCGAGGCCGCGCGGCGCCTCTGCGATGCGGCGCAGAACATCTTCGACTGGGAAGAGGCGAACCGGGCCTTTCACAGCGCGACCTATGCCGGCTGCGGCATGCCGCGGCTGCAGGAGGAGGTGGCGAACCTGCAACTGCTCGCCGCGCGCTATCAGCTGGTGCATTACAAGGAACGCTGGCGGCCGCGCATCGACCCCGACCATCACGCGATCATGGCGGCGATCCGGCGGCGCGACCCGAAGGCCGCGGGCGCGGTGCTGGAACGTCACCTGTCGCGGATGAGCTAAGACGCGCGGCGGGCGACCAGCCAGCTTGCGGCATAGGTCAGTGGCACGCCCTCGGTCGCGGCAAAGCGGTCCTCGTAGGCGTGCAGGAACCGCAGCAACGCCCCGCGCGAGCGGATCTGCCCCGCCCGCGCATTCACCCCGGTCGCGCGCAGATGCTGCAACACCGCAAGCGCGCTGTCGAACTTCAGCGTGATCGGCCAGTCGCCCGCGCCCGCGACCTGCCAGCCCGCGGGCAGAAGGGCTGCCAGCCCGGCGCCGCTCAGACACGACGGCGCCCCCGCGCAGCTGCCGAGCGCGCGCAGTTCGGGAAAATGATCGGGGCCGAAGCCCGAGAGCGCGAGGAACCCGCCCGGCGCCACCGCCCCGGCGAGCCGCGCGATGACCGCGCCCGGGTCCTCGAGCCACTGGATCATCGAGGAGGAGGCGACGAGGTCGAGCCGCCCGGGCAGCGCGATCTGCGCGATGTCGCCGGGCAGCGCCACGGCGCGGGGCAGGGCGGGGGGCGTCGTGCTCAGGTCGTTGAGCCAGAGCTGTTCGGGGTCGAGCGTGCTCAGGTGTCGGCTCAGATGGCCCGTGCCGCAGCCGGCCTCGAGAATGCGCGAAAACCGTTTCGGTCCGGCCGCGGCGCGCAGCGCGGCGAACAGCCGGGCGGCGATCTCGCACTGTGCCACGGCGGCACCGTGATAGCTGCCCGCGCCGCGCGCAAAGCGGTGCGCGACGCGCGGGGTGAGGGCGCTCATGCCAGTGCCTCCGTCCAGTGTCGCCAGCCGGCGAAGGGGTTGTGCCCGGTTTCTGTCCAGCGCAGCCGATCGGCCTGATCCGCCCAGGCGAGCGTCAGCGCCTCGGGGGCAAAGATCCGGTCGCGGCGGGCAAGGGTGATCCGGTCGAAGCTGGGCACCGGCGCGGGCGGGCGGGCGGCGACGGCACGCAGCTCGTCGCGCAGCGCGGCGATGTCGGGGGCGGGAACGGGTGCGCCGGCACGGCGGGCAAAGCGGGCAAGGCTTGCCTCCGACAGCCCCGCGGCCGTGGCGCGCAGCACCCCGGGCGCGATGCCGCGGCGCGCGTCGCAGGGGAAGGGCGAGCCGCAGACGGCGTGGAGTTGTGCAGGCTGGCGGGTCAGTTGCGCGAGCACCGCGCCCGCCGCCGCGACGCCGAAGGAATAGGCGACGAGGGTGACGCGGTCATAACCCGCCGTCACCGCGTCGCGCCAGTCGAGGGCGCGATAATCGCTCAGCACCAGCACGTCGGCCACGGTTTCGAGGTGACGAAACGGCTCGGCCCCGACCGCCCATCCGCCAAGGACCAGCAGCAGCTCGCCCCGGCCCGCGCGGCTCAGCCACTCGGCCCTCATGTCGCCTCCCGCGCGATGGCAACCATCGCGGCGGTGATGCGCGAGACGTCCTCGGGGCCGGTGACGAAGGGCGGCATGGTGTAGAGAAGCCGCCCGAAGGGGCGCAGCCAGACCCCGGCCTTACGGCAAAATCCGTGCACCCGCGCGCTGTCGAGCGGCGCGCGCATCTCGATCACCCCGATCGCGCCAAGGGTGCGGACATCGGCCACCCCCGGCAGGTCGCGGGCAGGGGCAAGCTCGTCTGCCAGCTGTGCCCCGATCCGCGCAACGGCGCCCTGCCAGTCGGCCTCGGCCAGCAGATCGAGGCTCGCGCAGGCCGCCGCACAGGCGAGCGGGTTCGCCATGAAGGTCGGCCCGTGCATCAGCACTCCGGGATCGCCGGCCGAGATCTCGGCCGCGAGTGCGGTGGACGCGACGGTGACGGCCAGGCTCATCATGCCGCCGGTCAGCGCCTTGCCCAGACACAGGATGTCGGGCGTGACCCCGGCGTGCTCCATCGCGAACATCCGCCCGGTGCGGCCAAAGCCGGTGGCGATCTCGTCGAAGATCAGGATCACCCCATGCCGGTCGCACAGCGCGCGCAGCCCGCGCAGGAAGGCGGGGTGGTAGAACCGCATCCCGCCCGCGCCCTGCACCACGGGTTCGAGGATGAAGCCGGCGATCTCGGGCCCCTTTTCCTCGAAGAGCGCGGCCACCGCGCCAAGCCCGTTTTCGGCCGGGTCCTCGGGCCAGTCGGCGCCGAAGGCCACGGGCGGCGCGGGGGTGAAATGCTGCACCGCCAGCGCTGCACCGAAATGGCCGTGCATGCCGGTGACCGGGTCGCACAGGCTCATCGCCGACCAGGTGTCGCCGTGATAGCCGCCGCGCACCGTGGCAAAGCGGCTGCGGCCACGGGCACCGCGCGCGTGCTGTGCCTGCACCGCCATCTTCAGCGCCACCTCGACCGAGACCGAGCCGCTGTCGCAGCAGAAGATCCGGTCGAGCCCCGGCGGCAGCAGCGCCACCAGCCGCGCCGCCAGCCCGATCGCCGCGTCATGTGTCAGCCCGCCGAACATCACATGCGGCAGGCTGTGCAGCTGCGCCTCGAGCGCCGCGACCAGCCGCGGGTGGCGGTGGCCATGCGCCGCGCACCACCATGACGACATCGCGTCGATCATCCGCGTGCCGTCGTCGAGGGTGAGCCAGATCCCCTCGGCTTCGCGCACCCGGTGCACGGGTTGCGGCGCGGCTATCGAGGTGTAGGGGTGCCACAGATGGGTGCGGTCGATCGCCAGCGGGTCCATCACCACACCTCGTGCAGCGGCGAGAGATCGAGCCCGGCGAAGGCCGCGGCGAGGGTGGTGGGCGTGAGCGGGTCGAGCCGCGGCAGGCGGCCGAGCGTCGCGACCCGGCCGATCTCGCAGATCACCGACTGGGTGTCGGCGACCTCCTTGCCCAGGAACACCACGCCCGCGACGCGCACGCCGCGCGCCCGCAGTGCCTCGAGCGACAAGAGCGTGTGGTTGATCGTGCCAAGGGCGGTGCGCGCGGCGAGGATCACCGGCACGCCCCAGCCGGCGATGACGTCGAGGAAGAGGATGCGGCGGGTCAGTGGCACCAGCAGCCCACCCGCGCCCTCGACCACCAGCGGTCCCGGCACCTCGGGCAGGGCAAGGCGGACAGGGTCGATCTGAACCCCTTCGCGCGCGGCCGACAGATGCGGCGAGGCGGGCAGGCGCAGCCGATAGGCCTCGGGCAGCACGGGCCGGCCCGAGAGGCGTGCAACGGTGTCGCTGTCGGTCGGGCCCTCAAGGCCCGATTGCACGGGTTTCCAATAGCTTGCCTGCAGCGCGGCGGTGAGACCCGCGCTGAACACGGTCTTGCCGATGTCGGTGTCGGTGCCGGTGACGACGACGGTTTCGGGGCGGCTCATGGCGTGCTCCTGAGCTGGGCGAGGGTTTCGAACAGGGCGGTGATCTCGGCGGGGCCCACCGCTCCGGTGAGCGAGAGGCGCAGCCGCGCGGTGCCGCGTGGCACAGTCGGCGGGCGGATCGCGCGGACGTCGAAGCCGCGCGCCTGCAAGGCCGCGGCGCGGGCGAGGGCGCGGCCGTCCTCGCCCTCGATCACCGGCAGGATCTGGCTGGCGGCGGGGGGTAGGCCGCACAGTCGCGCGGCCTCGGCCCTCGCATGGGCAATGCGCGCCTGCGCCGCCGCCTGCAATTCGGGATGTTCGACCAGCCCGCGCAGCGCCGCGCGCAGGATCGCCGCCGTCAGCGGCGCGGGGGCGGTGGCAAAGATGAAGGGCCGGGCACGGTTCACCAGCGTCTCGATCAGCACCCGCTCGGCGCAGATCAGCGCGCCCGCGGCGCCAAGCCCCTTGCCGCCGGTGTGCAGCGTCACAAGCGCAACGTCGGTCAGCCCATGCGCAAGCCCCGCGCCATGCGGGCCGAAGACCCCGGTCGCATGCGCCTCGTCGACCACCAGCACCGCGTCATGGGCGCGGGCGAGGGCGGCAAGATCGGCAAGCGGCGCAAGGTCGCCCTCCATCGAATAGACGCTCTCGACCGCGATCCAGACCCGGCCGGTGCCACCCGCGCGCCGCCAGCCGGCGATCCGGTCGGCGGCATCGGTCACGTCGTTATGGGCGAAGGCACGGGGCTCGGCGCGGCCAAGGCGCATCCCCTCATGCGCGCTCGCATGCACCAGCGCATCGTGGAGGACGAGATCCCCCTGCATCGGCAGCGTGGCAAAGATCGCCTGGTTCGCCTGAAAACCGCCGCCCATGAAGAGCGCCGCCTCGGCGCCGAAGAAGGCCGCGGCCTCGGCCTCGAGCGCCTCGTGCTCGGGGTCGTTGCCGCGCAACAGACGCGAGCCGCCGGCGCCGATCGCCACGCCGCGGGCCAGCGCCGCGGCGGCCGCGTCGCGCAGCAGGGGAGAGCCCGCAAGGCCCAGATAGTCGTTCGAGGCGAAATCGAGCCCCCGCGCCGGCGCCAGCACCCGCCCGCGGCCACGTGCGGCCAGCGCGCGCAGCGCCGCGGCGTGGCGGGGAAAGGCGCTCATGCCGCGCATCCGCCGCAGCAGCCGGTGCCGCAGCTGCCGTCGGGCGCCGCCTCGACCTCGACCTCGGGGCCGGTCTCGGCGGCCAGGCCGAGCTTGGCGAAAAGCGCCGCGTCACGGTCCTCGCCGGGGTTGCCGGCAGTGAGCAGCCGCTCGCCCACGAAGATCGAATTCGCGCCGGCGAAGACGCACATCGCCTGCAGCTCGTCGCTCATCTCGCTGCGCCCGGCCGACAGCCGGACATAGGACCGCGGCATCAGGATGCGGGCGGTGGCGATGGTGCGCACCAGCTCGATCGGGTCGAGCCGCGGCGCTTCGGCCAGGGGCGTGCCCTCCATCGGCATCAGCATGTTGACCGGCACCGATTGCGGCGGTTCGGGCAGGTTGGCGAGCGTCTCGAGCATCGAGATCCGGTCCGCGGCGGTCTCTCCGAGCCCCAGGATGCCGCCCGAGCACACCGAGATCCCCGCCGTCCGCACCGCCTCGAGCGTGTCGAGCCGGTCGCGGAAACTGCGGGTGGTGATGATTTCGGGGTAGAACCGTTCCGAGGTGTCGATGTTGTGGTTGTAGTAATCGAGCCCCGCGCCGCGCAGCCGCACCGCCTGGTCGCCCGACAGCATGCCGAGCGTCATGCAGGTCTCGAGCCCGAGCGCCTTGACGCCGCGGATCATCGCCTCGACCGCGGGCATGTCGCGCTCCTTCGGCGAGCGCCAGGCGGCGCCCATGCAATAGCGCGTGGCGCCCGCGGCCTTCGCCCGGCGCGCCTCGGCCAGCACCCGCTCGACCTCCATCAGCTTCGAGGCCGAGAGTTCTGAGCCGTTGCGTGCCGATTGCGAACAATAGGAGCAATCCTCGGGGCAGCCGCCGGTCTTGATCGAGACGAGCATCGAGCATTGCACGCGGTTCGGGTCGAAATGGGCGCGGTGCACGGTTTGCGCCTCGAACAGAAGGTCCATCAGCGGCTGGTGGTAGATCTCAGCGGCGGGGCGAGTCTTAAGGCTCATGCGCATCCTCCTTGCGGGGTTGTGGCGATGATTATTGATAACGTGGCGCGGTATTCCTATTCATTCTGAAAATTATCTATGATTTTTCCGATTGGAGGCGGGGTGTGCAGCGATGCAAGCGCACGGCAGCAACGAAAACGTGTTTGTTTCCTGAATGGATGTTCAAAAAAAATCGTTCGATTATATTATCTATGATTTATGGCGCGACCCACCCGGATGCCGGAACGCAGGCCCTGTGCCGCTGCACGACGGGCCCCGGCTTGCACCCCGGGCGGCAAGCGGGCAAAGCTCGGGCCAGAGCGAAGGAGCCCGCCCCGTGATCCGCAGACCGGCCGGAGAAACACAGCACGCCCTGATCGCCGCCGCGGTGGTGGTGACGCTGGCCGCCTCGGGCGGCGCTTTCGTCGCCACCCGCGAGACGGCGCTGGCGGCGCTCGATCAGGAGCTGGCCGACCGGCTGACGGTGACGCGCTATGCCGTCGTCTCCGAGATCGAGCGCTATCGGTATCTGCCCTCGGTCGTCGGGCAGGACGCGCGCATCCTGCGGCTGCTCGATCGCGGCGACGCGCGGGCGGCGGACGAGGCGAACGCCTATCTGCAGACCGTGCGCGACCTGTCGCATGTCGACGAGCTGTTCCTGCTGGATACCTCGGGGCGCACGGTCGCCACCTCGAACTGGAACACGCCCGACAGTTTTCTGGGCCAGGTCTATGCCTTCCGCCCCTATTTCCGCGAGGCGCTGACGCGTGGCGAGGGGCGCTATTACGCGGTCGGCGTGACCACCGGCAAGCCAGGCTATTTCCTGTCCGTGCGGATCGGCTCTGAGGCGCATCCGCTGGGGGTGGCCGTGGTGAAGATCGAGATGACCTCGCTCGAGGCGACCTGGGTGCGGGCGAACGAGGCGGTGGGGCTGGCCGATGGGCTGGGCATCGTCTTCCTCGCCGGGCGGCGCGACTGGCGCTATCGGCCGCTGCATCAACTCTCCGATGCGGCGGTGGCGCAGCTTGTGGCCGAGCGCCGCTATGAGGGGCTCGGCGTGGCGACGAGCGCGCCGCTGGTCGAGGGCGGGCGGCTTGTCGCGGGGGGCGAGCGGCTGCGGCTGGCGGGGCTGGGCCTCGAGCCCGACGGCTGGCAGGTGCTGGCGGCCGCGCCCGAGGCGCCGGCGACCGCCACCGCATGGCTGGTCGCGGCGATGACGGCGCTTGGCGGGGCGCTGCTGTCGGGCGCCGGGCTCTTCTGGCGCCAGCGCCGACAGATCGTGCGGATGCGGCTCGAGCAGGCCGATGTGCTGGAGCGTCGGGTGGCCGAGCGCACCGAGGACCTCGCGCGCGAGGTCGAGGAGCGCCGCCGCGCCGAGGAGGAGTTGCGCCGCACCCATGAAAGCCTTGTGCATGCGGCAAAACTGGCGGTTCTCGGGCGGATGTCCTCGACCATCGTGCATGAGGTGAGCCAGCCGCTCTCGGCGCTCGACAACACCCTTGCTGCGGCCGAGCTGCATCTGGCGGCCGGCGCGCAGGCGAAGGCCGAGAAAAGCCTCGCCTCGGCGCGCGGGCTGTTGCGGCGGATGCAGGAGATGGTGCGCAGTCTCAAGCGTTTCGGCGCCCGCACCCGGCCCGAGCCCGCCGCGCCTGTGAGCGTGGCGGCGGCGCTCGACACCGCGCTCGAGGTGCTGGCGCCGCGGCTGCGCGAACTGGCCGTCCCGGTCATGGCGGATCTGCCCGCCGATCTGCCGCCCGTCGCCGGCAACCCCGGCCAGTTGCAGCAGGTGCTGACCAATCTCGTGCTGAACGCGGCCGAGGCGACGGCGGGGGCAGGGGGCACCGCCCCCGTCACCCTGAGCGCCGAGGTGGGGGGGGGGCGGCTGACCCTGATCCTTGCCGACCGCGGCCCCGGCATCCCCGAGGAGCTGCGCGACAAGGTCTTCGAGCCCTTCTTCACCACCCGCGTCACCGGCGAGGGGCTGGGCCTTGGCCTTGCCATCGTGCGCACGATCCTCGATCACATGGGGGCGGGGTTCAGCTTTCGGGCGCGGCCGGGCGGCGGCACGCTCACCGTGCTCGAGCTGCCGCTCTTCGCGCCCCGGGACGGAGGACAGCCATGACACGCGGCACCATCGCCTTCATCGACGACGAGCCGCGGCTGTGCGAGGCGGCGGCCGACTGGCTCGAGGCCTCGGGCTTTGCCGTCGCCACCTTCACCGACCCGCACAAGGCGCTGGCCGCGATCGACCCGGCGGCGACCGACTGCGTGGTGACCGACCTGCGCATGCCCGGGATCGAGGGGCGCGATGTGCTGCGCCACCTGCGCGCGGCTGACCCCGACCTGCCGGTAATCCTGCTGTCGGGCCATGGCGACGTGCCGGTCGCGGTCGAGGTGATGCGCGAGGGCGCGCATGATTTCATCGAGAAACCCTATGTCGCCGAGCATCTGGTGGCGGCGATCGACCGCGCCGTCGAGCTGCGCCGGATGCGGCGCGAGGTGCGTGCGGCGCGCTGGTCCGAGATCGCCTCGGTGCGGCTGGAATCGCGGCTCGCGGGCGTGTCGCCGGCGATGGCGGCGTGCCGCGAGGCGGTGCGGGTGCTCGCCGATCTGCCGGTCGATCTGCTGATCCGCGGCGAGCCGGGGGTGGGCAAGGAGGAGATCGCGCGGGCGATGCATGACTTCGGCCGCCGCGCCCGCCGCCCCTTCGTGGTGATCGATTGTGCGCCGCGCCCCGAACAGGCCTTCGAGGCCGAGCTTCTGGGCCACGAGCGCGGCTTCGTCGCCGGCACCACCGCGGTGCGGGTCGGCAAGCTCGAGCATGCGAACGGCGGCACCGTCTTCTTCGACGGCATCGAGCGGCTCAGCCCGGCCTTGCAGGCGCGCCTGCTGCGCGTGCTGCAGGAGCGCACGATCGAGCGCATCGGCTCGAACGCGCCGCGCCCCGTCGATATCCGGGTGATCGCCGCGACCCATGCCGAGATGGGGGCCGAGATCGCCGCCGGCCGCTTCCGCGCCGACCTTTACCACCGGCTGACGGCGATCGACCTCGCCGTGCCGCCGCTGCGCGAGCGGCGCGAGGATATCGCGCTCCTTTTCACCCGTTTCGTCGAGGATGCGGCCGAGCGCTTCGGCCGGCCGGTGCCGGTGCTGCTTGATGCCGATCTGCGGCTTCTCGAGGGGCAGGACTGGCCGGGCAACGCGGCCGAGCTGAAGGCGGCGGCCGAGCGCCATGTGCTGGGCCTGCGCCTGCCGGTCGCCGCGCCGATCCCCGAGACCGGCACGCTGCCCGAACGCGTCGCGCGCTTCGAGGCGGAGGCGATCGCCGAGGCGCTGCGGCTGCATGACGGACGCTCTTCGGAGGCGGCGGAAATGCTGGGCATCCCGCGCCGGACGCTGAACGAAAAGATTGCGAAATACGGATTGCGGGCGGATTGATCCGGGCGAAAATCCGCCCGCAGGGTGTGGCTTGGCGAAAATCCGCCCGTTTCGGGGGCGCAGATCACATTTCTGTCCCGAAAAAGTGACGTGAAATCAAGTTTCTGCAGGATCGTAATGAATTCGTTGCAGTCGCGCGAAATTTCTTTGCGCGACGGTTGGGCTCGGTCAGGCTTTCGCCCATCGAAGCCAATGCAAGGGGAGGAAATCGCATGATCGGTTTCAAGGCCAAGGTCTTTTCCGCCGCGATGACGGCAGCCGCGCTGATCGCGCCGGCGGCGCAGGCGGAATTCATCAACATCGCCACCGGCGGCACCTCGGGTGTCTATTATCCGCTCGGCGTGGCGCTGTCGGAGATCTACGGCGAGAACATCTCGGGCGCGCGCACCCAGGTGCAGGCGACCAAGGCCTCGGTCGAGAACCTGAACCTGCTTGGCGCGAAGAAGGCGGAGCTGGCCTTCGCGCTTGGCGACTCGGTCAAGGCGGGCTGGGAAGGCAATGCCGAGGCGGGCTTCCCGAAGCCGCTGACCGACCTGCGCGCGCTCGCCGCGATCTATCCGAACTACATCCAGATCGTCGCCGAGAAGGATTCGGGCATCAAGACGATCTATGACCTGAAGGGCAAGACGCTCTCGGTCGGCGCGCCGGCCTCGGGCACCGAGCTCAACGCGCGCGAGATCTTCAAGGCGGCGGGGATGAGCTATGATGACCTCGGCAAGGTCGAATACCTGCCCTATGCGGAATCGGCCGAGTTGATCAAGAACCGCCAGCTGCAGGCGACGCTGCAATCCTCGGGCCTCGGCGTGGCCTTCATCAAGGACCTCGCCTCGACCCATGACATCACCATCGTCGCGATCCCGAAGGAAGTCGTCGAGAAGATCGGCGCCCCCTACGTGCCGGCGGTGATCCCGGCGGGCACCTATCAGGGCCAGACCGAGGACATCCCGACCGCGGCCGTGGGCAACGTTCTTGTCACCCGCGCGGGCGTCAGCGACGAGACCGCCTATCAGATGACCAAGCTGCTGTTCGAGAACCTGCCGAAGCTCGAGGCGGCGCATTCGGCGGCGAAGAACATCAAGCTGGAGCACGCGGTCGACGGCCTCTCGATCCCGCTGCATCCGGGTGCCGAGCGCTATTACCGCGAAGTCGGTCTGATCAAGTAAACCGGGCAGGACCGGACCCCCGGGCGGCGCGGCCGCCCGGACCTTCGGGCGCCTTTGGCGCCCGCTTTCCCCTTGCCCAGCCGGAGACCCCTGATGTCCGCATCCCAATCCATCCATGACACTGCCCAGCCCGAGCACGAAGAGGCGCTCGAGGGGCTGCCGCCCGGCTTCGGCGAGGGGCTGAGCGGCAAGATCGCGTTCTGGATCGCCTTCGTCTTCTCGCTGTTCCAGCTTTTCGTTGCCGCCTATGGCACCCTGCCGAGCCAGATCCTGCGGGCGCTGCACGTCGGCTTCCTCGTGCTTCTGGGCTGCGTCCTCATCTCGAACCTGGTGATGAAGACGAAGCTCGGCAAGATCTGGTACTGGATCGTCGGCCTCGCGGGCTTCGCGACCGGGATCTACAACTGGATCTTCTACACCGACATCATCCAGCGCACCGGCTACCTGACGACCGCCGACCTTGTCACCGGCACGGTGCTGATCGTCGTCGTCTTCATCGCCTCGCGGCAGCTGATGGGCTGGCCGCTGGCAATCATCGCCTCGCTGTTCCTCGCCTATGCCGCCTTCGGCGAATATGCGCCGGGCGTGTTCCAGACCCGCGGCTATGACTTCGCCCAGCTGGTCGAGAACTTCTCCTTCGGCACCGAAGGGATCTATGGCACGCCGATCTATGTCAGCAGCTCCTACATCTTCATCTTCGTCGTCTTCGCGGCCTTCCTCGAACGGGCGGGGATGCTGAACCTGTTCAACGACTTCGCGCTTGGCCTCGTGGGCCATCTGCGCGGCGGCCCGGCGCAGGTCGCGGTGCTGTCCTCGGCGCTGATGGGCACGATCTCGGGCTCGGGCGTGGCGAACGTCGTGGCCTCGGGCCAGTTCACCATCCCGCTGATGAAGAAATTCGGCTTCCGCTCGGCCTTTGCCGGCGGTGTCGAGGCCACGGCCTCGATGGGCGGGCAGATCATGCCGCCGGTGATGGGCGCCGTCGCCTTCATCATGGCCGAGACGCTGAACGTGCCCTATGCGGATATCGTCAAGGCGGCGATCATTCCGGCGATGCTCTATTTCGGTGTGGTGTTCTGGATGGTCTACCTGGAAGCCGGCCGGATGGGCCTCAAGGGCATGTCGAAGGCCGAACTGCCGAACCCCTGGACCGCGGTGAAGGAGCAATGGCCGCTGGTGCTGCCGCTTGCCGCGCTCGTCTACCTGCTGTTCGCCGGCTATACGCCGATCTTCGCGGGCACCATGGGCCTTGGCCTGGTCGTCGTGCTGATCCTCGGCACGCCGCTGGCCGCGCTGATCGGGCCCACCGCCTTCCGCGTGGTGTTCTGGCTGGCGCTCGGCCTCGGCTGTGCCTCCTTCCTCGAGTTCGGGGTGAAGGCGCTCTTCGCGGTGATCGCGGCGCTCGTCATTGTGACGATCCCGTTCAAGGGCGCGCGGCACACGCTTGCCATCGTGCGCGACGCACTGGCGCAGGGCGCGCGCAATGCGCTGCCCGTCGGCATGGCCTGCGCCATCGTCGGCATCGTCATCGGCACGCTGACGCTGACCGGCATCGCCTCCACCTTCATCGGGGCGATCATCCAGATCGGGCACAACAACCTGTTCCTGTCGCTGGTGCTGACGATGCTCACCTGCCTGGTCCTCGGCATGGGCATCCCGACGATCCCGAACTACATCATCACCTCGTCGCTTGCGGGGCCGGCGCTGCTGGAACTCGGCGTGCCGCTGATCGTCAGCCACATGTTCGTCTTCTACTTCGGCATCATGGCCGACCTGACGCCGCCCGTGGCGCTGGCCTGCTTTGCCGCCGGGCCGATCGCCAAGTCCTCGGGGCTGAAGATTTCACTGCAGGCGATCCGCATGGCGGCGGCGGGCTTCATCGTGCCGTTCATGGCAGTCTTCACCCCCTCGCTGATGCTGCAGGACGGTGGCGCGATGGCGCAGATGCTCGGCTATCCGGTCGAGGTCGTCTATGTCGTGGCGAAGACGGTGATCGCGATCGCGCTCTGGGGCCTTGCGGTGGTGGGCTATCTGCACATGCCGCTGCGCTGGTACGAGCGGGCGCTCGCGTTCGCCGGCGGCGTGTCGCTGATCGTGGCGCTGCCGATCTCGGACGAGATCGGGTTCGGCATCACGGTGCTGGTGGCGGTGCTGCTCTGGCTGCGCGGGCGCAAGGCTGCCCCCGCTGCGGCATGACGCTGTGCATCCTCGCCGGCGGCAAGGCGCTTGCCCTTGCCGTCGGCACCTTCACCCTGAGCTGGACCCATTCGGTCCAGCACACCACCTGGTGGGAACGCTGGGAGGTCACGGGCGCCGGGTTGCGCCCGGTCGAGGCCCGGGTGACGAGCGCCGGGGCGGGCATGGAAGCGCCGCCCGATGCGATCCTCGAACCCGACGGCTGGCACTATTTCCCGAAATTGCCGCTGCAGCGCGAGGTCTTCCTCGCCGCCTCGGGCGCCACGCTCGGCGGCTGGACGCTTTGCGCCGAGGGCACCTGCCGCGAGATCGGCACCACCGAAGGCGCGCCGATCCGGCTCTGGGTCGCGCCCGGCTGCGACGGCTGAGGCTCAGGCCGCGCGGCCGGTGACGGCGGGGGCGGTGATCTGCGCCGCCGCCTCGGCGAAAAGCGCGGCATCCGCCCCGCTCAGCCGCGCGCCAAGCCGGGCCAGCGCCGCGCTGCTGTGCCCGGGATCGGCCGGGAACCGTGCCAGTCGTGCCAGCACCGCCCGCGCGGCCCGTGCCGCGGGCACGCCCGAGGCCCCGATCTCATGCGCGCGCATCGTCGCCTGACCGAGGCCCAGAAGCGCGAGGCCGATCTCCATCGCCTCGCCGCTTGCCCGGGCCGAGCGCCCCGATAGCCGCACCAGCCGCAGCACCCGGTGATAGAGCCGCGCCCGCCACACCTGCCGGTGGCCGAGCGCCTGCGGATCGGCGGCCAGATCGCCAAGGTCGCGCCGCATCATCGCGATCAGCGTCTCCTGCCGGCGCCGCAGGCTGGTCGGATAGACGAAGCGATAGGCCACCATCGCCACCACCGGCCCGGCCAGAACCGCAAGCCCCGCCGCCAGCGAGGCGTTGAGGCTGCCGCTCAGTGGCCAGTGCGGTTGCAGCATCAGCATCAGAACCATGTTGTAGTCGAAGCTTGCCCCCACGGTGCGGCGATGGCCGACGAAGAGCGGCCCGATCAGGATGAAGGGCAGGGTCGACAGGATCATCTGCAGCTCGCTGCCGGCGAGCGGCCAGGCGAGCCAGCGGCAGGCAAGCGCGCCGATCACGCCGAGGATCTGGCCATAGAAGACGTTGCGCATCTGAGCGGAGGGGTTCTCGAAGCTCGAGAACAGCGACAGCATCACCGACAGGCCAAGCAGCATGTAGGCGCCGGCGCTCCAGCCGGTGAGCTGCCAGATCGCGCCGAAGAGCAACAGCCCGCCAAAGGCGCGCAGCCCGGCCTCGCGCGCGCCGATCCAGTCGCGGTGCAGCACGACGGGCAGGGCGGTCTCGGTCGGCGGGGTCTCGGGGCGCAGCCAGCCGTGCAGGGCGGCGGCGAGGGGCGCGAGGGTCTCGGCCAGGTCGGGTCGGCCGGCGCAGGCGCGGGTCAGCGCCTCGGCCGCGGCCTCGGGGGCATCGGCGCGCAGCAACTGCGCCGCGCGCATCAGCTCGGCCGCGACGGCGGCGGGCAGAGTTTCGGCGGTGCGCCGCCACAAGAGCAGCGCCATCGCCGCGATCAGCACCGCCCGCACCGCCCGCACGTCGCGCCGCGAGCGGAACGAGCCCGCGCCATGCGGGTCGAGCCCGTCCTCGATCGCCGACATCTCGGCCAGAAGGGCCGGCGCGCGCTCGTCGCTTGCGGGCGTCGCCGCGGCCTCGAGCAGGTCGGCGACCAGCGCGGCGAGGCGCGCGCGCAGCGCGCCGCGTGCGGCCGGCGGCGCGAAGAAGGCGCCCACCACCATCGCGGTGACGACACCCGTCAGCACCGTCGCGAAGCGGTCCGCGCCAAGGTGCAGCACCTGATCGGGGTGCGCGGCATCGAGCAGCGACACCATCGCCGCGGTATAGCCCGCAAGCACCGTGCCATAGGCGACAAAGCCGCGCTGCAGGTTGCCGATCGCGGTGCACAGCCCGACCCAGAGCGCAAGCCCCAGGACCAGAAGCGCCGGGTGGATCTCCATCGCCAGCACCAGCGCGATGCCGGCGAGCGTGCCGCTGATCGTGCCGGCGACGCGGAAGAAGCCCTTTTCAAGCAGCTGCCCGCGGGTCGGTTGCGCGGCGGCCCAGACCGCCATCGCCGACCATTGCGGATGTTCGAGCCCGAGCGCCCAGCCGATGACGAAGGCGATGCAGGCGGCGACCGCGGTGCGCCCGGCAAAGGCCATGCGGGCGGCATCGAAGCCATAGCGTTCGAGGGTGGCGGTCATTTCGAGGTCTCCCGGTCGAGCATGGCCTCGGTGCGGGCCTTGATCCGTTCCATCGCCTCGAGCATCCGGCCGATCTCGGCCTCCTCGACATCGGCGAGCAGCTCGGTCTCGATCCGGCCAAGCTCGGCGAGGATACGCTCGACCTCGGCGCGGCCGGCCTCGGTCAGCAGCAGCCGGCGGGCGCGGCGGTCGGCGGGGTCGACCTGACGCTCGACGAAACCGCGCTCGGCGAGCAGGTCGATCAGCCGCACGAGGCTCGAGCCGTCAAGCCCCACGCGCGCGGCCAGCTCGGTCTGGCTGATGTCGTCGCCGTGCCGGGCAAGGTTGACGAGCGGCGCCCAGGTGGCGTCGCTGAGCCCGGCCTCGGCCAGGTGCAGGTCGACGACGCGCCGCCAGGCGCGGCCGAGCGAGACGAAGAGATATCCGAAGCGGAGGCGGGGGGAATCGGGCTCGATGCGCATCGGCTGCCTGTGCCTCAAAATGATTTGCATTGCAAACTATTTTGATGGCAAGCGATGTGGTCGGGACCGGAACGGGCAGGGGCCGGGCATCGCTGCCCGGCCCCCTTCGGGGTTCAACCCTGGCCGCAGCCCTCAGCGTGCGGCGAGCAGCGCCTTGCGGCGCTCGACCCGGGCGCGGATCGCGGCGATGTCGGTGACCGGCGTCGCGGCGAAGAGCTGCTGGGTGTAGGGGTGGCGCGGGTTCGAGAAGATCTCGTCGCGCGTGCCCTGTTCCACCACCTCGCCCTTGTGCATCACCATCACGTCGTCGGCGATGTAGCGCACCACCGAGAGGTCGTGGCTGATGAACACATAGGTCAGGCCGAATTCTTCCTGCAGGTCGGCGAGCAGGTTCAGCACCTGTGCCTGCACCGACAGGTCGAGCGCCGAGACCGGCTCGTCGAGCACCAGAAGCGCCGGGTTCAGCATCAGCGCCCGCGCGATCGCGATGCGCTGCCGCTGCCCGCCCGAAAACATGTGCGGGTAGCGATTGAAATGCTCGGGCGCGAGGCCGACCTTGACCAGCATCGCCTCGGCGCGGGCGCGCCGCTCGGCCGCGGGCAGCGTGGTGTTCAGCAGCAAGGGCTCCATCAGCACATCGCCGATCTTCTGGCGCGGGTTGAGGCTGCCATAGGGGTTCTGGAACACCATCTGCACTTTCGAGCGCAGCGCGTGATCGGGCTTGCGCCGCGCGATGTCGACCTCCTCACCGGCGATCTTCAGCGCGCCGCCCGACTGGTGGTCGATGAGCGCGATGATGCGGGCGAGCGTCGACTTGCCGGATCCCGACTCGCCCACGATGGCGAGGGTCTTGCCCTTTTCCACCGCGAAGGAGGCGCCCTTCACCGCGCGCAACGTCCGGGCCTTGCCGAACATGCCGCCCGGGATCAGGTAGTCCTGGGTGAGGGCCACGCCCTCGACGACGATCTCGGTCATTGCACGCCCTCCGCACCGAAGAAGTCCGACACCGTGGGCAGCCGGTCGCCCGTGGCGTTCTCGGGCAGCGCCGAGAGCAGCGCCCGGGTATAGGCGCTTTGCGGCGCCTCGAAGAGGGTGAGCACGTCGGCCTCCTCCATCTTCCGGCCCTTGTACTGCACCACGACCCGGTCGGCGGTTTCCGCCACCACCCCCATGTCATGGGTGATGAGGATCAGCGCCATGCCGTAATCCTCCTGCAGTTTCATCAGGAGGTCGAGGATCTGCTTCTGGATCGTCACGTCGAGCGCGGTGGTCGGCTCGTCGGCGATCAGGAGCCGCGGGTTGGTGGCGATCGCCATCGCGATCATCACGCGCTGGCATTGGCCCCCCGACATCTGGTGCGGATAGGCGTGGATCTTCACCTCGGGTTCCGGGATGCCGACGGCACGGAACAGCTCGAGCGCGCGCTCATGCGCCTCGCGCCGCTTCATCCCGAGATTGAGGCGCAGCACCTCCTCGATCTGGAAGCCGACGCTGAAGGCGGGGTTGAGCGACGCGATCGGCTCCTGGAAGATCATCGTGATCTCGCGGCCGATGACCTGGCGGCGCTCGGCCGGGGTCATGTGCAAGAGGTCGTGGCCGTCGAAGGTCATCTCGTCGGCGGTGACGGTGGCGGTGTCGGGCAGGAGCCCCATCATCGCCAGCATCGAGACCGACTTGCCCGAGCCGGATTCGCCGACGATCGCCAGCACCTCGCGGGCATCGACGCGCACGTCGATGCCGTCGACGGCGGTGAAGCTGCCGGTCGAGGTGGCGAAGCGGACAGTGAGGTTGCGGATGGTCAAGAGTGCCATGGGGACCTCAGCTCTTCTTCAGTTTCGGGTCGAGCGCGTCGCGCAGACCGTCGCCCATCAGGTTGATCGCGAGCACCGAGATCAGGATCGCGAGACCCGGGAAGGTGACGACCCACCAGGCGCGCAGGATGAACTCGCGCGCCTCGGCGAGCATCGTGCCCCATTCCGAGGCGGGCGGCTGCGCGCCCATGCCGAGGAAGCCGAGGGCGGCCGCGTCGAGCACCGCCGAGGAGAAGCTCAGGGTCGCCTGAACGATCAGCGGCGCAAGGCAGTTCGGCAGGATGGTCTTGAACATCAGCCGCATGTTGCCGGCGCCCGCGACGCGCGCGGCGGTGACATATTCGCGTTCCTTCTCGCCCATCACCGCGGCACGGGTGAGGCGGGCGAAATGCGGCTGATAGACGATCGCGATGGCGATCATCGCGTTCAGCAGCCCCGGCCCGAGGATCGCGACCAGCACCAGTGCCAGCAGCAGCGAGGGGAAGGCGAGGATCACGTCCATCACCCGCATGATGACGGTATCGACCCAGCCGCCGAAGAAGCCCGCGACCATGCCGATCACGATGCCGCCGACGAGCGCGATCGAGACCACGACGATGCCGATGAAGAGCGAATACTGTGCGCCGTAGATCAGCCGCGAGAGCATGTCGCGGCCGACCGCATCGGTGCCGAGCAGGAAGTCGGCGCGGCCGCCCTCCTGCCACAGGGGGGGCACCAGAAGCGCATCGCGGTATTGCTGCGTCGGGTCATGCGGCGCGATCACCGCGGCGAAGACCGCGGCGACGACGAGCAGCACGAAGACGATCATCCCCGCGACCGCGCCCTTGTTCTGTTTGAAGTGGAACCAGAAATCCGCAAGCATCCGGCGCCGGATCGCGGCGTCGCTCAGCTTCACGGTCGGGGTGTTGGTGGCGGTCTCGGTCATTTGTGGCGGATCCTCGGGTTGATCAGGCCATAGGTCAGGTCGACGAGCAGGTTCACCAGCATCACGATGGCGGCGATCATCAAGAGGCCCGACTGCACCACCGGATAGTCACGGCGTGAGATTGAATCGATCATCCACTTGCCGATGCCGGGCCAGGAGAAGATCGTCTCGGTCAGGATCGCGCCGGCAAGCAGCACGCCCACCTGCAGCCCGATCGTGGTGATCACCGGGATCATCGCGTTGCGCAGCGCATGCACCATCACCACACGCGAATAGGGCATGCCCTTCGCCTTCGCGGTGCGCACGTAATCCTCGCCCATCACCTCGAGCATCGCCGAGCGGGTCTGCCGCGCGATCACCGCAAGCGGGATCGTGGCCAGCACCACCGAGGGCAGGATCAGGTGACTGAGCGCCGACAGGAACGCGCCCTTCTGCCCCGACAGCAGGCTGTCGATCAGCATGAAGCCCGTGACCTGCGGGAAGAAGAACATCAGCGAGATCCGCCCCGAGACCGGCGTCCATTGCAGGATACCCGAGAACAGGATGATGAGCAGCAGACCCCACCAGAAGATCGGCATCGAGAAGCCGACGAGGGCGGCCGTCATCGACACCTGGTCGAACCAGGAGCCGCGCTTGATCGCGGCCAGAACGCCCACCGGCACGCCGACGAGGGTCGCGATGATGATCGCCACGAGGCCCAGCTCGACGGTGGCGGGGAAGAGGGTCAGGAACTCGCCCAGAACCGGCTTCTTCGTCACCAGCGAATTGCCGAGGTCGCCATGCAGAAGCCGCGTCAGGAAGTCGAAATATTGCGCCCAGACGGGCTTGTCGAAGCCGAGCTGGTGGGCAAGTTCGGCGTGGCGTTCGGGGCTCAGCCCGCGCTCACCGGCCATCAGCAGGACCGGGTCACCGGGCAGCACCCGGACGAAACCGAAAGCGACGATCGTGATCCCGAGGAAGGTCGGGACCAGATACAGCAGCTTGGTGAGAAGGAAGCGTATCATGCATTATATCCTCGACGGGCGCGCAAGGGGTGTGACCCCTGCGCGCCCGCCTGTGTTGTCAGCCGAGGATCACTCGGTGATGTCGACGTTTTCGAAGGTGAAGTCGCCCAGCGGGCTCATCGTGAAGCCGGTCACGTTCTTGCGCATCGGCACGAACTGGGTCGAGTGCGCGAGCGTGTCCCACGGCGCCTGATCCTTGAAGATGACCTGCGCCTGCTCATAGAGCTTGGTGCGCTCGGCCACGTCCGAGGTCTTCTTGGCCTGGGTCAGAAGATCCGAGAACTCCTCGTTGCACCAGAAGGCGCGGTTCGAGCCGCCGGTCTTGGCGCCGGCGCAGGACAGCAGCACCGACAGGAAGTTGTCCGGGTCGCCGTTGTCGCCGGTCCAGCCGAGGATGACGGCGCCGTCGCGGCCCTCTTCCATCGACTTCTTCAGGTATTCGCCCCATTCGTAGGAGACGATCTCGGCCTTGACGCCGACCTTGGCGAGGTCCGCCTGCATCAGCTCGGCGGTGCGGCGCGCGTTCGGCATGTAGGGACGCTGCACCGGCATCGCCCAGATCTTCATCGACAGATCCTTGACGCCGGCGTCGGCGAGCATCTTCTTCGCCGCTTCCGGATCGTAGGCATCATCCGTCACCGCGTCGTTGTACGACCACATGGTCGGCGGGATCGGGTTCTTCGCGACCTGGCCGGCCCCCTGGAACACGGCGTCGATGATCGCCTGCTTGTTGATCGCCATGTTCAGCGCCTTGCGCACTTCGACCTTGTCGAAGGGGGCAACGGTGGTGTTGTAGGCGAGATAGGCAACGTTCAGGCCCGGCAGCTCGTCAAGCTTGAGGTTCGGGTCGGCCTTGATCGTGGCGAGGTCGGCCGGCGCCGGGAACGGCATCAGCTGGCATTCGTTCGCCTTCAGCTTCTGCAGGCGCACCGAGGCGTCGGGCGTGATCGCGAAGACGAGGTCGTCGATCTTCGGCGCCTCGCCCCAGTAGTCGGGGTTCTTCTGGAAGCGGATCACCGCGTCCTTCTGATAGGCGACGAACTTGAACGGGCCGGTGCCGATCGGCTTGTTGTTGAAGTCTTCCTTGGTGCCGGCCTTGGCCAGGGTGTCGGCGTATTCCTGCGACACGATGCGCATGAAGGGCATCGCGAGGTTGGCGATGAAGGGCGCCTCGGGGTGGGTCAGGGTGACCTTGACGGTCAGGTCATCGACCTTCTCGACCGATTTCACCAGATCGGGCATCTCCATCGAGGTGTAATACTCGTAGGTGATGCCGGGGATGTATTCGTGCCACGGGTTCGTCGCATCGCCCTGACGGACGAAGGAGAAGACGACGTCATCGGCGGTCAGCTCGCGGGTGGGCGTGAAGACGTCGTTCGACTGCCACTTCACGCCCTTGCGCAGGTGGAAGGTGTAGACGGTGCCGTCTTCCGAAACGTCCCAGCTCTCGGCGAGCGCGGGCACGACCTCGGTGGTGCCGGACTTGAACTCGACCAGGCCGTTGTAGACCGGGTGCGCCGAGGCGTCGAAGGTGGTGCCGGCGGTGTAGGGCGCCGGGTCGAAGCCCTCGGGCGAGGCTTCCGAGCAGTAGACGAAGGTCTTCGCCAGCGCCGGGGCCGCCGACATCAGCGCAAGCGCCGAGGCGGCCAGAAGGCTGCGGGAGAGGAGTTTCATGGGTGCTTCCTTTCACTCACTGTTGCTAGTGATTCGACATGCCGTTGTGATCCGGCAGTTTTTTCAAGGCGTTGCGGGGATTCTGCCAGTGTCGCAAATTTGACCGCTCGTTCGAAAATCACAATATCGCGTTGCCGGTGCAATGGGCAACCCGACGTCAGTAAAGCCGATTCAGAACGGCGCGTCGAGGGTCATGGCCGGCGGGCAGAACCAGTGCGGGCCATCTTCGCCCATATGCACGATGTCCTCGAGCCGCACGCCGCATTCGCCATAGACGCACAGCATCGGCTCGATCGAGAACACCATCCCCGGGACCAGCGGCGTGGTGTTGCCGCGCACGATGAACGGGTCTTCGTGAATGTCGATGCCGAGCCCGTGGCCGGTGCGGTGCGGCAGGCCCGGGACGGTGTAATCGGGGCCATAGCCATCCGCGGCGAGCGAGGCCCGGGCGGCGGCGTCGACCGCCTCGCAGGGCGTGCCGAGCTTCGCCGCCGCGAAGGCCGCGGCATGGGCGCGCCGCTCGGCGTCCCAGATCGCGCGCTGGCGGGGCGTGGGCGTGCCGAAGACATAGGTGCGGGTGATGTCCGAGCGATAGCCGTCGTTCAGGATGCCGCCGAGGTCGACCAGAACCATGTCACCCTCCTTCAGCACCTGCGGATAGGGCACGCCATGCGGATAGGCCGTCGCCTCGCCGAACTGCACCGCGACGAAGAGCGGCGCGAGCCCCATCCGGCGGTGCGCCTCATCGACGAAATCGCACAGCTCGGTGGTGGTGAGGCCCGGGCGCAGCAGGTCGTGCACGGTCTTCTGCAGCCGCCAGCTCGCGTCCATCGCGGTCTGGATGATGGCGATTTCGGCCGCCGATTTCACCTGCCGCTGTGCCGCAATCATGGTCTCGGCCGGCACCACCGCACCCGCCATCGCCGCGGTCAGCCGGCCGGCAAAGCGGAAGGGCGTCGCCGGGTCGAGCGCCAGCCCCGCACCGGGGGCGGCCAGCTGACCCAGCCGGGCGCCGATCATCGCGCAGGGGTCTTCGTGTTCCTCCCAGGGCAGGATCTCGCCGCCGATGCGCAGCATCGTCTCGAGCTTCGGCACCTCGAACTGCGGGCTGACATAGATCGGCGCGCCCTCGGCCGGGATCAGCGCGCCATGCACGCGTTCCGACAGCCCGATCGACAGCCCGGTATAATAGCGCAGCGAGGACGAGGCATCGAGCCAGGCGGCCTTCACCCCCTCGGCGCGCAGCCGCGCCTGCAGCCCCGAAAGCCGCGCCGTCAGCTCCGCATCGCCGATCGGCGGCGCGCTGACCTTCTCGAACCCGTCGAGAGCCTTGTCGAAATCATCCATCATCCACGTCCTTCTTCCGGCCGTGGCAGGTGTCCTGACCCGCCCACGGCTTACGCGCGCGAGAATGGGCCTTGGCCGGGCGATGGTCCAGTCCTGTCGCGATCAGGGGGCGGGGCGGGGCGTTGCCGCGGCGATCCATGCGTTTTACACATGATATGCCGCGGAAAGAGCGGTCGAACCCCGGGCCCGGCGGCGCTAGGTAGGGGCGGGGTGCCGCGACGGCATCGCGACGGAGACGGGAGAGCGGAATGGAGATGCGGGCAGAGGCGCCGCTGCGGGGCCTCAAGGTGGTGGAGCTGGCGCGGATCCTTGCCGGGCCGTGGATCGGGCAGGTGCTGTCGGACCTCGGTGCCGAGGTGATCAAGGTCGAGGCGCCCGAGGGCGACGACACCCGCCGCTGGGGACCGCCCTTCGTCGAGCGCCCGCGCCCCGATGGCACGACCGAGACGGTGGCGGCCTATTACCACGCCGCGAACCGCGGCAAGCGTTCGGTCACCTGCGACTTCTCGAACCCGGAAGACCTGAAGAAGGTCAAGGGCTTGATCGCCGAAGCTGATGTTCTGCTCGAGAACTTCAAGGTCGGTGGGCTGGCGAAATTCGGCCTCGATTACGACAGCTGCGCGGCGCTGAACCCGCGCCTCGTCTATGCCTCGGTCACCGGCTTCGGCCAGACCGGGCCGCGGGCAAAACAGCCGGGCTATGACTTCCTCGTGCAGGGCATGTGCGGGATCATGGACCTGACCGGCGCGAAGGGCGGCGAGCCGCAGAAGGTGGGCGTCGCCTGGATCGACATCTTCACCGGGCTCTATGGCGTGATCGGCGTGCAGGCGGCGCTGGCCGAGCGGGAGCGCTCGGGCAAGGGCCAGCATGTCGATCTGTCGCTGCTCGATGTCGGCGTCGGCGTGCTGGCGAACCAGGCGATGAATTACCTGCTCGGCGGCGTGGTGCCGCACCGGCTGGGCAATGCCCACCCCTCGATCGTGCCCTATTCGGTCTTCCCCTCGGCAGACGGGCATTTCATCATCGCCTGCGGCAACGACCGGCAGTTCCGCGCGTTGTGCGGCATTCTGGGGATGAGCGAATGCGACGATCCCGACTTCGCCACCAACCCGGCCCGCGTCGTGCACCGTGACGAGATCTGCGCCCGCATCGCCGCGCGCACCGCGCTGCGCCCGAAGGCCGAGCTGATCGCGGCGATGGAGGCGGCGGGCGTGCCCGGCGGGCCGATCAACGACGTCTCCGAGGCGCTGGCCGAGCCGCAGGTGACGGCGCGGGCCATGCAGATCGCGCCCGAGGGCATCGCCGGTCTGCGCACGCCGATCGTCTTCTCGCGCTCGCCGCTGGCGCTCGATCACGCGAGCCCGGCGCTCGGTGACGGGGAATGGCACTTTTCCGTCGGTTGAGGCGTTGCACTTGCGCGCCGGCCCCCGCATATCTCGCGCGACCAAGCGCGTGAGGGGCCGGTGGCCGGGGAACTGAGTTTCGAATTCGATCGGGGGCCGGGCGGGGCTGGCGCGCGCTTTGCCGCGCCGCACCGGGTGATCCGGGCCGAGACGCCCGAGGAGCTTGCCGCGGCCTTCGAGGCGATCGAGCGGGCGCGGGCGGACGGGCTGTGGCTGGCGGGCGTGTTCAGCTATGAGCTGGGCTATTGCCTGACCGGGCGGCTCGCCCCCCTGCTGCCCGAACGCCGCCCCTTGCCGCTGCTGCTCGTCGGCGCCTATGACGCGCCCGGGCGCCCGCGTCCGGCGGTCGAGCCCGCGGTCGAGGTGCCGGCCTTCGCCCCCGCGATTGCCCCCGAGGCCTATGCCGCGGCCTTCGAACGGGTGCAGGCGTATATCTCGGCGGGCGACGTCTATCAGATCAACCTGACCTTCCCGCTGCACGCGCCCTGCGCCACCGATCCGCGCGCGCTCTATGCCCGGCTGCAGGCCTCGCAGCCGGTGGGCCATGGCTGTCTGGTCGAGGCGGAAGATTTCGCGCTGCTCTCGCGCTCGCCCGAGCTCTTCTTCGCCGTCGATGCGCAGGGCCGGGCAGAGGTGCGGCCGATGAAGGGCACGGTGGCGCGCGGGCCGACGCCCGAGGCCGACCGGGCGGCGGCGGAATGGCTGCGCGGCTCGGAGAAGAACCGGGCCGAGAACCTGATGATCGTCGATCTGCTGCGCAACGACCTGAGCCGGATCGCGCATCCCGGCACGGTGAAGGTGCCGCGGCTCTTCGAGATCGAGAGCTATGCGACGGTGCATCAGATGACCTCGACCGTCACCGCGGATCTGGTCGAAAACCTCGATTTCGCAAGGATTTGCGTGGCACTCTTCCCATGCGGGTCGGTGACCGGGGCGCCGAAGATCCGGGCGATGGAGATCATCCGCGAACTCGAGACCGGCCCGCGCGGCGCCTATTGCGGGGCGATCGGCTGGATCGCGCCCTCGGGGGCGATGGAGTTCAACGTGGCGATCCGCACCGTGATGGTGCGGGATGGGCAGGCGGTGCTGAATGTCGGCGGCGGTGTGGTGCATGACAGCCGCGGCCCCGAGGAATGGGAGGAAGCGCTGTGCAAGGCGGCCTTCGTGAACGCGCCCCTGCCGGGCTGAGGCTGATCGAGACGCTCCGCTGGGAGCCCGCGACCGGCGCCGCGCGCCGTGCCCGCCATCTGGCGCGGCTCGATGCCGGCTGTGCGGCGCTTGGCATTGCGCGGCTGCCGGGTGAGGCCGAGGCGCTGCTCGATGCCGTGACCGGGCCCGCGGCCCTGCGGCTGCGGCTGACGGTCGGGCTCGACGGTCGGGCGGAGCTGACGCAGGCGCCCCTGCCGGCCGCGAAACCGCTCTGGCGCGTGGCGATTGCGCCGGCGCGGGTCGACAGCGCCTCGCCCTGGCTGCGGCTGAAGACGACCGAGCGGGCGCTTTATGACACAGCGCGCGCCGCGTTGCCCGAGGGGGTGGACGAGTTGATCTTCCTCAACGAGCGCGGCGAGCTGGCCGAGGGCACGATCACCAATCTCTTTGTCGCGCGCGGCGAGGTGCTGTTGACCCCGCCCTTGGCCGCGGGCTGTCTGCCCGGTGTGCTGCGCGCCGAGCTGCTGGCCGAGGGCCGGGCGCGCGAGGCGACGCTGCGCCCCGACGACCTGAGCGAGGGGCTGTTCCTTGGCAACGCGCTGCGCGGACTGATCCCGGCCACGCTTTTGTGAGGCCCTTTCCTCTGCAGGCGCAGTGTGGCACGGTCGCGCCCGCGAACGAGGGCAAGCAGGAGAACAAGATGCGCAAGCTGGAACTGGGCCGCACCGGGGTGATGGTGTCGGAAATCTGCCTGGGCTCGATGACCTGGGGCACGCAGAACACCGAGGCCGAGGGCCACGCCCAGATCGACCGCGCGCTCGACCGTGGCGTGACCTTCATCGACACCGCCGAGATGTATCCGGTCAACCCGGTCAGCGCCGAGACCGTCGGCCGCACCGAGGAAATCATCGGCAGCTGGTTCGCGAAGACCGGCCGGCGTGACGAGGTTGTGCTGGCAAGCAAGGTCTCGGGCATCGGGCTGAAGGCGGTGCGCGACGGCGACCCGATCACCCCCGCCTCGATCCGCACCGCGATCGAGGGCAGCCTGCGCCGCCTGCACACCGATTACATCGACGTCTACCAGTTCCACTGGCCGAACCGCGGCAGCTATCACTTCCGCCAGAACTGGGGCTTCAACGCCGCGAAACAGCCCTCGAAGGCGGTGATCGAGGCCGACATGATCGCCTGTCTCGAAACGCTTCAGGCGCTGGTGACGGAAGGCAAGATCCGCCATTTCGGCCTGTCGAACGAAAGCGCCTGGGGCACCACCGAATGGCTGCGGCTGGCGGGCGAGGGCCACGGGCCGCGCGTCGCCACGATCCAGAACGAATATTCGCTGATGTGCCGGCTTTACGATCTCGACATGGCCGAGGTCGGCGTGCACGAGGCGGTGACGCTGCTCGCCTATTCGCCGCTCGCGGTCGGGATGCTGAGCGGCAAATACTCGGGTGGCGCCGTGCCGGCGGGCTCGCGCCGGTCGATCGTGCGCGAGCTCGGCGGGCGCTCGAACGCGCGCGCCTTCGACATTGCCGATCTCTACGTCGACATCGCGCGCGAGGCGGGGCTTGACCCGGTGACGATGGCGATCGCCTGGGTGATGGGCCGGCCCTTCCCGGTGGTGCCGATCCTCGGCGCGACCTCGGTCGAACAGCTCGACAAGTCGCTTGATGCGGCGGGGATGGTGCTGCCGGCCGAGGTGCTGACGGCAATCGAAAGGGTGCATCATGCGCATCCGATGCCGTTCTGAACTGGCGGCGCTGGCGCTGGCGCTGCTTGCTGCCTGCAAACCCGGGGGCGAGCGCGCCGCGGCGCCGCTGCCGCCGGTGGGCGAAGCCAAGGTCGCGCTGGAACGGGCGGCCTGCGTCAAGCGCGGCGGCGACTGGATCACCCGTGGCGATGCGCAGCTCTGCGCGACCCGCACCCGCGACAACGGCAAGGCCTGCCGCACTGCCTCTGACTGCCAGGGGGCGTGCCTTGCACGCTCCCAGACCTGCGCGCCGGTGATCCCTCTCACCGGCTGCAACGAGATTATCACCTCCGTGGGAATGCGTGTGACCGAATGCGTCAACTGATCTGGGCCGCGATGCTGGCCCTTGCCGCCTGTGCGGCGAAACCTGCCCCCGAACCCGTGTCGCTGCGCGATCCGAAGGGCTGGATCTCTTCCGCCGTGATCTTCGATCCGGCGCGGTTCGGCGGCACCTGGCATGTCGCGCAAAGCGGCGTTGCCGGCTGTGCCGGGGCGAAGCAGAACTGGGCCTGGACCGGCACCGGCTATGTGCTGTCGGGTGTCGACTGCTCGGGCACGAAGCCGCGCCAGCTCGAGGGGCGGCTGGCGATGACCGGGCCCGGCGCCCGTTTCACCCCGACCGAGGCCTTCGGCAAGGAGCCGGTCTGGGTGCTCTGGGTCGATCAGGATTACCGCATCGCGGTGCTGGGCACGCCGTCCGGTCACTTCGGCCAGGTGCTGGTGCGCGAGATGCCGGGGCGGGGCGATCTGATGACCGCGGCGCATGAGGTTCTCGACTTCAACAGCTACGACACCCGGCGGATCGGCCGCTGATGCTCTGGATCTGGGTGACGCTTGCCGCGGCGGCGGTGCAGACGGCGCGTTTCATGCTGCAAAAGCGGCTGGCGGGGGGCGGGCTGTCGACCGGCGGCGCGACTTTCTCGCGCTTTCTTTTCGGGGCGCCGATCGCGGTCACCGCGGCGGCGCTGACGCTCGCGCTGACCGGGCCGGTGCCACTGCCGGGCGGCCGTTTCGCCGCCTTCGTCGCGCTTGGCGGTGCGGCGCAGGTGGCGGGCACCTTCCTGACCGTGGCACTGTTCCAGCTGCGCAACTTCGCCGTCGGCGTCGCCTTCACCAAGACCGAGACGGTGCAGGTCGCGCTGTTCTCGGCGCTGATCCTCGGTGAGGGGGTGAGCGCGCCGGGCTGGCTTGCCATCGCCATCGGCCTTGGCGGCGTGCTGCTGCTGTCGCGGGCGCCGAAGGGCGGGTTCTCGCCGCGCGCCACGGTCTATGGCATCCTCGCGGGCGGGCTGTTCGGGCTCAGCTCGATCTTCTACCGCGGCGCGACGCTCGAGCTGATGCCGGCGGGGGCCTTTGCCCGCGCCGTCGTCACGCTCGCCTGTGTCACCACGGTGCAGGCGCTTGGCATGGCGCTCTATCTGCGGCTGCGCGAACCCGGAGAGCTGGGCCGCGTGGTCGGTGCCTGGCACCGCACGATCTGGGTCGGGGTGACGGGGGTGGCGGGCTCGGCCGGCTGGTTCACCGCCTTCGCGTTGCAAAACGCCGCCTATGTCCGCGCCTTCGGTCAGGTCGAGATCGTCTTCACCCTGCTCGTCTCGGCGCTGGTCTTCCGCGAGCGGCTGAGCGCGCGCGAGGGCGCGGGGATCGCCCTCGTCATCGGCTCGCTGCTGCTTCTGGTGCTGACGGGCCGCTAGTCGAGCCGGGCAAAGACCGAGCGCGGCCCGCGGTTGTCGAAGAACGGCACCGCAAGCGGCGCCCGACCGCCCGCGGTCTCGGTCAGATGCGCCTGCACCTCGGCCAGAACGACCTCGGTGATGAAGGGCAGGTTCAGCTGCCGCGCCTCGGCCATCGGCACCCAGTGCAGATGGCTCAGCTCGTCGCAGGCGCGCGAGAAATCGTCGGGGTCCGAGGCGATCTGCGCCGCATCGACGAGGAAGAAGCGCGCGTCGAAGCGGCGCGGCCTGCCGGGCGGGGTGATCGCGCGGAAGACGAAGCTCAGCGCGGCGGCCGAGGGCAGGTGTCCGGTCTCGGCAAAGCCCTGCCAGTCGGCGGGCACATCGCCGCTCCAGCGCCCCGGCGTGCCGAGGACGAGGCCAGTTTCCTCCCACAGCTCGCGGATCGCGGCGACGGCGAGGGCCGGGCCGATGTCCGCCGGGGCATTCAGCGCCAGCCGGCGTGCCGAGGTCTCGGGCAACGGCCGGGCCAGCGGGATGGAGGCATCGCCGCGGTCGAGCGCGCCGCCCGGGAAGACGTATTTCGACGGCATGAAGGCCGCCCCGGCGCCGCGCATCCCCATCAGCACCGCGGGACCGCCCGGTGCGTCGCGGCGCACGACGAGCACCGTTGCCGCATCGCGCATCGCGCTCTTGTCGATCGTCTGGTGCGGTGCCGCCTCAGTCATGGCGCAACTCTCCCTCTCCGAACCCGTGCATCCGCCGCGACCACTGGATCGCGACCATCATCCCCTTCATCCGCGGCAAAAGCGCGAGCGACAGAGCCACGCAGCCGCTGGCGAAGATCGCGATCATCACCAGCGGCTGTGGCCGGAAGGCGATGAAGACCCAAAGGATCATCGGCGCCATCAGATGCCCGACGATCAGGATCGTCAGATAGGCCGGCCCGTCATCGGCGCGCTGTGCGGTGAAATCCTCGCCGCAGGCGGGGCAGGCGGGGCGCACCGTCAGGTATCCCGACAGCAGCCGCCCCTGCCCGCAGGCCGGGCAGCGGCACAGCAGCCCCCGCGCGATCGCACGGCCGAGCGGCCGGTCGTCTCCCTCGACAAAGGTCTCCATCGCGCGTCCTCCCCTCCGCATTTTCTCCGTTATCGGCTGAAAGCGGCGGCCGGGGAAGCGCGAATGTCGGTGCCCCGTCGGGGCGGGCGTGGTCACGGATGCGCGAGCAGCGACGGAACCGCGGGGCTGTGGCGTTTGTCTGATATCGGCGGCCGGGAGAGAGGGTCGCGTGCGAAAGCAGGAGAGAGAGATGAAACCGATGTTCAAGACGACGATCCTGGCCGGGCTTCTCGCCGGTGTGGCGCTTGGTGCCGCGGTGCCGGTCATGGCGCAGCAATCGCCCGTGCCGCAGGCCCGGGTGCAGGACGGCACCGGCCCGGTCGGGCAGGGGCCGATGGGGCCGGGTAACGGCAATGGCCCGATGATGGGCAATGGCGGCCCCGGTCAGGGCCCGATGATGGGGCAGGGCTATGGTCCGATCGGGCAGGGCGGGCCGATGATGGCCGATGACGCGCCGCTGGGCGGGGCCTGGCCGCGCATCGACCTGACGCAGTTCGACGCGAATGGTGATGGCAAGATCAGCCTCGACGAGATCCAGTCGGGCCGCAAGGCCGCGGCCGCCGCGCTCGATGCGAACGGCGACGGCAAGCTCAGCGCCGACGAGCTGGTGGCGGGCGAGATGCGCCGGATCCAGACCCGCGTCGAGGCCCGGGTGAAGGCGCGGATCGAGGCGCTCGACACTGATGGCGATGGCATGCTCTCGGCCGCGGAACTGGCGATGCCGCCGGCACCCAGCCGGATGTTCGAGCGCTTCGATGCCAATAATGACGGCGTGCTGAGCGACGACGAGCTTGCGGCGGGGCGGCCGATGATGCAGCCGGGGCAGGGCCGGATCGGGCCGCGGGGCGACCGCATGGGGCGCGGCGGCTATGGCGGCTATGACTGTGACCTGCGCGGCGGTCGCGGCGACTGGGGCGGCCGGGGCGGCATGATGGGCGGGCAGAACGGCCCGCGCGACGGCAGCGGCCCGCGCTGGATGCAGCAGCAGGACAACTGAGTGGCACGAAACCCCGGCCCCGGGCACATCCCCGGGGCCGGAGGCCTGACGGAAATTGCGCAGGTCATGGTTTCACGCTAGGCGTGGGGAAGCATGAACATGGCACTCGACGCGCTGGATGACGTCTCGGACGAGACCTTGCTGGTCCTCTATGGCAACGGGGACCGGGCGGCGGCGCGCATGCTGACGCTGCGGATGGGACCACTGGCCTTCCGGGTCGCGCAGCGGATGCTGGGCGACCGGGCCGAGGCCGAGGATCTGGCGCAGGAAGCCCTGCTGCGGCTTTGGAAGATTGCCCCCGAGTGGCGGACGGGCGAGGCGAAGGTCACGACCTGGCTTTACCGGGTGGTGACGAATCTGGCGACCGACCGGCTGCGCCGGCGCCGGGGCATCGGCCTCGACGAGGCGCCCGAGCTGCCCGACGGCGCCGCTTCGGCGGTCGAGCAGATGATCGACGGGGATCGCGCGGCGGCGCTCGAGGCGGCGCTCGCGCAGCTGCCGGCGCGGCAGCGCCAGGCGGTGGTGCTGCGCCATCTCGAAGGGCTGTCGAATCCCGAGATCTCGGCAGCGATGGAAATCGGCGTGGAGGCCGTAGAAAGCTTGACGGCCCGTGGAAAGCGGGCGCTGGCGGCGATCCTGGCCGGCCGGCGAGAGGAACTGGGGTATGGCCATGACTGAGATGCGCAAGGACGATGACACGGCGCTGGATCTCTTCTTCGCCGAGGCGCGACAGAGCGCGCCCGAACCGTCGGCGGTGTTCCTGGGCCGGATTCTCGCACAGGCCGAGGGGGTGCAGGCGGGCTTTTGCGCCACACCGGTGCAGCCCGCGGTGCGGCGTGGCGTGCGGGCCGGCGGGCTGGGCATGCTGCTTGCACTGCTCGGGGGCTGGGGCGGGATCGGCGGCATGGCGACGGCGGCGGTGGCGGGCGTCTGGATCGGCTTTGCGGGCTCGGACACGGTCGCCCAGGTCGCGGGCTATGCGATGACGACCGAGACCGCGACGGCGAGCGCGCTGCTTGCCGATGGCGATATCCTTGCCCTGGCGGCGGAATGAAGGGCGAGGAGGGCACGATGACGGAAGCGAATACCTCTGTGGGCGGCCAGAAGCCGGCGATGAAGGGCTGGCTCAAGGCGGTCTTCATCCTCTCGGTCACGCTGAACCTGCTGGTGGCCGGAGTTGTCGTCGGCGGCTTCCTGGCCACTGAGCGGCATCCGCCGCGGCCGTCCGCGGGCGATGTGACCCTCGGCCCGCTGGGCGATGCCTTCTCGCGCGAAGATCGTGACGCGATGCGCCGCGCGGCCGAGCGTTCGGGGACCGATTTCAGCACCATGCGCAAGGCCTTTCGCGCCGACATGGACAGGCTGATCGCGGCGCTGAGTGCCGATCCCTGGGACGAGGCGGCGGTACGCGAGGAGCTCGCCGGGATGCGGGCGCGCACGCTGCGGCGGATGGAACTCGGCGAGCAGGTGATGCTCGACCGGCTCGAGACGATGACGCCCGCGGACCGTCGTGCCTATGCCGAACGGCTGCGCGAGCGCACCGAGCGGATGGACCGCCGCATCGGCCCGCCGGGGGACGACCGGCGGATGCCGCCGCCTCCGGAGGAGTGAGCGCAGCGGCCGGGCGGGATCCGCGGCCGGGCCTCTCAGGCCGCGGCATCGTGGCGGAAGACGCGCACCTGGTTGCGCCCGCCGGCTTTTGAGCCGAGCAGCGCCCGGTCTGCGCGGGCGATCAGCGCCTCGACGGGCGCGCTGTCGGCAAGCGGGTCGCACAGTGCCAGGCCGATCGAGGCGGTGATCTGGATCGCCCGCGGCTCGGTTTCGCCCTCGGGCAGTTCGATCGGCGCTTCGGAAATCGCCTGGCACAGCCGTTCGGCCGAAGCCTGTGCCGCCTCCGGCCCGGTTTCGGGCAGCGCCACCAGAAATTCCTCGCCGCCGATGCGGGCAAGCAGGTCGACCTGGCGCAGCTGGGCGCGCAGCCGCTGCGCCACCTCGACCAGAACCGCATCCCCCGCCGCATGGCCCCAGGTGTCGTTCACCGACTTGAAGCGGTCGAGGTCGAGCGCCATCACCGCGAAGGGCCGGCCGGTGCTGCGCGCCCGTTCGGCCAGCCGCGCCAGCTGCGACATCGCGTAGCGGCGGTTGTGCAGCCCGGTCAGCGGATCGGTCATCGCCAGGCGCAGACCGTCGGTCAGGTGGTCGCGCAGCCGTTCGTGCCGGTGCTTGCGGGCAAGCGCGCGGTCCAGCCGCAGGGCCGCCTCCTGCGCGGCGAAGGGGGCCCCCATCACTTCGGGCAGAAGGTCCGCGGCGCCAAGGTCAAGCGCCATTGCCGCGCTGTCGCTGGCGCCTTCGGGCAGCGCGATGCAGATCACCGCATCGCGCGAGCGGGCGCGGGAGTGCAGCTCCGACATCAGTCGCAGCCCGTCGCCCGGACGACCGAGATCGGCCGAGATCACATAGGCGTCATAGCCCTGTGCCACAGCGCCATTGCCGAGCGCATCTTCGCGCGCCACCACCACGGCGCTGCCGGTGCCCAGATGATGCGCAAGACAGCGCTTCCAGCTGCGCGCCTCGTCCCGGGTGCAGCCGATCAGGGCGATGCGGGAACGGGTCTCGAAGAGGGCGGGGCCCTCGGCAAAGCCGAGATCGCGAAAGGTGCGCTCGCGCAGCGTCAGCTCCTGCTCGGTCTCGCGCAGGCGCAGCAGGCTGCGCAGCCGGGCGAGGAGGAGCTGCTCGTCGAGCGGTTTCATCAGGTGGTCGGCGGCGCCGGCCCTCAGCGCCTCGAGGCGGGTGCGCGGGTCGGGAAAGGCGGTGATCATCAGCACCGGGATCCCGGCGGTGGCCGGGTCGGCCTTCAGCCGCCTCAGCACCTCGAGCCCGCTCATGTCCGGCAGCTGCACGTCAAGCAAGATCAGATCGGGCGCGTATTGACCCACAAGGCGCAAAGCCTCGGCGCCCGAACCGGCTTGCATCGTCTCGTAGCGCGCTGCGGAGAGCTTCACCTTGAGAACGATCCGGTTGGTCGCTACATCGTCCACGATCAGGATGCGTCCTGCCATGGCCCCGTGCGCTCCTTCAGCTATGCTCGACTGTCTGCCTGATTTCGGACAAAAAGGTTAACAAACCCTTTTTAAGGGATGGATCGGTTCATCATGCAGCACGACGCAGCACAGGTCACGGGGATTCGGGCACTCGGCTGGCTCGCCGCCCAGGACGAACTTTTCGACGCTTTTCTCGCATCTTCCGGGGCGGATGTGGCGCAGGTGCGCGCCGCCGCCGCCGATCCGGCCTTCCTCTGTGCAGTGCTTGACTTTCTGTCGCAACGTGACGACTGGGTGCTCGACTGCGCTGCGGCGCTGGGCGTGGCGCCGCAAGAGATCGGCCTGGCACGCGCGGTGCTGGGCGGGCGCGGCGGGATGCACTGGACCTGAGGGCATGATGGGCACGATCACCGGACTGCTGTTCGACAAGGACGGAACCCTCTTCGATTTCGACGCGACCTGGGGCGCCTGGGCGCAGGGCATGGCCTTCGAGCTGGCCGAGGGCGATCCGGCGCTCGCCGGCCGGCTCGCCGCGGCGATCGGCTTCGACCTGCGGGCCGCGCGGTTCGAGCGTGCCTCGCCGGTGATCGCGGGCACCGTGGCCGAGGTGGCCGAGCTGATGCTGCCGCTGTTGCCGCGCCACGATCTGCAAAGCCTCGTCGCCACGCTCGACCTTGGCGCGCAGCGCGCGCCGCAGGTGCCGGCGGCGGATCTGCCGGCCTGCCTTGGCGGGCTGAAGGCGCGCGGGATGCGGCTTGGGGTGGCGACGAACGATGCCGAGGCCTCGGCGCGGGTGCATCTGCAAAAGGCCGGGGTCGGCGCGTTCTTCGACTATGTCGCGGGCTATGACAGCGGCCATGGCGCCAAGCCCGGGGCGGGGCCGCTCCTTGCCTTTGCCACGGCCTTCGCGCTTGCCCCGGCGAGTGTGGCGATGGTGGGCGACAGTCTGCACGACATGGCCGCGGCGCGGGCGGCGGGAATGCGCGCGGTGGCGGTGCTGAGCGGGCCTGCGACGCGCGCCGATCTGGCCGGGGCGGCCGATGTCGTGCTGGACACCATTGCCGAGCTGCCCGACTGGCTCGACGCCGGTGCGCCCTGAGCCCTGCCACTCTGGCCTTCGGCCGCGGGCGGGGCTAGTCTCCGCCGGATGCCGCGGGCGCGGCGACAGGGAGGACTTCATGGTCAGGCGCGTGCAATTCATCCTTCTCGGAACGCTGGCGGGGCTGGCCTTCTGGCTGCTCTCCGACCTGCCGCTCGAGCTGCGCCAGAGCCGCGGGTTCCTGGCTGTCGCGGTGCTCTCGCTGAGCTTCTTCGGTGGCGCGCTTGCCATGCTGGGCGAGCTCGGCCTGCGCCGCGCCCTGTTGTCGGCGGCCGCGATCGCGGTGCCGCTTGCCGGGCTGTCGACACTGAAATCGCTGGGCTTCACCGATGTCGGGCAGATGCTCGACAGCAGCCACGTGCCGGTCGCGCTGGCGGTGGCCGGGCTCCTGCCGGTGCCCTTCGCGATCGCCATCGGCCTTGGCGGGCGCGCTGGCTGGTCAAATTACCGGGTGCTGTTCCTCGAAAGCTGGAACATCGTCGTGCGCTATGCCGGGGCCTGGCTTTTCGTCGCCGTGGTCTGGCTGGTGCTGTGGCTGCTTGCGGCCCTTCTCGATCTTGTCGGCATCGACGCGCTCTCGGTGCTTCTGGGCCGCGCGCCGGTGGTGTGGATCCTGTCGGGCGCGGTGCTGGGGCTGGCGCTGGCCGTGGTCACCGAGATGTCGGACATGGTCTCGCCCTATCTGCTGCTGCGCCTGCTGCGGCTGCTCTTGCCGCTGGTGCTGCTGGTCGAGATCGTCTTCGTCGCGGTGCTGCCGCTGCGCGGGCTCGCCCATCTCTTCGGGCAGTTCTCGGTGGTGGGCATCCTGATCTCGACCGCGCTCGCCTCGATCTCGCTCGTCACCATCGCCGTCGATCAGGACGACGAGGAGGCGGTGCATGGCCCGCTGCTGGCCTGGGCCGGGCGCGGGCTCGCGCTGCTGCTTTCGGTGCTTGCGGGGCTGGTGATCTGGGGGCTGGTGCTGCGCGTTCGGGAATACGGCTGGACGCCCGTGCGCGTGACCGGGGCGGCGCTTGCCGCGGTGATCGCGGGCTATGCGCTGTGCTATGCGGGCGCGGTGCTGAGCGGGCGCGGCTGGATGCGTCGGATCCGGCGCGCCAATGTCGCGATGGCACTGGCCACGCTGGTGCTTGCTGTGCTGTGGCTGACGCCGCTGATCTCGCCCGAGGCGATCTCGGCGCGGGCGCAGCTCGGCCGTTTCGCCGAAGGCAAGATCGCCGTCGAGCAGTTGCCGCTGTGGGAGATGTCGCATGAGTGGGGCCTGCCCGGGCAGCGCGCGCTCGCAAGCCTGCGCGCGCAGGCGGCGGAGCCGGGACAGGAGCTGCTGGCCGACTGGCTTGCACAGCTCGACCGGGCGGAGAATCGCTGGGACTTCGAGCGCTATGCCCGGCCCGACGTCGCCGGCCGTGCGGTGGCGCTGCGTGACGCGATCACCGTGCTGCCCGAGGGCGAGACGATGCCGACGGCGCTGCTGAACGAGATCGCCCGGGTTGCCGCCGACGACTGGGCAGCGGGCTGTGCTGCGCGCACGCCCGAAGGGCATCCGGGTTGCGTGCTGGTGATCGACGATTTCGTGCCGGCCCAGCCCGGGCGCGAGGCGCTTTTGCTGCGTCTCGACGGGGTTCTGGCGTTGCACGAGACCGGCGAGAGCTGGAGCGTCGCGCGGGCGGTCTGGCTGGGCGCCGGGGCGCCGGCCGGCGGTGCGGCGATGATCGATTCGCTCTATGCCGCCGGCGGGGCGCCGGTCGCCACCGAGTTGCGGGCGCTGCCGCTTGGCGGCCAGCAGCTGACGGTCCTGCCCTAGGGCGCGCCGATTGGGATTTTGTTAAGGCTGCCGGGCTATGGTTCCTCCCGAACGGAGGGATCATGTACGGTCTGATCAACAAAGCCTTGCAGGCGTTCTTGGTGGAAAACTACGGACCCGCGCTGTGGTCGCGGGTGGCGCACGCCCTGGGTGTCGGACCCGAGGGCTTCGAGGCGATGTTGCGCTATGAGGACCGACTCACCGAAGAGCTGATCGACATCGCCGCGCGCACGCTCGATAAGCCGCGCGCCGCGCTGCTCGAGGATGTCGGCGCCTTCCTGACCACGATCGAGCCGCTGCGCCGGCTGCTGCGCTTCGGCGGGTCGGACTACTGGGAGTTCCTGTTCTCGCTCGACGAGTTGCAGGGGCGCGGGCTGATGACCCTGCCCGACCTCGAACTGCCCGAGCTGTCGCTGCGTTCGGAAAGCGGGGGGCGCTTCGTGATCGAGGTGCGGGGCCCGATCGCTGGCTGGGGCGCGGTGATGGCCGGGCTCTTGCGCGCGATGGCGGATGATTATGGCGCGCTGGTGCTGATCGAGGCGGTGCCGCCCTGCGGTCGGCTCGAACGGGTGCAGGTGATGCTGCTCGAGGCGGCCTATGCCAGCGGCCGCCGTTTCGATCTGGCGCTGCCCTCGGCCGAGGCGGTGGCATGAACAGCAGTCTTTCTCCCTGCAAGGCAGTGCTGCAGGGCGGTCTGAGCCCGGCGGCGCTTGGCGAGCTGATGCCGATGTTCCTGTGGCTCGACCGGCACGGGGTGATCTGCGCGGCCGGCCCCACGCTGATGAAAATTCTCGGCCCCGGTCCGGTGGTCGGCACCGCCTTCGAGACGCATTTCCATCTGCGTCGGGCGCGGGCGCGGCGGCACGAGCAGGACGAGGCGCACCCGGGCGGGCGCAAGCTGATCCTGATGCTGCTCTCCCATCCCGAGATCGGCCTGCGCGGCACCGCGGTCGAGGTCGGGCCGGAAGGGGCAGAGGGGATGCTTCTGAATCTCACCTTCGGCATCCATCTGGCCGATGCGGTGCGCGAATTCGGCCTGACCGAGGGCGATTTCGCCACCTCTGACCTGGCGATCGAGCTGCTCTATCTGCGCGAGGCGAAGGCCGCGGTGATGGATGAGCTGCGGGCGCTGAACGGCCGGCTTGAGGAGGCGCGGCGCGCCGCCGAACGGCAGGCGCTGACCGACCCGCTCACCGGGCTGGCGAACCGGCGCGCCTTCGACGCGGCACTGCAAAAGGCGGTGCGGGCGCAGGCGCATGGCGGCGCGCCCTTCGCCCTGGTGCTGGTCGACCTCGACCATTTCAAGCAGGTCAACGACCACATGGGCCATGCCGCGGGCGATCAGGTGCTGAACTGGGCCTCGGCGATCCTGGCCCAGGAGGTGCGGCGCGGCGATGTGGTGGCGCGTGCCGGCGGCGACGAATTCGTGCTGCTGCTGCGCGGCGCGATCGACCGCGCGGCGCTGCAGACGCTGGGCCGGCGGATGATCGCACGGCTCGAGGAACCCTGCGTGGTCGACGGCACCCCCTGCCGGATCTCGGCCTCGATCGGCATCGCCTTCTCGCGCGACTATCCGGAGCCCGAGGTGGACCGGATGCTCGCCGATGCCGACGCGGCGCTCTACGAGGCGAAGCGCAGCGGCCGGGGGCGCTGTTCGATCCATGCCGCGGGGGCGGTGGCCTGAGCCATCCTGCTGTCACATTCCGCTTCCCATTGCAGGCCGCGATCGGGTAGGGGGGCTGCATGAGACAGGGCTTTCCCATTGCGTCACCGGGGATGCGAATCGGCATTCTGGGCGGATCTTTCGATCCGGCCCACGAAGGCCATGCGCATATCACCCGCGAGGCTTTGCGCCGCTTCGGCCTTGACCGGGTGTGGTGGCTGGTCAGCCCCGGCAACCCGCTGAAGGCCCGCGGGCCGGCTCCGATCGCGCAGCGGATGGCCGAGGCGCGGCGGGTGATGCCCGATCCGCGCGTCGACATCACCGATCTCGAGGCCCGGCTTGGCACCCGCTTCACCGCGCAGACCCTGCGCCGGGTCACGGCGCTCTATCCGGGCGTGCATTTCGTCTGGCTGATGGGGGCGGACAACCTGCTGCAGTTCGACCGCTGGGACACCTGGCGCGCCATCCTCGGGCTGATGCCGGTGGGCGTGCTGGCGCGGCCGGGGGCGCGGTTCGTGGTGCGCCATGCCCGCGCCGCCCGCCTGTACGCGCCGATGCGGCTGCCCGAATCCGAGGCGCGGCGGCTACCCTTCGCCGCGCCGCCGGCCTGGTGCTTCCTGCAGATGCCGATGTCGGATCTGTCATCCTCGGCGATCCGCGCGCAGGGGGCTTGGCGCGGGCGGGACTGAGCCTTGCAGCCGCGCGCGGCGGGGGGCAGTATGCCGCCGACAGTCCCGATCACGGCGGGTGCAGGATGAAGATTTCACGACGGGAAGCGATGACGGGCCTGGCGGCGCTTGGTCTGTGTGGCGGGCCGGCGCTTGGCCAGGGCACGGCGCTGCGGCCGGGCTCGGCCGAGGATGTGATCGCGGCGGCGCAGCTCGGCGGCGAGGTCAGCTATGTCGTTGTCGATGCGCGCAGCGGGCTGGTGCTTGAACAGCGCGGCGCCGATCGCGGCATGCCACCCGCTTCGACCGCGAAGACGATCACCTCGCTTTATGCGCTCGAGACGCTCGGGCCGGACTATCGCTTTCGCACCCGGCTGATCGCGACCGGGCCGATTGCCGGCGGCAAGATCCAGGGCGATCTGGTGCTGGCGGGGGGCGGCGATCCGACGCTCGAGACCGATGCGCTGGCCGAGATGGCGGCGCGGCTTGCGGCGGCCGGGGTGCGCGGTGTCACCGGGCGCTTCCTCGTCTGGGGCGGCGCGATCCCTTCTGCCGAGCAGATCGCCGACGACCAGCCGGTGCAGGTGGGCTACAACCCCGGGATTTCCGGGCTGATCCTGAATTACAACCGCGTCTATTTCGAATGGAAGCGTGCCGCGGGCGGCTATGCGCTGACGATGGATGCGCGCGGCGCGCGCAACGTGCCGCGGGTCTACAGTGCCGATGTCGGGCTTTCGAGCCGGGCGGCGCCGCTCTTCACCTATGCGCGGCAGGGCGGCAAGGAACACTGGACGGTGGCCTCGGGCAGCCTTGGAAAGGCGGGCAGCCGCTGGTTGCCGGTGCGCGACCCGGTGGCCTATGCGGGCGACGTGTTCCAGACGCTGGCCCGCGCGCAGGGCGTGCCGCTGCCGCCGCCGAAATCCGTCTCGACCTTGCCCGGCGGCACGGTGCTGGTCGAGCAGGTCTCGGACCCGCTGCCGGTGATCCTGCGGGCGATGATGAAGCATTCGACCAACGTCACCGCCGAGGCGGTGGGGATGACGACGAGCGTCGCGCGCGGCGCGCCGGCCGGCCGTGGCGCCTCGGGGGCGGCGATGAGCGAGTGGCTGCATGCCCGGCTTGGCGGCGGGCGCGCGCGCTTTGTCGATCATTCCGGGCTTGGCGCCGACACAAGGATCTCGGCGATGGAGATGGTGCGGGCGGTGACGCTCCTGGGCCCGAAGGCGGGGCTGCGCGGGCTGATGAAGCCCTTCGCGCTGCGCGATGCGGGCGGCAAGGTGCAGCAGGGGCAGGCGCTGCGGGTCGATGCGAAGACCGGCACGCTGAACTTCGTCTCGACGCTGACCGGCTACATGACTGCGCCTGACGGCAGCGAGCTTGCCTTTGCGATCTTCACCGGCGATGTGGCGCGGCGCGCCCGCGCCGGGGCAAGCGAACAACCGCAGGGCGGGCGGGCCTGGATCAGCCGCTCGAAGGTGCTGCAAAGCGCGCTTCTGGAACGCTGGGGCGCACTTTACGGCGGCTGATCAGCGGTTCACGTCGCACCACACCACATCCTCGGGCTGTGGCAGCGGCCCCTCGCCATCGCGGACGAACTCCTCGAGCGTGCGGCCTTCGGGCGCGGCGCCCTCGAATGTGGAGGACTGCTGGCCGCGCCTGTCCAGACAGGCCTTCGGCTGTCTCGTGGAGCGAACCGTGAGCGGCCGCCCGGGGCCGGGACGAAAGATCCCGGCTGTCCGGATCAGAGCGTCAGGTGGCGCACCCGCGCGCCCCATTCGATCGCCACTGCGTGCAGCCGGTCGATCGACAGCTCGCCGCGGATCTCCTCGAGCATGCGCAGCTCGGGCTGGCGCAGAACACCATCGGCCGCGGCGACATCGCAGGCGAGCGCATAGGCGGTCTCGAACAGCTTCTCGGGCAGGCCCTCGCGCACCAGGCCGAAGAGCGCCTCGATTCCCTCTTCCTCCTCGAAGAGCGAATAGACCGTCTGTGCCACCGGGCGGATGCGGTCGATGTCGTAATCGGCGAAGATCGGCATGTGGTTCACCATGCGCTCGATCGCGATCAGTTCGACGGTGCGGATCGTCTCGTCCGAGGCCGAGACCGCGACCATCACGGCGATCAGCGCATCCTGCGGGGAAAGCGAGGGGAGGGTGTCGGTCACGGTCTGTCCTTTCATGGGTTCCGCCATGAATTATTGACGATGGCGCGCCCGTTCAATAGGTGATGCGCGGATGGGCGCACGGGGCGCCCCGATGAGGATGACGATGACCAACCTGCGCGACGCTGCGATGAACTCCAAAGCCTGGCCTTTCGAGGAAGCGCGCCGGGTGCTCAAACGCTACGAGAAAGCGCCGCCCGAGAAGGGCTATGTGCTGTTCGAGACCGGCTATGGCCCCTCGGGTCTGCCGCATATCGGCACCTTCGGCGAGGTCGCGCGCACCACGATGATCCGTCGCGCCTTCGAGATCATCTCGGACATCCCGACGAAGCTCCTGTGCTTCTCGGACGACATGGACGGCATGCGCAAGGTGCCCGAGAACGTGCCGAACCAGGACCTGCTGAAGGCCAATATCCAGAAGCCGCTGACCGCGGTGCCCGACCCGTTCGGCGAGTTCGACAGCTTCGGCAACCACAACAACGCCATGCTGCGCCGCTTCCTCGACACCTTCGGGTTCGAATACGAATTCGCCTCGGCCACGCAGTATTACAAGACCGGCAAGTTCGATGACATGCTGCTGCGCTGTGCCGAGAAATACGATGACATCATGGCGATCATGCTGAAGTCGCTGCGCGAGGAACGTGCCTCGACCTATTCGTGCTTCCTGCCGATCCACCCGGAAACCGGCCGCGTGCTTTACGTGCCGATGAAGAATGTCGACGCCAAGGCCGGCACCGTGACCTTCGACGACGAGGACGGGCGGGAATGGACGCTGCCGGTGACCGGCGGCCACGTCAAGCTGCAGTGGAAGCCCGACTTCGGCATGCGCTGGGCTGCGCTTGGCGTCGATTTCGAGATGTACGGCAAGGACCACGCCACCAACACGCCGATCTACGACAACATCTGCAAGGTGCTGGGCGGCCGCGCGCCCGAGCATTTCACCTACGAGCTGTTCCTCGACGCGAATGGCGAGAAGATCTCGAAGTCGAAAGGCAACGGCCTGACGATCGACGAATGGCTGACCTATGCCTCGACCGAGAGCCTGAGCTATTTCATGTATCAGAAGCCGAAGACCGCAAAGCGGCTGTGGTGGGACGTGATCCCGAAGGCGGTGGATGAGTATCACCAGCAACTGCGCGCCTTCGCCGATCAGCCGGTCGAGAAGCAGATCGACAACCCGGTGTGGCACATCCACGGCGGCAAGCCGCCGGTCTCGACGCTGGTCGTGCCCTTCGCCATGCTGCTCAACCTCGCCTCGGTCTCGGGGGCGCATGACAAGGAAACCCTGTGGGGCTTCATCCGCCGCTATGCCCCCGAGGCGACGCCGGAAAGCCACCCCGATCTTGACGCTGCGGCAGGCTTTGCGGTGCGCTACTTCCAGGACTTCGTTGCGCCGACGCGAGCCTTCCGCCTGCCCTCCGACAAGGAACGGGCGGCGATGGAGGACCTCATCGGCCGGCTGAAGGCGCTGCCGGCGCAGGAGCTGCACGAGATCTTCCCGGACGAGGACCCGGCCGAGGGGCTGCAGACCATCGTCTTCGCGGTCGGCAAGGAGCACGGTTTCGAGCCGCTGCGCGACTGGTTCACCGCGCTGTACGAGGTGCTTCTGGGGCAAAGCCAGGGGCCGCGCTTCGGCGGGTTCATTGCGCTCTACGGCGTGACGGAAACCATCGCGCGGATGGAAACCGCGCTCGCGGGCGGGCTCGCCAACGCCTGATCCGGGGCGGGGGACGGACCGGCCGCGGGCCGGTCAGTCCTCCGCTTCCTCGAGCTCGGGCAGGGCCGGATCGCAGGCGTGATCCTCCTGCCGCCAGAGCGCATACCACGCCCCCCAGCGGGCGACGAGCGCCTCGGGCGCCTCGGCAAACAGCCGTTCTCCCAGAAAGAAGCTGAGCGTTTCCAGGCGCTTCTTCTCGTCCTCGATGCGGGTCGAGAGCGCCACCGCGGCTTCGGGCGAGAGATGGTCGGGCATCGCGCGCGCCAGAACCGCAAGGTCGTGATGCTGTCCGAGCGCCTCGCCCAGCCGGTCGGCGATGTCGGCATGTGCGCTCATCATCTCGGGCCAGATCGGCAGCAGCAACCGCGCCTGATACCAGTGATGCTTCACCCGCGACCGCCAGGCGTGGAAATGCTCGTCATCGCTGTCGCGTGCGGCGCGGATCATGCGCCGGCGCGCGTCGTGGAAGGTGGCGGCAAGCCCCGGGGCCAGCGCGTCCCAGCCCTTCTTCTCGAACGCCCAATGCGCGGCGCGGTCATGCACTTCGGCAATGCGCGCGCCGAAGGCCGAAAGGGCCGCAGCGGGCGGCGCGGTGGGCACGGGCGCCACCGCGGCCAGCATCTGCCGCGCCGCCGCCCCGGCCGCATCCTCGGCCGCGCCGAGCCGGGTGAGGGAGAGCCGCATCACCTCGGCATCGCGCAGCTCGGAAATGGCTGCGGCGGCATCGCGCAGCACGGCGTTCTCGCGGTGAAATTCGGGGAACACCGGCGCGACCAGGCGCAGCAGCCCGCGGGTCTTCTTGATGTGCTTGCGCAGCCCGTGCAACAGCGACCCTTCACCTGGGCTGATGGCGAGCCTGTCGAGAGCGCCGCGCAGCTCGTCGCGGGCGATGTGGCGCACCGTCTTCGCGATGCGGGGCTCTTTCGGGTCGAACTGGAACGGCATCTGGGCCTCCTTGCAGCGACTCCGACCTAGCATGGGGCCATGGCCGTTCGGTGACAAGATGCTGCAATGCGGCAATGCGGCGGAAAGGGCGCAGCGCGCGCAGCACTCGGGCTTCGTCAACCCTTTCCATCTAGCTCTGGTCGCGCCCGCTGCGAGGGCCGCTGCAGCCCCGGCGGGCGGGCCGGAACAAGGAGGATGCGCAGATGAACATGGCGATTACCGACGGGCTGGCGCTGATGCCGCCGGCTTTCGCGCAGGGGCTCGATCTCTGGTCGAGTGAGAACGGCACGGCAGGCTCTGACACCTACGAGGGGGCGGTGAACGCGGCGCTGGTGGCGGCGGACGCGGATTTCGGCACCTGCCTCGAGCTGAGCAAGCTGTTTTCCGTGCAGAAGCTGCGGTCGATGGCACAGACGCCGATCGTGCCGGGCGCCTATCTGCGGATCCGCGCGCGGGTGAAGGCGGTCGCCGGCAACCTGCCCTCGGTGCGGATCGCGGGCTATGCGATGAGCGCCGCGGGCCATGTCGCGGGGCGGATCGAGACCGGGCCGGAGCTGGCGCTGACGACCTATGGCCAGGTCGTCACCGTCGAGGCGATCGTCGGCACCGGCGCGCGCGGCGGGGTCGACATGCCCTGGGGGCTGGCGCCCGCCTATGGCCATTTCGGGCTCGACCTGACCGGGCTCAACGGCGGCGTGGTGCGGATCGAGGACATGGTGATCGAGGATATCACCGAGGCCTTCCTGCGCGACATGATGGACTGGGTCGATGTGCGCGACTATGGCGCCGCGGGCGACGGGGTGACGAATGACAAGGCGGCCTTCGAGGCGGCCGACGATGCCGCGGCGGGGCGCTCGATCCTGGTGCCGGAGGGGACCTATTTCATCGGCGGCTCGGTCACGATCACCGCGCCGATCCGCTTCGTCGGCACCGTCGTC
The DNA here is from genome assembly GCF_004022265.1 of Paenirhodobacter ferrireducens. Classification (GTDB taxonomy): domain Bacteria; phylum Pseudomonadota; class Alphaproteobacteria; order Rhodobacterales; family Rhodobacteraceae; genus Rhodobacter; species Rhodobacter ferrireducens. Next base: position 70,613 of record NZ_SAVB01000009.1, read on the forward strand.
ACCCCGACCGAGGCGCGCTTTGCCCTGCGCGGCAGCTTCGACTTCCCGACCTATGCCGAGGCTTTCGGCGATGAGATGCTCGGGTTCAAAAAGGCGCTGCAGGCGCTTTTCGGCTATACCGACCACAACGCGCTCGATCTGTGCGGACGGCGGATCGAGGTGACCGAGCCGATCGACGTCAAGGCGCTGTCACCCGACATCAGCTCGTTCTCGAACCGGCGGGTGTTGCGCAACGGCCAGTTCAACGTGATCGAGGGGCCCGCCTGGGACGATACCGTCGTCACCTCGCAGGCGAGCTATGCGACCGCGACGCCGCTGGTGCTGACCAATGTCGCCAACATTGCCAATATTCCGGTCGGCGCGCGGGTCAGCGGTGCGGGCGTCGGCCGCGAGGTCTATGTGCGGGCGGTGAACGTGGCGGCGGGCTCGCTGACCCTGTCGCAGCCCTTCTACGGCGGCTCGGGCACGCGCAGCTACACCTTCACCCGCTACAAGTATGTCCTTGATTTTTCAGGTCTTGCAAAGCTCGACAGGTTCAACATCGACGACATCGAGTTCCTGTGCAACGGCAAGGCAAGCTGCATCCTGCTCGCTCCGGCGGGCGAGATGTTCCAGATCCGCGACAGCTATGTGGTGAAGCCGAAGGACCGCGCCATCACCTCGATCGGGCATGGCTGTCAGGACCTGCTGGTCGACCGCTGCCAGTTCCTGTCGAACGAGGGGGCGATGGCGGCGACCGAGCGCAGCTCGATCGCGCTGAACGTCAATGCCAATGACACGAAGATCCGCGAGAGCCGCTTCGTGCGCTTCCGCCACACGATGATCCTGAACGGCTCGGGGCATCTGATCGTCGGCAACCACTGGTTTCAGGGCGACGATCTCGATGCCGCGCCGCGCCTGCCGGGGCTGATCTTCTGCCAGCCGAACGTGCAATCGGCGGTGACCGGCAATTACATCGACAATTCGACGATCGAATGGACGAACGAATATTCGGCGAACCCGGATTTCGGCACCGAATATTCCTTCGGCGGGCTCACGGTCAGCGGCAACACCTTCGTCAGCATCGACGCCGCGCCCTGGTTCACCTGGTTCTCGGTCAAGCCCTATGGCAGCGGCCATTTCATCCAGGGGCTGAGCGTCGCGAACAACGTGTTCAAGGCGATCGACGGGGGGGTGACGCGGATCGACGGCGTCGACACTACCTTCGCGGCGCTCGACAACAGCCGGATGCGCAATGTCGTCTTCGAGGCGAACACCTTCAACGGCGTTACCCAGATGACGGTGAACCCGGTGAGCGTGCAGGTCGATCAGGCCAGCGCGCAGGCGGTCTGGACGGTGGCGGCGGCGGGCTATCTGCCCTTCGGGGGGTGGGCGCGGAACGTCGGCGCGCTCGTCGCCGAAGGGCCGATCACCAATGCCGCGGGCGGGCGGATCAACGGCATGCCCTATGTCACGGTCGAGCAGGGGGCGACCAAGCAGCTGGTCACGCTGACCTGGCAGGAGGCGGTGAAGGGGCGGGTGCACATCCGGCTGCGGATGGACAACCCGAACTGAGGCGCCCCGTCAGGAGGGAGATGCGGGCGCCTTCGGGCGCCCGTTTTCAGGCGAGGTCTTCGGCGGTCAGCCGGAAGGCGCGGCCAAAGCCGCCGTTCAGCGCGCCGCCGATCAGGCGGAACTCGACGAAGAAGAAATCGTTCAGGTCGATATAGATCTTCGCCTTCGGATGATCGGCGAGCCAGCGCGCCCGTGCTGTGGCCCGGCGGGGATCGTCCGGTGCCAGCGGCAGCGCCTCGGCCTGCAGGCTCAGCCGCGGATGGGTGAGCGGATCGCCCTTCGCGCCAGGCTCGCCCACCAGCACCGAGACCCGCGGATCGGCGCGCAGCGCCCGGGCATGGGCCGACAGCCCCGAGACGAGCGTCCAGAGCCCGCCCCCGGGTCCCGCTCCGAGCGCGATGCGGGTCACTGCCGGAAAGCCCGTTTCCGGGTCGATCACCCCGAGTGCGCCGAAGCGCGCGCCCGAGATCAGGCTGCGGGCGAGGGCACGGGCCTCGTCATCGGTCGGGCGGATCGGGTCTGCGGGCGGAGCGGCGGGCATATCGGTCATCTGGCTTTCTCTTGACAATCGGTTGTGGCGGACGTCTGCTCGCGCCACATCAAGCGGTATGAAACGATGACAACCAACGCAAGCCTTACGGCGCGAGCGGGGGGAGACCCCCTGATTCCAATGTCCATCACGGCGCTGCGCGAGGGCTATGGCCCGGCGGCACTGCGCGCCGATGCGGTGGCCGGGCTGACGGTGGCGATTGTCGCGCTGCCACTCTCGATGGCGATCGCCATCGCCTCGGGCGTCGGGCCCGAGCGCGGCCTCTTCACCGCCATCGTCGGCGGCTTTCTCGTGTCGCTCTTCGGCGGCTCGCGCTTCCAGATCGGCGGGCCGGCCGGCGCCTTCATCGTGCTGGTCAATGCCTGCGTGATGCAAACGGGCGTCGAGGGGCTGATGCTGGCCACCTTCCTGTCGGGGATCATGCTGGCCGTGTTGGGGCTCCTGCGGCTTGGCTCGACCATCCGCTTCATGCCCTATCCGGTGACGGTGGGCTTCACCTCGGGCATCGGCGTCATCATCTTTGCCAGCCAGGTCAAGGACATGATCGGGCTGCGCCTGGACGGGCCCGAGCCCGGGCCGATCGTGCCGAAGGTCGAGGCGCTCTGGGCTGCGCGCGCGACGCTCAGCCCCGCCGCGGTGGGTGTTGCGCTGGCGACCGTGGTTCTGATCCTGGCGATCCAGCGCTTCCGTCCGCGCTGGCCAAGCCTGCTTCTGGGCATCGCGCTGGTCACCGCCGCCTCGGCGCTCCTCGGCCTGCCGGTTGAGACCATCGCCTCGAAATTCGGTGGCCTGCCGCGGCTTCTGCCGGCGCCGCATCTGCCGCCGCTCAGCGCTGAGGCAGTGAGCGCGGCGCTGCCCTGGGCGGCCTCCTTCACCCTGCTCGGTGCGATCGAGTCGCTGCTGTCGGCGATGGTGGCCGATGGCATGTCGGGCACGCTGCACCGCTCGAACATGGAGCTGGTGGCGCAGGGCATTGCCAACATGGGCGCGGCGATCTTCGGCGGGTTCTGTGTCACCGGCACCATCGCCCGCACCGCGACCAACGTCCGCTCGGGCGGGCGCACGCCGATGGCGGGGATGCTGCATGCGCTGTTCGTGCTGGGCTTCATGCTGATCGCGGCGCCGCTCGCGGGCTATATCCCGCTGGCCGCTCTCGCCGGGCTGCTGGGCATCGTCGCCTGGAACATGATCGAGCGGCACGAATTCGCCGCGCTCACCCGGGTGTCGAAGGGCGATGCGCTGGTGCTGTGGGTGACCTTCCTCGTCGTCGTGTTCCGCGACCTTGCCGAGGGGATCGTTCTGGGCTTCGCACTTGGCGGTCTGGTCTTCATCCGCCGCATGTCCGAGATGACGGGCCTGCGCGAGGGCGAGCCGGCGGTGCATGACGCCGACACCCAGAGCGCCGACCTCGTCACCTATCATCTGCACGGGGCGGTGTTCTTCGGGTCGGTTGCGCGGCTTGGCACGGTGCTCGACCGCATCGCGCAGCGGCCGCGGGCGGTGTTGCTCGATGTTTCCGAGGTGACCTTCGTCGACTCGACCGGTGCGCGGATGATCCTGCAGCTGGCGCAGAAGCTTTCCTCGCGCGGTGGGGCGCTGGTGATCGTCGGCGCGCGCCCTGCGGTCGAAACCGCGCTGAAGGCACAGGGGCTGACCGAGCCTGCACTGCGCTATGCCGCCGATGCCGGGGCGGCGGGGGCGCTTCTTGCCCCCTGAGTCGCAACAAGCGAATCACCCTCGGAACGGGCGCGGCAGGCGACTGCCGCGCCCGTTCCTTTTCTGCGCCGCAGCATGGCGACGCTGCGTTGCGGCTTTTCAGACGCGACGTCAGATCGCGCATCCGTGAACAGACAAGCGGTTGAAACAAAATGTCTATTTCTGGTCACTTTTCGTCACATTTACAAACTTACCGTCTGAACTGTGAAGTAATTTACAGAAAAATTCAATTATCATGAGGGCTTAACGGAAAGGTGCGTTCTGGTTTACAGTGTCCGCGGGTAGAACGCCCGCGGCCGCTGTCGCGGGCAGAGGGTGCGGCCACAGGGCCGCTCGATTTCCAGGGAGGATTGGCTATGGCCGCTCAGGAACAGGCTGTCGTTGCGCCGGAGATGCGGGAGATTCCGCCGGGCTTTGAGAACGCTCACGCGAACACGCAGAAATACCGCGAGATGTATCGCGAATCGGTCGAGAATCCCGACGCCTTCTGGGGCCGCGAGGGCAAACGCCTCGACTGGATGACCCCCTACACCAAGGTCAAGAACACCGATTTCACTTTCGGCAAGGTCTCGATCAAGTGGTTCGAGGACGGCGTGCTGAACGCCTCGGTGAACTGCATCGACCGCCACCTGAAGGACCGCGCGCTGCAGACCGCGATCATCTTCGAACCCGATGATCCGAACGAACCGGCCGAGCACATCACCTACAAGGAGCTGTCCGAGAAGGTGAACCGGATGGCGAACGTGCTGCTCAGCCAGGGGATCATGCGCGGCGACCGCGTCGTCATCTACCTGCCGATGATCCCGGAAGCGGCCTATGCGATGCTCGCCTGCGCCCGCATCGGCGCGATCCATTCGATCGTCTTCGCCGGCTTTTCGCCTGACGCGCTGGCGAACCGCATCAACGATTGCGGCGCGAAGCTGGTCATCACCGCCGACACCGCCCCACGCGGCGGCCGCAAGACGCCGCTCAAGGCCAATACCGATGCGGCGCTGCTGCACTGCTCGGACAAGGTGCGCTGCCTCGTCGTCAAGCGCACCGGCGACCAGATCTCCTGGGTGCAGGGCCGCGACGTCGACCTGCTCTATCTGATGGATCACGTCTCGCCCGACTGCCCGCCGCGGCCGATGAACGCGGAGGACCCGCTCTTCATCCTCTACACCTCGGGCTCGACCGGCAAGCCGAAGGGCGTGGTGCATACCACCGGCGGCTATCTCGTCTATGCCTCGATGACGCATCAGTACACCTTCGACTACCATGACGGCGACGTGTTCTGGTGCACCGCGGATGTGGGCTGGGTCACCGGCCACAGCTACATCGTCTATGGTCCGCTCGCGAATGGCGCGACCACGGTGATGTTCGAGGGCGTGCCGACCTATCCCGATGCCGGCCGGTTCTGGGCGGTGTGCGAGAAACACAAGGTCAACCAGTTCTACACCGCGCCGACGGCGATCCGCTCGCTGATGGGGCAGGGCACGGAATGGGTCGACAAGTACGATCTCAGCTCGATCAAGGTTCTGGGCTCGGTCGGCGAGCCGATCAACCCCGAGGCCTGGGTCTGGTATGACCAGCACATCGGCAAGGGCCGCTGCCCGATCGTCGACACCTTCTGGCAGACCGAGACCGGCGGCCACATGCTGACCCCGCTGCCGGGCGCGACGCCGACGAAGCCGGGCTCGGCCACCAACCCGTTCTTCGGCGTGAAGCCGGTGGTTCTGGATCCGCAGACCGCGGTGCGCATCGGCGAGACCGAATGCGAGGGCGTGCTGTGCATCTCGGACAGCTGGCCGGGCCAGATGCGCACCCTGTGGGGCGATCACGAACGCTTCCAGGAGGCCTATTTCGCCCAGTATCGCGGCTATTACTTCACCGGCGACGGCTGCCGGCGCGACAAGGACGGCTATTACTGGATCACCGGCCGCGTCGATGACGTAATCAACGTCTCGGGGCACCGCATGGGCACGGCGGAAGTCGAGTCGGCGCTGGTGGCGCACCCGGCGGTGGCCGAGGCCGCGGTCGTGGGCTACCCGCACGAGCTCAAGGGCCAGGGCATCTATGCCTATGTCACGCTGATGAACGACCAGGAGCCCTCGGACGCGCTGCGCAAGGAGCTCGAGAAGTGGGTGCGCACCGAGATCGGCCCGATCGCCAAGCCCGACCTGATCCAGTGGGCGCCCGGCCTGCCGAAGACCCGCTCGGGCAAGATCATGCGCCGCATCCTGCGCAAGATCGCCGAGAACGATTATGGCAGCCTCGGCGACATCTCGACGCTGGCCGACCCCTCGGTGGTGCAGGAACTGATCGACAACCGCATGAACCGGGGCTGAGGCATGGCAGAGACCGAAAACACAGTCGAGACCACCCCCGCGGTGCTGATCCTGCTGGGCCCGCCCGGTGCAGGCAAGGGCACGCAGGCACGGATGCTGGAAGAGCGCTTCGGCCTTGTCCAGCTGTCGACCGGCGATCTGCTGCGCGCCGCCGTCGCCCAGGGCACGCCCGCGGGGCTCGCCGCCAAGGCGGTGATGGAAGCGGGCGGGCTCGTCTCGGACGAGATCGTCCTTGCCATCCTCAAGGACCGCATGGCCGGGCCCGACGTGGCGAAGGGCGTGATCCTCGACGGCTTTCCCCGCACCGCGGGGCAGGCCGAGGCGCTCGATACGCTTCTGGCCGATGCCGGCCAGAAGGTCACCGCGGCGGTCAGCCTCGAGGTCGATGACGAGGCGATGATCGCCCGCGTCGCCGGCCGCTACACCTGCGCCAAATGCGGCGAGGGCTATCACGATACCTTCAAGCAGCCGGCGGTGGCCGGGGTCTGCGACAAATGCGGCGGCACGGAGTTCAAGCGCCGGGCCGACGACACTGCCGAAACGGCGCGTGCCCGGCTGCAGGCCTATCACGCGCAGACTGCGCCGCTGATCGCCCATTACCGGGCGCTTGGCGTCCTCGAGGAGATCGACGCGATGGGCTCCATCGACGAGATCGCCGCGGGGCTCGGGTCGATCGTCGAGCGCGTCTCGACCTGACACCAAAAAAGGGGGGGTGGGCCCCGGGGAGGGGGCCCGTCCGGAGGTTTCAACAGGGAGTGACGCTCATGGCGGACAAGTCTTCGTCCAATGCCTACTGGAAAGCGAACATCCGCACGATCCAGCTTTTCCTCGTGATCTGGTTCGTCTGTTCGTTCGGCTTTGGCATCCTGCTGCGCCCGATGCTCTCGGGCATCGGTGTCGGCGGCACCGATCTCGGGTTCTGGTTTGCCCAGCAGGGATCGATCCTCGTGTTCCTCGTGCTCATCTTCGCCTACGTGGCGCGGATGAACCGGCTGGACCGCGAACACGGCGTGGAAGAGTAAGGGAGCGCGGGGACAATGGATCAATTTACCCTCAACCTGATCGTGGTGGGCGCGACCTTCGCCCTCTACTTCGGGATCGCGATCTGGGCCCGCGCGGGCTCGACCGCGGAATTCTACGCGGCGGGCGGCGGCGTTCACCCGATCGCGAACGGCATGGCCACCGGCGCCGACTGGATGTCGGCCGCCTCGTTCATCTCGATGGCCGGCATCATCGCCTTCGGCGGCTATGACACCTCGGCCTATCTGATGGGCTGGACCGGCGGCTATGTGCTGCTCGCCATGCTGCTCGCGCCCTATCTGCGCAAGTTCGGCAAGTTCACCGTGCCGGAATTCATCGGCGACCGGTTCTATTCGGGCACGGCGCGCATCATCGGCGTGATCTGCCTGCTCATCATCTCGATCACCTATGTGATCGGCCAGATGTCGGGTGTGGGCGTCGCCTTCTCGCGCTTCCTCGAAGTGTCGAACGACACCGGCCTCTACATCGGTGCCGCGGTGGTCTTCGCCTATGCCGTGCTCGGCGGCATGAAGGGCATCACCTACACTCAGGTCGCCCAGTATGTCGTGCTGATCATCGCCTATACCATCCCGGCGATCTTCATCTCGCTCAACCTGACTGGCAACCCGGTGCCGCCGCTCGGTCTGTTCTCGGATGCCACCTCCAGCGGCGAGCCGCTGCTGACCACGCTGAACGGCCTGCTCGCGGACCTGGGCTTCAAGTCCTACACGGCGCAGTCGGACAACACGCTGAACCTGTTCCTGTTCACGATGTCGCTGATGATCGGCACCGCGGGCCTGCCGCATGTGATCGTGCGCTTCTTCACCGTGCCGAAGGTGGCTGATGCCCGCTCCTCGGCCGGCTGGGCGCTGGTTTTCATCGCGCTTCTGTACCTCACCGCCCCGGCGGTTGCGGCGATGGCGCGGGTGAACCTGATCCACACCTTCTTCCCGAACGGGCCGATGAATGCCGCGCTGTCGCAGGCCGACACGCCGCAGTGGGTCGACAACTGGGTGAAGACCGGGCTGCTCAAGGTCGATGACCTGAACGGCGACGGCATGATCCAGTACTACAACGACGGGGCCGCCGCTCAGGCGAAGGCGCTGGCCGATGCGAAGAAGTCGGGTGACGAGGCGGCGATCGCCAGCGCGCAGGCCGCCTTCGACACCGCGGCCGCTGCCGGCACCGCCAAGCTTGCCGAGAAGAACCCGCAGGCCGCGACCTGGAAGGGCAACGAGCTCACCGTGAACAACGACATCATCGTGCTCGCCAACCCGGAAATCGCGCAGCTTCCGGGCTGGGTCATCGCCCTCGTCGCCGCTGGTGGTCTTGCCGCCGCACTCTCGACCGCGGCGGGCCTGCTGATGGCGATCTCGTCGGCGGTGTCGCACGACCTGATCAAGGGCCAGCTCAATCCCGGCATCTCGGAAAAGGGCGAGCTGCTCGCAGCCCGGATCTCGATGGCGGTGGCGATCGCCGTGGCCACCTGGCTCGGCCTCAACCCCCCGGGCTTCGCCGCGCAGACCGTGGCGCTTGCCTTCGGTGTGGCTGCTGCGACGATCTTCCCGGCGCTGATGATGGGCATCTTCACCAAGTCCATCAACTCGCAGGGCGCGATCTGGGGCATGCTGGCCGGCCTGATCACCACCGTGGGCTATATCTTCCTGCACAAGGGCTGGTTCTTCGTGGCCTCGACCGCCTCCTACTCCGACTCGGCGCCGATGCTCTTCGGCATCAAGTCGACCGCCTTCGGCACGGTGGGGGCGCTGATCAACTTCGCGGTGGCCTATGTCGTCTCGATGTCGACCAAGCCGACCCCGGAAACGGTGCAGGAACTGGTCGAGTCGATCCGCATCCCGAAGGGCGCGGGCACCGCGACCCATCACTGATCCCGACCCCGGGCGGGGCCTGTCCCGCCCGGCACGCGACCCGGCCTGTCCCCCAAGGGGGCGGGCCACCCCGGGGGAGGAAAGATCATGGACGCCGATATCCAGGCCATTACCGCGTTTCTCGAAAGCGTCCACCCCTACGATACCCTGCCGCGTGACGAGCTGGCGTCGGTCGCCGGTTCCTTCCGCCGCATGGTCTTTCGGGCGAATGCGCTCATCTATGTCTATGACGCGCCGATCGGCGGGCTCTACCTGATCAAGCAGGGCGGGGTCGAGATCACCGACGGCAACGGCGCGCTGGTCTCGCTTCTGGGCCCGCGCAACTCCTTTGGTGAGCGCGGGCTGATGCGCGGCGGTATCGCCGTGACCCAGGCCCGCGCCACCGAGGATGCGATCATCCTGGTGCTGCCCGGCACCACCTTCACCCGGCTGATCCAGACCTATCCGGCCTTCGAGCGCTTCTTCAACCGCCGCCGGGGCGAGCGGACGGGGGCGGACCTGGCCACCCAGAAGGTCGCCGACCTGATTGCCCGCCGGCCGCTCGCCTGCGGCCCCGAGGCCACCGTGACCGAGGCCGCGCAGAGGATGCGTGACGCGCATGTCTCCTCTCTGGGCGTCATCGGCGCCGAGGAGCGGCTGCTGGGCATCGTCACCGTGCGCGACCTGTCGAACAAGGTGCTGGCCGAGGGGCGCGACCTGGCGACCCCGGTGACCGAGGTGATGACCGCCGATCCGGTCTCGCTGCCGCCCACGGCGCTTGGCTCGGACATCCTGCACATCATGCTCGAGCGCCGCATCGGCCATCTGCCGATCACCGAAGAGGGGCGCTTCGTCGGCATGATCACCCAGACCGACCTGACCCGTTTCCAGGCGGTCAGCTCGGCGGTGCTGATCCGCGACGTGGTGTCCTCGATCACGGTCGAGGAGATGGCGGCGGTGACCGCGCGCATCCCGCAACTGCTGGTGCAACTGGTTGGCAGTCACCTCAGTCACGAGGTGGTGACGCGCCTCATCACCGACATCGCCGATGCCGTCACCCGCCGCCTGCTGGTGATGGCCGAGGCCGAGCTTGGCCGCCCGCCGGTGCCCTATCTGTGGCTCGCCTGCGGCAGCCAGGGCCGGCAGGAGCAGACCGGCGTCAGCGATCAGGACAATTGCCTGATCTATGACGACAGCGCGACCGAGGACGACCGCGGCTATTTCGCAGCGCTGGCGAAGATCGTCTCGGACGGGCTGAACGCCTGCGGCTATGTCTATTGCCCTGGCGAGATGATGGCGACGACCCCGCGCTGGTGTCAGCCGGCGCGCGTCTGGCGCGACTATTTCAGGGGCTGGATCGACACGCCGAACCCCGAGGCGCAGATGCTCGCCTCGGTGATGTTCGACCTGCGCCCGATCGGTGGTGCGGCGGCGGGGGTGTTCCAGGCGCTGCAGGCCGAGACGCTGGAGGTCGCGGCGAAGAACTCGATCTTCGTCGCCCATATGATCGCCAATTCGCTCAAGCACACGCCGCCGCTCGGCCTGCTGCGCGGCTTCGCCACGATCCGCTCGGGCGAGCACCGCAACCACATCGACCTCAAGCACAACGGCGTTGTGCCAGTGGCCGACCTTGCCCGCGTCTATGCGCTGCAGGGCCGGATCCCCGAGGTCAATACCCGGGCCCGGCTGCTCGGCGCCGAGGCGGCGGGGGTGATCTCGGCCTCGGGCGCGCGCGACATGATCGAGGCCTATGACCTGATCGCGATGACCCGGCTGGAAAACCAGTCGCATCTGATCAGGGCCGGGCGTAAACCCGACAACTACCTTGCCCCGTCGGATCTGAGCGATTTCGAGCGCTCGCATCTGCGCGACGCCTTCGTGGTGGTGCGCACCATGCAATCGGCGGTGGCGCACAACCGGGCCGTGGTCAGCTGAGGATAAAGAATGATCAATGATTTCATCACCATGATGGCGGCAGGCGTATTCGCGCTGATCGTCGTTTTCGCGGCGCGTCATGCGCTGAAGAAGGCGACCGGCCGGGTGCTGCCGAAATGGGTGATGCCGGTCTGCGCCGGGCTTGCGATGCTCGCCACCGCAGTGCGGGCCGAATACCGCTGGTTCCCCGAGTTCCGCGCGCAGATGCCCGCGAGCGTGGTGGTGGTGGCGCAGAGCGCGGAAAGCGCGCCGTGGCGGCCCTGGACCTATCTGGCGCCGATCGTCACCCGCTTCGTCGCGCTCGACCGCGCCAAGATCACCCGCCCGGCGCCGGGCGTGGTGCAGACTGACCTGCTGCTGATCGCCCGCTGGCAGCCGCTGCAGGGCGTGCCGGTCGCCTATGATTGCGCAAAGGGCGCGCGCGCCGATCTTTTCGGCGGCGCCATGGTGAACCCCGACGGCACGACGAGCGGCCCCGCCTGGCAGCCGCTCGCGGCAGATGACGCGGGGCTGAAGGCCGCCTGCAACGGAGGATGAGATGGCTGACGGGGGCAGGAGACAGCGCGTCCTGATCATCGAGGACGAGGACAACATCGCCCTCGCGCTCGACTTCCTGATGAGCCGCGAGGGCTATGAGCACGACCGCCTCGCCACCGGCGCCGGTGCGCTCGACCGGATCCGGCGCGAACATCCCGACCTCGTGCTTCTCGACGTGATGCTGCCCGATGTCTCTGGCTACGAGATCTGCCAGGAGGTGCGGGCGGACGCCGGCCTCTCGGACGTCAAGATCCTCTTGATGACGGCGCGTGGCTCGGCGATGGAACGGCGCAAGGGGCTTGCTCTCGGGGCCGACGGGTTCATATCAAAACCATTCGAACTCAAAGAGTTGAGGGGCGAAGTTCACAGGTTGCTTGAGGCGGGAGGGACGTGATGGACTTCGCCCGGCTCAGCCTTCGGCTGCGGGTCTTCCTGTTCTTCGCGGCGCTGGCGGGCGGCAATCTGGCCGCGCTGGTGGCGGGCCTCGTCTTCGGTTTTCGCAAGCTGGGCGACCCGGGCGCGCTCGATGGTTTCGTGATCGGCGGCACGGTGGCGGGCTTCGTCATCCTCGGCCTGATCGCCGGGGTCTGGATGCTGTTCGACGAGAATGTCGCGAAACCGATCGAGCGGCTGGCAGGCGGGATGCGGGCGCGCACCCATGCCGAGGTCGAGGCCGACCTTGACCAGAGCGCCGGCCGCTATCTCGGCGATCTGGCCCCCGCCGCGGCCGCGGTCACCGCGCATCTGGCCGAGACCCGCTCGGCGCTGACCGAGGCGGTGCAGCGCGAGACGACGCGGCTTGCCCAGGAAAAGGGCCGGCTCGAGGCGCTTCTGTCCGACGTGCCGGTGGGGGTGCTTCTGTGCACCGCAGATCACCAGCTCGTCTTTTACAACGGCCAGGCGGTCGATTTGCTGGGCGGGGCCCATGCGCCGGGGCTTGACCGCCGCGTCTTCGACTATCTCGACGGCGCGCCGCTCGCCCATGCGCGCGAGCGGCTTCTGGCGACCGAGGACCCCGATGCGGCCTCGGATCTGCTCTGCGCGACCTCCGCCGACGGGCGGGTGCTGGCGGCCCGGATGCGGCTTCTGGCCGATGCCTCGGATCCCGGGCGCGCGGGCTATGTGCTGACGCTGCGCGACGTTTCGGCCGATCTGGCTGCGCACGCCCGGCGCGAGCAGCTGATCGACGAGCTCTTCGACCGGATCCGCCGCCCCGCCGCCGCGCTGCAATCGCTGATCGGCCTTCTGGCCGAAGACGCCGGCCCGACCGGGGCCGAGCGTGACCGGGTGCGGCTTGCGGCGCTCGAGGCGGCGGGCACGCTCGGCCGGGCGATCCACGATCTCTCGGCGCGTCACGAGGCGAGCCGCGCCGACTGGTGGCCGCTCGCGCTTGTCCGCGCCTCGGACCTGGGCGAGGCGGTGCGGGTGCGGGTGACCGCCGCGGGGGGCACGCTGCTGCCGGTCGCGGCGCCGCTTCTTCTGCGCTGCGAGGGCTTCGAGATGGTGGCGCTGCTCGCCGATCTTGCCTCCCATCTCGCCGACCGCGGTGCGCTGCGGCTCGAGATCACCGAGGAGGGCGCGGGCGCGCTGGTCGCGCTCGAATGGGTGGGCGCGCCGGTCTCGGTGAGCGCGCTCGAGACTTGGCTCGATGCGCCGCTTCAGGGCGTGGCCGAGGTCACCGGACGGCGGGTGCTGGCGACCCATGCAAGCGAGATCTGGCCCGAGCGTCTGCCCGATGGCCGGGCGCGGCTGTGCCTGCCGCTGCGTGAGGCGCGCCGGGCGCTTGCCCGCCCGGCACCGGTGCCGCGCAAGGTGGTCTATGACTTCGATCTCCTTACCCGCGCGCGCGAGGCCGAGGTGGCGCAGACGCCGCTCGACCGGCTGACCTGCGTTGTCTTCGACACCGAGACGACGGGGCTTCTGCCGTCGGAGGGGGACGAGATCGTGCAGATCGCCGCGGTGCGCATCGTCAACGGCCGCCGGGTCGAGGGCGAGGTCTTCGACACGCTGGTGAACCCGGGCCGCCCGATCCCCGCCGCCTCGACCGCGGTGCATGGCATCACCGAGGCGATGGTGGCCGAGGCGCCGCCGGTCGCCGAGGTGCTGCGCCGCTTCCACCGCTTTGCCGAGGGCGCGGTGCTTGTCGCCCATAACGCGCCCTTCGACATGGAATTCCTGCGCCGCAAGGAGGGCGCGACCGGGCTGCGCTTCGATCACCCGGTGCTCGATACCGTGCTTCTGTCGGCGGTGGTCTTCGGGCAGAGCGAGGCGCACAGCCTCGATGCGCTGACCCATCGGCTGGGCATCACCATCCCCGAGGAGGCGCGCCACACCGCGCTTGGCGACACGGTGGCGACGGCCGATGCCTTTCTCAAGCTCTTGCCGGCGCTGAAGGCGCGGGGGCTCGCCACCTTCGGCGAGGTGGTGGCCGAGGTGCGCAAGCACGGCCGGCTGCTGCGCGACCTGAACGGCTGAGGGGCGCTGCCCCTCTTTCCCTTCGGGAAATTCACCCCGAGGTATTTCGGGCAAGGAGAAAGCAGGGGCTCTGGCTCCTTGCGTTTTTTCCTGGCGCAAATACTCCGGGGGGAGGCCGCGAGGCCGGGGGGGCAGCGCCCCCCGCGCGCTCAGAGGATCTCGAGCACCGCTTCCGGCGGGCGCCCGATCCGCGCCGCGCTGTCGGTGAGCACGAGCGGGCGCTCGATCAGCCGTGGATGGGCCGCAAGCGCGTCGAGGATCTCGGCCTCGGGCGCGGTCCTGGTCAGCCCGGCGGGGACCTCCGCCTCTTTCCAGCGCAGAAGATCCGCCGCCGGGCGGCCGAGTTTTGCAAGCGCGGCAACGAGTTCCGCGCGGGTCGGCGCGTCTTCGAGGTAAAGCCGCACCGTGGGCGCCAGACCGCGGGCCTGCAGCAGCGCCAGCGTCTCGCGCGATTTCGAGCAGCGCGGGTTGTGCCAGATCGTCAGAGCCATGCGCCCCTCCCGGTGCCGACCGCCTCGGCGACCGAGGTGAAGCCGTCGCGGGCCAGAAGCGCATCGAGGCCGCGGGCGATCTCGGGCACCAGCGACAGCCCGGCATAGACCATCGCCGAATAGACCTGCACCGCACTCGCGCCGGCGCGGATCTTCTCATAGGCCTGTTCGGCCGAGCCGATGCCGCCGACGCCGACGAGCGGCAGCCGGCCCTGCGTCAGCTGCGACAGGCGGGCGAGCACGCGGGTCGATTTCTCGAAGAGCGGCGCGCCCGACAACCCGCCGGGCGCCTCGGCCTGCGGGCTTTTCAGCCCCTCGCGCGAGAGCGTCGTGTTCGTCGCGATGATGCCGTCGATGCCGGAGGTGAGTGCGACCTCGGCGATCTCTTCGAGCTCGGAAGGCGAGAGATCGGGGGCGATCTTCAGGAACACCGGGATCCGGCGTTCCAGCGCGCCGCGTGCCGCGACGACGCCTTTCAGCAGGGCGGCCAGCGCCTCCTTGCCCTGCAGATCGCGCAGCTTCTCGGTGTTGGGGGAACTCACGTTCACCGTGGCGAAGTCGAGATGCGGCCCCGCGGTGCGCAGCACGGTGGCGAAATCGGCGGCGCGGTCGGCGCTGTCCTTGTTCGCCCCGAGGTTGAGGCCCACTGGAATCCCCACCGGGCGCGCGGCGAGACGGGCGGCGATCGCCTCCATCCCCTCGTTGTTGAAGCCGAAGCGGTTGATGACGGCGCGGTCCTCGGTCAGCCGCCACAGCCGGGGCTTGGGGTTGCCGGGCTGCGGCCGCGGGGTGGCGGCGCCGACCTCGAGAAAGCCGAAGCCCGCGCGCATCAGCTGCGGCAGGGCGACGGCGTTCTTGTCGAAGCCCGCGGCGAGGCCCACCGGGTTCGGCAGCTTCAGCCCGGCGAGATCGGTGGCAAGCCGGGCGCAGCGCACCGGGCCCGGCAGCGGGGCGAGCCCCGCGCGCAGCGCCATCAGCGACAGCCCATGCGCGGTTTCCGGATCGAAGCGGTGCATCAGCGCAAGGCCCGTGCGTTCGACGAAATTCACAGCAGCACCTCGGGGAAGATATGGCCGGAAACGCCGAGCGGCAGGGAGGTGTCCCAGGTGACATCGGCAAGGGTGAGCGGGCGATAGAGATGCGGGAAGAGCGCACCGCCGCGCGAGGGCTCCCATTTCAGCGCCGTGCCGAGCGGCTCGGCCGCGACTGCGACAAGGACGAGGTCGCTTTCGGTGGCGAAGTGTTTCGCGGCGGTCTCGACGACCTGGGCGGAGGTCGAGAAATGGATGAACCCGTCGGCGAGGTCGACGGGGGCACCGGCGGTCTCGCCCGCGGCGCGGAAGGCATCCCATTCGGGGCGGCGGAAGATCTTGTAAATCAGCATGTCCTCTCATGCCCTCAGGCCGCGGGCCGGTCAATCCCGCGCAGCGCCGCAGGGCGGACTGTCATGCGGCTGTCAGCTGGCCGAAACAGGCTGAGCGCCGTCATCGGCTTTGACACGCGGGCCGGTGTGACGCCACAGTGACGCCCACGTGACATTTCTCCGGAGGTTTTCATGAACGCCCGTCTTCTTGCCACGGCCGCCGCGCTCGCGCTCAGCGCGGGCAGCGCGCAGGCCGAGTACACGCTGCACATCCTGCACACCAACGATCTGCACAGCCGCATCGAATCGATCAACAAATACGATTCGACCTGCAGCGCCGAGGAGGAGGGCGAGGGCACGTGCTTTGGCGGCATCGCGCGGGTGGCGGCGAAGGTGGCCGAGATGCGCGCCGAACTGGCTGGTCAGAACGTGCTGCTTCTGGATGCGGGCGACCAGTTCCAGGGCTCGCTGTTCTACACCACCTACAAGGGCAAGGACACCGCCGCCTTCATGAACGCCATCGGCTATCAGGCGATGGCGGTCGGCAACCACGAATTCGACGACGGCCCGGCGCAGCTGGCGGCCTTCACCGGCAGCATCGGGTTTCCGATGGTCTCGGGCAATCTCGATCTCAGCCGCTCGGAGGAGCTGAAGGGCAAGATCAAGAAGACGCTGGTGTTCGATGTCGGCGGCGAGAAGGTGGGGATCGTCTCGGCGCTGGCCGTCGACACGCCCGAGACCTCCTCGCCCGGGCCGAACGTGATCTTCCAGGACGAGGCCGAGAGCCTGAAGGCCGATGTCGCCGCGCTCGAGGCCGAGGGGGTGACGAAGATCGTGGCGCTCACCCACACCGGCTTCGTCAAGGACAAGGCGCTGGCGGCCGCGGTGCCCGGCATCGACGCGATCGTCGGCGGCCACAGTCACACGCTCTTCGGCCCGGGCGGCGAGGCCTATCCGACGATGGTCGGCAATGTGCCGGTGGTCTCGGCCTATGCCTATTCGAAATATCTGGGCCATTTGGTGCTGACCTTCGACGATGCGGGCGACCTGACCGCCGCCTCGGGCGAGCCGATCCTGCTCGATGCCTCGGTGGTGCCCGATCCGAAGATCGCGGCCGAGGTGGCCGAGATGGCGAAGCCGCTCGAGGCGGTGCGGGCGAAGGTGGTGGCCGAGGCCGCGGCCGCGATCGACGGTGGCCGCGACAGTTGCCGGGTGAAGGAATGCGAGATGGGCGACCTGATCGCCGAGGCGATGCTCGACCGGGTGAAGGATCAGGGCGTGACCATCGCGATCCAGAACGGCGGCGGTGTGCGCGCCTCGATCGACGCCGGGCCGGTGACGATGGGCGAGGTGCTGACCGTGCTGCCGTTCCAGAACACGCTCTCGACCTTCGAGGCGAAGGGCGCGACGATCCGCGCGGCGCTCGAGAACGGGCTGAGCCAGGTCGAGGAGGGGGCGGGCCGCTTCCCGCAGGTCGCCGGGTTGAAATTCCGCTGGAGCGCCGAGAAGCCCGCGGGCAGCCGGGTGCTGTCGGTCGAGGTCGCGCAGGACGGGGGCTGGGTGCCGCTTGATCCCGGGACGGTCTATGGCGTGGTGACGAACAACTATGTCCGCAACGGCGGCGACGGGTTCAAGATGTTCGCGGCCGAGGGCATGAAGGCCTATGACTTCGGCCCCGATCTGGCCGATGTGACGGCGGAATATCTTGCGAAAGTCGGGCCTTACACGCCGAAGCTCGACGGGCGCATCACGCAGAAATGAGCCTGCGCACGACGGGAAACGGGGGTCTCGGCCCCCGTTTCTTCTTGCGCGCGGGGGCCTTGAGGGCAAACCTGTGGCCCTGGAGGGATGCGATGACCCGAGCGAAGACCTGCCTGACCACATCGTGCCGGAAGGCGCGCGCATGGCTGCGCTGACCCCGCCCGCGGCTTTGCGCGCGATGTTCGATGCGGCCGTGGCCGCGGCCGATCCGATGCGGGTGATCCCCGCCGCGCTGCCGCCGCGCCCGGGCGGGCGGGTGGTGGTGGTCGGTGCCGGCAAGGCCTCGGCGCGGATGGCCGAGGCGGTCGAGGCCGCCTGGGGCCCCTGCGAGGGGCTGGTCATCACCCGCTATGGCTATGGCCGGCCCTGCCGCGGCATCGAGATCGTCGAGGCGGCGCATCCGGTGCCCGACGCGGCGGGCGTCGCGGCGACGCGGCGGATGCTCGATCTGCTTGCGTCTCTGGGAGAGGACGATTTCGTCCTGGCGCTGATCTCGGGCGGCGGCTCGGCGCTGCTGTGCGCGCCGGTGCCAGGGCTGACGCTGGCCGAGAAACAGGCGGTGACGACGGCGCTGCTGGCCTCGGGGGCGCCGATCGACCGCATCAACACCCTGCGCAAGCATCTGAGTGCGGTGAAGGGCGGGCAGCTCGCGGCCGCCGCCTGGCCCGCGCGGATGCTGGCGCTCGTCATTTCCGACGTGCCGGGCGACGACCTTGCCTTCATCGCCTCGGGGCCGACGGTGGGCGATGGCTCGACCGTCGAGGAGGCGCGAGCGGTGCTGGCGCGCTATGGCATCGCGGTGCCCGAGGTGGTGCGCGCGGCGCTCTCGCAGGGATCGGGGGTGCTCGCGCCGGGGGACGCGCGGCTCGCGCGGACCGAGACCCGGATCGTCGCGGCGCCGTCGCAGTCGCTCGCCGCCGCGGCGGAGGTCGCGCGGGCGGCGGGCTGCGAGGTGCGGCTGCTCGGCGACGCGATCGAGGGCGAGGCGGCGGTGCAGGGCGCGGGGCAGGCGGCGCTGGCGCGCCAGATCGCCGCGACGCGGCGGGCGGGAGACCCGCCGGTGGTGCTGCTTTCGGGCGGCGAATGCACGGTGACGCTGGCCGGCGCCGATGGTCGCGGCGGGCCGAATGCGGAATTCACGCTGGCGGCGTTGCTGGCGCTGGACGGCGCGCCGGGGATCTGGGCGATCGCCTGCGATACCGATGGCGTCGATGGCGCCGAGGAGGTGGCGGGTGCGCTGATCGGGCCGGCGACGCTGGCCGCGGCGGCGGCGCGGGGGCTCGATGCGCGCGCGGCGCTTGCCCGCCACGATGCGCATGGCTTCTTCGGCGCGGCGGGGGCGCAGGTGGTGACCGGGCCGACGCTGACCAATGTCAACGATTTCCGCGCCGTGCTGATCGTCTGATCAGGGGGCGGTGACCGTCACCGGGGTGTCGAGGATCACCTCCTCGAGGTTCGCCGTGGCGCCGATCCGGTCGATCACCGCGAAAAGCCCGGGCTCGGCGAGCGGCGTCAGCACCCCGTGCCAGGTGCCGCGGCGGAAGTTGATCGCCTGCGCGCCCGAGGTGACGAAGGCGCGCGGCTGGCCCGGGCGGCCGCCCATGTCGGGGGCGACGATGACGAGGAACGGGTCCGCCGTCATCGGCACGAAGGCCTGACTGCCCTCGGGGTGGCGCTCGAGCAGATCGAACGTGTAGGGCAGGGCGCGCGGGATCGCCTTGAAGATCGAGATCCCCGGCCGGCCACCGGTCTCGGGGCCGAAATCGAGCGTCGCGCGGTCGTGGAAGCGGCCGCACATGCCGGCGTTGATGATCCGGTCGGGGGCGCCTTCGGCCTCCATCACCTCGCCGAAGGGGGCGAAGGCCTCGGCGGTGAGGGGTTCGGTCGTGATCTGCATGTCGGGGCTCCGGTCCGGGCCGCCGGGGGCATCGCGCCCCCGGACCCCCGCGAGGTATTTCGGGCAAGATGAAAGGGGGAACGGGGCCCGTGGGCCCCGGCCCGGTCAGCGCGAAAACGGGCCGCGCAGGCGCGCGTGGCGGTTCACGTCCTTGTAGAGCAGGTAGCGGAACGGGCCGGGCCCCGCGGCATAGCAGGCCTGCGGGCAATAGGCGCGCAGCCACATGAAATCGCCTGCCTCGACCTCGACCCAGTCCTGGTTCAGCTTGTAGACCGCCTTGCCCTCGAGCACGTAGAGCCCGTGCTCCATGACATGGGTTTCCTCGAAGGGGATGAGCCCGCCGGGCTGGAAGGTGACGACGTTCACGTGCATGTCGTGGCGCAGGTCGGTCGGGTCGACGAAGCGGGTGGTGGCCCAGCGGCCCTGGGTGTCGGGCATCGCGACCGGGGCGATCTCGCGCTCGTTCGTCACGAAGGCCTCGGGCGCGGGCAGGCCGGGCGCGCGCTCGTAGAGCTTGCGGATCCAGTGGAAGCGCAGCGGGTGGTCGGCGCCGTTCTTCACCCGCCACTCGGTGCCCGGCGGGATATAGGCGTAGCCGCCCGCCGCGAGTTCGTATTCCTGCCCGTCGAGCGAGAGCCACATCTCGCCCTCGGTGACGAAGAGAACATGCTCCGCGCCGGGTTCGGCATCGGGCGCGTCCGAGCCGCCATCGGCGCCGACCTCCATCACATATTGGCTGAAGGTCTCGGAAAAGCCCGACATCGGCCGGGCGATGAGCCACAGCCGGGTGTCGGTCCAGCCCGGAAGGTAGCTGGTGACGATGTCGGAGAAGCAGCCTTTCGGGATCACCGCATAGGCCTCGGTGAAGATCGCGCGGCCGGTCATCAGCGCGCTTTGCGGCGGCAGGCCGCCTTTCGGGGCGTAATAGCCGGTCACGGCAGCAACTCCTTCAGGCGCAGGGTGGCGATGCGTTCGACCTGGTGGCAGGCCTCGGCGAATTCGGTTTCGGCATCATGCGCGAGGCGGGTCTCGAAGGCGGCGAGGATGCCGTCCTTCGTGTGGTCGCGCACGGCGATGATGAAGGGGAAGCCGAATTTCGCGGTATAGGCGGTGTTCAGCGCCTCGAAGCGGGCGCGCTCGGCGTCGGTCAGCGCGTCGAGCCCGGCCGAGGCCTGTTCGGCGGTGCTTTCGGCGGTGAGCCGCTTCGCCTGGGCGAGCTTGCCGGCCAAGTCGGGGTGGGCGGTCAGCACGCCGAGACGCTCGGCGGGCGTGGCGGTGCGGAACACCCGGGCGAGCGCATTCGCGAGCCCCACCGCGCTGTCATGCGCCGGGCCGAGTTCGAGGTCATAGGCGCGCTCGGCGATCCAGGGGCTGTGCTCGAAGATGCCGCCCCAGGCTTCGACGAAGCGGGCGCGGTCCATCTGCGAGGGGCGCTCGATGCGGTGATGCGGGTGCACTTCGGCCCAGTGCCGGGCGATGTCGCCGCGGCGGGCGAACCACGCGCCCTCGTGCGCCTTTGCGTAGTCGAGGAAGCGCTTCAGCCCGGCCATCTTGCCCGGGCGCCCGATCAGCCGGTTGTGCAGCCCGATCGAGAACATCTTGGCGCGGCCCTCGAGCCCTTCGGCATAGAGCGTGTCGAAGCTGTCCTTCAGATACTGGAAGAACATCTCGCCCTCGATCCAGCCGGGCGAGGTGGCGAAACGCATGTCGTTCGCCTCGAGCGTGTAGGGAATCACCAACTGGTCGCGGTCGGGCAGCTCGAGCCAATAGGGCAGGTCGTCGTCATAGGTGTCCGAGATCCAGTCGAAGCCGCCTTCCTCGGCGGTCAGGCGAACGGTATTGGCCGAGCAGCGCCCGGTGTACCAGCCGCGCGGCCGCTCGCCCACGACCTCGGTGTGAAGCCGGATCGCCTCGGCGATCTGCCGGCGTTCCTCGTCCTCGGGCATGTCCTTGTGCTCGACCCATTTCAGCCCGTGCGAGGCAATCTCCCAGCCGGCGTCCTGCATCGCGGCAAGCTGTTCGGGGTTGCGCGCAAGCGCCGTGGCGACGCCATAGATCGTCACCGGGATCTGCATCGAGGTGAACAGCCGGTGCAGCCGCCAGAACCCGGCACGGGCGCCGTATTCGTAGATCGATTCCATGTTCCAGTGGCGCTGGCCGGGCCACATCGCGGCGCCGGCGACGTCCGACAGGAACGCTTCCGACGCGGCATCGCCGTGCAGGATGCAGTTCTCGCCGCCTTCTTCGTAGTTCAGCACCAGCGAGATCGCGACGCGCGCGCCGCCGGGCCATTGCGCATCGGGTGGATTGGGGCCGTGGCCACGCATGTCGCGGGGATAACGGATCATCTGAGCCTCCGGGAATTTTTCGGGCGCGATCAAAGGACGATTGCCGGGCGGGCGCAAGGGGGTGCTTGCCGGCGCCGGGGACGCGCGCCATAGTCGGCGCAAAGGAGAGCCGCGATGACCGGATATCTGACCACCCATGTTCTCGACACCGCGCGCGGCTGCCCGGCCGAGGGGATCCGCATCGCGCTCTACCGCATCGAGGAGGGCGAGCGCGCGCAGATCGCCGAGGCGATGACCAACGCCGACGGGCGCACCGATGCGCCGATCCTGCCCGTGCAGGCCTTCGCGACCGGGGTCTACGAGCTGGTCTTCGAGGTCGGCGACTATCTGCGCGAAACCGGGCAGGCCGGGGCGGCGCCGCTGTTCCTCGACCATGTGCCGATCCGCTTCGGCATTTCCGAGCCCGCGGCGCATTACCATGTGCCGCTGCTGCTTTCGCCCTTCGGCTATTCGACCTATCGCGGCAGCTGATCTGACATCTGCCTGATTTTCCGGCGCCGGCGCCCGTTTGCGGGGCGCGCGTCCGAGGGGGGGCGGGCTCAGGCCCGCCGAGGCTTGCGTGGGTGGGGGCGCAGGCCGATGCTGTCGGAAAAAGAACACGGGGACATGATGTTCGACTATACCTTCCTGCTCGAGTGGGCGCAGTTCGCGGTGCGCTGGCTGCATGTCGTCACCGCCATCGCCTGGATCGGGTCGTCCTTCTACTTCATCGCGCTCGACCTTGGCCTGCGGCCCGAACCGGGCGCGCCGAAGGGGGTGACCGGGGCCGCCTGGCAGGTGCATGGCGGCGGCTTCTACCACATCCAGAAATACATGGTGGCGCCCGAGCGGATGCCCGACGAGCTGACCTGGTTCAAATGGGAAAGCTACATGACCTGGGTGTCGGGCTTTGCCATGCTGATGCTGCTTTATTGGGCGCAGTCGCAGTTCTATCTGATCGACCCGCGGGTGATGGACCTGCCGACCTGGGGCGCGATCGCGATCTCGGCGGGCTCGCTGACGATCGGCTGGATCCTCTATGACCTGCTGTGCAAGTCGAAGCTCGGCGAGAACAGCACCACGCTGATGGTGCTGCTCTATGTCATCCTGGTGGCGATGGCCTGGGGCTATACGCAGGTGTTCTCGGGCCGCGCGGCGCTTTTGCACCTTGGCGCCTTCACCGCGACGATCATGACCGCGAACGTGTTCCTGATCATCATGCCGAACCAGCGCATCGTGGTGGCCGACCTGAAGGCCGGCCGCACCCCCGATCCGAAATACGGCAAGATCGCCAAGCAGCGCTCGACGCACAACAACTACCTGACGCTGCCGGTGGTGTTCCTGATGCTGTCGAACCATTACCCGCTGGCCTTCGCGAGCGAGTACAACTGGCTGATCGCCTCGCTGGTGTTCCTGATGGGGGTGACGATCCGGCACTTCTTCAACACCCATCACGCGCACAAGGGCGCGCCATGGTGGACCTGGGGCGTGACCGTGGTGCTGTTCCTGATCTGCGTCTGGCTTTCGACCTTCACCGGCACCGGCGAGGGGGACGACACGGAAGCGGCGCTGAGCCCGATCGAGGCGCGTTTCGCCGAGGCCGCGGGCTTCGATCAGGTGACCGACATCGTTCTGGGCCGCTGCTCGATGTGCCACGCGACCGAGCCGGGCGGCTTCGACGCCATCACCCGCGCGCCGAAGGGGGTGCATCTGGAGACCCCGGCCCAGATCGCGCGGGCCGCGCATCAGATCTATGTGCAGGCGGGGCTGACCCATGCCATGCCGCCGGGCAACCTGAGCTTCATGGAAGCCTCGGAGCGTAAGGCGATCCGCGACTGGTACGAGGCCGCGACCCGCGGCTGAACGCCCGCGCCCGTCCTGCCCGGCCGTCGGCTGCGCCCGCTCCCGCCCGGGGCGGGCGTTTCCATGCCCGGCGCCGGGCCCGCTTTGCCGCACTTGCGGCATCAACTGTTGCCGGCTGCCCTTGCAGCGTCCTGCCCGCGCCACTAAGACTCGGGTAAAGTTCCGCGTTCATCGTGACGCAAGACCGCAGGGAAGGCTGAGGAATGAAGGATCCGATCGACCTCTACATGAACACGCTGGTGCCGATGGTGGTCGAACAGACCTCGCGTGGCGAGCGTGCCTATGACATCTACTCGCGCCTGCTGAAGGAGCGGATCATCTTCCTCGCGGGCCCGGTGCATGACGCCATGTCGACGCTGATCTGCGCGCAGCTGCTGTTCCTCGAGGCGGAGAACCCGACCAAGGAAATCGCGATGTACATCAACAGCCCGGGCGGCGTGGTGACCTCGGGGCTCTCGATCTACGACACGATGCAGTACATCCGGCCGAAGGTCTCGACGCTCGTCATCGGCCAGGCGGCCTCGATGGGCTCGCTGCTGCTGCAGGCCGGCGAGAAGGGCATGCGCTTCTCGCTGCCGAACTCGCGCGTGATGGTGCACCAGCCCTCGGGCGGTTATCAGGGCCAGGCCACCGACATCATGATCCACGCCCAGGAGACGCAGAAGCTGAAGCGCCGCCTGAACGAGATCTACGTCAAGCACACCGGCAACGATTACGAGACCGTCGAGGCGGCGCTCGAGCGCGACAACTTCATGTCGGCCGAGGATGCGAAGGCCTGGGGCCTGATCGACGACATCCTCGAAAGCCGCGGCAAGGCCGAGGCGGAGAAGTGATCCTGCCCCGCGGCGGGGCAGGATTTTTGACATTGTGATGACCATGGGGCTGCCCTAAACTTCAGGGGCGGCCCACCAGGGACCCGCGTTCCGGGCCAGAGCAGAGGAAGACGATGGCGAACAATTCCGGCTCCGACAGCAAGAACACGCTCTATTGCTCGTTCTGCGGCAAGAGCCAGCACGAGGTGCGCAAGCTGATCGCGGGCCCGACCGTGTTCATCTGCGACGAATGCGTCGAGCTGTGCATGGACATCATCCGCGAGGAGACGAAGAGCTCGGGGCTCAAGTCGACCGACGGGGTGCCCACGCCGCGCGACATCTGCAAGGTGCTCGACGATTACGTGATCGGTCAGATGCATGCCAAACGCGTGCTCTCGGTCGCGGTGCACAACCATTACAAACGGCTGAACAACAGCGCGAAGTCCGACATCGAACTGTCGAAGTCGAACATCCTGCTGATCGGCCCGACCGGCTGCGGCAAGACGCTGCTGGCGCAGACGCTGGCGCGCATCCTCGATGTGCCCTTCACCATGGCCGATGCGACGACGCTGACCGAGGCCGGCTATGTCGGCGAGGATGTCGAGAACATCATCCTGAAGCTCTTGCAGGCCAGCGAATACAACGTCGAGCGGGCGCAGCGCGGCATCGTCTACATCGACGAGGTCGACAAGATCACCCGCAAGTCGGACAACCCCTCGATCACCCGCGACGTCTCGGGGGAGGGCGTGCAGCAGGCGCTGCTGAAGATCATGGAAGGCACCGTCGCCTCCGTGCCGCCGCAGGGCGGGCGCAAGCATCCGCAGCAGGAATTCCTGCAGGTCGACACGACGAACATCCTGTTCATCTGTGGCGGCGCCTTCGCCGGCCTCGACCGGATCATCGCGCAGCGCGGCAAGGGCTCGGCCATGGGCTTCGGTGCCGCGGTGAAGGGCCCCGACGAACGCTCGGCGGGCGAGCTCTTCAAGGAGCTGGAACCCGAGGATCTGCTGAAGTTCGGCCTGATCCCGGAATTCGTCGGCCGTCTGCCGGTGATCGCGACGCTCGAGGATCTGGACGAGGACGCGCTGGTCACCATCCTGACCGAGCCGAAGAACGCGCTGGTGAAGCAGTATCAGCGGCTCTTCGACATCGAGGGCGTGAAGCTGAGCTTCACCCCGGATGCGCTGAGCGCCATCGCCAAGCGCGCGATCAAGCGCAAGACCGGCGCGCGCGGCCTGCGCTCGATCATGGAGGACATCCTGCTCGACACGATGTTCGAACTGCCGGGCATGACCGGAGTGCAGGAGGTCGTGGTGAACGAGGAGGCGGTCGAGACCGCCGAGGCGAAACCGCTGCTGATCTACGCGGAAAACGCGAAGAAAGAGCCGAAAAGCGCCAGCTGAGCGCGGGGCGGGCGCGGGCCCGCCCTTTTCGCAAGCGGCTCTGGACCTTGCCGCGCAACAGGCTATAAACGGGCAAAAGCCCGCGGAGGATGGCATGAACTTTCTGCTTCGCATTTTTACCTGGTGGAACCGGTCCCAGACCTCGGGGATCCGGCTGTTCACGGCCCGCAAGGGCGTGAAGGTGGGCGAGGATGCGGAAGGCAACGTCTATTACCAGACGGCCGACGGCAAGCGCCGCTGGGTGATCTACAACGGCGAGATCGAGGCGAGCCGGATTCCGCCGGAATGGCACGGCTGGATCCACTTCACCTGGGATGAACCGCCGACCAAGGTCGCC
This sequence comes from Paenirhodobacter ferrireducens, assembly GCF_004022265.1. Classification (GTDB taxonomy): domain Bacteria; phylum Pseudomonadota; class Alphaproteobacteria; order Rhodobacterales; family Rhodobacteraceae; genus Rhodobacter; species Rhodobacter ferrireducens. Next base: position 96,849 of record NZ_SAVB01000009.1, read on the forward strand.
GTCGCGCACAAGTCGTGGGAGCTGCCGCATCTGGCGAACCGCACCGGCACCGACGCGGCCTATGTGCCGGCGGGCTCGATTCGTCGCGACGCGCCGGTCGAACGGCGCGACTACGAGGCCTGGCAGCCGGCCGAATGAGGCCGGGGCCCCGCCGGGTCCCTGCGCAGGAGAGATCATGAGCGAGAATCGCGTTGAAGTGCTGACCGGGGCGGTCGTTCTGGCTGTCGCCGCCGGCTTCCTGTTCTGGGCCGGCAAGGGGCACAGCTTCGGCACCGCCGCGGGCAGCTACCCGCTGCATGCCTCGTTCCGCTCGGTCGAGGGCGTGACGCCGGGCACCGACGTGCGCATGGCAGGCGTCAAGATCGGCACCGTCACCGACATCCGGCTCGATACCAAGACCTTCTTCGCCGACACCGCGATCGCGATCAACAAGGGCGTCGAGCTGCCCGACGATTCGCAGATCATCGTCGCCTCCGAGGGGCTGATGGGCGGCTCGTTCATCGAGATCCTGCCGGGCGGCAGCGTCGACAATTTCGCTCCGGGCGACGAGATCCTCGACACCCAGGGAGCGGTCTCGACGCTCGGGCTGCTGATGAAATTCGTCGGCGGTGGCGCGGACAAGCCGAAGGATGCGACCGGCACCGATGCCGGCACCACACCCGGGGTGCCGCAATGATCGCGGCCCTGCGCGCCGCGGCGCTGGCGCTCGCAGTCGGGGCGACGGCGGCGGTCGCGCAGGATGGCGGCGACGGGCTGGCCGAGGCGTCCGGTGCGGTGCTGCGCGGCCTCGACAAGGTGTCGGCGACCGCATCCGATATCGTGCTGGCGGTGGGCCAGACCGTCGAATTCGGCCATCTCCAGGTGACGCTGAAGGAATGCCGCTATCCGGCGGATGACCCTTCGTCGAACGCCTATGCCTATCTCGTCATCACCGATCCGAACGTTGCGCAACCGGTCTTCGACGGCTGGATGATTGCCGACAGCCCGGCGCTCTCGGCGCTGGATCACCAGCGTTATGACGTCTGGGTCATGCGCTGCAAGACCGACTGAGCATCGGGCACTGGCGCCGCGGTGAAATCGGCGCTCAGGCTCAGCGCTGCCGCCAGTCGGCGCCGATACTCGAGCCGCGGAATCTCGATCCCGCCCAGACTTGCCAGATGCGATGTCAGATATTGCGTGTCGAACAGCACGAAGCCGCTCTGCCGCAGCCGGTCGACGGTGTAGGTCAGTGCCACCTTCGAGGCATCGGGCACGCGCGAGAACATGCTCTCGCCGAAGAAGGCACCGCCCAGCGTCACGCCGAACACGCCGCCGACCAGCGCCTCGCCGCGCCAGACCTCGAGCGAATGCGCATGCCCCATCGCGAAGAGCGCATCGTAAAGGGTGAAGAGCGGGCCGTTGATCCAGGTTTCCTTGCGCGCCGCGCAGGCCTCGACCACCGCACGAAAGGCGGTGCCGATGCGGATCTCGAAGCCGCCGCGGCGGATTGTGCGGGCAAGCGAGCGCGAGACGTGGAAGCCGTCGAGCGGCAGGATGCCGCGGGCGCGGGGCTCGAACCAGAACAGCTCCGGATCGTCGCGGCTTTGTGCCATCGGGAAGATGCCCCGGGCATAGCCCGAAAGCAGCATCCCTGCCGTCAGTTCCTGCGCCATCGCATCCCCTCGCGTTGCCCCCGCACAATGGGCCGGAATCGGGGCGGGTTCAAACGGGTTCGCGCAAAGAAAAACGCCCCCTTGCGGGGGCGTTTCATGGTCTTTGGCGGATCGCTCAGCCGTAGGTCTTCTTCAGCCACTTCTCGAGCCAGTGGATCGAGTAGTCGCCCTTCAGAATGTCGGGCTCCTGCAGCAGCGCGGTGAACAGCGGCACGGTGGTGTCGACGCCGTCGACGATCAGCTCGCTCAGCGCGCGGCTGAGACGCGCCAGCGCCTCCTGCCGGTCACGCCCGTGCACGATCAGCTTGCCGATCAGGCTGTCGTAATAGGGCGGGATCTTGTAGCCGTCATAGAGTGCCGAGTCGACGCGCACGCCCAGACCGCCCGGGGCGTGATACTGGGTGATGCGGCCGGGGCAGGGGGCGAAGTTCGGCATCCGCTCGGCGTTGATCCGGACCTCGATCGCGGCGCCACGGATCTTCAGGTCTTCCTGACGGAATTCCATCTTCTCGCCGGCCGCGACGCGGATCTGTTCGCGCACGAGATCGACGCCGAAGATCGCTTCGGTCACCGGATGTTCCACCTGCAGACGGGTGTTCATCTCGATGAAGTAGAACTCGCCGTCCTCGAACAGGAATTCGATCGTGCCGGCGCCGGAATAGCCGAGCTCGGCCATCGCGTCGGCGCAGATCTTGCCGATCTTGGTGCGCTGTTCGGGGGTGATGCAGGGGCCGGGCGCCTCTTCCAGCACCTTCTGGTGGCGGCGCTGCAGCGAGCAGTCGCGCTCGCCCAGATGCACGGCGCGGCCCTTGCCGTCGCCGAAGACCTGGATCTCGATGTGACGCGGCTTCTGGAGATATTTCTCCATGTAGACCTCGTCATTGCCGAAGGCGGCCTTGGCCTCGGAGCGCGCGGTGCGGAAGGCGATCTCGAGGTCGGCCTCGGTCTCGGCGACCTTCATGCCGCGCCCGCCGCCGCCGGCGGTGGCCTTGATGATCACCGGATAGCCGATCTCGGCTGCGGTGCGCTTCGCCTCCTCGACGTCATGCACGCCACCGGCCGAGCCCGGAACCACCGGGATGCCCAGCTTCTTCGCGGTTTCCTTGGCGGTGATCTTGTCGCCCATGATGCGGATATGTTCCGCCGAGGGGCCGATGAAGGTGATGCCGTGATCCTCGAGCACCTGCACGAAGTTCGCGTTTTCCGAAAGGAAGCCATAGCCCGGGTGGATCGCCTGGGCGCCGGTGATCTCGCAGGCGGCGACGATCGCCGGGATCGAGAGATAGCTCTCGGAGGACGGCGGCGGGCCGATGCAGACGCTCTCGTCGGCCATGCGCACATGCATGGCGTCGGTGTCGGCGGTCGAGTGCACCGCGACCGAGGCGATCCCCATCTCGCGGCAGGCGCGGATCACCCGCAGGGCGATCTCGCCCCGGTTGGCGATCAGGATCTTGTCGAACATGGGCATGCCCTCACTCGACGATCATCAGCGCCGAGCCGTATTCGACCGGCGTGCCGTCGTCGACGAGGATGCGCTTGACCGTGCCCGAATGCGGTGCCGGGATGTGGTTCATCGTCTTCATCGCCTCGACGATCAGCAGGGTCTGGCCCTCCGTCACCGTGTCGCCGACCTTGACGAAGGCATTGGCGCCTGGTTCCGGCGCCAGATAGGCGGTGCCGACCATCGGCGAGGTCACGGCGCCGGGCAGCGAGGCCGGGTCGGCATCGGCCACGGGGGCTGCGGCGGCAGGGGCTGCAACCGCAACCGGCGCGGCGGCGGGGGCCGCATAGACGGGGGCGGGGGCCGCGGCGATCACCGTCGCCTGCTTCACCACGCGCACTTCGAGGCTGTCATCCTCGCCGTATTCCCGCACAACCGAGATTTCGGTGAGGTCGTTGCTGTTCAGGAGCTCGGCGAGCGCCTGAATGAAAGCCACGTCGTTTTCATGGGATTGTTTGGTCATGCCGTCCTCAAAGGATGCTGTCAGGTTCTGGTCGGCCCGGTCGTTTGGTGCCGGGCGCCCCGGTATCAGGACCGCCTTATACGCCAGCCGGGCCGGGGAGGAAAGCGCGAACGACTGACGTGGCGGCAGGCCGGAGCCGGGCGACTTTGCCCAATTTTTCGGCGATGACGCGTAGGCTGCCTTGCGCGCGGGCAAATCGGCCCGGATGCGGCGCCGCGGCGTATTTTACCACTTGATAAAATTTTTGCCCGTGCAAGCGTGGGGACAATAACAAAGCCAGGGAGGTCCAAGGTGACCAACAGCCAGTTCACGCCCGGGGTGGTGCCCGGGCGGCTTTCGCCCGAGCGCTATGCGGCGAATTTCCAGGATGTCGCGCCGCCGCTCAGCGCCCATGCGGCCGCGGTGGCGGCGGATCGGTGCTATTTCTGCCATGACGCGCCCTGCGCCACGGCCTGCCCGACGACGATCGACATTCCGCTCTTCATCCGGCAGATCGCGACCGGCACGCCCGAGGCGGCGGCGAAGACGATCTTCTCGCAGAACATCCTCGGCGGCATGTGCGCGCGCGTCTGCCCGACCGAAAACCTGTGCGAGGGCGCCTGCGTGCGGATGGAGGCCGAGGGCAAGCCGGTCGAGATCGGCCTGCTGCAGCGCTTTGCCACCGACACGCTGCTGGAAAAGCAGGGCCATCCCTTCACCGCCGGCGCCCCCACCGGGCGCTCGGTCGCGGTGGTGGGCGGCGGGCCCGCGGGGCTTGCCTGTGCGCACCGGCTCGCGCTCAAGGGCCACAAGGTGACGCTCTACGAGGCAAAGCCGAAGCTCGGCGGGCTCGATGAATACGGCATCGCCGCCTACAAGGCGCCCGAGGATTTCGCCGCGCGCGAGGTCGCCTGGCTGTTGCAGGTGGGCGGCATCGAGGTGGTGACGAACTGGGCGCTCGGCCGGGCGGGCGACGGCACGCTCGACGATCTTCTGGGCCAGCACGACGCCGTCTTCCTCGGCATCGGGCTGTCGGGCGTGAACGCGCTGAGCCTGCCGGGAGGCGAGCTTGCGACGCCTGCGACCGAGTTCATCGCGGCGCTGCGGCAGGCCGACGACCTCGCCACCCTGCCGGTCGGGCGCAAGGTGGTGGTGATCGGCGGCGGCATGACGGCGGTCGATGCAGCGGTGCAGGCGAAGCTGCTCGGCGCCGAGACCTCGACCATCGTCTATCGCCGCGCGCAGGCCGAGATGCCGGCCTCGGTCCACGAGCAGGAGCACGCCGCGACGCATGGCGTGCGGATCATCTGCAACGCCGCGCCGGTGGCGATCCATGCCGTCGCGGGCGGGCTCGAGGTCGAGTTCGCGCGCACCGAGACCGGCGGCGCCGGGCTGCGGATGCTTGATGACACCTTCCGGCTGAAGGCGGATCAGGTGCTCTCGGCGATCGGCCAGACGCTTGGCGCGCTGCCCGAGGGGGTGAAGACGGCCGGGCCGAAGATCGGCACCGACGGGGCGGGGCGGACGAGCCTTGCGCGGGTCTGGGCGGGCGGCGACTGCGCGCCTGCGGGCGAGGACCTGACGGTGACTGCCGTCGCGCAGGGGCGCGATGCGGCCGAAGACATCCACTCTTTCCTGATGGGGGCCTGACAGATGGCGGACCTGCGCAGCAACTTCATCGGCATCAAGTCGCCGAACCCGTTCTGGCTCGCCTCGGCGCCGCCGACCGACAAGGAATACAACGTCCGCCGTGCCTATGAGGCCGGCTGGGGCGGCGTGGTGTGGAAGACCCTCGGGGCCGAGGGGCCGCCCGTCGTCAACGTCTCTGGGCCGCGCTATGGCGTGATCTATGGCGGCGACCGGCGGGTGATGGGGATCAACAACATCGAGCTGATCACCGACCGCCCGCTCGAGGTCAACCTGCGCGAGATCAAGTCGGTCAAGCGCGACTATCCCGACCGGGCGCTCGTCGTGTCGCTGATGGTGCCCTGCGACGAGGAGAGCTGGAAGGCGATCCTCGCCCATGTCGAGGACACCGGCGCCGACGGGGTCGAGCTGAACTTCGGCTGCCCGCATGGCATGGCCGAACGCGGCATGGGCTCGGCGGTGGGGCAGGTGCCCGAATATATCGAGATGGTGACCCGCTGGGTGAAGCAATATTCGCGCATGCCCTGCATCGTGAAGCTGACGCCCAACGTGACCTCGATCCTGCCGCCGGCGCTGGCCGCCAGGCGCGGCGGGGCGGATGCGGTCAGCCTGATCAACACAGTGAAATCGGTGACCTCGGTCAATCTCGACGATTTCTGCCCCGAGCCGATGATCGACGGCAAGGGCACGCATGGCGGCTATTGCGGCCCGGCGGTGAAGCCGATCGCGCTGAACATGGTGGGCGAGATCGCGCGCTATGCCGAAACCCGCGGTCTCCCGATCTCGGGCATCGGCGGCGTCACCACCTGGCGCGACGCGACCGAGTTCCTGGCGATGGGGGCGGGCAACGTGCAGGTCTGCACCGCGGCGATGACCTATGGCTTCAAGGTGGTGCAGGAGATGATCTCGGGCCTGTCGGACTACATGGACAGGAAGGGCTTCACCTCGGTCGAGGAGATCGTCGGGCGCGCGGTGCCGAATTTCTCGGAATGGCAGCACCTGAACCTGAACCACGTCACCAAGGCGGTGATCGACCAGGAGGACTGCATCAAGTGCGGGCGCTGCTATGCCGCCTGCGAGGACACCTCGCACCAGGCGATCGCCATGGGCGAGGACCGCATCTTCACCGTGAAGGACGAGGAATGCGTCGCGTGCAACCTCTGTGTCGATGTCTGCCCGGTCGATTGCATCAGCATGAAGACCCTGCCGCTTGGCACGGTCGATCCGCGCACCGGGCGCAAGGTCGCGCCCTATGCGAACTGGACGACCCATCCGAACAACCCGGGCTCGTCGAACTACACCTGCGGCATCACCGCCGCGGAGTGATCCCGCTCAGCGCGTCACGTCGAGGCTTGGCCCCGGCGGGACCGCGCCCCTGACCTCGGCCCCGAGCGGCCAGGCGCCCCGCGGCAAGGTCGCGGGGCGTTCGTCTGACGCGGGGGCGGTGGCGCTGGCTTGCTCCGGCGCGACGGCGGGCCGCATCGGAGCGACCTGCACCGCGCCCGTGGCCGCAAGGTCTTTGCCGGCGGAGGCACGAAGAGAAGACACCTCGTGCAGCGGGCGCGGGCGCAGGGCCGCGACATGCGCTTCGAGCGGCGTCACCTCGAAAGCGGGGGGCGGTCCGGTCGGCGCATCAGGGTCCGGCGCAGCCTCGATCCGCGGCACGATGGCCCTGGCGGCGTCCGGTCCGGCCGGATCGGCTCCGGCGCCGTCCTGTCGCAACAGGCTGCGGATTCGGGCAACGAAACCGGTGCCGCTGCCGGTGTCGACATCCGCCTCCATCCCGCCCGCGGTGTCGGCGCTGCTGCGGACCGGCTCGACGGTGGTGGCGGGGGCGGCCTTCGGGGCAGCCGGAACCAGCTGCGGCGACCAGCCGATCTGGGGCAGCACACCGGAAATCCGGTCCATTTCCATCCTCCTCGCCCGATTCCTCCACGGGCTCACTCTGTGCCGTCGGGGTTATCCGGGGGTAAATCCGGGAGGGTTTATTTCAGGGACTGGTTAACTCAGCCGCTCAGGGGGCGAGCAGCCGCTCGAACAGCGTGTCGAGGAACTGCCCGGCCTCGTCGAGCGGGTCGCGCCCGGGGCCGAGCACGGCACGCACCTGCACGTCGAAATCGGCGTAATGCTGGGTCAGCGCCCAGATCGAGAAGATCAGGTGATGGGGGTCGACCGGGGCGATGCGGCCGGCTTCGGACCAGGCGCGGATCACCGCGGCCTTCTCGTCGACAAGCTCCTTCAGCTCGCTGCCCAGAAGCGCGCTCATCCGCGGCGCGCCCTGCAGCACCTCGTTGGCGAAGAGGCGGCTTTCGCGCGGCATCTCGCGGCTCATCTCGAGCTTGCGGTGCATGTAGGCCATGATCTCGGCCTTGGGCTCGCCCGCCGGGTCCATCGCCCGCAGCGGCGCCAGCCAGTCGTCGAGCAGCCCGCTCAGCAGCTCGACATGGATCGCCTCCTTCGAGGGGAAATAGTAGAGCAGGTTCGGCTTCGACAGACCCGCCGCCTGTGCGATCTGGTCGAGCGTTGCACCGCGGAAGCCCTGCGCCGAGAACACCTCGAGCGCGGCCTCGAGGATGGTCCCGATGTTGCGGCGCTGAATGCGGGTGCGCGGACGCTGGGGCGTGATCTCGGCCAAGTTCTCTCCTCCGGATCCTCGCGGTATACTTCAGGTTTCCGGGGGGTTCAACGGATCGGGCTCATGGCGGCAGGGCGCCGGATCGGCGCCGATGCCGCGCAGGATGATCTCCTTGACCGAGGTCTTGGCCGCGGCCCAGTCCGCCTCGCTCAGCGGGCCGCCGTTCAGCACCTCGATCTGGTGGCCGAAATCGGCGTAATGCTGGGTCGAGGCCCAGAGCATGTAGAGCAGGTGCTCCGGGTTCACCTCGGCCATCTTGCCCTCGGCGATCCAGCGCCGGATCACCGCTGCGCGCCCCGCCGTCCAGTCGCGCAGCGTGGTCTCCAGATAGTCCTGAATCACCGGCGCGCCATGCATCACCTCCGACGCCCAGACCTTCGAGCCGTTCGCATGCCGGCGCGAGATTTCGAGCTTGGCATCGATATAGGCGCCGATGCCCTCGGCCGGGCCGGCGGCATCGTCCATCACATTCGCCGCGGCCAGCCAGATCCGGAAGATGCGCTCGACCACGGCGCGATAGAGCGCCTCCTTGGTGGCGAAATAGTAATGCAGGTTGGCTTTCGGCAGCCCCGCCATGTCGGCGATCAGCTGCATCGTCGCGCCGCCGAAGCCCGCCTCGGCGAAGACGGTCTCGGCCGCCTTCAGGATGGTTTCCTCGTTCGCCTTGCGGTTCGCGGTGCGGCGCCCATTTTTTGGGCGTCCTGCTGCTGTCGTTTCGTTCACGGCGCCCCCTGCGGCGGAAATCTTGTTGACCGGATGGTCAGGACGTGGCTCCCTCAACCTGACCATACGGTCAGAAAAAGATTCGTCGCAAGAGGGCAAGACGCCCCACAGTCGACAGGGAGTTCGCAAGATGTCTGCACCCGGAGAAAACCTCCGCATCAATTCCGCACGCCTGTGGGACAGCCTGATGGAGATGGCGAAGATCGGCCCCGGCGTGGCCGGCGGCAACAACCGCCAGACCCTGACCGACGCCGACGCCGAGGGCCGCGCGCTGTTCCAGAGCTGGTGCGAGGCCGCGGGCCTGACGATGGGCGTCGACAAGATGGGCACGATGTTCATGCGCCGCGAGGGCACCGAGCCCGACGCGCTGCCGGTCTATATCGGCTCGCATCTCGACACCCAGCCGACGGGCGGCAAGTATGACGGCGTGCTGGGCGTTCTGGCCGGGCTCGAGACGCTGCGCACGATGAACGATCTGGGGATCAGGACGAAGCATCCGATCGTGCTGACGAACTGGGCGAACGAGGAGGGGGCGCGCTTCGCCCCGGCGATGCTCGCCTCGGGCGTCTTCGCCGGCGTGCACACGCTCGACTACGCCTATGGCCGCAAGGATCTCGAGGGCAAGACCTATGGCGCCGAGCTCGAGCGGATCGGCTGGAAGGGCGGCGAAGAGGTCGGCGCGCGCAAGATGCACGCCTATTTCGAATATCACATCGAACAGGGCCCGATCCTCGAGGCCGAGGAGAAGACGATCGGCGTCGTCACCCATTGCCAGGGGCTGTGGTGGCTCGAGTTCACCCTGACCGGCAAGGAGGCGCACACCGGCTCGACCCCGATGGCGATGCGGGTGAACGCGGGCCTCGCGATGGCGCGGATCTTCGAGATGGTGCAGGAGGTGACGATGGCCGCCCAGCCGAACGCCGTGGGCGGCGTCGGGCAGGTGACCTTCTCGCCGAATTCGCGCAACGTGCTGCCCGGCACGGTGGTCTTCACCGTCGACATCCGCACCGTCGACCAGGAAAAGCTCGACGCCATGCGCGCCGCGATCGAGACCCGCGCCGCGGCGATCTGCGCCGAGCTGGGCGTGGGCTGCGCGGTCGAGGCGGTGGGCCATTTCGACCCGGTGACCTTCACCCCCGAGCTGGTGGGCCGGGTCCGCGCGGCGGCGGAAAAGCTTGGTTACAGCCACATGGACATCGTCTCGGGCGCCGGCCACGACGCCTGCTGGGCCGCCAAGGTGGCGCCGACCACGATGATCATGTGCCCCTGCGTCGACGGTCTGAGCCACAACGAGGCTGAGGAGATCAGCCCCGACTGGGCCGCCGCCGGCGCGGATGTGCTGCTGCATGCGGTGCTCGAGACGGCGGAAGTCGTCGCCTGAGAAAACGGCCGGGGGCGCCGCCCCCGGACCCCCGAGGTATTTGGGCCAAGATGAAAGCAACGGCTTTCAGGGAGTTATCCATGACCACCACAGTCATCAAGAACGGAACCATCATCACCGCCGATCTGACCTATAAGGCCGACGTGCTGATCGAGGGCGGCAAGATCATCGGGATCGGGCCGGATCTGGCGGGCGACGAGGTGCTCGAGGCCGAGGGCTGCTATGTCATGCCCGGCGGCATCGACCCGCATACCCATCTGGAATTCCCCTTCATGGGGACTTTCTCGGCCGATGATTTCGACTATGGCACGCGCGCGGCGCTGGCGGGCGGCACGACGATGGTCGTCGATTTTGCGGTGCCGGCGCCGGGGCAGAGCCTGCTTGATGCCTACAAGGCCTGGCACAACAAGTCGGCGCGGGCGCGCTGTGACTATTCCTTCCACATGGCGGTGACCTGGTGGGGCGAGCAGGTCTTCGAGGAGATGAAGGAGGTCGTCGGCCTCGGCATCACCACCTTCAAGCACTTCATGGCCTACAAGGGCTCGCTGATGGTGAATGACGACGAGCTCTTCGCCTCGTTCAAGCGCTGTGCCGAGCTGGGGGCGATCCCGCTCGTCCATGCCGAGAACGGCGATATCGTCGCCGAGATGTCGGCGAAGCTCCTGGCCGAGGGCAACACCGGGCCCGAGGCGCATGCCTATTCGCGCCCCTCCCAGGTCGAGGGCGAGGCGACGAACCGCGCGATCATGATCGCCGACATGGCGGGGGTGCCGCTTTATGTCGTGCACACCTCCTGCGAGGAGGCGCACGAGGCGATCCGCCGCGCCAAGATGAACGGCAAGCGGGTCTGGGGCGAGCCGCTGATCCAGCATCTGACGCTTGATGAAAGCGAATATGCGAACCCCGACTGGGATCACGCCGCGGGCCGGGTGATGTCGCCGCCCTTCCGCAACAAGAAGCATCAGGACAGCCTGTGGGCGGGCCTTGCGTCGGGCACGCTGAGCTGTGTCGCCACCGACCATTGCGCCTTCACCGTGGAGCAGAAGCGCTATGGCGTCGGCGATTTCACCAAGATCCCGAACGGCACCGGGGGCCTTGAGGACCGGATGCCGGTGCTGTGGGAGAAGGGCGTGAACACCGGCCGGATCACGATGAACGAATTCGTCGCCGTGACCTCGACCAATATCGCCAAGATCCTGAACTGCTATCCGAAGAAGGGCGCGGTGCTGGTCGGCTCGGACGCTGATCTCGTGGTCTGGGACCCGAAGGCGTCGAAGGTGATCTCTGCCAAGACCCAGCAATCGGCGATCGAATACAACGTCTTCGAGGGCATCGAGGTGCACGGCCTGCCGCGCTACACCCTGTCGCGGGGTCTGCTCGCCTATGCCGATGGCAAGGTGCTGGCACCCGAGGGGCATGGCGAATTCGTGGCGCGCGCGCCGAACGGCACGGTCAACCGCGCGCTTTCGACCTGGAAGGAGCTCACCGCGCCGCGCCCGGTCGCGCGTGCCGGCATTCCGGCCTCGGGGGTGTGATGGCGGCGATCCCGATCATCGAGGCGCGGGGCGTCGATCTCGTCTTCCAGACGAACGACGGCCCCGTGCAGGCGCTGCGCGATGTGAACCTCGAGGTTGCGAAGGGGGAGTTCGTCTCCTTCATCGGGCCCTCGGGCTGCGGCAAGACCACCTTCCTGCGCTGCATCGCGGCGCTGGAAACGCCGACCGGCGGCACGCTGAAGGTGCGCGGCATGAGCGCCGACGACGCGCGCCGCGAACGCAGCTATGGCTATGTGTTCCAGGCGGCGGGGCTCTATCCGTGGCGCACCATCGCCGGCAACATCCGCCTGCCGCTGGAGATCATGGGCTATCCGAAGCCCGATCAGGAGGCGCGGGTCGAGAAGGTGCTCGAGCTGGTCGACCTCAAGGGCTTTGGCAAGAAGTTCCCCTGGCAGCTCTCGGGCGGCATGCAGCAGCGTGCCTCGATCGCGCGCGCGCTCGCCTTTGACGCCGAGATCCTGCTGATGGACGAACCCTTCGGCGCGCTCGATGAGATCGTCCGCGACCGGCTGAACGAGGAGCTTCTCAAGCTCTGGTCGCGCACCGGCAAGACCATCGGCTTCGTCACCCATTCGATCCCCGAGGCGGTCTATCTGTCGACGAAGATCGTGGTGATGAGCCCGCGTCCGGGCCGGATCACCGACGTCATCGACAGCCCGTTGCCGCGCGGCGAGCGGCCGCTCGAGATCCGCGACAGCCGCGAATTCCTCGAGATCGCGCACCGGGTGCGCGAGGGGCTGCGGGCGGGGCATGCCTATGAGGTCTGAACGCGGCGCAGGGGGAGAGATGCGATGAACCGGATCCTGCCGGTGCTGACCGTTGTCGCCGCCATTGTCGTGCTGTGGTATGGTGCGGCGGTCTGGCTGAATTCGAAATGGGTCTATGACCAGGCGGCGCGGGCGGGCACCGAGGTGACGACCGCGCAGCTGATCTCAGAGACCATGGCGCAGGAGCGCCCGGTCCTGCCCGCGCCGCATCAGGTGCTGGCCGGGCTGTGGGACGGCGTCGCGGGGCAGAAGATCACCTCGAAACGCTCGCTCGTCTATCATGGCTGGGTCACGCTCTCGGCGACGATGGCGGGCTTCGTGCTGGGCACGGCGGCGGGGCTGATCCTGGCCATCGGCATCGTGCACAGCCGGGCCATGGACATGTCGGTGATGCCTTGGGCGATCGCCAGCCAGACCATCCCGATCCTGGCAATTGCGCCGATGGTGATCGTGGTGCTCGCCTCGCTCGGCATCAAGGGGCTGGTGCCGAAGGCGATCATCGCGGCCTATCTCAGCTTCTTCCCGATCCTTGTCGGCATGGTGAAGGGGTTGCGCGCGCCCGACGGGATGCAGCTCGACTTGCTGCGCACCTACAACACGCCGCGCGCGGCGGTGCTGTGGAAGCTGCGGCTGCCGTCCTCGATGCCCTATCTCTTCGCCTCGCTGAAGGTCGGGGTCGCGGCGGCGCTGGTCGGCACGATCGTGGCCGAGCTGCCGGCGGGCGCGACGGCGGGTCTGGGCGCGCGGCTGCTCTCGGGCAGCTATTACGGCCAGACGATCCAGATCTGGGCCGCGCTCTTTGCCGCGGCGCTGCTCGCGGCGGCGCTGGTGGCCGTGGTCGGCGCGCTCGAGGCGGTGACGCTCAAACGCATGGGGATGGCACGATGAGCTGGCAGGGCTGGGCGGCACTCGCCTTCTGGATCGCGACCTCGGCGCTGAACGCGACCATCGCCAACCGCTGGGGCGGGGCCCGCTGGGCGCGGATCTTCGTGCCGGTCCTCTTCGGCATCACCCTGCTCGTGCTGTGGCAGGGCGTGGTGACCGGGCTGGGGGTGAGCCCGGTGATCCTGCCGCCGCCCTCGATGATCGCGGCGCGCTTTGCCGAAAGCACTGCGCTGCTGTGGGGCGATTTCGCCCAGACCATCCTGAAGGGGGCGCTGGCGGGCTATGTCATCGGCTGCGGCGCGGCGGTGCTGGTGGCGATCGCCGTCGACCGCTCGCCCTTCCTGCAGCGCGGGCTGCTGCCGGTGGGCAATTTCGTCGCCGCCCTGCCGATCGTCGGCATCGCGCCGATCCTGGTGATGTGGTTCGGCTTCGACTGGCAGTCGAAGGCGGCCGTGGTGGTGGTGATGGTGTTCTTCCCGGTGCTGGTGAACATGGTCGCGGGGCTTGCCGCCACCGATGCGCTGCAGCGCGACCTGATGCAGACCTATTCCGCCACCTACCGGCAGAGCCTGCTGAAGATGCGCCTGCCGGCGGCGATGCCCTTCCTGTTCAACGGGCTGAAGATCGCCACCACGCTGGCGCTGATCGGCGCAATCGTTGCCGAATTTTTCGGCAGCCCGACGCGGGGCATGGGCTTCCGCATTTCGACCGCGGTGGGGCAGCTTGATATGCCGCTCGTCTGGTCGGAGATTGCGGTGGCGGCCCTCGCCGGGTCGGGCTTCTTCGGGATGATGGTGCTGATCGAGAAGGCGGTGACCTTCTGGCACCCCTCGCAGCGCGTGAAATGAGTTTTTCAACACCGGGGAAACACCCGGGTTCAACTGTGGAGACGACGATGAAGAAATTTCTGATCGGTGCGGCGGCGCTGGCCCTGATGGCGGGGGGCGTGTCGGCCGAAGAGGTCAAACTGCAGCTGAAATGGGTCACCCAGGCCCAGTTCGCGGGCTATTACGTGGCCAAGGACAAGGGCTTCTACAAGGAAGAGGGGCTCGACGTCGACATCATGCCGGGCGGCCCGGACATCTCGCCCACCCAGGTGATGGCCGGCGGCGGCGCCGATGTCACCGTCGACTGGATGCCCTCGGCGCTGGCCGCGCGCGAGAAGGGGCTCGCGCTCGTCAACATCGCCCAGCCCTTCAAGCATTCGGGCATGATGCTGACCTGCCTCAAGGAAACCGGGATCAAGGGGCCCGAGGACTTCAAGGGCAAGACGCTGGGCGTGTGGTTCGGCGGCAACGAATACCCGTTCCTGAGCTGGATGGCGACGCTCGGCATCCCGACCGACGGTTCGGCCGAGGGCGTGAAGGTGCTCAAGCAGGGCTTCAACGTCGATCCGCTGCTGCAAAAGCAGGCCGCCTGCATCTCGACGATGACCTATAACGAATACTGGCAGGTGATCGACGCCGGGCTGACCCCCGAGGATCTCGTCACCTTCAAGTACGAGGACGAGGGCGTCGCCACGCTCGAGGACGGGCTGTATGTCATGGAAGACAAGCTCAAGGACCCTGCCTTCAAGGACAAGATGGTCAAGTTCGTCCGCGCCTCGATGAAGGGCTGGAAATACGCCGAGGCGAACCCCGACGAGGCGGCCGAGATTGTGCTCGAGAACGACGAGTCGGGCGCGCAGACCGAAAAGCACCAGAAGCGGATGATGGGCGAGATCGCCAAGCTGACCATGGGCTCGAACGGCGCGCTCGATCCGGCGGATTACGAGCGCACGGTGAAGATCCTGCTGGCCGGCGGCTCGGACCCGGTCATCTCGAAGGCGCCGGAAGGGGCCTATACGCTCGAGATCACCGACGCGGCGCTGAAGTAAGCACGGCCCGCGCGGATCTGGGGCGCCCTTCGGGGCGCCCTTTTTTCATGGCCGATTCCTTAACCCCTCTGTGCTGATCTCGGGGCCGGAGGATCGCCGATGACCCGCACCTATGTGACCGACGAGGATCTGCCGGCGCCGCTGCTCTGGACGGGGGGCGGGCTGCTTGTCGTCGTCGTGGCGGGGCTGTTCTGGGCGGTGTGGAAAAGCCAGTTCGCCGCGCCGCCGGGGTATCTTTTCGACACCCCGACCGAGGCGGTCGAGGCGGGCTATTGTCTGGCCGTTGCTCAGGAATACCTGCCCGCGGGCGCCCCGGTCGGTAGCTTGCAGGACGAGGCGGCGCAATTCTGGATCGGCCGGCTGCGAAAGCTCGACGTCGACGGCATGGGCCGCGCGATCGTCGCCGGGCGGGCGAAGCTCGGCGCCGATCTGAAGGCTTCGCACGAGCGGGACCGCGCCTGGTTCGATTATGCGCTCGACCGCTGCACCCGCCGTGCGATGAACTATGGCGCGCGGTTCGGCAGCCTCGAGGATTAGCCCGGCTCTTCGGCGAAGGGCGGGCGGGCCGCGGTGACGGCGATCTCCTCGCGGGTGCGGGGCAGGGCGTCGGGATGGTCCTCCTGCAGCCAGCCGATCAGCTTCTCGCGTATCTCGCAGCGCAGGTCGAAGGCGCGCGGCGCGGTCCGGGCCGAGACGAGCACGCGCACCTCCATCACCCACTCGCGGAAATCGGTGACCTGCAGCGCATAGACCTTGCCATCCCACAGGGGCGAGGCGGCGGCCAGCTCGCGCCCCTTGGTGCGGATCTCCCCGACCGGGGCGCGGTGGTCGAGATAGAGCAGCACGGTGCCGATCAGCTCGGCGCTCTCGCGGGTCCAGTTCTGGAACGGCTGCTCGATGAAATAGCTCAGCGGCACGATGAGGCGGCGCCAGTCCCACAACCGGATCACGACGTAAGTCGACGAAATCTCTTCGACATTGCCCCATTCGCCCTCGACGATGAGGGCGTCGTCGATGCGGATCGGCTGGGTGATGGCAAGCTGGATGCCGGCGATCAGGTTCTTCAGCACGGGTTGCAGCGCAAGGCCCACGACGATGCCCGCCGCGCCGCCCGCAGCCAGCAGCGAGACGCCGTATTGCCGCACCGGCTCGAAGGTCATCAGCGCCGCGGCGGTGGCGAACAGGATCAGCACCACCTTGGCGACCCGCATCAGGATGCGGGTCTGCGTGACATGCTTGCGGGCCAGCAGGTTGTCCTCGGCATCCAGCTTGAAGCGGCGCAGGTGCAGCGTCGTCCAGATCGAAAGCGCGGTCCAGGCGATCCAGGCGAGGCACAGGATGAAGGCGACCAGCAGAAGCTGCGCGAGCCCCGCCGCCACGGTTGCCCCGAGTGGTGCGAGCGACAGCGCGAAGCGCAGCGCGGCGATGGCAAGGACCAGCCGCAAGGGCGCTGCGCCCCGTCCGACGAGCGAGCGCCAGAACAGATCCCGCCCCGCCACCAGCCGGTGCAGCGCCCCGAAGACCAGCCGCCAGACCGCCAGCGCCAGCATCAGCGCCGCGCCCAGCACCAGCGCCGAGACCGCCCAACCGGGCAGCCACACCCCGGCCCGCGCGATCAGGGTTTCTAGGTCGGCCGTCATTGTCTTGCCCATGTTCCCTCCTTTGCGCCGCAACGCAGCAGGGCGGGGCGGGGTTCCGTTGCACTTGCCAGCAACGGCGCGGCATTTTCCCGTGCAGGCCTGAAAACCGCCGCCATCATGCGTAAAATGCTTTTGCAGACAGTCTATTGCCTGTAAATTCCGGGCATGGACACGAAGGGAGGTGGCCGTGGCCCGTTCCGCCCTCACCGGCACGCGGATCCGCGAGCGGCGCACGGCGCTGCATGTGAAGCAGGCCGACCTTGCCCGCAGCGTCGGCATTTCCGCGGCCTATCTGAACCTGATCGAGCACAACCGCCGCCGCGTCGGCGATGACCTGCTCGAGACGCTTGCACGCGCCCTCGGGGTCGAGCCGGTGGCGCTTTCGGAAGGGGCCGAGGCGGTGCTCTTCGACGGGCTGCGCGAGGCCGCGGTGGGGGCCGAGAAGGCCGGGCCCGAGCTTGAACGCATCGAGGAATTCGTCGGCCGATTCCCGGGCTGGGCCGCGGTCCTGGCCGATCGTCAGGCCCGCGTCGGCGCGCTGGAACGCGTGGTCGAGGCCTATGCCGAGCGGATGGCGCAGGACCCGTTCCTGCTCGACAATCTGCATGAGGTGCTCTCGGCGGTGACCTCGCTGCGCTCGACCGCGGCGATCCTGGCCGAGACCGAGGACATCGAGCCGGAATGGCGCAACCGCTTCCTGCGCACCATGGCCGAGGAAAGCCTGCGGCTGTCGGGCACGGCGGAATCGCTGGTGGGCTATCTTGATGAAATGGAGACTGCCGAGACCGGTCTTGCCGCGCCGCTCGAACAGCTCGAGACTTGGCTGGCCGGGCGCGACTGGCATCTGGCCGAGCTCGAAACCGACGCCCCGCCGGCGCCCGAGGCGCTGATCGAGGGGGTGCCGGAACTCGCCTCGGCCGCGGCGCGCGAGCTGGCGCTCGCCCATGTTGCCCGCGCGGCGGCCGAGGCGCGGGCGCTGCCGCTGGCGGCGTTCTCCGATGCGCTGGCCGAGCTCGGGCCCGAACCGGGGCTGCTGGCCGCGCGCTTTGGCGTGCCGGTCGGGATGGTCTTTCGCCGCCTTGCCACGCTGCCGCCCGGCCTGCCCGGGCGGGTGCCGGCGGGGCTTGTCGCCTGCGACGGCTCGGGCACGCTGACCCTGCGCCGGCCGGTGCCGGGTTTTGCCCCGCCGCGCTTCGGCGCCGCCTGCCCGCTCTGGCCGCTCTACGAGGCGCTGGCCCGCCCGGCGCAGCCGGTGCGCGCGGTGATCGACATGGCCGGCCGGCTGCCGGCGCGTTTCCTCGCCTATGCCTGGTGCACCCAGCACCCGGTCGGCGGCTTCGACGGGCCGGTGCTGCGCGAGGCGATGATGCTGCTTCTGCCCGCCCCGCCCGGGCGCGAGGGGAACGAGCGCGCGGTTGGCAGCTCGTGCCGGATCTGTCCGCGCGCGGGCTGTCCGGGGCGACGCGAGCCCTCGATCCTGCCCGAACGTTGAGCCCCCCGACCGCGCGCCGTTTGACAGCACGGCCCCGGCCCGCGATAGTCGGCCGAGGGGGAGAGGAGGCACAGGATGGCGCAACGTCAGGTGCTGCTGATCGAGGACGAGCCGCATATCGCCGAGGCGATCCGGTTCATCCTCGGACGTGCGGGATGGCAGGTCATGCTCGAGGCGAACGGGGCGCAGGCGCTCGCGCGCATTGCCGAGTTGCGACCCGAGGCCGTCATCCTCGATCTGATGCTGCCCGGCCGCTCAGGGCTCGAGATCCTGACCGATCTGCGCGCCGATCCGCGCCTTGCCGCAACGCCGGTGCTGATGCTGACCGCCCGCGGTCAGGCGCGCGACCGCGAGGCGGCCGAGCAGGCCGGCGCCACCGCCTTTCTGGCGAAACCCTTCGCCAATGCCGATGTCGTCGCCGCGCTCGAGGCGATCGCCGGGGCCGGCACCCCGGGCGGTGCCGCGGCCGCGGTCGCCGGGCCGGGGCAGCGCTGATGCCGCGCGGCGCCGGCCAGCCGTTGTTCCTTGCCCGCCGGTCCTACCGCCGCCGGCGGATGATGGACGGCGGTCGCGTGCTGCCGCTCCTCGGTGCGGTGCTGCTGCTGCTGCCCGGGCTGTGGCATTCGGACGGCAGCGACTGGCCCGGCACCGGCGCGGGCGGGATCTATCTCTTCCTCGTCTGGAGCGGGCTGATCCTTGCGGCCTTCGGCCTGGCCCGCGGCCTTGGCCCGGCGCTCGAGGCCGAGGAAGAGGCGGTGGGCGGGCCGCCGCTGGGCACCGGGCCGGGCGAGGACGGCTGAGATGCCCTTCGACAGTCTCGTCGCGGTCAGCCTTGGTTACGTCATCCTCCTCTTCACCGTGGCCTTCGTCGCCGAGCGGCGGGCGCGCCTTGGCCGGCTGCGGTTCCTGCGCAGCCCCTGGGTCTATACCCTGTCGCTGTCGATCTATTGCACCGCCTGGACCTTCTATGGCGCGGTGGGCTATGCGGCGCGCTCGGGGCTCGAATTTGCCACCATCTACCTTGGCCCGACGCTGGTCTTCGTCGGCTGGTGGGCGCTCCTGCGCAAGCTGGTGCGGATCGGCCGGGCGCAGCGGGTGACCTCGATCGCCGACCTGATCTCCAGCCGCTATGGCAAGTCGAACCTGCTCGGCGTCATCGTCACGCTGATGTCGGTGGCCGCCGCCACGCCCTATATCGCACTGCAGCTGCAGTCGGTGACGCTGAGCTTCGGGGTCTTTGCCGCGGAGACGCCCGAGGGCTGGGCGCTGCCCGATCAGGGCTCGACGGCGCTGTGGATCGCGGGGGGGCTCGCGCTTTTCACCATCCTCTTCGGCACCCGCAACCTCGATGCGAACGAGCGCCACCACGGCGTCGTCATGGCGATCGCGCTCGAGGCGGTGGTGAAGCTGCTGGCGCTGGTCGCGGTCGGCGTCTTCGTCGTCTGGGGCATCGCCGACGGGCCGGCCGATGTGCTTGCCCGCATCGACGCCTCGCCGATTGCCGGCTGGGACCTGCGCCCGGGCCGCTTTGCCGGGCTGACCTTCGTCTCGGCCGCCGCCGTGCTGACCCTGCCGCGGATGTTTCAGGTGCTGGTCGTCGAGAATGTCGAGGAACGCCATCTGGCGACTGCAAGCTGGGCCTTCCCGGCCTATCTGATGCTGATGAGCCTTTTCGTCGTGCCGATTGCGGTCCTCGGGCTCGAGCGGCTGCCGGCGGGGGCGAACCCAGACCTGTTCGTTCTGACGCTGCCGCTGGCCGAGGGGCAGGGGCGGCTCGCGTTGCTGGCATTCCTCGGTGGCTTTTCCTCGGCCACCTCGATGGTGATCGTGGCGGCGATCGCGCTGGCCACGATGGTGTCGAACCACATCGTCACGCCGCTGTGGCTGGCGCTGCGCTCGGGCCGGGCGCAGCAGGGCGACGTGCGCGGCCTCGTGCTGACCAGCCGGCGACTGTCGATCGGCGCGGTACTGGCGATGGGGTATCTCTATTATCACCTTTCGGGCGGGGCCGAGGCGCTCGCGGCGATCGGGCTGATTGCCTTCGTCGGCACCGCACAGGTGCTGCCGGCGCTGATCGGCGGGTTGTTCTGGCGCGGCGCGACCCATGTCGGGGCGACGGTGGGGCTGGTGAGCGGTTTCGCGATCTGGCTTTACGCGCTTTTCCTGCCCTCCTTCGGCGGCGGCGGGCTGATGTCGGCGGGGCTGCTGGCAGAGGGGCCCTTCGGCATTTCCTGGCTGCGGCCGCAGGCGCTCTTCGGGCTCGAGGGGCTCGACCCGCTGCTGCATGCGCTGTTCTGGTCGCTGCTGGTGAACACGCTCGCCTTCCTCGTCTTCTCGATGACCAGCTTCCCGGGACCGATGGAGCGGCTGCAGGGCGTGGCCTTCGTCAATGTCTTCGATCAGGGCCAGGGCGCGCGCAGCTGGTCGCGCGGTCAGGCCGAGGCCGAGGATCTGCTCAGCATGGCGCAGCGCATCCTGGGCGCCGAGGAGGCACAGCAGTTCTTCCAGACCCAGGCGGCAGCGCAGGGCAAGGCGGGCTTCCTGCCCGACCCGACGCCCGAGTTTCTGGCAAGGCTCGAGCGCCAGCTGGCAGGCTCGGTCGGTGCGGCGACGGCGCATGCGATGATCGCGCAGCTTATCGGCGGCGCCTCGGTCAGCGTGCAGGACCTGATCGCCGTGGCCGGCGAGGCCGCCGACATCAAGGAATATTCGGCCCGCCTCGAGGCGAAGTCCGAAGAGCTGGCCCGCACCGCGCGCGCGCTGCGCGAGGCGAATGAGAAGCTGACCTCGCTGTCGGTGCAGAAGGACGCCTTCCTCGGTCAGATCAGCCACGAGCTGCGTACGCCGATGACCTCGATCCGCGCCTTTTCCGAGATCCTGATGGAGCCGGATCTGCCCGAGGCGCTGCGCGCGCAATATGCCGAGATCATCCACGAGGAGGCACGTCGGCTGACCCGGCTGCTCGACGACCTGCTTGACCTTTCCGTGCTCGAGCATGGCAAGGCGCAGCTCACCGTCTCGGTCGCCAACCTGCACGACCTGATCGACCGCGCCGTCGCCGCCGCCTCGAACACCCGCCCCGAGCGCGACCTCCGCCTCGAGCGCGACTTCCCGGCCGAGCACGTGCCGATCTTCACCGACACCGACCGGCTGGTGCAGGTGTTCATCAACCTCGTCTCGAACGCCCGCAAGTATTGCGATGCCGAGCGCGCGGTGCTGCGCATCGAGGTGAAGCGGCGCGGCCAGAAGGTGCAGATCGACTTCATCGACAATGGCTCGGGCATCCCGAAGGCAAGCCAGGCGCTGATCTTCGAGAAGTTTTCGCGCCTCACCGACACCTCGAAGGCCGGCGGCGCGGGGCTGGGGCTGGCGATCTGCCGCGAGATCATGGCCAATCTGGGCGGCAGCATCGACTATCTGCCGGGGCAGGGCGGGGCCGCCTTCCGCGTCACCCTGCCGCTGCGCCGGCGTGAGGGCGATGCCGCCTGAGGTGGCGAAATCCCGTCGTCTCTCAATGATTTGTAAACCCTGAGGGGCGCATTCTGGCCGGCGAAGGCGCCCGTGCGGCGCGGGCAAAGGCGGGGCGGATCGGGCGGATGGCGGCGCAGGCGCAGGACAGGTCGTTGTTGGCGCGCAAGGCAGAGGCGGGGCGGTGCGAGCCCGGCGCGCCGCCGATGACGGCCGAGCGGGCGATCTCGCAGGCGCTGTCGCGCGCGGCCGGCGAGATGTTCGATTTGCCGCTCGCCGTGCACGCGATCCGCGAGCGGCGGATGACGCTGGCCGACCTGCCGGAACTGCTTGAGGAGCTGTCGCTGCTTGCGCTGATCGAGGGGCCGCAGGAGACGCTCGGCCTGCTGGCCCTGCCGCCCGCGACGCTCGCGACGCTGATCGAGGTGCAGATGACCGGTCGGGTCGGGCGCGCCGCGGCACCGCCGCGCCGCCCGACCCGGGTCGATGCGGCGATGGCCGCGGCGTTCGTCGATGCCTTCCTCGAAGGGGTCGAGGAGGGACTCGAGGGGATGGAGGAGCAGGTCTGGGCGGGGGGCTATCGCTATGCCTCGCATCTTGACGATCCGCGCCCGCTTGGTCTGCTGCTCGAGGATCTGGGCTATCGGGTGTGGCAGCTTGATCTGCTGCTCGGCCCGCCCCCGGGGCGACCGGCGGGGCTTTTGTGGGCGGTGCCGGCGCAGGGCCGGTTCCGGCGGCAGCCGGTGCGGCGTGCGGCCGAGCCGGCGACGCATGTCGCCCCCGCGCCAGACGGCGATGCGGCCGGGGCGGCCGACTGGGCGCGGCGGATGGAGGGCACGGTGATGGGCACGCAGGCGGTGCTCGAGGCGGTGCTGCACCGCGTCACCCTGCCGCTTGCCGCGGTGATGGCCTTCGCTTCCGGCACCCAGATCCCGTTGCCCGAGGATGCGCTCGAACGGCTGTCGCTCGAGGGGGCGGGGGGGCGGCGGCTTGCCCCGGCGCGACTTGGCCAGCACCGCGGTTTCCGCGCGCTGCGGCTGTCCTCCGACGAGGACGAGGCGGCGCCGCCACAGGCGGTGAAACCGCTGAAGATGACCTCCGCGCCGCCGTTCGAGCCGGGGCCGAGCCCCTTTGCCGCCCGCTCCGCCGCCCCGCCCGCAACCGCAGGCACGGGGGCGCTCGGTCTTGCCATGGACTGGGACGGCGACGCCGGGGAGGCACCGGCCAAACCGCCGGCGCGGCGCGGCTCCTTGGCCTGAGCCGGGCTCAGACCACCATGCAGACGGTCTTCGTCTCGAGGTAGTTCTCGAGCCCGTTCGGCCCGTTCTCCACCCCCCAGCCCGAGGTCTTCATCCCGCCCTTCGGCAGCTCGGGCGAGAAGTAGCTGTGGCAATTCACCCAGACCGTGCCCGCCCGCACCGCTGCCGCCATCCGGTGCGCGGCGCTCAGGCTTTCGGTCCAGACCGAGGCGGCAAGGCCGTAGTCGGTGTCATTGGCGAGCGCCAGTGCCTCCTCGGGCTCGTCGAAGGGGGTGATCGCGGTGACCGGGCCGAAGATCTCCTCGCGCATCAGCGCCATGTCGGGGGTGACGCCGGCAACGACCGTCGGCGCGAAGAAGGCCGGTGCCTCGGCAAAGCCCGTGCCGCCCGCCAGCACCTCCGCCCCCGCGGCGCGCCCGCCCGCGACATAGGCCGCGACGCGCGCCGCCTGGTCCGGGCTGACGAGGGGCCCGAGGTCCGACGCCGGGTCGAGCCCGTGGCCAAGCCGCAGCCGCCCCGCCTCGCGCGCCAGCCCCTCGGCCATCGCCTCGTAGAGCTTGCGCTGCACATAGACGCGCGAGCCGGCAACGCAGACCTGCCCGGAATTGGCGAAGATGCCGCGTGCGACGCCGGGGATGGCGAGCGACAGGTCGGCATCGGCCATCACGATCGCGGGCGACTTGCCGCCGAGCTCCAGCGTCAGCTTCTTCAGATTGCCGCGGGCCGAGCCGAGCAGGATCCGCCCGACCTCGGTCGAGCCGGTGAAGGCGACCTTGGCGACGCCGGGGTGACGGGCCAGCGCATCGCCCACCTCGGCGCCAAAGCCGGTCAGCAGGTTGACGACGCCCGCGGGCAGCCCCGCCTCGAGCATCAGCTCGCACAGCCGGATCGCGGTGAGCGAGGTCTCCTCGGCCGGTTTCAGCACCACGGTACAGCCCGCGCACAGCGCCGGTGCCAGCTTCATCGCGGCCATCAGCAGGGGCGAGTTCCACGGCGTGATCGCCGCCACCACGCCGATCGGCTCGCGCCGGGTGTAGGCCATCACCTGCTTGCCGGCAGGCGCATAGCCGATCGAGGGGGTGATCGCGGTGCCGAGGATCTTGCTCGCATAGCCCGCATAATAGCGGAACTGCGCGATGGCGCCCGGGATCTCGCCGAAGCGGGCGGTGGCGAAGGTCTTGCCCTGATCGAGGCTTTCAAGCTCGGCCAGTTCGTCGGCGTGCGCCTCGATCGCATCTGCGATCTTCCACAGTAGCGCGCCGCGCGCCATCGGCAGCATCCGGGCCCAGTCGGGGCGGGAAAGCGCCGCCTGGGCCGCGGCAACGGCGGCCTCGGCCTCGGCCGCGCCGGCACGGGCGAGCGTGGCAAGGGGGGCTCCGGTCGCCGGATCGGTGGTCTCGAAGGTCGCGGCGGTGGCGATCCATTCGCCGTCGATCAGGATCTTCTTCGCGCCGCCCTGCAGAAAGGCGCGCGCGCCCTCGGTCTTCGGGGCATGGGGGATGAGGCTCAGGGTCATGGCAGGTCTTTCAGGCGGTCGCGGGCGGTTCTCGCGCCGCGCAGGATCGAGTGGTAGCCGGTGCAGCGGCACAGGTTGCCCTCGAGCGCCTCGGCAATGCGGGCGTCATCGGGCAAAGGGCGGGCCGCGAGCAGCCCCGCCAGCGACATCATCATGCCGGGCGCGCAATAGCCGCACTGGAAGGCGTTTTCCTCCTCCATCGCGGCGGCGAGCGTCTCGCCCACGGGCAGGGCGGCAAGCCCGGCGATGGTGGTGATCGCGCGGCCCGCAACCTGCCAGCCCGAGAGCAGACAGGCGTTCACCGCGGCGCCGTCCAGAAGCACCGTGCAGGCGCCGCAGCGGCCGATGGCGCAACCCGCCTTGACCTCGGTCGCGCCAAGCCGCTCGCGCAGCGCATCGAGCAGGGTTTCCTCGGCGTCGATCGTCGCCGGGGCGCCGTTCAGGGTGAAGGCGAGGGGCGGGCTCATCGGGCGGCCTCCAGCATCGCAAGCAGGGTTTCGGGCGGGAAGGGCGCGGTCGCGGGCCAGGCGCCAAGCGCATCGGCGACGGCATTCGCGATCGCCGGCGTCACCGCGCCGATGCCAAGCTCGCCCACCCCGCGCGGGCCGAAGGGGTCGGCGGGGTCGAGCGGTTCGTGTGCCGTCGCCCGCATCCGCTCGGGCACGTCGCGCACCGTGGGCATCAGATAGCTGTCGAAGTTGCGCGCAAGCGGCCTCCCGCCCGTCATCGGCATGTCCTCGGTCAGGGTGAAGCCAAGGCCCTGCACCAGCCCGCCCTCCATCTGGCCAAGATACGAGGCCATGTCGATCACCTTGCCGGCGGCGGTGTGGATCTCGAGGTCGAGCACCCGCACCGCGCCGCTCACCCGGCTGATCGCGACACGGGCGAGGGTGACGCCATAGGCGAAGATGAAGCGCGCATTGCCGGCGCGGTAGTCGCTTTTCGGGAAGGCGAAGAAGGTCTCGGCGCGCTCGGGCGCCAGCGCGGAAAAGGCGAGGGTGGGGCTGTGGTTGCCGCCCTCGGCCTGGACCCCGCCCGGCACGATGCGCAGCCGGTCCGCGGGCAGGCCAAGCCGCAGGGAGGCCTGCACGAGGATCTTTTCGGCCAGCGCTGGCGCCGTCTCCTCGACGCCGCGCCACACGACATAGCCGCCGCGCGAGGCGGTGGTCGAGCCGCTGTCGGGCGCGGTGCCGGTGTCGCCGAAGATCACCTCGATGTCCGCGCGTGCGCAGTGCAGCCGTTCGGCCACCGCGGCATGGACCGAGGCCACCATGCCCTGACCGATCTCGTCGAGCCCGGTGAAGACGCGGATCCTGCCGCCTTCGAGCCGGATCTCGAAACGGGCCTCGTCGGTCGGGATCGTGCCAAGACCGTTGCCCTGATAGTTCAGCGCGATGCCGGTGCCGGTGACCTCGTCGGCGCGGACCGCGGCGGGCGCCCACAGAGTGGAGGCCGCGGCGACATCGAGCATCTCGGACAGCTTCTCGGTCGGCGCGACTTTCTGGCCGAGGAAGCCCGGCTCGCCCGCCCGGCGCAGGTTGCGGCGCCGGATCTCGACCGGGTCGAGCCCGCACAGTGCTGCAAGCCGGTCAATCTGGCACTCGATCGCATAGCTCATCTGGTTCGCGCCGAAACCGCGGAAGGCGCCGCCGGTGCCGTTGTTGGTATAGGCGAGCCGGCCATGAGTGCGGATGTTCTCGACCCGATAGGGGCCGGCCGCGTGCTCCATCGCGGTTTCCAGAACGCCCGGCGAGAGCGAGGCATAGGCGCCGCTGTCGGCCAGCGCCTCGACCTCTTGCGCCACCAGTCGCCCCTCTGCGTCGCAGCCGGTGCGCATGCGGATCACGAAGGGGTTGCGCTTGGTCCCGGCAAGCACGCTTTCGGCGCGGCTCAGATGCAGGCGCACCGGGACGCGGGCCTTCAGCGCCAGAAGTGCGAGCGCCGGCTGCACGGTCAGCTCGTCCTTGCCGCCGAAAGCGCCGCCGGTCGGAGAGGTGACGACGCGGATCCGGTCCTCGGGCAGGGCGAGGATGCGGGCCAGCTGCATCCGGTCGCGCGCGCCGTGCTGACCGCCCGCGCAGACGATCACGCCCTCGCCCTCGGGCGCGGCCCAGCCCCCTTCGGTCTCCATGAAACCGTGCATCTGGCGCGGTGTGACATAGGTGTCCTCGACCACATGCGCGGCGCCGGCAAAGCCCGCGGCCAGATCGCCGCGGCTCAGCCCGACTTCGGTCACCAGATTGCCGGCGGCATGGAGGGCGGGCGCCCCGGGGGCAAGCGCCGCCTCCATGTCCTCGACCAAGGGCAGCGGGCGATAGTCGACGCGGATGAGCGACAGCGCGCGCTCGGCGGTCTCGGCATCGATCGCCGCCACCGCGGCGACCGCATCGCCGAGATAGCGCACCCGGTCGGCGCAGAGCGCCGGCTGGTCCTGCAACAGGATGCCGAAGGCATTCAGCCCGGGCACGTCGCGATGGGTGACGACGGCGCGCACGCCGGGCAGGGTCTCGGCGGCCGTGGTGTCGATCGCGAGGATCTCGGCATGGGGATGGGCGGCGCGCAGGATGCGGCCGACCAGCATCCCCTCGGCCCGGACGTCGGTCATGTAGGCGAGCGTGCCGCGCACCTTGGCGGGCATGTCCTCGCGCATGTGCCAGCGGTCTTCGCCGGCAGTGCGGCTCAGCTCGGTCAGGTCTGGCAGCGGCGCCGGGGCAGGGCGCGGGCGCGCGGGGCGGCGCAGCGGCGCCAGCCCGACCAGCCCCGCGACCAGTGCATTCGCCGCCACGCGCCGGCGGTAGCGGGCGCTGCGGAAGGCGCAGTCGGGGGCGGCGATCTCGGCCTCGATCCGGGCGCCGAGCGCCGCGCGGTCGAGCGTGGCGAGCGGCCGGCCGAGCAGCCAGCCCTCGGTTTCCGGCAGGCGCGCGGGGGCGACCGCGCCGCCGCCGACCGCAAGCCGCACAGCGGTGATGCGGCCGTCTTCCATGCTGAACGAGCCCGCCGCGGCGATGATCGAGGGGCAGAAGCCCGCCCTCAGCCCGGTCTTGCGCCAGATCTGCCGGGCAAGCGGCAAGACGGTGACGGACAGCACCAGCCCCTCGGGCCGGGCGAGCCAGTCGGCGAGCGGGCGGGGGCCGTGAGTGGTCCCGACCTGCGCATCAAGCGCAAGAAGGGCAGGAAGAAGGCACCCCGCCCGCCAGCCGATGGTGCCGCCGAGCGTCGCCAGACGGCGAATGTTCGGGGCGGCCACATCGGCCGCCGCCGCGCTCAGAAGCGGCACTGACTCCCAACGCAGGGTTTCGAGATCGGTTCCCGCGCCGATCCGGTTTTTCGCGATGCCTTTCGGCAGCAGCGCGCCGATGTCGACCAGATCCGCGGGCACAGGTTTGCCCGCCGCCGCATCCAGACGAAAGGCGGTGCCGCCCGCGACCGGGCGCGCCCCTGCGGCGATGCGGGCGAGCGCGTCGTCGAGCGTCGCGGCGCGGGTGACGCTCATTCGGCGGCCATCGCGACGGGTTCGGCGGTGGTGCCGAAGGTCAGCCCCTTCTCCTTCAGCCAGCGGCGATAGGCGATCGAGGAGCTGTCGGCGCGGGTCGGGATCTCGGCCCGCGGTTCCAGCGGCAGCAGCAGCGGGCGCTGGTTCTCGACGATGATCCGGTCTTGCAGGAAGATCACCTGCTCGAAGCGCAGAAGCTGGGTCTGCGTCGCCTGCTGGTCGAGCAGATACATCACCGGCTGCGCCCGACACAGCCCGGCCTCGATCGGGTGGATGAAAAGCGCGATGGCATCCTGCCGCTCGGGGGCCGAGGGGCAGACGCGATAGAGCATGACGACGAAGGGATCGGGCACGCGATAGGTCAGGCGGGCGAATTCGCCCTCGGGCCGGGTGCTGGTCATCTGCGGCTGGAAGAAGGTGCAGTTCGTCGCCCAGACCTCGTCGACCTCGCGGCGGATCTCGGACTTGTAGCCGGGCACTTCGGTGTGCGGCTCGGAGCCGAGGATGTCGGTGTGCACGAAGGGAAAATGCGCCATGTCGAGAAAGTTCTCGACCACCCTCAGCCCCGAGGCCCGCATGGTCACCCAACCGCAGGGGACGAAGCGGCGGTCGGGTTCCCCGGCTTCGGCGATGTCGAAGATCTCGCGCCCGGGGGTGCCGAGCGTGGTCCACAGACAGCCGAATTTCTCGCGCACCGGCAGGGCGCGCGCCCCTGATGTCACCTGCCGGCCCGGCCCGATGGTGATTGGGTGGCCCAGCAGTTTCGTGTCCTCGACCCGGTCGAGGTCGGCAAGCGTGGCGACCGCGTACCAGGCGTTCAGGGCGACGGGATCTTGCGTGGCGCTCATCGTGGCCTCCTCAGGCATCGGTCCATTGTTTCGAGGCATTCTCGGCGAGCCACGCCTTGCGGCGGGTGAAAAGGCCGGGGGCAAGGCGGTCGATGCGGGCGATGATCTCGCCCATGTCGCCGGTCTTGAGTTCGCCATCCTCGACGACGATCGCGCCATTGACCATGGTCATCGCCACGTCCGAGCCGCGCACCGCATGTACAAGGTTGTGCTGCAGGTTGAACCACTCGCCATCGGGCAGGAAGGGCGTCATCCGCGGCGTGTCGGCGCGCACCGCGATGATGTCGGCCTTCTTGCCGGGTTCAAGCGCGCCGGTGACCTCGCCGAGCCCCACCGCCTTCGCGCCAAGCGAAGTGCCCATGCGCAGCGCCGTCCAGCTGTCCATCGCCGCGGCGTCGCGGTGCCGCAGCTTGCCCAGAAGCGAGGCGGTCTTCAGCTCCTCGAACATGTCGAAGTTGTTGTTTTCCTTCTCGCCATCGGTGCCAAGCCCGACCGGCACGCCCATCTCCAGCATCTCGGCCACCGGCGCGATGCCCGAGGCGAGCTTCATGTTCGACACCGGGTTATGCGCCACCGAGACATTGTGGCCCGCGATCATCCCGACCTCGTCGCGGTCGAGCCAGACGGCATGGGCGAACATCGCGTGGCGGGTCTCGAAGAAGCCCAGATCGCGGAACACCTCCATCGGGCGGCGGCCATAGCGGCGGTGGAACTCGGCCACCTCGATCTCGGCCTCCGAGCAGTGGGTGTGGAAGGGCACGTCGTATTTCTTCGCCATGTCGATGGCGCGCTGCTGCCCGGCCTCGTCGGCATAGAAGAGATGCTCGAGCCCGACCCAGACCGAGACCCGGCCCTCCGCGCCACCGTTCCAGCGCTGGATCAGCGCCTCGTTCATGTCGAGCCGGTCGAAATAGTCGTAATCGGGGTGCTCGCCCACATAGGGCACGGCGATCAGCCGGTTGCCCATCACCTCGGCGGCCTTGGCCGAGCCCTCCATGAAGCGCCACATGTCGACGACGGTGGTGGTGCCCGAGAGCAGGCTTTCGGCATAGCACAGATAGCTTGCCGCCTCGGCCTCCTCGGGGCGCAGCATCCGGTGCATCGGGTTGATGTGCAGCGTCAGCCAGTCCCAGACCGGCAGGTGTTCGGCGGTGCCGCGCAGGAAGCCCGAATGGGCATGGGCGTTGATCAGCCCGGGCATCAGCACGGCGCGGCCCATCGGCTTGACCCTGGCGCCGGGGTGGGCGGCAAGGATCTCGTCGGCGGGGCCAACGGCGGCGATGGTGTCGCCGCGCACCACGACCGCGCCCCTGGCGATCACCCGCAGCGCGGCATCCATCGTCACCACGGCATCGGCGGTCAGGATCAGGTCGGTCATGCGTCCTCCAGAATGAACGTCGCCGCGCGTTCGCCGATCAGGGTCACGGGGGCGTGGGTGTGGCAGGCGGGGATCACCGGGATGACGGAGGCATCCGCCACCCACAGCCCGCGCGTGCCCCGGACGGCAAGGCGCGAGGTGACCGGGGCCTCGTCCGAGGCCCCCATCCGCGCCGTGCCGCAGCAGTGAAAGAAGGTCGAGCAGCCGCGCCGCACGAAAGTGTCGAGTGCGTCGCCCGTGAGCCGCCCCTCGGGCGCGGCAAAGCCCGCGAAGAGGCCGGCGAAGGCCGGGCCCGTGACCATGTCGAGCAGCGCCTCGACGCCGCGCTTCATCGCCACGAGATCGCGCGGATCGGTGAGCAGGCCGGGGCGGATGTCGAGCGGGTCGTCGACCCCGGTGCCGGTCAGCCGCAGCCGCCCGCGCGACCACGACCGCATCACGCCGAGGCCAATGGCGAAGAGCGGCCCCTGATCGGGCAGGCGGTAGTGCTCGATCAGCGCGGGCACCCCCGAGCGGCCCTGGATCGGGAAGGCGAGCAGGTCCGCCTCGGGAAGGCTGGCGTCGGATTTCCAGATCGTCAGCGTGCCGCCGCCGTTCCCCTGCATCGGGCCGAAGGGTTCGGTCAGGCGGAAATTCAGCGCGCGCAGCAACGGGTGGTCCTGCAGGTTCTGGCCCACGCCCTCGGCCCGCACCCGGCAGGCAAGGCCAAGGCGGGCGAGCTCGGCCTCGGGGCCGATGCCGGCAAGGGTCAGCAGCCGCGGCGTCTCGAAGGCGCCGGCGGCAAGGATCACGCCGCGGCGCGCGGTGAAACGGCCGGCCGTGGTCTCGACCCCGGTCGCACGGTCGCCGGTGAAGACGAGGTCCAGCGCCCGGGTCTCGGGGATCAGCGTCACGCCGCGGCCCAGCATCGGCCGCAGATAGCCGTCGGCCGAGGTCCAGCGCCGCCCGTCCTTCAGGTTGAAATTGCCAAGCGCCACGCCGAGGGGCTCGGGCCCGTTCGGATCGGCGAGGTCCGGCAGCCCCATCGCGCGCCCGCCCGCCAGCATCGCGCGGGTCAGCGGGTGCTCGGTGCTCGAGCGCTCGATCGACAGCGGGCCGCCGGTGCCGCGCAGGTCAGTGGCGCCGCCCGCCCAGTTCTCGGCGCGGCGCAGGAAGGGCAGGCCCTCGTCGAAGGACCAGCCCGGCGCCTCGGCGTCCCAGCGGGCATAGTCGGCGGGGGTGCCGCGATACCACATCATCGCATTGGTGGCCGAGGAGCCGCCCACGGCCTTGCCGCGCGGAATGGCGATGGTGCGGCCCAGCACCTCGGGGACGGGGGCATAGTCGTGCGCCCAGTCCCAGGCGCTGCGCTGCAACCCGAACCAGCTCGACGGGTCCTCGATCTCGCGCACGCCCTTCGGGTCGCGCCCGGCCTCGAGCACCAGCACCTCGGCGCCCGCCTCGGCCAGACGCCGCGCCACCGGCGCGCCGCCCGAGCCCGAGCCGATGACGATGAAATCGAAGCTGTCCTGCATCGCCCTCGTGCCTTCTGCCCCCATGCCTTCTGTCCAGCGTGCCGTCTCAGTTGTGCTCCGAGGGGCCCATGATGGTGATCCCCTCGCTCGCCTCGACATGGCGCACGAAGATGTACTTGTCCTCGCGCCCGTCGGAGTGCTTGCGGCGGATGTCGGGTTGCACGGCGCCCGCGACCTTGGCGACGACGATATAGGGCTCGGCCGCGGCAAGGCCCTTGCGGCAATGGTCCTCGAACTCCTCGAGGGTGCGGGCGGTATAGGCATGGGGCACGCCTGCGCCGCGCGCGATCGCCGCGATGTCGACCCGGCCGAAGGCGGTGTGGGTCGGCGGGCCGCCGATCGACTGGTAACACTCGTTGTCCCAGACCACGACGAAGAGGTTCTTCGGCTGCTCGTTGCCCAGCGTGGCGAGGATGCCGAGGTT
This sequence comes from Paenirhodobacter ferrireducens, assembly GCF_004022265.1. Taxonomy (GTDB): domain Bacteria; phylum Pseudomonadota; class Alphaproteobacteria; order Rhodobacterales; family Rhodobacteraceae; genus Rhodobacter; species Rhodobacter ferrireducens. The sequence continues at coordinate 128,946 of NZ_SAVB01000009.1, forward strand.
GAACATCATGCCGCCGTCGGTGTCGAGCGAGACGATGCGGCGATGCGGCAGCCCCGCCGCCAGACCGAAGGCCTGCGGCGTGACACAGCCCAGCTGCTGCTGGAACAGGCTGGCCGCGCGCATGTGCGGGGCGGCGTTGTACCATTCGTCGACCGAGGCGCCGAGCGACAGGATCACCAGCTCGTCCGACAGCATCGCGGCCAGTTTCGTCATGCAGTCAAAGCGTTTCATCGCACGATGCTCCCCGACAGCGCCACCGCGGTGTGGTAATAGCTGGCATAGGCCAGCTCGTAGGCGTCGACGATCGCCTGCTCAATCCGGGCTTCCTCGCGCTCGACCACATAGGGGATGCGCAGCGCCTGCAACACCGGCTCCATCGTCACCCCATGCGGCACCGCCCACCAGTTGTTCTCGCCCATGTCGCCGCGATAGCTCATCAGCATCACCACCGGGATGCCGGCGCCGAGCCCCATCCGGGCGAGCGGTTCGACCGAGGCGCGCAGGCCCGAGTTCTCCATCACCAGCGCCGCGCGCTTGCCCGACAGGAATACGCCGCCGCAGATCGCCGCGCCCTCGCCCTCGTTGGTGACGCGGATGGTGCGGATGTCGGGATCGGCATCAAGCGCCGGATAGAGCTCCTTGAAGAGCGAATCCGGCAGGTAGCAGACGATCGAGACGCCTGCGCGCTTGAGGCCGCGGATCACGGCGTCGACGGCGCTTTGCTGCATGGGAGAGTCTTTCCTGCGTTGTCTTCCCGCTCAGCCAACCAGCTTTCCGGTGTTCCGAAAAGACGGTGATTTTCGAACCAGTCGTTGCTTAAGGTGCAACAGGTGTCAGGCCAGTCGCTCGAGCGCGAGGCCGAGCGAGGAGCCAAGCGCCTCGGCCGCCTCCGAGGCCTCGCCCTTCGGCCGCGCAATGAGCGACAGACGCCGCGCGCTGAGGCGCGAATCGGAGAGCGGGATGAACACCAGCTCGCCGCGCGCGATCTCGGCCTGCACGCCGAGCTGGGTCTGCAACACCGTGCCGAGGCCGCGCTTGGCCAGGTCGATCATCAGCCCGATCGAGTTTGTCCGCGCCCGGCGCGAGAATTCGACGAAGCTGCCCGAGAGCACCTGTTCGATCGAGCTGTCGAGGGTGAGCGAATGGTCCGACAGGATCACCCGCTCGCCCGCCAGGTCATAGGAGCGCAACGGCCCCTTCTGCTGCGTCAGCCGGGTGCCGGGGGCGACCATCACCCCAAGCGGCAGCTGCACCGCGGTGATCCGGCGCGCGCCGCGCGGCAGGCGCATGTCGAAGGCGATGGCGATGTCGGCCTCGCCCTGCGTCACCAGATCCACCGCCTCCTGCGAGCCGCAGACATGCACGTCGACCGAGATCTCGGGATGGCGGATCCAGAAGGCGGCGAGCACGTCGGGCACCAGCGCGCGCGCCGCACTCTCGATCACCGCAAGTGTCACGGTGCCGCGCCGCAGCCCCTGAAGATCGCCGATCTCGGTCACCGCGCGGGTCAGCTCGCGGTCGGACTGGCGCAGGTGGTAATGCAGAAGCTCGCCCGCCGAGGTCAGCTTCAGCCGCTGCTTCTGGCGCTCGAACAGCGGCGTGCCGATGTCCTCCTCCAGCTGCTTGATGGTGCGGCTGACCGAGGAGGGGGCGACGTTCAGCGCGAGCGCCGCCTGCCGGATCGAGCCGAGCCGCGCCACCAGCATGAAGTGATGCGTGCGCGAGGAGATCAGCCCGAGCCGGTGCAGGTCCATCTGTGCCCTCAGTGATAATCCGGAATGCCCGGCATGGTGATGAAGCCCGGGGTCAGCCGCACCCGCCGCGCCCAGAGCCGCAGCGCCGGGAAGGCATCGTGGTCGAGCCCGTGGTCGCGGCTGAGCGCGAAGGCCGGGAACAGCGCCAGATCGGCCAGCGTCAGCTCGGGCCCGGCGAAGAAGCCAAGGCCGCGGATCGTCTGATGCGTCATGTGGTCTTCCATCACCCGCAGCATCCGGGCGGTGCGCGCCGAGAGCGCGGCAAGGTCGCCGGGTGTTGCCATCAGCGCAATCTCGCGCGCGGCCTTCGCCACGGCGAGATGCTGGGCCCAGAAGGCGAGCCAGTCGTCGATCCGCGCGGCAATCACCTCGTCCTCGGGCAGCAGCCGCCGCTCGGGATCGAGTGCCGCGAGCCGGCGCAGGATCGCCTCGGGCTGGGTCAGCACCAGCGTCTCGTCCTGAAGGATCGGCAGCGTGCCGAGCGGGTTCAGTCGCATGTAGGCATCCGAGCGGTGTTCGGCGCCCGGGAACATGTCGACATTGCGCAGATCGAGCGCGACCCCGGTGCAGGCGGCGACCAGCCGGGCGCGATAGCAATCCTCGTCGAGGTCGTAATTGTGCAGAAGCGGTGCGCTCATGCGGCGATCTCCTTCTCGGCGGCGCGGCGCAGGGTTTCCGCCCAGTCACAGATCGCCAGCAGGGTCTCGGCCGAGGCGCCGGGGCGGGTGGTGATGTGCAGTGCGACGGTGCCGGGGCGGATCGGCTGCACACCAATGGCGAGCGGGCCGTGCGCGCAGTCGAGCGTTGCCAGCGCCCCCTCGATCACCGCGTTTTCCTCGTTCAGCAGCATGTCTGCGACGGTGATCAACCCGGCCTCGAGGGTGATCGAGCGCACCGGGACCGCATCGGGCAGGGCAGGGACTTCGATCGGATCGGTGCCCAGCGGCAGCGCCGCCCAGATCATGCCGCCGGTCTCGGTGCAGCCATAGCGCGCCGCACAGATCGAACCCGGGACCTCCAGATCGGGGTGAGCGGGGATCTTGCGGCAGATGCCGCCCTCGTCGAATTCCCAGCCATGATAGAGGCAGGCGATATGGTCGCCGCGCACGAAGCCGAAGCTCAGCTTCATGCCGCGGTGCGGGCAGCGGTCTTCCCAGGCATGGGCGCGCCCGTCGGTGTCGCGCCAGACCACGATCTCGGCGTCCTCCACCATGGTTCCCGCCGAGGTGCCCGGCGCGATGTCGCGGGCCAGCGCAAGCGGCACCCATTGCGTCCCAGTCATTCTTCGATCCTCGCTGTTGGTCGTTCAGTCGTTGTCATTGCGCTCCACCTCGCGCACCAGGCAATCCGCCGGGCCGAGGCTCAAGGCCATCTCGAAGGCGTCGACCAGATCCGGAGCGCCGGCGACACGCAGCCGTGCGGCCGTTGCATCAACTGCAATGGTGTCGAGCGCGATCGACAGCCGCGCGGCGCGATGGGCGGCGAATTCGGCGAAGCTGTCCGGGCGGATCTGCCCGAAGAAGGTGAATGTCGCGCGCGATGCAGGGCGCCGGGAAGCAGGCATGGCAGGCCTTTGAGGCGATGGAAACTGGTCTGGCCGGGGCCCGGACGCACGGTGGGGGGCGTCGCTCCGGTGCCGGTCCGGGGTCAGTAAGACCAGCCCGGGCCGGCCCGTCAAGTGTTGCGTTTTGCGCAACGTTGAGGTCTCGGATTTGGCGCTATCCAGAACGGCTGGAATCGGGGCACGCTGCAGATGCAAACGGTGCGCGGTCTTGCCGCCCCGCCACGACAGAACCGATGAAACGGACCTCCGCCGGCAAGAGCGGAGCCGCAGACCGACACTGGGAGCCTCCTCATGATCTCTATCAAGTCTCTTTCCCGCCGCGGCTTTCTGAACATGGGCGCGGCCGCGGGCGCGGGCCTGCTGCTGCCGAAAACCGGGCTCGTGCGCCCCGCCTTTGCCGAGGCGCCGCTCGCCCCCGTCGACGTCAAGGATGCGATGATCGCCTTCGGCCACACCGGCCCGGTCTCGGACGAGGGCTGGACCTGGGCGCATGACCAGGGGATGAAGGCGGTCGAGGCGGCCTTCCCGGGCATCCGCACCTCCTTCGTCGAGTCGGTCCCCTATTCGGCAGACGCCACACGCATCTTCCGCCAGTTCGTCGCCGACGGGGCGAACATGGTCTTCGCCACCTCGAACTATGGCGATTTCCTCTATGACGTCGCCAGGCGCGCCCCCGAGGTCGCCTTCTACGAATGCGACGGCCGCACCCACATGGACAACCTCGGCACCTATTACGTGCAGCACTGGTATCCGTCCTATGTTGCGGGCATCGCCGCCGGTGCGATGTCGAAGACCGGCAAGCTCGGCTATGTCGCCTCCTTCCCGGTGCCCTCGGTCTATTCTGGCACCAACGCCTTCCTGATGGGCGCGCGCACGGTGAACCCGGCCGCGACCGTGCAGTGCATCGTCATCAACTCCTGGTTCGACCCGCAGGCGGCGACCCAGGCCGGCACCGCGCTTCTCGACAATGGCTGCGACGTGCTCTTCGGGATCATGGACGAGGCCGGCTATCTGCAGGTTGCCGAGGCGCGGGGCGCGAAGGCGGTGATGTGGAACACCGATCTGCGCCGCTATGGCCCGAAGGCCTACATCACCTCGATCATGGTCGACTTCAAACCCTTCTACGTCGAGCAGGTGCGCCGCCGCCTTGCGGGCGAATGGACGCCGACCTACGGGCTGCTGCCGATGGGGCAGGGCGTCGACCGCGACGCCTGGGGCGAGACGGTGCCGCCCGAGGTCGCCGCCAAGGCCGATGCCGCGCGCACGAAGATGATGCAGGAGGGCTGGAGCCCCTTCGTCGGCGAGATCAAGGACTCGAAAGGCACCATCAAGGTCGCCGCAGGCCAGAAGATGACCGAGGAAGAGCTCTATCACTGGGACTGGTCGATCGAGGGCGTCTCGGGCCTCGACGCCTGAGGCGGCGATGGCAGCGCCTTCGATCCAGTCGCGTCTCGGGCTGGTGCCCGGGACGCCGCCGCTTGTCTCGCTGCGCGGGGTTGGCAAGGTCTTTCCGGGCGTGATCGCCAATGCCGATGTCGATCTCGACGTCTTCCCGGGCGAGATCCACGCGCTTCTGGGCGAGAACGGCGCCGGCAAGTCGACGCTGATGAACATCCTGACGGGCATCTATCAGCCCGACGAGGGCGAGATCATCGTCGGCGGCCGCGCGGTCAGCTTTGCCTCGCCGGTCGATGCGATCGCCGCGGGCATCGGCATGGTGCACCAGCATTTCAAGCTGGTGCGCGCCTTCACCGTGGCCGAGAACATCCATCTGGGCTGGAGCGAGACGCCAAGGCGGATCTCGCGCGTCGCGCTCGAGACGCGCACGGCCGAGCTGTCGGCGCGGCTCGGTCTCGCCGTCGATCCGGCGGCGCGGGTGGCCGAGCTGTCGACCGGCGAGCAGCAGCGCGTCGAGATCCTGCGGGTGCTGGCCCGCAAGGCGCGGGTGCTGATCCTCGACGAGCCGACGGCGGTGCTGACGCCTGCCGAGGCGCGCGAGCTTTTCGCCGCCCTGCGCGCCTTCGTGGCCGAGGGCAATGCGGTGATCTTCATCAGTCACAAGCTCGACGAGGTGCTGGAGATCGCGCATCGCGTCACCATCCTGCGTCAGGGGCGCAAGGTGGCGACCGACTGGACCGACGCCTGCACCGAGACGAGCCTCGCACAGCAGATGGTCGGCCGCGAGATCGTGCTGAGCGACATGCGCGGCACCGAGCGGGGCCGCATCGGCGCGTCGGTGCTGGCGCTCGAGGGCGTCAGCCTGATGTCCGAGGGCGTGACACTGCTCAAGAACGTCTCGCTCGAGCTGCGCGCGGGCGAGATCCTCGGCATCGCCGGGGTCGCGGGCAATGGTCAGCGCGAGCTGACGCAGGTGATGACCGGGCTTGCGGTGCCGACGACCGGCCGGGTGTGGCTGGAGGGCGCCGATGTCACCCGTGCCGGCGCGCGCAGGATCGCGGCGCAGGGCGTGGGCCATATCCCCGAGGACCGGCTGCACGCCGGCATGGCGCCGGCGCTCTCGATCACCGACAACGCGGTTCTGCGCGAATACGCGAAACCGCCGCTGTCGCTCGGGCCGCTGTTCCGGCCCTGGCGCGCGACGCGGCTTGCGCGCGAGATCGCCGCCGCTGCCGAGGTCATGGTGCCGAGCTTCGAGATGCCGGCGCGCAACCTCTCGGGGGGCAACCAGCAGCGCCTTGTGGCGCGGCGCGAGATGCGCATCGCCTCGAAGGTGCTGGTCGCGGCCTATCCCTCGCGCGGGCTCGACGTCGGCGCGATCAACACGATGATGCGCTATTTCACCGAGCTGCGCGACGCCGGCGTCGCCGTGGTTCTGGTGTCCGAGGAACTGGAGGAACTGTTGACCCTCGCTGACCGGATCGCCGTGATGTTTCATGGCGAGATCATGGGCGTCGTGCCTGCCGAGGGCGCGGATATCGAGGCGATCGGCCTGATGATGGGCGGGAGGCGCGCGGCATGAGCTATCGTCTGCAACGCCTGCCGGTCGCGAAACCCTCGGTCGCCTTCGCGGCGCGCATCGCCTCGGTGGTGCTGGCACTGCTGACCGCGGGGCTGGTGCTGAAACTCGTCGGCATGGAGCCGCTGGCGCTGGCTGGCCGGGTGCTGAAATCGACCTTCGGCTCGAGCTTCGGGCTCGAGGATCTGGCGCTTCTGTTCACGCCGCTCCTGTATTGCGGGCTGGCTGTGGCGGTGGCGCTGCGGATCGGGGCGTGGAACATCGGCGCCGAGGGGCAGTTCAATCTGGGCGCCTTTGCCGCGACCGGGATCGCGCTCTTCGTGCCGGGGCCGGACTGGGCGCTGCTGCCGGCGATGGCGGTCGCGGGGGCGCTGGCGGGAGCCGCCTGGATCCTGATGCCGACGCTCGCGCGGGCCTATGCGGGCGTGTCCGAGCTCATTACCACGCTGCTGCTGAACTTCGTCGCGCTGCTGCTGGTCTATTGGGTCTCGACCGGGCCGTGGCTCGACCCGTCGGGGCATGCGCTGGCCACCACCGCGCGGCTGCCGGTCGCGGTGCCGGAATTCTGGGGCATCGTGCATTGGGGGCTGCCGGTCGCGCTGATCCTCGCCGTGGGGCTGGCCGCGGTCTTTGCCTTCACCCGCTGGGGCTATGAGGTGCGGATCGGCGGCTCGAACCCGGGGGCGGCGCGCTATGCCGGCATGCCGGTGCGGCGCCATCTGATCGCGGTGATGCTGCTTTCGGGCGCCATCGCCGGGCTCGGCGGGATGATGGAGGTCGCGGGCACCGTCGGCCGGCTGCAGGGCGGGATCTCGAACAATTACGGCTATCTCGGCATCATGGTCGCGGTGCTGGCCCGGGCCGCGCCGCTTGGCACCATCGCCACCGCCTTCCTGATGGCCACGATCCTGAACGGCGGCATCATCTTGCAGACCCAGGGGCTGACCACCCACACCGTGCTCGCGCTGACCGGGCTGATCCTGCTCTATGCCGCAATCGGCGACGAGGCCGCGAAATACCGCATCGTCAAACTCGCGAAGGGAGCGTGAGATGGATATTCTCGCAGGGCTGATCCAGACCGCCTTCCTCGCCGGCGGGGTGCTGGCGTTGGCCGCGCTTGGCGAGGTGCTGGCCGAGCGCGTGGGCGTCGTCAACCTCGGTGTCGAGGGGCTGATGGCACTGGGCGCGATGACCGCGATCACCACCGTCGTCGCCTCGCCCCATCCCTGGCTCGGCTTTGGCGCGGCGCTGCTCGTCGGGCTGGGCGTCGGCATGGTCTATGCCTTCGCCACCGTGGTGATCCGCGCCAATCAGGTGCTGAGCGGGCTCGCACTGACCTATATCGGCACCGGCATGGCGGCGACGCTGGGCAAGCCCGTCTCGGGCAGCCCGTCGCCCGCCACCTTCCGCCCGCTCGACCTTGGGTTCCTGTCGGACCTGCCCTTCGTCGGGCGCGCCTTCTTCAGCCACAACATCCTCGTCTACATCATCTTTCTGGTGTTGCCGGTGGTGCTGCACTGGCTGATGTTCCACACCCGCCACGGGCTGAACATGCGCGCCGTGGGCGAGAACCCGGCCGCCGCCGATGCCGCAGGCATCCCGGTGATGAAGTTCCGCTTCTGGTACACCGCGCTTGGCGCGGCGCTGGCGGCCGGGGCAGGGGCCTATCTGACGCTTGCCTTCGTGCCGAGCTGGTCCGAAGGCGTGGTCTCGGGCCGCGGCTGGATCGCCGTCGCGCTGGTGATCTTTGCGGGCTTCCGGCCGGTGAACGCGGTGCTTGCGGCGCTGCTTTTCGGCTTCGTCACCGCACTCGGCTTTGTCGGGCAGGCGCGGAACTGGCCGGTCGCCGCCTCGATCCTGTCGATGCTGCCTTACCTTGGCACCATCGCGCTGATGATCGTGCCGGTGCTCGCCTGGCAGCGGATGCGCCGGCTGATGGCTGCGCCCGAAGGCCTGACCGAGCCCTATTTCCGGGACGTGCGATGAAGACCCTGCTGAAGAACATCTCGGTCCTTGCGACCTTCGACGATGCGGGCGGCCCGGCCGGGCGCGAGCTGACCGATGCGGGGCTTCTGATCGACGGGCCTCGCATCGCCGCGGTCGGGCCGATGGCCGACTTCGCGGATGTCGCGGCCGACCGGGTGATCGACCTGAGCAATCACGTCGTGATGCCGGGGATGGTGAACACCCACCACCATTTCTATCAGAACCTGACCCGGGTGATGGTGCAGGACGATCCGCTCTTCGACTGGCTGAAGACGCTCTATCCGATCTGGGCGCGGATCGACGACCGGGCGATGGAGATCGCCGCGCGCATGGCGATGGCCGAGCTGATCGCCTCGGGCTGCACCACCTCGTCGGATCACCAGTATATCATGCCCAACGACTGCACCCTCGACACGCCGATCCGTGTCGCGCAGGAGATGGGGATGCGCTTTCACGCGGCGCGGGGTGCGATGTCGCGCGGCGAAAGCAAGGGCGGCCTGCCGCCCGACAGCTGCGTCGAGGCGGAAGAGGACATCCTGCGCGACGCCGAGCGGCTGATCCACCGCTATCACGACATGAGCGAGGGGGCGATGACGCGCATCGTTCTGGCGCCCTGCTCGGCCTTCTCGGTGACGCCCGGGCTGATGCGCGAGGCGGCCGAGCTGGCGCGGTCGCACCGGGGGGTGCATCTGCATTCCCACATCGCCGAAGTGCTCGACGAAGAGCTCTATTGCCACGAGATCTATGGCATGCGCTCGGTCGGCTATGCCGAAAGCGTCGGCTGGCTCGGCCCTGATGTCTGGTTCGCGCATGCGATCTTCCTCGACGATGCCGAGATCCGGCTGTTTGCCGAGACCGGCACCGGCGCCACCTTCTGCCCCTCGGCCCACATGCGTTGCGGCCTTGGCATCATGCGGGCGCGCGAGATGCTCGATGCCGGGGTGACGGTGGGGCTCGGCGTCGACGGTTCGGCCTCGAACGACACCTCGAACATGTTCCAGGAGGCGCGCATGGCCCAGTATCTGCAGCGCGTCGCCCCGGCGAGATACCTGTCGGCCAAGCCCGGCGGGCGCGGCGGTTTCGGCGGAACGCCGGCGGCGCTCTCGGCGCGCGAGGCGCTGTGGATGGCGACGCGGGGCGGGGCGAAGCTGCTTGGCCGTGACGACATCGGCCAGCTCGCGCCGGGCAAGGCCGCCGACGTGATCGCGGTGCGCCGCGACCAGCTCGGCCTTGCCGGCACGCAGCGCGATCCGCTTGCCGCGCTCGTCATGTGCGGTCCCTTCGCGGTCGATTATTCCTTCATCAACGGTGTCCCGGTGATCGAGCGGCGGGGCTTCTCCCGGCTCGACATCGAGGCCGCCCTTGCCGAACATGGCCAGACCATGGCGCGGATCTATGCCTGAGGAGAGGATGATGAACGCTCTTGTTCCCGAAGTGACGGATGGCAGCAACGACCAGTGGTTCTGCCTTGGCTGCATTCAGGACATGCCGCAGGGCGCTCATGGCACCCGGCTTCTGGGCCATGACCTCGTGGTGACGAAACGCGGTGACCTGCTGACGGTGCGGATGGACGAGGCGGAACTGCCGCTGCGCGAGCGCTATGGCTATCTGTGGACGACGACCGGCACGCCCGCGGGCGAGGTGCCGGAGATCGCCGAGGCCGACGAGCGCGACCGCCGCTATGTGCCCTGCGGCGCGATCCCGGTGCGCGCCTCGGCGCCGCGGGTGATCGAGAACTTCCTCGACATGGCGCATTTCCCCTTCGTGCACACCGACATCCTCGGCTCGGAACCGCTGACCGAGGTCGAGAAATACCGCTGCGAGATCCGCCGCGACGTGGACGAGGTCTGGGCGACGGATTGCGTCTTCACCCAGCCGAAGGCGGCGCTGGCCGCGACCGGGGCGATCCGCACCGATTACATCTATCGCGTCACCACGCCCTTCACCGTGCTGCTCTACAAGACCTGCCCGAATTCGGCGACGCGATGGGATGTGATCTGCCTCTTCGTGCAGCCGGTCGAGCCCGGCGTCTCGATCGCGCATCCGGTGATGTTCCTGCTCGATGACACGGGCACGACGCAGGACCTGATCGCCTTCCAGCAGGTGATCTTCCTGCAAGACAAGATCATCCTCGAGAACCAGCGCCCGGTGCTGTTGCCGCTCGAACCGCGGGCCGAGACGCCGACCCGCGCCGATGCCTCCTCGATCGCCTATCGGCGCTGGCTGAAGGAGAAGAACTGCCTTTACGGCACCAGCCTTGGCCCGAAGGCGGCCTGAGCGATGCGCCTGCGCCGGCTGATCGCCGATGCCTTCCATGCCCCCCGCTCGGGCGAGCTGGAGGAACTGAGGGACGCGCTCTTCACCCTCGACGCGGACGGCACGATCCTGTCGGTCGAACCGGGCGGCCATGCGCCCGACGCCGAGCGCCTGCCCGCGGGGCAGGTGCTGTTGCCGGGTTTTGTCGACCTGCATGTGCACGCGCCGCAATATGCGCAGCTCGGCACCGCGCTCGACCTGCCGCTCGAGGACTGGTTGAACGAATACACCTTCCCGCTCGAGGCGCGCTTTGCCGATCTGGATTTCGCCGAGACGGTCTATCGCGCGCTGATCGCCGACATGCTGGCGCTCGGCACCACCTCGGCGCTGCATTTCGCCACGATCCATGTGCCGGCGACGAACCGGTTGGCCGAGATCTGCCTTGAACTCGGCCAGCGCGCGGTGATCGGCAAGGTGGCGATGGATCATCCCGAGACCTGCCCCGAGTTCTACCGCGACGCCTCGGCCGAGGCGGCGGTCGACGGCAGCCGCGCGGTGATCGCCCATATCGCCGCGCTGCCGGACAATGCCGGGCTGGTCGCCGCCGCGATCACCCCGCGCTTCGTGCCGTCGTGTACCGATGCCTGCCTCGAGGGGCTGGGCCGGCTTGCCGCGGAAACCGGGGTGCGGGTGCAGTCGCATGTGTCCGAAAGCGATTGGGAACATGGCTTCGTGCGCACCCGCATGGGCCGCTCGGATGCCGAGACGCTGGTCCATTTCGGCCTGATGCCGGCGCATTCGGTCTTTGCCCATGCGACGCATCTGTCGCCCTCGGACATGGATCTGCTGCGCGAGCGTGGCGCGGGCGTTGCGCATTGCCCGCTGTCGAACGCCTATTTCGCCAATGCCGTCTTCCCGCTGCGCAGGGCGCTCGAGAGCGGGTTGCGGGTGGGGCTCGGCACCGACATCTCGGGCGGGCCCGCACCCTCGATCTTCGAGGCGGCGCGGATGGCGGTTGCCGCGTCGCGGATGCGCGAGGGGGGCGTCGATGCCGATCGGCCGCCCTCTGAGCGCGGCGCGGGGCCGTCCCGCGTCGACATGCGCACGGCCTTCCATCTGGCCACCCGCGGCGGGGCCGAGGCGCTTGGCCTGCCGGTGGGCGCCTTCATGCCGGGGCTGAAGTTCGACGCGATGGCGGTCGACACCACGGCGCGCGACGGCACGATCCGGGTCTTTGGCCAGACGGGCGAGCGGCTGCTGGAAAAGATCCTGCACGGGGCAAGCCGGCCGAACATCGCGCGGGTCTGGACCGACGGGGTCGAGCGCCACCGCCGCTAGGCCTATTGCAGGCGGGCCAGATCCTCGGGCGTGTCGATATCAGCCAGCAGATGCGGCATGCAAGGCACCCGCACCACGCCGGGCGCGCCGCGCAGCAGGCTGCCCGCGCCACGGTCGCCATCAAGCGCACGCAGCTCGTCGAACATCGAGGCCGGCAGGCAGACCGGCGGCGCGCCATGGCTGCCGGCCCAGGCCGAGGCCGGGCGGTCGGCCGCGGCATGTTCCAGCACCTGACGCATCAGCGACGGCGGCACCCGCGGCATGTCAGCGAGCACGATCAGCAGCAGCTCGGCGCCGACCGCCTCGGCATGGTCGATCGCGGCGCGCAGGCTGTCCGACTGCTGGCATCCCGGTGCGACCTCGACGATTTCGTAATCGGCCAGCAGCGGGCGCAGCGCGGGAGAGGAGATCACCGCGACCCGTTCGTCAACCGGAACCGCCAGCAGGGCGTGGGCGGCATGGGTGGCAAGCGGTCGGCCACGAAAGGGGGCAAGCAGCTTGTCTTCGGCTCCGAAGCGGCGCGAGATCCCCGCCGCCAGCAAGGCACCGATCGTGCGCGTCATCTTCATCCCTTCCAACCGACAGGATTGACCTGCATCAAGGCCACTTTTTACACTTCCGGCCACAATACACCGGAAACAGAGGAGAAAGCCATGAAATCCCTCGATACCCGGCGGGCGGAACTCGAAGCCCGCAAGGCGCTCCTTCTGGCGCGCGTCGACCAGATTTCCGACGACCTCGAGGAGAGCGAGGGCGAGAAGGACTGGGCCGAACAGGCGACCTGGCACGAGACCGACGAGGTGCTGCGGGGCTTGGGTGTCTCGGCGCAGGACGAGATGCGGATGATCGAGGCGGCCGAGCGGCGGATGGCCGAGGGCGAATACGGCTATTGCACCGTCTGTGGCGAGAAGATCTCGGAAGAACGGCTCGATCTGTTGCCGGCAACCCCCTTCTGTCGCAATCACGCGCCGAAGCGCAAAACCGCTGCCTGAGCGGGGCTTGGCGTTCAAGTCTCTGGAAAAGGACGGTTTTTCCTTGCAGGCGCAGGGCTTGTCCGTAAACTCTGCGAAACGGCGGAGCGGACGGGCGATGACGAAACGGGCAAGGCTGCAGCGGCGCGAGGGCGTGGCGCTCATCACTCTGGCGGGGGCGGCCGAGGCGCCGGCGGGCGCGGGCTTCGACGCGGGGCTGCGTGTGGCCCTGGCCGGGGCGCTGGCCGCCTGCGATCAGGACCCCGATCTGCGCGCGATCGTCTTGCGCGCCGGAGATGGCGGCTGGCCGGTGGCGGCCGATGCCGCGGAGGACTATGCCGAAACCGCGGGAGTGCCGACGCTGGGCGTGCTGGCAAACCGGATCGCCACGGCGCGGGTGCCGGTGGTCGCGGTGCTGACCGGCACGATTGCCGGCGGCGGGCTGGCGCTTGCCCAGGCCTCCGGGCTGCGCATGGCGCTGTCGGGAACCCGTTTCGCCGCGCCCGAGGCCGGGATGGGGCTGATTCCCGCGGCCGGCGGGCTGGTGCGTCTCGCGCGTCGGGCCGGGGCGGCTGCGGCACTTGATTTCGTGACCGCCGGGCGGGGGCTTGATGCGCAGGCGGCGATGCGGGCCGGGCTGTGCGATGCCGTGGCCTCGGAGGGGGCGGTCGAATCCGCCGCGCTGACCGAGGCATTGCGGGTGGCCGACAGCGGCGCCGCGCCGCTGCCGCCGCGCGAGGGTTCGGTCGAGGACCCGGTACGCTATCTCGACGGGCTCGAGGCGGCGCGGGCGCGGCTGCCCGAGGGGCCGCTGGCTGCCGTCTTCGCCCGCGCCGCCGAGGTGATCGAGGCGGCAGCGCTCCTGCCGCTGTCTGAGGCGCTCGAGTTCGAGGCGGTGGCCTATGCCGACCTCGCCGGTGCCGAGCTTTCGGCGGCGCTGCGCCATGTCGCCGCGGCGCGGCGGGCGGCGGCGCAGATCGCCGGCGCGCCGGTCGTGGGCGAGGTCGCGCGGGTCGGCTCGGTCGCGCTCTGGAACCAGCCCGACCGGCTGGCGCTCGCCCTGCTCGGGCGCGGGCTCAGGGTGCAGCTCGGCGCCACCGATCCGGCACGGATCGAGGCCTCGGTGCGGCTGATCGCCGAGGCGCAGGAGGCGGCGCTGCAGGCCGGCCGGGTCAATGCCGCCAAGCGTGACGCCGATTGGGACCGGCTCGAGCCGGTGGCCGCGCCCGAAGCCTTTGGCCCCGCCGACGTGATCCTCGCGGCCCCGGGCGCGGGCGAGCTTGCGCGGCTGCGCGCGGCGCTGCCGGCAGGCGTTGTGCTGGCGCTCGAGGGCGGCGGGGCGGGGGCGGAGCTGTCCTTCACCCGCTGGCCGGGCCTGACCGAGATCTGGGCGGCGGCGCCCGAGCCGGGGGCGGCGCTGCACCGGCTCGCGGCGGTGCTGCGTGCCGAGGGCGGTGCGGTGGTTCATGCGCGGGGGCTCGGGGGGCAGCTCGAGGCGGCGTTTCTGGCGGCGGCCGAGCGCGCGGTGATGGCCGGCGCGGCACCGGCCGTGGTCGATGCGGCGCTGACCGGCTGGGGCTTTGCCGAGGGGCCCTTCGCCCGGCTCGACCGGATCGGGCTCGCGGCGGGGCAGGGGCTTCTTGCCGCGGCCGGGCGGAGCGGCGGCGCCTATCTCGCCTGGCTCGGGCTCGAGGGGCGCACCGGCCGCGCCGCGGGGCGCGGCGTCTGGCTTTACGAGGCGGGCAAGCCGCCCGCGCCCTGGCCGGACGAGGCGCCCGTGCTCGAGGCCTTGCGGGTCGAGGCCGGGGGCGCCGTGCGCCGGCTTGGCGCGGCCGAGATCGTGGCGCGGGTGCTGGCCGAGATCGCCGGTGCGGGGGCGGCGGCATTGCAGGCCGGCGCGGCGCATCGCGCAGGCGATGTCGACCTTGTGGCGATCGCCGCGACGGGCTTTCCGCGCCACCGCGGCGGGCCGCTGTTCCAGGCGGACCGGATGGGGCTGCTCGCGCTGCGCAAGCGGCTGCGCGCGCTCCTGAACGAAGGCGCGCCCGAACCGGTCACGCTGCTCGATGTGCTGATCCGCAACGGCCGGCGCTTTGGCGAGCTTGACGGCTGAGCCCGCGCCTCAGCGCAGGATCACGCCCACCACCACCATCATCAGCCCGAGCGCCGAGACCAGCAGCGCGCCGATGTTCAGCAGCACCGCATGTTGCAGTCTCTCGCGCAGCGCGGCGTCGCTGAGCCCTGCGCGGCGGGCGCGCCCAACGGTCAGCACGCTCCAGACGATGCCGGCAAGGCCCGCCAGGACGATGATCGCGCCCGGCCAGATCAGATAGTCCATTGCTTCCTCCCGCGTTTTCCCACCGGCCTAGCCCGGTGGGCGGCGCTTGGCAAGCAAAGGCCGGCCGGTGGGTGCCTTCGGGCGCTTGAAGCGCGGGGGCCGGCGGGCTAGTCAGGACGCACTGACCGAGCAGGACGAGCAGGAGCAGAGCCATGAATGATGCCGCCTATAATGTGACCGCCGACGAACTGCGCCAGTTCATCGAGCAATTCGAGCATCTCGAAGCCGAGAAGAAGGATATCGCCGAACAGCAGAAGGACGTGATGTCCGAGGCGAAGGCGCGCGGCTACGACACCAAGGTGATGAAGAAGATCATCGCGATGCGCAAACGCGACCGCGATGATCTGGCTGAAGAGGAAGCGATCCTCGACATCTACAAGGCCGCGCTCGGCATGGCCTGACCGGGGCACGGATGCGGGCCGGCCCTTCCCGCGCGGGAGGGGCCGCCCGGTGCCGGGGGTCAGGGGGCGATGAAGGTCACGCCTTCCATCGCCGCGATTTCGGCCACGTCGGCCTCGTAGCCGCGGGTGATCTGCGCCACCAGATCCTCGGTCCAGCCCGGCAGCGACAGCTCGACCTCGAGCGTCTCGGGACGGACGAACTTGTCGAGGAAGGCGCTGACCACCTTGCGCCGCTGCGCCACCGACTGCGGCGGGTGCTGTGCGAGATAGCCGCGCAGCCGCGTCATTCCCTCGTGCGTCATGATCTCTTCGAGCAGGCTGTCCTCGCCCACCAGCGGCACGCCGGCGGGGATGCCGCCAAGGCTGCGCAGCACCTCGGGGAAGATCAGCGGCTGGTCCTCGTTGCACCACACGACAAAGCGCAGCCCGCGCGCGGCGGCGACCATCTCGCGCACGACGGGCGCCCAGTGGAGGCTTTCCGGCGTCTGCCCCGCCATGAAGTCGTCGTAGCTGCGTTCGGGCGCGCGGGCGACCAGCGCCGCGACCAGTGTCGCGGGGTTGATCAGGCCAAGGTGGAACTCGGCCTGCGCATCGGGAAAGAGATTCGCCAGCGGCTCGAGCTTGGCCGGGGCCGAGGCGTAGAACCCCGCCTCGGTCACCGCCCGGTCGTAAAGGCCGAGAAAGTTCGGGTGGCTGAAGATCAGCCGGCTGCCCTCGGGGGCGGCATCGCCCAGACAGGTGGCGAGCAGGCTCGCCTGGGTCTCGGGATCGGCGGGCTGGCCCTTTAGCGCGATCAGCGCGTCGCGCAGCGCGCCGCGATAGGCGCGCGGTGCCGGCACCACCGCGCCGACCCGGGCCAGGGCATCGTGGTTTGCCGCCAATGTGGTGATCAGCCGGTCCTCGTCGGTGGAATGCGCGCCGAGGTGAAAGACGACCTGCATGGAATTGTCCTTTGCTGCTCGGCGGCGAGAATAGCTGCGGATTTCTGGACAGGCAAACCGCTTCTGGGATAAGGAAGCGCATGGAATCTGATAAGAACACTCGGAATTGCGCGGCAGGGCCCGCGGCGGCGGGCGCGCTGCGCCAGGCGGGCTCGGGCCTGTGGTCGGCGGGCGCGCTGGCGATTGCGGCGCTGATTGCCGCGCCGCTCGTCGCGGTGATCTGGATCGCGCTCAACCCGACCGAGAACATCTGGCCGCACATGCTGGCCTCGACCCTGCCGCGCTATCTGGCGAATACGGCGGCGCTCGCGGGCGGGGTGGCGGCGCTTTCGGCCGCGGCGGGGACGGGGGCGGCCTGGCTCGTCGTGATGTATCGCTTCCCGGGCAGCCGGCTGCTCGAGTGGCTGCTGCTGCTGCCGCTCGCGGTGCCGGCCTATGTCGGCGCCTATGCGCTGGTCGATTTCCTCGACTATTCCGGCCCGGTGCAGTCGGGGCTGCGCGCTGCCATGGGCTGGGCCACGGCGCGCGACTACTGGTTCCCCGAGGTGCGCTCGCGCGGGGCGGCGACGCTGGTCCTTGCGGCGGCGCTTTACCCCTATACCTACCTGCTGACCCGCTCCGCCTTCCGAGAGCAGTCGGGGGCGAGCTACGAGGTGGCGCGGGCACTTGGCGCGGGGCCTTGGGCGCTCTTTTGGCGGGTCGGCCTGCCGCTCGCGCGCCCGGCGATCGCCGCCGGTGCGGCGATCGCGATGATGGAGACCGTGGCCGATTTCGGCGTCGTCGACTACTTCGGGGTGCAGACTCTGACCACCGGCATCTTCACCACCTGGCTCGAGGCCGGCAATGCGGGCGGGGCGGCGCAGATTGCCTGCGTCATCCTCGGCGTCGTGCTGCTGCTCGTCGCGCTCGAGGCGGCGGGGCGGCGGCGGGCACGGCATTACCAGTCGGCGCGCGGCACGCGCCCGGTGATCGCGACGCGGCTGCCGGGGCTTGCGGGGCTTGCGGCGACGGTGGCCTGCACGATCCCCTTCGCCGCGGGCTTCGTGCTGCCGGTGGCGGTGCTCGGCGCGCAGGCCGCCGCCCATCCCGAGGCCTGGGGCGGGCGCGGCCTTGCCCGCGCCTTCTGGCACACGCTGGCGACGGGGGGCGCGGCGGCGGTTCTGACCGTCGCGGCGGCGCTGTTCCTCGTCTACGGCGTGCGGCTCTCGGGGCGGCGGCTGCCGCGGCTGGTGCTGCCGGTCACGGTGCTGGGCTATGCGGCGCCCGGCGCGGTGCTGGCGGTGGGGATCCTGCTGCCGCTTGCGGCGCTCGACCACCGCATCGCCGATACCATCGCGGCGCTGACCGGCCATGACCCGGGGCTGATCCTCACCGGCTCGGCCACCGCGATCGTGCTGGCCTATGTCGTGCGCTTCTTCGCGCTGGCCGAGGGCTCGGCCGAGACCGCCTTCGGCCGGATCCCGCCCTCGCTGCCGATGGCCGCGCGCTCGCTTGGCCGCAGTGCGGGGGGCGTGCTGCGCGCGGTCTATCTGCCGCTGATGAAGGGCTCGATCGGATCGGCGCTGCTTCTGGTCTTCGTCGATTGCGTGAAGGAGCTGCCGGCGACGATGCTGTTGCGCCCGTTCAACTACGAGACGCTGGCGACGCGGGTGCACGAGAAGGCGAGCCTCGAGAACCTCGGCGACGCGGCGCCGCCCGCACTGCTGGTCAGCGCCGTGGGGCTGGCCGCTGTGGTGGTGCTGGCGCGGGCGAACCTGCGCCGGCGCTGAGGCTTGCGCGATCGGGCCGCGCCCTGTATCGAGGGCCGCGTGCCGGCGTAGCTCAGTTGGTAGAGCGGCGATCTTGTAAGTCGAGGGTCGGGGGTTCAAGTCCCTCCGTCGGCACCACAATGTCAACCTAGTGTATTGATATTGTTTTTGTTTTTGATTTGTGGGGCTGATTGGCCCCACATCTAGCCCCACACTCACGACGCGCTGGAAGGCGGCTCCCCCCGAAGCCAGGCATCCATCTCATCCGCGTTCACGCGGCTGCCGCGCTGCCGGTGGATGGTGATCTCGCCCCGCGCCGCGGCTCTGTAGACCGTCGCCCGCGAAATCCCGAACCAATGCGCGACATCGGACACCCGGACCCACAGAGGGCGAGTGATCGTGATCTGCTCATGCTTTCCCATCAGTTTTTCTCCATCTTGTCGAGTGCATCGAGCGCGATGCGGCGGATCGGACCGCCGCTGATCCTGGCGATTTCGGTGAGGGCCGCGCGGGCGGTGGCCACATAGGCGCGCACCTCGGTCTCCGGGCAGGTGGTGACGGAGGCGTAGAGCGGCGTCACCGCCCAGTCCCCCTCGCTCTCGAAAAATGCGGCCCTCTCCGCCTTTCGCTCGAAGTGGTATTCCCCCTTGAAAGTCTGGTCTTCACAGAGCCACGCCATCGGTTCAGCCTGCGCCCGCAATCGCGCGACCTCGGCCTCAGCTTTCTCGGCGCGCTTCACCACCGCGTCGCGCTCTGCCACCAGCGCCCTCACCATATTTTCTGATGCTTGTGCTGCGACGGAATGCGCGAGACCATGTAAGTAGTTGAGATAGCGGTCAGCAGCCGCAGTGATCGTGCTCATTGGCGCTCTTCCGCAAGCAGCTCGCGCAGCGCCACGATCAGGACCGGAGCGCGGCGGCGCGGACGGCGTGGGGGCGAGATGACGTCACGAGGTGGCGCCGTTTCGGCGCGCGGATCGTTGTGCCGCGGGCGCAGCGCCTCGGGGAGTGGGGCGAGGCTGACGTGGGCGGGGTGGTGGGGCTGTTCCATCAGGCCATCCCCAAGGCGGCCTTGTAGATGTCGAGGGTGGCCTCTTCCTGGGCCAGATCGTCGCGGTCACGCTTGCGCATCGCGATGATGATCTTCAGCACCTTGGTGTTGTAGCCGCGCGCCTTGGCCTCGGCCATCACGTCCTTCTGCTGCTCGGCGATGTCCTGCTTCTCGGCCGCGAGGTGCTCGAAGCGCTCGATGAACTGGCGCAGCTCGTCGGCGGTGATGCTGTAGGAATGGTCGCTGACTGCGACGTCGGCCGGCGTGTTCTTGACCGGGATCCGCCCGCCCGTGTCGACCGGCGGCATGGCAGTGAGGCTGGCCATGCTGACCTGAAGTTCTTCGTGCTGCATCATCGCATTCATGGCGATCTCCTCTGGCTCTCTGGATGCCGGCCCGCGCGGGGCCGGTCACCGGAAGGTCAGGCGGCTGCTTTCGCTGCGGACCACCCGCCGTAGGCACCGAGCGCCAGCAGGCAGATCGAGCCGATCAGGTCCAACGTCGCGGGCAGGATCACCTGGGCGACGACGATCGCCGCGGCGGTGGTGATCAGGATGGCCGAGCGACCGGTCGCGGCCATCACAGATAGCTCGACAGGCTGAAGCCGAGACGCTTGGCGAGGTCCTCGAGCACGACGCGCTCCTGCGGTTCCATCTCGCCATCAGCCATGGCGACGTCGATCGCCACCATCAGCGCCATTTCGAGCTCGTCGGTCGCGTTCTTTGCCTTGGCTTCCTCGATCTCGCGCTTGAGGGCGAGCTTGCCGGCCATGCCGCCCTTCGCCCGGGCGAGCTGCTTGTCGAGGGCGCGCTCGATCTCGGAGGCCGCGAATGCGCCGCCCAGCGTCGCATGCGCCTGAAGCGCGGCGAGGGTCGCTTCGACCTCACTGTCCTCGATCTCGCCATCGGCCATCGCCACCAGCGCGGCCATGGCGCAGATCCCTTCGAGCAGGTCAGTCTTGCCCGAGAGCTTCTTGCTGCCGCCGCTGAGGCGCTCTTTCAGTTTTCCGAACATGGTCGGTCCTTTCTGTCTTTGGTGATCAGGCGGTGATGTGCCGGACGGCGCGCATCACCGCGTCCTCGGCGTGGGTCTTGGCGAGCGAGAGGTCGCGCGAGCCCATGGCCTCACCGGCCGGGGCAGTGCCGCCGATCTCGTGAAGCGCGTCGATGAACTCAGCGCCGAGATCCTTGATGCGCTGCATCTGCTGCTTCTCGGCCTCGCTCAGGGTGCGATACTGGTGGCGCACGGCATTGTTGGCCGTGCGATCATCGACGAACTGTCGACGTGGTCGGTCATGGGGGATGGTTCCTTTCGAGGGTTGGCGGGCGGGTGCCAGTCGAGCGAAATCCCGCCCGCACCGGGCGACATGCCCGGATCACTGCCCCGGCGGCAGCTGTGGTCATCGTGAGTGGTGGCACCGCCGGGGTCGCGGCTGCGCGGGCGGCGGCGGGGAGGTCCCGGCGCCCGCGCTGTGCAATCAGCCGGTCAACGCAAGGCGCGCACGGGCCTCGGCCAGCGGGGCGGCATCGACCGCCGCGGCGATCCAGCGCGCGCAGGTCGTCGTCAGGTTCGGCCCCTCGGCATGGACGCCGTGCAGAATGATCTGCGCGGGCGCCCCGTCGATCTCCGCGAGGCCGAGGCTGCTGTCGCCAGTCGCGATCAGCTCTTCGACGATCGCGTCGACGCGGTCCTCAGGCTCGAGCGGCGTGAGCCGGTCGAGCAGGCGGGCGAGGGGAGAGACGGGCAGCACCATCAGACCAGCGCCCCGGCGGAAAGCTGCGGCAGCGCCAGCGCGGTGTCGAGCGCGGCGCGGGCGATGACCAGGCTGCCGGCGCAGATCAGCGCCGCGAGCAGCAGGTCAGAGACGTGCAGGTTGGGCTTGCCCATGTGATCCTCCATCGGTGATCCCGCGATCGGCCCGGGGTGGGTGTCAGCGGCGGGTGATGGGTAATGGTTCGCAAATAGAGAACATCCAGTCAAGATGAAAGTTCACTATAGGCGAACCCTGCCTTGCGGCACTGCCATCGATCTGCGAGAATCACTGCCGACAGCTGACGCCGTGAAGGGCGCCGGTTGGCGGCAGCGAGGGGAGATCCTTAAGCTGGCGTTCGGCCAAACCGGCCTAGTCGCAACACCGCGCTGGTGGTGGCAATATCAGGTCGGGGCGCAGCCGGGGAGGTTGGAATGAAGAATGGATCAGTTTCACCGTCGGAGGATACCCTCGGCGCAGAGAATGCTGTTGACTGTGGTTCTGTCGCGGTAATGGTCGCCTTGGCGATCTATGACGAGATCACTGCTGCCCTCGACGATAGATCTCCGAATGAGGAGGCTCTTCCAGAAGCCCCTGGAGCTCTAGTGCTGTACGCCACGCGCCGACTTCCTCGGGAGATCGCGAGAAGCATACTGACATCGCATGAGATGCATTCAAGAGTGCGACTGCCATGGCACTTGCACGTTGGAAATCCGTGGATGTCCATGCTTGAAAACGAAAGTTCAGATTCTGCAGGCTAATCTGACTACTGCTCAGCGCGGAAAATAGGTCACGATGCTCAGCCCTATACGGATCCGCACGCATAAGCAGGATCCTGTCAGGCAGGTCACTTCTGGTTGCGAAGACCCCATGTGCGAATGTGTCTCGATACCGTTTGACCTTCGATCGCGCCATTCTGAATGATGCTGTCGCTTGCCTCATGTCCGGCCGATCTCGAACCGAGACGGCTACGGGTAATAGGACATCGATAAATTGATCTGACCTCGCTTTTTCGATCAGCGCATCGGCCGCGTTGATGTCGTCTCCAAAAACACCAAGCAAGAAAATCCTGATGTTCGCTTCCGCGGCTGAGAAATAGGCGATTGTATCGGCGATACAGGATCGCGCTTCGGGGATGGTATTCAGCGCTTCCGGGCTATGCCTCTCGCCGACGTGTCCAGTTGGTTCTGGCGCATCCAAGGGTTCCGGTTCAGGGATCATCATTCAACTCTCTTCACGAACTCTTTCGGCAGGTGCAGGCGCACCGGCGCGGCCCACTTGACTCGGACATCGAGCATGTTCGTCGCTGCGGGGTTGATCGAGAGCAGGTTGAACAGGCCGGGTGCGGTGCCAATCTTCAACTGCTTGACCCAGACCTTGCCGTCTTCGGTCTCGGCCACGCATTTGCGGCCGATCGCCTCGCTCGGCACGCCGTGGTCGCCGTTGCGGGTGTAGAACAGCAGGTCGCCTTCGGAAAACACCGGCTCCATGCTCTCGCCGCGCACCTCGACGGCGACCACGCTGTGTGGCGTGATCTGCGGCGGGCAGGCAACCTTATACATCCCTTCGCCCTTAGGGTATGGGTCAGAGAGGTAAACCTCAGCACCGGCGCCGACGTAGCCAGGGACGGCGATAACGTGGCGGGTGGGGATGATCTCTGCAATATCCGCGTCGATAGCATCGAGGATCTGCTCGAGCGTTTCGATTGACGGGCGCTTTTTCCCGCTCGCGATTTCAGAGATGTAGCCTTTGCTTACATCGATGGCGTCGGCAAGCTGTTGCTGCGACATCCCCCGCCGCTTGAGCGCTGATTTGAGATCAATCTCCATGCCGGCACTATGCCGGAATTCGATCTCGGTCGCGACGGGCTGGAAGCGAACAGTTCGCTGGCATCGAACTTCTGCCTTGACCAAGCAATGTTCGCCATGAGAGAACGAACTTATGCTGGCAGAATTCATATCAAAGTCCGGGAAGAGCAGAGCGGCATTTGCCGAGAGGATCGGCATCAGCCGGTCTTACCTGTCGGAAATCCTGAGCGGGAAGCGGCGCCACAGTCTCGTGCTCGCGGTATCCATCGAGCGCGAAACTTGCGGCGAGGTCCCGACCGCGTCTTGGGTCGACGCCGGCACGCGGAAGGAAGCCTCCGCATGATCCCCGCCGTCCCTCTCTCTGCAAATTCCTCTTTCCCATGCTCCGACCCTCGCACGGGCGCGGTCCATCCCCAAGCGAACAGATTTCCGGAGGTTTCACATGCGCCCCTGTGAGGCAGGCTCGATCCAGGACGCGGTTGCGGCGGCCTATGAGGCGGCGGGCGGCCTGCGCAAGGTCAGCGCCGCGATCGGCGTGACGGCCTCGTCGCTGAGCTATGGCACCGAAATCCGCGAGGACCGACCGGGCGGGCTCGGGGTGAACTATCTCGACCGGCTCGGGCGGATGAACCAGGCCGCAGCGCGGGCGATCTGCGAGCACTTCGCGGCGCTGGCCGGTGGGGTGTTCCAGCCGCTCGAGGCGGAGGTCTCGGACCTCGGCGGGCATTGTCAGGTGGTCGCGAAGGAAGGCGGAGAGGCGCAGGCGGCAGCATTCCGCGCGGCGCTGAGCGGGTCGCTGAAGGATTGCGAGCGGGCGCTGCGCGAGACCGACGAGAGCCTCGAGGCGCACGCGAACCTGCGCGCGGCGCTGGCGGCACGGATTGCGGCGCTGCGGGGCGGGAGGGTGCTGCATGCGTGACCTGCACGAGATCCTGCGCGGCGGATATTGCACGCGCTGGCACGCCAACCCTGACCTCGCGCATGTGCGCGAGACGCTGGCGGAGCATCATGCGCGTGTGGCGCAGATCCTGCTGGCGCTGCACCCGTCGCCGTCGCGGCATCTGATCGACGCGGCGTTGCACCATGATGCGGGCGAGCCGGAATGCGGGGACCTGCCGGGGCCGTTCAAGGTGGCCCACCCGAAGATCGCCGCGGCACATGCGGCGTGCGAGGCGCAGCGGCTGGTGGAGCTGGGATGCCCGCCGAACCTGAGCGAGACTGAGCTGCGCTGGCTCAAGATGGCGGATCGTCTGGCGGCCTATGCGCATGTGGCGCATGTCCGGCCTGACCTTCTGGGACGGTTCGACTGGCGCGAGACGCTGGCCGAGGTCGTGGCGCAGGCGTGGCAGCTTGGGTGCGAGGTCGAGGTCGAGGCGCTGAGCGCCCGCCTTGCCCCCCAGTTGATCGGGGGTGAGGCATGAGCAGCGATTATCTGGTGCGAGAACTGACGGATGACGAGCAGGCGATGTATGACCGCTGCACCACGACTGGCATGTGTGGGTGTCCGCGATTGGTCATCGGCCATCAGTCGTTTGACCTAGAGGGTGATGGAAGCGGTCAAAGATGGAGGGCGGAACGGGCCGAATGGTATCGCCGTCAGCTGGCAATCGCTCTGGCCCGTCTCGTGCGTATGTCCATCACTCTCCCCGCCGCACAGGACGGGGCAAAGGTCGAGGCTGGTTGCTACCCACCAGAGCCAGAGGTTGCCTGCACCGAAGCGACGGACGATGCCATCTCGCGCCTTCTCCGCGCTGCAGGTGAGATTGACAGGCGGTTTGCAGGGCACCACGAAAATATCGACTTTGTAATTCTCCGGCTGCGCGATCTGACGAAATCGTTCCTCGAAGCCTGCCATGCGAACGATGCCCTGACCGCCGAGAACGAGCAGCTGAGGGGGGCGCTGCTTGATCTGGCGCAGGCCACCGCACCGAAAGGCGGTGCGTGATGGGGCTGCGCAAGTATGGTGAGATCACGATCCGCGGCGTGACCTATCAGGATGTGAATGCCGCAGCGCAGGCGTTCGGGGTTGGCGCCGATGCGATCCGCCAGGCGGCACGGGCCGGCCGGCTCGACCGTGTGGGGATGCCGCATGGGTGTGAGCCGATGCCGGTGCGCATCAGGGGCGAGGATTACCCCGATGCGAAGGCGGCGGCGCGTGCCCTTGGGGTGACGACGAACGCCGTTTACCAGGCGATCGTGCAGGGGCGGGAAGACAGGCTCGGCCTGCCTCGGGAGCCCGTGCGCAACCGGGGGCGGCAGTTCTCGATTGGCGGCATGTCCTGGCCGTCTGAGGCAGAGGCCTGCCGGCAGCTGGGTCTGTGCGTGAACTACATCTACCTCGCCCGCCGCCGCCGATCCGTGGCGATGCAACAGGTGATCGTGCGGCGGGCCATGCAGCTGCGGGCGGAACGCGCCCGGGCGAGCGGAGCCTCGGATTTCCCGCCGGCCTGCGACCCTGTCCACGGGCGCCGCACGGCAGGCCGGCCAACTGGCGCGGCGGGCCGGTCTCGCCGCGCCCCTTTGGGGCTTTGCGCGCAGGAGGGGCAGCTATGACGATGCGCGGGGTCAAGTGGCATTCCGGGGGGATGCGCGTGCTGCTTACCTGTGACGAGTGCTGCGCGGAATTGCCCTTTGATGTCCAGAAAAAGGCAGGAGCGTTCAACGGTCGTGCGGCATTCACCGTCAGCAAGGCGTTCGGACGATTTGCACGTTCCAAGGGCTGGGTTCAGTTCGATGGAACGAAGCACCTCTGCCCGAGATGCACGCGGCGCCGGCATGGCGCCGATCCAAAACCCAAACCGATCGAGGAGAAGACGATGGTCCAGAAGACCGAGGCAAAACAGGCGCTGCGGCAGCCGTCGCAGGAGCAGCGCGGCGACATCATCGAGATGTTGGTGCTGACCTATGACCGCAAGGCGAAGCGCTACAAGGGGGCGGACACCGACAAGACGGTTGCCGAGGCCGTGGGCACCTGGTGCCTGCCGGGCTGGGTGACCGAGATCCGCGAGCGGGATTTTGGTCCCACCAGCGGCAACGAGGAGATCGAGGCGATCCGGGCCGAGATCGCTGCAGTTCAGGCGGACTGCGCCGAGCGGGCGGCGGTGCTGGGCAAGCGGCTTGATGCCGTGTGCGCGGCGATCGGGCCGCGAGCGGCGCGGATCTAGGGCAGGGCGCGCGGGCAAAGGAGGCGTGATCATGGGTGTTCCCAAGGTGAACCTGGTCGAGGCGGCAGAGCTGCCAGACTACGAGCTGGGCGACCTCCGTCTCGAGAACCACTTCTTCGTGGCGTGGCACTTCTCGCGCTGGCTCAACAGCGCGATGCACCTGTGCGCGACCTATGAGGTGCAGGGGGTGGCCCGCGCGCTCTTCGACATCGCGCAGATGCAGTCGCCGACCGGGACTTTGCCTGACGATGACGTGCAGCTGTCGCGGCTGCTGCGGCTCGACATCATCCGTTGGCGGGAGCTGCGGGCGATGGACTTCGGGCCGCTGCGGGGCTGGTTCCGGGTGCGCTGTGGCGATCGGGTGCGGCTGGCGCATCCGGTGGTGATCGAGGTGTTGCAGGACGCGCTCGCACGCCGCGAGGAACGGGAACGGGCGGCGGGCGAGCGTGCGGTGGCGATGCGGCTCAAGCGGCTGCGTGAGGGGCTGCGGGCGCTCGGGGTCAACGATCGCACCCTCGATGACACCGTGCTGGTCGAGCGGATGGACAAGTGGCTGCTCGATCACGTCAGCGGGCAGCGCCGTGTCAGCGCCTATGAACGGGTGCTGATGGTGGCGCGGCAGGAAGGGTGGTTCGGCCGGCCTGCGCACTACTGAAATTCTGTGACGTAACAGAACGGAACTGTTCATGAACAGTTCCGGAACGTTCCAGCACTGAACGGTAACTGTTACAATCTATAAGAAAAGAAAAGAAAATATAAGAAATGAAACACACGGAACGGACCGCAATCCGACCGACGGCGCCTGTGGATAACTCTGAATATGCGATGAGAACGGAGCAGGTGGAATGGACAGTGCAGAACAGGCAGCCGGCGAGCGTCGGGTGCGGGAATTGCTGATCGAGCCGCTGGAGCGGCTGGGGCTGGAGCGGCCGGCCAGGCTGACGCTGGAGAAGTATGCGGGGATGTGCCGCGACCTCTGCGCGCGGCTCGCCTACATGACGGCGCTGAACCTCGAGGCGCTGGCCGACGAGGTGGCGGCGGAGGCCGCCCGCAAGGACAGCGACCGGATGCCGATTGCGAACCAGATCCTTGAGCGTGCGCGCAAGATCCAGGCGCCGCCGGAAGATGCCTCGCCCCTGATGCGGGCGGTGTTTGCGGCCGATCTCGGGCGGCGGGCGCTGGCCGAGGGCTGGGCGCCCGAGCTGCTGCGGCACCTGCGCGAGACGCGGTTGTGGCCGGGCGGCTTTGCCGTCGAGCAGGTGCGCGAGCGGGGGCGCGACGCTGACCGGCGCATGCGGATGGTGCGTGATGCGGATGCGGCGGGGCGGTTCGTGTCCGAGGCCGACCGGCAGTTCCTGGAGCGGCGCGGTGCGGCGGTGACGCGCTGCGAGGCCATTGCCGAGCTGGTACAGGCCGGAGGTGCGGCATGAGCGCGATGGCGGAGGCGGCGCGGCCGGTGGGGGTGTCGGTGCAGGACTGGGCGCGGCTGAGCGCGGCGCAGCGTCTGGCGGCGGCCGAGCTGCTGGCGGTGCGGCCGGCCGAGATCTCGGTGACGCGCTGGCTCACGATGGGCGAGGCGGGGCGGCGGGCGGCACTGCTGCAGGCAGCGACGGCGCCCGAGGTCTGCGGCCCCGAGATCCCGGTGGCGCCGGCGCGCGGGGCGTGCCGGGTGTTCACCGTGCGGCAGATCCGGCCGGGCACGCGCAACACGATCGAGGATGCGGGCTATCAGGGCCCGGGCGAGGCGCAGCCGCGCAGGGCGGTGCGGGCGGCCGATGTCTTCGACCGGATGGAAGCGCGGGCGCAGGCGGCGAAGAAGCCCGCGCCCTTCACGCCCGGGCAGATCGCCATCGCGCGGCTTTACCGGACGCTGGTCGAGCGGCACGAGGCTGGGGCGATCAAGCTCTCGAGCCTCGAGGGCCGGACGGGCGGCTCGGGCCGGGGCGTCGACGTGACCGACCTGCGGCTCGAGGACGCGCGCAAGATTGCGCTTCTGCGCCGGCGGATCGGTGACGGGGCGGCGATGGTGGTGCGCCGGTTGCGGCCGAGTGCGCGCGGGGCAGGGGCCTCGATCATCCTCGACCGCCGTCTCGTGGATGCGGTCTGCCTCGAAGACATGGACCTGAGCAGCATTCTGGCGGCGCATGGCTGGAACGTGGACGGAACGCATCGCAAGCGCCTTGTCGCGGCGCTTGTGGCCTCCCTCGACCGGATGCGGGGGTATCCGCAGAAAGGGGATTGACGCTTATCACCACCGGAGGCATATCTCTTCCTATGATCTACACGAGCGCCCGGCGGGAACGACCCGACCGGGCGTTCCTGTTTCGCGAGGTGGAGATGGCCGAGATTGCTCTGGACGTCTCGGGCTTCGTCGCTGCGCTGACGGTGATGGCCGAGCGGGACATCCGCATCGCCGCGACCTGGGCCCTGAACGACACGGCAGACGAAGTCAAAGACCACATCCGGGACCGGATGACGGTCGTGTTCGACCGGCCGACGAAGTTCACCGAGAACGCCTTCTACGTGAAGAAGGCGCGGGTCGAGGACCTGACGGCCGCGGTGGTGGAACGTCCGACGCGGGCGTCGCGCGACTATCTGAAGGTCGAGGAAGCCGGCGGGCCGCGCCGAACGACTGGGTTCGAGGGCCAGATGCAGCGGGCGCTGGCCTATGACGGGCTGATCTCGGCGGTGATCCCGGCAGACGAGGCGCGGCTCGATGCCTATGGAAACTGGTCGACGGGCGAGCGCAACCAGGTGATGTCGGCGCTGAAGATCCAGCGCGACTATGCCGCGAATGCCACGGCGCGCTCGACCCTGAGCGGGCGCAAGCGCAAGCGCTCCACCTACTTCGTGCCGCAGTCGGGGCTCTATCCGGGGATCTACCGCAAGGACGCCTCGGGCAATATCGGCATCGTCGCGATCCTCACGGACAAGGTGCCGAGATACGAGCCGCGGCTCGACTTCCACGAAGAGGCGATGGCGGTTTTCGAGGCGCGGCTGCAGGGCCATCTGTCCCGGACGCTGAGCCAGATGTTCTACAAGCGGCTTGGCTAGGCCGAAGGTTCCTGATCGGTCGGCGCCAACCGCCCGGGTCCTTCCCGGCCCCCCTCGTCGCACGGGTAATTCGGGCCCTGATAGTTTCGGCCCGCTTAACGACCGGGCAAGCCTTAACCTGCTGGGCCTTAACAAGTCCAACCGGGCTTTACCAGCCAACCATGGGAGATTGCGGCGTGCAGGTGAATGCCACGACGCTCGCGCAGCGCCTTGGCGTGTCGAAAGCGCGCATTTCGCAATACGTCGCCCAGGGCACGCTGGCCGGGTGCTTCACCGGCGAGGGGCGAGCGCGGCGGTTCGACCTAGATCTGGTGCAGCAGGCGCTGCATCAGCGCCTCGACCCGGGGCAGATGCTGGGCAACGGGGCGGGCACGCGCGCGGCACTGCGCGATCTCGATGCCCCGGCACCGCGCACGGCGCCGCGGACCGACAGCCTGCTCGAGCCGCGGGACCCGGATC